>NZ_CP079107.1:2400000-3600000 GCF_019285735.1 Paeniglutamicibacter sp. Y32M11 | reverse complement strand
ATTCTCACTCACATCCAAGAGTCCGGAATCACCGCGAGTGCTGGAGGCTCCGCCATCAAAGTTTTCTATCGACTGATATACCGGCAGCACGTCCTCCCAACCCCAACCGGCGCAGCCTTCCTTCTCCCAGGTATCAAAGTCCCATTTGTCACCGCGTACCCAGATGGTGGCGTTCAGCGCGTGGGACCCGCCCATGACCTTGCCGCGCGGTAGATGCAGGCGGCGGTTGGAGGCGCCGGCCTGTTCGGTAGTGTAGTAGTTCCAGTCCTGGGCACTGTGCCACAGTGACCCAAGGGTATAGAGGTGGGTGATGTCGGGATTGGTATCAAAGTCTCCGGCCTCCACCACCGTGACGCGAGCTCCGGCATCCAGTAAGCGGCGGGCCATCACGTTTCCTGCTGACCCCGCACCAACGATGATGTAATCACGTTCCATGGTCATGATCTCCCCGTCTTGCTAGTAGCTGATGACCTGTGGCTGGCCCAGGTGCTTGAGGCCCTCCACGCCGAATTCCAGACCGTAGCCCGAGGACTTTGCGCCGCCGAAGGGAACCCTTGGATCTACCGCGCCGTGCTTATTGATCCATACGGTGCCGGCTTCGATGCGGGCGGCAACCGCGCGTGCGGCATCCTTATCGCGTGACCACACCGAGGCGCCCAATCCCACCTCGAGCCCATTGGCCATGGCCACCGCATCGTCAATATTGGAGTATTTGATGATGGGCAGTGCCGGCCCGAATTGTTCCTGGGTCACCAGTGGGTTGTTGTTATCGATATCGGCGATCAGCGTGGTGGGGTAGAAGAATCCGGGCTGATCTTCCACCGGGTTGGCACCGGTGAGCACTCGGGCCCCGGAATCCACCGCGGCTTGAACCAGAGAAGCGACGATGTTGTACTGCGCCTGGTTCTGCAGCGGGCCCAGCACATTGGCCTCATCCAGTCCCACGCCCATGGGCATGGCGGTGGCCACCTCGGTCAGCGCCGTGCAGAGCTCCTCATAAATATCCTCATGCACGTAGAGGCGTTTGAGTGCCGCGCAGGTCTGGCCGGTGTTGATGAAGGCGCCCCAGAAGACATCGGTGATGATGGCCTTCACATCCGCGTCCGGCAGGACGATGCCGGCGTCGTTTCCGCCGAGTTCCAGGGTGAGTCGCTTCACCGAATCGGCGGAGGAGCGGATGATGGCCTTGCCGGTGGCCGTGGAGCCGGTGAACATGATCTTGTTGATATCGGCGTGCGTGCTGATGGCCTCACCCACATCGCGTCCGCCGGAAATGACGTGCAATAGATCCTTCGGCAGTACCGAATTGATGACGTGCACCAGGGCGAGCACCGAAAGGGGAGTATATTCCGAGGGCTTGAGCACCACGGTATTGCCCATCCGCAGCGCCGGTGCCAGTTGCCAGACCGAGATCATCATGGGCCAGTTCCACGGGCCGATGGCCCCGACAACACCCAGCGGGCGGTAATGCAGCTCGGCCTTCCCGCCCTCATCATCAACCAACACCTCGGGCTCAAGTTCAAAACCGGCGGTGGTGCGCAGCCAAGCGGCGCAGGCGCCGACCTCAAAGCGGGCATTGGGTCCGTTCAGCGGCTTGCCCTGTTCGCGCGAGAGCAGTACCGCCAGCGCCTCGGCGCTGGCTTCCACCGCGTCCGCTGCCTTGTTCAGCAGTTCACTGCGTTCGGCGTGGGAACGCGCTGCCCATCCGGGCTGCGCGGCGCGGGCCGCGCTGATGGCCGTGTTCAGATCGGCAGTGGTGTGTTCCGGGGCCAGCCCCACGAGGGTACCGGTCGCGGGGTCAAAAATCTCCCGGCCGCCGGAATTCGGTGTGATGGCGGTGAGCAGTTCTGCATCGGTGGCAAAGCTGGAAGTGATTTGGGTGGTCATGATCGGGCACTCCTGAGGACTGGGGAAATAAGGCTCTTATCTCAGTGTGTCTCAGGCCACATGTCAGTGGCTTGTCTTTGCCCGTACGGTTCTTGTTCCCCAGCGCCCCCTTTGGATCATCGGTGGGGCGCAAATTATGATCCGGACTGCTCTTGTAGGCGACGATATTGCGTGGGAGAGGTGCCGAATGCCGCACGGAAGATCCTGCTGAAATGTGCCGGATCCAGCAGTCCCCAGCGGGCGCCGATTTCCCGCACCGGAAGGTGGGAGCGCAGCGGGTCGGCCAGGTCGCGGCGTGCGGCCTCGAGCCTGCGTTCGCGGATCCACCCGCTGACCGTCAGCGAGGATTCGGCGAAAATCTTGTGCAGCGTGCGCGTGGCAATGTGGTGTGCCGCCGCGATCGTATCCGGGGCCAGATAGGGGTCGGCCAGCTGGGCCTGAATATGGTGCTGGATGCGCCGCAACATCCGGGCATGGTTATCGGACCCGGAAAGAGGCTGTGCATGGATTTCATCGGCCAGCAGGGTGGAGAGCAGGTCAACGATGTTCATTGCGAGGCGGTGTCCAATGGGGCTGCGCAATCCCGGAAGTTGGTCGGCAATGGACACCACAAAGGGGGAAATTGCCTGGGCCAGAAGGTTATCGCGTCCCATGGAGCGTGCGGTGAGTTCGGAAACGTCCTGCGGGGAAAGCCCCAGTAAGTGTTGCGGGAACATCAGCACAAGGGTTTCGAAGTCCTCCTCGAAGTTCAGCGTGTACGGACGCTGGGTGTCATAGATGGCAACATCCCCCGGTGCCAAGACCGCTTCGCGGCCATCTTGGAGCAGCAGCCCATGGCCCTTGAGCTGAAGGCTGAGCTTGTAGTGGCCCACGCCGTTTCCGGCCTTGATCAGGGCCGGGGAGCGCAGAACGGTCTGTGGGTTGGCCTCGATGCGCATGATGCCAACGTCGTTGAGCTGCCGTCCGCCCAGGCGACCGGAGAAGGAGCCGCTGCGCACCTGCTCTGCATCCAAGGGCACAAAGGTGGAGGAGATCAGTCGGCGCCATTCGGCGAATGAATCGGCTTGCTCGAACGTGTACATGATTCGCCCCCTGATAACTGATCGAGGGAGCACCGTCGTTCCCTCGCCGCTAGCCTACTGCACGGTCATTTCGGTGGGGGAGGGCTAGTCGGCGTCCAGGTGCGCGCGGACGCGCAGATTTAGCAGCGGTAGCCGCTCCAGAAGTGCTCTTCGGCCAGATCCCGAGCTGCCAAGCTGGCACCGATCAACGGAGCATCGGCGCCTAGTGCACTGGGCAGCACCTGAAGATCGGCATTAACAAGGAGCGGTTTCAGGGCCTGGCTGAGCATCCGAATGAAGGGGGGATTATTCGCGATCGGGCCGCTGAGCACCAGGGCCTGAGGGTCGGTGATCGCAGCAATGTTGCTGATTTGCTGGGCGACTGCGGCAACAAAAAGTTCGGCATTGTGCGGCGCCGGTGTGGTGGCAAAAAGTGCAAGGCACCCCGGGACGTCCAACCTATCGGTGCCGGGGGCAGCCACGCCGTGGTCCAGCAGCTGGCTGATCAACGTGCGTCCGCCCGAGCGCAGGTAGCTCAGCTCTCCGGCGGCACCATGCCGGCCGCGCTGAACCATGCCGGACATGACCAATCCTGCGCCAATACCGGGTCCCAGATAAACATTGATGAGCTCATCAATTCCGCGGGCGACACCCATGCGCTGTTCGGCCAGGGTTGCCCAGTTAACGTCGTTATCCAGTCGCACCGGTCCATCGCAAAAAGTCCGGAGCAGTGCGCCGACGTCCCCTCGGCCTTCCGGGAAGGCCGAGGCCGGTAGCACCACCGGACGCTGGGACAAGGGGTCTACCGGGTTGCCCTGCGACGCCGTCGCCGCAAGACACGGGGATCCGGTGGTACTCACCGCGGTGCTGATGAGCTCGCGCAGGGTTGAATCAAACTCGGCTGGGGTGATCGAATGTGGCAGATCCGCACTGGTGTCGTGAAGCAGCGTGCCGCGCAAGTCATGGGTTTGGACTCGGGTTTGGCCGGCCGCGGCAGCCAGTGAAAGCGTGTGTCCGTAGGCGGGATCCAGATCGTAAATCTCCGGTATCCTGCCCCGTTTATTGCTTGGCGGGGTTTGGATAATTCGTAGTAATCCGGTCTCTGACAAGCGCGCGGCGGCCTCCGAAGCGGTGGGGCGCGAGAGTCCGGTGGCAGCGGCAATGGCGGTGCGCGAGCTGGGGCCGTTGCGGAGCAGTTGGTCCAAGAAGCGTCGGTCGGTTCCGATGGCAAGACTCTGCGGCAGGGGCCTGTCGGGGGTTCCGGAGGCGGCTGCGGTGATCATGCGATTGTTCCTTTGGGTAGGAGGTCTTTCGGATTCCTACCGTAGTGCCATATGCTGGATAACGCTATGTTTAGGCTCCTTTACTAATTGAGTCTTACTAATGAATCAAAGGAGATCTCAGCGTGTTTCGAAGCCATGAACTGCCGCAAGTAACCCGCGGTCACTCTCGAGTGGGAATCGGTGCCTGAGATGACGCGAAATACTCCTGTGGTTCAGAACGACGGGCGGGTGACGCCTCGGCTCATCGCCATGGCCTTAACCGCGGCGCTGGGCGGCTTCCTCTTCGGTTACGACAGCGCGATCATCAACGGAACGGTTGATGCGGTGCGTGAGCAGTTCTCGCTGAGTTCGGTCATGCTGGGCTTCACCGTTTCATGCGCTCTGTTGGGAGCCGCACTGGGTGCTTGGTTTGCCGGCGTGTGTTCACAACGCTTTGGCCGCGTGCGCACCATGCTCGTGGCAAGTGTCCTGCTTGCTGCCAGTGCCTTGGGCTGTGGACTCGCCTTCGGCGTGTGGGACCTGATCTGGTGGCGGCTTATCGGCGGCATCGGCGTGGGTTTTGCCTCGGTGATCGCACCCGCCTACATTGCCGAAATCGCTCCCTCAAAACAGCGTGGTCGCCTGGCCACCCTGCAGCAGCTCGCGCTGGTCATCGGCATCTTCCTCGCCTTCCTCATCTCGGCCATGATCGCTTGGCTGGCCGGTGGAGCATCCCAGAGTGCGTGGCTGGGCCTTGAAGCGTGGCGCTGGATGTTCCTCTCCGGGCTGGTACCGGCCGTCGTCTACGGCATCCTGGCCTCTCGGTTGCCCGAGTCACCGCGCTACCTCGTGGAGAAAAACGATGACGAGGGCGCCCGCCAGGTGCTCATCAACATGGTGGGAATGACTCCGGGAGAATCCACGGAGAACAAGATCGCCGAAATCAGGGCGACGGTTAACCTGGAACGGCGCCAACGCTTTGCCGACCTCTTTGGAGGCAAATTCGGCTTCAAGAAGCTGGTCTGGATCGGCATCCTGCTCTCGATCTTCCAGCAGCTCGTGGGCATCAACGTGATCTTCTACTACTCGACCACCATGTGGAAGTCTGTCGGATTCCAGGAATCTGACTCCTTCATGATCTCCGTGATCACCTCGGTCACGAACATCGTGGCAACCATCGTGGCGATCTCGCTGGTTGATGTGCTGGGCCGCAAACTGCTGCTGCTCATCGGCTCCGGCATGATGACCCTGTCACTTGGAACCATGGCCGTGGCCTTCGCCCAATCGGTGACCGTCAACGGAGAAGTGAGCCTCCCGGGCTCCTGGGGCATGATTGCCCTGATCGCAGCGAACCTGTTTGTGATCGGCTTTGGCGCCAGCTGGGGTCCGGTCGTCTGGGTATTGCTCGGCGAAATGTTCCCCAACAACATCCGCGCGCTCGCCCTGGGAATCGGTGCCGCGGCACAATGGATCGCCAACTTCGTGGTCAGCACGACCTTCCCGACACTCGCGGACCTGGGCCTGCAGCTTGCCTACGGCATCTACGCCGGATTCGCGTTGCTCTCGTTCCTCTTTGTCTGGCGGATGGTGCGCGAGACCAACGGGCGCCAGCTCGAAGACATGACACTCTGATCTAGCTAAGATCCCTGGGCTGGCACTCACCACCGATCAAAAATCGCTCCGTACCCGGTGCCCCTCAAAGGCCACGGGTACGGAGCGATTTATCTTTTCCCGTCGGTACCAAGCCGTTGGTGTCGCTCTAGCCGTGGAGCTCGCGGTAGGCGGCCGCGGCGGCGGGGTGTAGCGGGATGTCCGCGGTGTTGATGAGGGTTTCGGAGCTTAGGAACTGCACTCCAACGCTGGATTGCGGAATCAGCTCATCCCCGTGCCCGACCAACAGCTTTACTGTGGCCTTAACCGTGGCATCATCCAGATCCGAGCGGCAGAGCAGCAAATTGGCCACACCGATGCTCCACACCGCGTCCATGCCCGCATAGGAATTGGCGGGGATCAGTACCCTGTCGTAAAAGGTCCCATATTCTTGGCTCAGGCCGGGCAACAACGCCGAGAGATCCAGTAGCGAAAATGGCGTTGTGGCATGGGCCTGAGTGATGGAGGCGGTGGGGACCCCGCCACACCAGAACAGCGCGTCCACACTTTTCTCCGCCAGCGCGGCCAGCCCGTCGTTCAGTCCCAGCGGCAGGACCGTGACGGCCTTGTTGCTGGAACCGGCGGTGATGGTGGACAGCTTGGCCACATCAAAGAGCCGCGGGGTGATCAATGAGGTGCCAGATCCCTCGGTGCCCACCGCCACGGTGCGTCCAGCGAGATCCTTGATGGAGGAAATGGGACTGTCCTTGCGCACCAAGGCATGGACATAGTTCTCATACACCCTGCCCAGGGCGACAATTTTTCCGCCGTGCTGACTTTCCTGCCCGGCGCTCAGTGACGCGGCATCCGCCAGTGCCACCGCCAACGTGGCCTCACCATCGAGTAACTTCTTGACGTTATCCAGACTGCCACCGGTGATTTCTACTGATGCCACCGATGCCACACGGTGCCGCTGCAGGGAATCGGCCAGCAGGGTGGCGAACTCCAGATAGAAGCCACCGCTTTCGCCCCCTGCCACCACCATGGAAGCCGCCCGCGAGGTGGGGGTACACGAGGCGAGAGCAGGGGTGAGCGCCGAGACTGCACCTGTCGCAAGCAGCGCGCGCAGGACGGTGCGCCGCGTGAGGCCATCGCGGCTCATGAGCGGTGCTCCGTTTCTTCCGGACCCGGTGGGATGACAAAGGTAAGGCTGGCGCGCAGTCCGTGGGGTTCATTGGGCCTGAGGTTAAGCCGTGCGGCGTTGGCGGTGGCGAGTTTCTCCACGATGGTCATCCCCATGCCCGTGCCACGAATCTTGGAATGTTGCTCTGCCCTCCAGAAGCGTGTGGTCGCGTTCGCCAATTGCGCGGTGCTCAGTCCCGGGCCAGCATCCGTGATCTCGATGATCGTGTTACCCGGCGCGATACGCAGGGCTGCGGTGATGACGGCTCCGGGGGCGTATTTGATCGCGTTGTTCAGTAGCTCGCCGATCATCTGAGCCAGCTCAATTCTGTTGCACTTGAGCTCGCGTCCCTGGTCCTCCGGGGTAACAAGGTGCAGGATGCACCCGGCCGCAAGGGCCGCGGGTTGTGCCCGCTCCACTTCCTCACCCAGGACCACCGAGGGATCCACGTGGGTGTCGATGGCCGCTGCTCCCTCGACGTTTTTGGTGCCGAGTGAATCTTCATATGCTCGGTGCTCTGCCACCGCCAATTTCAGTACCGAATCCAAGATCTCTTCGACGCGTTCAAGTTCGGCGAGCACCCCGTCCCCGGCGGCCCGTGCCCGTGCGTCCTTGAGTTCGAGCTGCAATAGATCCACCCGTAGTCGCAGCGCGCCAATGGGATTACGCAGGTGGTGAGAGGTGTCGGCAATCAGCTGGCGCTGGGAATCGATGAGCTCACCGAGGGTCGTGGCCATCTCGGTGAAGGAGCGCGAGAGTTCGCGCAGCTCCGGCGGTCCGGCCTCCGGAACCTTGGAGCTGTGTCCCGTCTCCTTGAGTTCGCGCACCGCCATGCCCAGACGCTGGACCGGGCGGAGCACCCAGCCGGTCACCCGGCCCGCTGTCAGCAACAAAACGATGGCCAGCAGGGTGGCAGCGGCACCGGTGCTCAGCCAGCGTAGTCGCAGCTTCTCCCGGGCAGCGTCCACATTTACGTCCATGACCACCGCACCAAGGACTTGGCTGGCGCTGCCGAAGGATCTGGAGATCACCTGAGCCTCGGTACCAAAGGGGCTGAGCGGTCGCAGCGTGGTGTCCGAGAGATTCAGCGATGCCCGCGCCAGCGCATCACGGATATCCGCACGTTGCGGGTCCACGGAGCCGGAAACCAGGGTTTGGGTCTGCATGCGTACCACCAGAGCCTCGCCGTAGAGCCCGGAGTAGGTGTCCATATCTCGCTTGAGTACCGCGGTTTCGCCTTCGGACGCGGCATCATAGGCGAGCTGGGCGATGCGATTGAGCGAGGCGACCCGGCTGATCTGCAGCTGCGCGGTGAGCTCGCGGCCCGCCGAGGAGAGGATCACGTTGGAGACCAGCAGTACCAGGGCCACGACCAGCACACTGAGCACCCCCAGTACTCTTAGCTTCACCTCGGGTCGGCTTCGACCCGGTATCCGACGCCGCGGACATTA
Source organism: Paeniglutamicibacter sp. Y32M11 (assembly GCF_019285735.1). Taxonomy (GTDB): domain Bacteria; phylum Actinomycetota; class Actinomycetes; order Actinomycetales; family Micrococcaceae; genus Paeniglutamicibacter. Next base: position 3,591,566 of record NZ_CP079107.1, on the reverse strand, counting down.
ACGATGAAGCCGGGTAGGGCCAGCTTGGAGCGCAGAGCGGTCAGGTGCACATCCAAGGAACGTGAGGAGGCCATAAAGGCATCTCCCCAGAGCGAATCGAGGATTTGTTCCCGGGTCACCACGGATCCGGCGTTTTTAGCCAGCAGCGCGAGCAGGTCGAACTCGGTGGGAGTGAGCGACACCTCGCGAGCGGCAAGAACCACCACGCGACGATCCAGATCGATGGAGAGCTCGCCCAGGGTGATGTGGGTGGACTTCGTTCCGCCGGAGCGGTTGGTGCGGCGGGTGACGGCCTCGATGCGGGCCAATAGCTCAACAAGTTTCACCGGCTTGATCAGGTAATCATCGGCGCCCGAGCGCAGGCCCAGGACCACGCTGCGTTCATCATCACGGGCGGTGAGGATCAGCACGGGAGAGTCGGTGACCTGACGCAACTTGCGCAGCACGTCCAAGCCGTCCATGTCCGGGAGCCCCAGATCCAGCAGGATCACATCGAAGTCCCGGTGGATGAGCAGGGCATCGGAGCCGCGGGCCACACGGGTGGCACCATGGCCGGTGGATTTGACCGCCGCAAGGAGGGCAGCGGCCATGGAATCGTCGTCCTCTACGATGAGTACGTCCATTCTCCGGTCCCTCGCCTCTGGTGCAGTAAGTCGTAAAAAAGTGGTGGTCAGTGGTCAAGATTGGGTATGGTGCCCGTCTTGGAGGGTATCATTTCTGCGCGTTGGATGCCCCTTGAGCTTAGGTCCCGGAATCTCGGGGAAAGCCTCGGGAGCAATCCTAAGGAAGTGTTAGGAATTGCTTCCCACGTTGGTTGTAACGTGTCTCACGATTACCTTGGTTGAGGCCCCAGTCGTATATGGGAGCCGCCAACGTAGGAGGAGGAACACCCCATGGGCCAAGCTGCCGTGGATAACATGAAGAAGGCGCCGCGTCCCGGCGCTCGCGTTAAAGACCCCGTTGAGGCCGCCGCGACTCGTCGCGCCGTGAGTAACATCCTCAAGGGCTCGGCAGGAAACCTCGTGGAGTGGTTTGACCTCTACGTGTACACGGTTTTTGCCGCGTACTTCCAGTCGCACTTCTTCAACTCGACCAATGAGCTGCAGGCCGGGCTCGAAGCCATGGCCGTCTTCGCGACCTCGTTCCTGATGCGCCCGGTGGGTGCCTGGTTCTTCGGCCGCTATGCGGATCGCCACGGCCGCAAGGCCGCGCTGACGCTGTCGGTGACCTTGATGAGTGCCGGTTCCTTCGCCATTGCGTTGCTGCCGACCCAGGAAGCCATCGGCATGTGGGCCATGGTGCTGTTGGTCTTCGTTCGCCTGTTGCAGGGCTTCTCCGTGGGCGGCGAATACGGCACCAGCGCCACCTACATGTCAGAGGCGGCGACCTCCAAGCGTCGCGGCTTCTTCTCCTCCTTCCAGTATGTGACCCTGATCGGCGGCCAGATGCTGGCCCTGCTGGTGCTGGTCATCCTGCAGAACACCATGAGCCACGAAACGCTGACCGCGTGGGGCTGGCGTATTCCGTTTGCCATCGGCGGCGTCGCGGCCCTGGTGGTCATGTGGCTGCGCCGCACCATGGAAGAAACCCTCTCCGCCGAGCAGGTTGCGGCGGCCAAGAAGCCTGCCGTCGCGGGCGAAGCTCAGCCGGGCACCATGAAGCTGCTGTTCACCCAGTACTGGAGGCCGCTGCTGATCTGCATCGGCATCACCCTGGGCGGCACCGTGGCCTTCTACACGTACACCAACTTCATCCTGAAGTTCATGAACGATACCTCCGGCATCGAAAAAACCCAGACCTCGGTCATCAACTTCTGGGCGCTGTTCATCTTCATGCTGCTGCAGCCGGTTTACGGCATCATCTCCGACAAGGTCGGGCGCAAGCCGTTGCTGCTTTGGTTCGGCATCACCGGTGTCCTGTTCACCTGGCCGTTGCTGTCGCTGCTGGCCAAGACGCAGAACCCGGTATTGGCCTTCGTGCTGATGATGGGTGGTCTGGTCATCGTTGGTGGTTACACCTCGATCAATGCCCTGGTGAAGTCGGAACTGTTCCCGGCCTCCATCCGCGCCCTGGGCGTGGGCCTGGGCTACGCCATCGCGAACTCGCTCTTCGGCGGAACCGTCCCGCTGATCGGCGCGGCATTGCAGAAGGCCGATCGCATTGATCTGTTCTTCACCTATGTCACCGTGGCCATCGGCATTTCGCTGCTGGTCTACATCTTCGCGCTGAAGAACAAGAAGACCACGCACCTAGATGATGAACAGGGCCATGCCTGGAAGGGCGCGGTTGAAAAGCAGAATGCTGAATCAACTGTGCCGGAGCGCAAGGACCTGGACGACGAAAAGAAGGACGTTGTTAACGTCTAGCTTCACCGTTGTTCCCGGGTAACTCCCGAACACCATGCCACCGAAGTTAACACGCGTCCCAACGTGTTAACCGCGGTGGCATTTGTTTGTCCGCCAGGAGGCGATGAGGGCGTATTAGCCGTTGAACGTACCCGGGAACGGTCCGGTGCGTCCGTCGCGCTCGAGCAGATCCAGTGCCGCAATCTGGCCGGCGTCCAGGTCGAACCCGAAGACATCCAGATTGGAGGCCATGCGGGAAGCGGTGACGGACTTCGGGATGACCACGTTGCCCCGCTGCAGGTGCCAGCGAAGGACCACCTGTGCCGGGGTGACGCCATGGGCCTCGGATGCGGCCAGCACGGCCGGATCATTCAAGACCGCACCCTGGGCCAGTGGGCTCCAGGCCTCGGTGACTATGCCGTGGGCGCGGTTCACCGCGGTGGTTTCGCGGTTCTGCAGGAACGGGTGCAGCTCCACCTGGTTGACCGCGGGGATGGCACCGCCAAGCCCGATGATGTTTTCCAGCTGTGCTGGCAGGAAATTTGAGACGCCGATGGAGCGGGTCAGACCCGCGGAGCGAAGTTCTTCCAGTGCCTGCCAGGACTCGAGGTAGGCAGCGGTATCGGTACCCGGCCAGTGAATCAGGTAGAGATCTACCTGATCCAGACCCAGCTTCTCCAGGCTGGCATTCATGGCATCGTGGACCGAGGTCCGGCCCAGGTCGGCGATCCACAGTTTGGTAGTGACAAAGAGTTCCTCACGCTTAATCCCGGAGCTGGCCAGGGCTCGGCCGACGCCTGCCTCGTTGCCGTAGATGGCGGCGGTATCGATGCTGCGGTAGCCGGTCTCCAGTGCCGTTTCAACGGCCGCGGTGGTCTCGGCATCCGGAACCTGGAAGACGCCGTAGCCCAAACGCGGCATGGTGTTTGAGTCGTTGAGGGTGATGGTGGGGATGGTGTTCGTTGCTGTACTCATGAGGATAAATCTCCTTGGATGATGGGTGGTTAGTGGGTGGTTAGTGGGTGGTTAGTGGGTGCCGAGAGGGGCGAGAGTTTTGGCGCTGACCGTCGCGTATTCGCCGCCGCGGACGCGGGTGGCGATGAGCAAGACGGCCAACCCCGCGAGGGTGATCACCGCTCCTGCCCACAGGGGGGAGGTGTAACCCAGGCCGGCGGCGATGGTCAGTCCACCGATCCAGGCACCGAGCGCGTTGCCAATATTAAAGGCGGCAATGTTGGCGCCCGAGGCGAGGGTGGGGGCGTGCTCGGCGTGGTTCATGATGCGCATTTGCATGCCCGGAACCGTGGCAAAGCCGAATCCACCCATCAGGACCAGTGCCGCGATGGTGGCGATCTGGTTGCTGGCCGTCAGGGCGAAGCCTATGAGGATCAGCGTGAGGATGATCAGCAGCGTGATGAGCGTTTTGGGCAGGTTCTTATCCGCTGCCTTGCCGCCGACGATGTTGCCAGCGAAGAGTCCAACACCGAAGAGCACCAGAAGCCAGGGAACGGTGCTGGAGGCGAAGCCGCTGACTCCGGTCAGGGTGAAAGCGATGTAGGTGAAGGCCCCGAACATGCCGCCGTAACCGAGGATGGTGATGAACATCGAGAGCCAGACCTGTGGGTTGGCGAAGATGCCGAACTCGGAGAGGATTCCCTTGCTGCCGGAGCGGGGAAGATTATTCGGAACCATCACCAGGATGCCGATGAAGGCAATGACGCCGATGGCGGTGATGGCCCAGAAGGTTGAGCGCCAGCCGGTGGCCTGGCCCAGTAGGGTTCCGAAGGGAACGCCCAATACATTGGCGATGGTCAGCCCGGCAAACATAAAGGCAATGGCACCGGCACGCTTGTTGGGTGCTACGAGGTCTGCGGCAACTACCGATCCGATGCCGAAGAAGGCGCCATGACAGAGGGCGGCGATGATGCGTCCCACCATGACCAGTTCATAACTGGGGCCGGTCGCGCTGAGCAGGTTCCCGATGATGAAGAGCACCATCAAAAACAGCAGTGACTTTTTGCGGTCGAGCCGGCTGAGTACGGCGGTGAAGATGATGGCGCCGATGGCCACCGCGATGGCATAACCGGAGATGAGGTACCCGGCAACGGTTTCGGAAACCCCGAAATCGGCGGCTACCTCGGGGAGGAGGCCCATGATGACGAATTCGGTGAGACCGATTCCGAATCCGCCCAAGGCGAGGGCATAAAGTGCTGCTGGCATGGTGAACCTTCGTTGTGTGAGGGCTGAAATTTGCTGCCTCAGGATTCCTTGGCAGCAAATCGTTGCGTGTGCATTAGTTGCTTACGCAATGATTGCACACGCGCTATATCGGCGCAAGGTGCTATGCTGGGACTACCAAAACGGAGGAGTATCACCATGGGGATCAAGGACGATGCCGTGCAGATCCGCGCGCAGGGCTGGCGGACACTGGCCGCGCTGCACAATCTTATTGAGGGCGAACTCGAACGCGCGCTGCAGGCTCAGCATGGGCTGTCGGTAGTTGAGTTCACCGTGCTTGATGCCCTCAGTCGCCAGGATGGATGGCACATGCGCATGGCGCAGTTGGCCCGTGCCGGCGCCCTGTCGAGCAGTGCCACCACGCGCTTGGTGACCCGGCTTGAAGACCGAGCGCTCCTGACCCGCATTCTGTGTATGGATGACCGACGCGGAATCTATACGGAGCTCACCTCCGCGGGGGAGGCCCTGCTCGCCGAGGCGCATCCGACGCATGATGCGGTGCTGCGCCAAGCGCTGGAAAATGCCGCAAAGGTTCCCGAACTTCAAGACCTCGTCACCGCGGTGGACGCCGGAACGCGAGTCGAAGCGTAACGGTTCCAGAACCACAGAGAGCTTCGGTTCCCCACACCATGGTGTGGAGAACCGAAGCTCTCTATTTTACTGCCGGGGCCGGGGCCGGGGCCGGGGCCGGGGCCGGGGTCGGGGTCGGGGTCTAGCTCGTGGCGCCGAGGTAGCCGAGGTCTTCGTCCAGCTCGTCCTCGTAGTCAACTTCGACGCTGGACGGTTCGGCGATGACGTGGGCAATGATCTTCTTCAACACCGGCGGAATCCGATAGTGCGAGCCCGTCTCAATGAGGCCTTCCTGCGCCAGGGTATGCAACAGCTCCCGGGCCACCAGCAGGTCTTTCTGATCGCTGCCTTCGAGGGTTGACAACGCATTTTCCAGCGAATCGGCGGGGTACCCCTCGTCCATCCCGGCTTCCAGCAGCAGCGTGCTCATCCACATACCCACCACGTCATGATCTTCGAATTCTTCCTCCGAAAGATCGTCGTCGTCTTCATCCTCGAATTCGACGTCGATGAGCCCCTCGTAGATGGCCAGCGCCATGTCCTTGGTCAGATGCATCCACCGCTGATCCGTGTCGATCTGGGGATCGTGCTCAAATAGATCGTTGACGCTGGCACGCTTGGCACTCAGGCTGATGATCCCCACCTGGATCAGGGCGTCCCAGAACATATGCAGGCGTGGGAGGTCTTTAGCGCTGGTGACCCGCACAGGTTCGCCAGCCTCCGGCGCAACCAGAGAGGGCGCGGAATTGACGCCGATTGCCCTCATACCAAGTGCTGCTGCCGCGCCCTCAATGTCCTTGCGGGTCAGTATTCCGGTGGAGGTGATGTCGCGGGCGGAACCAAACCAGGCCAAGAATGCTTGCAGGTGTTTGGCCAAGGGCAGCGCGAGCAAAGCATCGCGCTTTTGGTCGAACGTCAACGCCGGCACCTCAAAAATGCCCTCGTCGAAGTCCTCATCCGACTGCACGTCGAGGAGTTCAAGTACTAATTCTTGGGCCTGATCAAACTGCTCGTCGGTTCCGCTCCACAGACCGCTGTCGCCCAGGAAAAGGAGGTAACCCATGACGATTTGCAGGGTGTATTCGAAGTCCCGATCTTCAATTTCGGCGGCAAAACGCAAGATGGCGCTTTTCATCGAGGACCATCGCTGGATGGTGAAGTCCTGATCGCCCACCTCCTGTGAGTACAGCTCGAGGTAGGTCTGCAAGGTGGGCAAGGTCTTGTCGTTTGCCAGCAACGGTGCGTTAACCCGCAGCCACTTCATGAAGCGCGGTGAGAGATCATCACCCGCGGCGCGCGCCCGGAATTCATCGATGCTCACGATCTTTGCCGAAGCCGCACTTCGTGCAGGATGACCAGCCTTCGACTTTGCGGTGGTCGACGGCTTTTTCTTCTTGGACACGAAATCTCTCAATCGGTGAGGCGCGGTGGTGCACTGTCGTTTCACAGTACCGCGAGCCCCGTGATCCGCTCATATTGTCCGCCCGAGCAGCGATGCTGTGGCCGCCGCGGCGATTGAATGAAAGTCTCGACTTACGGCGACTTGGGCGAATTATGAGAGTTGTATCCCTCGAGTCGTCTTCGAGGGACACAACAGTGCCCTGCTGGAGGTCATCTTTGTTCTTCAGATCTATGCGGCGCGTTCGACGAGCCGAGACTACAGCGTTTCAATCGGCATATCGTGTTCCGTCTCCGGGCCAGCAATGGATGGATCGCGGGAATCGCGGTTGTATTGGAATTGAGTCCGGCAGACCCCGATGAAGCATCTAACTGCCGGTGAACGCCATCAGAATTACACGCGAATCCACTATCACTCCTTCGAACCGCATCTCTCTTCTGCTTGGTTGCCACAGGTCACCCCTAAAGCACCATTCTCGAGGGTAATGCCAAGGGCTCTAGTCACGGGGACCTTTTACCCAAACAAGAACAGGTTTCTAGGCGAAATTGCTCGTAACTGCGCGGTGCGATGAGGGTCAGCCTGGCCCACATTTGCCTAGCGATCACCAGTATCGGGAATCGAAGGTCGTTTCGGCGGAATCGTGCCGATCTGTTCGGAAGAGGAAATGACGCAGGGGCATCTTACGGGAAGAGCTCGACATAAAATCTTCTTGACTCAATTATGCATAATCTCTTGACAGTGCATTAGATCACAAGCAATATGTTTATACGTACTCGGCAGGTTGCCTCGCACGGTTCCACCCTTCACGCTTGTCCGGAACGTCGAAACATGGAGATTTAAGTGAATCGAATCAGTTCAGCGGGGACGTTGCTCACCCTGTTCCTGTTGTTTATCTGCGCATTCTTCGGTTATCCGTTGGCGATGCTGGTGTACGGAGCCTTCCGAAGTGGCCAACCCGGAACCGAAGGCACCTTCGGTCTGGCAGGCTTCGTCGATGCCTACGGTGACCCCGCCACTTGGGAAACCCTTTGGGCATCAGTCATGTTCGCCGTAGCGGTCCAGAGCATCGGGATAATCGGCGGATTCATATTTGCATGGCTCTCTACTCGAACGAATACCCCGGGGGCAAAGACCATCACCCCGGCGATGGTCACGATCTTTGCTATCCCGACTTTGTTCTTTGCCATCAGCTGGGGCATGATGACCTCGCCCTCCGGTCTGCTGACCCAATTCTTTGGGGTCGGATCCGATGGGTCCCCGAAGCTCGATGCCTACTCATGGTTTGGTCTCATCGTGGTGAGTGGGCTAAAAAGTATCGCCGTAATGTACTTGCTGCTTTTAGGGCCGGTCAAAGCACTTAACCGTTCGCTTGAAGAGGCTGCTCTGCTGTCTGGCGCAAACCGCTTCCAGCTGTTCGCGCACATCAATATTCCGATCCTGCTTCCGACACTTTCTGGATTGGCGATTCTAGGATTCGTTAATTCCCTGGGTCAATTGGACGTCGCTCTGATCTTGGGTATCCCTGCCGGCATCTATGTGTTTCCAACACAGATTTACGACTTTCTTGCTACGACGCCAATTCGTTACGATTCAGCGAGCGCTCTTGCCTTGCTCTTGATCGTGATCATCTACGTACTAGTGGCTATCCGCTCTAAGGCCATAGGTAATCGTAATTTCATTACCGTCACGGGCAAGGCATACCGCATTGAGAAGGAAGACATAGGTCGCTGGAAATGGGCTGGATTGTCCCTGTTCCTGCTCTTCGTGGGCATAGCGTTAGTCCTCCCTCTGGCTCAGCTAGTCATTGGCTCTTTCCAGCCGGTACTGGGCGTGAATGGATTCACTTGGGATCACTATTCGGAATTGTTTGATTCCTCTAAAGTTATCCGAGCCTTGCAGAACACCCTCTTCATGGGCGTTATCGGAGGCTTTTTCGCCACCGTGTTGGCAGTACTCATCAGTTATATTGCGCTACGCAGCAAGAACAGATGGGCCCAAGTTCCTGAAATGATCGTGTGGGCCGTGGTGGCGGTTCCAGGAATCGTCCTAGCACTGGCCATCACCTGGGCATACCTGAGCGTTCCGGGTTTGAAGAGTCTCTACGGCTCGGTATGGATTGTGCTGATTGCCCTGATCATTGTGGTGACCCCCATTGCACAGAGGGCTACCTCCGGACCGGTGGGGCAGCTAGGAGTGGAGCTCGAAGAATCCGCCCGCGTCTGCGGCGCCTCGGCTCCGAGGATGCTTGTCACAATCGTGGTACCCCTAATCGGTCCCACATTCTTGGCTTCTTGGTTCATCACCGGTGTGATGGCTGCGGGGAGTCTCGATATACCGATCCTGCTGTCAAGTGCCAAAACGGAGACCGTTTCCCTGCTGGTCTACAACTACTACACGCAGCTGGGCAGCGGCTCAGCCGCTGCCGCGCTACTGCTGGTCCTCTTGCTGATGCTGGCGGTCGGCGGCCTGATCCTCATGATCTTGGGGATAGCGCTTCGCCGCATAAACATGCGCAGGACGATTTCCCGGGGACACCTTGTAGCAAAGGTCGATCCGAGCTCGGTCGGTGTCCCTGGGATGGACGACGACGCCAATGAAAACCACGACGACCTCCGTGCGAAGAGCGCGGCTAATAATTGATAGGACGATCCATGGCACAAGTTAGCATCGAGTCTCTGGAGAAGCGGTACTCGCCGAAGGTACCGCCTGCGGTTCCCTCTCTGGATCTACATATCCAAGAAGGGGAATTCCTCACCCTATTGGGCCCTTCAGGTTGTGGCAAAACCACGACGCTGCGCTGCGTCGCAGGGTTGGAGCGGCCCACTGGAGGAAGGGTATCGATCGGCAACCAAGTAGTTGACGACCCGTCAAAGCGCATACATGTAGGACCCGACAAGCGTGACATCGGAATGGTTTTCCAGAGTTATGCGCTTTGGCCTCATATGTCAGTGGCTGCGAATGTGGGATATCCCCTTCGGATGCGTCAGGTCAGCATCGTTGAGCGCGCCCGTCGAGTCCGCGAGGTCTTGGAGTTGGTGGGACTCGCAGAGTACGCCAGCCGGATGGCGACAGACCTTTCTGGCGGACAACAACAGCGCGTGGCGCTTGCGCGTGCTTTGGTTGCCACGCCTAGGCTGTTGCTCTTTGATGAGCCCCTGTCTAATTTGGATGCGCGCTTGCGCCAAGACATGCGTTCCGAGCTGAGAGAGATGCACAAGCGGGTCGGCACCACCTCCATTTACGTGACACACGACCAAGAGGAAGCAGTATCACTCTCCACGAGAATCGTGCTCCTGAATAAGGGTCAGATCGCGCAAGTAGGAAGCCCGCGCGAAATCTATTGGCAGCCGGTCTCGCACTTCGTGGCCGACTTCGTGGGATACGACAATTTCTTGGGTGCTACCGTGATCGCCGCCGATAGCCAATCGGTTTCCGTGCGTGTGGACGGAACCGATATCCGGCTCGATGGCCCGGCTCGCACCGATGTCTGGGAAGGTGACCAAGTTGATGTTGCGGTACGTTCCACGTCGGTCATGATTGGCCCAGCAGCGGAGTCGAAGCCCAACCGCTTCACTGGACTGATCACAGACATCATGTATTTGGGTGACAATTTCATCTACAACTTGCAGGTCGGTCTACAGCGAGTTTCGGTCTCCATCCGAACCGCGGAAGTAGCCAACCTCTGGCCAGTGGGGGCACCCCAGATCGGCGACAGAATTCTCGCCGCCATCCCACCGGAGGCCTTGGCAACCCTTCCCCGATTGAGCGCAAAGGAGCCAATACTCGCGGGTTCCTGACAGGTCTATTGCCCGAGATCGCCCATGTACTTCTCTTTTTAACTAACTTAACTAAACGATATGAAAGGTCATTCAATGAAGAATCGACACATTAAGCGGAACTTCACTCTTACTTTGGGACTCGCATCGGTCCTGCTGCTCACCGCCTGCGGTGGAGATGCCACTGCATCCGCCGGACTCGGAGAGCGCGACGGTGTTGAAACGGCTGCGGCTCTAGGTGGAGCCGAAGCCCAGACGAACTTCGAACAGCAGTATGCCAAAGCTCTTGAGGCAGGCCAAAAATCTCTAAATGTCTACACGCCGTTGACCGCGACTTGGCCTGATGTGTTCGAAGCATTCCAAGAGCGCTTCCCCAATATCTCGGTTGAGCCGTTGCAGATTGTCGGCGCCGAACTGGACACGAAGGTCTCTCAGGAGCAGAGTTCTGGCCAGCGCATCGCTGATCTGGTGATAACCGGCGACGTGGGCGCTGTCTCGCTGGCGGACCGCGGATACTTCACTGAATACCGCCCTGCCAATGCAAAGCCGGTGACGGAGGATCCCCAGTTCTCCCTAGACACAGGCACTCTGACAGCTGTATCGGCTTCGCCCCGTGGCTTGGTTTACGACACCCGCCAAGATCTGGGAATCACGCCGGACAGCTGGACTGATCTGCTTGATCCCGCATTGAAGGGGAAGATCACAATGACCGACCCGGCGACCGACGGTGGCGGGCTGCAGTGGGCCGATCTCGTCCTGAACGACGAGAAATTGGGTGAAGGTTATCTGAAGGATCTTGCTGCCCAGGATGTGGTGATTTCTTCATCAACCGCCGAGTGCCATAATGCTGTAGTTCAGGGTCGGGCATACATCTGCGTGATGGGTGCCATGGGCAACTTCATGACCCTGACCAAGGCGGGGGCGCCAGTGGAAATTACGTATCCGATTGAGGGCGGAAACTGGGCAACTAACTGGTACGCCGGGGTCGTAAATGGAGCCGCTAACGCTCAAGCCGCTGAGCTTTTTGTCAGTTGGCTCAACACCCCCGAGGCTAACGAGGTAAAGGCCAAAGCGGGGCATGGGCCTGTGGCCAATGCGGAAGGTCTGGATCTGCCCTTCGAAAACCCATCTGAAGTTCCGTTGCTTCCCCGACCTGATTTGGTGGATGTCACCGACCGTCAGCGGCAAAGCCAGAGCAAAATATCGGCGATTTTTGGCCGCTAATCCACTTCGAAGGTGATGTGCATCTAGAACTACGATGCATATCACCTTCGTCTATGTTTGCGTTATTTAGACTTAAGGAACTTCATGGACGGCACCGGACTAACAGTAGTTTTCCTCGGCACTGCCGGAGGCCCGCTGCTACGCCCCAACTCCGGCAACGGCCACATCCGTGGTATAGCTACTGCAGTGGTTGTTGACGAGCAAATCTACTTGGTCGACTGCGGTCATGGCGTGGGGCTGGGCATGGCGGACGCTGGCCTCCGTCCAACAAACTTGCGCGGGGTCTTCATTACTCACCAGCATTCGGACCACGTAATCGATCTTAACTCGATCATGGTTCTCGGCGGACTGGCTTTTCGAGGTATTCCCGAGGCCTCCGTGCGTATCATCGGCCCCGGTAATCGCGAATTACTCCCGGAAGTCCAAGGTGAGCGCAAGGAACCGGATGTGATATTTCCAGATTCACCTACACCCGGCACCAAGGAGATGGTTGAGTTGCTACTTCGTGCCCATGCCACAGACCTGAACGACCGACGTCGAGATTCTGGTGCACCCGACATTTCTCGAATCTTCGTAGGCGAAGACATCGTGTTGCCAAGTACGGTTCCATTTCACCCGAATCTGGCAAATCATCCCGATATGGAACCTTTTGAGGTTTATTCCGATGAACATGTCAAGGTCACTGCCACTCTCGTGCAGCACCGTCCGATCGCCCCTGCTTTCGCATTTCGTTTCGACTCAGCCTATGGTTCGGTGGTCATATCCGGCGATACAGCGCCCAGTGGCAATCTAGTGGACTTGGCCGCTGACTGTGACCTCCTAATTCACGAAGCCATCGACCTCGACGCTGTTGCCCGAAGTTACCCCACTGCATCACCCGCAGAGCTTGAAGCTAGCATGGGACACCACCGACGGGCCCACACAACGCCGCAAGATGCAGGCCGAATAGCCAAGAACGCAGGCACACGCAATCTGGCGCTCCATCACTTGGTGCCAGCAGCATCCCCACCCGAGGTATGGCAGCGTGCCAAAGAAAATTTCGATGGGCAACTTTTCGTTCCCCAAGATGGAGATAGCCTTCGAATAGCGAAACGAGAAGTGAACTTGGTTTCTAATTGAACGTAGCACGTGCACCGCGGGAGTGGGAATTGGTAAAACAAAAGCTAAACAGTCGTGGTTGTTGGTGAGCTGAAGGTCAGACCTCCTGGCGGGGTGGCGGATTGATGCCTTTAGCGGCAAGGGTCATCGGGCAGGATGGGGTAGACCGCTGAAGGTGGTTCCGAATGTCCTGTTGATGGTGTTCGATTCATGTCCGCTCGGCAGCCGACGTGCCACAAGGCACGCAAATTGCGAAGTGGAGGGCCGGAGGCACCCTCCTTCGAGCTGATGTCTGAAGCGAACGCAGGATCATCTTTGTCGCGCGATCAAACGAGGAACAATAAAAGGATCCGGCGTGCTCTCGGCAAGCTTTGTGCTGTTGTTTTGCCTAGTGGGATTCCTTGAACAACTGCCGTATCTACGGGGATCCACTCATCAGCCTAATCTCACATGTCGCACCACTTCAGTGCTGGTCTCCTTGCTCCGTTTCCGGCATCTTCGCCGCGCTCGCCTCTTGGACTATTCGGTTCCAGGAACGCATTCGGGGTTAGCCTCGCCGACCTCCGCGTGACGGGTTCCCGTGGAGGCGATCCACAGTCAACTGACACGAGGATGGCCCGTTGTAGGTATGAGTGAACTGCTTGGAGCCCTAGTACCCATTGCCTGAGTGTGCGCGGCTGGGAATCGACCACTGCCTGAGGCTGGTTCATGTTCCGAGTTCCCTTCCGGAGCGGAGGTTTCGGGGATAACCTCCGAAATACTTGCCGACACGGTGAATTAGAGGCCGCACGCACCCGAGTTTTTCGATCTATATGCGACAAAAAAGTTCTTTTGCGACCCTCTTGCACTCCCGGTACTCGGTGATACTATTTAGTGGTACTCAGTATTGCAGAGTAGTAGATGGGAGGGTCCAATGAGTAAGCAAATGACCGAGATGCTCAAGGGCACACTAGAGGGCATAGTTCTCGCCACCGTGGCCCTGCGACCAGCCTACGGTTACGAAATAACTGCCCGGCTGCGCGAAGAAGGATTCTCCGACATTGTCGAAGGAACCGTCTACGCACTATTGATCAGGATTGAAAAACGCGGCCTGGTGGACGTCGAAAAGGTCCCGTCAGAAAAGGGACCACCACGCAAGGTCTATTCGCTTAATGCACTGGGCGTCGAGTATCTCGAGGAGTTCTGGGGAACATGGAAATTCCTCACCGAACGCATTGAAAAGCTGCATCAGGAAATCGACAATCAGCAAAAACTAGGAGACTAATCATGGCACCAAAATGGATCGAACAGGTCACCGGATCGTTCGAAGACAAGAAACGCTGGAAGCAGTACAAGGCTCGCAAGACACAGCTCCCCACGGGCTACCGAACGGCAATCGACGGGATTGAGCGTTACTTCATGTACGCGGGAGCCGTTGTCAACGGCGACATTATGATGCAGATGCTTGAGGACCTCGCTGACCTCATCGAAGGCGCGGCCGCCGATCAGACGCCCATCCGCGACATTGTCGGGGCCGACCCGGTGGAATTCGCCGAAACCTTCATTGCAAACTACTCCGACGGCCAATGGATCAGCAAGGAGCGCAAGCGCCTGGACGATGCCATCAACAAGTCAGTCGACGAAACCTGAGAGAACCACCGGAAACGGAGAAATAGTCATGGACACCACCCCAATATTTGGGCCCGCACTTCAGGTGCGGGGAATTGAGAAGTCGTTCAAGGATCTGCACGTGCTGCAAGGTGTGGACTTCGACGTGCAGGCAGGGAGTATCTTCGCGCTTCTTGGCTCAAACGGTGCCGGCAAGACCACGCTGGTACGGATCCTCTCGACACTACTTTCTCCCGACGCGGGAATCGCAACTGTCAACGGCTTTGATGTTGCCACCGAGCCGAAGGACGTGCGCGAGTCGATCAGTCTGACCGGCCAATTCGCTGCGGTGGACGAGGTGCTCACCGGCAGGGAGAATCTGGTGCTGATCGCCAAGTTGCGCCATCTCAAGCATCCAGGGACCATCGCCGACGAGCTTATGGCACGCTTCTCGCTCGCCGAGGCGGGGAATCGCCAAGCGGGAACGTACTCCGGTGGCATGCGCCGCAGGTTGGACATCTCGATGAGCCTGATCGGCAATCCGCCGATCATCTTCTTGGACGAACCGACCACCGGATTGGATCCGCAGGCTCGTCTTGAGGTGTGGCAAACCGTCAAGGGCCTCGCCAACTCTGGCACCACGGTGCTGCTGACCACGCAGTACCTCGATGAGGCCGAGACATTGGCCGACAGGATCGCGATCCTGCACAAGGGCGTGATCATCCAGAATGGCACCTTGAAGGAACTCAAAGCACTGTTGCCAGCAGCGGAGGTCGAGTACGTCGAAAAACAGCCCTCCCTTGAAGATGTTTTCCTGGCCCTAGTGGGCGAGGACGTCGCTGCTGCGCCGGACGAAAATGCCGACGCCGCGACCGCGGCGCCAGCTGGAAAGGAATCGTGATGAGCACCCAGGTTCTGTCCGACACCCGCGTCCTCACCGGACGGTCGCTGCGTCATATCCTGCGCAGTCCCGACACCATCATCACCACCGCGGTCACACCGATCGCCCTGATGCTGTTGTTCGTTTACGTCTTTGGCGGTGCCATCAACACCGGCAGCGGAGAATCCTATGTGAATTACATGCTCCCGGGCATTCTCTTGATCACCATCGCCTCCGGAGTTGCCTATACCGCCTACCGGCTGTTCTTGGACATGCAGGGTGGCATCTTTGATCGTTTCGCCTCGATGCCGATTGCCCGATCGAGTGTTCTCTGGGCCCATGTGTTGACATCCCTGGCAGCGAACATGGTCTCCGTTGCGCTCGTTATTGGTGTTGCACTCATTATGGGATTCCGAACCAGCGCGTCACTTAGCGCCTGGCTAGCTGTGACAGGCATCCTGATTCTCTTTACCCTGGCACTTACGTGGGTGGCGGTGATCGCTGGCCTTTCTGCAAAGACCGTTGATGGGGCGAGCGCGTTCAGCTACCCACTGATCTTCCTGCCGTTTATTTCCTCCGCCTTTGTACCCACCAGTTCCATGCCAGGACCTGTTGCGTGGTTTGCCGAGAACCAGCCGGTGACCTCGATCGTGGACACCATCAGGGCCATGTTTGCCTCAGAAACCGTGGGAAACGGCATTTGGATCGCGCTTGCGTGGCTCGTTGGAATACTGTTCATCGCCTACGCTCTGGCCATCGCCAAGTACCGCCGCAAAATCCGCTGAGCTACGTGGCCCCCGGCACCACATAACTAGGATGCGTTACTTCCGCCCGAACGATGTGGAGGTAACGCATCCTTGTCGGCGTCTCCTCGCATGGGCACTATTGCCACGGGACCTGAGCCTTTATATGCTCTGCCCATGACGGCACTCATGGTTTATGTCAGTTTCCCCGGCACAGCGCGTGAAGCACTCGGCTTCTACGCGGACATTTTTGGCGGGAACCTCGCCCTTTACACCTATAAAGAGTTCAGCCGCGAGGACGGTCCGCCGGAGGCCATCGCCCATGGTCAGCTCTCGGGAGTGGTCGCCCTGGCCGGATCGGATGCCGCCGAGGGCGAGGTTAGTTTCAAGACCGAAGGCATGAAGCTTTCCTTGCTGGGCACGGCCGATCCTGCCACACTGCATCAGTGGTTTAACAAGCTTGCGGTGGGCGGTACGGTGCTGGGTCCGCTGGAACCCAAACCATGGGGCGCCTCCGACGGCGAAGTTATAGATCGCCACGGACTTCATTGGCTGATCGGCTACGAACCAGAATCGGGAGAGTCCGAGCCCTCAAGCTGAGTCTCTCGTAGACCAGCTCTCAGATTTAGTCGATGAGCTGCAGTTGATCAACAACGTTTGCCACGAGCGCCCGCTGCTCGGCATTCAATCCCATCACGGGACGAGGCAAACAATCGGCAGCAACAAGAGATAAATACTCAGCAATTGCGGCGGTGACTCGGAAGCTGCCGTGGGCAGCAAACAATGACCACAAGGGTTGGAGCCGAGCCGACTCGGTTAGTGCCGACGCGCTGTCACCGCCAAGCGCCGCCCGACTGATCCGCACGGCAAGCTGCGGCAACGTGCCACCAATGACCGAATACCAGGCGTCGCACCCGGCAACGAGCCCGTTCGCCGCGGATGCGTCACCCGAGACACCCACCGTGACGCCAGCTCGGATGTGATCGCGAATAGAGCGCACCCGGGCGGAAGCTTCATTGGGGTCGGTGGGAACACCCGGAATCTTGATTGAAGCAACATGTTCCAGCGTGGTGATTCGCGCGTAGAGTTCCTCGCTGAAACTTACGTGAGTGGTCCCGGGGTTGTCATAGATGACCAAGGGAACCGAGACCTGGGCGTTGACGTCTTGAAAAAGAGTAAACACCTCGTCGTCGCTCAGCCCTTGATAGGTGACGGGAGCCAGCAGCAAACCGCTGGCTCCCGCTTCCTGTGCATCGTGGGCAAGAGCCTGCACCGCAGAGGTTCGCAGCGCGCCGATGCCGACCAGCACCGGAATGTTCTCCGCGTGCTGCACGGCAGAACGCGCGACCCGGCCCCGCTCGGCCCGATCCAAATACATATAGGAGCCGGTGGAGCCCAAGGCGGTGATCGAATCGACCTTTGCCGAGACCAATCGTGAGATCAGCGTGGCATAGGCCGATTCATCGAAGGCGTCGTGACGCAGGGGAGTGAGGGGAAAGGCGCTGAGTCCGGTGAACATTTTCGCTCCTGTGACTGTCGGGGAGAAGAAGGGTTAGGGTGCGGAGATCAAGCGCTGGGCCACCACAACGTCGGGGCCCAACTGTTTCAGGTGAGACACCAGCTCGGCGGCCGCGGTGGTGAGTGCCGCGTCATCGAGCGGTTCAAGGGCATCAAGGATGAAGAAGGCACTGGTGGTCGAATCCGTAAGTTGGGTGCGTTTGCCCTGACGCCAGTTCCAGCGGCGGCAGGTAACTCCCTGCGCATCGCCCCACACCACTTCCCCAACGTCGGGAGTTTCGACAGAATCTTGCCCGCCCGCGGTGGTATCAAATTCCTCGGAGCCGGTGGCCCGGATCAATCGCGGTGAGCCGATGTAACGCTGTAGGTTTTCGCCGCCCAGTGGCACCTGGTGCAATACCGAGATTCCGTTATAAATGTCGGTCAATCGGTTCACGCGTGGCAGTCCCGACTTGGCGCGACGCAACAACGCTTCGAGGCTGTTACGTGTGCGCTGTGGCTTGGATCCGAAGGCGCGGTAGGCCTCGCGCCAGGCCGCGACGTGGGCAATGTCCTCTACTGGTTGTTGCTGTAGTGCCGTGCGGGCCGAGGTCTCGGCCGCGGCGAGCAAAGCCTCGCTAGCTGCATCGGATTCCCCTGCTTCGATGCCGTCAACGGCGATGAGCAGTGCACGGTAGTCGGGCCGCAGCGCAAAGACCTCGGCCTCGACGGTGGCACCGTCGAGGAACTCTTGCAAGGTCTGTGTCTTACTCATGGGTGTCCTTCCGTCCGTGGGCGGCGCCCACTTGGGGTTCATAAACGGTCAAAGAAAATTGTGTGGGTTCGCTGCCGTGGTTTGCATAGGAGTGCGGCACGTCGCCGGTGAACGAGATGGCGTCACCTGGTCTCAATTCAAAGGACTCGGAGGCGACTCTCAGCGTCAGCGTCCCGGTGTGAACATGCAGCAATTCGTGGGTTCCGCCTTGGTGAGCCTTGCTTTGATGCGACTCTCCCGGGAACATCCGCCAGTCCCAAAGTTCCACCACGTCGGGTGGTTGGGTTCCAGCCAATAGCCTGCCGTGGCCGCCGACCTCCCCGTTCCACAGCGTTGCGGCCTCGCCGGCGAGGGTGATCTTGACCGCCTGAGTTGAGGGCGGTTCAACAAGTGCTGGAAGGCCGATTCCGAGCGCATCGCTGAGCCCCAGCAGGGTTCCGATACTGGGGTTCGCCTCACCCTGCTCGACATTAATCACTTGGCGGCGGCTGACTCCCGCGGCTTCCGCCAATCGGTCGAGGGTCCACTGGCGTGCCAAACGTTCCCGACGAATGCGCGCACCAATAGTCACGGCGAGTTTAGAGGTGTTCACGTTCATAAGTGCATCGTAATGCACTATATGTGAATCGAACAAGCGTGAAGCTATGGGACGTTAAACCAATGTTGGACCGTTCCCCGGCAGGGGAACGGTCCAACACAGGTTTGTTTGCGGGGTTTGTTTAGACGCTGCCGCCGTGGCGCAGAACCACTTCGCGGGCTAGGGATTTACCAAACGCGGTGTGGGCGGTGAGCGCGTCCTGCGCGGCCGTGGCGTCACCCGAAGCCAGGGCCTCGGTCAGTGCTGCCACGTGAGTGTGGTCCAGATTGCGGGACCATTCCTCGCGGGTCAGGGCCTGACGCCACACCGTTCCGATGCCCAGTCGGCGGAATGCGTCGGTGAGCTGAGATGAGCCAGCAACGCCCACCAGAGCATCGTGGTAGGCGACGTTCAGGGCCAGGAAATCATCCAGAACGGCCTCAGATTCATCGCGCAACCTGCCCAGCTCGACGGTAATGCGGCGCAGTTCGGCAATGACCTCGTCGGTGAGTTTATCCAAGTGCGAGGCGATAATGCCCGACTCGATGATGGCCCGGGAGTCGTAGGCAGAATCGGTGAGCTCGGCAGTAATTGGGCTGGGCTGGAAGACGCCGCTTGGGGTGCGGAAGACCAAGTGCTCACTTTCCAGCTTCACCAGAGCGTTGCCCACATGAGCTGCCTCCGATCGAGTGGCCTCGGCGATGGCTTCAATGTCGAGATCCGAACCCAGCGGGCTCTTGCGCAACAGTACCCAGTTGCGGGTCGCGGTGTAGGCAGAAAGTTCCTTCACCGGTTCCAGCTTGCCCATTGAGCCGCGGTAGTAGGCCAGTGGCTGGCGGTTGTGGGCCTCGGCGCTGGTGGCCAAGCCCAAGAAAACGGTGTGGGTGCCGCCGGTGGCCGTTTCATCCACCTTGCACACGATGGTAGCCAGCGCACCATCAATCAACGGGATGCCCTCGGGGGAGATGGTGTGAGGAACCGAAGCGAATTTGTCCTCGCCCTTGCGCCCGAAATGGAAGGCCAGATCACTCTGGTCGTCGGCCAGGATGTTGATACCAAAGTACCCTGCGGAGACCACACGGTCATGAGTTGATGAGGATCGGTTGAGGCAGGCGAGCATCATGGGTGGTTCCATCGACAGCGAAGAAACTGCCGAAGCCGTGGTTCCATAGAGGACCCCGTCCACCACGGTGGTGATGACCGTGACGCCCGAGGCGAAATGCCCCACCACGTTGCGGAAGATTCCGGCGTCGACGACGGTGGTCTCGGCTGGCGTGTTTTGCGTGTTCATCGTAACTTCTCCTAGGCAATCGGGGTGGTGATCATGGCGGTGGGGTTTAAGGATCCAAAGAGTCCTTCGAGCGACTCGGCCAACTCAAGGCCGGAAACCAGCTCGATCAGTCGTGGTGCGCGCTCGACAAGCTCCGGGAGTCCGAAGGCCACATTGAGCCGGAATTTCTCTTCAATGACACTGTTTTTCAGTGGAGTTGAAGCGAAGTCGCCGGCAGGATATTGAACCCGCACGTGTCGGGTGCTCCCGTCCTTCAAGGTGGCGGTTGCTTCTGCGGTGAGGCGCTGACTATTGGGAAGGGAACCGATCAGGGTAATGCGCTCGAGCAATGCGGCGATGCGCTCATCTCCCATCGCCTCGGGTGTGAGGTGCTCGGGACGAACGGTGCCGTGAAGCAATCCGGCTGCCGCGGTGAAGTGAATCGAAAAAAGCCCGGCTACTACTCGGCGTTCTGCCGGATCAAAGCGAGCTCCAACAAATCCGTTCAACGTCCGCTCGGTGATGTGAATGCTCACGTCCTGGAGCTGCTCCACCTCAACACCCTCCTCGGTGACCAGACGTATACAGGCCTCGAGGGAGGGGTGTGCGGCACGGCAACTGGACCACGGCTTGATGGTTGTATCTCCGTAGAACTCCCGACCCAAACCCACGCCGGCTAGTGCCGGCTTTGCATCGGTGCAGTACATCTGGAAGTACCCGTGCTTTCCTTCCAGCGGATCATTCGCTCCGGTAAACCCGGCCGCTGCCAGCTGGGCGGAGGTGATGGCCGTGTGGGCGGCAAGGGCTATCGGTAGTTTGAACGCACTTGCCGCATCAAAGATGTTGGCCACGGTGCCGCCGAGTTGATTCGCCGCAATACCCAGCGCGTGTTTGGCGGTTGGCGCGTCAAGTCCCAACATCCTTGCTGCCAGCAACGTGGCACCCAGGGCATTTACTGTTCCGGTGTTATCCGTTCCCGAATAAACGTCAAAGCCGCTGGCTACCGCCAGACGTGCGGTGATGTCATCTCCGATGGCCAGCGCCGTGAGCAGTTCTTCCCCGCTGGCCCCGGTGAGTTCGGCAAGTGCCAGGGCCACCGGGACGGTGGTACCGGAGATATGTGCCGCCACCCGAGTGCCTTCCGGTCCGTCGGCTTCCACCGGTTCGAAGTCAAAGGACCTGGCCAAGACGGAGTTGGCGAAGGCCGCGGCGGCGGCAGGTAACCGCAAGCTGGTCCCGGGAACGCCGGCGTCATCGCCGGATCCCCAGGCCGCGGCCACTCGAAGCACCGCGGGTGCATCCTGGGATCCGTGTCCGGCCGCCATCGCGCCGAGGGTATCAAGGAGCCGGGTTTTCACCCGGATCACCGTCTGCGGATCTAGATCCTCGAAGGTGATCCCCAAGGCGTGGGCAACCAGCCTGTCGACGAGGGGAATTACGGTTTCCATGGCGGGAGTGTCCTTTTAGGCGCGGGTGGGGACGGTGACGGCCGTCAGATTCAGATCGTCGGGTGCGTTCATCACGGGGTAAATGCCCAGCTCGGCGAACATCGCATCGAAGGCTCCACCAACACCCTTGGCCTGGGCCTTTTTGTGGTCCAGGGCGCGAGCGCGTCCAATGGAACCGAGGTAGAAGCGTTCGTAGAGTTCGTTTCGGCTGCCCAAAGCAGAACCGGCAAAGTCCCAGGCGGTGCGGAAGATCTTGGCGCGGTCCTCCGGGGAGACGCCTCCGGCGCCGGGCAAGTACTTGCGCAGCAGTGGACCAAGGCGCGGTTCATCGAAGGCAGCGGCGGTGGGGGTGGCGAGCAGATTGTGTGAGCCCATGGACTTGATGATGTCGTTCACGCGAGCCATCCACAGGGGCATCATTGTGCGTAGCGCGGAGATGTCGTCGTGGCAGAAGAAGGCTCCGCCGCCCCAATCGGAGGCGTTGACCTCGGCGGAGTGGATCACCGAGCGAGCGATGCGCAGGTAGGAGTAGATTTCACCGAGCATGGTGGCGGTGTCGGGCTTGGAATCGGTGCCGGTGACCTTGGCCATCTGGGTGCACAGGTCGTAGGCGAATTCGAGCTTGACCGAGGCGCGGATGGCGGTCTGCTGCTGGGTGTTACCGGTGGCGGTGCCACCGTTCAGTGCGTTGTACACATCCAGCTGACCATCGATGAATACCCGGTCCCAGGGAACTAGCACGTCATCAAAGATGATGACGGCATCCTGCTCGTCAAAGCGTGAGGAGAATGGTTTGTCGACAACTTCCTGGTCCACGCCGTAGTGATCGCGGCAGACCGAAACGACACCCTTGGTGGCCACCGGGATGGCGAAGGAGAGGGCATATTCTTCGTAGCCCTTCTGGATCGGCACGGCCGGGTAGACGTAGAGTTCATCGGCGATCGGGCCCAATGTCGCCAGCATCTTGGCGCCGCGAACAATCAGACCGGCTTCGGTGCGTTCAACAACGCGCAGGGTTAGTTCCTCATTGATGCCCTGCAGCTCGCCGACGGACTTGTCGATGGCCGCGTGCACGATGGTGTGGGTCAGTGCGAGGTCGTGCTTCTGTACGTGCTTCCAGTAAGCCTCGAGCCGTTCGAAGTAGACCGGGTCCCCGGAACGGTCGAAGATATCCTTGCGTGAGGCATGGCCGGCGAGCACCACGTTGACATAGTCCGGGGTGCGGCCGAGCATGCCGTTGGAGTAGCGGGCCAGGCGGTCAAAAGCGCGGTGTCGGCGGGCGATGTCCTCCGAATTGTGTGGACGTAGCAGCGAGACGTTATGTTCCTCGCCGGTGGCGGCGTCCGTCATGAGGCAGTCATCAGCGTACTTGTGCTGGTAGTCGAAGTATGCGGCCATGCCGTTGATCGAGCCCTTGAATGCGGGGTGTTCGGTGACGTCGATGCGCTGATCGCCAAGCCAGACCTCGCGGGAGTCCTTCAGGCCTTCTTTGTATGCTGCTCCGTTGCGTGCGCTCACGGGATTCTCCTTAGCTGACTGGACTTGCCCCATCGAGGCAAGAATATATTCTGTGTGTAAGTTTATATACCTGAACGTGATTTGCGCAATACCGAGGGCCTCAACTTTCTGGAGAAATTCCCAGGGGTAGCAGAGGGTTGGTCGAAGAATAAAATATTCTGTCGTTAAAAATGCGTAAAAATTGACGTGACGGTGTGAGGTGAGTCATCATGTCTTAGGTCACAATTTCGGTTTCAACGGAAGTTTGCGAGTCCATGAAAAAATCATCAGCCACGGTCGGCGACGCCGCCAGTGAGTCACTGAACACCAAGAACATGCGTCGTATCTTGGGGTCCAGCCTTCTGGGCAGCATTATTGAGTACTACGACTTCATCCTCTATGCGACGGCTGCTGCGCTGATCTTCGACAAGGTCTTTTTCGGCAACCTCGATCCCGGGGTAGCGCTCTTCGCTTCCTTCGGTACGCTCGCCGTCGGTTATCTAGCCCGCCCTCTGGGTGGCATCATCTTTGGCCACTTCGGTGATGTCCTTGGTCGCAAACGAATGCTGGTCCTGTCGATGATGATGATGGGCATCGCGACCATCGCAATTGGCCTATTGCCAACGACCGCCAGCATCGGCATTGCTGCGCCGATCATATTGGTGCTGCTGCGCATGGTGCAGGGAATTTCGGTCGGTGGTGAGTGGGGCGGGGCCACCTTGATGGCCCTCGAGCACGCTCCCGCCTCCAAGCGGGGGCTTGCGGCCTCATTCGCCAACGCGGGCGCTCCTGCCGGTGGCCTGCTGGCAACCTTTATGGTCTCGGGCGTTTCCGCCCTCACTGGTGACCAATTCTTGGTGTGGGGATGGCGTATCCCATTCCTCTTCTCTGCCGTCTTGATTGTTATTGGCATGGTGATCCGCCTTAAGGTGGCCGAATCTCCGGTGTTCAAGGACCTTGAGTCCAAGGCCGCAGAGGTCGAGAAGGAACGCCGCACCCCGATCATGCGCGTGCTGCGTAACCATCCGCGCACCGTGGTTATCACCCTCGTGGCGTCGTTGGGTTTCTACACGATGCAGGGCATCTTGACCTCCTGGGGTGTTTCGGTGGCCGTGGGGGAGGGCGTTGAGCGCTCGACAGTGTTGAATATCAAGGGCCTGGCCGCCGTCGTCACGATTGTTGTCTGTTTCTGGGCCGCGCGACTATCGGACCGCATTGGGCGCCGTTCGGTACTGACCCTTGGTGGTGTGCTCGGCGTTTTGTGGGCCTTCCCCGCCCTTTATCTGATGCATAACGGAACTGCGTGGGGCTTCATGCTGGCGGTGCTCGTGGGCAATGGCCTTATTCAAGGCATCCTGGCCGGCCCGATTGGTGCCTACATCTCCGAGCTATTCCCCGCCGATGTTCGCTATACCGGCTCATCCCTTTCCTACCAGGGTGCCGCCACCTTGGGCGCTGGCTTCACTCCGATGATCGCCACCGCCTTGACCCTAGCTGGCGGCTTCGTGTGGGTCGGTGTCTTCTGGGCCGCCGTCCTCATCGTGGGACTGATCGCCGTGCGGATGAGCCCCGAGGGTGCGCAATCCCAGCAAGTGAAGGAATCTTCCGCGCAGGAGCTCCAGCACCACTAGGTGTACCCGTGTTGCCTCCGGCGACGGCGCGAGATCTTCCGAGGCAATGCGCCGCCGGGCGAACCGTCATGATCTCTCCACAACATCAGAAATATTGAACATAATGTTCTGAAAGTTCTCTATTTACGATCTTTCAAGACATTGGCACGATGTACGTAAGCATCCACAGAAGAATTTGCCCCGGCGCTGCGCTGCGCTGGGCATCGAGCGAAAGGAGCCTGATCTCATGGCACCGAAGAACCCCAAGCACATGGTCCTGACGACCTTCATGTTGCCGGCCGGATACCACAAGGACTCGTGGCGCATGGATGGTAGCCGCTCCGAAGAGCTCGCCAACTTAGAATTTGTCTACGACCTGGCCCGTATGGCAGAAGACGCCAAGCTCGACGCCATCTTCTTCGGCGACATTGTCCACGCCAATACCGTGATGCGCGGCGACATCAAGATGAATGGCTTCTACGAACCGATGACGGTGCTGGCAGCATTGGCAGCTCGTACCAAGAATATTGGCCTGATCGGTACCGTTTCTACTTCCTTCAGCGAGCCGTATAACCTGGCCCGGCAGATGGCCGGGCTTGACCACATGTCAGGTGGCCGCGCTGGATGGAACATCGTTACCTCCTCCGACGGCTTCCAAAACTACGGCATTACCGAGGCCCCGGATCCGGCGACGCGTTACCGCCGAGCCACCGAATTTGTTGATGTCGTTCAGCAGCTGTGGGATTCGTGGGAAGACGATGCCGTCACCAACGACAAGGCCAGTGGCTGGTACGTTGATCCGTCCAAGATCCACCCGATCAACCACCGCGGCGAATTCTTCTCCGTTGATGGACCCATCAATATGCCACGCAGCCCGCAGGGCCGCCCGGTCATGGTGCAGGCAGGATCCTCGGGACCCGGCATGGAGCTGGGCTCCTCGGTGGCCGATGGCATCTATACGGCGCAGCCGTTGAAGGAACCCTCGGTCGAGTTCTACGCCAAGTTCAAGGCCATGGCAGCGGCCAAGGGTCGCAACCCCGATGACATCAAGATCATCCCCGGCATCCTGCCGATCTTGGGTGATACCCAGGCCGAGGCCGACGAGCTGGCCGAACACCTAGCCAACAACATCCACATGGATAACGGTCGTGTGCAGGTCGGTGCTGATTTGAAGATGGATTTGACCCGTCTTGACCTCAACGATTCCATCCCCGAAGACTGGTTCTCCGATGATCCGGCATTGGGCTCGCGCTACCAGATCTACCGCCGCAAGTCGGTAGACCAGGGCATGAGCCTGCGCGAGCTGATCGTTGATCTGGCCCGCTCCACCGGACATCAGTGGATGGCCGGAACCGCCTCGGCGGTTGCCGACCGGATGATTGACTGGTTTGATGCCAAGGCCTGCGACGGCTTCAACCTCAACGCCCCGTTTAACCCCGGCGGGTTTGAACTGATCTGCGACAAGCTCGTTCCCGAGCTGCAGGAGCGTGGCTACTTCCGCACCGAGTACGAGGGCAGCACGCTGCGGGATAACTTCGGTCTGGCTCGTCCGTCCTCGATCCGCTCGAATACCCTGGCTTAGGCAGGGGGAGTGGCGTGGGCAAACAGTTCCGATGCAACCTCGACCCAAGCCTGGGCACGGGCGTTGAGTCGGGTGCTGCGCGGCCACGCCACGGACACCGGCACCGCAGCGGCACCGGCCAGCCCCGGGGCATCCAAACGCTTGAGCACCACTCGAAGCTCCTGATAGGGAGCCTCGAGCTCGGGTTGCTGGAACAGGAGTGCGACTCCACGTCCCGAACCCACCAGGGACCTCACCGTGGCGTAACTGCGCGAGCGGTGCCGCACGGTGGGGGTGATTCCCGCTTCCTCGAACAAACCCAGGATGCGCCGGGAAATCGGGTCAGCGTCAAAGAGCACCAGAGGTTCGCCGGCAATGTCGATGAGCGACACGGAGTCGGCCCCACTGAGGGCATGCTCGTTGGAGACCAGGACGTAGAGCTCGGACGCTGTCACCGGTGCACTGGAGAGGCTGGGGGAGATCTCGGCTCCATAGAGGAATGCCGCATCGATCGAGCCATCCAGCAAGGCCTGCTGCAGGTCCGCGTGGTAACCCTCAACGAAGTCGACTTCCACGTGCGGGCATTGCTCGGCGAAGGCGCGAAGCATAGTGGGAATGATGGTGGGGCCAAGGCTCATAAAACAGCCCACGGTCAGCGGTCCACGCAACGAGGCGCGGGTTCCTTGACCCAGGGTTTCGAGTTCTCCGGCCAACTCCAGCAGGACTCGGGCTTGGCCCAGGACGGTTCGTCCGGTGGCGGTCAGCGTTAGTCCCTTGGCACGGCGTTTGATCGCTAGGTCGGAGCCGATGATCCGTTCGAGTTCGGCAATCGACATCGATATCGCCGACGGTGCCATGTGCAGACGTCGCGCAGCCTCTGCCATGGTCCCGGCCTCGGCGGCGACAACAAAGTGCCATAGTTGGCGCAGTGTGAGTCGGGGATGCGATTCAAGGTTCATGGGTCAATCCTATTGATGATGGCGTTGGATCAGTACAAAACATTTGATTTATTGAGTTAGCTCCCGGGCCTGAAGCCGGGAACCAGAAGGGTGAGTTATGGATCGTCGCGAGGAATTCCTGCGTAGGGCCGAGAACATCGTCGGTGGGGACAACGTGGTGTCATTGGACAGCTCTGCGGGCTATATTGACCCCTACCCGCTGAACCCGGGGCGTAATCCGTGGCCAGGTGTGCGTCCCGCCAACACCGCGGAGGTGCAGGGCCTGGTGAAGCTGGCCACCGAGCTTGAGGTCCCCTTGTGGGTCTTCTCCTGCGGTAAGAACCTGGGTTACGGGGGACCCGAACCGCGTGATTCGGGCATGGTTGCCTTGGATTTGAGCCGCATGAATCGGATCATTGCCGTTGATGACAGGCTCTGTTATGCCATCGTGGAACCCGGAGTCACCTTCTTTGATCTCTTTGAGTACATCAAGGAACGTGGACTCAATCTATGGATCAGTGTTCCGGCGCTGGGCTGGGGTTCGGTGATGGGCAATATGCTCGACCGTGGCTACGGGATGACTCCGCATGGGGATCATGTGAAGCAGCTCTGTGGAATGGATGTGGTGCTTCCCGACGGTGAGCTGGTGCGCACCGGTATGGGCGCCATGGAGGGCACCGATTTGGGACCGCTATTCCAGGGCGGATTTGGTCCTACCCTAGATGGGCTCTTTACCCAGTCGAACCTTGGAGTTGTCACGCAGGTGGGGCTCTGGCTGCAGCCGGCTCCCAACACTTACGTCAACGGCGACATTGCCGTGGCTAACGAGGAAGATCTGCCGCAACTGATCGACATCCTCACCACGTTGCGTCGCGAGGAAATCATCCAGAACAACGCGCTGTGTGGCAACGTGGTGCGCGCGGCGACCATGCGCGGGAATCGCGCCTCCTTCTGGCAGGGCGAGGGATCAATCCCGGACTGGCGGCTGGAAGAAATGCGCCAGGAATTTGGGCTGGGCCAGTGGAACGCCAAGTTTGCGCTCTACGGGGACCGCGGATTGTGCGAGCGCCGCCTCGAGATCATTAACGAGCGCATCGCGGTGATCCCCGGGGCTCGGGTGGACGCCCGCTTCTACTCGGGCACCGAAGGATTGGCCCTGCAGCATGAGGACATTGCAGCTTTGGACCGCACGCAGATGGCCGGGGTTCCCACGCTGAAGCCGCTGTCAACGGTGGGGTGGGCGGCGCAGGACGGTGGACACATCGATGCGGCACCAATCATTCCCGCACGCGGTGAAGAGGTCTACACCTTCTACCAGGAAGCCAAGCGGCTGTACGCCAAGTACGGTTTTGATTTGTACATCGGGTACCACCTGTACCCCCGGCATATGGTTCACGTAACGATGATCTTCTTCGAGCGTGGAAATGAGGAGATGCTGGGCAGGGCGCGTGCCCTGTACGCGGAGCTGCTAGATGTGGCCCGCGCCAAGGGATATGCTCCGTACCGCAGCCACGTGGACTACATGGATCGCATCGCCGACGGCTTCGACTTCAACAACCACTCACTGCGTCGATTGCAGGAAAAGATCAAGGACGCCTTGGACCCGGCGGGAATTATTGCCCCGGGTAAACAGGGCGTCTGGCCCGAGCGTTACCGGGAGGGTCGCTCTTCGGTTCCCGAAGTGGTTAACCTCGGCTAAACAGAGAAAGGGCGGGTATCAGGCGTTTGCGCCAGATATCCGCCCTTGCCTGGTTTGCCGTTCATTAGGACGCGCCGTTAAGGTGCGGACGTGCCAGTCAGCGTGCTGGCCATACCCACCTCGCCTGCCTTCTTGATGGCATTAAGCGTGGTTTCGTAGTGATTGCGCAGCAGGGTGCCGGTCAGCGTGGCGTTCCGGGCCAGTGCAGCATCCAAGATATCGCGGTGTTCCTTATCAACGTCGCGTTTTACATCGCGAGTTGCGGTGCCGGCCCAGCGGCCGTAGAGCTGAGTTAAATCGGAGAGGATGCAGGTCAGATTGAGCAGCAGGGGAACCTCGCAGGCCTCCACAAGTTTTGCGTGGAATAACTGGTGGGCGTGATTCCACGCCTCGGTGTGCACTTCGGGATTTTCCACCGAACGTCGCTCGGTGCGTTCAAGGGTGTGGTGGGCAGCGATGAGTTCACTTTCCCACGCGATCGAGCCGCGCTCGACGGCCAAGGCGACGGCCAGTGATTCGTTGACGCAACGCATCTCGGTGATGTCGCTGAGTTCTGCCAGCGACAGCTCGGGAACAAAGAATCCGCGGTTGGGGCGCAGCGTGACCAGTTGATCGCCCACCAGGCGCGTGAGGGCCTCGCGGATCACGGTGCTTGAAGTGTCGTAGTGCTCAGAGAGCCGGGTGAGCTGTAGTTTCGCGCCCGGAGCCCATCTGCCCTCAAGGATGTCATTCCGTAGGGCGTCCCTGATGTGTTTGGACAGGGTCTCTGAATCGGTCATCTTAGCCATAGGGGAATCATACCAAACGCTACAAAGAATACATTTTACGTTGACTTATGCATAACTTGTGCGTGACACTAGTCTCAAGCCTTCGAGCGTTCCCGGACAAGGAAACGCCATCGTCCAGCAGCACAAGGAGTGAACATGACCGAGACCCTGACCCAGGACCCGTCGCAGACCAAGATCGACGATCTGTATTGGCGAGATCAATACTCGCCCATTACCGAGGACGACGACGAACTGCTCAGCATCATCCAGACCACCGATCTTCCGGCACTCATGGTGGCGCTGGCCGCGGTGACCGGGGACTACACCATGTTGCGTGAAGACCTGCGCCCACCCCAGCCTCCGGTTGACACCGTGGGCACACCTCACGGTGGATTGGACGCAGCTGCGCAGGAACGCGCCCGCGAGCTCGCCTTCAACGCCCTGCGCCGCGTTCGCGACGAAAAGCTGACCAGCGTCTCCCCTCTATCCGATGAACAGGCTGCGGACATTCTTGACTGGATGACTAACGGCGCCACCCGCGAATACCACCCGATGCTCATGCACGACATGGCCCTGGTGCCCCAGCACAATGGCACCCCGCGCCACCATGCCAAGGAACTGGCACCCACCCGCGAATTCACCGTCGCTGTGATCGGCTCCGGCGTTGCCGGCATGGCCGCCGCATACCGCCTGAAGCAGGCCGGGTACGACTACACCGTCTTTGAAAAGGGCCACGAAGTTGGCGGTACCTGGTGGAAGAACACCTACCCGGGCGTCCGGCTGGACACCCCCAACTATGCCTACTCCTTCTCCTTCGCCCAACGCGATAACTGGCCGCAGCAGTTCTCCGAGGGACCGGAGATCCTCTCCTACACCCGCGAGGTGGCAGCCCGCGCCGGCATCAGCTCCAATGTTCAGCTCGGTGCCGAAGTTCTCAGCGCTACCTGGAATGAGAGCACCGGACTCTGGGCAGTAGAAATGAGCATCGACGGTGCAGCTCCCGAGGTGCGTCATTTCAACGCGGTGCTCACGGCGGTGGGCCAGCTCGATCGCCCCAAGTTCACCGACACCCCGGGCCGCGAAAAATTTGCTGGCATCCAGGTGCACTCGGCTCAGTGGGACCCGGCCATCGATTTGCGCGGCAAGCGGGTGGCGGTCATCGGATCCGGTGCCTCGGCCTACCAAATCGTCCCGGCCATCGTTGATGAGGTCGCAGAGCTTAAGGTCTTCCAGCGTTCCTCGCCATGGATGCTGCCCACCCCCTTCTACTACGAGGACATGCCCGAATCGGTGCTGTGGCTGGCCGAGCACCTGCCACAGTACGGGCAGTGGCTGCGCTTCTGGCAGCACTGGTTGGGTGTCGAGGGACGCCAGCACACCACCGCGGGAGATCCGAACTGGACCACTCCGGGGTCCGTCTCGGCCACCAACGCCAAGGTGCGCAGCGAACTCGAAGCCATGCTGAAGAAGCAGTATGCCGACCGCCCCGATCTTTTGGCCAAGGTCACCCCCGACTACGTGGTCGGCGGTAAGCGCATGCTCCGCGACAACGGCGTCTGGTCAGCAAGCCTGAAAAAGCCGCAGACCTCGCTGATCACCTCCGGGATGACAGAAATGTGCGCCGACGGCATCATCGATGGCGAGGGCACGCTGCACGAGCTCGACGTCATCATCTACGCCACCGGCTTCACCGCGTCCGAATTCTTGGAGCCGCTGAAGATTACCGGGCGCGAAGGCAAGGATCTGCACGAGCAGTGGGCAGGCAACGCCACCGCGTATGCCGGCATTACCGTGCCGGGCTTCCCCAACCTGTTCCTGGTCTCGGGGCCAAATACCGGACACGTGGTGAACGGTTCGCTCTTCTCGATGATCGAATACGGACTGAACTACATCCTTGATGCTCTGCGCATTGTGCTCAGTGAGGATCTCAAGGCACTGGACCTGCAGCCAGAGGTACTGGAGTCCTTTGTGGCAGATCTTGATGAGGCCAACCGGGCCAAGGCTTGGGGTCACCCGGAGGTGAAGACCTGGTACAAAAACAAGCAGGGTCGGGTCTCACAGATCTGGCCCTACCCGATGCTCGATTACTGGAACATCACCCGCGCGGTGGACCGCAGCCAGTACCAGGACGTGCGCTAGGTGAAGACCTTTAGTTATGGGACATTGGCTGCGGGGCGCTATGGCGCACTGCAGCCGGTGGATTCCCTCATCGCTGCCGAACCCGCGGCCTTCCCGCAGAGCCCCGGGTCGTTGGATTGGCTGCTCGGCGGAGCGCTGGGCGAGTTGGAGCAGTCCGAGCAAGCGTTCCAGCTCTCGGTGTTCGCACCCGAAGACGCCACCGACCTACCGGTCATGGTGTTTTTGCCCGGCGGCGCCTTTGTCTCGGGAGCCGGCGCAGTGCGCTGGTACGACGCCACCCATTTCGCTCAGCAGCAGAATTGCGTGGTGGTCGTGGTGAACTACCGGGTTGGGCTCTTGGCCCATGCCGGCGCGGTGGGAGCGGGGAATCTGGTTCCCCGCGATCTGCTGCTCGCCCTTCAATGGGTACAGACGCACATCGCTACCCTGGGCGGAAACCCGGAAGATGTCAGTCTGGTGGGACAGTCGGCCGGTGCCTTCTGGGCCTTTGCCATGGCGCAGCTGCCGGCCGCTCGGGGACTGTTCCAGCGTGTGGCACTGATGTCGCTGACCTATCAGCCGCCCTTGGATCGGGAGGCTGCGGCCCAACGCCAGAGCATCGTGGACAGCGCGCTCGCCCGGAAGAGTGCCGGGCTGGCGCCCATCGCTGAGCTGCTTGCGGCCCAGGGCGAGGTGGCCCGGGCATGGGCAGGTCGTGGTCTGGGGCTGATGCCGAGCATCGATGAAAATGTCCCGGCCGATCTTTTTGACGTGGATGCGGCGATGGCTAGGTTGCATGTTGAACAGATCCTGCTCACACACACCAAGGACGAAGCCAATGCCTTTATTGGCATGGCTCCGGAAACGGCCTTTACCGAAGGCGCGGTCGCGGGATTCATTGGTGCGCATTTTGATGATCCCGAAGCCAGTGGCGAGAAACTTCGCCAGGAGCTTCCGGGATCAACGCCCAAAACCCGCATGGCCAGGGCCATGACCCTGCACCAGATCGAGCTCTACGCCACCGAATGTGCCGATGCTGCGGTTGCTGCGGGCAAAAACGTGAGCACCGTTCGATTCGACGTTGCATCGAGATTGCCCCACGCGGGTGCCGCGCACTGCTTCGAGCTGCCGTTCCTCTTTGGCAACCGCCAGCAGTGGTCCGACGCCCCGATGCTTACGGACCTTTCGGAGAGCATCTTTGATGCTGCTGCTGCCGAGCTCGGTGCGATGCTCGGAGGTTTTGTGCGAACGGGAGTCCCGGTTAAAGCAGACGGGGAAAGGGTCGTGGCATTCGCCCCGCACTCGGCATCGCTGCAGGTGATCACCGAGGATGGAACCGATTGCCGTGAGCCCGAGCGCGGCTTGTCGGCACGTCGGGCGGCAATCGCGCGGGCCTGATTTAAGTTCGCGAAGTCGAGGTGCTGCGCTGTCCCACCAGGCTCACCGGTGAACTGGATACGGTGGCAAAGCTCTTGGATCCGGCACCTGGGCTACGTCCCTGCTGCCGGGGCCCACAATACTGCGCAGACTTTGTTGACGCTGCTGCGTTCCAGTGCAGGCACGTCTTTAGCCCCGGAACGGCGGATCGATGCTGTGCGCGGGCGGCGCAACAAGCCGCCCGCGCACACGGCGAAGGCCATGCGCGGGAAAGGGCATCGTACCGAAGCTCAATGGCGGTGAACCATGACAATTTGCACTTCTACCGGCACCCGGACTGATGAAGACTTGATCCATGGACATCATCAGCTCCGAACGGATCGAACCCACGGCAACACCGTCGGCCCAACGTTTGGCACTCAACCTGGAAAAAGTACGCAAGTCTTTTCATACCAACGAGGGCCCGTTAGAGGCCGTGGCGGGAATCGATCTGAGTGTCGGTACCGGTGAGATCGTCGCATTTCTCGGCCCCAATGGCGCAGGAAAAACTACCACCATCGATATGATGCTCGGGCTCACCGCACCCACCTCGGGAAGCATCACGGTGTTTGGCAAGAGCCCGCGCGCAGCGGTGGAGGCCGGAGAAGTCTCAGCCGTCTTGCAAACCGGAGGGCTCTTGCGTGACCTCACGGTGCGCGAAACCGTCACGACGATCGCCGCACTGCACGGAGCCCAAGACCGCATCACCTCGGTCATGGAACGCACCGACATCATGTCACTGGCCAAACGCAAGGTCTCAAAATGTTCGGGCGGTGAACAGCAACGGCTGAAATTCGCCCTCGCCCTACTGCCCGATCCGCGCCTGCTGATCTTGGATGAACCCACCGCCGGCATGGACGTCGCTGCCCGCCACGGGTTCTGGGAGACCATGCGTCAAGATGCTCTCGAGGGACGCACCGTCATCTTTGCCACGCATTACCTCGAGGAAGCCCAAGACTTCGCCGAACGCACGGTGCTCATTGGAAAGGGTAAGGTCCTGGCCGATGGCCCCACCGCGAAGCTGCGTTCCATGACCGGCGGTCGTGTCGTGAGCGCAACGCTGCCCACCGGAAGCCCCACAGCTGTGGCCATCAACGCCCTCGAACAGCTGGATCAGGTGTCCTCGGTGCGGCTCAAGGGCCAACGAATTCTGGTCACGGGTCCGGACTCCGATGCCGCGGCGCGGATGCTGCTGGGTCAGCTAGCGGCAACGGACCTAGAAATCACCGCACCCACCCTGGACGCAGCCTTCATGGAATTGACCGGAGAGAACTCATGAACCCCACCTACGTGCGCATCGAATTGACCCGTCAGATCCGGGACGTCGGGAACCTGATGTTTACCGTTTTCATGCCGGTGCTCATGTACCTGCTCTTCGGGAACATGTTTGGTGGCGGGGGAGAAGCTGCCGGGAACGGCAACGTGAAGTTCTACATTATGGCCTCGATGGCCGCCTATGGGGCGGCGGTGGCCACCACGTCGATCGCCGGAACTGCAGCCACCGAATCCCTGCTGGGTTGGGGGCGCCAGATTGCCCTGACCCCCATGAAGCCTGCGGGCTTTGTGGGGGCAAAGGTCTGCGTTTCGTTGATTATTGCCGCCATTTCCGCCGGTGCAGTATTCACCCTGGGAGCGATGACCGGCGCCCAAGCCGATGATTGGCGCATCTGGACTGCCAGTTACCTGATGGCGGTGTTCGGGTCCTCCATCTTCGCGCTCTACGGCATGGGGGTGGGTATGAGCTTCAAGTCGGAGACGGCCATCGGCGTGGCCAGCGGAGGCATGGTGTTCTTCGCCTTCTTCGGCAACGTGTTTTTGCCATTGAGCGGCACCATGTTGGATATCGCCCGGTTCACCCCGATGTATGGGTACGTGGGGCTGGTGCGCTGGCCGTTGCTTCAGGGGTCAGGTGCCGGTGCCGATGCGCCCACGGACTCGATCGGGTTGCTGATCGCTAATCTAGTTGCATGGGCACTTCTCTTCGTTATCCTGGCGCTGTGGGCGGTCCGCCGCTCGCAGGCTCGCAGGTGAGCTCGAACCAGGCACAAACGCATTCCTTCTGGTCGCGTTACGGGTGGCTGCTGGCGGCGGTGTGGGTTGTCTTTTTGACTTTCCCCGTCCTGAGAATCGCCCAATCCACGCTTCCGGTGCCGGCGCGGATGGCCGGCTACGGACTGATCCTCGCCTTTGCCGTGATCTATCTGAGGTCCTTCTATACCTACAGCTCGGAACTTGGAGTCAGCGCCAGCGGGTTCGGACGTGCCTGGATCCCCTTCTTATTGCTGTTGCTGGTCGTGGGGGCCACCATCCCGCTCCTCGGGGCGGACATCATCAGCTTCGGGCCGTTTCTCATCAGCTTTGCCGCCTATCTGCTCTCGGTACGAAGCATGTGGATCGTCAACGCCGTGGTTCTCACCATTTCCCTGGCGATCGCCATATCGTCGGGACCACTGAGTGACTACGTCTTTTTGCTTGGATTATTGGTGGTGCTGATGGTCGTCAACGCGGTCAACACCGTGCTGATCCGCAGGAGCATCGTGGCGGATGATCTGCGACTGGACTTCGCGGTACTCGCCGAACAGGAGCGGATGGCCAGAGACGTGCACGACGCACTGGGGCATTCGCTCACCGCGGTGGGACTCAAGGCCCAACTGGCCGAACGCCTCTTGGATACCGATATTGACTCCGCCCGCGCCGAGCTGCAGCAGATCCAGGTGCTCACGCACGAGGCCATGGATTCGATCCGGGCCACGGTGGAAGGATTGCGCCGCACGACCCTTGCCGATGAATTGCCGGCGATTCGCTCGGCCCTCGATGATGCGGGGATCTCCACGGTGCTCATCGGCAATCCGCAACTGCTCGACGCGGCGCGCTCCACCGCCCTGTCCTGGATCCTGCGGGAGGCGGTGACCAACGTATTGCGCCACGCCCATGCCACCACCGCGTGGATCTGCATCCGCGAACACACACTGAGCATTGAGGACGACGGAGATTCACTGGCCGGCTCCAAGGAGGGCCATGGCATCCGGGGCATGCGTGAACGAGCCCGCCTCAGCGGGGCGGCCTTTGAGATCGGGGACTCCGCACACGGTGGAACCAAGGTGGAGCTCTCATGGTGAGCCCCAAAAATCACGAGGGTAACGGACCCATCCGCGTGCTGTTGGCCGATGACCAAGCACTGGTCCGCGGGGCACTTGCCGCCCTGCTGAACCTGGAAACAGACATCGAGGTGGTGGCTCAGGCCGGGGATGGACGTAACGTGGTGGCGCTCGCCGAAGAACACGGCGTGCAGGTGGCCCTGTTGGATATCCAGATGCCCAACGTGAACGGGCTGGAAGCGGCCAGCAGATTGCGCTCCCAACTTCCGGACTGCAAGGTATTGATGGTGACAACTTTTGATCGTCCGGGTTATCTGCGGGCCGCCTTTGAGGCCGGGGCCAGCGGCTTTCTGGTGAAGGACACTCCCTCTGCCGAACTTGCCGCCGCGGTACGGAGCGTGTTTGCCGGCGGACGCGTATTTGACCCGTTGGTAACGGCCCATTCGTTGGGAGACGGTGCCAACCCACTCACCGAACGCGAACGTGAGGTACTGTCCCACGCCCAAGCGGGGACACCGGTGGCCAAGATAGCTGCGGGGATGTTCCTGAGCGTTGGAACGGTGCGCAACCACCTGTCCAACGCGATCGGAAAGACCGGGGCGGCCAACCGGATTGAGGCAGCACACCTGGCGCGAGAACAGGGGTGGATCTAACCGCTCGACCCCGCTGGCGACGTTTAGCGGGCGCCGATTTTCAGCTGCCGGGCGTGCTGCCGTGGAAGGCGGCGGTGAGCAGTTCGGTGAGATTTTGAGCCGTGACAGCTCTGGGGTTGTTGGCGGGGATGACGGGCAAGATCATCGAGACGGCCTCGGGGATGTTCGCCAGTTCAAAGCCGTAGTCCTTCAACGCCGAAGGGGCACCCAGGAGCTTGCGCAAGGCGTTCAGCCCCGTCACGGCATCCGGTGAGCCAAGGGCCGCAGCAATCCGCTCGGCGGCCCGCGGTGCGAAGGGTGCGTTGAAGGCCAAAACGTGGGGCAATAGGATGGCGTGCGTCTGCGCGTGCGGCATGTTGTAGCTGCCGCCGAGGACATGGCAGATCTTGTGGTGCATTCCGGATCCTGCCGAGGCAAAGGAAACGGCAGCTAGGTAGGCCCCATAGAGGGTTAACTCGCGGCCATCGAGGCCTGGTGGATCGGAGATAATGGCAGACAAGCCAGCGGCCAGGGCGCGAATTCCCTCGGCGGCCAGCGTCGCATTGATCGGATCGGCATGTGGTCCCCACAGTGAATCGATGCAGTGAGCCATGGCGTTCAGCCCGGAAGTGACGGAGAGTTCCACGGGCAGCGTGCGGCTCAGTGCAGCATCGTAAATCACCGTCACCGGCAGCACCCGGGCATCAATCCCCGTCGTTTTGCGGCCGGCTTCGGTCAAGCCCCAAACATTGGTGGCTTCGGACCCCGCGTACGTGGTGGGAATGGCGATGATGGGCGTTGCGGTTTCCAGAGCGATGGCCTTGGCCAGACCGACGGCCGAGCCTCCACCGAAACACACCAACAGATCAACCCTGTTCTCTCGGGCCGCGGTGCGCGCGCGTTCGGCGCTCTCGAGCGGCACATGTTGGATGATCTCGGAATACCGCAGTGCCACCGGCAGCGCCCGGGTAAGAGCAGTGACGGTGTCGGAATCACGATGCCCAGCGATCACCATAAGCCGCGATGCCCCGAGCCGGCTGACCTCGGCGGCGAGATGCTCGACGGCCAAACCCGTACCAAAGAGCACCCGTTGGGCCAGTGTTTCATGAGAAAAATTCAAGCCCATGGTCATGTATCTCCATTCAGGATGCCGGCTCGTCGCTGAACCTCATCGAAGTATAAGTGGTGATGCCTTTGGCAGGGGGCATGGTGAGGACCTTGGCGGTAGAACCGATGCTCGGTGAGATCACGGTCCGCGGGAACGTGTACATCGAGCTCGCTCTGTAGACTCGTAGGCATGTCGGTTTCGGAACTTTCCATCAGCACACAAAACTATTTGAAGGTTATCTGGGGTCTTTCCGAATGGACAGATGCCCCCGTCACCGCGACAGACATCGCGCAGAAATCTGGGCTCAAGGTTTCCTCCGTTTCCGATGCGGTGCGCAAGCTGACCGCGCAAGGGTTGGTCAGCCACGCCCGCTACGGGGCCGTGGAACTCACCGAGCTTGGCAGCAAATACGCCTTGGACATGGTGCGACGGCACCGACTGCTGGAGACCTTCTTGGTCAGAACCCTGGACTATGACTGGGACCAAGTCCACGACGAGGCCGAGAACCTGGAACACGCCATGAGCGATTTCATGGTGGAGCGCCTTGACGCTTTTTTGGGCCACCCGGACCGAGACCCCCATGGAGACCCGATCCCCAGTGTTGATGGGGTCTTGACCCAGCCCAACGCGGTGCTCCTAAGCACCGTGGAGCCGGGAATCAAGGTTCGGGTCGAACGGATCAACGATGAGGATCCGGCGCTGCTGCAATACCTCAGCGCACAGGGTGTTGTGCCCGGGACGCTTCTGCTGATTACCGAGGCCACCCCGTTCTCCGACTCGGTGCAGCTGCTGGTTATCGATTCAGACGTGCCCATCAGCTTGGGACGCCAGGCGACCGAGGCACTGCACGTTTCACTCGGCTAGCTCGGCAGCGGCGTAGCAAAAACCGCCTGTCCAACGTCCGCACCGAGTCATCAACGCCTCGCACTCTCACCCGGTGCCCGAGGCGCTCCTTGTTGCGCGGATGGTGCTCGGCCGAGGTGGAAGCGGCACGGATTCCCGGTTGATTTAGGGGAATGGCGTGAGCCACACTACTATTGCTGAGGCGTGGGCTGCGACACAACGCGTTTTGCCCATTCCCACACGCTGAAAACTCGTCGACTTGAGGACAACCCCCAATGAAACTGCTGAAATCGATCCCCCTCCTCGGTTGGATTGTCATAGCCATCGTGCTGGGCATCCTGACCGGACCGGTGATGCCCACATGGCTCGGCGGGGTATTCCTGACCTACAACTCGATCTTCTCGGGTTTCCTTGGCTTTATTGTGCCGCTGATCATTTTGGGTCTTGTCGCACCGGCCATTGCCGAGCTGGGCAAGGGCGCGGGCAAGTGGCTCGGAATCACCGCACTGATCGCCTACGGCTCCACGCTCTTTGCCGGATTCCTCGCCTACTTCGTGAGCCGCTGGCTGTTCACCTCCACGATGTCCGGCGGGGGTCTTGAAGCCCTCGGCGACGAAGGCGGATCGGGTTTTGAGCCGTTTTTGACCGTGGTCGGTAGCGCGGGCGACTCGGCGACCGAGATCGTTCTGGCACCGGTCATCAACGTGATGAGCGCGCTGGTGCTCGCCTTCATCATCGGTATTGGCATCACTGCGTTCCACAGCAAGGTCATCTTCCGTGGAACCGTTGAATTCCGGACGATCATCGAATCGGTGATCCGTCGCATCATCGTTCCGGCGCTTCCACTATTCATCTTCGGTATCTTCATGGACCTCTCCGCGAGCGGCGCCGCGGTGACGGTGGTAACGAAGTTCCTGCTGGTGGCCCTGGTGTCCTTTGCCTTGACCTTTGTTGTGCTGCTGGTCCAGTTCACCATCGCCGGTTCGATGAACGGGCAAAACCCGTTCAAGGCCCTGTGGAACATGCGCGATGCCTACTTCACGGCGCTTGGCACCTCCTCCTCGGCCGCGACGATTCCTGTCACGCTGGCCTCAACCAAGAAGAACGGTGTCTCCGATGCGGTGGCTGGCTTCGTGGTGCCGCTGTGCGCCACGATCCACCTTTCCGGGTCGATGGTCAAGATCACCTGCTTCTCGATCGCCGTGCTGCTGCTGACCGGCGGGGATGTTAGCTTCACGTCGTACCTGCCGTTCATCCTGATGCTCGGCGTCATGATGATTGCCGCCCCGGGTGTTCCGGGTGGCGCGATCGCCGCCGCCGCTGGCCTCTTGGCGCAGATGCTCGGCTTCGGCGAGGTTGAGGTGGGACTCATGTTTGCCGCCTACATCGCGCTTGACAGCTTCGGCACCGCAACGAACGTGACCGGTGATGGTGCCCTGGCGATGATCATGAACAAGCTCACCGGCGGTAAGCTCGGCGCGCAGGTGCAGGATCCGGAAGATGAGACGGTTGAGGCGGCCCCGGGAAGCGCCGCCGTGTCACACCAGCTGCCCCAGTAATTTCGGCAACGTCTCACCAAGTTACGTGTTCACGATCTGCTGCACAGCGGATCGTGAACACGTAGCTTTTGTGTTTGCCATCGCGGAGGAGAAAAATGGGCTGCTTCCCGGCCTAATGCTCGGCAGCCGCTTCGTGTTTCGAGTTGGCCGCCAGGCGGCGCAAGAATCGCACGATCTTGCGCCCCAGTAGCCCCTGCGTGGGACTGAAAAGGTAGACCAGGGCAAATACTGCCCCCTGGGTCAGCACGATCATGCTGCCGGAGGCGGTATCTAGGTAGTAGCTCACGTAGAGTCCAATGACCGCGCAGCTCACCGAAATCGCCGGGGCGATCAACAGCATCCGGCCAAAGCGATCGGTGAGCAGGTGCGCGGTGGCGCCGGGAATGATCAGCATGGCCACCACCAGAATCACGCCCACCGCCTGCAGTGCCACCACGCTCGTCAGTGCCAGCAGGCCCAGCAGTGTGGCGCCCAGCAACCTCGGGTTCAGACCAATGGCGTGTGCGTGGGTGGCATCAAAGGCAAAGAGTGTAAAGTCCTTGCGTTTGAGCAGCAGCGCGCTCAGGGCCAATACGCCCAGGATCACGATCTGGATGAGCTCGGCCTTGGAAACACCTAAGAGGTTTCCGAAGATGATGTGGCCCAAATCGGTCTGTGAGGGGGTGACGGAAATCAGCACCAGGCCCAGGGCAAAGAGCGTGGAAAAGACGATGCCGATGGCCGCGTCTTCCTTGATGCGACTGGTGTCGCGCACCGCCCCAATCAGTGCCACGGCCAAAAAGCCGAAGAGCAGTGCACCGATGGCAAAGGGCACCGAGAAGACATAGGCGAGCACAACGCCCGGCAGCACCGCGTGCGAGACGGCATCACCCATCAGGGACCAACCGATGAGTACCAGCCAGCACGAGAGTACCGCGCAGACGCCCGCGGCCGTGACGGCGGTGGCCAGGGCGTTGATCATAAATCCGTAGCCCAGCGGTTCCAAGATCAAATCGATCGGGTTCATGCGTCTTCTCCCCTTCCCATAACATCTAGGCCGAAGGCCAGAGCAAGATTCTCGGGGCGCAGGACCGTCTCCGGATCCCCGTGCATCAGTACCTTTTGCATCAAGAGCACTGCCTCGTCGGCCAGCTTCGGTAGGGCATGGAGGTCATGGGTTGAGACTAGGATCGCTGCTCCGGCCGAGGCCTGCTCGCGCAGCAGCCGGGTGATCGTGGCCTCGCTTCTCTTATCAACCCCCGCGAACGGCTCGTCGAGCAGCAGGATCGTGGCGTTTTGGGCGATGCCGCGCGCCACGAAGGCACGCTTCTTTTGTCCGCCGGATAGCTGCCCGATCTGTCGGTGTGTGTAGTCGGTGAGTTCCACACGTTCTAGCGCCTCGTCCACCGCCAGCTTGTCGGCCTTGGAGGGGCGACGGGTAAAGCCCATGTGGCCGTAGCGGCCCATCATGACCACGTCGTGTACCGAGACAGGGAAGGCCCAGTCCACGTCCTCGCTCTGTGGAACATAACCAATTGCTGCTGATTTGCGGGCCTGGGCGGGGGTTCCGCCATTGATCTGTACCGTCCCGGAATCCGGTTTAACCAAGCCCATGATGGCCTTGAAGAGTGTGGATTTGCCAGAGCCGTTCATACCGATCAGACCGCAGATGCGCGAGCTGTTTAATTCGAGGGAGGCAGACTTTAGGGCCAAGACCTCGCCATAACGGACGGTGAGGTCCCTGACGGTGACCGCGGGGGTATTCATGGCTTTTTCCCGGTAAGGCCCTCGAGGATCACGGTGCTGTCGTGCTCGATCATCTGCAGATAGGTGGGGACCGGGCCATCGGCCTCGGAGAGTGAATCGACAAATAAGGTCCCACCGAATTCAGCCCCGGAGCTCTGGACCACTTGCTGCATCGGAGCATCCGACACGGTTGATTCGCAGAAGACCGCGGGGACCTGGTTTTCCTTGACGAACTCGATCACCGA
Source organism: Paeniglutamicibacter sp. Y32M11 (assembly GCF_019285735.1). GTDB lineage: Bacteria > Actinomycetota > Actinomycetes > Actinomycetales > Micrococcaceae > Paeniglutamicibacter. The sequence goes on along the minus strand of NZ_CP079107.1, from coordinate 3,549,323 downwards.
GGCGATCTGACGTGGGGTGGCCTGTTGCTCGGCGTTGACCGCCCAGATGTACTTTTCCTTGAGGCCCGCGTCACGGGCGAGGTAGGAGAATGCTCCCTCGCAGGACACCAGCGCACGTTCGTTTTCCTTGAGCCCGGAGAGCCCCTCGATCAGATTCTTTTCCAGTGCTTCCAGCTCCGCGGTGTAGGCACGAGCGTTGTCGGTGTAATACTCACCATTTTCCGGGTCGAGTTCAATGAAGGAATCGCGGATGTTCGCCACGTAGCGCTGCACGTTCACGGGGCTCATCCAGGCATGCGGATTGGGTAGGCCGGCATTGGCATCCTCGGTGATATCGATGACGTCGATGCCGTCGCTGACCACCACGTGGGGAACGTCCAGTTCGGCAATGAACTGTTCGAACCAGGCCTCGAGGTGTAGCCCGTTGTCCAGAATAAGTTGTGCCCGTGAGGCCTTGGCAATGTCCTGAGGCGTGGGCTCATAACCATGGATTTCGGCACCGGCCTTGGTGATCGATTCGACGGTGATCTTGTCGCCGGCAACGTTCTGGGCAATGTCGGCCAGCACGGTGAAGGTGGTCAATACGACCGGGCGCTCGGAATCGCTCGCGCCGGAGATCGCTCCGGGGGAGTCGCACCCGGTCAGGGCCGTGGCCAGCGCGATAGTGGCCACGGTGGCTGCGATGCGGCGGCGCCAGTAGGAGGTGAAGGCGCGGGCAGGAGTCGTCATTGAGGTCCTATGCGGTGCGAAGTCTCGATCGGGGAAAGTGCGGGTAATTCATAGTACGGCATGGCGTAAATGAATGTACGTCTAGACGTAACTATTGTCGTTCTTGTGCGCAAGAAAGGCCCGAAGGGAACCACCGGAGCCATTGCCGGCGGTTGCCTCGGGGCGGGCGATTCTCACGGATCGGAACAATTCTCGACCTACTGCAGGGTATCGGGATCCGGTCCATTGCTGTGCCGTCTCCACGGGCATAGAATCACGCCTGAACCTAGGTCTACACACCTCACTTCCCTCATTGGAGACATCATGCCCAAGCCCGAACTCTCCGTTGGTTCCCCTTGCTGGATCGACCTGCTGACCTCGGATCCCCGGAAATCTCAGGAGTTCTACACGGCGCTCTTTGGCTGGACGTATGAGGCCGGGGACCAAGAAAAATATGGCGGCTACATCACCGCGTCCAAGGACCAGAAGATGGTTGCCGGGATGATGAACAACGACGGTTCCTCAGGCTCCCCGGATGTGTGGACCACATACCTACGAGTGGACGACATTGATGCAGCAACCAAGGCTGCGGCCGAGCATGGTGGGCAGGTCTACCTCCAGCCCATGGAGGTCCCCGAGCAGGGCAAGATGGCGATGTTCGGTGACGCGGGAGGCGCCGCCATCGGCATCTGGGAGTTCGGAGGTCACACCGGATATCAGCTCGCTGCGGAGGATGGCGCTCCCGCGTGGCACGAGCTCTTTACCCGCGACTTTGCCCCGACCGTGAAGTTCTATGAGGACGTCTTCGGATGGGACACCGCAGTGGTGGGCGACACCGACGAATTCCGATACACCACGCTCGGCGCGGGGGACGATTCAAAGGCCGGGATCATGGATGCCAGCTCGTTCCTGCCGGAGGGTGCACCGGCCAGTTGGCATGTGTATTTCGCCGTTGCTAACGCGGACGCCACCGTCGAAAAGACCGTGGCCCTGGGCGGGTCGGTGATCCAGCCCGCGGAGGACACACCCTTTGGGCGAAACGCCGCCCTGAAGGATCCCACCGGCGCGGAATTCTGGATCACCCAGGACATCGGGCAAGAATAGGAGTGCCGGGGCCGGTCGACCCTTTCCGGCGGCTGGGGAAAACATTGACGCCGGCACCACACATCGTGGGGACTGTGGGGTGCCGGCGCCAATGCTATGACGCTCGAACGCTGGCACCGGCCACGCCTAGGCCGGGACAGAAACCCGCAGCATGGCCTCGATGGTTTCGCGGCAACCGCCACATCCGGTGCCGGCGCGGCAGGCCACACCGATCTCGGCAACGGTGGTGCAGCCATCGGTTACAGCATGGGCCACCTGACCATGCGTGGCACCACTGCAACGGCACAGCTGATCATCGGCGCTGGGAGCAACCAAAGAATCGGGAGCCGCCGGATCATCAAGGCGTAGCAACGCCGAACGATCTTCCGGCAGTACCGTCCCCCGTTCAAACGCCAACACCATTTCGGCGCCGGTGCGCGGCAACCCGATCGCCAGAAATCCGGTGAGGACATCGTGGTCGGTGACCAGTTTGAGATAGCGTCCGGCCTGCGGATCGGCAAACACGCTCACGCGCTCCGCTCCCACATCCCACGGACTTGCCATCACGTTGCCCGCAACCACCAGGTCCAGGGACTGGCCCTTGAGCATCAACACGTTGGTTCTCTCGACTAGCGGTGCTGTACTGGCCGGATCCAAGGCGGTGGTGGCCAGATTCGGGGCCGGAGCCCGGTGGGTGAGCAGGAAATCGGCCAACCACCCCGCCTGCGCCCAGCCCGGAGCCAACAGCCCGGAGGGGGCAGCCCCGGCAACCTCGGCACAGTCACCGAGAGCAAAAACGCGGTTCTCGGTATCGGCCACCAGATGTTCATTGGTCTTGATGCCGCGGCCCACCTTGAGCCCGCAGCCGGCCGCCAGTTCGGTGCGAGCACGAACACCACAGGAGAGTAGCAAAGCATCACCGGTGATTTCGCCGTGGTCTTCGGTCACCAGCGCGCTAAACCCGTCGGCATCCCGGCGCACCGCCGTGGCCCGGACCCCGGATATCACCTCAACACCCGCCGCGCGCAGCGAACGGGCCAGCAGCATCCCACCATCACTATCCACCGAACGACCCAACGGGGCATGGCCGTGGTGCACCAGCACCGGACGGTGTCCAGCCTCGGCCATCGCCAAGGCGGCCTCAATGCCCAAGATACCTCCGCCCAGGATCAACACGCGGCCCCCGGAAGTCAACACCCGATTCAGCGCCATGGCATCCTCTAGGGTGCGCAATGCCATGACTCCGGCGGGCAGATTCGCCTCGGCATGCGGACTAAAGTCCAGACCGTTAAGCGTTGGCACCACCGGGCGAGCTCCCGTGGCAAAGATCAACCGTTCATAACCAAGTCTCTGCCCCGAACCCAAATGAACCTGTCGACGTGAGCGATCGACCCGCGTGACGGAGACGCCCAGGTGCAGACCCACGCCGGCAGCCAGCAATCGTAGCGGATCAATCATCGCCAGGTGCTCGGCGGTGGTGGCGCCGCTGGCAACCTCGGCGAGCAACACTCGGTTATAGGCGGCGTGCTGCTCGGCGGAGATCACGTCGAGGCTGAACAGGCCGGCCTCGAGGCCCGGCAGCAGACCCTCGATCAGCGAGGCCGCCACCGGTCCAAAGCCAATGATGAGAATGCGTTCGGGCTTCTGGTGCTGCGTCATGATTCATCTCCCAAGGGGTGCAGGGACACCGATGCATTCTTGAATTCGGGCATGGCGCTGATCGGATCCACGATGGAATCGGTGAGCAGATTGGCATTTTGCTCGCCGGCAAAGTGGAAGGGCAGGAACACCGTATCTAGCCGCACCGCGGTGCTCAACGTTGCCCTGGCCACGACCTCTCCGCGTTCATTGCGTACGGCAACTCGTTGGCCGTCGCTGATCCCGTGGGCACGCGCGGTGCCGGGGTGAATTTCAAGCCGGGCCTCGGGTGCCGCGGCATTCAGCTCGGTGACACGACGAGTCTGCGTACCGGATTGGTAGTGCTCCAACAAGCGACCGGTGACCAAGGCCAGTTTTCCCGGCGCGTGCAGTGCCGGTCTACGTGTTCCCGGGTAGAGCGGGATCAGTCGGGCGCGGGAGTCCGGATGGGCAAAGCCGTCAAGGAAAAGCCGCGGGGTGCCCGAGCGTTTCCCCGGGGTGTGGGTCAGTCTCTGCGAGCTGGGGCAGGGCCAGTAAATGGCGGCGCCTTGATCAAGGTCATCCCAATCAATCCCGGAGTAATCGGCCAGTCCGCCGGCCGAGGCCAGACGCAATTCCTCAAATACCTCGCGCGCATCGGCGGAGAAACTCCCCGGGGAATCCAGACGCTTGGCAAGTTCGGTCAGGATCCACAATTCGCCCCGTGCTCCGGCCGGCGGGTGCAGTGCGGCACGTCGATGCAGCACCCGTCCCTCCAGATTGGTCATGGTGCCTTCCTCTTCGGCCCATTGCAATACCGGCAGCACCAGATCCGCCTCGGCGGCCGTTTCGGAGAGGAAGAAGTCGCAGACCACCAGAAAATCCAGTCGGCGTAATCCGGCGATGACCTGGGAGGCGTCGGGGGAGGAGAGTGCGGGGTTGGAGCCGTGCACCAGCAGCATCTTGGCCCCATCTGCGGTGCCCAGGGTGTGCAATAGTTCGGTGGCGGGAATGCCGGGGCCGGGAATGGTCTCAGGGTTGATGCCCCAGACCTTGGCCACATGCGCCCGGTGGGCGGGATCGGTGATCTTGCGGTAGCCCGGCAGCTGGTCGGATTTTTGCCCGTGTTCGCGTCCGCCCTGCCCATTGCCCTGTCCGGTGATGGTGCCGAATCCGCCGCCAAGGGTGCCGGGCAGCCCGAGCAGCAGGGCGATGTTGATGGCCGCGGTGGTGGTGTCGGTGCCGTTGGCATGTTGTTCCACGCCGCGGCCGGTGAGGATATAAACCGGCCCGCCACCGGTTTTCGCCTCCGCGGCGGCGGCGGCCAACGCGCGGGCGGTGCGCCGGATTTCACTGGCCGGAACCCCGGTGATGGTGGCTACCCGCTCGGGCCACCAGGGGTTCACCGAGGCTCGCAGGGAAGCCAGCCCAAGGGTGCGGGTGCTCAGGTAAGGCTCGTCGATCAGGTTCTCGGATAACAGCACGTGGGCCAGTCCCAGCAACAGCTCCAGGTCGGTGCCGGGGGTCGGCTGCAGATGCCAGCCCGATCCCTCGGCGCACAGCTCGGCGGTCAAGGAGCGCCGCGGGTCAACGACCACCAGCCCGCCGCAGTCTCTGGCGTTGCTCAGGTGCCGAACAAAGGGCGGCATGGTCTCTGCCACGTTGGATCCGAGCATCAGGATCATCGAGGCGTTATCCAGATCCGCTAGCGGGAAGGGCAGACCACGGTCCAGGCCGAAGGCTCGGTTTCCCGCGGCCGCCGCCGATGACATGCAGAAGCGTCCGTTGTAGTCGATGCGGGAGGTGCCCAGGGCGAGCCGGGCAAACTTACCCAGCTGGTAGGCCTTCTCATTGGTCAGGCCGCCGGCGCCGAAGACCGCCACGGCATCGGCACCGTGCTGCCGGCGGATCTTTGCCGCTTGCTGCGCAATTTCATCCAGGGCCTTCTCCCAGCTCACCGGATCAAAGCCTCCGTCCGAGCGGCGGCGCAGCGGGGTACTGATTCGCTCGGGGTGGTTCAGCAGGTTCCCCGCGCTGTAGCCCTTGCGGCACAACGCACCGCGATTGGTCTCAAAGTCTCGACCGCTCAGTAGTACCGGTTCCCGGGCCTCAGCACCCGGGCTGGGATCCAGAGTGATGCCACATTGCAGGGCGCAATAGGGGCAGTGCGTGTCGGTGGTGGCGAGACTTTCGGCGGTGAGCGTCATTTAGATGCTCCGTTGTGCAAAGGCCGTGCCGCGGCGGATGTAGAAGAACCAGACCAGGGACATCATGGCGGCGTAGAAGGCGATGAACAGGACAAAGGCCGCGCTGTAGGAGCCGGATTTAGATAGCGAGAGACCCAGGGCCTGCGGGATCAGGAATCCGCCGTAGGCCCCGATGGCCGAGATCAGCCCCAGGGCTGCCGCACCCTTGCGAACCGCCGAGACGGTGCCGTCACCATTCTCGGCGCGCAGGGCAAAAACGATCGGGATCATCCGGTAGGTCGAACCGTTGCCGATGCCGCTGGCGGCAAAGAGGATGAGGAACAGCGCCAGGAAGACCCAGAAGTTTGCCGCGGGCAGGATCAGCACCACCGCCAAGGTCACCAGACCCATGACGCCCAGTGCGGTGAGCGTGATGCGAGCTCCACCGTGTTTATCGGCGAGCTTACCGCCGGCGGGTCGGGCGAGGGATCCAACTAGGGGGCCCAGGAAGGCCAACGAAAGCGCCGCGGTGCCCAGGGTGAAGGAGGAATAATCGGGGAAGGTATCGCGAATCAGCTTGGGGAAGACGGCAGAGAATCCGATGAATGAACCAAAGGTGCCGATGTACAGCGAGGCGATGATCCACAAGTGCGGTTCCTTCAGGCAGGCCAGCGCACCGCGGACATCGGATCGGGCATTGGACAGGTTGTGCATATTGCGCTTGGCACCCCAGGCGGCCAGCAGGATCAGCGGGATCCAGATCAGTCCGGCGAGGGGAAGCTGCAGGGATCCTGCGGCGAAGACGGTGATGGCGATGGGTACCAGCAGCTGGGCGACGGCCGCACCCAGGTTGCCACCGGCCGCGTTCAGGCCCAGCGCCCACCCCTTTTGTGAGGCGGGGAAGAAGTAGGTGATGTTGGCCATCGAGGAGGCGAAGTTCCCGCCACCAAAACCGGCCAGCCCGGCGAGCGTGAGCAGCACCCAGAAGGGCGTGGCCGGGTTGGAGACCGCCAGGGCCAGTCCACCGGCGGGAATCAAGAGCAGCAGTGCCGAGACGATGGTCCAGTTGCGCCCGCCGAAGCGGGCCACCATGAAGGTGTAGGGAATCCGCAGCGTGGCGCCGACCAGGCTGGGCATCGAGATCAGCCAAAAGAGTTGATTGTTATTCAGGTTGAAACCGGCGGCCGGCAGATAAACGGCGACAACGGCAAAGAGTTGCCAGATGACGAAGCCGAGGAACTCGGCGAAGATCGACCAATAAAGGTTGGTCTTGGCCGTGGTGCGCCCAATCGCGTTCCAGAACACCGGGTTTTCGGCATCCCAGTTGTGGATCCAGCGACCCGGACCCAGCTCGAGTTGGGGCTGTTGCGTCGTGGTGCCGGTGCGATGCTGTTCCTGCTCTAGCTGTGCGCTCAAGACGGATCGTCCCCTCTTACCTGGTGGTTGATGCATTAAGCATCGCGGGGCGAGGTTTCACCGGGCCGCACTTGAGATTGCGCTGAGCGTACAAGTGCGTCACGAATAGCTACGGTGGTGTGCAGAAGTTAGAAACAAGTCCGAAACAGGGCGCTCTACCGGGTGTTAACGGGCTGTGGCCCGTGCGGATCCGTAAAGGATCCACACGGGCCACAGCGGCTCGGAGTTTTGTTTCGCTCCGGAGGTGTTTAGCTAGTACTACTTCTTCAGGTGGTCAACCAGCGTGGAGGCGATACCGGTGTAGGACCCGGGGGTCAGTGCCAGCAGGCGTGCCTCGGCCTCGGAAGAGAGACCCAGGGAGGAAACGAATTCCTGCATGCGGGCCGAATCCACGCGCTGTCCGCGGGTCAGGTCCTTGAGGCGTTCGTACGGGTTTTCCATGCCGTTAACACCGGCGATGGCCTCGGCGCGCATCACCATCTGGATGGCTTCGCCAAGCACCTCCCAGTTGTGGTCCAGGTCGTTGGCCAGCACGGCTTCGGCAACGTCAAGGCGGTCAAGGCCCTTGGCGACATTCGAGATGGCCAGCAACGAGTGGCCGAAGGCCGTGCCGATGTTGCGCTGGGAGGAGGAATCGGTGAGGTCGCGCTGCCAACGGCTGGTCACCAGGGTGGAGCCGAGGGTGTCGAGCAGGCCGTTGGAGATCTCCAGGTTAGCTTCGGCATTTTCGAAGCGAATCGGGTTGACCTTGTGCGGCATGGTCGAGGAGCCGGTGGCACCCTCGACCGGGATCTGTGCGAAGTAGCCGATGGAGATGTAGCTCCACACATCGGTGCACAGGTTGTGCAGGATCCGGTTGAAGCGCGCCATGTCGGCGTACAACTCGGCCTGCCAATCGTGGGATTCGATTTGGGTGGTCAGTGGGTTCCAGCTCAGGCCCAAGCCTTCAACGAAGGAGCGCGAGACATCCTGCCACTGCGCGGACGGAACCGAAGCGTAATGGGCGGCGTAGGTGCCGGTGGCGCCGTTGATCTTGCCGAGGAATTCGGTCTTTTCGATGCGGTCCAGCTGGCGGGTCAGGCGCCAAGCCAACACGGCCAGTTCCTTGCCCAGGGTGGTTGGGGTGGCCGGCTGGCCGTGGGTGCGCGAGAGCATCGGCACTTCACGGGATTCTTCGGCCATGGCGGTGATCTGTGCGACCAGCGCGCGGGCTGCGGGCAGCCACACGTTCATGACCGCATCCTTGATACCCAGAGCGTAGGAGAGGTTATTGATGTCCTCGGAGGTGCAACCGAAGTGAACCAGAGCGGTGAGGTTGGCAATGCCAATGCCCTCGAGGCGGCGGCCGATGTAGTACTCCACTGCCTTCACATCGTGCACCGTGATGGCTTCGATTTCGGCCAGCTCGGCGACGGAGGCGGCGTTGAAGTCGGTGACGATCTTGCGCAGTGAGCTGCGCTGGGCGGCGGAGAGCGGGGAGGTGCCCGGAAGCACGGAGTTATCGGTCAAGTGGAGCAACCACTCGACTTCCACGTGGACACGGTCGCGGTTCAGTGCCGCTTCGGAGAGGTGGTCGACCAAGGGAGCAACTGCTGCACGGTAACGACCGTCCAGGGCACCAAGGGCGAGGGGTTCGGATGCAAGTGAAATGCGCGCGGAATCAGCCATGATGCCCATTCTTTCATGATTCACCCCACCTACCCTCAGCGGGTGACGGCCAACACGTCGCAGAAGCGTTAATAGACCGCCTTGCGCCGTTATCCACACGCTGCATTGCACCGAGGTTTCGAGGCTCCCGACCGGTGTCACGGTTGGTTCTAACGAACCGTTGGGTGGTTCGGGTTTAACACGGAAGGACACGGTGAGACGGAGCCATGTTGGAAGCAATTGCCGACGAAATGCTGATGCGTGTAGTGGCCACACAGGCGGCCGTCTATCGTGCCCGCGGGCAACTCGAGCAGGTGCTGCATCTGCAGTGGGAGTCACCCGCGGGGCGGGCCTTTAGGGATCGTGCCGCGGAGCTTGCCGGAAAGATCACCGAATTGGACGGCAGGTTGGAGGCCGCCCGAGCAGAAATTTGGGCAGCGCGCGCAGATCTTGCGCAGCTGGAATCGAGCATCCTTTCCGGCTTGGGACCCCTGGGTCCCATCGTGAGCCCCGGCGGGCTGCCGCGCGGACTACTTGACGCTCTCTGAGCCGGAGGGAACCGCGGCCATGGGATATGAAGTGCGTGGTGGACCCGGATCCATCAAGTATTCGATTGACGAACTCGAACGAACGCACTCGATGCTGGTGCGAGCGGGGAGCGAGCTGGCCGATGGCGTGACCTATTTGGCCAGTGCACCTCGCGTTCCGGCCGCGGTACTGGCACTGGGCACATTCGGCCTGGCGGCACGAGTTCGGGGCGCCGAAGCATCAATCACAGCCACCGGGAACCTCTGTGCACAAAGCGCCAGAGAAACCGGAATCATGGCAGCGAAGGTCAGCACCGCTCGGATGATCTATGAGGACTCGGAGCAATCGGCGGTTGCCGCGGTACGTTCGGCCCACGATGACCTGGCGCCGTTGGCCATCATGATGGGGGATCTGGCAACCAACAAGGGGCGGCCGCGAACTCAAACCACCGAGGACCTGATCAACCAGCTACCTGGCTACTTGGGCTTCCCACTGGAAATGTTTGGCGACATCGAGCATGGAGGAATTTTTTCAACTCCCTTTCCGCAGCGCTTTTATCCGCTGTTGACCTCATATCTGAAAGACCAGAACCTGATCAACCTGAATCCGATCGAGGTGATTGGGCAGAGTCAAGAACGCGTGATCGATTTTGAGGGATCCATTCAGACCTTGACTCATTTGCAGAATCTTGCCGAGGCGGAGCCCCCGGGGAGCGTCTTGGTGACCCGTTTCCAGGCCCCCGCCGGTCCGCTCTACATTCTTTCGATCCCCGGAACACAAACGGCGCCACTGAAGGACATGCAAACGATCGTTCGCCAGGTCCGGAGTGGGGACAGTGAGGGATGGGGAAATCCTTGGGACGGAACCGGGATCATCGAGGGCATGGGCAATGAATCGAAGAATCTCATGCCCTCCATCGAAGAATCACTCAAGAGATCGGGAGCGCAAGACGGCGATCGCGTCATCGTCACCGGATACAGTCAGGGCGGCATCCACGCGGTAAACATCGTGAACGACGAGCGCCTGAAGAAGCTCTACCGGTTCTCCTATCTATCAACCTTTGGCTCTCCTACGGGAAACGTTCCGGTTCCGCCCGATACCCAGGCCCTACATGTAGAAGACAAGAACGATCCGGTGCCGGGGACCGACGGAGCCAGAAACCCCGATGAAAAGAACAGGCTGACCGTCATTTTTGATGGCCCCGATCGAACTCTTCAGCTGGGAAACGACGGATTTGGTGAGGCGCATAAGTTGAAGAACTATGAGTCGCACGCCAAGGAATTGGAAGGTAGCTCGGATCCTGGCGTCGTTGAATCCTTGGGGCTGCTGGGATCGTTATTGGGGCGCTCGCCTCGGGGGAGAACTCGATCCTTCCAATTGGCGCGCGAGCCCAAGCCGCGGATCAAGGTCCCGGCCCCGAACTCAAAACGCGACAGACTAGCCAAGATCACTCCACGACACTAAGCGTGCACCAGAGATCTCAGCTCCCCGCGTGGCCCTAACGTTTGGACGGCGAGAACCATCCCAACAGGGCAGAGACGATGGAAATAATCACTGCACCAATGACGGCGTCCCAGAAGAAGGTGCCCACGTGTAACCCGATGGGGAGGTACTGGGTGAGCCAAGAGGTCAGAAGCAGCATTGCCGCGTTGATGATCAGCGTGAACAAGCCCAGCGTCAGGCAGGTGATGGGCGTTGATAGCAGGCTCACGATGGGCCGGACCACGGCGTTGACCAATCCGAAGACCAGTCCCACCACGAGGTAGGCCAAAACCACGCCGAGGTTCGCGTCCATGGACGGTGCCGAGGTGACGGTAATGCCCGGAACAATCCAGGCAGCTGCGGCTAGGGCTAGGGCGTTAATGACGACCCGGAAGAGAAACGCAATCATGGATTCCATACTCGCATACCCACCGTGGAGGTAACTGTGCAAAAACTTGATTTTCAGGAGGTTGGCAGATTTGAAAAACGGAGGGGCAATGGGACGCGTTCAACCGATAGGCTGTGGTCATGACCACCGAAAACACTTCGCCCCACGATCCGGTTCAGCCTCGCACCGTCATTGGTCGGATGCCGAAATACGCTGCGGGTAAGCCGCCGCGTGAGGTGCCGGGCCTGGAATCGTTTAAGCTCTCCTCAAATGAGAATCCGCTCCCGCCGCTTCCGGAGGTCGTAGCCGCGATTCATGCTCAGCTGGATTTCAACCGGTATCCGGATCCGCTGTCCACGAAGCTACGAAATGCTCTGAGCGAATTTTTATCCGTTCCGGCCGACGATGTTGTCACGGGTGCCGGATCCTTGGGTGCACTCACGCAGATCCTGGCCACCTTTGCCGGTCAGGACGATGACGGTGTGCAGGACGAAGTGATCTTTGCCTGGCGTTCCTTTGAGGCCTATCCGATCGTGGTTCAGACAGCTGGCGCGCTTCCGGTGCGGGTGCCCCTGCGCGACGGTGGACGCCACGACCTAGACGCCATGGCTGCTGCGGTCAATGAGCGCACCTCGGTGATCCTGCTTTGCACACCTAACAACCCCACCGGCCCGGCGCTGCACCGTGCCGAAGTTGAGGCTTTCATCCACAAGGTGCCCTCCAACGTACTGATCGTCATCGACGAGGCCTACATGGAGTTTGTGCGCGATCCGGAGGTGGTGGACGGGATCGAGATGTACCGCAAATACGCCAATGTTGTGGTGCTGCGGACCTTCTCGAAGGCCCATGGACTGGCTAACCTTCGTGTCGGGTACTCGGTTTCGCACCCGGAAATCACTGCGGAACTTCGCATAGCCGCCACGGCCTTTGCCGTGTCTTCGATCGCGGAAGATGCCGCGGTAGCCTCGCTTGCCCACTACGACAAGGTTGTCGAAAGGGTACAAAAGATCGTCGACGAGCGCACTCGTGTCGTTGCGGGCCTCCGCCAGCTGGGATGGAACATTCCCGCGGCCGACGGCAACTTTGTGTGGCTTCCATTGGGTCCTGATACGGCCGAGTTCGTGGAGCTTGCCGCGGGGAACGCCCTCTCGGTGCGTGGCTTTGAAGGCGATGGAGTCCGGGTGACTATCGGTGAGGTTGAAGCCAACACCCGTCTCCTCGAACTTTGTGGGAACTATCCAAAAGGCACGAAGCTTTCCTAGGTAGGGATAAGTCGTGGTTTGCGGCTTCCCACCGCTAGGCTAGAACAGATAATCCCGCTATATGCCCGATGCGGAATATATTCCGTATCGGGCATATTTCATGTACGTAAGGACGCCCTCGGTATGACCAACACCGTGCACGAGACCTCGGAGCAAGCGCTGGTACAGCTCCTTACCCCGAGGGGGAACGTCGCTCGAATGCCGAGTACGACAGCTTCATTCAGGATGTGGACGCCGAAATGTTGCGTGGGTTCTACCGCGACATGGCGCTGACCCGCCGTTTTGATCAGGAAGCTACGGCTCTGCAGCGCCAGGGACAGCTAGCTCTGTGGGTCCCGCTGCGTGGGCAGGAAGCCGCGCAGATCGGCTCGGGCCGCGCCACGCGTCCCAACGATTACATCTTCCCCACCTACCGCGAACACGGCGTTGCGCTGACCCGCAACGTGGACTTCCCACAAATGCTGAGGATCTTCCGCGGCATCTCCAACGGTGGTTGGGATCCGCGGGAAAACAACTTCCACATGTACACCATGGTGCTGGCGGCGCAGATGCCTCATGCCACCGGATATGCCATGGGTGTCCAGCGTGACCAGGCCGGCTGGGATGCCGAACGCCTGGAAAAGGACGGAACCGCTGTTGTTGCTTACTTCGGTGATGGTTCCTCCAGCGAGGGCGAAGTCCATGAGTCAATGGTCTTTGCCGCCAGCTTTAATTCTCCGGTGGTCTTCTTCTGCCAGAACAATCAGTGGGCCATCTCCGTTCCCTTCCACGTCCAGTCCAAGGTGGCTCTGGCCGAGCGCGCCGCTGGCTACGGATTCCCGGGGATCCGGGTCGACGGCAATGACGTCTTGGCAGTTCTGGCCGTCACTCGCTGGGCTCTTGACCGTGCTCGTCGCGGCGAAGGTCCGGTCCTCATCGAGGCAGTTACCTATCGGATGAGTGCGCACACCACGGCCGATGATCCGACGAAGTACCGGCTCGATGCCGACGAGCAGGCCTGGGTGACACGGGATCCGATGCTCCGTTTGGAAAAGCACCTGCGGGACAACCAGCTGGCCGATGACGCATTCTTCGAACAGGTTGTTATCGACGGCAATCAGATGGCCACTCGCGTGCGTGAAGAAGCGATGGCGTTCCCCGATCCGGAACTCTCCCAATCCTTCGCCAACGTTTATGCCGAGGCACACCCCTTGATCCAGGAAGAGCTGAAATGGCACTTGGAATACGAGGCTGGATTCGCCGATAACACCGAGGAAGGGGCCACCCGATGAGCACCACCACGATGACTTTGGCCAAGGCCATTACCGCCGGACTTGATGCCGTCTTGGCTGCCAATCCCAAGTCACTGCTCATAGGCGAAGACATTGGACGCCTTGGCGGCGTTTACCGCGTCACCGACGGCCTTATTAATACCTACGGTCCCGACCGCGTGATCGACTCCCCACTGGGCGAGGCCGGAATCGTCGGCACCAGCATTGGAATGGCGATTCGCGGCTACTCGCCGATCGCCGAGATCCAATTTGATGGTTTTGTCTTCCCCGCGTTTAACCAGATCACCACGCAGCTGGCCAAGATGCGCGCCCGCTCCGAGGGCCGCTTCGGCGCCCCGGTCGTCATCCGCATCCCGTATGGCGGTGGCATCGGTTCCATCGAGCACCACTCGGAATCACCCGAAGCCCTCTTTGCCCACACCGCGGGTCTGCGCATTATGGCACCGTCCAATGCGCATGATGCCTACTGGATGATTCAGCAGGCAGCAGCCTGCCAGGACCCGGTCATCTTCTTCGAACCCAAGCGCCGTTACTGGCTCAAGGGTGAGGTTGATACCGAAAACCCGGCCGCCGACGCCTTCAAAGCCCAGGTCATCCGCCCCGGCGACGATGCCACCATCGTCACCTACGGCCCGCTGGTCCCCGTTGCCCTAGCCGCTGCCGAGGCGGCACGCGAGGACGGACGCAGCGTGGAGGTCATTGACCTGCGCTCGGTCTCGCCGATCGATTTTGACACCATCACCGAATCGGTGGAAAAGACCGGCCGACTCATCATTACCCATGAGGCTCCGACCTTCGGTGGCATTGGTGGAGAGATTGCTGCCCGCGTTTCCGAACGCGCCTTCCTGTCCTTGGAAGCCCCGGTCATTCGTGTTGGCGGATTCCACATGCCCTACCCGGTGGCCAAGGTCGAAGAACAGTACCTGCCGGATATCGACAAAGTCCTCGAAGCACTCGATCGGTCCTTCGCCTACTAATCATTGGTGAGCACTCGCGCCACCGAAACGCATCAGCATTGTTCTAAAAGGAGTCAGAGGATGAGCACCTTCAACCTTCCCGATGTCGGCGAAGGCCTCACCGAGGCCGAAATTGTCACGTGGAAAGTCAAGCCCGGTGACACCGTTGTGGTGAACCAGGTCTTCGTCGAGATCGAAACGGCAAAGTCGCTGGTCGAGCTGCCCAGCCCCTACGCCGGTGTGGTCAGCGAACTTCATGCCGCCGAGGGTGAAACGCTGGCCGTTGGCACACCACTGTTCAGCGTCACGGAGGCCGGTTCCACCCCTGCACCGATGCACAACGTGCCGGACGTGGCGGAAATCGCCGAATCCGACACCCCGGTGGCCAGCGAGGAACCAGGTCCGCTGGTCGGCTCCGGCCCCAAGGCCGACGCCGTCAAGCGCCGTGCCCGCGTCTCCCGTCCGGCTGTCGGAAAGTCAGGCAAAACCGCGGCACAATCCGGAGGCTCCCCGGTGATCCCGGCGGCGCTGTCCGATACTATTTCGCGCCGCGCCAGCGAATTTTCTCAGGCATCAACCCGCCTCACCGCTGCAGCCAAGCCAGCCGTCGCGGCGTTTGTTGACCGGGTACTGGCCAAGCCGCCGGTGCGCAAGGTCGCCAAGGAACTCGGTGTGGATCTGCGTCAGGTCATCGGTACCGGTGGACAGGGCGAGATCACGCGCGATGACGTGCTGTCCTACAAGGGTCAGCGCGAGGTAGAACGCGACGCGGCCCCGACCTTCTGGTCACCGCAGGGTGTGGAGCTGGACTCGCGCATCGTGCGCACCCCGGTTCGTGGCATTCGTAAGGCCACCGCCAAGGCCATGGTCGAGTCGGCCTTCAGCGCCCCGCACGTATCAATCTTTGTTGACGTGGATGCCTCACGCACCATGGAGTATGTGGCCCGCTTGAAGAAGAGCCGCGACTTCGAAGGCATCAAGGTTTCTCCGTTGCTGGTCCTGGCCAAGGCCGTCATTTGGGCAGCAGCGCGGAACCCCTCGGTGAACGCCTCGTGGGTTCCCACGGAAACTGGTGCCGAGATCCAGACCAAGCACTTCATGAACCTGGGCATCGCAGCCGCCACCCCGCGTGGTCTGCTGGTACCCAACATCAAGGAAGCGCAGGATCTGTCCATGCGCGAACTGGCGATCGCCCTGAACGATTTGGCCGAAACCGCCCGCGCCGGCAAAACGTCCCCGGCCGACATGACCGGCGGCACGCTGACGGTGACCAATATTGGTGTGCTCGGCATTGATACCGGAACCCCGATCATCAATCCGGGCGAGGTAGCCATTGTTGCCTTCGGTACCATCAAGCAAAAGCCGTGGGTTGTTGACGGTGCTGTGGTTCCGCGCTGGATCACCACCTTGGGTGGTTCCTTCGATCACCGGGTGGTGGATGGGGATCTGTCCGCTCGCTTCATGGCGGACGTCGCCTCCATCATGCAGGAGCCCGCACTCCTGCTGGACTGATAGTTATCATGTTGTGATGCCCGGTACGTCACCGGGCATCACGCGGTGGACATAACAGGGGTACTGGCACCTTCCGGCAAATCGTCGGAGCCAGAGCCCAAGGAGCACACCGTGAGGAACGCACCGAAATTATCTACCCTCTCCACCCACCCACCATTCCGCCGACGCCGACTCCTGTTGGCCATCGGCGCGGTGGCCTCCGCGCTACTGATTGGCGGCACGGGAATAACCCCGGCCTTCACCGCGCCCGGCACCGCCCCGGCAGTTGCCAACGCGCCGGCAACATCTATCAACACCTCGGACTGGCAAACCTTCGACAAATCCGGGATCGCCTTCGAGTATCCCGCTGACTGGGCCATCGTGCCCTACACCTGCGACGGCTGCGAGGTGGATGATCCGCCGCTGCCGGAAAACGAGTACTCGGCGTGGAACATCGTGGATCAGAACGGTGTGTTGGTAGCCAACGTGTTCCCAAACTTCGTGGGGGACACCGACGGGAACATGGGTATCTATAGTCGCACCGACCTGGACACCGCCGTGGTCCAGGGGATCGACTACGAGCCGACCAGCTTGGTCTTCGAACACGTGCGGATCGATTATTCGCAGGGGGAACCGACGGTAACCGAACGGAAGGCACAGCAAGCGACACTGATGCTTTCCGCGGATGCGAACCTGGCGACGCGTGATCAGAACCCCTTCCTCGTGTACTTCCATCCGCGGGCAGAAGTAGCAACCTGGATTCAAACCACGCCGGAGTTTATGGAAACCGGTGGCATGGATAAGAACCACGTTTCCAAGGGCAAGGCCAAGCAGTTTATGAAGACCGAGAGTTACCAAAGCATGAAGACGGTTTTGCTTTCGGTTCGGGCGAGCTCCTTCTAGGTCTCATCACCCGAGGTGCCTCGTCCGCGCCGATGGAGATGTCGGCGCCGACGACGGCGGATGTCGACGCGATTATGTCCAGAGTCGGGACTGCTGATTAACTGTCTTGCGTGTTGGAACAATCAAATAGACGCCCGGCACCGATACAGCGTGTCATGCGCGCATCGGATGGTCCTTCCGCGCGCCTTGGCGAGTCTGCACTCGATGGGGCACAGTGGGATCGTTATCGATGTCCGATTTGGCACTCGCGCCCAGGAGACCACCGATGAGTAATGGCCCCGAAGTGAGAACCCCCGCCAGGCCGACGGTTGTGGCCAGGGCTGTTGGCGTCGCCTCGCTACTGTGCACACTCTTGGTCTCCGGATGCGCAGAGATCGCGCCGTGGGTACCGCAGGATTCGCGCACCGTGGACTCGACCCCCATCGGACCTCCGCAAGATCCGTCCGAACAACGTACGGCGGGGGACAGCGGTACATCGACGACCAGTGCGTCCCCGAACCCTGAGAAGCAGATCAACACCGCGGACTGGAAGACTTTCACCACCCAAGGCCTGAGCTTCAAATACCCTCCCGACTGGAACATCGAGGAGGATGACTGCCGCGACTGCAACGCCACGGCCAAGCCGCTGGCCGACCCGTTCACCAAGTGGGATATCGAGGACGCCCACGGCAACGAGATCGCCGAGTTCCGCGCCGATTCTGCCACCGGCACCGACGGGGACATCAGCACCTACCAGCGCACCGTGCTGGAGTCCACGCCCGTGGAGGCGAACTTCCTCGCCCCCGCTGCGGTGGTTTTCGAACACTTCGTCTTGCACACTCCCGGCAAGGATCCGGAACAAAAGGTGCTGCTGATGCTTAATGATGCCGCAGCAACCGAGGTGCGTGAGGCGAACCCCGCACTGAGCTTCTTCCGCCCCAAAAAAGACTTTAGCGCCCAGCTCACCAGTTCCGATGACCTGGCCGAGGAACTGGGATTCAACGATGACCAGGTGAGCCTCGCTGCCGCTCGGAAGATCATGCAGAGCCGGGACTACCGCTTGCTACGGGAAGTGATGCTCAGCATGGACGTGGAGAAGTAGCATGGAAACACAGGCAACTACCGAGCCGACGCGGAAGAACCGAGTGAATCACGAACTGTATTTAAAGATCTGTGGGTTGAGCACACCCGAGACGGTGGCCGCTGCCGTTGCGGCCGGGGCGAACGCCGTGGGCTTCGTCTTCGCCCCCGGCAGTCCACGCACCGTCGGCCCCGACCTTGCCAAGGAACTTATCGCGAACGTCCCGGGACACATCGAAACGGTGGGAGTCTTCCGTAACCAGCCGGTGGACGAGGTACTCGAGCTGGCCCGCCGCTCGGGTGTTGACACCGTGCAATTGCACGGGGACGAAACTGTCGCGGACAGTGAAAGGGTGCAAGCCCAGGGCTTTGGCATTTTGCGGGCCATGAGTATTAATAGCTACCGCGCGCTCGATGATGCTCAGCGTTCACGCTGGGAAACCGGCAGGATTCTGCTTGATGCTGTTGAACCCGGCGCGGGGGTCACCTTTGACGCCGCTGACCTTGTTGACGCACCGCCAGCTGGTAGCTGGATCCTGGCCGGAGGTTTGAACCCGGGAAACGTGGCGCACTTGGTGGCGACGCTGCACCCGGCCGGAGTGGACGTGTCCTCGGGGGTGGAGTCCAGCCGCGGCATCAAGGATAGTGAACTGATTCGGGGCTTCATTACCGCGGCACGCTCGGCCACCGACAGCACGTCTTAAACCCGTCAACGCCCGCGAACTCGTGCCCTACGTCACCAATGCGGGCGAGGAAATGCGCGACTAATACCTAAAAGCTCCTAATCGAGCCGGAACATGTATTTCCCATAAGTAATCTTTGCGTCCTAATCTGGCAGTGGTGCACATCCGTGTCCCACGACCGGAGGGTGGACGACGTGGAAGTACGTCAAATGCGTTACTTCATTGCCGTGGCCGAGGAAAAGCACTTTGGTCGCGCTGCTCAACGTTTGCACATGGCTCAGCCCCCGCTCTCCCAGCAAATCAAGGGGCTCGAGGAACAGCTGGGTACCCAGCTGTTGGTCCGTACCACCCGCAAGGTTGATCTCACCGCGGCCGGTGAATTGCTCCTGGCCCGGGCCAGGTTACTGCTGGCCGAAATCGATAAGCTCGAACAAGACGTGAAGCTCGTGGGTCAGGGTGCCAGCGGGGTGCTGCGGGTCGGGGTTTCCGGCACCGCCACCTACCGATTAATGCCCATGATCGTGCAAGCGGCCCGGGTCCACATGCCCGGATTGCGCCTGAACGTTCAGGGGGAGATGCTCACCCCCGAAATGGAAATCGCCTTGGAAGAACAACGTGTGGATGTCGCAGTGTTGCGCCCACCGATCCGTTCAAACCAACTGAGCCTGAAGTTCCTAGAAAAAGACGAACTCGTGGTTGCCCTGCCCGAAGACCACGAGCTGGCCTCTCGAGGGTTGCTGGATCTCTCGGACCTCGCCGAGGAACCCTTCATTACCTACCCGCTGACCTCCGCGGTTAACACCATCTCCATAGAGGCCTGTCGTCAGGCGGGTTTCAGCCCCCACATTGTTCAAGAAACCCAGGAAACCTCGACCCTGTTGTCATTTGTCGCGGCGGGGATGGGTGTCGCCTTGGTCCCCACTGCCCGGCGCATGTTTGCGCTACAGGGCATCGTCTTCCGCCAGTTGCGCAACGCGCCGGCGGTCGATCTTGCGGTCGCTTGGAAAACAGATAACGAAACTGCTCTGCTGAAAAAGTTCTTGGACCTCTTTGAGGCTCCAGCCCCCACGGAAGGAAACCCGGCGTGAAGATCCTACGCATCGAAGCGATTCCCTACTCGATTCCCTATAACCATGCGCTGAAATTCGCTAGCGGTCAGGTCACTGACGCCGAACATGTTTTGGTGCGGATCCACACCGACGAGGGACTCGTCGGGGAGGCAGACGCACCGCCGCGTCCGTACACCTATGGCGAAACCCAAGAATCAATCATCACCATCATCGAGAGCATCTTTGCTCCGCAGATCATCGGACTTGATCCCTTTGACCGCGGCAAGATTCACGAAATTATGGCCCGCACGATTCACAACCAGGTGGCCAAGGGTGCGCTGGACATCGCCCTGTGGGACCTGATGGGTAAGGCGCTGGGCACCCCGGTTCACAAGCTGCTCGGTGGCTACACCGACTCGATGCGCGTTTCACACATGCTCGGTTTCCGGCCGGCCCAGGAGCTGCTCGACGAAGCGCTGCGCTTCGGCGAGGAATACGGAATTACCACCTTCAAATTGAAGGTGGGGCGTCGCCCGCTGGCCCTCGACATCGAGGCCTGCCACGTCTTGCGCGCCGGACTTGGCGACGAGGTTGAGCTCTACCTCGATGCCAACCGCGGTTGGAGCGCCAACGAGGCCATGGAGGTGCTGCGCCGCACCGAGGGTCTGGGGCTGACTGCCCTGGAAGAGCCGTGTGATGCGAAGGAGGCCATGAGCCGCCGTCGTCTCGTGGAGAATTCCCCGATCCCCATCGTGGGCGATGAATCGGTGCCCACCGCGGGAGACGTTTCACGCGAACTGCTCTCCGGCGGCTCGAACGCGATTTGCATCAAGACCGCCCGCAGCGGATTCACCGAGGCGACAGAGATCCTGGGCTTGTGCACCGGTCTAGGTGTGGACGTCACCATGGGAAACCAGATCGACACGCAGGTTGGATCCTTGGCCACCGTCACCTTTGGTGCCGCCCACGAGGCCACCACCCGCCGTGCCGGTGAGCTGTCCAACTTCTTGGACATGGCGGATGATCTCTTGGCAGACCCCATCCGCATCAGTGGCGGCCGCATTTCGGTGCGCAACGTGCCAGGTGTCGGCGCTGGCATCGATGAAGCCAAGCTCGCCCGATACCGTCAGAACTAGAAATTCCTACCTCGAAGCCCTCACAGGAGACGTAATGATATTCCTCGCCCGCATGGACGTAACCTTTCCGGCCCACCTGACGCAAGAGCAGATCACAGATTTTACTGCTCGCGAGAAGGAATACTCAGGTGGCCTCCAGCGCAGTGGCAAGATGGTCGGCATCTGGCGCATCGTTGGCGAATATGCCAACCACTCGATCTTTGACGTTGAGTCCAATGACGAACTGCACCAGATCCTCAGTGGCTTCCCGATGTACGCCTACATGAAGATCAAGATCACGCCGCTGGCCAAACACCCTAACTCGATCCGCTAGACGGACCGGCGATACGATCGCCGAGAGAACACCCTGGCCATGGGCCGCATCATCACGATGCGGCCCATGGCCATTTTGGGTGCTACGGACAGAGAATTACGCGTCGAATGCTTATTTGATGGGAAGCGGCGTCCGTCGAGAGCAAACTAAGATGTTTCACGTATGAATAGCGTCGAAAAAAGTATTTCCCTCTTCTCAATAAGAGGCATAGATTGAATGCATACCAAGTCGCTGTGACAGTCATCACCGCATCATGTGACATCGAACCAGCGCATCAACACCCCTCCAGCAGGAGATAGAAGGAGTAACTCGTGAGCACCGAAACCACCGCCAGTGCAGCCGCCTCAGGTAACGCAGCGACCGATCGTTTCCGCCAGTCCGGAAAGACTGCCTCCATCGCCGCCGATGTCGAGCGCGTCAATCTCTTGGCCAGCAAGCTGATCAAGGCAGCCAATGACATTGTCCTCGAAGAGCGCGTGAGCTACGACGAGTTCAATGCCCTGAAGGCTTGGCTGATCCAGGTCGGCGAAGATGGCGAATGGCCGTTGTTCATGGACGTATGGCTCGAGCACTCGGTCGAGGAAGTCGCCACCGATCACCGCGAGGGCAACAAGGGCTCCATCGAGGGCCCGTACTACATCCCTGAGTCGCCGGAGCAGAAGTCCCCGGCCACCATCTCCATGCGAGAAGACGAGCAGGGCACCCCGTTGCTCTTCCAGGGCCAGGTCCGTTCCACCGACGGCAGCGCGCTGTCCAACGCCAAGATCGAACTGTGGCACGCCGACGAAGAGGGCTTCTACTCGCAGTTCGCGCCGAATATTCCGGAGTGGAACCTGCGCGGCAGCTTCATTGCCGACGAGGAGGGCAACTTCCAGATCAACACCATGCAGCCCGCCCCGTACCAGATCCCGACCGACGGAGCCTGCGGACAGCTGATCGCCGCCGCCGGCTGGCACGCCTGGCGTCCGGCTCACCTGCACCTGAAGGTTTCCGCCCCGGGCCACGAACTGCTCACCGCCCAGCTGTACTTCCCGGGCGACGCACACAACGACGACGACATCGCGACCGCGGTGAAGCCGGAACTGCTGCTCGAAATCAAGCCAGCCACCGAAGGCTCCGGCGTGCAGACCACTTACGACTTCGTGCTTGACCCCGAAGCCAAGTAGGTCCTTACCACCTCGTTACGGCGGGGCTCCACGGAGAACATCCGGGGACCCCGCCGTTGTCGTACCACCGCATAGCAGTGATGCCGCGCGCGGCGTCACTGCCGGGTACCAGCGCAGGGTGCCAATCACCTCTGTCTCCCGGTACCTCCACGCGAAAGTGAACTCGAAATGTCCCAGGAAACCATGTTGAGCCCGTTGAACACGAGTGATCTTCGTAGCGCCTTTGGTCAGTTTGCCAGCGGCGTCACGATAGTGACCACGCAGGGGACCGACGGCAACCCTTACGGGGCCATGGTGACTGCGTTCGTCGCGGTGTCACTGGATCCGCCGCTGGCGCAGATCACCCTGACGCGCAGCTCACGGGCGGCGAAGCACTTAGACGGGTCGGCCTTCGCCATCAACATCCTTGCGGCAGACCAACTAGGGATCGCCAAGCACTTCGCCGGCGATGCAGGCGAAAACGAGCCCCAATGGATGCTCAACGGAAATGTGCCGGTGTTGGTGGGCAACGCAGCCACGCTGGAATGCCGGGCATGGAACAACTATGACGGCGGTGACCACATCATCGTGGTCGGCGAAGTTTGCTCGCTCACGGTGGGACAAACCGACCCTCTGCTTTTCCACGAGGGCGCGTTCCACCGCCTGGGTGAGCCTCTGGAAGGCCACCGGGATGGCAGCTGGTTCGCCGGCGCCACGAACTTTCAGTCGTTGATCCGGTAACACCCGCGCCGCGTTCCACGACGAAGCGAAGCACCCAACACCTCACTGATCAATCCATGCACTACTTGGCCACCAAGGAGAACACCATGTTTATTTCAACACGGCGAAAGACCGCAGGAGAACACCGGTCCGCGACCAACTTGCGAACCACTGCTGACACCGTCCAGGAATCGAACCACTGGGCCTGGACCGGTTGGATGCCCGAAATGGAGCGCGAACTTTCGCAACCCACACTGCAGTCCAGCGAACACTTCACCTCACTGCTTGCCGCCTAAAACTTTCGTCCCAAGCACCACGGAAATTTGCGAGAGGCCCCGGACAGCAACGACGCTGTCCGGGGCCTCTCGCGTGTTTAATCCCGGTCTCCCGCCGCTCGCCGACTCAATGCAGCGCCGCAAGAAACTCCATTGCGTCTGCCGCCACCTCTTCCGGGCATTCCCAGAGGATCAAGTGACCCGAGTCCGGATAAACCTTCAGGACCGACCCCGCGATGCGAGCGGCCAGGGTCTGCTCGTCGGCCAGTGATAGCAGGTGGTCGTGCCCGCCCCACAGGATCAGTGTGGGTGCATCAATGGTTCCAGATTCGGTGGGCGGAGTGGCCTCACACAGCCCATCTAGGATGGCCCGCCACACGTGTGCGGGCATCCTGGTTCCGTCATCTACGCGGTCATCGATGAACCATGCGGGAACCTCGTGCAGCAGCGGGAACCACGAGAACGATTCGCGGACCCACGCCACACTGACGGGATCCGTCAGGGCCTCGACCTTCTCCGTGAAGTCGGGCCGCCTCCGCAAGCTCAGGGGTGCGCCCACCAACACCAGTGCCGCGACACACTCCGGGTAGCCCACGGCCAGCGCCTGGGCCACATATCCGCCGCTCGAGGAGCCGAGGACGAATGCCCGGGGAACGTCTAGGGCCGCGAGAATTGCAGCGGCATCCGCGGCTTGTTCGGCCAGAGCATAGCCGTCGACCGGCTTGTCCGCATCCCCCTGGCCGCGCAGGTCCGGCGCGTAGATCCTGAAGCTGCCCAGCAGGGGCGCCAATCGGTCGAAGCTTTCGAAGGATTCTCCCCACGCATGGAGCAACAACAGCGGCCTGGCATCCGCGTCTCCGTCGATGAAACACGGCAATTCAATGCCCGTGGCGAGTCTGAGCTTCCTGACCTCGGATCCCATGGTTTCAGGCTACGCCCACAAGCCCTTGCTGCCCATGCTTAGCGCTCGTTGTCCCGGTACCGTGCGGCAAGCTCGGTGCGTGTGCTGACCCCGAGCTTCGCGTAGATCCTGGTCAAGTGGTACTGGACCGTCTTGGAACCGATGAACAGCTCCTCCGCGGCCTTTTTATTGCTGGCCCCGGCGCAGACAAGATCGGCGACGGCCTTTTCCTGGGAGGTGAGCGATGACCAATCGGCCGGATCGCGGCGCGGAACGCTGATGCCCGTCGCTTGTAACTCTCGGTTGCAGCGATCGATGTAGATGGCAGCGCCCAATTGCGTGAAACCAGCCAGTGCCCGGGTCAGTGGACCCGCAGCATCCGCGCGTTTCCCAGACCTGCGCAGGGATTGCCCATAGGCGTACTCCACGTGGGCCCGCAAGACCGGAAGCGTGAGGCCCTGCAACAAGGCCAGGGCCTCCTCGAAGGCGGCGCGTGCACCGTTCTGGTCACCGCGCGCGCCACAGATCTGACCACGCACCACCAAACACCGTGCCACGGAGGAACGGTGCTTGCGTTGGCGGGCCACCTCCTCAAACGGATCCAGGAACGCCTCTGCTTCCTCCAATCGGTCCTTGCGTACCAGCGCATCGGCGTAGGTGTCCTGCCATGGCCAGAAACCGGGTTCGTCAATGCCCCCAGTACGGTCAAAGGTCAGCATGGGTTCGAGTGCCAGGAGCACTTCGTCATAGTCGGCTCTGGCCCTGGCCGCCGCCGCCCTAGCCATGCGGTAGGGCACCTGCATGACTTCGTAGCTTCCGGTCCGTGCCCAGGCCTTGGCCAGATGGGCCTCGACCTCTTCGCGTTCCCCGCGCATGGAGTGGATCAGGACAGCGGTGTGGTGCAGCAAGGGGCTGACCAATTCGATTCCGGAGCGCTCCTGAATCAGGACGCCAGCTCGCACCGTTTCCAAAGCCTGATCCCAATCGCCGGCGGAAAATTCGGCTCGGGCAAGCCAACCCCTGGCCCACAGGGCAATGCGGTGGGAACCCTCGGAGTAATCCGTGGAGCTGGAACTGGCTAATTCATGGCGAGCCAGTTCTATTTGATCCCCGGCGATATGTAACCAACCCATGGCCATTTCGGCGCGTTGGCGCTGGGCTCCGGTGGGCAGGGTTTTCAGTAGGTTGGCGAGCATTTCCTCGCCCTCCCGGCTTTGGCCCAGCATGCCCAAGCCCAGACCGTGAATCACGGAGGCCTCCACGGCCACGGTGCTTCCGGTCGGGGCGAGTTCCCGAGTTTTTGCCGCCCAGCTGGATAAGAGACGACCGTCGAGCTTGCACAGGGAATGAAGGACTCGGCGTTGGGCGACGGTCGCCATGATTCTGGTTAACGAGGATTCCTTGGCACCTGTCCACGAGCTGGTGAGCCAGCGGTCGGCGGTGTTGGCTCGGCCCTGGAGGATGGCAATGTACCCGGATAGTAGATCGCGTTCGGGGCTGGCCGGTAGGCTTGCCAGCTCGTCGGAGAAGGCCAGAGCGCTGGGCAAATCGCCGGCTGCCACCGTGGCATCCACTGCCCGCAGAAAAAGCGGTTCGCGTTGTGTAGGCTCGGGCTCCAGGCTGGCGGCCCGATGCAGGGCAACTGCTGCAGCTGCCCATGCGCTCTTCCGCGACTGCTTTTCCGCATAAAGTTCC
Source organism: Paeniglutamicibacter sp. Y32M11 (assembly GCF_019285735.1). GTDB lineage: Bacteria > Actinomycetota > Actinomycetes > Actinomycetales > Micrococcaceae > Paeniglutamicibacter. The sequence goes on along the minus strand of NZ_CP079107.1, from coordinate 3,523,409 downwards.
AGCTGGTGCGACAGCGCCGGGTCAGAGAGCAAGGTGGCATCGGCGCGGTGAGCCAGGGCCTCGCCCTCGTCGTCGCTCAGGGTTGCCGCGGCGCCGTGCAAGGCTAGTCGCCGCGAGAGTGGGATCAGATGATAAATGGCCATCTGTTCTAGAGGACCGGGGAACACCAGCGTGAGGTTCCCACCGCTGCCGGCCACCGATACCAATCCGGAGGCCACACATTTTTCAACCAGCGGCAAGGGGTCATCCGCTTTGGTGAGCTCCACCACGGCGTCCAGCCTGACTCCGGGTTGAAGTATGGCGGCCGCCTCGATCAGCGAACGGGCGGCGTCGGAGACACCGCTTAATCGCGTGGCGGCTTCGGCGCTGAGCGCCCGGGGAGCCGGAAAACGATGGTTGAGGTGGTTCCATGTTTCGTCAGGATTTTCCCGAATGAGGTTCAGGACGGTATGGATATTGCCGCCGGTATAGGTGGCCAGCTGATCGGCGGCGGCGGCGGAAAGTTCCACGCCGAGCCGGGTATTGGAAATTTCCTTTAGTGCCGCGGGGCTGGGCGGATCCAACTCAAGGGTGGTGCTGTTGGGCGTCCTAATCAGTTCCTCGGCGCCGGGCGGCAGGAACGCGGCATCCTCCTGTCGGAGGGTGAGAATCAGCAGTACGCGTTCACCACGCAGTCGACGCCAGGCGAAGAGCAAGGCAGCGAGGGAATGGGTATCGGCCCACTGCAGGTTTTCCACCAGGAAGATACCCGGGCGCTTACCCACGGCCTTGAGGAAGGCCATCAGTCGCTCGGGAAGTGACACTCCCTCGGCGATGTTAGAGGTATCAAGCATTTCCTGCAGGGCGGATCCTGGCAGGTCTTGTTCCCAACGCGCGCCGGCGGAGGAGAAGGACGCCACGTGCTTGTTGTTTTCCATGAAGCGCCGCACCGTGGTGCTTTTGCCGCACCCCGAGGGGCCCTGCACCACCACCAGTTGAGGCGCTCCACCTTCGGCAGACTGCAGCAATCGAGCCAAAAGCGCCGTTGCTCGTTGTTGATCCATGGATCCGCGACTACCAACCTTTCAATGTAAATAGCCGGGGCCGCGTGAACAACGACGTTCACGCGGCCCCCTGATCGCCGGGGTTCAACCTCGGGACGTGGTACTTATTTTGCGACAGTAGCCGATTCCGCGGCGAGCGTCGCCAAATGGGTTTCGGAATTGCGCAGCGGCACAAAGGCTGTCACCAGTGCACCAACAATAGCAACCGCTGCAAAGACGTAGAAGGCGATGTGGTTCTGCACTCCCGCGGCAATCAGCAGCCCGCCAATCAATGGTCCGAAGATGCCACCGAGACGGCCGAATCCGGCACACCAGGCCACACCGGCGCCGCGTGCGGCGGCGTTGTAGTAGTTAGATACAAACCCGTAGATCAGCACCTGGGTGCCGATGGTACCCACGCCCGCCACGGCCACCAAGGCCAGCAGGATGCCGAAGGGTAGGTGCAGCGTCAGCATGACCATGGCCACCGCGGCCAAGAAGAACGTTGTGGAAACCACGCGCTTGGCACCAACACGGTCGGCACCCACGGAGGCAATCAATCCGCCAAAGACGGCACCGGCATTAAGCACCAGCAGGAAGGCCAGTGAGTAGGACTTGCCGTAGCCGAAGGTGGACATGATCTGCGGCAACCAGGTGTTCAGGCCATAGGTCAGCATCAAGCCGGCGAAGCTCATCAGGCCCAGCAGCAGAGTGGGCAGGGCGTACTTCTTGGAAGCCAGGGCACGGAAACCGATCTTCGTCTCGGGGACCACCGGCGCCAAAACATGGGCGCCACCGGTCGAGGCGGGAGCGATGATCGGGACACCGGTGCGCAGCGAAACGGCCTGGGCTTGCTCGGTGCGGCCGCGGGCCATGAGCCATTCGGGAGACTCGGGCAGCTTCACCAAAGCCATTGGCAGCAGGAAGAGCAAAGGAGTTGCACCGATGAGGAAAAGCCCGCGCCAGCCGACGTGGTCCAGCAGTACGATGGCCAGCAAGGAGGCCAAGACGCCGCCCACCGGGACACCGGAGTACACGATGGCGTTGTAGTAGTTGCGCTTGCCCTTGGGGGCGAATTCGGCAACAACGGCACCGGCGGTGGCAACCAAGGCCCCGACGCCGAGGCCGGTGAAGAAGCGCAGGCCGCCAAAGGCCGTGACAGTGGTGGCCAAGGACGTCAGCGCCATACCCACGGAGAACCAGATGATGCCCGCAATCATGATTTTGCGGCGGCCGAGGTAGTCACCGATCGCGCCGGTCACCAGAGCACCGACCATGACACCAAAGAGTGCCCAGCTGCCCAGTAGGCCCGCCGTGGCCGGGCCGATCGCGCCGAGCTGGGTTGGGTCGTTGAGCAAGGTCGAGACGACGGTGCCGTAGACAACCAGATCGTATCCATCAAAGATCAGGGCGATCGCCGCGATGGTGACGACCCAGTGGACGGTGGTTTTTTGCTTCAGGGTGGCGCTTGACTGCGGTGATTTCACGATGTGCTCCGTTTAACTTATGGGCCCAGTGCGCACGACGGTGTGCGGTTTTTGGGCACGAACAAGTACCGCAAATTATGGCTTGCGGGGGTGTTAGCCGTGACCTAAGGAAATTCGGGTCACTGACCGTGGAACTGCAAGGGGTGGAACCTGTTCGGGGCGGCGGGTGTGCCGCCCCGAACGTCAGGGTAATAAAGGGGGAACGGCTCTAGCCGAGGTCCCCGCCTGCCACCGGCAAGGTGCTGCCGGTGATGTAGGAGGCCTCATCGGAGGCTAGGAACGCGATGGGACCTGCCTGTTCGTCGAGGGTTCCGTAGCGCTTGAGCAGGGTGGAATCGATGGTCTGGTCCACGATCTGCTGGTACCAGGCCTTCTCCTGCTCGCCCTCGGGGGAGGGACCGCGCTTGACTTGGCGTTCGGGTGCTTCGGTGCCGCCGGGCGCGGTGGCCACCACACGGATTCCGTGGGCTGCCCCCTCCATGGCCAGGGCCGAGGTGATGGCCTTAACCCCACCCTTGGCTCCGGCATACGGGACCCGGTTGAGTCCGCGGGTTGCCACCGATGAAACGTTCACGATGGTGCCGGATGAGGCCTTGATCATTTCGGGGAACGCCGCACGGCACATCCACAGGGTCGGGAAGAGCGAACGCTGGATCTCCTTGCCGATTTCCTCCGGGGAGTAGTGCTCAAACGGCTTGGCCCAGATGGTGCCGCCAACGTTGTTGATCAGCACATCAATGCGGCCATACTCGTTCACCGCGGCGCTCACCGCCGACAACGCGCCCTCAAAGACCTCGAGGTCGGCCGTCACACTCAGGGCACTCACTCCGTGGCTACGCAATCCCTCGGCCACGTCGTGGACCAGGGGAGAGCGGTCCACCAGGACCAATGACCCACCCTCGGCGGCAATCCGCCGAGCCACGGCCCAGCCGATGCCCTGTGCGGCACCGGTGATCAGAACAACCTTGGAGGCGAAGCGGTCCGCATGGAAGGAGAGCGGTAACCCTGCCTCTGCCGTCACGTTCACGCCCTGCTCTGGCGTGCTCATGCGATGGGGTTCTTGGTCGCGGCTGCCATGGTGGCCTTGGCATGCTCGTTGTGGGAGATGATGGCCTTGCGGGCTTCGGCCAGGTCCTGATTCTCGAACGCGGAAACGATGGCCAGGTGATCGGCGTCGACGGCTCCGTCGATCCAGTGCTCCCGGCGCAATACCTTGGCCATGATGGCAGGAACCTCGAGGCGGTTGTACGCCTGGAGCAGGTGTTCGTTGCCAACGCATTTGAACAGGAACTGGTGGAAGGCCTCGTTGGTGACGGTGAAGGCCTCGGAACTGACAAACTTCTCGCCATCCAAAGTCTTGCCGGCCAACTCGGCCAGGACCTTGAACTCAACAAGCTGCTCGGGCGTCAGCTTGCCCATGGTTAGTTCAACGATGGCCAATTCCAGGGCCATGCGGGCGTCGAACTGCGCCTCGAACGAGGCGTGCTCCTCGCCGATCTCGTAGGCCGGCAAGGAAGCGGGAGCCGCTTCGGTGACCGCTGCTGGAGCCTCGGCGGCCTCTGCCGCCGGGGCGTCGGTTGCGGCGGGGGTCACGGCCAGCGCGAACTTCTCGAAGTAGAAGTTTTGAGGCTTCAGGCCTTCGGCCTCGAGGTGGCGGCGGACGCCCTCAACCATCGGCGGGGGACCGCAGAGGTAGATATCCACGTCGCCCTCGGCCAGGTGGTGCGGCTCGAAGTGGTTGGTGACGTAGCCCTTCTTTTCCGCGGCGCTGTTCGGGTCTCCGACCACGGTGTCGAAGGTGAAGCCGGTGATGCGCGACTTGTAGTTCTCAAGCACATCAAGCTCAACCAGATCGGTGTCGGTGTTGACGCCGTAGATCAGGTGGGTCGGGTGGGGAGTCTCCATGCCCGAGAGCTTTTCCAAGATGGCCAGCAGCGGGGCCAGTCCGGTGCCGCCGGCGAGTAGCAGCGACGTGCGCTTGGGATCACGCAGGAAGAAGCTACCCATCGGCCCGGTGAAGTTGATCGTATCCCCAACTGCCGCAACGTCGCGCATGTAGGTGGACATCCGTCCGCCGTCGGTGATGCGGATCAAGAAGGAGAGGGTGGAGATATCCGGGCCAGAGCTGAAGGAGTACGAGCGGGTCTGACCATTGGAGCCGGGAACTTCGATGTTCACGTACTGGCCGGGCAGGAAGGAGAGCTCGTCGCGGTTCTCGATCTCGAGGTTAAACGCGTAGGTCGTTTCGGAGAGACGGCGGATCTCGGTCAGCGTCGAGGAGTAGGTGGTGGCGGTCGTCTTGGCGACATCCGAGGTGGTGGGGATCTGCAGCACGAGGTCCGATTCCGGGACCATCTGGCACGGGAGGCAGAAGCCCTTTTCGGCTTCGTCGTCGGTCAGTGCTTCCTCGATGTAGTCACCGCCGTCGAACTTGCCGGATTCGCAGAAAGCCTTGCAGGTACCGCAGGCGCCGTCGCGGCAGTCCAGCGGGATATTGATCCGTGCCTTGTAGGAGGCGTCGGCGACGGTTTCACGGGGTCCAACTTTGATGAACCTGGTGATACCGTCCTCGAAAGCGAGGGCAACCTGGTAGGTCATGAGGGGGCTCTTTTCAAGAAATGGGGGCTGGGGGAACGCAGCAGTTGGTGCGTAGCGCCGTGGTGCGAGAGCGTCCTTGCTCCCGCACCGGGCGAACCGTTGGGCCCACGTAATGGGCCGCGTGGGCACTAGATGTGGTAAATATCCACCACGTGGTGGATGTAGTCGTTTTTCAAAACGACCTTCTTGGCCATGATGACCGGCTGGGTGCCGGAGTAATCGATGGTGTAGTACGAGGTGCCGAAGTAGGTATCGACGTTCTGGTAGCGGTAGTACAGCGTGAACCAGTTGAAGCGAACATCAACCTTGTCACCGTCAACCGACACGATCTCCACGTTGGAGATGTTGTGCCCGGTGCGTGGCTCCGGCAGCGACGTGGCCGAGGAACGGTCGGTCTTGATACGGAAGACGCGGTCCTCGATGCCACCGCGGTTCGGGTAGAAGATCAGCGAGATCTCGCGCTGCGGGTCCTCGGTGAGCTTGTCGTCATCGGCCCAGGCCGGCATCCAGAAGGTGGCCTCGGGGTGGTAGCAGTCAATCCAGCGATCGAAGTCGCGGTCATCCAGGAAGCGTGCCTCGCGGAAGAGGAACTGCTTGATCTCTTCGATGCTGAGCTCACCGGCACCGGTGGTGACCGTGGTGAGGATGTCGTTAGTGGTTGCAGTCATGGTGGTTCCCCTGTTCGGTGGTGCCGGTGGTGGTGGATGCGGCCTCGGCGGCAACGGCCTGACGCATGGTGTTCAGCCAGTAACCGTGCTGGATCGGGTACAGGCCCTCGTCCTCGGTGCGGGCACCGGAGGAGATGGGCTCCAGGCCGATCTTCTTGGCGTTATCGTCGGCTCCGGTGATCTGGTGTGCCTGGCCGCGGGAGAGGTCGTTCCACTTGGCGGCGGTGGCCATGTAGGTCTTCTGGCAGGAACGGAATTCCTCCAGGTCATCCGGTGTGGCCATGCCCGAGGCGTTGAAGAAGTCCTCGTACTGGCGGATGCGGTTGGCGCGAGCCTCGTCGGATTCGCCGACCGGGGCGATGCAGTAGATGGTGACCTCGGTCTTGTCCACTGCCACCGGGCGGAAGACGCGGATCTGCGAGGAGAACTGATCCATCAGGTACACGTTCGGGTACAGGCAGAGGTTCCGCGAGACACCGATCATCCAGTCGGCCTTGGCCTCGCCGTGGGCGGCGACCAGCTCGTCGCGCTTTTCGGCCAGCGGGCGGTTGGCAGGGTCCAGCCATTCGGTCCAGAGCAGCAGGTGGCCGTTCTCGAAGGAGTAGTAGCCACCTTCCTGCTTGTCCCAGCCGCCGGCGTCCATGGTCTTGGTTTCGTTGGAGGATTCGCCGGAGGCACGGCGGGCCTGGGTGGCTGCGTAGTTCCAGTGGGTAGCCGAGACGTGGTAACCGTCGGCGCCGTTTTCGGCCTGAAGCTTCCAGTTGCCGTCGTAGGTGTAGGTGGAGGAGCCGCGCAGGACCTCAAGGCCGTCCGGGGACTGGTCCACGATCATGTCCATGATCTTGGTGGACTCGCCCAGGTGCTCGGTCAGCGGCTTTACATCGGCGTTCAGTGAGCCGAAGAGGAAACCGCGGTAAGACTCGAAACGAGCGACCTTGGTCAAGTCGTGCGAGCCGTCCTTGTTGAAGCCCTCCGGGTAGCCGGCGCCGCGGGAGTCCTTGACCTTGAGCAGCTTGCCGGAGTTGTTGAAGGTCCAGCCGTGGAATGGGCAGGTGAAGGTGGTGCGGTTATCCGTCTTGCGGCGGCAGAGCATGGCGCCACGGTGGCTGCACGCGTTGATGAGGGCGTTGAGCACGCCTTCCTTGTTGCGGGAGATCACGATCGGCTGGCGGCCGATGTTGGTCGTGAAGTAGTCGCCGATGTTGGGGATCTGGGACTCGTGGGCCAGGTAAATCCAGTTGCCCTCCCAGATGTGCTTCATCTCGAGTTCGAAAATCTCTTCGTCGGTGAAGATATTTCGGTTGGCGCGGAAGACGCCGGTCTCCGGGCTGTCAACGAGTGCATCATCAAGCAGGGTCGAGACGGTATCAAGTATTTCTGTCATGGAGTGCTCCATCCTTCGTAGGGGGCGCAAGCGCCCTGGTCCACCCGGTGGGTGGCGAAACCATGAGATACACCATGTCAGCATGTGCGTGACCTCACACTGGGTATATGCCTAGGGTTGACCTAGGGTCTATTCCATTGATTCCCTGGGCGTATCAATGGCACTTTTCTAGATATTTGTCAGAGGCCATTTGTCCCCGTAGCGTGGGCATTTCGACGGTTTTTTCCCTGCCGCAGGGCAGACCCGCGGCGAAAAACGTTGCCGTCTTCCCACCACCTGAAAGGCGGCCATCGGCGTGCCCAAGAGTCACCATGCGGAGGATCAGACCAAGCGGTCCGGGGTGCATCTTCCTGGGGTGCTTGGGGATGTTTCGATCAGTGCGATCTGTGCCGGATTTATCGCCGTCGCCGTTTCCTATGCCGGGCCGATGCTGGTCATCATTCAGGCCGCCCAACGGGCTGGGCTGAATGATGACCAAACTGCCTCATGGGTATGGGCGGTCTCGGTGGGCAGTGGAATTGTCGGTTTGGTGCTCAGCCTTTTTACTCGTCAACCCGTCGTGGTGGCCTGGTCGGTACCGGGCTCCGCCTTGTTGCTGACGGTGCTGGGGGACTATGAATTCTCCGACGCTATCGGTGCCTACATTGTGGCGGGCTTACTGGGCCTGGTGTTGAGCCTCAGTGGGCTCTTCGGACGGTTATTGGCGGCCGTTCCGCGCCCGATCTTGGCCGCGGTATTGGCCGGGGTCCTGCTGCCATTTGTCCTCAATGTCACCGGAGCGGTTCTGGCCTCCCCAGTGGTGGCCGGCGGTCTGGCGGTGGCATACTTTGTCGGCCGGCGCCTGTTCCCCAAATACGCGGTGCCCGGGGCCCTCGTGGTGGGTGTTGTGTTATCCGTGATCGCCGGGCAGGCCCAGAGCCCCGAGCTGTCATTGGCCGTGACGGTTCCGCTGTTCACCGTGCCCACGTTCTCGATTCAGGCGATCATGGGCATCTCGATCCCGTTGCTGATTGTGACCATGGCCGGACAAAACGGGCCGGGGCTGGTCATGATGCGTACCAGCGGTTATGCGCCCAATGACCGGCTGTTACTCACCGGAACCTGCGTGGCCAGCGTGATCTTTGCGCCGTTTGGATCCCATGCCATCAACCTCGCCGCCATTACCGCCGGTATCTGTTGCGGGCGGGAGGCTCACGAGGACCCGGCCAAGCGCTACATCGCGGGGGCTGCTGGGGGTGTGTTCTTCATTGGTTTTGGGCTGTTCAGTGCCACGATCCTTGACCTCTTTGCCGCGGTTCCCGGCGAGCTGATTACCGCCATGGCCGGGGTGGCGCTGCTCGGCGCCTTGCAGGGGTCGATGCTGGACATGCTCGATACCGGTTCGCACGGTCCCGCGGCCATTGAGGCTGCGGTAGTCACCCTGATTATCACCGCCTCGGGCATCGCGCCGCTGGGCATTGTCTCCCCGTTCTGGGGTGTGTTGGCGGGCACTGCTGTGTACCTGCTGCTGAGCGTGGGCCGGGGACGCCGCACAGTGAAAACCACTGCCGGGGACGCCGCACAGTGAAAACCACTGCTGGGAAGGTACCGGCGGTGGTTCCCACACCCTCGACAAGACGTCGATGAGCCGAAGTTCGTACTTTTGCCACTGAATCGTGGTGGTGCCGGGGTTCGGGGACGCTCCCACCTCGGATCTTGTCCTACGGTTGTACGCTGGGGATACCCAGCACGATAGCGAGGAACGTCATGGCAACGAAGCCACCGGTTATGTCGCCATCGGACCTGCCAGTTGCGTCGGTCCTGGACCGCGCCACGGGTCCACGGCGTGCTGAAGCCGAGGAACTACTTGCGCTCTTTGGTGAGATCAGCAACGAAAAGCCTGTTGTGTGGGCCGGGCGCATCATTGGATTCGGCGAATGCGCGTACCGCTATGAGAGCGGACATGGGGGAGTAGCTCCCTTGCTCGCCTTCGCCCCGGGGCCCAAACAGCACACCATCTACCTGGTCAATGATTTCTCCGAGCGCTGGCCCGAGTTACTCGCTCGGCTCGGCAAATACCGAGCCTCAAAGGTCTGCCTGTATCTCACACGGTTGACGGGAGTGGATCGTGGCGCGCTGCGCGAGCTACTGGAGCATTCGCTGGCCGCGACTTAATGGATCTGATCCCAGGGCCCAGAGCCTGAATTCAAGGCGGTGCCCGACCACGACAACGTGCTTCCCCATAGCTGCAGGGGCTTAGGCTGAGCGGCCGGGCACCATCGTTGGCGCTGCGGCGAGCAACGAACGCGTGTATTCGTGTTGCGGGTTGCTGAAAACCAACTCGGTGGCTCCCGATTCCATCACCGCACCGGCACGCATCACCACCACCTGATCGCTCATGTGCCGGATGACCGACAGATCGTGGGAGATCAAAAGGTAGCTCAGCCCCAGACGTTGCTGTAACTCATCCAGTAGGTCAAGGACCTGGGCCTGCACGGAAACGTCAAGGGCGGAAACCGGCTCATCACAGATCAGCACCCGGGGATTTGGAGCCAGGGCGCGGGCGATCGCCAGCCGCTGACGCTGCCCTCCGGAGAGCGTTGTGGGGTTCCGCGAAGCGAGCACCGGATCTAAGCCCACCATGTCCAGCAGCTCGGCGATCTTGTCCCGATAGTTGCGGGGATTGCGCGTGCTGCCCTGACTCAACGCGTCCGCCAACAACGCGCCGGTCGATAGTCGCGGGTCGAAGGAGGCCAGCGGATCCTGATAGATGGCGCCCAAGGAGGAGCGGCGTGCGCGGCGCTGAGCCTCGGGAATTGACGACCAGGGCTCACCAAAAAGTGTCACGGTTCCGCTATCCGGTGCCAACAGTCCCAGTGCCATGCGTGCCGTGGTGGTTTTGCCCGAACCCGATTCGCCCACCACTCCCAGCGTCTGCCCGGGGTGTAGCTCAAAGTCCACATGTGACACCGCAGGGAAGGAATCAGCCCCGGCAACGGCAAAGCTTTTGGACAGGCCCCGTGCGACTAATACCGGTGAGTGCTCTACGGAGGTCAGCTCCGGAGTCGCTTCCGGTGCGCGGAGAACCGGTGAGCTGTTGGCCGGGACTGCGGGGGATAGCTTGGTGAAGCGGGGCTTGCCGGCGGGAACTGCGGCCAACAGAGCCCGGGTATAGGGATGCTGCGGATCATAAAGAATCTGATCCCGGGAGCCATACTCCACGATGTGCCCGTCCTGCATCACCGCGATGGAATCGGCGACGGAAGCCACGGCCGCAAGGTCGTGACTAATCAAGAGCATGGCCGAGCCGGAGTTACGCAACGTACCCAACAGATCCAGCACCGCGGCGGCAATCGTTGCGTCTAACGCTGTGGTCGGCTCATCGGCAATGATCAACATCGGGTCAAGGGCAATCGCGGAGGCAATCAGGGCACGCTGGCGCATGCCTCCGGATAGTTCCCCGGAGCGTTGTCCGGCTCTGGTCACGGGGTCATCCAGACCCACCGATTCAAGCAGTTGAACAACACGTGCCGCCCGTTGTGACCCGGAACCCGTTGAATGCAGGCGCAGGGCATCATCAATTTCCTTGCCAACGAGCCGCAATGGATCCAGTGAGCTCAGCGCATCCTGCAGGATGAATCCAACCTGAGCGCCGCGAATCGTGCGCCAAGCGCGTTGGCTGAGTCCTCGAACATCTCGTCCACCGATTCCCAGACTCTCTGCGTGCACCGTGGACCCGGGACCCGCCAACCCGATGAGCGAACGCGCGGTGACAGATTTTCCAGACCCCGATTCACCCACCAACGCCAGACATTCGCCGGGGGTAAGCGTGAAAGAGACATCGGAGACGACTTCGGAATTGCCGAAGGCCACGGAGAGCTTTTTGACCTCAAGGATCGGAGTCGGATTGCTCATCGTTTGGCTCCTGGGCTGAGGGTACGGGAAAGCACGGTGGAGGCGGCTGCCACCAGCACGATCGCCAGACCGGGGAAGAACGTCATCCACCAGGCCAATGCCAAGTAGGTGCGACCGGCGGAGAGCATGGCTCCCCATTCGGGTGCCGGTGGTGGTGAGCCAAGTCCCAAGAAGCTCAGCGACGCAGCCCAGACGACCGCCTGGCCCAATCCCAAGGTGCCCAGCACAGCAATCGGGGCCAGTGCATTGGGCAGGATATGCGTGGTGAGGATACGCGCCGGGGAGCGGCCAAGCACCGTGGCGGCCTCCACCATGGGGGAGGAGCACAGCGCAATAATCTGCGCACGGATCATCCGCGCATAACCCGGTGCGGTGGTCAATCCCACCGCCACCACGGTGGTCCCCACTCCGGGTCCGGCCAACGCAATAAATACCAAGGCCAGCAACAATCCGGGCAGCGAAAACAGCACTTCGAGGATGCGTCCTACCCAGCTGTCCATCCAGCGTGAACCAAATCCGGCGATGGTGCCCAGCACCAGCGCCAGGAAAAGTCCGATGGCCGTGGCCGCGGCACCGATGAGCAGCGAGTCCCGGGAACCATGGATGATCCGTGAATAAATGTCACGCCCAGATTCGTCGGTGCCGAGCAGATGGCCGGCACCGGGGCCGGAAAACGCATCAACGGGGTTGATGGCCAGCGGATCAAAGGGGGCTAGTATTTGCGGTGCGATGGCCGAAAGGACAAAAAAGGCCAACACGGCTGCCGAAATGATCAGCGGCAGCCGGGCAACGATGCGCAGCATTCGGCCGCCACCCCTAGGCGCGCGGGGCGCCGGGCGTGGGGTGAGCAGGGGATCGCCCAGACTCAGTTGTGGTTTCGGGGTGCTCATGAAGCTTGGATTCTTGGGTCGGCGAGGCGTTCTGCGATATCCGAGAGAGCCATGATCACCACATAGGCGGCAGCCGAGATCAGCGCGACACCGGTGACTAGGGGAATGTCTCGGGCGGTGACAGCCGAGAGCAGGGAACGTCCCAGCCCGGGGCGGGCGAAGATGGATTCAACAACTACCGCACCGGAGAGCAGGGAACCAAAGGCCCAGCCGGAAAGCGCGATGCCCGGCAGTGCTGCGTGGCGCAGGGAATGGCGCAGCAGGACTCCGATCTCCGACTCACCTCGAGCTCGCGCCGAGAGGGCAAAGGCCGAGCGTTGGGCACGGGCCATGGTGTCGCGCATGACCTGACCCAAGAAACCAGCTAACGGTAGGGCCAAGGTGATCACCGGTAAAACTAGTCCTGCCGGCGTGCTGGTGCTCACCGGTGGGAGCCAGCCCAGTGCCGTGGCAAAGAGCATGATCAGCACACTGGCCAGCCAAAAATGCGGTACCGCGGCCGAAACGATCTCCAGCCCCGAGGCGATGGCCGTCCCCACCGCACCGCTGCGCGTGGAGATTACCGCTAATACCAACGCCAACGCCCAGGCCACCACCAGGGCGAGTACCGCAAGGACTAGGGTGGGCGGAATCAGCTCACCGAGTACCTCGGCCACCGGGGTCTTGAGCGAATAGGAGGTACCCATGTCCCCGGTGGCCAAGCGCCATAGTTGCGAGAAGTACTGAACGTAGAGCGGCTGATCCAGACCGTATTCGGCGCGCGCAGCAGCCAATGCCTCGGCCGAGGCTTGGGACCCTGGCCCGCCCATGATCGCTTCGGCAGGGTCTCCGGGAATCATGCGGATGCCAAAGAAGATCGCGGTGGCCACTGCCCACAACACGAAGATGCCCCCACCCAGCTTGCCCAGCACCCAGCGAGCGGTCCGCCCCAAAATCGGGGCTAACCGCTGGCGCGCGATGGTGGATGTACTCATGGATGGGGGTCCGTCTCCGCTAGCTGATTAGTTAGCCAGCCACGAATCAAAGAAGGTAGGAGTCGCTACGGCTGTGGTGGCTCCGACGTTGCGCAGCTTTTCCGAATAAAGGAAGTGGTTCTGCTGGTCATACAGCGGTAAGAGGTAGTACCCCTCGAGCACCTTCTTCTGAGCCTGCGAGTACAGATCCTTGCGTTCTGCCTCATCCTTGGTGGAACCGGCAGTGTCTAACAGCGCATCAAGGCTCGGGTCCTTGACCTGGGACAGGTTCGCAAAGTAGCCAGATGGTGCGGGAATCGTGGAGTCGGAGTGGAACAGCACGCTCAATACGCTCGGGCCAACCTTGGTATAGGGGGCCGAGACGAGGTTGTAGTCATTCTTGAACAATTCTCCGTACCAGCTGGAGAGGTCAAGCAGCTTGATCTTGACGTCAAAGCCCGATTCCTTGGCGGTAGCTTGTAATTGCTCAAAGAGTGATTGCTCGGCGGGGATCGACTGGCTGGTGCTGACCGGGAAGGTCAAAGTCAGACGAGTGCCGTCCTTAACGCGGTAGCCCTCGGCATCGCGTTCACTCCAGCCGGCCGCATCGAGGAGTTCGGAGGCCTTGGCGGGGTCATAAGCGAAGAGAGATTCCGCGGAGTAGGCCAGTGGTTCGGCGCTGGAGAGCGGGGAATAGGAACGTGGCGCGGTCCCGAAGAAGAGCGAATCGATGCTCGCATCCACGTTCACCGCATGGATGAAGGCCTCGCGGACCGATGCGTCGTTGAACGGGGCCTTGGAGGAGTTCAGCTCAATGCGGTTCGACGCTCCGGGACGCGGGGCATCCAAGTGCTTGATGGTCTGAGTTTTAGCCGCAGCGGCGATGGTGTCTGGCTGGGCGTTGTCGATAATCTGCACCTCGCCGGACTGCAATGCGGCGTAGCGGGTGGCTGCCTCGGGGATAAAGCGCCAAGTGATGGCGTCCAGGTAGGCTGCGCCATCATGTCCCTCGGTGGCCACCGGCTGGACGTAGTCGGCGTTGCGCACCAGATTAACCGCATCCTGTTTCTTCCAGGATTCAACCTTGAACGGACCGGTTCCCACCGGAGCTGCGCAGTTATCTTCCTGGCTGCGCTTCAGCGCGGTCGGAGATTCGATCGCAACCCAAGGCATTGAGAAGGATTCGAGCAACGAGCTATCGGGGGTCGAGAGCGTGAGTTCCAGCGTCGTGGTGTTAACGACCTTCATCGATGCGATCTTGCCCAAGGCAAGGAAACCGGTGGAAGAAGCTGTCTCTGGATCTAACAGATGCTCGAAGTTCGCTTTCACGGCGGCAGCGTCAAGCGCAGTGCCATCGGTGAAGCTGATTCCCTCACGGATCTTCAGGGTACGCAGCAGCCCATCTTCCGAGACGGTGGAGTCTTCGGCGAGCCATGGGATCAGCTGTCCGGAGGCGTCCTTGGTGTAAAGCGTCTCCAAATATTGAGAGGCGACCAATGCTTGGGGATAGTTGCCACCCACGTGCGGATCTAGGCAGGTGGGTTCGGCATCGCCGGAGGCGTAAACCAGGGTGCCGCCGGTGACCGGGGTGCCGGCTTCGCTGCCGGCTTCGCTGCCGGACTCGGGAGCCGGGGAAGCCGGGGCGCAGCCAGCGAGCACAAGCGCTGCGGCTACGGCCGCTGCGGCCGAGAATAGTCTGGTTGCCTTGGGGCGAACGTAATTCATGAACTTCTTCCTGCGAACCGATGAAGTGATGTTAGGAGTGGAATGCTCAGCCATTTGCCTCGTGACTAAGGATCACGATTCACACGGCGGCGACCACCGCAATCAACCATAGTCGCCGCGGCGGAATCGATGAAGCTACTTGTGCTTCGGCTCATACACCAGTGAAAATGATCAGATGCGCCAACGGGTGTGGCGCAACCCCGGATTGGGGTTCTGCCACACCCGTCTTGAGGTGCGAAGACGCATCGAGCGCCTGTGCGATCCTTAGGCGCTGGCGACCGTGAAGCGGCGGTGCTGGTGCGCCGGAGTCTCGATCTCATCCAATGCGGCAACGGCGAAGTCGCCGGTGCTCACGTGATCTCCGGCAGGGGAATCGTTGCCCAAGGCAATATTCCCAGTCGGCTCACCCGGTGCGATGACCGGTGCCGGTGCCAACATGGTCCAGTCAAGGCCCGAGGCCGAGGTGTAGAGGTCAAGGACCTCACCCATGGTGCGGGCCTCTGGCTTGTACTCCTCGGGGAAGCCCGGGATGTTGAAGAGACGGACGCCGTCAACCTCGGTTGCGCCGGCACCGCCGACGATAAATACGCGTGCAGGCACGAGGGTCTCGGAGATTGCCTCGTGGGCATCGATGAAAGGCTGGTGGGATTCACCGGTGCGCGATGGCGGAACCGAGAAGATAACCACATCATTTTCAGCGGCAAGGGCCCGGTATGCAGCGGCGTCCCCGAGCTGCGCGGCGGCGTTCGAGGATGCTCCGGCAACCTCGCGGCCGGTGCGGGAGACGGCTGTGACCTGGTGGCCACGCTTGGCGGCTTCGGTGACAAGCTGGCTACCGACCATTCCGGTGGCTCCGTATACGGCAATCTTCATGTTCTGCTCCTCTAATATCGCTGCGG
Organism: Paeniglutamicibacter sp. Y32M11; assembly: GCF_019285735.1. GTDB lineage: Bacteria > Actinomycetota > Actinomycetes > Actinomycetales > Micrococcaceae > Paeniglutamicibacter. The sequence goes on along the minus strand of NZ_CP079107.1, from coordinate 3,507,889 downwards.
TGCTTCGGTTCGAGTCGGCGGTTGCTTTCCTCGTTGTCACAATAGTATCCAATTGATATCGAGTACCTCAACGTAATATGGTTACCTCATGGATACTGAGCAGCGGGCCTTTGACGTCATGAGCCCGGACTGCCCCTCGCGCTCGATCATGCAGCGCATGGGGGACAAGTGGACGCCGTTGGTGTTCCTTGCCCTTGAAGCGGGACCCCGCAGGTTCTCAGCGCTACGGCAGGACATTGGCGGCGTCACACCCAAGGTTCTCACCCAAACCTTGCGCTCCCTAGAACGTGACGGGTTGTTGACCCGGACGATTTATCCCGAGGTGCCGCCGCGGGTGGAATATGAACTCACCGAACTCGGTGCCACCTTGCTGGGACCCCTTGAAATCGTTCGAGACTGGGCGCAGGGGCATGCGGAAAAGATCATTCGTGCCCGGCTCAATTACGACGAAATCAGCGAGGGTTAAGTCGTACCGAAAGATTCTTCACCCCGCGGGCAATCCGTCGGCACAGTGGTTCCGAATATCTGCTGTCAGCAACGCAGCGGCGTTGAAAATCGACAGGAACCCAAGGAGCCCACCATGGCCTCGACACACACGAACACACACCGTTCCCTAGTGCAATACGTTGCACTGGCCGTCGGCGCGGTATTTCTGCTGGTTGGTGTCCTGGGATTCATTCCCGGCATCACTAGCAATACCGAACACCTAGGGATGGCCGGACACCACTCCGGCTCAATGTTGCTTGGCATCTTCCAGGTCTCGGTCCTTCACAACGTTGTCCACCTACTCTTCGGTGTCCTTGGAGTCACCCTGTGGCGCAGCGCAGCAACGGCAAAGACCTTCTTGGTTGTCGGGGGTATTGTCTACCTGATCTTGGGCTTCTACGGAGTCTTCATTGACCAGGCCAGTGCCGCAAACTTCGTCCCTGTCAACACCGCAGATAACGTCCTGCACTTCGCGCTGGGCGTGGGCATGGCCGGACTCGGCCTGGCCTTGGGTAGGAACCTGACCCCGGCCCGCCGTATCGCCTAGGCATGGCCGCAGCAAAAAACTGAATCCGATCCCGGGAACCGCCGTACATTCACTTGGTGAAATGTGCGGCGGTTCTCGTTTGTCGCCAGTAAGGGCCAAGCGCCGCAACTAAGTCGTTGTTCCGTCGACGCCCCGGTATCGTCAATCGCAGCAGAACACGCCGCGTGAATCCCCGAGCGGTGCCCCGAACAAAGGAACCGCCAACATGCTGGCATTGGCTGCCGCCTCCCCGATCGTGGTGGCCATGACCCTGTTTCTGGCCCGAACAAAGGCCACCACGATGGCCGTCTATTCCTTGCTCACCGGTGTCCTCGTAGCCATCTTTTTCTTCCCCACTCCTGTTGGAGAGCTCCTGCGGGCTGGAGCCATGTTCGGCCCCACCATTCTTGAAGTGCTGCTTATCCTCTTCGGCGGCGTGCTGCTCTCGCGCATCACCGCCGAAACCGGAGCCATGGACCGTATCTCAGGCTGGCTGCGCCAAAGCGCCTCAAACCGACAAGCTGGAACCGTGCTGGTGATCTTCGGGCTGGTTCCCTTCGCCGAGTCGGTGACGGGGTTCGGAATCGGTGTCACCGTGGGCGTCCCGCTGCTGATGCAACTGGGGCATTCGGTGAAGCACTCGGCGATCCTGAGTCTGCTCGGACTCGTGGCCGTTCCCTGGGGAGCGCTGGGCCCGGGAACGCTGGTGGCAGCGGATTTGGCCGGACTTTCCCTCTTCGACGTGGGTGTCCGCTCCGCGCTGCTGACCCTGCCGGTGGTGCTCGGTGCGGGAATCGCCGCGTGGCTCGTGATGCGCGGGGAATCGCCCAAACCCGGTCGGCTGCTGGCGCACTTAGTGGGCGCCGCGGTGCTGCTCAACGCGGGAATCCTGGTCGCCAACTTGCTCATGGGCACCCCGCCGGCGGGCATCATCGGCTCGCTGCTGGTGTTGGCCGTGCACCTGTTGAGCTTCAAGATGGGCCGGTCGCTGGTGCCGGCCGGCCGCGCGGTCGCGGTGGCCTTGCTGCCCTACGCGGTGCTGACCGCGGGTCTGCTGGCGGCTCGCGCGCTCAGCTCTCCGATGGAAGCCTCCCTGCTCAAGCGCACACTCAGCAGCGGCGGGATCTGGCTGATAGTGGCCTGCCTTATCGCCCAATACGGTTCCACCTCCCTGGGCGGCGGAACCTCCGGCCTGCGCGCCCGCGCCTCCCTGGCCTACCGCAGCTGGGTTCCGGTGGGAATCGCCACCGGTGGATTCACCATTCTGGGCGCGCTGCTCGCGGCCACCGGCATGGGCCGGGAACTGGGGGCGGCGCTGGCAGGGATCGGTGCCGGCTATCTGGTCCTGGGGCCGGTCGTCAGCGGATTGGCTGGATTCATTTCCGGGTCCAACACCGCGGCAAACTCCATGCTGGCGGCAACGCAGGCGCAGGCGGCCACCTCCATGGGCTCATCGGTGCTGCAGCTCGTCGCGGTCTCCAACGTCACCGCGTCGATGGCCACCATGCTGGCGCCCTCGAGGATCCTGCTGGCCTACGAAATGGCGGTCATTCCCGTCGCCGCGGTCCCCGGCCCGGACGCGGCGTCGCCCACCGAGGGGGAGGTTACCGCATGGATTGCCCCGCGGCTCGGCATCCTCCTGGCCGTTGTCTGCACCCTGCTGGGACTAATCACCTGGGTGATCCACTAGCAGGTGACATGGGCCGCTCACCTACTCGTCCTCGGAGGATCCAAGGCGGCGGCGGGCGCTGAGCAATTGGACTTCCGGGCGTGCCGCGACGAGGCGCTCGATGCCGTCCAGTACCTCGATCACGTGCGCGGCGTCCGCCGCGACGAGTCCCGCCGCCAGCCCTGCGCGCCGGTGAAGGTCCTGGTTTCCGCTCTCCGCGACGGAGACCTCGAACCGATGCCTGATCTCGGCGAGTATCGGGCGCACCACGGTGCGCTTCGCCTTGAGTGAATGCACATCGCCCAGCAGCAGGTCGAACTCGATCCATCCAAACCACATGGATACATCATGCGCCACGCGTCGTCGGATGGCCCCGAAGGGCGGGATTTTTCTAGCGGACGCCGTTTTCGGCGATGGCCGCCGCCAGCACCGGGGCCAGACGCTTGACACCCTCGCGGATCTTTTCCTCGGGCACCGCGCTGAAGGCCAGGCGCAGCCGGTGGCTGGGCCCGTCGTGGGGGCTGAAGGCGGCCCCGGGAATGAACACCACGCCGGCCTCGATGCCCTTGGACAACAGCGAGTAGGTGTCGATTCCCTCCGGAAGCGTGACCCAGATGAAGAAGCCTCCCTCGGGCCGGGTGTAGCTCACGGCCTCCGGCATGTACTCATCCAGGGCTTCGAGCATCGCCTCGCAACGCGCGGCATAGAGTTCCCGGTAGGTCTGGATCTGCCCGCGCCAGTCATGTTCGTCAAGGTACTTACTGATCAACATCTGGTTGAACGTTGCCGGGCACAGCGTGACGGCCTCGGCGGCGAGGTAGAAGCGGCGGAAGAAGTGTGCGGGCACCACCGCCCAGCCGATGCGCAGGCCGGGGGCCAGGATCTTGGAGAACGATCCCATGTAGATGACGTGCTCGGGGTAATCGGCGCGCAGCGGCCTGATCGCTTCCCCGGCGTAGCGCAGCATGCCGTACGGGTTGTCCTCCAAGATGAGGATGTTCTCGACGATGCAGATCTCGGCGATCTCCGCTCGGCGCTCGGCGGCCAGGGTGATGCCCGAGGGGTTGTTGAAGTTGGGGATCGTGTAGAGGAACTTGATCCGCGCGCCGGCCTGCCGCAATTCGCCGATGCGAAGACGCAGCGCCGAGGGGATTAATCCATGCTCGTCGGTGGGGATGGGCTCGGCTTTAACCTGATAGGCCTCAAAGGTGTTTAGCGCGCCCACATAGGTGGGGTCCTCACACAGCACGGTGTCCCCGGGGTCGCAGAAAACCTTGCAGGCGACGTCCTGTGCGGCTTGTGACCCGGTGGTGATCACAATGTTATCTGGGTCGACCTCGGTGATCCCTTCTTCGGCCATCACCTCGCAGATCTGCGCTCGCAGAGTGGAGGTGCCTTGGCCGCTGCCGTATTGCAGAGCCGTCATGCCTTCCTCGCGGATCAGATCGGAGGCCATGGCCCCGAGCTTTTCTAGGGGCAGTGACTGCAGGTACGGGTTGCCTCCGGCCAGCGAGACCAGGGACGGGTCCAGCGAAAGTTCAAAGACATCGCGCACCGCGGATTGCTTGATGTGCGAGGCCCTCTCGGAGAAGAGCGCCGCATGAGGTGCGGCGCGATCGAGGTCTGCTTCGGTTTGGTTACCAGTGGCTGAATCTGCAAGGTGGGTCACACCGCTACTTTAGCAACGCCTGTTGCCTATGAGTCAACAAGTAATCACTTTCCGCTCAGTCGGAAGGCAATTTCTTTGCCGTTGACGAGGATCTTCGCCTGAGGGACATCGGCCGCCATCATCGCGGTGTATTCAAGTTGAGCGATGATTCGCGGATTGTCGCAAATGCCGCCCGAGCGTAACTCCCCGGTCAGCTCGACTGTCACGGTGCCGCTAGATACCGAAGATGAAACATAGCTCAGATTGGAATCTGCCAAGGAATTAACGAGTCCGGACTGCCCAAGGTGTGCGTCCTTGGTATCCAAGAGGCTGCTGATGGCCGCTTCGACCCGATCGGTGTAAATCACCAGACCGGTTGTTGTCGCCACAATGCTATCGCCGCAACCAATCATTGGCCCGGAGGTGCCCTGATCGTTGATGGCCACGTAGAAGGTGCTCAGCGTTGACGTTGTTGTTGAAGGTGGGGCGGGCTGCGGAGGCGTTATTGGGGGCGCCGATGACACGCTGCTGGCCGGGGCCTGGGTGGTCTTTGGTGCCGTGGGCGTTTTCGCGGGATCCGGAGTTGAAGGTGTTGGTGAGGGGGCGGTTGTCAGTGGCGTCGAAGGTGCAGTTGTTGTCGCAGGTGCCGGTGAAGTTCTGCTGCTCGGGGCCTCGTCCACGGGCGTGTCGGTGACGGGCGTTGGCTTCGAAGGGGGTGGAGTCCTCGGTGCTGCCGGGGCAGTCGTTGTTTTCGGTGAGGGCACAGTTTTGCTCGGGGTGCTGCTTGACTCGGGGCTCGGTGTAAGAGTGCTGCTTGGCCTCGAGCTCGTTGTTGTCATAGGTTCGACAGCGGGTTCGGCCGCGCACCCGGACAGCGTCAATAAGAGACAGGCTGCGCCAATGCCGGAAGGACCGAACCGGGTCCATCGCAAGCGGATCATCGCGGCACCCCTCTCGACCGACGATCGTGTGCAACATGCGCTGCAGCTACTTCCACGATAGGAAGGTCTCGAGTGCCAAATCCAGCACGAGTATGTTGCGGTTGTATCTACTCCGGACCGTCGCTCGGCTGCTCGCTGCGACTGTCAAGCCATGCCTGAACGGAAGCCGGTCGGATCCTGCGGTGGGTGCCCCGGTACTCCACGGGAATGATGCCCGAATCGGTGAGTTTGCGCAGGTAGCTGGGGGAGATTCCGGCCATCGTGGCGGCCTGAGAGGTATTCAATAACGATTCCATGGTGCTCACGCTCACCTCATCACCCCGTGCCATGCGCGAGAGTACCTCGATGAGCGCCGCGTGAGCCACCGCGGGAAGCTGCAGCGTGGTTCCGTTGACAAAAATCGTGGTGTCCGCGGAATCTTCTAGGGCCGCGGCGAGCCGCTCAGCTGCCTTGGATTCCAGTGCAGGGAAGGTGCGGACCTTACTCAGGGAGGAGGTGGGAGACGCCATAAATACATCGTAACCTTCGCGCGGGCAGTTGCTTTCAACTCTGCTCGCACCAGTAATTAGGGTTACCTTCTGATGTTAGGATCAATAACGAAAGACTACACTTACCGAATTAGGTTTCTCATGGCATCAGCATCCCTGGCCATCATGGCCGAACGTCGGGCGCCGGAAGACGCTGCGCCGACGTGTTCAGATATCTCCTGCCCCAGTTTTTACCGGGTGCACACCAGCCTCATCTCCACGCCGTCCGGCCAAGCATGGGAGTCGCATTGGCACCAAAACTTTCACGAGGTGTTGTGGGGCAGTCGCGGTGTGCTGACGGTGGAAACCGCGCGAGGGGTGTTCATGGTTCCGCCCGGCCTGGGACTCCTGGTGCCCGCGGGCGAGGAACATGCGGTTCTGGCCGGACCCCGCGCCGAATTTCGCTGCACCTTCTTCCATACCCAGCTGGGTGCCGCACCGGGTGACGGTCCCGGCGCCATTGCCATGCCAACGGTCCTGCAGGAATTGCTCCTGCATTTTGAGCGCAACGATGCCGATCTATCGCTTCGGCGTGACAGTGAAAGTGTTGCGTTCCGCATGCTCCGCCCGAGAGATCTCCGTGTCATGGGTATCGTGCTGCCGCAGGATGATCGATTGCGCACCGTTGCCCGGGGCATCCTCGACGACCCGGCCGAGGACTGCACGCTTGAACTCTGGGGCTTCCGCGTGGGAGCGAGTCCGCGCAATTTGTCGCGCCTCTTCATCCGGGAAACAGACATGACGTTTGCGCAGTGGCGCCTGCAAGCCAGGCTGCGCATCGCCTTGGGCTTGCTACTTGAAGGACTGCCCGTCGGGCGGGTCGCCCGGAGAGTTGGCTATCTTTCGGTAAGCGCTTTTGTGGCGGCATTCCGCAAGGAAATGGGCCAGACACCCGGTGCCGTCCAGGGGGAACTGCTCGAAGCTTAGCGCGGCGCGGCCCGCTCCGCCCGAGTCTGTCGCGTGCGCGCCATTGACTGTCCGATTTGCGGCATGGAGGCAAATTAGTCTGGAAATGCAAGATAGGTAACCCTAACTTCCCGTCAGGATCATTGATAGGTCGGGGTTGCCGAATGATGTACTTCCACTCCACTCGCAGAATCGGATTCCCATGAAAACCATGTCGCCCAAGCACCTCAGCGTTGTTGCTGCCCTCGGGGCCTCACTCCTGCTCTCCTCGTGTGCCTCCGGGGCCAGCGCCACGGCAGAACCACCGGCCGAGGCCCAAGTTATCAGCATCAGCAATGAGTACGGAACGGCCGAAATTCCGGCAACACCCGAGCGGGCTCTGGGCTTCTACACGACCGACACGGACATCCTGATCACCCTCGGCATCACGCTGGCCGACCAGCAGCCGATCCGCGGGGATTCGGGCTTTACCACCTTCCCCGATTTCTTCCCCCAGGAAGCCTTGGCCAATGTGACACCGTTCGCGAACTACCCGGAATTCAACTACGAGAAAGTTCTCGAAGCTAACCCCGACTTCATTCTCAGCGGGCTAGCCTATGACACCGAGATCCCCAAGAAGCTGAACCCGATCGCGCCAACCTACAACTACAACGGCTTTGACGGCGAAGACTGGCGTGTGCACTTCAAGAAGACCGCCGAGACACTGCACCGAACCGAGCAGTACCAGGCCTGGATGGACAAGTACCAGGCTCGCGTCGATGAGATCAAGGCAAGGATCAAGGAAGCGGGGATCGAACCCGTGGTCGCCAACATGTCCTTCTACGACGGCAAGATCGGAGTGGACTGCTACGGCATCGCCTGCCTAGTCTTTGACGACCTCGGCCTGAAGATCACCCCGTTGGCCCGCGACAACGGCGGCGACGGCACCCAGCTGAGCCTCGAACAGCTCGACAAGCTCAAGGACATCGACGAGGTGTTCACCAGCGTCGGGGTCGGCGAGGACCGCTCGCTGCTGCAGACCTCGGACCAGCTCAACGCCAGCACCGTCTGGAAAGGCCTGCAGTTTGTGAAGGACGACCAGATCCACAGCTTCAACATGGAAATGGTCTACGGCTCGCCCAGCGGCCACATGGCTCTGCTCAACGAGGTCGAAAAGGCACTGCTCCCATGAGCGCGGCAACCGTGAAGACCGGAAAATTGCCCAACCGCATCTACCGAGCAGTGGTGATCCGCACCGAACGCCTGACCGAGGGCATGATGCGCATCGTGCTGGGCGGTGAGGACCTGGCCGCGTTCATCTCCACGGGCATCGGCGACGAATACATCCGCCTCTTTTTGCCCGAGCGCGGCCAAGACGTTCCGGTATACCCGCACCCGGAGGGCGACTACTGGGAATACGCACCCGAGCAGGTCGCTGGCCCCATGCGCACCTACACGATCCGCGCCGTCGACCCGGAAGCTGGCGAAATTAGTGTCGACTTCGTGGTGCACCCCGGCGGTATCGCCGCTGACTGGGCGCTTTCGGTCCGGCCCGGGTCTCAGGTCGGTTTCAATACCCCCACTGGACTCTATGAGCTGCCTGCCGATGCCACCTGGCAGGTCCTGCTGGCCGACGCCACGGGACTGCCCGCGGCAGCCCGCCTGTTGGAGAACACCCCGGCCGGCATCCACACCACCGCCATTCTGGAGGTCTCGGGCCCAGCCCACGAACAGGCGCTGGAACTGGGCGAGGACACCCAGCTGCGCTGGCTCCACGGAGGCAATGGGGATTCGCCCAGCCGCCTCGCCCAGGTGTTGCGCGAGCTCGACTTGCCGGAGGGTCCAGGCTACGTCTGGGTCGCCGGCGAGGCCCGGGTGACCCGCGAAGCACGCAAGTACCTGCGCAAGGAACGCTCACTGCCCGTGACCCACTTCAAGGTGGTCGGGTACTGGACCGACAAGGCCGAGGAATGGAACGAACGCTACGAGGCTCTAGGGGAGGACTTCAAGAAGTGGCTCGATGAACTGTGGTCCACCGACCTGGACCCGGAGCTCATCCAGGATGAAGTCGCAGATGCCTTCGACGCCCACGGTCTCTAAGGCCGCTCTGCCGTCCGGGGAAGGGGTACCGGAGGCCGCACCGGGGCTGATGCGCGTGAACTCGCGCCGCATCGCCGGTGCGGTGGCCGCCCTAGTATTGCTGGTGCTCATCATGACTGCGAGCCTGCTGCTGGGTGCACGCGAGGTCAATCCGATGATCATCATCGAGGCGCTGACCGGGGCGGGGACCGGTCCCGACCACGCTGCCATCATCGACTTCCGGGCCCCGCGCACCCTGGCCGGGCTGCTGGTGGGCATTGCGCTGGGCATCTCCGGTGCGCTTATCCAGGCGCTGACCCGCAACCCGCTGGCCGACCCGGGCATTCTGGGCGTCAATTCCGGTGCCGCTTTCGCCGTGGTCATGGGAGTGGCGTTCTTCGGTGCCCGGGAAATGGGCCAGTTCGTCTTCTACTCCTTCGCCGGCGCCCTGCTGGCAGTCACGGTCGTCTATTTCCTGGGTTCCCGCGGCCGCTCCGGGGGAACCCCGATCAAGCTCACGCTGGCCGGCATCGCCTTCGGGGCGGTGCTCTCCGGGATCACTCAGGGATTTGTCCTGCTTGATGAATCCACGTTTAATGCCATGCGCTTCTGGGGTGCCGGATCGCTGGCCGCAACCCCGTCCGGCGCATTGGGCTGGCTCAGCGGCACCGTGCTGATCGGCGTACTGATCGCGCTACTGATATCCCGGTCGCTGAATGCCACGGCGCTGGGAGATGATCAGGCCGCGGCCATGGGCGCACACCTGGGCCGCACCCGCGTGTTGGTCGTCATCGCCGTCACGCTCTTGTGCGGGGCGGCGACGGCCGCCGCCGGGCCCATCGGATTCATCGGCTTGATGGTCCCACACATCGCCCGGTGGATCAGCGGTCCGGACCAACGCTGGATCTTGCTCTACACGATCCTGCTGGCCCCGTCCCTGCTGGTTGGCTCCGACATCGTTGGCCGGCTCATTATCCGCCCGGACGAGCTGCAGGTCGGCATTGTCACCGCATTCGTCGGTGCCCCGGTGCTCATCTGGCTGGTGCGGCGGAAGTCCGCAAGCACCCTGTGAAAAGAGAAGACACGCTCATGCCCACCTTTCTGGCGGCGAAGCCCGCAGCACACGAAGAACCCGCAGCACCGCAGAGCCCCTCGGGGGTTCTGGCCCCCGCGGGCCCTTCCCCCATCAATTTCGGGGAACGCGTCTGGCGGCTGCGGGCCGGGGACAGCGGCCCCTCCCTGCTGCTGCGCGCTCGCCCCGCACTGACTGGCGCGGTCGCAGTGGCGCTTATTGGTGCCCTGGCCGTGGCCGGGATGGCCATGGGCAGCTTCACCCTCACCCCAGCCGAGGTCCTTCAGGCGCTTTTGGGACAGGGCACGGCGAAGACCGAACTGGTGGTCATCTCCTGGCGCCTGCCGCGGGTGCTCATGGCGATCGTGATCGGCGGGGCGCTGGGCATCAGCGGCGCGATCTTCCAGTCGCTGACCCGCAACCCGCTGGGCAGCCCCGACATCATCGGCTTTAATGCCGGAGCCTATACCGGTGCGCTGATCTCCATGCTGCTGCTGGGCGGCGGATTTCTTTCCACCACCATCGGCGCGTTTGCCGGTGGCCTGGCCACCGCGGCGGTGGTCTACCTGCTGGCATTCAAGCGCGGCATCCACGGCTTTAGGCTGATCATCGTCGGCATTGGCATCAGCGCGATGCTCGGCTCCATCAACACCTGGATGATCATCAAGGCGGACCTGCAACTGGCCCTCATGGCGGCGATCTGGGGGTCCGGCTCGCTGAATACCGCCGGCTGGGAGCGCGCGGTTCCGCTGCTGCTCATTGCCGTGGCCCTGGTGCCGGCGCTGATGCTGTTGTCTAGGCCGCTGCAGGGTCTGGAAATGGGGGATGACGCCGCCGCGGCGCAGGGCATTAGTACCGAGGGCGCCAAGCTGTGGCTGCTGGTGATCGGCGTGTGCCTGACCGCGATCTGCACCGCCGCCGCCGGACCCATCTCCTTCGTTGCGCTGGCGGCCCCGCAGATCGCCCGGCGCATGACCGCCAGTGGGCGGGTGTCCATGGTCTCAGCAGCCGTCTTTGGCGCCCTGTTGCTGCTGGCCAGTGATCTGCTGGCCCAGCACGCCCTGGCCCCGATCCAGCTGCCGGTCGGCGTGGTCACCGTGAGCCTCGGCGGGATCTACCTGATGTTCTTGCTCTTCCGCGAGGCCAAGCGCAGCTAGCGAGAACCGCTGCAGCCCCGGGTGCACGAGGCTGCAAGAAGCGTGCTGGGCCGCCAACATGGAGAAGATCTCTATGCACGCGCTGGGGTTCGACCAGCCACAGGAGACCGCCGTGTCGATCATCGAAACCCCGTCGGCCAGCATCGGTCATCGGAGGGCTCGGGCCAGTGCAGCGGCTGTTCCGACGCAGAGACCTAGTCTTCGATGAACACCTCTCGGAGGCGTTGGCGAGCATCCGGCGAGCGCCAATGTTGGGCCCCTGACCAGCGCGCTGACGGCAAGAACCGGGGGTGCGCCGGGAGTCTTCCGGCCAACATGGGGTCCAAGGACATGAGCGCATATCTGTCGGGCCGTGGGCTCGGTGTTGGTGCTGGAAGCCCGCGGGGATCCATACCACTCGGTTCGAAGGGGCGATCCACGAACCCTGCTGCGTGACAAGGGACAGCACGCCGGTGGCAGGGTAAACGAGGTGGAAGTGGGTGTGCAGGTGTATCTGTTCGGGGCGCAGGTCATCGTGGCGGATTTCAAGCATTTTCAGGCAATTCAGCAGTGGTGCGCCGAAATTCGTGGGTGTGGACTGGACGGGAGGCAAGAACACTGCATCCCTGAAAGAAGAACCCCTGACTTCACAAGGTTCTCCATTGGCCGTCTACCGGCGCACGGCCGCCCACCCGGCGCAGCCCACCCGGAATCCCGCGAGACGGGATCGCCTCACCGGGCACTCCAGGCCGCCCATAAGGTCGCGTAGGTTCCGCCGGCGGTCAGCAGCACGTTGTGGCTGCCCTGCTCGACGATCCGCCCGTCCTCCATGACCAGAATGCGGTCGGCCTGGGCCGCCTGGGAGAGTCGGTGCGCCACCACCACCGCGGTGCGGCCGCGGGTGATGCGCATGGCAACGCGTTCCATCAGCGCGGCGCTTGCCGATCCACCCTCCGCTGTGGCCTCGTCGAGCACCACTAGGCCGGCTCGGTTCAGCAGCGCCCGCACCAGTGCTAGATGCTGTGATTGCTCGCCGGTCAGCTGCAACGCACCGTGACCCACCATGGTCTCGAGCCCCTCGGGCAAGGCCATGACCCAGTGGGCTTCGGCCTCGAGTACGGCCTGGATCAGTTCTTCCGAGGTGCTTGTGGGTGCGGCCAACAGCAGGTTTTCGGCGATGGTGCCGCTGAAGACGTGCACCTCCTGGCTGACCAGCAGGGTGCTGTGGCCCAGCCGCGGGGCCGCGGACGCATCAAGCAGCACAGTACCCGCTCCGGGTTCCAAGCTTCCGGCCAGCACGCGGGCCAGCGTGGTCTTGCCGGCACCGCTGGATCCGACCAGGGCCACCAGCTCGCCCGGGGCAATGCTCAGCTCGAAGTCGGTGATCACTGCCGGTGCATCCTGGTAGCCGGCGGACAGTCCGCTGACCACCACACCCGGGGCGCTGCCTGGGTGAGTGACGGCGGCGGGGTCTTCGCGCTCGCGGTCCGAATCGATCAGGCCGACCAGGCGTGCAAGCCCGGCCCCGGCCTTTTGCAGCTCGTCGACGTTGGCCAGCAGGGCGCCGATCGGCCCGAACAGCCGGTGGAAAAACAGGGCGGCCGCGGTCGCCGCACCAATGGTGACGGCATCGGCGCGGACTAAGAAGAACCCGGTGGACAGGATCGCGGCCATGCCCAGCAGCTCGGCCATATTCAGCCACCCGTAGAACCGCGAGGAAACCACCACGGCCTTGAGCATCAGGGCCACGGCGCCGCGGCTGGACGCGGCTACCGTCGAGACGTGGTGCTGTTCCACGCCCAGCGCCCTGATGGTGTCTGCGCCGCCGGTGGCCTCGAGCAGGTGCTGGCCTCGTTCAGCTTCCGCCACGCGCATCGCCCGGTAGATCGGGCCGCTGCGGCGCAGGAAGGAACGCAGCGCCAGGACATGGATCGGGATGCACAACAGGGTGACGGCCGCGAAGCGCCAGTCGAGCACCCCGAGCCCCAGCAGGGTCAGCGCAATCGTGAACAGCGCGGAGATGAAGGTCGGCAAGATTCCGCCGATGGCCTCGTTGGTGGCGTCCACGTCACGGGAGACTCGCGAAATCAAGTCCCCACTGCCGGCACGCTCCAGGCGTTCCTGGGGCAGCTCCATGGCGGATTCGAAGACTTCCTCGCGCAGCTGGGCCAGGCCGCTTTGGCCCAGCTTGGCCAGCAGCACCTGGGAAATACCTGTCAGGATCCCTGTGGCAAGCGCCGCAAGGAACAGCAGCCCCAAGGAATTGAGCAGCGCCTGGGACCCCCGTTGAGCGGAGACGACGTCAACGATCACGCCGAGCAGCGCGGGAATCGCCAGTCCGGTGACCGCAACGCAGAGTAGCGTGAACGCCGTCAGCGCCACCAGCCAGCGACGGGCCCCGAAGATTCGGATCACGTGGTGCCAGGTGGACCGGCGGTCGGCGATCGGCAGCCGGTCGGCCGCGGGAACCCCGGTGGTTGATTCGCTCATGGGTTTACTCCGGCCGTGTGCAGTGAGGTGGTGTCGATGACGGTGTCGCAGGCCCCCAGTAGCATCGGGGAATCCGAGATGACCAGCAGGGTCGCATCCCGCAGGGAGCCAAGTGCCACGGCGATGCGAGCCTCGCTGACCGAGTCCAGGGCCGTGGTCGGATCGGTGAGCACAATGACCGGCTGTCTCTGGTGCAGGGCCCTGGCTAGCAGCAGCCGCTGGCGCTGGCCGCCGGAAAGTGCACTGCCCTGCTCGCCAACCCGTGCATCCAGGCCCAGCGGGAGCCTGGCGCAGAGCTCGGCCAGGCCGGTGGCTTTCAGCACGGACTCCAGTAGCCGGGGCGCGTGCAGGTTCTCACGGAACGATCCCGTGAAAATCGCCGCGTCGTGGTCGGCCACGAACACCGTGGAGCGCAGCGTCGCCAGCGAGTCGGCGGGGGCGCCGTTGATCAGCAGCCGCGCACCGGCGTCACCGGTGCGCCCGGCCAGCAGCATGCCCAACTCACGTGCGCTTCGTGCATCGGTGCGCAGGCCCGTCATGCTTCCTGGCAGCAGCCGGATATCGGGGCGCTGCCCCTCGCCGCGGACCAGCAGCTCGCTGAAGGCCACCTGGTCGGTGGGTGTCGGGTCGGCGCGCACCACCACATGCGCACCGGAACCAACCTCGGTGTTCAACAGCGTGGCAATGCGCTTGGCCGCCGCGCGCTTTTGAGCCAGGGCTGCCGGGTAGTACGCCAGGGAGCTCAGCGGCTCCTGGATGAATTGAGCCAGGCCCACCACGGTGACCAGCTGGCCGATGCTGATCTCGCCGGCCAGTGTCATGGACGCGGCAGCCCAGGTGATGGCGGCCAGGAACATGGCACTGAGGCCAAGGGTGACGGTGGAAAAGAGGGCCTCGGATTTTGCGGTGCCAAGTGCCGCCTGCAGCGAGGCCCTGCTGGTGTCGCGGTAGCGTTCGGTGGCCGTGCGGGTGGCGCCCAGGCCCTGGAGTACGCGCAACCCGGAGACCAGGTCGGTGGCCAGGCCCGTTGCCTCGGCGGCGCGTTCCTGCTGCAGGTGCGTGCGCCGCTCCAGTGGGGCGGTGATGAAGTGCATGAGCACCAGGAACACCACTGTGGCAACCAGCACCAACAGGCCCAGCTGCCAAGAAATCAGCAGCAGCGCTGCCGCGGCGGTGATGAGTGCCGCGAGGCTCGCGCTCATCTGAGAGATGGTCCAGCTCAATCCGGCGGTGATTGCCGTGTCGGAGGTGGCGATGTTCAGCGTTCGTCCGGCACCGAATTGCTTGCCGGTGGCCCGCGGATGGAGCACCTTGGCGATGACCATTTGGCGCAGGGAGTGGTCGCCGAATCCGTAGACCCGATTGGTCAGCCGGTAGCCGTGCCGCCAGCTGTAGGTCAGCATCAAAAAAAGGCCCGCTAGCGCGCCGAGTATCCATAGCAGGGCGCTTAAGTCCGAGGGGCCGATGGCCTTGTCGATGCCCACCCCGATCAGCACCGGCACCAGCGCCTCGCAGACCTGGTGGATCATCAGTAGGGCGGTCGAGGCGCCCAGTTGCAGGCCGCGTCCGTCGGCGAATGCGCCATGGCGCAGGGCATGTTTGCCCGCCGCGATGGCGGAGAAATCCGGGGTCAAATCCCGGTCAACGGTGCGCTGGTTCTTGTTTATATTGGGGGCCACCTCAAGAGCCTATGCAATGCCCGTGGGTCGGGCTGGACATGCTGTATCGCCAGACGGACAGATCGGCGAAAAACTGCATGTTTCGGCGATTTCTCCTGCTTTGCTTGTGTTGTACCCAACGCCGGGAACAGTGTGATTTCCCCGGTCCCGAGCAATTGCTCCCCGCAGGGGGAGCCGACCAACAGCGAAAGTAACGCTCCATGGCACTTGCAGCAGAGACCCTCACCTTGGCATACGACGAACGCGTGATCTCAGAGAACCTGAGCGTCAAGATTCCCGAGGGCGCCTTTACCGTCATCGTCGGCCCCAACGCCTGTGGAAAATCGACGCTGTTGCGCGCCTTCTCCCGCTTGCTTAAGCCCCGGACCGGGTCGGTAGTGCTCGACGGGCGCACCATTCATTCCTACAAGGCCAAGGAAGTGGCGCGGAAGCTCGGGCTGCTGCCACAGACCTCGACTGCTCCGGACGGAATTTCCGTGGCGGACTTGGTGGCCCGCGGCCGCTATCCGCATCAATCACTGATCCGCCAATGGTCGACATCGGACGAGGCGGCAGTCGTGGCGGCCATGGCCGCCACGAACGTCGCAAACCTTTCCGGGCGACAGGTCGACGAGCTGTCCGGCGGGCAGCGCCAACGAGTCTGGGTAGCCATGGCCCTGGCCCAACAAACCCCGACGCTGCTCCTGGACGAGCCGACAACCTATCTGGACATTGCGCACCAAATCGAATTGCTAGAGCTTTTTGGCCGACTCAACCGCGAGAACAATCAGACCTTGGTGGCAGTGCTGCATGACCTGAACCATGCGTGCCGCTATGCAACGCACCTGATAGCCATGAAAGAGGGGAAGGTGGTTGCTGCAGGGGACCCATCGGAGATCGTGACAGCTGAACTGGTTCAGGAGGTGTTTGGTCTGCCGTGCATGATCATCCAGGATCCTTTGACAGGTACTCCCTTGGTGATTCCATGGGGTTCCGCGCGGAAATAGCCCGAAACAGCGCAGCTCCCGCGGGCCCGTGATCCTACGATTGGCTCTGTCCTCGACAGCGCGGAGGACCGGTTCTGGAGTCCACCCGGTGGCTGGGAGTTTTGCAGTCGGTTGCGCCAAATGGTGGCACGCGTGCGGCGAAATGCAGTAGAGTACGGACTACGGTCTAAAGAAAGTACTGACCAGTGCGACGTTGCCGCAGCCATCACCCCCGGCCGGCAGACGCACAGCGAGGCAAGAAACCAGGCAATCACCACATAGAAGTGGAAATGCCGGAATCTTCGTCGTCTGCGATCACGGAATCGCCCCTCGCCTCGAAACACTTCAGAACTTTCAAGGAGACCATTATGTCCATCGATACCTCTCTTAACGCTGCCGCATCCATCACCGACGCAGACATCTTCGACGCCCACATTGGCGGCAAGCTCACCGTCCAGTCCAAGATGCCGCTGGCCACCAAGCGGGACCTCTCCATTGCCTACACCCCGGGTGTCGCCCAGGTGTCACGCGCGATCGCCGCCGACCCGAAGATGCATGCCACCCACACCTGGGCCTCACGCCTGGTGGTGGTCGTTTCCGACGGCACCGCCGTGCTGGGACTGGGCAATATCGGTGCCGCCGCCTCGCTGCCGGTCATGGAAGGCAAGAGCGCACTCTTCAAGGAATTCGGCGGCCTGGATTCCATCCCGTTGGTCCTGAACACCACCAACGTTGATGAGATCATCGAGACCCTGGTCCGCCTGCGCCCTAGCTTTGGTGCCGTGAACCTCGAAGACATCTCTGCCCCGCGTTGCTTCGAACTCGAAGAACGCCTCATTGAGGCTCTTGACTGCCCGGTCATGCACGATGACCAGCACGGTACAGCCGTGGTGGTTCTTGCATCATTGATCAACGCCGCCAAGGTGGCCGGCAAGGAACTGGGCGCAATGCGCGCGGTGATTTCCGGTGCCGGTGCTGCCGGTATCGCCATCGCCGAGATCCTCATCAACGTCGGACTAGGCGATGTGGTGCTGGTCGACTCCAAGGGAATCATCCACCGCGACCGCGACGACCTGAACGCAGTGAAGGCCAAATACGCCGCGGTGACCAACAAAGACGGACTGATCGGCGGCATCCGCGAAGCCCTCGACGGCGCCGACGTTGTCGTGGGTGTCTCTTCCTCCAAATTCGTGGAAGAGGACTTGTCGAGGATGAACGAGAACGCCATCATCTTCGCGCTGTCCAATCCTGACCCGGAAGTCATGCCGGATGTTGCCCGCAAGTACGCCGCCGTGGTGGCCACCGGACGCTCGGACTTCCCGAATCAGATCAACAACGTCTTGGCCTTCCCGGGCATTTTCCGCGGTGCACTTGATGCCGGCGCACGCCGCATCACCGGTGCCATGAAGCTGGCGGCGGCTCACGCCATTGCCGAGCTGGTGGGCGATGACCTCGCCGCTGATCACATCGTGCCGTCGCCGCTTGACCCCCGCGTCATGCCGGCCGTCGCTGCCGCCGTAGGACACGCAGTACAAGAGAAGTAGCCTCGGCTTAACGCGGAGCAATACTACATACGGCTGAGGCCCGATCACCTGCTAAAGGTCATCGGGCCTCAGCCGTATGCGTCTCAAAGCCCCGGTAGCACCGGGACTCCGCTGCTTTTAGTCTTCAGCGCCAACGATGGCAGCGTATCAACGGTTAAGCTCGCTCAAGACTCCACCCCGGCGCGCTGCACCTCGAGGCCGCGCGTGGTCTCGGCCTCTTCCCAGCTGGTTGGACCCGAGGTGAACGCGCCGCGGTAACCGGCCGCGGGGTGGCGATCGTTGAGCAGCGGACCGTCACCAAACAACTTCTCGCGCAGGGTTCCTTTTGCGTATTCGCTTTGGGCCAGACCCCGTTCACGCAACACGGGAAGAACCTTGTCGGCGAACTCCTCAAAGGAACCCGGAATCACCCAGTTGATGACATTGATGCCATCCACGCCCGCAGCCTGCCATTTCTCGATCTCGTCCGCGATCTGCTCCGGTGTTCCCACCACGCGGGTGTTGCGGGCCTGAAGCCAAGCGATGTCCGCGACAACCGGCTCACGATCGGTGATGTGCTTGGATACCCATTCGGAGAAGCCCTTGCCGGTGTTGGTGTCCAGATCGGCAATCCGAGTTTCGGGCGGGTAGACGCGTCCGGTCTTGTCCACGATGGCCGAATGGGCCAAGTAACCGTCGACGCTCACAAACTGGTCGTAGTACGCCTCCTTCTCCTTGGCCTCTTCTTCGGTGTCGCCAATGATGAAGGACAAGCCCTGGAAGAACTTGATGTCCTCCGGATGACGGCCAAATTCCCCGGCCAGCCGGCGGGTATCTGAAATCAGCTCGGCGGCGATCGCCGGCGACGGGGCAATGATGAAGGTCGCCTCGGCATTACGCGCGGCGAAGGCACGGCCCGAAGCCGAGGACCCGGCCTGGAACAATAACGGAGTGCGCTGGGGTGAGGGCGAGGGCAGATGCGGCCCCTCGACCCGGTAACGCGGACCCTCGTGGTAGATCTTATGGATCTTGGCAGCATCGGAGTAGACCCCGTTCTCCTTGTCCTGCTTCAGTGCCTCGGCATCCCAGGAACCTTCCCAGAGCTTGTAGGCAACATCAACGTATTCGTCGGCCCAGGCATATCGTTCGGCGTGGTCGGTCAGCTGCGGCAGGCCATAGTTGCGTGAGGCATTGTCGTTGATGCCGGTCACGATGTTCCAGGCGATTCGCCCGTTGGAAATATGGTCAAGCGTGGAAATTTGCCGGGCAAAGTTATACGGGTGGTTCTGCACCACGTTTGAGGTGGTGGCCAGGCCGATGTGTTTGGTGCTGACCGCGAGGGCACCTAGGAGCACGGTGGGATCGTTGGACGGGATCTGTAGGCCCTCGTTCGCGTAGACGTCGAAGTCTGCGTCCGAGTCCCCATAAAGTCCCGAGACATCGGCGAAGAACATGGCGTCGAACTTTGCCGCTTCGAGGGTATGCGCCAAATCGATCCAGGTATTAACGTCGTTGAACTCCGTCTGGCCGGCATCCGGGCGACGCCATTGGCCGTGGTGGATGTGGCTGGTCGTATTCATGACAAATGCGTTGAAGTGAAGTGGCTTGCCCACGGTGTTACTCCTTTTGTTCCACGAAAAATCTTGAACGTCGTGGTTTTGGCGTTTCCGTTGTGTCCCCGGCAATGCTGGTCTGCATCGATGCTGGCAGGGGAAAAACCGGGCCCCGAAGATTACGTAGCGCGGGGTCGTCACATGTCCTCCTGTGACGATGTGACGTGTTCGTGAAGCGTCCTGGATGTCGCCATGCGACGCAACGTTGAGTGATGCGAACCCCTGCAAAGGGCTCAGGTCTTGGTGCTGGCGCACGCCAACCGGACGCCGGTAGACATGTCCTACGACAACTCGCCCTTCACGTTCCGATTCCCGGAACGAGGGCCGAGCACCCCACAACCAGCAGGAGCAGCACCGTGAAAAACCGCCAGCCGGCGTACCGGGACGAGCCAACAAGCTCCTCCCGTGCCGTGGACAGGACACCCGCACCAACCGCCAAGAACCTCAAGAAACGCGTGCCGTTCGCCTTCGCCGCGGTCGGCGCGTTGTTGGCTTTAACCGCCTGTGGTGGTGCTGTCCACGCGGACTCGGCGAGCGGACCGGGCAGTGAACCGGTCTCCGGCGGTACCCTGGTGTACGCCACGGGCGATACCGAACCCGCGTGCCTCGACCCGATTGTCTCAGGCAATGTCCCACAGGCTCTGGTCTCCACCCAATACCTGGAACCACTGTTCTTCCAAGATGAAAAGGGCGAAATTGGCCCTTGGCTCGCCAAGAGCTGGAAATGGTCAAATGACCGGTTGGCCCTAGACATCACCGTGCGCAGCGACGTCCATTTCACCGACGGCCAGCAACTCAACGCCGAGACCATCATCAAGAACGTCGCCTACATCAAGGATCCCAAAACGCTCTCGAGCACCGGCATCTTGGCCGTAGAAAAGGTGGCCTCCGTCGAAAAAATCGATGAGTTCACCGCGCGGCTGCACCTCTCGGAACCCGACAACGCGCTTCTTGAGCACTTTGCGCAGGTCTGGGTCCCGATCCAATCCCAGAAGGCGTTGGCACGCGGAGCCGAGGCAAATTGCCTCTCACCGGTGGGTACCGGCCCGTTTAAGGTCGAGAGCTGGTCAAAGCAGCAGGAAGTTGTACTCACTCGCAACAACGAGTACCACACGCCCTCACCCACGGCAGCTCATGCGGGGCCCGCGTATCTTGAAAAGATCATCTGGCGCTTCTTGCCCGACCACGCTGCACGCTTCGCCGCCCTGCAGTCCGGGGAAGTAGACGTCATCGATGTATTGCAGCCGCAGAATGCCGTGGCTGCGGATGCCGACCCGGCGCTGGACACCTTGATTGGTTCCCGGCCCGGACACGTGGTGAACCTGACGCTGAACACCACCGAGGGTGTCTTCACCGACGTGCGGGTGCGTGAGGCATTTGTGCGCTCGGTGGACGTTGATGCTGCCCTGAAATCCATCTTTATGAGTACGGTACCGCGCTCGAATTCGGTGCTGAGCAGCATCACGAAGTTCAACCGGCAAAACCCGGAAGCCTATTCCACCGATGTGGCCAAGGCCAACCGGCTTCTGGATGAAGCGGGATGGACCGCGCGGGACGCCGAGGGCTACCGGATCAAGGACGGAGTGCGGCTTTCGACCACCGCTATCCAGACCGAGGCCGTCCTCGTCCCGGTCTCGGTGCTGGAGCAATTCCAGCACAGTGCCAAGGCCGTCGGTTTCGAGCTGGTCATCAGCCAGGAAGAACCGGCCAGCTTCAACGCCAAGCGTTATGCCTGGGAGTACGGACTTTCGCCGCTGTACTACACGAAGAATTCACCCTCCGTGTTGAACATCGTTTACGACTCCGCACACATCCCCTCGGTCATTAAGGGCGGCTACCACGCCAATAACAATGGCCTGACCGGGCCGGAGGCACAAGACATCGACAAGGCCCTGCGCCTGGCCGCCACCACCGGCAGCGAGAAGCAGCGTGGCCAACTCTATGCCAAGGCCCAGCAGCTCATCGACAAGCAGTACCTCTCGCTCCCGATCTTCGACCAGCAGACGCGCCTTGGCTTCCGCTCGGACGTTGAAGGAGTCAAGCTCCTTTCCCCGTTGGGCATGCCCACCTTCTACGACACCTGGTTGGACCGATCATGAGCCTCGAAACCTTGAACCCCACACCATCAAACCCCGCCGCAGTATCCGAGACCACCGATTCGACGGCGAGCAGTTCACGACTGACGTCGGTACTTCGGCTCAGCGGTCTGCGTATCCTCGGAGCCGCAGGCGTCCTGTGGGCGGTTGCCACGCTCGCCTTCTTCGCGATGCGCCTAGTCCCGGGAGATCCGGTGGACGCATTGCTCGGCGGACCGGGTAACAACGCCACCGAAGAGGTGCGCGAGTTGACCCGGGAATTGAACGGCCTCAACGAACCGATCCTCCTCCAATACGGCGCCTACCTCGGCAAGCTCGTGACAGGTGATCTCGGTGATTCCTACCAGCTGCGGGAACCAGTAGCCCAGGTGTTGGGCGATCAGCTAGGCAATACCCTGGTACTCGCGATCCTCGCGCTGGCCACGGCATGGGTCTTGGCCCTTGGACTGGCCTTGTGGTCGGCACGCGGTGGCAGGACCGCCACCCTCGTGGGAAACCTGCTGGAAGTCGTTTCCGCCGCTGTCCCGCACTTCTGGCTAGGCAGCCTGCTCATCCTGGTCTTCAGCGTGAGCCTGCAATGGCTTCCGGCCACCAGCGGAGCACCGGGGATCAACGGTCTGATCTTGCCCGTGCTCACCCTGGCCATTCCGTTGGCCGGATTCCTGGGCCAGGTCATGCGCGAATCAATGCTCACCGCCATGAATTCTCCGTTCGCGATTTCCTCCCGGGCACGCGGCGAATCAGAGGTTTCGCTCAGCCTGCGCCACGCTCTGCGGCACGCAGCGCTTCCGGCCATCGGGCTTTCGGGCTGGGCCATGGGTTCGTTGATCAGCGGGGCAGTGGTTGTTGAAACCGTTTTTGCCCGCCCGGGCATCGGGCGGACCCTGCTGCAGTCGGTGCTGGTGAGAGACGTGCCCGTGGTGCTCGGCGTGGTGGTACTGGTTGCCGCCATCTACATCATCGTCACCCTGCTCAGCGACCTGGCCGAGCGCCTGGCCGACCCGCGGCTGCGTGCGGCATGAGCACGCCGAGATCACTGCCCACGACCGTCACCGACCCGGAAGAAGCCATGACCCACAGCATTCAAACCACCGTCCTGGACACGCCTCCGGTGCGGGATGTGCCGCCTACCCCAAGGGCTGCTGCCGACCCGTCGTTTACCTCCACACTCGTTTCCACCATAGGTTCGTTGGGACCCAGCATTATCGTCCCGCTGATTTTATTGCTGGGGCTGATCGCCGCGGCAGTGATTCCCTCGGTGCTCACTCCCAGCGGACCGCTGGACATGAACCCCGCGGAGGCCTTCACCGCACCGGGTGCCGCGCACTGGTTCGGCACCGACGAATCCGGGCGCGACGTCTACTCCCGAGTCATCCACGGTGCCCGCAGCTCGCTGCTGATCGGCATCCTTGCCACGGTCATCGGCCTCGGCCTGGCCCTGGTGCTCGGTGCCATTGCTGGGCTCGGGACCCGCGCCGTTGACTTCGGAGTATCGCGCTTCTTGGAAGTTCTCTTCGCCTTCCCCGGCCTGCTGTTGGCTCTGTTGGTCATCACCATTCTGGGTCCAGGCGTCGTGACCACCACGATTGCCGTCGGTTTGTCGGCGGCTCCCGGCTACGCCCGGATGATCCGCTCGCAGGTCCTCTCGATCCGCGGCTCCGGCTACGTGGAGGCATCAATCGTGCAGGGCAAGTCCCGCGCCTTCATCATTCGCCACCACATCCTGCCCAACGTCGCGGCCCCCTTGTTTGTGCTGGCCACCCTCGGGGTCGGACAGGCCATCGTCTGGGCATCCTCGCTGAGCTTCCTAGGCCTTGGTGCCACGCCGCCGGATCCTGAGTGGGGCTCAATGCTTTCCCTCGGTCGGCTCTACATCGGCAACGCCTGGTGGCTGACGGTCTTCCCCGGCCTCTTTATTGTGCTCAGCGCCGCCACCACCACGCTGCTGGGCCACGGTATCCAACGCAAGCTCAAGGACAAATAATGTTCTCACCCAACGACACCCCTTCCACTCAAAACGAACCCATCATCACGGTCAGGGACCTGAAGATCGCCTTCGGCTCCAAGACCCAGGCAACCCCCATCGTCCACGGAATCGATTTCGAGATCCACGCCGGGCAATGCCTGGCCATCGTCGGTGAATCCGGATCCGGTAAATCGGTCACGGCACGCACCCTGATCGGTCTCACCGGCGCCAACGCGGTCATTCAGGCCCAGACTCTGCAGCTGCGGGGCAAGGACCTGCGCCGCAATTCAGACCGCGCTTGGCGCAAAGTCCGCGGGGCGGACATCGGCTACGTGCTGCAGGACGCGTTGGTTTCCCTTGACCCGTTGCGGCCCATCGGCCGTGAGATCGCCGACTCGCTGCGCATCCACACCAATCTCTCTCCCGCGGCACGCACCAGTAAGGTGCTGGAATTGCTTGCCGCAGTGGGCATCCCGGAACCCGAACAACGTATCAACCAGCGCTCCGGGGAACTCTCCGGCGGGCTGCGCCAGCGCGCGCTCATCGCTGCCGCCATCGCCCTGGACCCGGCACTGCTGATTGCCGATGAACCCACCACGGCACTGGATGCCACCGTCCAGCAGCAGATCCTGGACCTGCTCGCCGAACGCAAGGCCGCCGGCACAGCGCTGCTGCTGATCAGCCACGACCTCGCGGTGGTGGGCCAGTTGGCCGACCGCATAGCGGTGATGCGTCAAGGCGAAATCGTTGAGACCGGGCCAACGGCCCAGGTGCTGGGCAACCCACAACACGAATACACCCAGCGACTATTACGTGCCGTGCCCACCGACAAGCCGCGTGGCACCCGGCTGGCACCGGCCGGGGCAGGGATCTCGGCGCGGCAGCACGCGTTGATTGGTGCGCAGCGTGCGAAGAGTGAGACCGGGGACCCGACGGTTCCGGTACTCGTGGCACAAAACCTGCGCAAGACCTACCGCAACCCCGACGGCACACCACGAGTTGCCGTCCAGAATGTCTCTTTCGCGCTGAACAGGGGACAAACCCTGGGGATCGTGGGGGAATCCGGATCGGGCAAAAGTACCGTGGCGCGCATGGCACTGGGCCTGACGGCTCCGGATGCGGGGGACGTGCGGCTGCTGGGCCTTCCGTGGAGCACCCTGAGTGAGAAGCAGCGCCGCCCGCAGCGCAAGCACATCACCTCCATCTACCAGGACCCGTTGGGCTCCTTCGACCCGCAATGGGACGTGGCCCGTATCCTTTCCGATGCCCTGCCCGACTCCGAATCGCTCACCCGAAGCGAGCGTCGTGATGAGGTGATCCGGCTGCTGGAAACCGTGGGGCTAGATGCCTCCCTCGAAGCCAGGCTGCCGTTGCGGCTCTCCGGTGGACAACGCCAGCGCATCGCCATTGCCCGCGCTTTGGCCCCGGGACCAGAGGTGATCATCTGCGACGAGCCGGTCTCCGCGCTAGATGTCTCCATCCAGGCTCAGGTGCTGGATCTGCTTGATGAGCTACAGCGCGAATTTAAGCTCAGCTACCTCTTCATCTCCCATGACTTGGGCGTGGTGCAGCACGTGAGTGACGAAATTGTTGTCATGGAGGCGGGCCGAGTCGTGGAAGCCGGACGCACCACCGAGGTATTTTCCAACCCGGCCGAGGAATACACCCGCAAACTACTTGCCGCAGCGCCGCGGTTACACACCGTCCCGATCGGAGAAAAAGCATGACCATCAGCCTCGAACGCACTGTCACGTCTGTGCC
Organism: Paeniglutamicibacter sp. Y32M11; assembly: GCF_019285735.1. GTDB lineage: Bacteria > Actinomycetota > Actinomycetes > Actinomycetales > Micrococcaceae > Paeniglutamicibacter. The sequence goes on along the minus strand of NZ_CP079107.1, from coordinate 3,482,827 downwards.
TGGAAGTGCACAACCGCCGAGAACCAAGGATCTGCTGGAGCGCTTCGCTCCGGTGTTTGGGGCCATCACCGCCACGACGATCGAGTCCGAGGCTACCCGCACGCTGGCACACCAAGCCGTCGCGTTGCTGAAGGACTCGGGCTTCACCGCGATCCGTGTCCCGCAGGAATTTGGCGGAGCCGGAGCCACCCTGACCCAGTCGCTGCGCCTCTTGCGTGAACTGGGCGCGGCCGATTCGAACCTCGTCCAGGCGCTGCGTGCGCACTTCACCACCGTGGAAACCTTGGTCTCCGGCAGTGACGCTGCGGCCCGGGAACGTTGGCTGCCACGCGTGGTCGCCGGGGACGTGTTTGGCAACGCCACCACCGAGAAGGGCAACAAACCGGGAACCAACTCCACGGTGCTCAGCAAGGAAAAGGGCCGCACGGTGCTCAACGGTACCAAGTACTACAGCACCGGCAGCCTCTACGCCGACTGGATCAAGGTCAGCGCCGATACCAGCACCGGCGAATCGGTGCGGGTCAGCGTGCACCGCGATACCCCCGGCCTGGAACTGGTGGACGACTGGGACGGCTTCGGCCAGCGACTCACGGCCTCGGGGACCACCCGATTCACCAACGTCGAGGTCGACCCCGAAAATATTGATGCCTCCGGCGGAGTAGAAGGCGTCGGCTATGGTGCCGCCTATGTCCAAGCGATCCTGCTGGTGGCCCTGGGCGGGATTGCCCGCGCCGTTCGCCGCGACGCGGTGGACTATGTCCGCGGGCGCGAACGCGCATTTTCCCACGGCGTGGGAGATTCCCCGCAGCGCGACCCGCTGGTGCAAGAAGTTGTCGGCCGGATCAGCTCCACGGTATTTGCCATCGACGCGGTCCTCGACACCGTGGGCGCACGCCTCGAGGAAGCGGCGGTGCTCTCGACTGCCGGCCAACTTGACGCCGAAGCCACGGCCGAACTGGACACCAAGCTCTCCGAGGCTCAGATCTTCGTGGTGGAGCAGACCCTGGATGTGGCCAATCGGCTCTTTGAGGTCGGTGGCGCTTCCGCGGCCTCCGAGACCCGCAGGCTGGACCGGCACTGGCGCAACGCCCGCGTGCTGGGACAACACAACCCGGTGATCTACCGGGCCCGCGCCGTGGGACAGCAACGGCTCACGGGGGACCAGCTCACCACTCCCATCTATGTCGGAACCAGAACCACGAACGGAGCCAACGCATGAGCAAGCCGCTACTGTTTAACGCCTTCTTGATGAACACCGCCAGCCACATCCACCACGGCCAGTGGCGCCACCCGGCGGCCCGACAGCACGAATTTAACGACGTGAACCTGTGGATCGATGTGGCCAGGACCCTGGAGGACGGTCTCTTCGATGCGATGTTCTTCGCCGATGTCACCGGGCTCTACGGCCCGGCCGATGGTCAATACGTGGACAACGTTCACGAGGGACTGCAGATCCCGTCCAACGACCCCGCGGTGTTGCTCGGAGCCTTGGCGGTGGCTACCAAGAACATCGGGCTGGCCTACACCTCCAACGTCATGCAGAACCATCCGTTTAACTTCGCCCGCCAGGTTTCCACCCTCGATCACATCTCCGCCGGGCGCATCGCGTGGAACATCGTGACCAGCACGCAAGAAAATGCTGCGCGGAACTTCGGCTATGACGCTCTGGCCGAGCACGATGCGCGCTACGACTGGGCGGACGAATACCTGGATGTCGCCTACAAGCTCTGGGAGGGATCCTGGGACGAGGGCGCGGTGCTGGTGGACAAAGAAGGCGGTCGCTATGCGGATCCGTCAAAGATCCACAAGATCAACCATGTTGGTGCCCGCTACAAGGTTGAGGGTCCGCATCTGCCTTCCCCCTCACCGCAGCGCACCCCGCTGCTCTTCCAGGCCGGCGGCTCACCGCGCGGCATTCGGTTTGCGGCCAAGCACGCCGAGGCGGTATTTATTGCCCCGCCGGATCCGGCGGGGGCTCGGCTTCACACCCAAAGTGCCCGCGCCGAAGCGGTGCGCGCGGGTCGCGGGGCGGAGGACATTAAGTTCTTCCAGGGCATGAGCTTCATCGTCGGCTCGACCCACCGGGAGGTTGATGCCAAGCGCGAGGAAATCGCGCAGTATTCCTCGGTGGTTGGGTACCTGACCCATACCTCGCTGGGGATCCTGCCCGATGGAACACGGCTGCCCGAGGACACCGAATTGCGCAATATCCCCAACAATGGGGGACAAGGACACGTGGACTGGCTACGCGCCGCAAACCCCGACCGCGAACCGACCCTGGGGGATCTGGCTCAAAACCGCATAGACCGTGGCGTCGTGGCGGGAACGGCCGACGAGATCACCGACCAGCTTCTCGCATGGCAGGATGCGGGAATAGACGGGGTCAATGTGATGAATTGGCGGCTTCCCGACACCTACCTCGAATTTAACGAACGCATCCTGCCCACGCTTCAGAAACGTGGATTGGCAAAAACCGCCTACGAGCCGGGCACCCTGCGCAAGAAAATCTTCGGGCACGATCAACTGCCCGAAAACCACCCCGGCGCCAACTACCGCGGTGCCTTCGGTTCCACCCAAAGCGCCAGCCGGGCCGAAGCTGTGGTCGCTGGCGCCTAGCAGCTGGGGAACATTCACCACGGACCGGATGGGGAGAGTTATCCACAGATTGTGAAAACCGCCCCATCCGGCCTCGCCGCGGAGAACACTTGAATTGTCAGCAAGCACTAGTGCCAATTCAAGGAGCGGGAACCATGTGCCTCATGTGTGATGGATGGTCAGCCGAGGAAGTTCGGCAGCACATCGACAACCTTATTGAGCGGCACGGCTGGGCCATCCCCTACGTGGAAAGCCCTAACCCGCGCAAGATTTTTGGCTACACCGTGGGTCTCACCAAGATTGGGGCGCCGGAGTTTTTGGTTCGCGGCCTAGACATGGACGACACCGTGGAGATGCTGAACAGTTTAGCTTCGGCGGTTGCCCTGCGGCACGAACGCTTTGCTCACGGGCATACCTCTGATTGGCGCAACGGACGGACGCTGTATTTCTCTCACATGCACGGGGCAACCAACTTTGCCCTCAATGCCTATAGCCGTTACGGCAATGCAGTCAGTGTCTTGGAGGTTCATTTTTTGGATCAAAAAGTTCCGGAACTCTCCTCGGCCATGAAGCTCAGGGGGCAATCCGCATCGATTGGTTTGGGGCGCGGAAACCATCTGAACTAATGCGCATCCAGTATCTTTGCCCGAGTCATAAACACCGTCAGCGCAGAGAAGAAATCACCAACTGTGACTGGTCGAGTAGGAAAATGACGACGAGTTGGTCACACGCCACGACTCGATAGCGGGTGTTTCATGGATTTGCTACTACTCACTCACCGCGGCATTGGGCGGCCGACCCGTGGAGTCGGTAGGCTGGGGGCATGGCATTTCGTAACCGTCGCGCAGCTAACCTTCCCGCAAAACTATCCCGCTCTTGGTTGTTAGTAAATGCAGCCAAGCCCGAGGACTTTGCGCCGGCTTTGGCCTCCGAGGCCGACTCGGTCATTTTCGACATGGAAGCGGCAGTTCCCGACGATAAGAAAGATGCCGCACGCGATGCCGTGGTCGAGGCGCTTTCCACCGGAATGACCGCCTGGGTGCGTGTTAACGGTATTGATACCGATTTCTGGGCCAAGGACTTGGCTGCCCTCTCTAAGGCGCCGGGACTTCGCGGTGTCATGCTGGCCATGACCGAAAAGCCCGAGCAGGTCACCTACACGGCCATGCGCCTTCAGGCCGGTACTCCGGTGCTCGCCCTGATCGAATCCGCTCTGGGTATCGAAAGCGCTACTGCCATTGCTTCGGCCCCCGGCACCTTCCGACTTGCCTTCGGAGTTAATGACTTCCGCAAGGACACCGGCGTCTCCGGTGACCCACTTGCTCTGGCTTACGCCCGAGGCAAGCTCGTGGTCGCATCACGCGTTGGCAAGCTCCCCGGTGCCATCGACGGACCGTCTGCTCCCGGTGCCGACGCGGCAGAGGTTCTCTCGGATTCCGCGATCACCGCATCCATGGGCATGACCGGCAAGCTGTCGCTCTCACGGACTCAGGTTGATGAGATCAACTTGGGCCTTTCGCCCAGCACCGACGAGCTGTCCTGGGCACACGACATGCTTGACGCCCACGCGGCCGGGGCCACCGTTGGTGACGGTTCGTACCTGCCGCGTCTGGCCCGCGCCCAGAAGATCGCGGATCTGGCTGACTCCTACGGATTGTGGAACGCCTAAAACTTTTCTCACTCTTAGGTGAGTACAGGCCGGGTAGCTGCGCGTCACGTGCGACTGCCCGGCTTTTTTCTGCCTCCATTCACCGAGCGCGATGAGCGCCGTTGCCTTGTCTGGAGGGGGCTTCCGGCAGAGACTGGTGGCATGGGAGTCCAAGGATCGCCTCCGGTTGAGGCCAATACCTGATGGTTAACCTTTACGAGAAGTATGTTGTGCCGCGCCTTGTCGCATTCTCCTGCTCGAATGCGTCCCTGGCACCGCTGCGTGAGCGAGTGTGTGCCGGGTTGAGCGGGCGCGTCCTTGAATTGGGTTTTGGATCCGGCAGCAACGTGGGGCACTACCCGATGGGCGTGAGCGAAATTGTGGCCATCGAACCCTCCGACACCGCGTGGCGACTTTCAACACCCGTGCGGGAGTCCTCGAGGATACAGATCGTTCGCGGGTCACGTGATGGGCAGGTGCTGAACGAGCCCGATGCCCACGTTGACGCGGCGCTGAGCACCTTCACGCTGTGCACCATCCCCAATGCCCTTGCCGCTCTGGCAGAGGTCCGCCGGGTCCTTAAACCCGGTGGACCTCTGCACTTTCTGGAGCATGGGCTAGCCCCGGATGCTGAGGTTCAACGATTCCAACGCAGACTCGAACCCATCCAGAAGGTACTAGCCGGCGGCTGCCATCTCACCCGCTCCACCGCCGAGATGCTGAGGGAAGCGGGATTTGAGATCACCGAACTTGATACGTTTTACCTTCCCGGGGCACCTAAGAGCGAGGGGGCGCTGAGCCTTGGAATCGCGCGGTGAGCGTGAGTCCTCGGATCTCCTCCTACTCGCGGGTGTAGCGGGTCACCAGCTCGCGCTTGAGAACCTTTCCACTGGGGCCCAGCGGGAACTCGGTAAGAATTTCAATCAGGCGCGGGTACTTGTATGCGGCCATCCGTTCCTTGGCGTATTCTCCAATGCTGTGCGCATCTAGGGTGCTACCTGACACCAGCGTCACGGAGGCCACGATTTCTTGGCCGTGCGTGTCATCGTCAATACCGAAGACCGCGGCGTTGGTGATTTCCGGGTGGCCAACCAGAACCTCCTCAACCTCACGGGGGTACACGTTGTAACCGTTGCGCAGGATCATGTCCTTCTTTCGGTCCACGATGGTGATGTAGCCGTCGGCATCCTTGGTGCCTAGATCCCCGGTGCGGAACCAACCATCCACTACAGCCTCGGCCGTGGCCTCGGGGCGATTGAGGTAACCGGAGAAGAGGTTGTGCCCTCGAATCACCAATTCGCCCAGTTCCCCGGTCTCCAGTAACTCGATGCTCGAGAAAACTTCCGGGCGGGCGACCTCCACCTCAATACCCCAGACCGGCTGGCCTACCGTCCCGGGTCGCGGCTCGCTTCCTACCTGGTTGAAGGAGGCCACCGGCGAGGTTTCGGTTAGACCGTATCCTTCATGAATTTTCGCGCCGAAGTGCTTGTTGAAGTCCTCGAGGATGGCCAACGGGAGGGCGGCACCGCCGGAGACCGCATAACGCAGCGCGGGGGCCGGCTCCGGGCGTGCCTTGGCCGCGGCGAGCAGCCCGACGTACATCGTGGGAACTCCCACGAAGATGTTGACTCCCTGATCCAAAATCAAGGAGAGGGCGGCCTCGCCGGTGAACTTGGGCAGCAGCATGATCTCCGCCCCGGCGCGCAATCCGGTATTCAGTGCCACTGTTTGCCCGAAGGTGTGGAAAAGCGGCAGTCCGCCGAAAATCTTGTCGCCCCTGCGCATGTCGAAGGTGTTCAACAACAGCACGTTGACCTGCTCGATGAGGGCGAAGTGGGTGCCGAGCGCTCCCTTGGGTTTGCCGGTGGTTCCCGAGGTGTACAAGATGGTGGCAATGTCTAGTGGAGAACGCGGCAGGTAGGTGTCAATGGGCGTCGCCGACGCGGCGAGGTCCTCCAGTCGCTTACATTCCCCGGGCTCTGGGGACATGACCGTTAGAACGCGGGCCCCGGCGGCGGTTGCCCCCGGGCCTCCCTCTGCCAGCAGCGGAGCGGCGCAAATGAGCAGGCTGACCCCTGCATCGGTGAGCATGTACTGAATCTCGTGACGCTTGAGTAGCGCGTGTACTGGCACCGCAACGGCCCCAAGAGCCAACACCGCATAGTAGACACGAGCGAAGTCGGGAACGTTGGGGATCAAGATGGCTACTCTGTCGCCCTCGGTCACCCCGGCATCGCGCAGCGCACCGGCATAACCTCGGGTCTGATCCCATAAGTCACGGTAGCTGGTGCTTGTCCCTGCCAGCGTGATGGCTGGCAGATCGCCATGGCGTCTGGCGCCCTCGGCCAGAATCGCGGCAACGGACATGGTGGCGTTCGGAACTGCATCGTTCACGGTGGTTCTCCCAAGACAGATGATTGATCAGGCCTTTGCCAATCGTGCTGTCACGCTCATGATCTGTCAATGCTACCGAGCACCGGTGCTGATGCTCGGGGCTTGATCAGGGTTAGTTGCTGGCGCCCATGACCGTGGCGATAGGGGTTTGTCCATCAACGAAGTTGATCGTCCGACCGATGCTTGCGGCAGAATCCAACGTAGCCACGATGGCCAACGCGGTATTGGCTCGGGAGGTGGAGGTATCGGCGGCCAGATCGGGGTCGCCGTTGATGAGGCCGGTGGCTTCCTCGAGGGTCAGGGTACCGGGTCCGAGGATGGTGTAGTCGAGGTCGCTGCCACGCAGGTGATCATCGGCGGCAATCTTTGCGGCCATGTAGGGGTAAAACGGGTCATCCAGGGGCACCAGATATTCGGTGCTTGCGCTGGCGAAGGACACCATCACGAAGCGCTTGATCTCGGCGAGCTGCGCCGCGTTCATGGAACGAATCGCTGCATCGCGGTCCACGGCATAGGTACGGTCGGGGTTTCCTCCGCCGGCCCCAGCTGACCAAACGATGGCGTCGGATCCTGCAAAAGCCTCGGCCATTTCGGTGGCTGTCGCATTTTCCACATCAAGCACCACGGCGCTGGCACCGGTGGCGGCCACATCGGCGGCGTGGTCAGGATTGCGGATAATCGAGTTGACGCTGTCGCCGCGTTGGGACAGAAGATTTGCCGCTAATAGTGCGATTCGTCCGTGTCCGCCAATGATCGTGACCTTCATGGTTTTCCTGTTCTCTCGCGCGGTGCCGAATCCTCCGGGAAAAATGCCCGGTATCAGCTATGTTTTGAGCCTACACATAAAGAGCTTCCGCGGTGCGGCCAACCGCGTTGATTGCCCGTTGGGCGCAGTCGGGAATATTTCCGCTGACCAGCACCATCAAGCTCAGCAACTGCCACTGCTTGCTTCGGCCCAGCAAACAGAGATTAGGCGGAAACCAGAATGCCATCCTCGTCCGAATAAAGCGTCGCCCCCGGGGTGAACGTGACGCCTCCGAAGGAGACTACCAAGTCCACGGCACCAACCGAGTCCTTGGCGCTCTTGCGTGGATTCGAGCCGAGGGCCTTGATGCCGAGGGGCGTTTCGGCTAGCGCCACACGGTCACGGATCGCGCCGTAGATCACGACCCCTGCCCAGCCATTTGTCACCGCTGCCGCGGCGATCATGTCGCCCATCAGCGCCGATTCCAGTGAGCCGGCTCCGTCAACCACCAGTACTGAACCATCGCCGGGGGAGTTCAAAAGCGACTTGACCAGTCCGTTGTCGCGGTAGCAGCGCACCGTACGGATAGGTCCGCTGAAGCGCGGGTGGGCACCGAGGTTCTCGAATTGCAGGGAAACCGATTGCAGGGTTTCGTCGTCGTCGAAAAGATCGCAGGTCGTGAATGTCATGCGCCCCAGCATACGAGTCTTGGGGTCAATACCCATGTGGTGTTACGGCATCCAGTGTTTTGACGAGGAGTTCGGGGTGTCCGCTGGGATCGAAAGCTTGCTCTGCCTCTCATTTTCTCTCATGATTTTGGCCGGACTCGACTGTGCGTCTATTCCGTAGCTGGATTGGTTGCGTCGGGACGTACCGGCACATGGTTCCACCCGCACCGCTTCGGGGCACGAGCTTTCACGGGGAACATTCAGCTTTCCGCGCCACAAAAACACGGCCACCGGCCCTGTGGCCCCCGTATAGTTGTTCGTACTATGGATGACCCCCCTTCACATATGCCCTGGCCCTTCTCCTTATCTGCCGGATTGATTCCGACACCCACCGGAGAGGGGCGCCCCAATGTATGAATGGATCATGATCGGCATTGGCCTGGTCCTCACCGTGGGCACCGGCCTGTTCGTTGCCTCCGAATTCGCGCTGGTCAACTTGGACCGCAACGACCTTGAAGCCCGCGCCGCGCGCGGCGAAAAACGCCTGGGCACCACCATCAAGGCCCTGAAGATCACTTCCACGCACCTCTCCAGCGCCCAATTGGGCATCACCCTGACCACGCTGCTCACCGGCTACACCTTCGAACCGGCCATCAGTTCGCTGCTGCGCGGGCCGTTGCTGGCCGTCGGGATTCCTGAAGGGATCGTGCCGGGCATCGGTGCGGTGATCGGCATCTTTATCGCCACTGTCTTCTCCATGATCATCGGCGAGCTGGTCCCCAAGAACTTCGCCCTCGCTCTGCCGTTGGCTACCGCCAAGATCGTCGTTCCTTTCCAGGCCCTGTTCACCACCGTCTTCAAACCGGTGATCCTGCTGTTCAACAACACCGCAAACTCGATCATCCGGTCCTTCGGCATCGAGCCCAAGGAGGAGCTCTCCGGGGCACGCAGCGCCGAGGAACTCAGTTCCCTGGTGCGCCGCTCTGCATTGGAAGGGGTCCTTGACCAGGACCACGCCACGCTGCTGCACCGCACGCTGCGCTTTTCCGAACACAGTGCCGCCGATGTCATGACCCCGCGCGTGCGCATGGTCGCGGTGGATGCGGAGCACAACGCCGAGGACATCATCTCCCTGGCCATCCAGACCGGTTTCTCCCGCTTCCCGGTGATCGGCCGGGACCGCGATGAGATCCTGGGCGTGCTGCACGTCAAGCAGGCCTTTGCTTTGCCCATGGAACAACGAGCGACACAGCTCGCCACCGACCTGATGCATGCACCGTTGCGCATCCCCGAATCCATGGGCGTCGAATCCCTCCTGGGACTGCTGCGCCAGCAAGGCCTGCAGGTCGCTATCGTCTCCGACGAGCACGGCGGCACCGCCGGCATCGTCACTCTCGAAGACCTCGTCGAGGAGATCGTCGGGGAACTCGAAGACGAACACGACAAGGTCCGTGTCGGCGTCGTGAAAACCGGACGCTCAGTGACCTTCGATGCCTCACTGCGGCCCGACGAACTGCTGGACCGCACCGGGATCAAGGTCCCGGACGGCGAGGAATATGACACCCTCGCAGGTTTCGTCACCGACCGACTCGACCGGATCCCCGAACTCGGCGACGAAGTGTCCCTCCCCGAGGGCACCCTGCGCGTCGAACGAGTACTGGGCACCCACATCGAACGCCTGAAATTCACTCCGGATGACCCCTCCCGGAGCGAACACGACCAGATCATCGAGAACATGACCCAGGACCTGACCCATGAGTGAATATCTTCCCGGAATCATCTGGCTCGTCGTGCTGCTGGTCATCAACGCGTTCTTTGTCGGCGCGGAATTCGCCGTCATCTCCGCCCGGCGTTCGCAGATCGAGCCGAAGGCCGAGGCCGGTTCCAAGGCGGCGAAGACCACCCTCTGGGCGATGGAACACGCCACCTTGATGCTGGCCACCAGCCAGCTGGGCATCACCGTGTGTTCCCTGGTGATCCTGAACGTCTCCGAGCCGGCGATCCACCACCTGCTCGAAATCCCGCTCGGCTTCACTTCCCTGAGTGCCGAGGCCATCGGCATCATCGCGTTCATCGCGGCCTTGCTGCTGGTCACCTTCCTGCACGTGGTGATCGGCGAAATGGTCCCGAAGAACATTTCCTTCTCGGTGCCCACGCGTGCGGCACTGATTCTGGCTCCGCCGCTGGTCATGGTGGCCCGCATCGTCAAACCGGTGATCTGGAGCCTGAACGGCATCGCCAACGCCATCCTGCGCCTGTTCAAGGTGGAACCCAAGGACGGGGCGACCAGCGCCTACACCCTGGATGAGGTGGCAGCCATCGTGGAACAATCCACCCGTGACGGGATGCTCAACGATGCCAGCGGCACGCTGAGCAAGGCGTTCGAGTTCACCACCAAGAAGGTCTCCGATGTGGAGGTTCCGCTCGGCGACATGGTCATGTTGCCGGAGGGTTCTTCCCCAGCCGACATTCAGTCCGCGGTGGCCAAGCACGGGTACTCTCGCTACATCCTGGTGAACGCCGACAGGGAACCGGTTGGCTACCTGCACCTGAAGGACGTCATGGACCTGACCACGACGCAGAAGCTCAACGAGGCGGTTCCTGCGAAGCGTATTCGGGCACTGGCCTCCACTTTCAGCGGTGGCGAGTTGGAAGACGCCCTGGCGGTCATGCGCCGCACCGGTGCCCACGTGGCGCGGGTGTTCGATGCTGAGGGGAACACCACTGGTGTGCTCTTCTTAGAGGACATCATCGAGGAACTGGTCGGCGAGGTGCAGGACGCCACTAGCGCCTGACCCGCAAAGGTGGGAACCCAGCGGGGCTGCATCCTTCGGGGTTGCAGCCCCGCTCTTTTCGCTCTATTCCCGCTTGGCTCTTGCCATAGCCCCGGGGCTATCAAATAGCGAGGAACCAACACTTGAGGGGCCACACGAGAATCATTCGGGTCGAGAATCCCCAGTGCCGGACACTCTTCGTGGTTGTGCGCCTTCCCTGAAACGGCAAGTAGACCCATCCAGTCTTAGAGCCGATGGTCCATCATTTCAAGACCACCAGAGCGTTTCGTCGATTTCTTCGCCCTCCGCTGCGCGATGAACGGTCTTACGCAATTCTGCCCAGACAGGGTCGCTTTTGGCCGACCGGACGACAGTAGCGAGTCCCACGCTTGCAGATCCTAGGCGTTCGAAGGTGCTGCGTTTCACGACGTAGAACAACCATTGGCCAAGATCCACGGGGTTGTAATTCTCGTGAGTCATTGCGGTCTAAGCGCAAAAGACGTACACGTGGGCATTCGGGCCTTTTCCGCCAAGGTCGTGACTATGGCGGGGGTGATATCGGGTGCCTCGCAAGCCGCTTAAGTTGATCCGGCTCGGCCTGTGCTTTTCCCTCGTGGCGACCCGCCGAAGGAAAGACACTTTGGAGGCCCGAGGGTTAGGAAAATGATGGGTCACATCACAACGGATCAACATCGAGCCTGCCAGCAGATACTAGGTTTGCCAAGAACTATTGGAGGAAGATGGCACTTTCTGGAGATCGGAGAACATCAATAGCATGATTAAACATCACATGATGTTTAATCATGCTATGCTGATTCCATGATCAAGACATACGCCACCGTTGCAGCAGGGTTCACCGTCTACTCGGACGCCATCTCGATGAACTTCCCCGCTGGAGAGCAGCACATCAAGGTGTCCGAAGCCAGTACTCAGACACCCTCCCACGTACTGGTTACCGGCACTGACGCCAACGACTACGTTGCCGCGGCCATGTGGATTGATTACGCCCACCAACTCGGGAACAAGGTCGCTGCCCTCATTCCTTACCTGCCCGGAGCACGTCAGGATCGCGGCAACCCCTTCGGCGCTCAGGTGTACGCAAATCTCATCAACTCGATGAAGGCCGATCGCGTCGTCTGCTTCGACCCGCATTCCCCAGTGATGCCCGAGCTCATCAACAACCTCGTAGTGGTTGATTCCGATTCCGTTATCAGCGCCGCGTTGCGCGTTAGTACTCGGGCCTACGTTGGAGTGATCGCCCCCGATGCGGGTGCCGTAGCTCGAGCCCAGCGAGCAGCGACCGCACTGGGCGTGCCTCTCTATCGTTCGGTGAAGAAGCGCGAATTTGCCACCGGAAAACTGTCGGGATTCGACTGTGAAACGCTTCCGGCCGAGGGCCGACTGTTGGTGGTGGATGACATTTGCGACGGCGGTGGAACGTTCATGGGCCTGGCCACGGCGACCGGGCTACCCGCTGATCGTCTGGATCTCTGGGTCAGCCACGGAGTATTCTCCGGCCGCGCAGCCAACCTCACCGAAGCTTACGGCCGGATCTTCACCACCGATTCCCATCCCGGACATGAGAACCCGGCGGTTGCAGCGACCATCGTGCCCCTGATGGCACACCTGGTTCAGGCGGCCAACGCCACCCTTTGTCAATCCTAGAAAACCAGCTACCCACCGCCTGGAAAGGACAGAACATCATGAATACGCTCACTAGCCCCTCGGTCACCGCCCCACTTTTTGAAACCGACGCCTACAAGCTCGGCCACCGCGGCCTGTACCCGGACGGCACCACCGGGGTGCTCTCGAACTTCACCAACCGTGCCAGCCGCATCCAAGGCATTACCAAGGTCGTCCACTTTGGATTGCAAGCCTTCCTGCAGGCCTATTGCGTAGAGTCCTTCGCACCCTTCTTCGCCGCCGACGAGGATACGGCGGTGGCCGAGTACAACACCATATTGGAAAGCATTCTGGGCACCGAGCACTCAATCGCCACCGACCACATCCGCGAGCTGCACCGCAAGGGATACCTCCCGCTGATCTTCCGTTCCTTGCCCGAGGGCACCCGCGTCCCCTTACGAGTTCCCTCCTTCACCGTGGAGAACACCGAACCCGGGTTCTTTTGGCTGGTCAACTACATCGAAACAGTTCTCTCCGCAGCGATCTGGCAGCCGTCCACTTCGGCTACGCTGGCCGACGCCTACCGCGGAATCCTCGACGCGGCGGCACAACGCACCGGAGGCTCCCGCGCGGGAGTGAACTTCCAGCTGCACGATTTCTCCTTCCGCGGGATGCCCGGCGCCGGTGCTGCGGCGGCAAGCGGTGCGGGACACCTACTCTCGTTCAGCGGTTCGGACTCGCTGGCCACGCTGGACTGGGTCCGGCGCTACTACCCGGGGCAGAACAATACGCCGGTGCTCGGTTCGGTCCCGGCCACAGAACACTCAGTCATGTGCGCTGGCATCAGTGAATCCTCGGAACGTGAAACGTTCCAGCGGATCTTAGATATCCACCCGCGTGGCATTGTCTCGGTGGTGGCCGACACCTTTGATTTATGGAAAGTCTGCACCGAGATCTTGCCGGCCCTAAAAGCGAAGATTCTGGCCAGGGACGGCAAACTCGTGATCCGTCCCGACTCCGGGGACCCCGCCACCATTCTGTGCGGTACCGGGTCCGAGAGTGGGTTCGAGGTCAAGGCAAAAATCCGGACTCCGGAATCGGACCCCGCGTTTTTTGGTGTCGTCCAGCTGCTGTGGAACACCTTCGGCGGCACCATCAATGCCAAGGGCTTCCGAGTCTTGGACCCACACATCGGCACCATTTATGGGGATTCGATCACCCCAGATCGTGCCCTCGACATCTGCCAGCGTCTGGAAACAGCAGGATTCGCCGCGGAGAACGTGGTCTTCGGCGTGGGTTCGTACACCTACCAATACGTCACCCGAGATACCTTCTCCTCGGCGATCAAAGCCACCTGGGCACTGATTGACGGAGTGGAGCACAACCTGCTCAAGGATCCGATTACCGATTCGGGAATGAAGAAATCAGCCACTGGACGTCTCGCGGTGACACGCGACAATTCCGGGGACCTGGTATTGATTGAACGAGCTACCGCCGAACAGGAAGCCGTATCACTGCTGGAACCGGTATGGGCGGATGGGAAGTTCCTGCGCATCCAGTCCTTCGACGACGTCCGCGGTGTGCTGGGCAACCTCGCCTGAACCGCCTAAAACATCGCAGAAAGGATTTGCACGGTGTTCCGTCAAGAGTCCGAAGGCGTCGTGCGGTCGAGAGCCATCGAGGAGCCGGCGAAGCAACAAGACTTCGGTAATATCGTCCTCATGCCCAACCAGCCTTTGGTGTCGATTGATGCCGTGCCCATGATCATGCATGAGGATTCGTTGCACGTGGTGCTTGGGGTGCGCGAGAATAATCCCTTTGCCGGCCAAGCTGCGCTGCCAGGTGTTCTGCTTAACGCCCACGAGCGGGTCAGCGAAGCGGTGTTGCGGGCGCTGTTATCCAAGGCAGGTGTCCAAGAAAGCCAGATCTTGAGCACCGTGGACGTTGGGGTATTTGACGACTTCGAGCGTGACGAGCGCGGCCCGACCCTATCGATCACCCGCATGGTGATTTTGGATGGCACCTCCGTGCTGGCGGATCCTCGGGTGCGCCTCGTACGACTGAACACCCTGCCGCAGCTGCCTTTTGACCATGCTTCGATCGTGGCTGTTGCGGCGGGTGTGCTGCTTGACGCCCTGTGGATCAACATGGCGGCAACTCGTGCGCTGCTGGGACCATCCTTTAATACCGCGGCGGTGATCGCCCGCCAGAAGGAACTAGCCTTGGCCGCCGGCCGAGCCGTTCCCGAAAGTGCCAACGTCGGGCGGTCCCTGCAGGCGAACAAACTCCTGCAACGGGTCACCGACCCAACTCCAGCCGGCGGCCGTGGCCGGCCGCCGGCACTCTGGGAGTGGGTCGGGGAGAAGCGCCTTTAGCTGAAGGTGTTACGGCTGGTGCCCAAAGACTCGATGCTGGTCTCCAGCACGTCCCCGGCCTTGAGCCAAGGGTGTCGTCCCGCCTCATTGCGGCGGCCCAGCGCCACTCCGGCCGGGGTGCCGGTGAGAATAACGTCGCCCGGTCGCAGCTCATTAAACGTCGACAGGTACGCCACCAGCGCCGCGGGGGAGAAGACCAAGTCCGAGGTTGAATCCTGCTGAACGACCGCACCGTTGACCCGTGTAGTGATTTTCGCGTCCTGCGTGAAGTCCTCGGCGGTGACCATCCACGGGCCTAGCGGTGACGCCGCATCCCAGCACTTGCCCTGGGTCCATTCAGGCGTCCTGCCTTGGAAGCCGCGCATCGAGACGTCGTTGGATACGGCGTAACCGGCGATGTGCGCAGGGGCGTCTTCCTCGGAAATGCGCCGGCCGGTTTTGCCGATGATGACGGCGAGTTCGCCTTCCCAGTCGATGCGGTGATCTTCGGCCGGAATCTCGATCACATCGTTGGCTCCGGTAAGTGAGGAAGCGAACTTGGTGAAGACCGTAGGGAATTTCGGTTCCTGCTCCCCGACCTCGGCGATGTGATTGCGGTAATTCAAGCCGATACAGAAGACCTTTGACGGGTTGGAGATCAGCGGGGCATAGTCGGCCAGCGCAAGGGATTGACCAGTGCGTGTGGCAGCGGCGTCCACGGCTGCGGTTTGCTCGGTGTGCTCGGCGTCGAGGAACGCACCAACGTCGGCAAACCCTTCAAGCTCGGTGAAGGTGTCCTCGGTGATCAAGACGGCGACCGTATTTTCTGGCGAGCCATTTCGGCGCAACGTAGCAAGTTTCATAGGCTTATCTCACCATATGCAGGGTTATGCTCTGGCACTTGTGTCAGATTTTGTCGTTCCTGGTGAGCGCCGCTGATCCGTCGTTTTCATGCGGCTGACTTGATGTTTTGGTATCTAAAGGTGGCAGTGCGTTCTCCCGTTAGTGCAGCGGAGCCCCTCATTCTCTACTGTCACTAGGATGAGCGGAGCCAAGGCGGAACGTTCGCACCACCTCATCGCGGGCTTTCTAGGCGGCGACGGCCTCTGTAGGTGATGAGGTGGTAGCTGAGGTGTTGAACTTCTGTGCGGGCGTCGACTACTGCATGCGCCGCCCAACGTTCGAGGGTCAGTGTCGAGCTGACGCTCAGGAACCCGTCAGTAAGACACAAGAATCCTCGTGGGAATCTTTCGTTTATCTCCGTGCTGACGTTCAAGGATTTTGAAAGTCATTCACAATTTAGCTGACAAATTCGACACGAGGCGAGTCCTCAATTATCTCAATATTGATGCAGATCTGGTGTCAATTGATGAACGGGTTGAGCGCCAAATAAGTGCCCTGAAGTGCCGCGCTGACGAAGTCGTATCGAGTGGCCCTCCCGCGGCCTCAGCAGCCTGAGTGGGTGAAATTGCGGAGCCGATTTCCCCGGGCAAACGGGCGGTGCCGCGCCGTCATTTGTGCGAGATGGAAGGTGGCGGGGGACTTGCCTCTCGAGGCGCGACGTTCGATCGCTTTGGTGATTTCCCCTGAAGCGCCGACGGAGCGGAGCCCGCTAGGAAATATGGCGAGCTTCCGGCAGACGCGTTGATGCTCGAATCCACCTTTCGCAGGGTCCCGTATTCACGCGAATTTTGACATCTCCTAGTCAAAGTCGCTTTGCTGTTTTGGGGTTCGAGACAAAAATTCGATGTGAGGATGACTACAAATTTCTGACCAAAAAATCTGTTTGTTGGGCAACTGTCCGAGTGTCATCTGAGGGATCGCGAGCGGTAGTTTCACTCAAAGGTGATCGCATGCGCCCAAGGGCCCAATTTCCGAATGTTTCCGGTGATTTTTCGACATTTCACCAACCTAAAACTTGCCCTATAAATTTTGTTGAAGAATCAACAGTTTGCCCGCGGTTGCACCAATTGCAAACCAATCTCGAGGCGGCCCGATGAGTGCCCTCGGGTGGATATGAACCGCTCATTCCCGTATGTTTACACGGTATCTAAGGCTTTTTGGCCGACGAGAGCAGACTACGTAACCATAGTGAAGTAGGTTTTGATGTGTTTGAATTTGTTGGCGAAAGATTCCGCCAAATATTGTTTGCCTCTTGGCAACATTTCTCCCTCGTTGCGCAGTGTCTAATCCTCGCAACGATCATCGCCGTGGTTCTCGCCACGCTGGTGTACAAGAATAAATCTCTCTCCTCCCTGGCCAACGGCGTCTCTGCCATCGGCCTGACAGTTCCATCATTCGCCGCCATTGGTTTGCTGATCGCGCCCTTCGGATTCGGTGTCACCCCCGCAGTCATCGTGGTCACGTTCTTCGCCGCGTTACCCATCGTGCGTAACGCCATCGTTGGCTTGGCAGGTATTTCGCCCTCCATCGTTGAGTCTGCACGTGGCATCGGCATGAGCCGCTTTCGAACCCTGGTCACCATCGAACTTCCCATGGCATGGCCGGTCATCCTCTCCGGCATTCGGGTCTCGGCCCAGATGGTCATGGGTGTCGCGGCAGTTGCTGCCTACGCGCTGGGCCCCGGACTTGGCGGATTCATCTTCTCCGGCCTCTCCCGTTTGGGTGGAGCCAAGGCCTTTGACTCCGTGCTTGTCGGCGTCATTGGCGTGGTCATTTTGGCCTTCATTCTTGATCTCATTCTGATCGGCATTGGCCGACTAACCACTCCGCGAGGTATCCGTGTCTGAATCTTCCGACGCCATTACTGGCGCATCAATTTTGCTCGACCAGGTCACTAAGCAGTACCCGGGCCAGGCTAAGCCGGCCGTCGGTGGCCTGACGCTCGAGATCCCTGCAGGAAGCATTGTCATGTTCGTTGGCCCATCGGGCTGCGGAAAGACAACCACCCTGAAAATGATCAACCGACTGATCGAACCAAGCAGTGGCAAGATCGTGATTAACGGCGAAGACGTCACCAAGATGGACGGTGACACGCTGCGACGCCGGATCGGCTATGTCATTCAGGCCGGCGGACTCTTCCCCCATATGACGGTTGCCGCCAACATCGCCATCGTTCCGAAGATGCTCGGATGGAACAAGGAAAAGATTTCCGCTCGCGTGGATGAATTGCTTGAGCTGGTTTCCTTGGATCCGGCCATCTACCGCGACAGGTACCCGAAGGAACTTTCCGGTGGGCAGCAACAGCGCGTTGGTGTGGCCAGGGCTCTGGCCGCGGATCCGCCGGTACTGCTGATGGATGAGCCCTTCGGCGCGGTTGACCCCATCACGCGTCAGCGGCTCCAGGATGAACTCCTGAACATCCAGGCTGAGGTCCAGAAAACGATCGTGATGGTCACTCACGACTTCGACGAAGCCGTGAAGCTGGGCAACTGGATTGCCGTCTTTGATGAGGGTGCCCAGCTGGTCCAGTACGACTCACCCGAGCGCATCTTGGCCAACCCGGCCAACGAATTCGTGGAGAACTTCATTGGCTCCGGTGCCGGGCTGAAACAGCTCACCCTCACCCGCGTCAACGAGGTCGACCTGGTGGATGCCATCACGGCGCTGCCCGGTGAACTTGCTAGCGATGTGCTCTCCCGATTGCAGGGAAGTGGTCAACAGCAGGCGGTGGTGCTGGATTCCCGTCGCCGGCCGGTCCGTCGACTCAGCCGACGCCAGCTCTCCAGGTTGCAGATCATCGACGACACCGTAGATGACTCAATGCCACTGGTCAGTGACCAGTCCACGTTGAACGACGCATTGGACACCATGCTGGTCTCCAGTTCCGAGACAGCGGTGGTCACCGGTCGACGTGATGTCTTCCGCGGCTTGATCAACGTGCAAACCATCATGGAAGCCATTTCCCAAGCCAACTCCGCGGCCACGGCAGATAGCGACGCCCCGGTTGGCTTGAACTCCGGTGCCATCCCGGCCCTAGCAGTGGAGAACGCCATAGCGGCGGATTCCTCGGGTGAAGCGAACGGACAGGCCGAGCAGCAAAGCACCGGGGAATCACGATGAGTGTCCTGAGCGCCAATGTGGCGCAGGCCGAAGCTCCTGGAGTTCAGGTGGAGCATCCGTGGCGGGTGCTTGGCCTGCAGCTGCTCGGGATTCTGGCGGCTCTCGCCGTGCTAATGATCTGGGTGCTGAACGCCGATCTCAGCGAGACCGAACGCACCACCCTTGATCCGGCAACGCTGTGGGGCTACACGATCGAACACGTGAGCCTGACGATGATGGCGGCAGTGATCGTCCTGATCATCGCCATTCCGCTGGGAATCTTGCTCACCCGCCCGTCGCTGCGACGCTTGAGCACACCCGTCATGGCCATTGCCAACATTGGCCAGGCCGCGCCAGCCATCGGTCTGGTTGTGATCCTCGCCTTCTGGCTCGGCTTCGGCTATTGGGCAGCAGTCATCGCACTGGTGCTTTATGCCATCCTGCCGGTATTGACCAACACCATGGTGGGCCTGCGCCAAGTCGATGAACGACTGGTGGAAGCCGGGCGAGGGATGGGCATGAGCTCCATGGCCGTCCTGCTCAAGGTCGAACTCCCGTTAGCCGTGCCGGTGATGCTCTCCGGCATCCGCACCGCACTTGTGCTCCTTGTCGGTACGGCAACTTTGGCAACATTCATTAACGGTGGGGGCCTCGGCATCTTGATCAATACCGGGGTGAACCTGAACCTCACCGCCGTATTGGTGGCAGGTTCGCTACTGGTGGCGTTGCTGGCGCTGCTCATCGACTGGCTTGGCCGTGTTGTTGAACAGCTAGCCCGGCCGAAAGGACTCTAATATGAATCCACGAAAATGGATGAAACCAACCGCACTTCTGGCCATTGCCGGCGTTCTCTTGACCGGGTGTGGACTCTCTCCTGCCGCATCGTATCTGCCGCCGGCCGGGCCGGGCAGCATTACCCCGCTTCCGGATTTGCCCGATGATGCAAGCATGACCGTGACCAGCAAGGCGTTCACCGAACAGCTGGTGCTGGGCAAGATTGCAGCATTAGCCGGGCGCGCGGCCGGATTTAAGATGATTGACCTGACCAACGTGCCAGGTAGCCAGCCGGCCCGCGAACTGATTCAGTCCGGTCAGGCGAGCATGATGTGGGAGTACACCGGTACCGCGTGGATGACCTATCTCGGTCATGACGAGGGGATTGCGGACCAGCCTAAGCAGTGGCAGGCAGTGCACGACCAAGAGATAGGAAACGGCATCGTGTGGGGCGACCCAGCACCGATGAATAACACCTATGCCCTGGCCGTGCGCTCCGAAGGTATTAAAGAGCTCGGTGGAATCTCCAAGCTGTCTCAGCTCAAGGATTTGGATACCAAGGAACTGACCTTCTGTGTTGACTCCGAATTCAATTCGCGTTCCGATGGGTTGA
Source organism: Paeniglutamicibacter sp. Y32M11 (assembly GCF_019285735.1). Taxonomy (GTDB): domain Bacteria; phylum Actinomycetota; class Actinomycetes; order Actinomycetales; family Micrococcaceae; genus Paeniglutamicibacter. Next base: position 3,462,637 of record NZ_CP079107.1, on the reverse strand, counting down.
ATCCCTTGCTGGATCTTTATGGACTCAAGCGCGGCGACCCGTCTTCGGTGCCGGATTCAAACGTCGGGATTTATGACATCGGGGCGATCTACAGCGCCACCGACAAGGGCAACTGCAACTTCGGCGAGGTCTTCACCACCGATGGCCGTATCAAGGCACTGGACCTGACGGTGCTTGAAGACGACTTGGGTTACTTCCCTGCGTACAACGTGGCACCCGTTTTCTTCGGGGAGTTTGCCGACAAGTACCCCGGCATTGAAGAAGTTTTCGCGAAAATTTCTCCCAAGCTGACGGACGAAGCGTTGCGTGAAATGAACCTCGAGGTCGACGTCAATGGACGCGAACCAGCAGATGTTGCATTCGAATGGATGGTCAAGGAAGGCTTTATCTCCGAGCCATAACGGAGCAAAAGCTGCATACCAAAAAGTGCCTCGGGTTGGTTTCACATGAAACCGGCCCGAGGCACTTTCATCTCCAATCCGCGTCGTAGATCGGGCGTTTGCGGACGATTGATGCCACCGGACGGGAAGGTGCTCCAGACCGGTGGACAGAGTTTGCCCACGAATTGTGGTGGGCATGATGCTAAAGCACTTTGGGACCTGCCCACTTCCAGGAACGTCAGCTTTTTCCTGCTGGGTATCGGACAAGGGAAAGGGGAGAAACGACGACGGTGTGGGGGGTGGTTTCACTCGAAACCGGCCGGAGCCTGGTGCATATAGCGAGGTCATAGCCCCGCCATGGGCAGAATATACGTTACCCACAGGAGCTGCGGCCAGAGTTAGTGGAAGAACATTTGCCCAACTCTGGAGGAATAAACCGTGAATACCGCGATCATGCTTGGCGCCGACGTTATTGCCATTGCCATCCTGACCTTTGCCCTGTATCTGCGTCGACACCGACGGCGCGATCTCATGGTTTCCTATTTGAGCGTCAACATTGGCGTGCTGGCCGTCGCCGCCGCACTTTCCGGCTCCAGCGCCGGTGTGGGTCTCGGACTTGGGCTCTTCGGCGTCCTGTCGATCATCCGATTGCGCTCCTCCGAACTTTCCCAGCACGAAGTGGCGTACTACTTCGCGGCGCTGGCACTGGGCCTCATCGGTGGCATTGGCGTCACCCCCCTCTGGCTGGGAATCACCTTGATGGCCATGATCGTGGTGGCACTGTGGATTGGTGATCACCCCTCGGTGCTCCCGCGCTACCGCCACCAGCAAGTCATCCTCGACAGGGCTATCAGCCACGATGCCAGCCTGAAGCTCGAGCTGGAACGTGTCTTGGGTGGCCGGGTGCACACCTTTGAAATCAAGCAGCTGGATCTGGTCAATGACAAGACACTTGTTGAGGTGCGTTATGAAGCACCGTTGGGCCATGCCCCGGACATCGAATCGATCCCATCCGAGCAGCTACCAGATCGGGCCGCCTCCCAGAGCTCAATTTCCGCGACGCCCACCGAATTTCCGGGAGCAAGCCCGGCACCGCGCGCCCAACGCTAGCTGAAAAAGACCACCACCACGCCCGATCAACCGCCGCCTTCGGAAAGGACGCGACCCCACCATGGAACAGCCCGCCACCACCACGAGCCACGAACCGCCCCAGGACGCACCACTTGAATTCGCAGCTCGACTGGATCCGATCGGGCTGGAAGAACTGAACGTGGTTGCGGCGCTGCAAATCCGCGTTGACCGCAAATATGTTGTTCCCTTGCCGGTCGCCATGCGGGTACTTTCCGGCCTGGAATCAACGGCCCGGGTGCTTCACATGGACGGGTTGCGCCGCTTTGGCTACAACTCGGTGTACTTCGATACTCCCGAAGCACTCAGCTACAAATCCGCCGCCACCGGCCGCCGCCGCCGCTTCAAGATTCGCACCCGCAGCTACCTAGACACCGGAACCACCTTCCTAGAGGTCAAGACCGAGGGAGCCAGAGAAGCCACGGTGAAAGAGCGCATCGAATATGACCCCAGCGACCGGACGCGGTTGACCGATGAAGGACACTCCTACATTGCCGAGACCCTCGAACACACGCTTGGTCAATACGCGCGGATCGATCCGCTGCGGCTTTCCCCGGTCATCGAAACCGACTACAACCGAACCACCCTCTTCCTTCCGGGCTGTGGATCACGAGTCACCATCGACGAAGACCTACTCTGGCGGCTACCCGATGGCAGCGGGGCCAGACTGGCCGGTTCGGTGGTCATTGAAACCAAATCGGGGTCCAGCCCCGGAACCATGGACCGCAGACTCTGGGCCCATGGGATTCGGCCCAGCAAGATCTCCAAATTTGCCACCGGATTGGCGCTACTGCACCCACAGCTACCGGCCAATAAATGGCACAAAACGCTCACCCACACGCTGCAGATTGTTCCACTGGGCTGAAACGCCCGTCCTTCTCACCTCCCTCCAACTCTCCCTTTAGTAAAGGACCACGACATGGCCCGCAAAGCCCACATTTTTTCGATTGCAGCACTGTCCCTCTCACTCCTTCTCGCGGGTTGCTCGACCGATGGCGGTGCAGGCGCATTATCGGCCACCGCCACCACCGCGACGACGGCGGTGGCCACAACCAACGCGGACACCAGCACCGACGTCGCCGCCGATACTCATTTCGACTCCGATGATCTTGTCTGGGATTCGGCCAAAGAAACGGACATTGCACTAGCAGATGGGGCCAGCACTTCTTCGGGCGCCGGAGCCACCATCGAGGGGGATAAGATCACCATCAGCGAGGCCGGTGACTACCGGATTTCCGGATCCCTCAGCGACGGCAACATCACCATCTCGGCACCGGAGGAAGCCGCCGTCCGCTTGATCTTCGATAACGCCAGCATCTCCAACAGCACCGGCTCCCCACTGGTGGTCACCGAGGCTAACGAGGTGTTGCTGTACCTGCAGGACGGCACCACCAACAAGCTCTCCGACGCCAACGAATACTCCGATACCTCCGAGGACGCGGCCAACGCCACCATCTACTCGAAGGCAGACTTCACGATTGCCGGCGATGGATCGCTGGATGTGGCAGGCAACTTCAACGACGCCATCAATGTCAGCGATGGGCTGGTCATCGCCTCCGGCACCATCAATACCACCTCGGTGGATGACGGAATTCGCGGCAAGGACTACGTCGCGATCACCGGTGGCACGATCACCGTGGATGCCGGTGACGATGGGGTGAAGTCGGACAACGAAGAGGACGAAGGCCGCGGTTGGTTACTCGTTCAGGACGGCACCCTGAAGGTTAGCGCCGCGGACGACGGAGTGAAGGCGTACAACAAGCTTGCCGTCACCGGCGGAAAAGTGACGGTCAGCAAATCGGCCGAAGGTCTAGAAGCGGCCAACATCGCGCTCAGCGGTGGAGTCATCAATGTGACCGCCTCGGATGACGGGCTCAACGCCTCCGGTGGATCCACCACCACGGAGACCACCAGTGATACCGGTGCCGCAGCACAGGAGAAGAGTGCCGGCGCACGCCCGGCCGAAGGTGCAGGGGGAACACCTCCCGGCGGAGGTGGCATGGGCGGCGGCGAGACAGTCGGCGATTTCTCCCTAGTCATTAGCGGTGGCGAGGTCACCGTCATGGCGGACGGCGACGGACTTGATTCCAACGGCACCGCAAGCGTCACAGGTGGCACCACCGTGATCAACGGTCCTACCAATGACGGCAATGCACCCATCGACGTCAACGGTGACTTCACCGTCACCGGCGGCACCATTGCCGCCGCGGGAAGCTCCGGGATGGCCGTCACACCGGGCGAGGCATCAACCCAGTCGGGCCTGCAAGCCATCTTTGATACGGCACTGCCCAAGGGAACCGTCGTGCAGATCTCCAATACGGAGGGTGAAACCGTCGCGGCCTTCACCACCACCCGCGAGACAGCATCACTGATCTACTCGGGTGCGGGAATTGTTGACGGCGAAAGCTACACCTTCTCCAGCGGCGGTAGCTCCAGCACCGAGGCGGGACTAGGTCAGGGAAGCGGTTCGGACACCACCGAACTGGTGACCGTTACCGCCGGAGAATACAGCGAGGGCATGAGCCCGGGCGGCGCCCGCGGCTAACCTCGCAGCAGCGTTCCCCAGGGGAACACTGCCTGTGCGGCTCAGTATTCGATGCGCGATTCGAGAGTGGCCCAGAGAGCAAAGGGCTCGTGCTTGTCGAAGGTGGCATCGGTAATGCGGTCGACCGGCATGAGCGTTTCGCGCTCGGTCGCAGAGCCCTCGAAATAGGTGTAGAAGGCAGCGTCATCGAATCCGGCAGCTGCCGCTTCGTGCCGGTCCGCGGCAAAAACGACGCGCGATACTCGGGCCCACAGGGCGGAGGCAAGACACATAGGACACGGTTCGCAGCTGGTGTACAGCACCGCACCACTCAGATCGAAGGTTCCAAGTGCGGTGCAGGCAGCGCGGATGGCCGTGACCTCAGCGTGGGCGGTCGGGTCGTTATTGGCGGTAACCCGGTTGACTCCCTCGAAGCGCGAGCCGTCGGCGGTGACAATTAACGCTCCGAAGGGACCACCAGCATTGCGGACATTATTCGCGGCAATGGCCACGGCTTCGGCAAGATTTTCTGCTGCAACGCTGTGATCCGTCATGGTGTTGACTTCTTTCTATTCTTCGGGCGAAGCGCGGATTGAGGATGCCCTGGTCTACCCGAGGCGGTGCTCCGCAACGCACGAAACGGGCGGTGGAATAACTGGCGGTTCTGCTCTGTCATCCCCGTCCCGGGGAAGCCCGCGACGATAATCAACAACTTAGCAATCCCGACCCCCCGTACGCCACCATGGGGCCAAGACTAGGGACGGTTGTTGGCCCGGGTCAGCGTAGAAAGCAAGCCGATCAATGCCACCACATGCCACACGACGGCAATGCAGACCAAAGTAACGAGCAATGCTGCCCCACCACGGGTAATGATGATCCACAGGAACGATTCGGCGCCGATCGGATCCTCCAAGACGGTGCTGGATCCCAGACCGGAGACGGCAGCGGTCACGGCCGCAATGGATACGACCAAGATCAGGAAGATGGTACGCCGCTTCTTACGCGCGGGCACAGTCTCCTTGTCGAGATCATCAGAATTTTTCCGCCGTTTGAGATACCAAACAAGCAAAATCACCAGCCCGGCCAGCGTGCTGCCATGTTGCAGCAACCGATAAACGGCGATCCCGGCAAACGGTTCACTCGCGAGCAACGGCACACGAGTAACGACCCAGCCGTTGGTGTGAGTCACAGAATCCCACACCAGATGGGTCAGCAGCCCCACCATCAACGAATAGAACGTCCACAGCGCTACTCGTGCACTCGTTGGGGGCCGTCCTTTGAACACCGGCTTCTGAGGCACCCATGATTCGGGTAAAGCCCAGCGCAGGGGTTTCACCACGAGCCACAAAATTGCGGCCAGAATCAATGACAGCGGCAGCCCAACAGAGAGGATTTGGGCGAAATCATGCGAGTTGGCTCCGTTGAGCACATTCGCGTACCAAGCAGTGCTCGTGGACGACACCATGGCGAAGTATGGGAGATCCGGGGCCATGGCTCCGGCCACCAAGGCGATTGGTACAAAGGGCTGACGCAGGAAGGGCAGGATGGCGGCCGGATGGGCAAGGGTGAAAGGCAAATGAATCCTCGAAAAGTTGTTTCGGGTCCCACGGTGCAAACAATTTTGAATGCGAATGGGCCAGTGTTAAGCCTAATCGTCGAGCAAGATAATCCATACGGAATTTGGTGTTGGCACCAACACGTTCCTTGCCGTCTTAAAGAAATTTCCCGCTCATAGTCAATCCATAGCCACTTCAAAGTGCACGCTTCGTTGACCCACAGGACCGCCCAAGTCAAAGCATAGAAACCTCCCATAGCTTGAAGTTGAACGCGGTAATAGACCGCACAGTGGAGGGAACACGCATGTTCATACGTTATTTGCGGCGCGAATTGTCGGGGCGGCGAAAGCAAACGGCGATCATCGCCGCGGCCATGGCACTGGCCATTGCCCTGGTCATCATCGTTAACGCATTATCGGCAGGAGTGCGCGACGCACAATCCTCAGCTCTTGAGTCTGTCTACGGTCTAGGCACCGACATCACCGTCACATCTACCCCGACTGCTCCCGCTGCGGGCAGAGCACCGGGTGGAGCCCGCTTTGAATTTGATGGGGATGCAGGATCCACCGACGACGACGGAACACAGGAGGTCAACCAGTCGATACTGAGTACCACGCGCGGTTCGGCGACCTTCGATTCGGATGCGGTGAATACCGTCAGTTCTACCGTGGGCGTCGCGGCTGCCTCGGGTGTTCTGTCGCTGACCAACTCCACCTTCGACGGTGAACTTCCCCAACGTAGCGCCATGGGCGATAACGCCCAAGCGCCCGGGGCCGCCAGCGGCGCCCCGCCGGAAGGCGGAGGCATGGGCGGTGGTGGTCAGTTCGACGTTAATTCGTTCACCGTCATGGGAGTGGATTCCGCTGCAGATGCCATTGGTCCACTGACTACGGCAACCCTGCAGGACGGCCGCCTGCTTACCGCCGATGATGCGGGTAAGAACAACGTTGTCCTTGATGCGGCCTATGCAACCACCGAGGAACTCAAGCTGGCCGATAAGCTTGATATCGGTGGCACCAAGTTCACCGTCGTCGGTATCGTTGCGGGATCCGGTGCGGATGCCGAGTCGGCGTCTAATACCTATATCCCACTGGATGTGGCACAAAAACTCTCTGATAGTGCGGATAAGATCAGCACCGTCTACGTGCAGGCTGCCTCCGCTTCGGCGATCGCTGCGGTGAAATCAGATCTACAGACCGCATTACCGGATAACACCGTGAACACTCAGGAGGATCTGGCCTCGACGGTTTCCGGTTCCCTGTCCACTGCCTCGGGCCTCGTAACCTCGCTGGGTACCTGGCTGTCCATTGCTGTGCTGGCGGTCGCTTTCCTATTGGCCATCTTGCTCACGCTCTCCGGCGTGTCTCGTCGAACCCGTGAATTCGGAACATTGAAGGCCATCGGGTGGCGCAATTCAAACATCGTGCGACAGGTCGCTGGTGAATCAGTGGTCCAGTCGGTACTCGGCGGCATCTTGGGTGTCGTTGTTGGCCTCGTCGGAATCGTGATCATCAATGTGTTCTCGCCAACGCTCACCGCAGCCGCAGCCACAACCGGTGCTGGAGGACCGGGCGTCATGGGTGGACCCGGTGGCATTCCGGGTGCTGCAAATGCCGTGACCAGTGCCGCCTCAAACGCTGTAAACGTTGTTTTGAACCTGCCGATTACCCCAACGGTGATCATTATCGCCGTAGCCATTTCCATCGCCGGTGGCCTACTGGCCGGCGTTCTGGGCGGCTGGCGTGCTGCGCGTCTGCGCCCGGCCGAAGCCCTTCGCTCGGTTGCCTAGGAAAACAAGGAGAAAATGACAATGAGTGAACTGACACAGACCGAATCCACCATCACCACGAGCCAGGACATTACGATGATGTTCCGACTTGAAGCGGTAAAAAAGAGCTACCTGCAAAAGGGCAGGACGGTGCATGCGCTCAACGGGGTGGATTTGGAAATACCCGCCGGCCAGCTGGTGGCCATCCAAGGTCCCACCGGTGGCGGTAAATCAACGATGTTGCAGATGCTTGGAGCCCTAGATCGGCCAACCTCCGGAACGGTGAGCGTCGGGGGAAAGGCTATCTCCACGCTGGGGGATGGGGCACTTGCGGATATCAGGGCCCACGATATTGGCTTCGTCTTTCAGCACTACAACCTCATCCCCACTCTCAGCGCCCAGGAGAACGTTGAAATGGGTTTGGCTCCGCTGAAGCTGCCTGCAGAGGAGCGTGCGACGCGCGCCGCGGCAGCGCTGGCATCGGTGGGATTGGTTGAACGGGCCACCCACCTTCCCGGTGAGCTTTCCGGCGGCCAGCAACAGCGAGTGGCAATCGCTCGTGCTTTGGCTAAAAACCCGAAGGCGTTGTTGGCTGATGAGCCCACCGGCAACCTTGACGAGGCAACGCGCGATGAGATCATGGAGCTTTTTGTGCAGTTGTGGAGTGAAGGGTTAACGATCGTGATGGTCACCCACGATTCTGCCGTTGCTGCTCGCGCTCAGCGTCGACTCCGAATCAGGGATGGCAAAATCACCGAACAGGTCTAAGCTCTGCGGTCCGTGGTTGGATCTCCAAAAGGGAGCGCCCGGCCACGGCCCGTCGTAGATTCGGACGGACATGACCTGCTCTCGGCTAGGGGCTTAATGCAAGCGGGTAATGGTGGCTGCGGCACCGGTGTGTGCGGCGGCGAGCAGATCGGCGGTATTGATGATCATTTCCTGCATCGCTGCCGCGGCGCGTGTCAGGGTCACGTCGTGGCGATGCGCAATGCTGATTGAACGGGTCAGCCGGGGTTCGGTAATCCTGACCGATCGAAGCCCCGGTCGATCGACCATGACCATGGCGGGAACCACCGCCACCCCGAGCCCGCGTTCAACACAGCGCAGGACCGCATCCATTTCGGCTCCCTCCAGAACCACGGTGGGGTTGAGCCGCGATGCCGAAAACGCCTGCATGGTGGTTGCCCGCAGGTCGTAGCTTTCGTGGAAGGTGATGAGCGGGAGTTTTGCTATGTCTCCGAGCGTCATGGACTCACGACCCATGAGTAACTCGCTACGCGCCGAAGAGATGAGGACAAGTTCCTCGGTGAGCAGTGGAGTCCTTTGCAAAATGCTGGACGCGTTCTGTGGATCCTCCGAGGTGGTGATCAGGGCAATGTCCAGTGCACCTTCGGATAACTCTTCGAGCAGGCCGTGTGACCCTTTTTCGGTCAGATGTAGATCGATGCCCGGGTAGGCGGCGTGGAACGAGGTCAGGACATCGGCGACCAAGCTGATGCATAGTGTCGGGGTTGCCCCGAGCCGCACCCGGCCCTTCTTTAAACCAGCAAGTTCCTGCATCTCGTAGCGCACGGATTCCGCATCGGCAAGCATGCGCCGAGCCAGCGGAAGGAGTGATTCACCGGCGTCGGTGAGTGTGATGTTCCCCCGGACGCGGTGAAAAAGCTCCGCGCCAAGGTCGGATTCGAGCGTAGAGATCTGCCGACTCAACGAGGGCTGGGCCAGATGTAAAAGTGCGGCGGCTCGCGTGAAATGGCCGATTCGTGCAACTTCTACGAAGCTTCGGAGCTGTTCCAAATTCATATTGATAGCTTATATGCATCGACATGACTCAAATGATTCATTGGACTAATCGTGGAAGCCTTCTTAGCGTTGAAGACATGAGAAACCAACCCAAGAATGAGCAACAGATTTCCACTACGGTCCTGGTCATTGGCACCGGCGGTTCGGGCCTTCGGGCGGCCATCGAGCTGGCAGAAATGGGGGTGGACGTCCTCGCTCTGGGCAAGCGTCCGCGCAATGACGCCCACACCTCGCTGGCTGCCGGAGGCATCAACGCCGCGCTGGGCACCATGGACAAGGACGACACCTGGCAGCAACACGCGGCCGACACCATCAAGGAAAGTTACTTCCTGGCCAACCCACACACCGTCGAAATTGTTGCCCGCGGAGCGGCGCAGGGGATCGGCGATCTGGAACGCTACGGCATGGGTTTCGCCCGTGAGGAGGACGGCCGGATCTCGCAGCGTTTCTTCGGTGCGCACACCTTCCGCCGCACCGCCTTTGCCGGTGACTATACCGGACTGGAAATCCAGCGCAGCCTCGTGAACCGGGCCGAAGAGCTGAAAATCCCGATCCTCGATTCGGTCTACGTCACGCGTTTGCTGGTGAAAGACAACCAGATCTTTGGCGCGTATGGTTTCGACATCAACACCGGCAAGCGATACCTCATCCATGCCGACTCCGTGATTCTCGCCGCCGGCGGCCACACCCGCATCTGGCGCCGCACCTCCTCGCGCAGGGATGAAAACACCGGTGACTCCTTCCGCCTGGCCGTGGACGCCGGAGCTCGGTTGCGGGATCCCGAACTGGTCCAGTTCCACCCCTCGGGCATCATCGAACCGGAAAATGCCGCCGGCACCCTAATCTCCGAAGCCGCCCGCGGAGAGGGCGGCATCCTGCGCAATGCGCTGGGGGAGCGCTTCATGGAACGCTACGATCCGATCCGTAAGGAACTCTCCACCCGAGACCGGGTGGCGTTGGCGGCCTATACCGAGATCAAGGAAGGTCGCGGAACCAAGAACGGTGGAATCTGGCTTGACGTTTCCCATCTGTCTCGGGAGGTCATCATGGAGCGACTGCCTCGGGTGTACCAAACCATGATGGAAACGCAGATGCTCGATATCACCGCCGAGCCGATCGAGATTGCCCCCACCGCGCACTATTCGATGGGCGGGGTCTGGGTGCGTCCCGAGGATCACAGCACCGATGTCCAGGGCCTGTACGCGATCGGTGAGGCCTCCAGCGGATTGCACGGAGCGAACCGGTTGGGTGGCAACTCGCTGATCGAGCTGTTGGTCTTTGGCCGCATCGTGGCACGCGCCGCGGCGAAGTACTCCGCCGGATTGGATTCTCAGCAGCGTTCGGCCGAAGCCATTGCCGGCGCCCGGGCGGAGATCGATGACCTATTGGTGGCGGACGGGCAGGAAAACGTCCGGGAGTTGCAGCGGGCCATCCGCAATATGATGACCGAACACGCGGGAGTAGTGCGTGATGAGGACGGGCTGAAAGCCGGGTTGGCCAAGCTGGCTCAGATCGAAGCGCGGATGGAAAATGTGGGGATCCACCCGGATATTGCCGGATACCAGGACCTCGCCCACGCCTTCGATCTATTGGGTTCCGCACTGGCTGCCCGCGCTACCCTCGAGGCTGCGCTGGAACGCAAGGAAACCCGCGGTTGCCACAACCGCAGTGACTACCCGCAAATGGATCCGGAACTGCAGGTGAACCTGGTGTGGTCCCCGTCCGCAGGAATTGTTCGTGAACAAATCCCGGATATTTCCGTGGAGGTCGCCGAGTTAATCAAGGAGGTCTCGAGCGTCGGGAAGCTGGTGGAGTAGTCTTCGATCGCGGCGTTGAGCTGTGGCCCCGCAGATTCCCTGCCGGGCCACAGCTTTGGATGAAAATTGCCGACGCTTCGACGCTTCGACGCTTCGACGCTTCGACGCTTCGACGCTTCTGACGCCGGGAGCGCCCGTACTTCGGCTTTTCTGAACGAAGAGTCGTCCGGAATGGGCTTCTAGCCCCGCTCCGCCGGATCTGCCACGGGCTTGACCCGGAATGCAATGACGGCGAATAGAACCGCGGCCAACACCGCGCCGAAGGCGAAAGCCATGAAGTTCGAGTTCACCCCAAGCCCGGAGGCCAGCAGCAAGCCTCCGACCTGCGGAGCGGCGACGGCGCCAATGCGGCCCATACCCATTGCCCAGCCCAGCGCGGTGCCGCGCAAACGCTCAGGGTAGTGGTTAGCCACGGCGGCAATCAGCAGTGCGGCGGTGCCATGTGTGCCCACACCGGCAAGGATCAGCATCGCGTAGACAACGCCGACCGGTGGCGAAGTCATGATCACAGCCAGGCCAATACCTGCCACCAAAGCGGCGGCTGCTGCCGTGGGCGAAGCCCCGAAGCGGTCTCCGGCCCAGGCCGTGACGACGGAGCCTGCCACGGCACCCAAATTCAGAGCCAGTGCAAAGGTGAGCGCGGATCCCAGGTCATAGCCGGCTTGTTCCATGAGGTTGGGCAGCCAGGTGCCCAGACCGTACCAAGCGAAGAGGATGGCCAGTGAGGCAACGGCGAAGAGTATCGAGGCGCCGGCATAGGGGGCGCGTAGCAGCTGGCCGAAGCCCGAGCCGCGGCGTGCGCCGGGTCCGCTGCGGTGCTTGAAGGACAGCGTTTCGGGCAGGTAGCGGAACCCCAAGGGAACTACGACTACCAGAGCAATGATCGCTATGAGGAACATGGCTTCCCAGCCGAACGCGGGGATAACCCAGATGCCGGTGACGGCGGCGATTGAACCACCAATCGGCACCCCCGACATCATCAAGGTGGCCATGGTCGAACGCCAGCGATCTGGCACAAGTTCGGCGACCATGGCGTTGGCGGAGGGAACCAGTCCGCCCAGACCGATGCCGGACAAGAGCCTGAGGGCACCGAATACCAGGGGGTTGGGGGCGAAGGCGCACAGGACGGTGAGCGTGGAGAAGATGATCGCACAGGCAAGGATGGTGCGGCGTCGTCCCAACATGTCCGACAAACGGCCGGCTCCGAGCGCACCGATCATCATGCCCACGAAGGCCAGCGAACCGATGGTGCCCATCGTCGCTGGGGTCAGGCCCCAGTCATCGATCGCCAGCAGCGAGGACTGCACGGTGCCGTACACAATGAGGTCATATCCATCAAAAACCACCAGCAGCCAGCAGGTCACAATGGCCAGCACGGCCTTGCGGTTTGAGATGTTCCTGGGTTTTGCCGGCTGCGCCGAATCGCCCATGGTCTGTCCGGTAGGACCCGCAACGGCGCTCGATGTGGAAAAAGTCATAGGTACAAGTGTTGCCGGTCTCAGTATGACGGACCGTATAATTCTGTAGTGCAGAAATTACGGGTCAGCCGCGAGATCCCCCGCTACCCCATCGAGGCGGTCGACAACGCCCTGAAGCTCATTGAGCTGTTGCGAGACCATGGTTCCCTCCGGCTCAAGGACGCGGCCGCCGAGCTCGGAGTCTCGCCCTCCACCGCCCACCGACTGCTGGCCATGCTCATCTATCGCGGCTTTGCCGAACGCGCGAGGGGCCGCGGTTACGTTCCCGGTCCCGCGCTCGGGGCCGGACCGGCAGGCCACGGCCGGATCAGCGAGCTGCGTGCCCTGGCGCAGCCGTTGCTGGAGGACCTGGCGGCCACGGTGCGGGAAACCGTGAACCTGATGGTACGAGTGGGCGGGGAAGTCCGCTTCCTATCGACCATCGAGGGTTCGAAACCGGTACGCGTCGGCGACCGCCAAGGTGCGGTGCTACCGGCCCATCGTGCTTCGGCAGGCAAGGCCATGTTGGCCCGGCTCGCCCCGAACGAGCTCGAGCAGCTCTTCTGCGGGGAAACGGCCAGCGCGCGCAGACTTAATGAGGCGGACTATGCCGCGCTGGTGCGCGAACTCGGATTCGTTCGGGAACGCGGGTTCGCTGCCAACTTCGAAGGGACAGAAGAGGGGGTCAGCGCATTGGGGATGGCCATCACCAACGCCGACGGCGAAGTGGTCTGCGGCATCAGTGTGGCCATCCCACAATCCCGCTTCCGGGAGGTCTTCGACGCGGGCCTGCTCGCAGAGACGGCGCGCACCGCCAAACTGTTGGAAGAGCGGCTGAGCGAGGTGGCCGGCGGCTCGGGGCCGGACCGGGGCCAGCCGCCTTCGCCCGGGTAGAGCCGGCGCCGGAATAGACCCTTTTCGATTGCGCCGGCCGCGGGCAACAACGGCCCATGTCATGCGGTCCTCTGGCATTGATCGGGCGCAGGGACGAGAATGAGGCTGGGAGCCCCGAAGCGGGAACCCTGGGAAGGGACGCGACATGGAGAACGTCATCGAGGTGCAGGGCCTTGCCAAGAGCTTCGCCCACCGCGAGGCCCTGCGTGGCATTGACTTCGAAATCCCGCGCGGCAGCGTCTTCGGAGTGATCGGGCCCAATGGCGCAGGCAAGACCACCGCCATGCGCTGCCTGTTGGACATCATCAGGCCCACGGCCGGGAAGGTGCGGGTGCTCGGCACCGATCCGCGCCGGGCAGGCCCCGAGATCCGGCGCCGCATCGGATACCTCCCGGGCGAACTCGCCCTAGAGCGACGGATCACCGGGCGGCGGATGATGGAACACTTTGCCGCCATCAGCGGGCCGGTGGCCCCCGGCCGCGTCGAGGAACTGGCCGCGCGCCTGGGACTCGAACTGGACCGGCAGTCGCGCAAGCTCTCCAAGGGCAACAAACAGAAACTTGGGCTGGTGCAGGCGTTCATGCACGATCCGGAGCTGCTAATCCTTGACGAACCCACCTCCGGCCTGGACCCACTGATGCAGCGCGAATTCCTCGGGATGGTGGAGGACGCCCGCGGGCGCGGGCAGACGCTCTTCCTCTCCTCCCACCTGATCGGGGAGATTGAACAGGCGGCGGACCGCGTAGCGATCCTGCGCGACGGATTGATCGTGCGCACCGCCACGGTTCAGGAGCTGCGGGCAGGTGCCCGTCGCCGGCTGCGCGTCCTGGCCTCCACCGATCCCGAGACACTTGCCGCGGCGCTGGAACCGCTCCCCGGCCTGGAGCTGCTGGACACCGAACGGCTCGGCGACGGGGCCGGGGCGCTGGAGGCGCGTTTCTCCGGCGAGGTCGGTGCGCTTCTGCACGCCCTGGCCGGGGTCGAGGTGCTCGACCTGGTCCTTGAGGAGCCGGACCTAGAGGAAGCGGTGCTCGAGCTTTACGGTTCCCTCCCCGGGAATGGACGCCATCGCGCGGGGGAGTCGCGGCAATGACGCCCGACGCCCGCCGCCCGATCTTGCCGCTGATGGGCAAGGCGCTGCTGGACACCTGGCGTTCCACGCTCGTCTGGGCCCTGGTGCTGGTTTCCGTGCTGGCGCTCTACCTTCCCCTCTACCCGTCCATGGCCGGCCCGGACATGGAGAAACTGCTCGCCTCCCTGCCCGAGGAGTTGATCCGGGCGCTGAACTACGACCAGATCGCGACGGGCGCCGGCTACGCCCAAGCGACCTACTTCGGCCTGCTGGGATTCATGCTCTCCTCGGCGGTGGCCATCGGCACCGGGGCGGCGGCGATCGGCGAGGACGAGGATGCGGGCCTGCTCGAACTCACGCTCGCCCACGGGGTGACGCGCACGCAGGTGGTCCTGGAACGGTCCCTGGCACTGCTGCTGCGCATGTCCTTCCTCATGGCGGTGATCTACGCGGGGGTGCTGGCGCTGAACGGGCCTTCGGAGCTGGGACTTGACGCCGGAACGCTCTTCCAAGCGGTGGCGCAGTTCCTTCTTCTGGTCCTGCTCGGCGGAACGGCGGCGCTGCTGGGAGGGGCCGTGGGCGGGCACCGGACGCACGGAACCGCGGCCGGCTCCCTGGTGGCAGTCGGGGGCTACGTGCTCAACGCGCTGGGTAACCAGGGCGAGGACTTGAAATGGATGCACGCATTCTCCCCGTACCACTGGGCGCTCGGCGGGCAGCCCGTGGCCAACGGCGTGGACTGGATCGCGTTTTGGGGACTGGCGGGCCTGAACGTCCTTTTCGTTGCGCTCGCCGTCTTCGCGCTCCGCCGCCGCGATGTCGGGGGAGCCTAGCTGCCGGATCCGGACTCTCGATTGACACGACGTGCGACCGAGTTGAAGTCGACGCTGGATGGGCCGATTACGGACGGGACGCCCACCCGGGGGCGGGGCCGAGGTGGCCCCCGGAACCACCCGGGAGGCCACCTCGTGGGGTGTAGGGAGAGGGAAGGCCTAGAGCCCCTTGACGATGATGACGTCCAGTTGGCGAGGGCCGTGCACACCCTCAACACGTTCGAGCTCGATGTCACTCGTGGCGCTCGGTCCGGAGATCCAAGTCAGCGGGCGGGTGATGTCCATGCGCGCCATCGCCTCGGGCAGTAAGCGCACAATCGACGACACTGGAACCACGCACACGTGGTGATCGGGAACCAACGAAATCGCGCGACGTCCCTGGTCGCCGCTGCCGTCCAACACTATGGTGCCGGACTCGGCGATGGACACGGCCGAAGAGGTCAACACGGCATCGGTGCCATCCAGCTCGGTCACACTGAGCACGGCGCCCGGAGCATCGATACGGCGCCGCGCGTCAGCAGCGGGCAGCCACGTGGTATCGATGCCGTGGGGCACCACAAAACTGGTGGCATCCTTCAGGCGCTCGGCAATGGTCGTCGGAAGCTGCGGGAGATCCACCACGTCAACGTGGGCCTTGTAGTCCTCGAGCCGATCGACCAGCAGCTCAATCAGCTCGGCCTCCGGCATATCCGAGGACGTGCGGTACTCCCGGGGGACGGGGCCCGGTGCCGGGGCATCGCGCAGGGCCGAGGTGATGCGGGAGAGGATTTCTTCCTTGGCGCTCATCTTTTTACTTCTCCTGCTTATTGGTGGCGGCGACCGGTGTATGGTCCTTTTTCCACCAGTCGCGGAAGGACTGCGACGGGGGAGCGGGGATATCTCGGGACTGGGTCCACCCGGCGGCGATACCGGGCAGGGCCTTGATCTTCTTATCTCGTCCCGCGGCGAGCTTGCCCAACGGCAAGCCCTTTTCCAACAGGCCCAGATGTTTGCCCGAGGAGAAGGCCCAAGACCCGCCCTTCATCATCAGATCCATTTGTGAGGGAAGCTTCTTGGTCCCGCGCTTGGAGTCCACGTCTTCACCGCGTAGGTGTACGAGGATCTCGGGAATGTTGATCTTCACCGGGCAGGCGTCGTAGCAGGCGCCACACAGCGAGGACGCGTAGGGCAGGGTGCTGTTTTCCTCGGACGTGATGCCGGTGAGCAGCGGGGTGAGGATCGCACCGATGGGGCCCGGGTAGGTGGATCCGTAGGCATGGCCGCCGGTGCGCTCGTACACCGGGCAGACGTTCATGCAGGCCGAACAGCGAATGCAATTTAGTGCCGTGCGCCCGTACTTGTCGGCCAACGCCGCGGTGCGTCCGTTGTCCATCAGCACCAGGTGCACGTTCTGTGGTCCGTCACCCTCGGTGACTCCCGTCCACAGTGAGGTGTAGGGGTTCATGCGCTCGCCGGTGGAGGAACGTGGCAGCAGCTGCATAAAGACCTCGAGGTCTTCCTTGCCCGGCAATAGCTTCTCGATGCCCATCACGGTGATCAGGGTTTCGGGCAGCGTCAGGCACATCCGGCCGTTGCCCTCGGATTCAACCACGGCCAGCGTGCCCGAATCGGCCAGGGCAAAGTTGGCACCGGAGATGGCAACCTTGGCCGAGAGGAACTTACGACGCAGGTGTTCACGGGCGGCCATGGCCAGCAGGCGGGGCTCATCGGTGAGGTTCGGGTCCACGTTGGGCATCTCGGCCAGGAAAATATCGCGGACCTCGGTACGGTTTTTGTGGATTGCCGGGACCAAGATGTGGCTGGGCTTATCGTGACCCAACTGGACGATCAGTTCGGCCAGATCGGTCTCGAAGGCCGAGATACCCTGTTCCTCGAGGTACTCATTGAGCCCGATTTCTTGGGTGGCCATGGACTTAACCTTGACGACCTCGGTGGTGTTTTGTTCCTTGATCAGCCCGGCGACGATGCTATTTGCCTCATGGGCATCGCGAGCCCAGTGGATGATGCCGCCGCGTGCGGTGAAGTTCTTTTCAAACTCCTCCAACAGTGCCGGCAAATTGGCCATGACCAGGTTCTTGGTGGCGGATCCGGCGTCGCGCAATTCTTCCCAGTCGGGAAGCTCCGCCACTACCTTCAGGCGCTTATCGCGAATGGTGTGGGTGGCGTGGCGCAAATTGGCGCGCATTTGCGTATTGCCCAGTTCGCGGTGAGCGGCCGTGGGGAAGGTTTCCTCGATGTGGAGGTTGCCGTCGCCGAAGACCGGAAGGGTTGGCATGCCCATAAAGACGTTGCTCATCGCACGCCCGCCTTTCCTACGAGAATGTCGCCGGTCACCGAGACCGGCTCGGTGATGGTGCTGGCCAGGATCTCGGCAAAATGCATGGTTGTCGTATCCGACGTGGTGCGCGAAAGTCCGCCGCCGATGTGCATCAGGCAGGAGGCGTCGCCTCCGGCGCACAGTGAGGCTCCGGTCGATTCGATGTTTCGGGCCTTGTCGTCCAACATCGCGGAGGAAACATCGGCATTCTTCAGGGAGAACGTGCCGCCGAATCCACAGCATTGGTCGGCCTCGGGTAGGTCAGCGACTTCAATGCCACCAACACTCTTGAGCAGGTCCAGCTGTCGGTCACCCAATTTCAGCGAGCGCATCCCGTGGCAGGAGGGGTGGTAGGTCACCTTGTGCGGGAAATGTGATCCCAGCTGTTCGGCGGCGTTGGTAATACCCAGGACATCGACCAAAAGCTGGGACAGCTCGTAGGTCTTGGCGCCCACGGCCTCGGCCCGTGCCTTGAGTGCGGCATCTCCGCAGCGTTCGGCGAGGACCGGATGTTGGTGCTTAACCGAAGCCACACAGGAACCGGACGGAGCAACCGCAACATCGTAGGCCACGGATTCGAAGGCGTTCACGTGATTGGTGACCACGGGCAGAGCCTCGTCCATGTAACCGGAATTGATGTGCATCTGGCCGCAGCAGGCCTGTCCGGTGGGGAAGATGACCTCGTGTCCCAGGCGCTCAAGGATCTTGACCGTGGCCCGCGCGGTTTGCGGATACATGGCATCAACAATGCAGGTGGCGAAAAGTGCGATTTTCATTCGATGACCCTTCAGGCGTGCTCAGCCGGGGAAATTGTGTGGTCTGACCATACTAGGACGTGATTGGGCCCACGTCCAGCCCGGCGGCAGTGGCAGAAATAGTTCTGTGATCCCACTCACCAAAGCTCGCAATTTGCGTTATGCTTTTGTGGTCGGACCATAGTGGTCCGACCACGGGCGTCGTTGAGCGTCCACCAAGACCTCTTATCCGCGCTCCACTCTCACTTGCGAAGGACGACCCGTGGACACCTTTTCCCCCACCACTGATCCATTGGCCGGAAGCATTGCGCTATCCGCCATCGTTTCCCTGCTTCCGCTGCTAACGTTCTTCGTTATGCTGGCCGTCGTAAAGGCCAAGGCTCACGTCTCGGGCCTAGCCTCTTTGCTGGTCGCCATCCTGGTCGCAATCTTTGTTTTCAAGATGCCAGCGGGAATGGCCCTGATGTCGGGGGTAATGGGCGCGGTCTTCGGGGCCTTCCCCGTGGTCTGGATTGTCATCATGGCAATCTGGCTCTATCAAATCACCGTCGTTTCCGGGCGGTTCGAGGACCTGCGTCGCGTCTTTGACGTGATCGGCGGCGGGGACGTGCGCATCCAGTCCATCCTGATCGCCTTCTGCTTCGGAGGTCTGCTTGAGGCACTGGCTGGGTTCGGTGCCCCGGTGGCCATTACCGCCACGATGCTGCTGGCCCTGGGCATGGCTCCGCTACGTGCCGCCGCCGCTGTGCTGGTGGCCAACACCGCTCCTGTCGCCTTCGGAGCCGTCGCCATCCCGATCACCACCGCCGCCGGACTGACCGGGCTGGACGCCAACCACATCGGCGCCATCGTCGGGCACCAAGCACCGTTGCTGGCCATCTTTGTCCCGACACTGTTGCTTTTCATCCTTGATGGCAAGCGCGGAGTTAAGGAAGTTTGGCCGGCGGCACTGGTCATCGGTGGATCCTTCGCTGTCGCCCAGTTCCTCTGCGCTACCTACTTCTCCTATGAACTCACCGACATCGTTGCCTCGCTCGCTGGGCTGGCTGCGGCAGTGATCTTCCTGCGCTTCTGGACCCCGAAGGGCCGCGATGAGGCCCGTGCCCGCGTCCTGGTCGGCGAAGCCGCCGAGGCAGTGCATCACGCAGACAAGGGCGGCAACGCCCAGGCCGGATCCGGCACCGCCTACCGCGGACACGAGCAGAAGCTGGAAGTCGGACCCACCTTCCTCGCCCTCTTCCCCTACCTGCTGGTTATCGTCATCTTCGGCATTGCCAAGCTCTGGAAGTTGGGCGTGAACATCCCCGGCGCGCTGGCCTCCACCGACGTGAAGATCCAATGGCCACTGCTCTACGGCCACATCCTCGACGGCGAGGGCAAGCCCGTTTCCTCAACGATTTACAACTTCTCGTGGCTCTCGAACCCCGGGACTCTGTTGCTCTTCACGGGCCTGATTGTCGCCATTGTCTACTCGCTCAACGACGACGGTGGAAAGTACAAGATCAAGGTTTCGGATGCCATCCTGGAAATCGGGCGCACCATCTTCAACATGCGCTGGGCAGCGACCACGATCCTCTCGGTCCTGGCCCTGGCCTACGTCATGAACCTGTCGGGCCAAACCATCAGCATCGGCACCTGGCTGGCCGGAACCGGCGCGTTCTTTGCCTTCCTGTCCCCGATTTTGGGGTGGATCGGCACGGCCGTTACCGGTTCCGACACCTCTGCTAACGCCTTGTTTGCGAAGCTGCAGCAGACCGCCGGCATCAACGCCGGCATCGACCCGAACCTGCTGGTTGCCGCCAACACCTCCGGTGGTGTGGTTGGCAAGCTGATCTCCCCGCAGAACCTGGCCATTGCGGCCACCGCAGTGGGCATGGAAGGCAAGGAGTCGGTCATCCTGAAGAAGGTTGCCGGCTGGTCCGTGGGCATGTTGCTGGTGCTGTGCGTGCTGGTCTACCTGCAGTCCACACCGATCCTGAGCTGGATGTTGCCGACCCCGTAAGCGGGGAACAATGGCACCAGGTCATCATGAGCAGGCAACGGTTACGGGACACGGCGAGATATCGCTTTGATGACTCGCTGCCGTTGCCTGCTTGGGAACGCACTAAGCTTGAGGGATTCGTTCAGTGGTCAGGTGGACCGCGTACTAACCATGACCTGGGGACAAGAAGCAGTGAGTAGCAAAGAAAAGAATCCTCCGCAGCCTGCCCGTGCCTACGAGACGGTCCTCACCAGTATCGAAGCTGACCTTCGTTCCGGAAAGATCAAGATCGGGGATCAGCTGCCGGGCGAGCGCTCGTTGGCCGAAACGCATGGGATTTCTCGGGCCTCGGTCCGTGACGCCATTAGGATTCTTGACGCCATGGGCATGGTGCGCACCTCGAGCGGTTCCGGGCCCAACTCCGGAGCCGTGGTCATTTCCGATCCGGCCATAGGCCTCTCGGCGACCTTGCGGATGCACGTCGCCTCGCGCCAACTCTCGGTGGCCGACATCGTCGAGTCCCGCATCCTGTTGGAAACGTGGGCGGCCCAGTCGGCCGATCTGACCCGGGATCCGGCGCGCAGCGCCGAGGTGCTGCGCCGAACCAGCGAACTACTTCGGGCCATGGACGAGCCCGGACTTGATCGCGAAGAATTCCACGACCTCGACTCCCAATTTCATGTGCTGCTCTCATCACTGGCGGGCAATGCCGTGATTGAATCCATGATGGAGTCCCTACGGCTGTCCATCAGCGACTACGTCAGCGAATCGGTGGCCAATGATGCCGCCTGGCAGAAGATCGCCACAGTTCTTCGTGCCCAACACCACGGCATCCACCAGGCGGTATCGGACGCCAACGGGGCGTTGGCGTCCGAGCTGCTGCGCGAGCATATTCAGTGGTTCTACACCGAATCCCGGCAGCTCTGATCGAGCCGTGGAGCTCTAGAGCTTGATGACCATCTTGCCGGTGTTTGCCCCGCGCATGAGGTCAAGGAAGCCGTCTACCGCGTTATCTAGGCCTTCCACGATGGTTTCGTCGAAGACGATAACGCCCTGCGTGAGCCAGTCCGACATGTCGGCCATGAAAGCCGGGTAATGCTCGGTGTAGTTCCCCACGGTGAAGCCCTTAAGGTTCAACCCGCGAGTGACCATGTTGCTCATGTTGCGCGGACCAACGGGTGTTTCGGTCGAATTGTAGACCGAGATGGCTCCACAGAGTGCGCCGCGGCCACCGGGGTTGAAGGCATCCAGGGCCGCTTCGAGGTGTTCTCCACCCACATTGTCGAAGTACACGTCGATGCCCTCCGGGGCCGCAGCGTGCAGCTGCTCGCGCACCGGCCCGTCCTTGTAGTTGAAGGCCGCATCGTAACCGTACTTCTGGGTCAACAGGTCAACCTTTGCCGCGCTGCCGGCCGATCCGATCACACGCTTGGCTCCCTTGAGGCGAGCGATCTGACCGACGGTACTGCCCACGGCTCCCGCGGCACCGGAGACGAAGACGGTATCGCCGCTTTTCATGCCGGCGATTTCGAGCAGGCCTACATAAGCGGTGAAGGCGGTCATGCCCAGAATGCCCAAGTGGATTGACAGCGGCAGGCCACTGACCTCCTGCACCACCCGGAAGTTACTGGCGGGACCCTGGGTCACATTGCGCCAACCGAGCTGGTGAAGCACCGGATCTCCAACGGTGAATCCGTCGGCGCGCGATTCAACCACACGGCCAACGGCTCCTCCGGTCATCACCTCGTTCAGGGCATAGGGTGCCGCGTAGGACTTGGCATCGTTCATGCGTCCGCGCATATATGGGTCAACGGAGAGGAACTCGTTGGCTACTCGGATTTCGCCGTCGAGCAGTTCGGGCAGTTCAACGGTGACGGTCGAGAAGTTTGCATCCGTTGGCCACCCGGTGGGGCGGCTGGCCAAGTGAATCTGGGTGCTGGTGGAAAGTGACATCGGGCAAATGCTCCGTTTCGAGTGGGGAAGGTGAAAGGACTACCGGGTGAAGGTGATGACGCCGAAAATGATGGCCAGTGCCGGAGCCGCTAGCTGGGTTAGTGCCGCTCGTGCCAGCTTGGGCGAGGAGAGCAGTAAGACCAGGCCGGCAGCGACCATGGAGCCGGTGCCGGCGAAGATCAGCGTCGCACCGATGGTGGTGGACGATCCGAGGACAAAGGCCATGCCCATCAGCGTCAGGATGGCCAAGAAGAGGTTGTAAAACCCCTGGTTGAAAGCCATCGGCTTGGTGGCCGCGGCCTCGGCGTCGCTGTGGATTCCGAAGGCAGCGCGGGTGCTGGCCCGATCCCAGCGCAGGGACTCCAGAATGAAGATGTACACGTGAATCGCTGCGGCAAGACCGGCAAAAATCATGGTGGTCAGCAACATCTTGGAAGCTCCTTGGCTGGGGTGAATCGATTGATTGTGTAACGGTCATTCCAATATATACTGGAATGACCGTTACACAAAACTAGGGGGTTTCGGGTCTAATGGCCAGAGTCCAAGAATTCGATACATCCAAGGCGCTCAGCGATGCTCGCGGCATCTTCTGGGAGAAGGGGTTTGACGCCACGTCGATCGCGGATCTTGAAGCGGCAACGGGCCTAGGACGCTCCAGCATTTACCACGGTTTTGGCTCGAAACGCGGCCTCTTTGACGCGGTCATCCAGGACTATATGGACCGGGTGCTGCGTCCGCGACTCGGGCTTTTGAGCGATCCGGAGCATCGTGCGGATGCCACATCGTGGTACCTGAGTTCGCTCTCTAGCGCAGTGGCCCAGGCCGCCGCCCAAAGCAAGAACCGGGGCTGCCTGCTGCTGAATACCGCTGCGGGACTCGGGGGAAGTGATGAGCCGCTGCGGATCCTGATCGACGGATACCAACTTGAACTCAGAGATGGTGTTGCGGCAGCGCTTCGGGTCGCCAACCCGCAGCTCACCGAGTCCCAGGCACTGGCCAGGGCCAGAATTATTGCCGGGCTGACGGTGAGTGCCCTGATGATGTCGCGGGTGAACGTGGCTGAGGCCTTGGCGACACTTGAATCGGCGGCCGAGCAGGTTCAACTGTGGCAACAAGCGGACAACGTGGATCGGTAGCCTCCGTACCACCAACAGCTCTCCGAGACGGGGAAAGCCAATGCCCCGGGTGGATCCGCAATTGCGGGCCCACCCGGGGCATTGGTCGTGATCGGACTATTCGTGTCTCGCGAAAATCTCGACTAACCAGCCTGAGTAGCGAGCTCGTCCTCAACGTCCTGTGGCGCAGATAGATCCATATCCAGCAGCGGAACGACGCGCGACTTGGTGACCATCCGGTGCACGAGCCACAGCCCCAAGAAGATCGGTAGGCCGATATAGGAGGACAGTACTTCGAGCCCGTGCCCGGCGAGCACCGCCTGATAGTTCTGTCCGGCAATCACCAGGATCAATACCGCGAAGGCCAGCAGTGGACCGATGGGGAAGAACGATGCCTTATAGGGCAGATCGCTGACCTTGTTGCCCTGCGCCAGGAAGCCCCGCCTGAAGCGGTAGTGCGAGATGGCAATTCCTGCCCAGACAATGAATCCGCAGAGCCCCGAAACATTGAGCAACCACGCATACGCTGCACCTTGGCCGACGATGGCGGACAAGAAGCCAAAGAGGCCCACCGCCGCGGTGGCCAGCAGCGCCGGGATCGGCACACCACGCGAATTGGTGCGGCCAAAGATCTTGGGTGCCTTGCCATCGTGAGCCATGGAGTACAGCATGCGGGTTGAGGCATAGAGTCCGGAGTTTCCGGCCGAGAGGATGGCGGTAAGGATGACCGCGTTCATGAGTGCCGCGGCAAAGGCGATGCCTGCCCGTTCAAAGACCAGAGTGAACGGTGAAGCCGCGACGTCCGCTTCGCCGGATGCCAGAAGGCTGGGGTCGGTGAAGGGAATCAGGCAACCAATGATGAAGATGGCACCGATGTAAAAAATCATGATGCGCCAGAAGACATTGCGGATCGCCTTGGGCACTTCGCGCCTCGGGTTTTTTGCTTCGCCGGCAGCCACACCGACCAACTCGGTGCCCTGGAAGGAGAATCCAGCGATCATGAAGACGGAAATGATCGAAACCCAGCCACCATGGAAGACATCTTCGCGGTTCTGCCAATTGCTCATTCCGGGGGAGTCGTTACCAAGAATGCCGAGGATCATCAGGACGCCAGCGATCAGGAACAGGATCACTGCTGACACCTTGATCAGTGAGAGCCAGAACTCGCTTTCCCCGAAGGATCTGGCCGATAGGGCATTGAGTCCGGTCAAGAGCACCAGGAAGACTCCGGCCCAAATCCATCCGGGAACCCCGGGGAACCAGAAGTCCATGATAATTCCGGCCGCGACCAACTCGGCGGCAACGGTGATGGCCCAGTTGAACCAGTAGTTCCAGCCGATGGCGAACCCAAAGGAAGGAGAAACAAATCGCGTGGCGAAGGTCTGGAAAGATCCTGCCACGGGGATCTTGGCCGCCATCTCGCCGAGCGATTGCATCAGCAGGAACACCATGAGGCCAACCAGTGCGTACGCCACCAGTGCGCCACCGGGGCCGGCCTGGGAGATGGTGCCACCCGAGGCGACGAACAGCCCGGTGCCGATGGCTCCACCGATGGCAATCATCTGTAGGTGGCGGCTGCTGAGTCCGCGCTTGAGTTCGTTATCTAGCGCTGTCGGTGTGGTTCCCGAACCGGCCGCCGTTGCGGCTCCAGGCCGTACCGGAGATTCGGGTTCAAGTTCTGCGGTTGTTCTGCTCATGGGACTCATGAAACACCACCCAATGGCATGTGTGCGACTTGGATCACAGCGGAGTTGCGGGCCGTCGTCGGAGCCGAGGCGCCAGGCCTAACGGGCGTAGAAGGGATCGACGCTTGGCGAGGCTGCATGGAAATACGTGGAGCGTAGCTCAGGCGTTCTGATGGCGCGAATCCAATGCTGTGAGCCACAGAGGTCTGGATGGGTAGCCTTACTCTTGCGTGTCCCGAGACACAGCGTTTCTGTTGCACTAACGGCTCTCCTGCTGATGAACTACGTGGATCAGGGCCGTATTTCTGCCCTAGATCCGGGGCGTGATCTCGCCCCTCGAGTGCCGGATCCGTCCGCAGATTTTGCTGCTTTGGCTTGGATTCGACGCCGCTTTTGAGGTGCGACATTGTTTCATTATGACGCGAATATGTCATAAAGACCGCATCGGTGATCCTGCGAGGCGTCCGCCGGGAGGCGTTGATGCATCGCGAAGCGAGGTTCGGCTTGTTGGGATGTTGTTACCCAGTAGGGGCGGCCGACCGCGCTGAGGCCTTATGCGACCGGACCGAAACCTCAAGCGGAGCGTGGCTGCCGCGAGACTTGGCCAGTGCGGCGTTAAATCTTCTGGCCAGAGTGCCTGCGCCGTGGGAATTCCGCGGCTTTCGTTCCCGGCAGTTCCACTCCTTGCCGCTCGAATTTGCGCATGGTTCGAGTGATTGGAGCGCCTCGCATTTCGTGCCCCTGTCCGCCTTTTGTTCGCAGCTAAGCTGCGGCAATCCTGCGTCTGAAGCGTCCCCCTGGGTTGATAATTGCGCATCCTAGATGCGATCACTTCTCAGTAGCAACTCGCAGTGACGCCCGCTTTTCACTTTTGTGAATGATTCTCATTTAAATTACGGTAATAGGCATGTCACGTGAAAAAACTACCGCCACGACCCCAACCCTTGCGCCATGGAATACCCGACGCTGGAGCCGGAACGCTTCCGCGCTTGCCCTGATCGCTGCCGGCACACTGCTCGCCGGATGCGCCTCCGGCTCCACCAATCAGGGTGCGCCGAACCCCGAGGCATCGGCCGCCTCCGCAACAACTCCCAGCGCCGCCGTGGCCGAAGCTGGAGCGGCAACACCTCGCCTAGTTCTCACCTACGACGGAGGACTGCTTGTCGCGGATGCCCGCGATGGCGAAGTCGTCTCCGACCTTGCCCTCGCTGGCTTTAATCGGGTGAATCCTGCTGGCGATGGCCGACGTGCACTGGTTTCCACCGCCGGCGGTTTCCAGGTGCTTGACACCGGGGCCTGGTCCGAAAAGCACGGCGACCATTCCCACCACTACACCTCCACGCCAGCGCTGACGGACTTGATCTTCCCGGCGCAAAAGCCGGGTCATGCCGTCGCGCATGCGGATCACACGGCGCTCTTTGATGACGGAACGGGCCAGATCAGTATCTTCGAATCAGCCAAATTGGACAATGCCGCACTTCCGAACGCGGAGGTGGTCTCCTCGCCGGAGGCGCACCATGGTGTCGCGGTCCAGCTTTCCGACGGAAAACTGCTGACGACCGAGGGCAACGCCGACTCCCGAAACACCATCAAGTTGCTCTCGGCTCCGAATGCCAAGGACGAACGGAAAACCGTCGCAAAAAACAGCCAGTGCCCCGGAGTACACGGTGAAGCGACAGCCAAGGACGAAACCGTGGTGGTCGGCTGCGAAGACGGGATCTTAATCATCAAGGATGAGATCATCTCCAAGGTTGATGCTCCGGATACCTATGGACGCATCGGCAACCAAGCCGGAAGCGAGGTCTCCTCGGTAGTTTTGGGAGATTACAAGACCGAGAAGGACGCCGAGCTGGAACGTCCGCAAACGTTCTCGCTGACAGATACCGCGAGCAACAAACTAAAGCTCGTGGACATCGACTACAGCTACTCGTTCCGCTCACTGGGCCGCAGCCTGGTGGGAGAAGCGCTGCTGCTGGGCACCGATGGCGCCCTGCATATCTATGACGAAGCTACCGGCAAGGAAACCAATAACATCCCTGTGGTGGGTGCGTGGGAAGAGCCCGTCGACTGGCAGCAGCCGCGCCCAGCCCTCCATGTTTTGGGTAATACTGCCATCGTCACCGAGCCAGCCACCAGCCAGCTGCACTTCGTAGATCTAGCCACGGGCAAGGTGAGCAACTCCGTGCTCCTGCCCAAGGTGCCCAACGAGATCACCTCCATTAAGGGATAGCCCGACGAAGTGATGGTCTGGGTCGGCACCGCTAACCACGAGCGGTGCCGACCCAGCGTTGGTGTGCAGCGCTTCTAGTTGGCGGTCACCAGCTCGATGCTCACCGGAGTCGGGTTGGAGATGATGTCCAGTACCGGGCAGTGAGCGTCAACGGCCGACTGGAGTTCTTCGTAGCGCTCGCGAGATTCCGGTCCGTTGATGGTGACGCGCAGACGCACCTCACCAAAACCGGGGCGAACGCTTTTTTCGATGCCGAAGAGACCACGGACGTCCAGATCGGCATCCGCATTAATCTCCAGCGAATCAATGGTGATGCCCAACTGATGAGCGTACAAACGGTAAACAACGACCTGGCAGGAGATGAGGGCGCCGAGGGCGAACTCCACGGGACTGGCTGCCGCATCGTCTCCGGCCAGCGCCTCGGGTTCATCAACGATGAAGCGGTGCTTACCTGCCGTGATTTCGCTGGAGACCGAACCGGTGGAGATTCCGCTGGTCTTGAAGGTGAGGGCCGCACTTGCAGTGTTTGCGGCGATGCGCTCGCCCCATGCGGTACCTGCGGCAGTGAGCTTCTCGGCTCGAACCGATTCGAGAGTTGAGTCGATCAACGTTTCGGACATGAGATAGGGATCCTTTCGTGGCTGGCGCATGCCATGCACGACGCCATACTTACGCGACTCCTCCTGGACCGCGTCGAATCGTCACCTGGCGCACCCCGCTATGACGCAGAGGGTTGCGGTCCCGCCGACCAGGGTCGTGCATGACGGGAGCTCGTGATTCTGTTTATGAGTGTTGCTGGTAGTGAGGTGCGCGCGCAACGTCCGCGCTTAACAATTCTTCACAGCAGATCGGAAAGTAACTCAAATAAGGGCCGGTTGAGCAGGGAGAAATCCCCTCCTCGGCAAATGTCGAATGAATCAACCGTTGGTTACCGGCGAAAACTTCTCTCCGGCAAGATGCGGGAGCCAGAGCACTGACGTGCCGGATAAAAAGCAGTATCTGTGCCCGTCGGTCGGACTAGGGCTGCCGGGTGACTGCGTCGTTGTCGTTGAGCTTTGAGAGTAGATCCACGAAGCGTTGGATTTCCGCCGGCTCCCAAGACCCGAGTCGGTTGCGCAAGAGGCGACGTGACTCGGCGCTGGATTCCAAATATCCTGCTCGTGCCCTGTCGGTGATGCTGACCAACATCGCCCGCCCATCGTCGGGATCCGGGACACGAGTCACCAGCTCCTTGGACTCAAGCCACTTAATCATCCGGCTCATCGTGGCCTTATCGACCTGCAGTTCCTCAGCCAGGACGATCTGTTGCTGGGCGTCTTCGCTGGCAAGGATCGAAAGTACCTTGTAGCCAAGGGGTTGCAGCTCGGGATGGATGGCGGTGGCACGACGGCGAATGGCTTGGCGCGCCTTGACGACCATGATCGAGAACTGTTTTTCCACATCATTGATCAGCGGTTCGAGTGCCGAGGGTTCGGCGGCCGGGCCTCGGCCGACACGGGAATCGGAGAACGGGGAAGTCATGGAACCATTTTAGATGCGAAGTCACGATTCATAGTCCTCCGGGCCGCTCGGCTGGCCCTCATCGCGGTGCCATGGAGGTACGAAGGAGCGTCTAGGTTCGAATCGACAGCCCTCGAGCCGCCAAAACGCACTCACCAACAGTTAATCGTTGCACGTCAGCTGGGTGAGAGAACTTTTCGTAAACAGTGAGACTGGAGGTCTTCACGGATCACGAGGTAACGGGCAGAATGACTAGTTGTTGCACACCGCCAATTCGATAGATGGAGAACATCATGGGCACTATTCTCAACCCATACATCAGCTTCCGCGATACTGCGCGTCCGGCGCTGGAGTTCTATCAGTCGATTTTTGGCGGAGAGTTGGATTTGCGGCCCTTTGCTGACTTCGAGTTCGCAAAAACCGACAACGCCGAGGACGACAACAAGATCATGCATGGGCACCTGCGTGCTCCAAACGGTTTGAACCTGATGGCCGCAGACACCCCAGCCTCCATGGAGTGGAAGGGTGGTACCGCCATTTCCGTCACCCTCAGCGGCGACGATAAGGATGAGATGACGGGGTACTGGGAAAAGCTCAGCGAAGGAGCCAAGATCGGCGAGGAACTAGCGCAGGCCCCATGGGGCGACTGGTTTGGCATGCTCACCGACCAATTCGGCGTTGACTGGATGGTCAACATCGACGGCGCCGGAGCGCCCGGCAACTAACCTGCGACGCCGACCTGGCCCGTGAAAGAGAACTCACGTCGGTAGGGAGAAATGCGCGAGATCTAGCCCTCAGGTAGGCGTGGACCTCGCGCATTTTTGTGTCCGCATGAAGGCTCCCGCCCGGGCAGGATGAGGAACCTTGAACCATCTGCCGCATGGCGGATTTGTAGTCCTCGGATGCCTGCGCGACGGTGAACGATCTTTGTGCACCTCTTGATCGGTGCCAGCTTTTCTTGACCGCGCACCGCGTGGCAGGACAGACTCGTTGGTGGTCAACAACTTATTTCCACAGATAAAGGATGTCCCCAAGATGGAAGACGAAAATGATCTGGATCTTATCGTCATCGGCTGGGGGAAGGGTGGCAAAACGCTTGCCGGAACTCTGGCCCGTGCGGGACAACGAGTTGCCATCGTTGAAGCATCGCAGGAAATGTATGGCGGCACCTGCATCAACATCGGCTGTGTTCCAACCAAGATCTTGATCCACGACGCGGAGAATCACGCTGGCCACGGTTTTGACCCCGAGTACTTCGATACCGCCGTTGAGCGCCGGGACAAACTCACCGCCATGATGCGAGCCAAGAATTTTTCCATGCTCGATACCTTGGATTCGGTCATGACCATCACCGGTCGGGCTAGCTTCATCGGCCCACGCCGCATCCGCGTCCAAGCCGGGGACGAAACACTCGAACTGGCGGCCAAGCGGATCATCATCAATACCGGTGCGATTCCCGCCAGCTCAGACCTTGAGGGCGCGAGCGTCGGCGGTCGAATTCACGACTCCACCACGCTGCAACACGCACCGTTACCCAAGTCTCTGGTCGTGATCGGCGGCGGACCGGTCGGTTTGGAATTCGCGTCCATGTTCGGGCACTTCGGATCCAAAGTCACGGTGCTTGACCGCGGGCCACGAGCGCTGAAGAACGAGGACGAAGACGTTGCAGCCGAGGTCCTTGCTGCGCTAAGCGACGCGGGTGTGCGGGTAGTGGTTCGGGCTAGCGTGCAGCGCATCAGTCAGAATGCGCACACCGCTCGCGTGCGCTACGAGCAGGATGGACGGCCCCAGGACATCGAGGCCGACGCGGTGCTGATCGCCCTCGGGCGCACGCCCGCCACCCTTGAACTGAACCTAGCGGCCGTGGGCATCGAAACCACAGCATCCGGAGCCATCACGGTCGACGATCACCTCTCCACCACGGCCGAGGGGGTCTACGCCCTGGGAGACGTGAACGGCGGACCGCAATTTACCTATATTTCCCTAGACGATAACCGGATTGTCGCCGACGCGATCCTGGGCACCGGCAAGCGCTCAACGGCCGACCGTGTCGCGGTTCCCCACACCACCTTCACCACGCCACCACTGGCCCGGGTGGGACTGAGCGAGCAGGATGCCCGCGCCCAAGGTTTGTCGATCAAGGTCGCCGTCAAGAAGGTTTCGGAGATTGCCGCGATGCCTCGGCCCAAGATCGTGGGAGATGCCCGGGGCATCATCAAATTTGTCGTCGATGCCCAGACCGACCTGATCCTTGGTGCTGCCCTGGTGCATGTGGATTCCCAGGAGGTCATCAACCTGGTGGCACTGGCCATGCGGCAGGGAGTCACCTCGACCACACTGCGCGACTCAATCTTCACGCATCCTTCCTCGACGGAGGCCCTGAACGAGGTCCTCGGGTCATTCGCCCGCTGATACCGCTGGGTCGCCCGACGACGTTGATGCTGTGCCGGGCGGATTCAGACCATAAGATGAAAACGTGCAAGACCTGCTGATTAGCCTAGGGCCCGCACTCAACCTCATAGGGTGGGTGGCGCTCATCGCCGCGGCCGGATTCTATGCCTTTGCCGTGGCCGAACGCCGCCGCGATGCGGAATGGAAGAGCACCGATTATCAGATTGCCGTGCTCGAGGGGCAGGAATGTCTGGTCTTCCATACTGCGGACGGCACGGTTCGTAGCGAACTTCTGGTGCTCGAGCACCCACACGTTCCGGAGGGTGCGGCGCTGGTCTACTACCGCGAAGACAAAACCGGTTCGTGGCAGCTGGAAAAGCCGCGCTCGCATGTGCGCTTTTTGTATTGGACGGCCGCGTCCCTGCTCGCCGCATTTGTCCTGAGCAAGGTACTTGGCGTCATGGCCCACTGGAACTAGGTCTTGGTTCCAGGGCAAGGATCCTCGAAAGGGGCCGTCTGGTGGGACGCCACCCCAGTTCGCTCACCATCACGGTCGTATCGACGCGCCATGCTGTTGGCCCTTCAGCATGGCTCGGACGCCGGACAGCACTCACAAGCGTTCGCCGCGCAGGCGTGGCCAGCTAGTTGATGTCACCGGCAACTCTGGGGTGATGGGCGAGGACGTAAGGTGTGGGCAACCCGTGGATGGGATCCCTGGGCACAAAAACGGCCCGAGTATTTCGAGGGTCACCGCATGATGTGCCGGTGACCCTGCAAAATCCTCGGGCCGTTTGATGAATGGTGTTCGATTACTTCGCTGCGGTGAGCGAATCGACCCATTCTTGGTTCTCGGAGATCCACTGGTCAACGATCGGCTCGTAGTCCTGAGTTTCCTCGGCGCCGAACATGGCGTTCTCCAAGGAGAAGAGGTGCTCCTCGTCCATCTCGAAATCGTTCATCCAACCGGTGAGGGCGGGGAAGTCTTCCTTGAAAGTCAGGCTACCGAAGGTATTCAGGCTCTCGGCAGCGCCCAATGCGCCCTTGGGGTCCTTGAGGTCCTTGATGTTAAACGCGTCGTAGGCCCAGTGCGGACGCCACAGGGTCACCAGAATATTGTCCCCGGCGGTGTCGGCCTTCTTCAACTCGGTCAGCATGGCCGGGGTGGACGAGGTCACGAAGTCCATTTTCTCCAGTCCGTATTGTGGGATGGCACGTTCATTCATGGCCGTGGTCAGGCCGGCACCCGGGTCGATGCCCACAATGCGGTTGCCGAACATGTCTGCCTTGTCGGCAAGCTCGTCCAGAGAATCGATGTCGGCGTCCTTATTAACAGCGACGGTCAACTTGGCATTCTCGTTCCAGGTGCCTAGCTTGACGATCTTGTCGCCGTAGGTTTTCATCGGCTTGGCGTGGGTATCCGGAAGCCAAACGTCCATGGCCATGTCGAAATCTCCGGTGGAGAGCCCGGAGAAGACCGGTGCGACGTCGGCGCTGGTGAGCGTCACGTCGTAGCCCTTCTTTTCCAGAATTCGCTCCCACAGGTGGGACACGGCAAGACCCTCGTCCCAGCCGGCGAAGACGCCGATGGTGACATCCTGCTTATCACCGTTGTCCGGACCGGCGGCAGCGCCGCCGCCGGAACCACACGCGGTCAGTGCCAGCGTCGAGGCTGCGGCCACGGCGATCAGAGATGCGAGTTTTTTCCTCATGGTTCGTGCCTTTCTCGACGGCCCCAAGTTGCAGGGCCGCTAATGGGGGAATGGTTACGCTGCGGAGTGCTGCTTGACCTTGCTCAGCGAAGCGGTGACGCGATCAAGGAAGATCGCCAGGATGACGACGGAGAGACCTGATTCCACGCCCAGCGGGGTGTTCAGGCCAGTCAGAGCCGCATAGACGGCACCGCCAAGACCACCGCCGCCGACCATGCCGGCGATAACAACCATGGAGAGTGAAAGCATGATGATCTGGTTGATGCCGGCCATGATGGTGGGCATGGCCAGCGGGATCTGAATCTGACGCAGGATGCGCATGGGCGAGGCACCGAATGCTTGCCCTGCCTCTACCACTTCGCTATCCACGGAGCGGATGCCCAGCTCGGTGAAGCGCGCGCCCGGGGCCAAAGCAAAGATGATCGTTGCCACAATGCCGGGGACCGGGCCAACGCCCAGCAGCAGCAATGCCGGAATCAGGTAGACGAACGCCGGCATGGTCTGCAGGAAGTCCATGACGGGTTTGACGACTCGGGAGACCGCACTGGATTTAGCTGCGGCAATACCCAACGGCACGGAGATGATAACGGCGACCATGGATGCTACGAGCACCAAGGCCAAGGTATGCATGGCATTTTCCCACTGGTTCATGCCGTAAATCACCAGGAACCCGACGGCGCTGCCCAGCGCTAGCTTCCAGCCCTTGAGCCAGAAGGCCAGAGCGGCCAGGACGACGATGACGGCCCAGAATGGTGGGGTCGTCAGGACCCAATCGAGTCCTGCGTAGAACTGTGCAAAGAAGGCCTTAACGCCGTCGAAGAAGGCACCGAGGTTTTCGATGATCCAGTCCAGGCCGCTTTCGGCCCACTTGCCGACGGGAATCCTAAACAAGTCGTTAGCCATTAGAGAAGGCCTCCCTTTTCACCCGAGGGGTCGTGGGCGAAAATTGCCGGTTGTTGGCTGCCATCGTTGTTTCCCGCACTCTGTCCGGGTTCTACGATTTGGATGGCGTCGGTCGTTGAGGGGACATTGCCCAGGGCTGCCAGCAGGGTTGCGCGTGCAACCGCGCCGACCAGTCGGCCCTTCTCATCAACGACGGGCAGGGGAGTGTTGCTTTCCACGGATCGACCGAAGAGGTCGTTAAGTGCAGTTTCGGAGGAAACGGCGTCGTCGGCGCGTGTCAGAATTTCCGTCAGGTCTGAGTCGCCCCGGTCGATGAGCGCCATGACCTCGCGATCGGTGACGATTCCGCGGAAGTTGCGGTGGCGGTCGATGACGAAGGATCCTGAGGTCTGCTGTTCGCGCATGGTCAGCAGGGCCGCGCGTGCGCCGCCATTGATGCTGACTACGGCACGCGGGTTCTCCATGACGCTTCCGGCCGTCAGTACGCGAGTGCGGTCCACATCGCGAACGAAGGATGCCACGTACTCATTGGCGGGGTTGGTGAGGATTTCATCGGGCGTCCCGATTTGGACGATTTCACCGTCGCGCATCACCGCGATGCGGTCGCCGAGGAACATTGCCTCGTTCAAATCGTGCGTGATGAAAATGATTGTTTTGCCCAGATCCGCTTGCAGGGAGGCGAGCTGCTCCTGCATGTCGCGGCGGATCAATGGGTCAAGCGCGGAGAAGGCTTCGTCCATCAGTAGGATGTCGGTTTCCGAGCACAATGCCCGGGCCAACCCGACGCGCTGCTGCATGCCGCCGGAGAGCTGTCCGGGGTATTTGTCGCCCCAACCGGTCAGTCCGACGGTTTCAAGCATTTTGGTGGCCTGCGCGGTGCGCTTCTTTTTGTCGACGCCCTGGATCTCGAGTGCGTAGGCAGCATTCTCCAGCACCGTGCGGTGCGGTAGGAGGGCGAAATGCTGGAAGACCATCGAAACGCTCTTTTGTCGCACCTGACGCAGGCGCTTGCCGGAGATCTTGCTGATGTCGGTGTCGCCGACGTGGACCGAGCCGCTGGTCATGGGCAGTAAACCGTTGAGCATACGGATCAAGGTTGATTTGCCCGAACCCGACAATCCCATGACAACAAAGATCTCGCCCGGCTTGACCTCAAAGGAAGCATCAATGACAGCCGCAGTGCCCAACGCGGCGACATCTTTGCGTGATTTACCGTCCTTTAATGCCTTCAACGCTTCCTGCGGTTTGCGCCCAAAAATCTTAAAGGCATTGGTCACACGTAGGGCCGATGAAGGCGGTCCTATTGTTGAATTCATGCGTCATTCCATCCACGTATTGCGCGGGATATCCGACAATACGATTTTTTCATTCTTTTCACTTTGCCGTTGCATTTGGCTGGCAGGCCTCGTGCAAACAGATGAGAGCTAAGCCCTCCACGCTAACATCTCCGCGCGGGAACACGCCAATTTTTGGATGTCCGTCCGCCCTTTTTGGGTACTCTCTTGGCTCATTGAGTCCCGCAAATTCGCATCAGAATGGCGGTTGAAGCTTCGCGATATTCACGACAGGTAGAAAATCAATATGTGGTCGATTTGTTAGTGATCTGCGGCTCATCAGCGACAGCCGAATACTCAGATTTGTAAATAGTATTCGTTCGCTAATTGATCATCTTTATGGGCTCTGCTGCGTTGTATTAGCGGATGGGCCAAGAACCGGGCTGGTCTCTGAAGGCCGGTCGGTTGGGTCCGGAGTCGAAAGCACGCGATGATAGAAACATACGATTCTCATCTTTCAGCTCCAATGCCCATGGCGTTGTGGCGGTGAAACCCCCAGGAGGCACCCTCATGAGCGAGGCAATCAACATCGGTTCCGTCGACAGCATCGACGAAGGCGAAGCCATCGTCATTCCGTCCGAGGAGAACGGGACGAAGGACGACATTGCGGTATTTCACGCCGAGGACGGCAACTTCTACGCCATCAATGACGAGTGCACTCACGAGACGGCTTCGCTGGCGGACGGTTGGATCGAAGGCACGGAGGTCGAATGCCCGGTTCACGCCGCCAAGTTCTGCCTGAAGTCCGGCGAGGTACTCTGCCTGCCTGCCACATTGGCTGCGCGCACCCACAAGATTGAGGTCAAGGACGGGGAACTGCTGCTGTACCCCGAGACTCCGGCCATCTAGAAGCGTCTCCGCTTCGCGGTGCAAAGATGCCGCCGTCCCACACCTCAAGTAGAGGGGTGTGGGACGGCGGCATCTTTTTGTCCCGGTGGATTTGGCTCGACCTCGGAACTAGTCGGTATGTATGCCGGTGGGTGTGGAGTCACGACAGAGAATTCATTGAACGGTGTTCAATAAATGGGTGTACGGTGATTCCAGAAACTATTGAACAGTGTTCAGTTCCTCCTTGGGGGCGCCGGGCACCGCGCCCCACCGGAAGGCCATCGATCTCCATGACCACGAGCAAGGCAAACACGAACACCATTGACCGCGATCAGGAAACCGATCGAATCAGGGAGCAAGCGGTGCTCGATGCCACCGAACTCGCAGCACGGGTCTCCGCTGGGCACCGTCTCACGGCTGCAGAGGCACTCGTGGTCCTCGGCACTCCGGACGAAGCCACCCTTGCGCTGATCGCTGCGGCCGGAACGTTGCGCCGCAAGCACTTCGGCAACACCGTCAAGGTCAACTACCTGGTTAACCTGAAATCGGGTCTCTGCCCCGAGGACTGCACGTACTGCTCCCAGCGACTGGGATCCAAGGCCGAGATCCTGAAATATACCTGGCTGAAATCAGAGGAAGCCGTGCGTCAAGCGGGGCTGGGAGTCGCCGGGGGAGCATCGCGCGTCTGCATGGTCGCCTCAGGCAAGGGCCCCACAAACCGGGACGTGGACCGGGTGGCCACAATGGTCGAGCAGCTCAAGGACGAGCACCCACAGATTGAAGTTTGCGCCTGCTTAGGGATACTCAAGGACGGACAGGCCGACCGGCTCAAGGCCGCCGGAGTCGATGCCTACAACCACAACCTGAACACCGCCGAGTCGCTCTACCCGGAGATCTGCTCGACCCACACCTTCGCCGAGCGTGTGGACACCGTGGGGCAGGCCAAGGATGCCGGGCTTTCCCCGTGCTCCGGGCTCATTGTGGGGATGGGCGAAAGCCCAGAACAGCTCGTGGAGGCGGTATTTGCACTCCGAGACCTGGGCGCCGACTCGATCCCGGTGAACTTCCTAATGCCCTTCGACGGGACCCCGCTGGCCGGAACCTGGAACCTGACCCCGATGGCGTGCCTGCGCATCCTTGCCTTAGTTCGCATGGCATGCCCGGACACCGAGCTGCGCATGGCCGCCGGACGTGAACTACACCTGAGAACTCTGCAGTCCACGGCACTGGCTGTGGCCAATTCCCTGTTCCTTGGCGATTACCTCACCAGTGAGGGCCAAGACGCGCGGCGGGACTTGGAAATGATTTCGGATGCTGGCTACGTGGTGCTGGGTCAGGAGGATATCGACCCCGTGATTCTGGCGGCACGCTTGCGGCACCGATCCGATGAATCCCCGGCACATCCCAAGGAGTCAGGGTGCGGCAGTGGCTGCGGTAGTGCATGTGGCAGCAGCGCGAAGGGCTGTGGCCCGGTAGCTGGTCACGGTGAGCCTGTGCTGCGCCGCCGCGGAGCTGGCACGCCGGAAACTCCCAACGCATGAGTTTGGCAACCAAGGGTCTGCTCGGGGCGCTGAGTCTGGAGGCGGCTGCACCCCGTGGTTTCTCCGACGGAGTGCTGGTGCCCGGAGCCAGAGAAATCGGCTAGGCAACCGTGGTGCCAAGGTTAGCTATCGCCTGCCGCACCACTGCTAGGTCGAGATCGCCTAGGCCCTGCCTGATGAGCTCCGCATAAAGTTCGACGCCGGCTGAGGCTATCGGAACGGCGGCACCGCTGGCGTCGGCGCTCTCAAGAACAAATGACAGGTCTTTGTGCATGAATTTGGCCGGTCCGGTGGGTACATAATCCTTGGCCGCCAAACGCGGTCCCACAAACTCCAATACACGACTTGAAGCGAGCCCGCCAGAGAGAACCTCGAAGAGGGCATTAACGTCTAGGCCCGAGCGTTCTCCTAGTTCGGCTGCTTCGGCCAGCGCCGCGGTGGTGGTTCCCACAACCAGCTGATTACAGGCCTTGGCCAGAGACCCGGCACCGAGCTCGCCAAGCCGTCGAATGGTCGTGCCCATGGCCTCAAAGACCGGCAGGAGCCGTGCGAAGTCCTCTTGAGAACTGCCCACCATGATGGCGAGGTTGGCTCGTTGTGCTCCTTCGCTGCCCCCACTGACCGGTGCGTCAACGACGGTGGCGTTTCCATCGCTGGCCTGAGTGACGAAACGTCCGAAGGCTTTCACGGCCACCGGAGAAACGCTGCTCATCACCACCAGAAGAGTTCCCGGTGCCGGTGGCACCTGCCGCCAAGCGCTCAGCAAGCCCTCGGAGGCATCTTCGATAAAGGAAAGATCCGGGAGCATAAAGATGATCACCGTTTCGTCACGAAGATCGGCCACGGATTCGACCCGGGAACCACCAAGCGCCACGAAGTTATCCACGGCGGCCGCGGATCGGTTCCACGCCTTGACCACGTATCCGGAGCCGAGCAGATTTGCGGCCATGGGTCCGCCCATGAGCCCTAGCCCAACAAAACCAATAGACCGGGCAGATCTCGTGTGCTGCGCAGCTCCCTGAGCTTGAGGGGTGTTTTCGTGCGTCAATTCGGACCTTGCCGTTCCCGGGCGGGGCCCGTAGTTGGTGAGACGTTTTTGTCGTACGTGTGGGGTGGACCCAGCCGGGCCCACCCCACACGTGCCGCACGCGGTCTTAGGCTGCGTCCTCGACGAGGAGCAAATCGCGACCCACGGTTTCCGGAGTGTAAAAGGTGGTGATGAAGGAAATTGAGGCCAGCACCAAGGAGTACAACGCCGGAACCAACCAGGAGTGGTTGGTCGCTGCCAGTAATGCCACGCCGATCATCGGGGCGAAGCCGCCAGCGAGAACCGCAGAAAGTTCACGACTCAGCGCAACACCGGTAAAGCGGTGTTGGGAACCGAAGAGTTCGGGCAGCAATGCGCACTGCGGGCCGAGCATGGACTGGACGCCCAGGCCAATGCCAACCACCATGACCACCCAGACCAGGGTGACGTTGCCGAGCGTGACTAGATAGAACGCCGGAAGCGCGATTACGGCCTGGAAGAGCGCACCATAACGGTAGACCGGGACCCGACCGAACCTGTCGGAGAGAGCGCCAAAGGTGACCACCATGATGGCGGCAAAACCGGCGGCGATCAGCAGTCCCGTGGGGCCGATGAATTTGTCACCCGGGAAGACGCCGGCCGGCAGAGTCAGGAAGGAAACCATGAGTGCCGAGTAGATCGAGGAGTTACCGTTTTCGCCCATGCGTAGGCCGATGCCGATGAGGACGTTCTTCTTGGAATGACGCCAGATTTGAGACACCGGGTTCTTCACTACGGCCTTGTGCTTTTCAAGTTCCTGATAGACGGGGGTCTCTTTGAGGCGCAGTCGGATAAAGATCGCGACGAAAATCAGAACAATGCTGGCCAGGAACGGAACTCGCCACAGCCATCCGAGCAGGACCTCGCGGTCCGCCAGGGCGATCAGGGCGAAGGTGCCGGCACCGAGCAGCGTGCCGGCCTGGATTCCCACAAACGGCAACGAGGCAAAGAAGCCGCGGCGGCGGCGCGGTGCGACCTCGGAGATGAGTGTTGTCGCACCCGCTTGTTCGGCACCGGCACCCAGTCCCTGCAGGATGCGCAGGGTGACCAGCAGGCCGGCTCCCAGCATTCCCGCTTGTTCGAAGGTGGGAAGTAGTCCGATGGCGAAGCTGGCCACACCCATCAGACCGATGGTCAGGATCAACACCATTTTTCGACCGAAGCGATCTCCGATGTAGCCGAACACGATGCCGCCGAAAGGACGAGCGGCGAATCCGACGCCGTAGGTGGCGAAGGAGGCGATGACCGCTCCGCTTTCACCCAAGGGAGCAAAGAACAGCGGCCCGAAGATCAGGGCCGATGCTAGGCCGTAAATGTAGAAATCGTAGTACTCGAGGGCCGAGCCGACGGAGCTGGCAAGAGTTGCCCGGCGAAGCTGGTCAGGATCGACGACGGTGCTATCAGCATCGGTCTGCGATGGTTTCGTACGAGTTGTCACAGGAACTCCCTTAAGCGCACTCCAGACCGTCTTTGGTCTGGTGGGATAGCCGCGGCACCTGTTGCGCCGATCACTATGCTGAACACAATACAGCATATTGAACGATGGGCAAGGGGTGATTTTTCTGTGACGGAAGAAGCCTTTATGAGCCGCTTAGCCCATGGGGTTGCCAAGTGAACGGGCCAGTTGCTGAAGCTCCTTAACCATCTGAGCGCCCTGCTCGGCGGTGTATGTGGCCTTTAGCGCCGTCACCGAAAGGCCGAGACTGGGTCCGTGAGCTCCGCGGGTCGGAACGGCCACGGCAAGGCAGACCACCCCGAGGGTTGATTCCTCGTCTTCGAAGGCGTAGCCCTGTTCGCGGATGACCCGCAATTGTTCCTTGAACTCGGCACCGGTGCGTAGTGACTTCGGCGTGAGGACCGGCAATTTCTCGGCGTCGGGGAAGAGTTCGTCCACGTCATGCTCGTGCAATCGAGCCGTCAGTGCCTTGCCCACCGCGCACAGCGAGACGGGCATCTTGTCCCCGATGTTGGAGGTCAGGCGGACGGCGGGATGTCCCTCGTAGCGCGCGAGGTAAATGACATTGGTACCGTCGAGCATCGCAATGCGTACGGTCTCGCCCGAAAGTACCGGGGCTTGTTCGCAGAAGCGGTAGAACTCTTGGACCTCATCCAGCCGGCCCAGATAGGCGGCGCCAAGCTCCACCAGTTTGCGTCCGAGCGTAAACTCGGCACCTTGTCGGTGAATCAGCCGAGCGTCTTCGAGCGCCAGCAAGACATTTGAGGCAGACGATTTTGGAATGCCCACCTCGCGCGCCAGATCACTGAGCGTCAGCTTGCCCGTCGCGGAGTCGGCCAGCGCGTTCAGAACCGCTGCCGCCCTGGTGACCGCCGGTGCCGGAGACGCGGCTCCTGAGCTGTCGGATGGTCCAGGGTTTCGGGAATCGGCCATGATTCTCCTTCGGGTCGCGGTCGCTAAAATGCGCTGTTGTTCACTGGAGTGAACAACAGCAATCCTAGAGGGTCGTGCGGGGTGTTTAATCTTGCGGCGGGAGCACCGCGTCCGGCGCATCGTCAAAGAGGAGTGGACGCGGTGCGATGTCACTACGACACCGTGTTGCTCAGGGTTCCAATGCCGCCGAGCGTGATGCTGACCCGATCACCGGGCAGCACCTCGGCAGCTGTGTTCGGTGAGCCGGTCATGATTACATCTCCCGGTTCTAGCTGGAGCCAGGAGGTGACATAGATCAGGCAATCAACGACCGAGGAGGGCAGATTAAAGGTCCCGGAACTGGCGCGAAGCTCGTCGTTGACGTGTACGTCGATGCTGGTGTGTTCCGGGTCGGCAATGTCAGTCTCGATCCACGGACCCAGTGGTGTGTAGTTGACGCCCGACTTGCCCTGGAAATTGCGTTCGTCGACCCGGTTTTGGTCCACGTTGGTGACGTCGTTGACGCAGGTGTAGCCCAGGACGTGCTCGAGCGCGTTTTCGGCGGTGAGCCCGGCTGCGCTTTTCCCGATGATGACGGCGAGCTCACCTTCGATGTAGACGGCTCCGCGAGCGCGCGCGGCAACGATCTGATCCTCGGGACCGGCCACGGTGTGAACGGATTTGTGCCAGGCCTGGATGGGCAGCGGATGATCGTTGTTTGTCAGGTTGTGCCCGATGCCCACTACCACCGCGGGGCGGATGGGAGCGAGAAGGGTGGCTCCCTCCTGCGCCGTGCTCTCCCCGGTGTATGTGAGCGGCTGTGCAAAGGGGTTGGCGATATGGTGCCAATCGCCGTCGCGTGCAACGGCAAATTGTGGGCCGGAGGCAGTGTTAATTCTGGCGATTCGCATCGGATTCTCCTGATTGTCTGAGGCTTGTGGTGGTGTCATGAAGGCTTGCGCAGGGCAGAAGCAGGACGTCGATTCCCTTTGGGAACCGGCGTGCAACTATAACGTCTGGTCTTAGTAGAAGTGAACGGTGTCTACCAGATGCGGAGGGTTGCCTCCGTCGAGAACCGTTCGTAGGTTGGCGCAGAATCGCTCGGCGATCAGGCGGTTTTCGGCCTCACTGAGCGCCGAGGTGTGTGGGGACACCATAACCCGGGGGTGGTTCCACAACGGGCTGTCCTGTGGAAGCGGTTCCACGGCGAAAACGTCGAGGCAGGCGTAGGAGACCTGTCCATTCTCCAGTGCCTCCAGCAGGGCCTGCTCGTCCACCACCGTTCCGCGGCCAACGTTAACAAAAACGGTGCCGGGCTTCATCGCGGCGAAAACCTCCCTATTAAAGAGCTTTTCCGTGAATGGAGTGCCGGGCAACGTGTTCACCACGGCGTCCGCCGTAGCTAACAGGGTTGTCAGCCCTGCGTTGTCGGTGACCTTTTCGATGCCCTCGATGGGTTCGACGGTGCGTTTGGTGCCACTGACCTTCATGCCCAAGGCGCGGGCGATGCGGGCCGTTTCAAGGCCGATCTCTCCGAGCCCGGTCACCACGAGAGTGGAGCCGTTGGCCAGTCGGGTGGGTGTACGCAGCTGCGGCCATACCTTGGCGGCCTGGTCCCGGGCCAGTTCGGGAGTGCGTTTGAGACCGTTAAGCACACCTAGCGCAGCAAACTCGGCCAGTGGAAGGGCGTGGACGCCGGCAGATGTCGTGATCTTGAACTTTTGCAGGGTCTGCTGGTCTAGTCCGGAAGCCCTGACCGCTCCGCCGGCCCCGGCCGCCATGGCATGCACCCAACGCAAGCGAGGATTTTCTCGCGCGATGCGAGCCAAGCCGTCGGGACTTTCGTTCGGGAACCCATAAAGCACATCGGCCGCCTTGAGCATCGCCCAGTAGCGTTCTTCCTGATCAGCGGTTCGTTTGAAGGCTGGATCGCCCGCATGATCGGCCGGGAAACGCTCCGGTGGCAGGAGCTCGGGTTCGTAGAGAACCGTGACCGCAGGGTCCACCGCTCGGATCCGCTCAACGAGCTCGGCCTCGAGCGGGACAGCAATCGCCACAATGGTTTGAGAAGTCATGGCGTTCACTGTACTGGATTGTGGTTAGTATGTTGAACAATTTTACGGCGTTGTTGTGAAAAAACTAAGGTTCCGTCCCGCACTCCTTGAGAGGACTGCGGGGCGGAACCCGTGGGGACTATGCCCGGTGAGAAACTTACGCGGAGACCGCCGGTGCCGAAGGTGCCGTAGGAGCCGCTGGTGCCTGCAACGCGGCCCGAGAATGGTCCGTTGCGCTGCCCATGGAATCGAGGATGGCCGCCAACGTTGCCGGTCCGTGCTGGTGCAGGCAAGCACCGGCGACGAAGCGGTCCGGACGCAGGAAGATCATCGGTGTGGGGCGCTC
Organism: Paeniglutamicibacter sp. Y32M11; assembly: GCF_019285735.1. Taxonomy (GTDB): domain Bacteria; phylum Actinomycetota; class Actinomycetes; order Actinomycetales; family Micrococcaceae; genus Paeniglutamicibacter. The sequence goes on along the minus strand of NZ_CP079107.1, from coordinate 3,419,329 downwards.
GTTAAACCATTTCTTGAACGCGCCGGTGTGATCGCCAAGTACCAAAACGTCCTTGTCCATGTGTTCCGTGGCCCAGGCTCGCTGGGTTTCCGGAACGATGGCCACCAGCTTGGCGCCGAGTGCCTCCCATCCTTCGGCACACAACCGCGGCCTGTTACCTCGGGGGATGGGCAGATTCTGCCGCGAGGCTGGTACAAAAGTGCATTAGTGCAAACTTTCTGGCGTGATCATGGGGTGGCCCGCGACTTGGGGACATCGGCTGCAACACGCGATGATGGAGAGCAACAAACCCTCCCCAAAGGATTGGCAGTTCCCATGAGTATTAATTCCATCCTGATCATCGGAGGCGGCCTGGCCGGATTCACCGTGGCTCGGAACCTACGTACCCGCGGTTACACGGGTCGACTGAGCATCGTTGACCCGGAGGGGATTCCCTACGACAGGCCTCCGCTGAGCAAAGGCTATCTGCTGGGGGACAAGGATGCGGCGGGCATCGAATTGGCTCCGGCGGCGTGGTTCGCCGAACACGAGGTCACATTGGTGAGCTCCACGGTGCGTGAGCTGACGCTCGAGCCACTGGGTGTGGAGCTCTCCGATGGTTCGCAGCTGCTGGCCGACCGCCTGGTGTTGGCCACCGGCGGCACCGCGCGCCCGCTGCCCGTGGCCGGCGGGGACCTAGACACGGTTCTGGTGCTGCGCAACCGGGATGATGCTGATGCGTTACGTGCCAAGCTGCGCCCCGGAGTACGACTGGCCATCATCGGCGCCGGACTCATCGGCGCGGAGGTTGCGTCCTCCGCGCTGCACCTTGGTGCGCAGGTCACCCTGATTGATCCGGTGGACCCGCCGTTGGTCCCGGCGGTTGGTGAGGAGCTGGCCAAGCGCCTGCACACGATGCACACCCAAGCCGGAATCACGCTAATCAACGGCGCCCCAAAACGTATTCACCAGACAGTCGATGGCCATGTGGTCGAGCTGGAGGATGGCAGCAGCGTGGAATGCGACGAGGTATTGGTGGGAATCGGCATCATCCCCAATGCGGAGCTGGCCCGAGCCGCGGGACTCGCCAACGAAAACGGCGTGTTGGTCAACGAAAGCCAAAAAACCTCACACCCCTACATTTACGCCGTGGGTGATGTCGCCCGGGTGAAAACTTCCGATGGAACGCTACTGCGCCGAGCCGAACACTGGGAGCACGCCATGAACACCGGCGCAACGGCTTCCGCGGCACTGCTGGGCCAGGAACTGCCGGTGCATGGTGCCTCGTGGTTCTGGTCGGACCGCCACGGGACGCATGTGGAGGGGACCGGAGATATGAATGCTCCCGGGAAAACGATCCTGCGGTCCATTGAGGGTCAGCCGATGGCGGCCTTCCGCGTGGATGACTCCGGAGCAATGCGAGGCGCAGCGGCCATCGACGGGGGACTGACGATCAGGGCGGCACGGCGCATCATCGACAAGGGGATCGTGGTTGACCCCGAGTTATTGGCCGATCCCGGCATCCCGCTGAAAAAACTGGCGCGCTAGGCTCCCACCGGGCGCCGGGGAAGGCTATACCTCGGGCAGGAGTCCCTGCAGTCGAGCCAGGGCCTCCTCGGTGCCCAGCTCGGCCCGGTCATCGGCATGGGCCGCATAATGGTTGAAGGCTCGGTACAACTGATCCGGGTTAGCGGCAAGCTCGTGAACGGTGATGACCAAGGGTTTTGAGGTTCCGTCGTTCTGGGCGTGGGGCAGCACCAAGACCCATGCCGGTCCACGTTTGCCCAGGGGCTTGCGGCGGGGTGGATCTGCCGCCTCGATGTCAGCGACGTCGTTCCAATAGATTTCTCGGGTGCCGCGTGAACTATGGATAACAATGCGGCTGCGCGTGAGGTAGACCCCCGGTTCCTGGGCGGTGACGGCAAGCCGGGCCATGCGGATCCCGCGGTTCAATACGAACACGCCGATCGCCAGCAGCAGCGCCGTCAGAACAAGGACCAGGCCCCGGGGTTCGTAATTGTGGATGAGCAGTAGTCGGGCACTCAGCGACACCGTCGCCACCAGAATTACCACCGACAATCCCATGATTGCCGCAGCGCCCTTGGCGGAGGTGCGGAACATGGGGAACCAGGTGGCAGCGCGCGGACCGCTACTGGTGAGAACGGCCATATTGACCACCGCCCGATCCGCGGGCGAACGCCGGAAGGCAGCGACCACACCCAACAAAACAGCCAGCGCGCTTGCCAACAATCCGGTGGCCAGCACCGATTTCTGACTCAGCAGGGCATAGGTCCCGCTGCCGGCCAAGAAGGCTAAAAGAACAAAGGAGGCGAGCAAATGGTGAGCAAGCCGCCAGCCACTGTGCCGTGGAGCCCACAGCGAGGGACTAGATTCCATTTTGCTCATGTCAGTAGCCTAATCCGTGCTTACGAGGAAAGCCGCACCGAATGCGGAATTGTCGCAAGACATGCACCGCGCAGCACAGGTAAATTTCGCCTACGATAAATGCACTATGAAATCGATTCGCAAAAACGGAAAAATGATCGCCTGGGTGCTCATCTGCGCCCTTGCCCTATCGGTTGGGGCCGGTTTGGTTTCGGGCGTGGTCTAGGTGCCGCGCAACTCCAGCGACCACACGGCGCTCAGCGGTGGTGAAGGTTCGCTTCCCGAAGCCTTGTCTGTTCCCACAAAGGATGTGACCCGTGGATGGGTCGCCTCGATTGTGGCCATCAACATCGGTATCAACGTCATCTTCTTTGCGCCCATCAACGTCCTGTTGGGCTTGCAGGCCACCGCGATTGATGCCGGATCCAAGGAAGCGATCCTCTCTCTGGTAACGGCCTGTGGCGCGTCGGTGGCCTTGGTGGCCAATCCGCTCTTTGGGGCCTTGTCGGACCGCACCGTCTCGAAGATGGGCCGTCGCTCCCCATGGATTCTTGCCGGCGCGATCCTCGGTGCCGCATCCTTGCTGCTGCTCTCCGGAGCCACCACCGTCGCTCTGATGCTCTTGGGCTGGTGCGCCCTCCAGGCGGCCGCCAATGCCGCCTATTCGGCAGTGACGGCAACCATCCCTGACCGCGTGCCAGAACGTCGGCGTGGTGGCATTGGCGGTCTGGCCGCCATGGGTCAAACAGTGGGTGTGCTGCTGGGTGCCGTTGTCGGTTTCGTGATTTCCGGGAACATCGCTGTTGGATACATGATTTGTGCCGCGGCCCTGGTCGTTTCGGTAATTCCCTACGTCCTGCGGCCCAACGATCCGGTGCTTCCGCGGCAGTTTCGTCCTGCCTTCAACGTCGTTGATTTCCTCAAGGGCTTCTGGATCAACCCGCTGACGCACCGTGACTTCGGGTGGGCCTGGCTGACGCGGTTCATGATGAACACCGGCAATCAGATGACCATTGTCTACCTGCTCTTTTTCCTCACCGACGTGGTGCGCTATCCGGATCCGGCCGGAGGAGTACTCATCCTGACCGGTGTTTATGCCGTCATGGTCATCATTAGTGCCGTCATCCTGGGACCCATCAGTGATAGGTCCGGGAAACGGAAGATTTTTGTGATCATCTCCTCGATCGTGATCGCTTGTTCGGCATTGATCATCGCCGTCACCCAAAACTTCACCGGAGCCCTGATCGGAGCGGCCGTGTTGGGCCTCGGGTTTGGCGCTTACCTGGCCGTGGACTTCGCGCTCCTAACGCAGGTTTTGCCCTCGGCCCGCTCCCGCGGGAAAGACATGGGCGTCATCAATGTTGCCAATTCGCTACCGCAGGTCATTGCCCCCACGCTCGCATTTATCTCGGTGACGATTCTGGGCGGCTACACGGCGCTATTTATCGTGGCCGCCATCATCGGCATCCTCGGTGCGCTGTTGGTACGCAATATCCGCTCCGTCCCGTAATTGGGCGAAATGCGGATCCTGACGGGTCGGCACCCGGCGCTAGGCTGATGTCATGGCATGGTTACGCGAGGCACCGTTTGGCTGGGCGTTCCTGTTCCTTTTCTTGCTGTCGATGGCCCGGGCCAATGTCACCTATTGGGCTGGCCGCGGCATCGCAGCAGGAGTGAAGCATACGAGGTTCCAGCATGTGCTGACCGGACCGATTTACCAACGCGCGGAACGCTACATGCAGCGCTGGGGCGTTTATGCCATCCCCCTCTCCTTCATGACGGTGGGTATCCAGACGGCAGTCAACGCCAGCGCCGGTGTCTCGCGCATGCCCTTGTCACGCTACCTGCCCGCGGTCAGCGTGGGATGCCTGATCTGGGCCACTATTTATTCGACCGTCGGAATGGCCGTGGTGTACGCCTGGCTTGCGCTGGGCTGGCAATGGATCGTGGCTGGTGCGCTGGTACTGGGCATCGTTACGGTTGCATGGATTCGACACCGCAGAAAAGAACGATGAGTCAACTGCGCGCATTCTGCGGCGCGTTGTAGGTATTGGCGAATATTCCTCGATAGCATTCGGAAAACTCATGAATGATTGCGAAAGTAGGGCAGGATCGTGGCCATCGCTGCACGGAATTACCAGCAAGGAAGCTCGGTGGAGCTTGATGACATCGACCGCGGCCTGCTGCGCATGCTCACGGAAAATTCCCGCCGCACCAATAACTCCCTGGCCGAGGAGTTGGGCATTGCCCCCTCAACATGTTTGGCCCGACTGAACGCCTTGCGCTCCGCCGGGGTGATCCGCCGCTTCACGCTGGAAATCGATCCCGAGGTTTTAGGTCATGCACTGGAGGCGCTGATCTTCGTGAAGATCCGGCCCGGGGCTCGTCATCTCATGTCGAGTTTCGCCGAGGAGATGCGCGCCAAACAGGGCGTCACCCAGTTGTTCTTCCTCGGTGGAGCGGATGACTTCCTGATTCACGTGGCCGTGCGCGACTCCAAGGACGTGCGCCAATTTGTGCTTGATAACCTCTCGGCGAACCCCGCGGTGGCCACCACCCAGACGTCCTTGGTATTCGAGCACAGCCAGGGCGCGGTGCCCTGGCTGTAACGCGGCGCCCCTTCTACCAGGACGTTTCGCGCGGCCGCCCTTCCTCATAGCCCGCGGCTGACTGCACACCGACGATTGCTCGTTCACGGAATTCGGTAATGGAATCGGCCCCGGCATAACTGAAGGCGGATCTCACGCCCGAAATAATCGAATCCACGAGGTCCTCAACACCCGGACGCTGTGGGTCCAGATACATGCGCGAGTGCGAGATGCCCTCCTCGAAGAGTGCGGCCCGGGCACGTTCAAAGGCGCTCTGATGACGGGTGCGCTGGTTGACCGCACGGGCCGAGGCCATGCCGAAGCTCTCCTTGAAGAGTCGTCCCTCGCCGTCCGAGGCAAGGTCGCCAGCGGATTCGTAGGTACCGGCAAACCATGAGCCGATCATGACCGAGGCGGCCCCGGCGGCCAAGGCCAGAGCCACGTCACGAGGGTATTTCACCCCTCCGTCGGCCCATACCTCGGCACCCAATTCGCGGGCGGCTTGGGAGCATTCGAGCACTGCCGAGAACTGTGGGCGTCCCACTCCCGTCATCATCCGGGTGGTGCACATGGCGCCGGGGCCCACACCGACCTTGATGATGTCTGCACCGGCGGCAATCAAATCCCGGGTGCCCGCGGCCGAGACGACATTTCCGGCGGCAATCTGGATGCGGCGCCCGGTCTCGGCGGCAAATTCATCGCGGGCTGCGGCTGCTAGCGGGAGGGCCTCGATCATTTTTTCTTGGTGACCGTGGGCGGTATCGAGCACGATGACATCCACGCCGGCGTCAAGGAGTTCCCGGGTCTTGGTCTTCACGTCTCCGTTGATGCCTACGGCAGCCCCAATCATCAGCCGGCCTTGCGGATCAACGGCGGGGGAGTAAAGACCCGAGCGCAGAACACCCTTGCGCGTCAGTACTCCGGCCAGATGTTCGCCGTCCAGTACCGGGACCATGGGCAGGTGGCGTGTTGAGAGAGTTTCGAACACCGAATCCAGATCGGCCGACTTGTCTACGGTGATGATTTCGGAGGTCATCACCTGGTGGATCGGGGTGAAACGATCCACCTCGAGGCAGTCCTTTTCGGCAATGATGCCCACCGGCCGGTGTCCGTCCAGGACAACGGCGGCACCGTGCGAGCGTTTGCCCAAGAGTGCCAGGGCCGTGGAGACGGAGTCAGTAACGTCCACGATGATGGGCGTTTCAAACACCGTATGCGCGCCCTTAACCCGAGCGACCATGTCTTGGATGGCCGATAGGGAAATATCTTGTGGAAGGATCGTGATCCCTCCACGCCGTGCCACGGTTTCGGCCATGCGCTTTCCGGCCACCGCCGTCATATTGGAGACCACCAGCGGGATGGTCGTGCCCACGGAGTCAGGGGTTACTAGATCCACCCCGGAGCGGGAAACGACAGCGGAACGCGAGGGAACCATAAAGATGTCGTTGTAGGTCAGGTCATGTGCAGGCTCTAGGCCATTAAGGAACTTCACCTGCTCAGGCTACAGCCGAGTGTGACGCGCACCGGTGAGGCGCATCACGTTCCGTGGCGGATGGGGAGAATGAGTGGACGGGCGTGGCAAGCGCTACCGAATTTCACAAGGTGTTGTGCGGTATGGCGGAGTGCAGTGGATTAGGTGCAATAATCGGCACTAATTTGTTATGTGGGTTTGGGGTTACGGTGGGGTGCAAAGCGGTTCGAAATCCGCGTAACCGCCGGTTCGAGGAGTAGCATCATGACCGTCACCGTGCCAGTTACCGAATGCGCCGTTTCCAATTGTTCATTTAATGACCACACCCACTGTGGTGCCGCGGGCATCACCATTGGCGGCGCGACCGAGCACGCCCAATGTGCCACATTCATTGACACCGGTGTGCATGGAGGGTTGCCCAAGATCCTTGCCTCGGTAGGTGCCTGTCAGCGCGTGGAGTGCTCGCACAACGACCATCTGATGTGCGGAGCCGAGTCGGTGCGTGTGGGACCGGGGGCGGACAACGCAGATTGCCTGACCTACGAACACCAGTAGACAACGCTTGATTCCCTGCGAGAAGGGGGCACTCGCCTAGGAGCGGTTGCCTCCTTTTTGCGTGTTGGGGATGTCAGAACCGTGGCGGCCGGCATCTAGTTCGCGGAGGAACTTTTGTTGTGGTCGCCCGAATGCTCAAACCGCGATTGCGCTCCTGACCTGTGGCGACCTGGATTTCATAAGGTCAACGAGGGTGTTTGTTAGATGTTCTGATGAAAAATTGTTGAACAACATCTTGTCAAGATTGTTCAACAACCTGTAATGTACCGTACATCGCTCCTCCCTGTGACAGCAGTCACCCGCACCCCTTGATGGATGGATTCCCATGGCTATTCCAAGCGTAAAACCGAAGCTCAGCACTTCAGCCAGACGCACCGCGATGCTCGGTGCCATGTTCCTCATGGCCACCAGTGCCATCGGTCCGGGCTTCATCACCCAGACCACCGAATTCACGGTCAGGATCGGTGCCTCGTTCGCCTTCGCGATCGTCGTTTCCATCCTGGTGGACATCGCCGTCCAGTTGAATGTATGGAGAGTCATCGGAGTCTCGGGCCTGCGCGCCCAGGAGCTAGGCAACAAAATTCTTCCCGGTATCGGATGGGGCCTATCGGCCCTGGTCTTCATCGGTGGAATGGTGTTCAACATCGGCAACATCGCCGGCACCGGCCTAGGAGCCAACGCCATGATGGGCATCGACCCCAAAGTTGGCGGCATCATCTCCGCCGCGGTCGCCATCCTCGTCTTCCTGTCCAAGCGCGCAGGCATGGCGCTGGACAAGATCGTGGTCATGCTCGGTGCCATCATGATTCTGCTGATGCTTTACGTGGCCATCGTTGCCGCACCGCCGGTGGGCGAGGCCCTGAAGAACTCGGTCATGCCGGAGAACATCGACTTCCTGATCATCACCACCCTGATCGGCGGCACCGTGGGCGGCTACATCACCTACGCCGGAGCCCACCGCATGCTCGATTCCGGCGCTGCCGGCGTTGAAAACGTCAAGGACATCACCAAGACCTCGATCTTGAGCATCATCGTCACCGGCGTGATGCGCGTGCTGCTCTTCCTGGCCATCCTCGGCGTGGTTGCCGGCGGAGTTGTGCTCACCAGTGACAACAAGGCCGCCGAGGCCTTCGGCCACGCAGCCGGCGAGATCGGCATTCGCTCCTTCGGCGTGATCCTCTGGGCCGCGGCCCTGACGTCCGTGATCGGCGCCGCCTACACCTCGGTTTCCTTCATCACCAAGTCCACCACTCCCGAGCGCATCCGCAACCTGATCACCGTGGCCTTCATCGCGGTCTGTGCGGTCATCTACCTCTTCTTGGGTCAAGCCCCGCAGACGCTGCTGATCTTCGCCGGCGCCTTCAACGGATTGATCCTGCCCTTCGGCTTCGCGATCCTGCTCTGGGCAGCATGGCGCCGTCGTGACCTGCTTCAGGGATATGTCTACCCCAAGTGGCTCCTGATCGTCGGAGTGCTCACCTGGTTGCTGACGCTCTTCCTGGGCTGGAACTCACTCGCCGGACTGTCCAAGCTCTGGGTCTAATCCACGGATCCCCATCGCACCACGACACCGCCCATTAGCCGAAGGACAAGCACCGTTATGACCACGAGCCCCGAGACCCACCAGCTTCCGCACGACCGTGCTGCGCTTTCACCGGCGTCAGCCCGTCAGCTCTTCCGCGACGGGCTGGTGGTCCCGACGGCGGGATTCTCCCGCGGTTACGCTCAGGCGAACCTGATCATCGTGCCCAAGGCTCAGGCTTTTGATGTATTGCTCTTCGCCCAGCGCAACCCCAAGTCCTGCCCGATTCTGGGAGTGCTGGACGCAGGCGAGGTCAGCGGTGAGTTGCTGCAAGGCGGGGATATCCGCACCGATGTGCCGGCGTACATTGTTTATGAGAACGGCGTGAAAATCGCCGAACCCACGGACCTGTCCGCGTATTGGCGCGATGACCTCGTGACGTTCATCGTCGGCTGCTCGTTTACCTTTGAAACGGCACTCATGGAGGGCGGAATTTCGGTCGCCCACATCGATCAGGGCGTGAATGTGCCCATGTACAAGTCAAACATCCGCTCGGTTTCGGCCGGATCGATGAGCGGGCCCATGGTCGTTTCGATGCGTCCCATCCCGGCCTCTCAGGTGGCCGACGCCGTGCGCATCACCTCGCGCTACCCAGCCGTCCACGGGGCACCGGTGCACATCGGCAACCCCGAGGAACTGGGCATCACAGATCTCTCGAAGCCCGACTTCGGAGACCCGGTCCAGATCCCGTCCGGGTATATCCCGGTCTTCTGGGCCTGTGGAGTCACCCCGCAGGCAGCGGTCATGGAATCCAAACCGGTGTTGGCCATTGGCCATGCTCCGGGGCACATGCTCATCACCGATGCCAAGGACAGTAACTACCTGGTTCCCTAGGGAGCCGCGGGTAAGTACCCACAAACTGCCAAGGAAGCACCCGTTACCCCCAAAACGGCTGCTTCCTTGGTGCCTTTAAAGTTCGGTTGCCGCGCTGTCGTTTGCCTCCAACAGCCACTGTTCCACCTGATCCACGAGGCGTGCCTTGGCCTCCGCATCCAGGAACGACGACGTGATCGAGTTTCGTGCCAGGGTGGCCCGTTCGGCAGTGCTCAGGCCGAGTGCCTGATCCACGGCCTCAAAGTTGGCATCAAGATAACCGCCAAAGTACGCCGGGTCATCGGAATGAATCGAGACCACCAGGCCACGGTCCAGCATCCTTTTCAGCGGGTGGTCGGCCATGGTGTCAACGGCGCGCAGCCGGACATTTGAGAGCGGGCACACGGTCAGTGGCATCTGCTCGGCCACCAATCGCTGAACCAGGGCCTCATCCTCGAGGCAACGAATGCCGTGGTCAATGCGCTCGACTTTAAGCAGATCCAGTGCCTGGACGATGTATTCGGGAGGACCTTCCTCGCCAGCATGCGCCACCACGTGCAGGTTGTGCTCACGGGCAAAGGCGAAGACCTCCTGGAAGAGGACCGGTGGGTAACCAAGTTCGGAGGAATCTAGCCCGATTCCATCGATCTTGTGCTGCTGCTCCACCATCAGGCGCAGGATCTCCATGGCCGATTCGGCCGGTGCATGCCGCCAGAAACAGGCGATGAGCTGGTGGGTGATTCCGAAGAGCGCTTCACCTTCGTCGAGCCCGGAGCGGATGCCGTCGATGACCTCACCCAGCTCGATTCCGCGTTCCAGATGAGCCTGAGGATCGAAGAATAATTCAACATGTCGCACGCCGGATTCGTGTGCTCGACGTAGGTAGGCGATGGTCATATCATGAAAATCGCCACGAGTCCGCAGCACGGCAAGGTTGGTGTAATACAGATCGAGGAACGTCTGCAGGTTGCTGAAGTTGTACTGTTCCTGGAGATGTTCCAGCGATGTCCACGGAAGCGTGACGGCATTTTGCTTCGCGAGACGGTTGATGACATCGGGCTCCAGCGTCCCTTCAAGGTGGATGTGCAATTCGGCAACTGGCAACTTCATATAACTGACTCCTTGAGGTGTTTGAATAACGATAATCCCTTCCTCCCGATAGCTTGGTGCCACGCTCCCGGAATGCAGCTATTTGTGCGGGACGTCATGGACATCGGCCGTGCACTTTGCCCATGAAAGACTGAAACAAGAAGCGCTTGAATCGAGGATGAGTAGGGCCTCGGACTCCGCGGACCCACAAAGATATGAAGGCAGAATAGTGACAGTGCACCCCGCCCGTAAAAGAGCATGGATTCCCGCCGCGCTGAGTCTGATGCTGGTGGGTTGGGGCGCCAATCAGTTTGTTTCGCTGCTGGTGTTCTATCGGCAGGAACACGGTTTCTCCGAGGTCATGGTGACCTCCATGCTGGGTATCTATGTGGTCGGTCTGGTGCCGGCGCTACTACTCGGCGGGCGATATTCGGATCGAACCGGGCGCAAACACATCACCCTCTTCGCCATTGGCCTCTCCATGGCTGCCAACGTGGCCATGATGGGCTCGGTTTTCGGAACGTTTCCGCTGTTCGCCGGACGATTCATGGCGGGCATTGCGACCGGGCTGGCGATGGCCGCGGCCACCAGTTGGGTAAAGGAACTGTCCCAAGCCCCATGGGACACCACCTCGGTTGCCGGATCGGGTGCGCGGCGTGCCTCGCTCCTGACCAGCGCCGGTTTCTGGCTGGGACCGGTCGTAGGCGGACTATTGGCCAACTATGCTCCGGCACCGGCGATTCTGCCCTTCGTCCTCCACATGGTGCTCTGTGTTCCCTTGCTCTTTATTGTGGCCAGACTCCCCGAGACCCGGAGCGCCAGCGAACTCGGCGATGCCCAGCACGTGCCGTTGCAGCATCATCCACATTCTGCTCGACGGTTCGGGGCTGTCGTCGCACCGGCCGCCCCCTGGGTCTTTGCCGCGGGGACCACCGGGTTTGCCGTGGTTCCGGCGGTCATCCCGGACCTAGGAGCAGGGCGCCTGGGATATGCGACGCTCGCGGTGGCAATCACGCTGGGCCTCGGGGTACTGATTCAGCCGATGGCTCGGCGGCTGGACACGGTGCTCAGTGCGCGGTCGTTGCTGACCGGAACCGCTGCGGCCTTCCTCGGGTTGGCTACCTTGCTGGGGGCGATTCTGCTGCACAACCCGGCACTGGGCCTGGTGGCCTCGGCGATCTTTGGGTGTGCCAATGGTCTGCTGATGGTGGGAGGACTGTTGGAAATTCAGCGGATGGCAGAGCCTCACGAGCTCGGCAAACTCACCGGCTACTTCTACACGCTGGCCTACGTCGGTTTCTTAACCCCGACGATTGTTGCCTTCTTGGCCCAATGGATCACCACGTCCTGGATCATCGCGGGCATGATGACCCTGTGCCTCGGATCCATGCTCGCTATCACCATCAACTCGCGCAAGTTCCTGCCACACCGGATCGAAGAGATCGGCCGTGAGCGATCCAGTAGCAACCCCAACGGAATCGAGCAGTAGCCTCAATCGCCGGTCTGTCTGCCCGAGGGACTAGAGCACTGTCACGGTGACACGCAACGCGCCAGGGGATGGCACATGTTCGGAGAGGATATCGAAGATGCGAGTTTGTACTGCGGTGGCGACCTCAACGGCGTTGACCTGATCCTCGATGCCGATATCCAGTTCGGTGTTGATGAATTCTCCGCGGACCTTGAGCCGCAAATATTCATGCTGTTCGGGCTTCGAGCCCACGAGGGTCATCCACGTCGAATAGGGCGGGGGATGAATGGTGGAGACACCCGGCACACCCCGGGCGGCGCTCACCGCCAGGGCTCGAACCGGCTGCGGGATCACGGCGATCGGGCTCGGATCAATGCTCATGAATGACGTCCTCCACAGAGATGTCGATGGCTCCAAGGGAAATACCGATGCGTTCCGCGAATTGTGCCAGCAGTGCTTCGCGCGCCTGTTGTGCCAACGCAGCGCCGTCCTGACCGGCCTCGATGGCAATTTTTAGGGATAGGGAGATGGTGTCCGGCAGCTCGCCGGGCAAAATCTTATGGCTCCCCAGTGAGATGTGCGGCAATTGATCAACCGCGTCTCGAAGCGTTTCGAGCAATAGATAGCCGCTGATCATGAGGGGGCCGTGCGGAGTGATCCGGATGGTGAAGCGGACGCCGCGGCGGACCTCGGTGCGTACTCGATCCATGACTCGGTCCAATAGCCCGCCGAGTAGTTCCTCATCTGCTTCCGAGTCAGTTTCGGCGCTCCACTGGGCAGCGGCCAACGAAAGTGTGGCAAGTCGTTTTCGCTGAGCCTGGCAGTTGGGGCAACGTTGTTCGTGCTCATCCGCTGGTTCGGAAAGCTTGGACCACAGCTCGTCTTCGGTGCGTTCACAGCTGTAGGGATTCTCTGGCAATGCTCTCACCTCCATGGCTGCATTCTTTCAGCAAGGGTAGTACGTGCACGAGCGATTCGCCCACGTACCGTGGCTACGGGTTCACCGACGATCTCTGAAATGCTGGCGTAGGACAAATGGTGAATCTCCTTCAGAACCCAGGATTCGCGTTGATTTTCCGGTAGTTCGCCAACATAGCGTCGTAAATCCAGCATGGCTGCCCGGTTCTCTGCGTATGCTTCCGGAATCTCGGTGCTGCGTTGTTCGAGGAGGGGCACCGATCCGGTGCTGTTCTCCTCGGTATGCAGGTCATGCGGCACGGGTGTCCGTTTGCGTAGGTGATCGATGCACCGGTGTCGGGCAATTCGATATAACCAAACTCCCAAAGCTTCGGAAGATTTTAATGTCGACAGCTGACGCCAAGCGCCCAGATAGACATCTTGCAAGACATCTTCCGCCTCACTCGAGGATCCCAGCATGCTCCTACAGAATCGCAGCAAACCGTGCTGATGAAGTTTCAACAGTTTCTCAAAGGCACGCGCATCGCCGGATTGTGCTCGCGCGACCAGTGAACGTATTTGCTGTTCGTCTGGTTTCTCAGAACCCGGCATTGCAACTTCCTTCAATCCCCCATAATGACTAGGCGAGCTAGTTACTTTTCAGTAGCACCAATCTACGTGCAAATCTTTAGAGAGCAAACCACCGGATGTTGGCGCGCCAAGAAACTTTCAAAGTTTTTTCGAGAATGGCGTGACGAATTCCCCCTAGCTCTCGTCTGTAACTGTGTAAGACATCGAATCTCACCAAGAAACGGATGGACGAACAATGACTGAGAACAACAACCGGGCCCTTCCCAAGACCACCGAGGAAGCCAAGGCCGCCGAGTCTGCAGCCGTACAGGAACTCCCCAACGGGCCGCTGCACACCGAGTTTGGTTCAACCACCATTGCCGACACCGTGGTGCAGAAGCTCGCTGGCATCGCTACCCGCGAAGTCCCCGGCGTATACGCCATGGGTAATGCCGCACGGCGTGCCCTGAACTCCCTGGCAGAACGTATTCCAGGATCACAGACCAACGTCAGTGGCGGAGTCACTATCGAAAAGGGCGAACGCCAAACCGCCATCGATGTGAACGTTGTTGTCGAATACGGCGCAGCGATCGCCGAAGTCGCCGAGGAAATCCGTCGCAGCGTCATCGCTGCAGTCGAGCACGGCACCTCACTCGAGGTCCTCGAGGTCAACGTGAACGTCAGCGACGTCCACCTGCCAGAGGACGACGAAGAAACCACCGAGCGCACAGATCGATTGGCCTAATCCCATGACCACCACCCGTTTCAGTGTCGTGGTGGGATTGGTGCTGGGAGCCGTGTGGGTGTTTGGCGGGTTCTGGGCAATGATCCTCGTGGCAGTCGTTGCAACGATTGCTTTTTGGGTCGGCCGACTTCTTGAAGGTCGACTAGATCTCAATGAAATTGTTGGCCGGCTTCAGGGGCGACGCTGAATATGATTGGCGACGGCACCGATCCGGCCCAGCGCGGACGACTGAACATCGACGTGAAGGTGATCCAACGGATCGCGGCGAAGGCGGCTGCAAGGCACCCACATGTGGGTGCCAGCAGTGGCGGGTTGCTGGGAATCGGTGAAAAGCGCGATTTTGGTGCGTTGCCACCGGTTGAAGTGAACCTCGCCGGCAATATCGCCTCGGTCAAGCTCAAGGTGGGGATCCGATTTCCCGCGAATTTACGCAACATAACTGCGGAGATTCGCGACGGAATCGTCAATGACCTACAGCGATTCACCGGTGTCACTGCGGCTCCGGTAGACATCGATATTCAATGGCTGGAGAACGCGCCCGCGGCAAGGAGGATCCTATGAATACCGCACCCCTAGCGCAGACGCGCTCTTCATCCTCGGCTGCCGGCCACCGGTCCACTCGATGGCTCGCTTCTGGCATCGTAGCCCTGCTACTCGGGGCAGCCGCGGTCGGACTGATCGCCATGGGCATCAACCGGTATCGAGATGGTCAATGGCCAGAAGTCATTGAATCTCTGTCTCGAGACAGCTCCCTGACGTGGGGGAGTGCTTGGGCCGTGGCCGGCGCCATCGCGCTGGTGATCATTGGACTAATCTTGCTGCTTCTTGCGCTGCTGCCGGGGCCACGACGCAACTTCGTGGTGCCGTCCGATGACGTGGGCGAGGTTCGGATTAATGCCGCAGGTATTGCCCGACTCGTTGAGCACCGTATCGATTCGATCGATGGTGTGACCAATGTGAGGGTCCGAACTCAGCGGGGTTCGATCGCGGTAAACGTGTCCACTCCGCTGCGTGACACGGCGGAACTTCGACGGATCGTTAAAACAACGACCGAAGCGGTGCTGCAGGAGAATCTCCAGCCACCATTACCGCGCATCAACGTCAATGTCAGGAGCCTGTCATGAGTCGATCACCGGGCGTGGGAAACCGAGTGGCCCTGAGCCTGTGGGCTTTGGTGCTTCTTGGAGCGGCGAGTTGGGTGCTGGTGCCCGCAGTGGCGAACCTGCTGGACGCGAAGCTTCCGACCGGAGCCGAAGGCACGTGGCTTGCACAGCCGTCGCGACGCATCCTAGATGTTCCGGGCAGTATCGCCGCCGAGCCGTGGTTTGCCGCTGCGGTCATTGGGCTGGGCGTTCTGCTGCTACTGCTGGCGGTTGCTTGGTTGATCAGGCAGCTTCCGCGCTCAACTCGGGCTGGCACCTTGAAACTGTCGCACGACGTCGTCGCGGGGGTCACTCAGATGGAGCCCAACGTCTTGGAGCGGGCCTTGAAGCAGATGGCGGAGGACGATCCGGCCGTGCACAGCGCACAGGTGACTTTGCAAGGCAGCGCATCATCCCCGGCCCTGGCCGTACATCTCACCACCGAGCCCTGGGCACAATTGCCAGAGCTCGCAACGGCGGTCAGCGACCGCCTTCGTGAGGCCGTGCGCATTTCGCTCCGTGAGGAATTGCGTTCGCTCACCCTAGATTTTTCCGTAGCACGTAAACAGCGCCAACGCTCTGAACGATCAGATTTGGCAACAACCACATCATCGGGGGACAAAGCATGAGAAACAGGATTTTGATGGGCCTTGGAGTGTGGCTGCTGGGTTGGCTCCGCGGAAAATACCACCGTCGTCGGGGACAAACCCCGACGAACGATCAGTAACACTAGCTCTTCACTCGCACGAGTAGTAGGCAAGAACTTAGGAAAGTAGGACATTATGTCGATTTTGGGTTGGATTCTTATCGGACTTATTGCCGGTGCACTAGCCAAGGCCATTCTTCCGGGCCGCCAGGGCGGAGGCTGGATAGCAACACTGGTTCTGGGCGTCGTCGGCGCACTCGTGGGTGGTTTCATTGGAAACACGCTCTTCGACGTTGGACTGAAGGAATTCTGGTCGATCCAGACCTGGCTCGTAGCCACCGGCGGAGCCATCGTGGTGTTGCTGGTTTGGGGAATGATTACCAAGAACCGCAAGGCCTAAGCATTAGCAGTTAAAAAAATAGGTAGGGCCGCCGGACATTATCCGGCGGCCCTACCTATGGTGGTGGACAGGCACGGGTGGAAGTGTGCGAGACGAGGTCAGTACTAATCCTTGAGGCCGTTATTTGGTGAGCAACAGTTCAACGAAGGGTAAAGCGCAGGATGCCCGGTGGAAATCTAGGGGGTGCGAGCCTGAGAATTCGGCGATCTGCCGGAGATCCAATGACTTATTGCGCCCCACGAACTGGGCAAAATTCCGGAGTTCTCCTACAAATTTGCGTTCGTGGGAATCTTGGTACCCCGGGTGGTTGCCGTCACCGTGTAATGGGCACCACCCGGCAAGATCTTCTCGGGAATGTTGGTGTTGTGCCTGGCGTCGTCCGGATGCGTCGGAGCCAACTTCCGCAAATAGTTTGCGCGTGCACGCATTGGGGACGAGACTCTCCCGGTAAGGTCCACCACTAGTAACTGATTCTGCTGCCTATTGAAGGTATTTGGGCGATGGATCCTAAGGCACCTCGGGTGAGCGGGATGCCGACTTTGCTGTTTTTTCGCGCGTCGGGGGTCTAACTGGAGGCAAAGCTGCGATGGATTTCGTCGCATTTCGGGCAAACTTCTAGGGAATCAGGATTCTGAGACGGAACAAGCCACTGCCCACACAATGCCTTTCGCGGTCGACCATAGACGTGCGCATCAGTGATAACGCGTTTGAGGAGGTAATGTGCGAGCGTGATTGTCAGTCCGCCGGGTTCGGCCCGGACCAAACACGCTTCCTGGGAATTACGTGGTAGCGGGTTTGCGATTGCTTGAAGCTGACTTTCTGTAGTCAAGAGCGAATACATAAGAGTCGTGCCGTTGTCGGATACTGCGTCCCAATTTTCTCTGACAGGATCGATCTCTTGTAAAAGCAACGTGACAAGTGAACGTTTTAAGTTGCCGTCAGTCCATCCATTTAATTCGATGGTGAGCATGATTTCTGCGGGTGTCGAAGCAGAGTTATCGACTTCATCAAGTCGTTCAATATCAACGGAAACGTCTAGTTTAGCTCCGACATGAGATGGATGACTGGGCAACGAAAATTCTATCGGTTTGTTCTCGCGGATCGAGGAAGATACGAAGTCCAGGAAGCGATCTATACAATCTTGCTCCCAATTGGTTTGTACGCGTTTAGCAGACTCTAACCTTAGGAGTTTCTAATCGTCCGCAGTTGGGTAGAGCGCCTTAATGTCATCGTCTCCCAGCTCCCTAATGAGTTTGTAGACGTCAGCAGCGTCTCCTTCACGTTCCAAGCCGGCAAAAACGATCCACCATTGTCCGGCATCGTCTTGCTGTGTAATCAGTCCGCGCCATTGGCCCGACTTGAGCTCTCGCCAGAGCGTCGGGAACGCTTTGGCATGCGTGGAAGCATGGATTTGGTACCCGTGCCCGCTCCTTGGATCCGACGTTAGTTTGAGACCGGCTTTTATGATCGGATGTCCTAAGCTGGACAAGGGTCCCGCCTCGGGAAATCTGCTTCCCTGCACGGCTCGAAATTGTTCAATATCGATCCAGTAGGTTGGCTCAGTTAAGCAGACCCGCATGACGTTTAATGTCGGGCGTGCACCACATTCCTCAATTTCCCCCATGCGTAGATCCTAGACGACTATGCGCGGTATAGAGGGCAATAGGAGAGTACGACCTTTTGGGCAGTTATCTCGGGTATTAGAAACCGAACTTTGATGCTTCATCGGCAGTTACTCCAGCGATGTCACGCACGAGCTGTGCACGTGCTTCTTCGCTACGTGCAACATCAAGAGCGAACTGACTCGAGGCGCGATCACGGTTTGCCATGAAATCCTCCATGTCGTCGAAACGGATCTTGCGATGTGTGCCAACTCGTGGCTGTTCAGCAATGACGCCCCGATCAAGAAGTTTGCAGAGGAAAGGCCTGCTTAGCCCGGCATAGTCAGCCGCTTCCTGTGGAGAAAGAAGTTTGTCCTTCGCCGGGCGAACCGAAACGCGGTCGCCGGATTCGAGCGCGGCGACGAGCTGCAAGAGCCTAGAGGTAAGTTCGTTTTGAGGAAGTGCTTCGAGTGCGGCGCGAACCTCGGGCGCTTGTTCTACCAGCGGTGGGGTGAGATGTGTGATGGGCATGATACTTCCAGCATGTTGTCTTTGGATGTGACCCTAACTGAAATAGTTGAATCAACTGAAATAACTGTAGCGCGCGCGATGGGTAAATGGCAAGCACCTAGTTACTGTGCAGCGAAATTTTCTAGCACGGTACTCCGCTCAACTGGCGTTGGCCGTGGGCAGGGTGCCTGACCACAGCAGCGACCACTTGCCGTTCCGCTATCCGGTGACTCGGAACTCGCCGTGAGGCACGGTGCAGTCTGCCAGCACCACGAGCACCCAGGTGTCCACGAAGCCGGGACTCGCCAACCGGTTGTTGCGTCCGGTGTCGTCACACCAATCCACGCCGTCGGCGCGTGCTCCGGCAGCACGCTCCGACGAATGTCCAGCGTCCGCCATGTTTCGCCTGTTAGTGTTCCAAGGGTTGTTCCAAAAGCTGGGAGTAGATGTTGCAGAAAAAGTTTGTTATTTCCCTGGCCCTGATCGCCTTGTTAGCGTTCACTGCTGGATGTAGTTCCGCCGCCGAACCCGATCCTGCCGCGGTCTCTAGTTCCGCGCCGGCACCGGCCTCGGCCCCCACCCCCGATCTCACCGGTATCCCGGAGATCGTTGCGACAGTTAACGGTGAGGAGATCACCAAGGCGGACTTCACCAGGATTTATGAAACCCAGTTCGCTCAGGTTCAACAGCAGGCGCAAAGTTCCGGTCAAGAACTTGATCAAGCGCAGCTGCGCAAGCAAACGGCCGAAGGCCTGGTGAATACCGAGCTGTTGATCCAGGAGGCCGCCAAGAAGAAGATCTTTGCCACGGACAAGGATCTTGACGCTGCACTGGCCGATGTCGCCAAATCTAATGCCGTTTCCACCAAGGAATTCCTGAGCACCATGAAATCCCAGGGGCTCGATGAGGACGCAGTACGTTTGCAGCTCAAAACCCAGCTGGAAGTCGAACGGCTGATCGCCAAGGAAATCGGCGATTTCAAGCCCAGCGAGAAGGATCTCAAGGCCGCCTACAAGGTGGTGGAGGAACAGTTCGCTGCGCAGGGGGCCACCGATGCAGCGGCCGCCAAGGCCCCTGCTTATAAAGAGATCAAGTCGGAGCTCTCTCAGCAGCTGAAGTTGCAGAAGGAAAGCGCTTCGGTGAAAAAGTACGCAGAGCAACTGCGCAAGAGGGCGAAGATCACCACCAACATGTAGTCGAAGGTTGAGGTGCTAGCTGATTTCCTCGTCCTCGAGGTGCTCCAGCAGCTCGGCCTCGGCCCGATCGAGATATCCGCGCAAGGATTCGGCGGCTTGCTCCCGGTCTCCGGCCTGCAGCAGCTCAACGAGTCCCGCGTTGAGCTGAACGTAGTGCGAGTGGAAGTCCGGGGCATCAACCATGGAGTGGAAGACCAGGCGCATCTGCGCCAGGACCTTGCCCATCAACTCCTGTAAATGGATGCTGCCGGTAGAAGCCACTAATTCCTGGTGGAAACACTGGTTGGCGTCGGCCATCTTGGCGATGTCACCGGCGTCGAGTGCGGCACGGGCATCAACGATGATAGCGGCCAGGGCCGCGACATCCTGCTTAGGCCCCCAGAGGACGGCAGCGGGTTCGATCATTCTGCGCACCGCGTAGATCTCCCGCACGCCGTCGGCGCCGGGGGAGGCCACAAAGACTCCACGATTGGGGATCCGGGTGATGATCAGTTCCTGATCCAGCACGCCGAAGGCCTCGCGCAAGGTATTGCGTGAAACGCCCAGTTCTACCGAGATCACCTGCTCGGAGAGCTTGGCGCCGGGAAGCAGCTGCCCCTCGGCAATGCGCGCGCGCAGCACCGCGGCGACCCAGGCACCGGTGTGTGCGTGGGTCGAGCCCTCGGCGAGGGCTAATGAGGAAAGCGCTGCGTTCAAAACCATCCCACCAATCTAATCGAGTCTCGCCGTGGGCCTTGCAAGCATTAAGCGATGGAACCGAGTGCTTCGCCGCGACCGATGGCAGCACCCGGCTCCTGTGTGCCGCGCGTGAAGGTGCCGTCGCGATGCGCAGGGATCGTCGATTCCATCTTCATGGCTTCGAGCACCGCCACGGTGTCACCCTCGGCAACTACCGCTCCGTCCTCGATGACCCACTTCACCAGATTGCCGTTCATGGGGGCCGCGACCGTCGTGCCGTCGCTGGTCGCCGGGAGGGAGACGCCAGCGGCGTTGAGCGCGGCACCGGCCCCACCGTGGCGGATGGCATCCACCAACGAGGCGGGCAGGCCCAGACCCATGGATTTCCCGTTGACCTCAATGGTCAGGGTTTCGCGTTCTGCGCCCGGCTCCGCTGCGGCGATCTCGGGAGAGGAGGCGAGCTCTTCGGCGAACTCGGATTCGATCCAGGTGGTGTACACGCCGTAGCGTTCGTTGTTCGTGAAGTCGGTATTGCGCACCACCGCGCGGTGGAAGGGCAGCACGGAGGGGACTCCGGTGATGACCATTTCATCCAGTGCCACCTTGGCCCGGCGCAGCGCCTGCTCTCGCGTAGCGCCGGTCACAATCAGCTTGGCCATCAGCGAATCGTAGTGCGAGGGGATCACCGAATTGGTGCGCACGCCCGAATCCACACGGACTCCGGAGCCGGTGGGTGCCTCGAAGGCGGTGATGCGTCCGGGGCCGGGTAGGAAGCCGCGGGCCGGGTCCTCGGCATTAATCCGGAACTCGAAGGAGTGACCGGTGGGAATCGGGTCCTGCGTGAAGCTGATGGCCTCACCGGCGGCAATCCTAAATTGCTCGCCCACCAAGTCAACGCCGGTAGTTTCCTCGGTGACCGGGTGTTCAACCTGGAGTCGGGTGTTCACCTCCAGGAAGGAGATCAAACCGTCCGGGGCCACCAAGTATTCGACGGTTCCGGCACCGTGATACCCGGCCTCTGTGCAAATGGCCTTGGCCGATGCATGGATGGAGGCGCGCTGCTCATCACTCAGGAAGGGAGCGGGTGCCTCTTCAACAAGCTTCTGGTTGCGGCGCTGCAGCGAGCAGTCGCGGGTGCCGACCACCACGACGTTGCCGTGGGTATCGGCCAGGATCTGGGCCTCAACGTGGCGCGGCTTGTCCAGGAAGCGTTCAACGAAGCATTCTCCGCGGCCGAAGGCCACGGTGGCCTCGCGTACCGCCGATTCGAAGGCGTCGTCGATGTCCTCGAAGTTGCGCACCACCTTGATGCCGCGTCCACCACCGCCGAAGGCAGCCTTGATGGCCACCGGCAGGCCGAATTCTTGGGCGAAGGCGCGCACCTCGGCGCCGGATTCCACCGGTCCGTCGGTGCCCGGCACTAGCGGGGCTCCGGCACGCACCGCGATCTCACGCGCCGTCACCTTGTTACCGAGCGCACGGATGGACTCGGGGCTCGGGCCGATCCAGCTGAGCCCGGCGTCGATCACGGCCTGAGCAAAGTCGGCGTTCTCGGACAGGAAACCATAACCCGGGTGCACCGCGTCTGCCCCGGAGAGCCGGGCGATGGCCAGGATCTTTTCCATGTCGAGGTAGGTTTGGGCGCCGCTGGTCCCATGCAGTGGGTAGGCCTCATCGGCGCGACGCACGTGCAGTGCATCGGCATCCGGGTCCGAGTAGACGGCCACGGAAATCAGGCCATGATCCGCTGCGGCACGGGCAATGCGGACGGCGATTTCGCCGCGGTTGGCGATCAGTACTTTTTTCATGCCGAGACTCCTTGGTGGTGTGTTGCCCGTGAGGATGTTGGACGATGGGTGAGCGGGTCTACCAGCTCAAAGTGGAGGCGTGCTCCGGGCGGTAACTGTGCGGCGGCCGGTAGGTCCTCGGCGATGACCGTGGCGATCACTGGGTAACCGCCGGTGACCGGATGATCGGCCAAAAAGAGGACCGGTAGTCCGGAGGGTGGGACCTGCAGAGACCCCACGGCTACGCCCTCGCTGGCCAATTCACCGGTGCGGATCCGCTGCAGGGCAGCCGCACCATCGGTGAGTTGGAGCCGGACACCGACGCGGTTCGATTCGGCCGAAGCGATCCAGTCCTGCGCGGTGAGACGTTCTAGTCCGGCGGGGCCGAACCAGTCATCTCGCGGTCCGGCGCTGATGCGCAGCGTGAATACGCCGTTGGCATCGGGCGCCGGCAGCGTGGAGGGCTCCGGGTTGCCCACCACGTGGGAGCCGATGATGGCCCCGATGGGCAGGATGCTGCCCTTGATCAGGGGTGCCGGACCGATCCCGGACATCGAGTCGGTGGAGCGCGATCCCAGTACCGGGGGTACCGCGATGCCTCCGCGGACACCCAGGTAGCTGCGCAGTGCGGATCCGGTGGGGCTCAGCCTCAGCGTTTCGCCATTCAGCAGGGCAAAGGGGGTGTTCATCTCCACGCTGCGGGTCTCATGGAAATCATCGTCCTGCGCGGGGGTGATGAGCAGTTCTGCGGTGGCACCGGTGACGGCCAGGACCGCATCATTGTGGGCCAAAAACGTTGCCGTACCCAGGAGATTTTCCACCACTGCCGCGGGGGCCGCGTTGCCCACCAGCCGGTTGGCGGCGCGTGCGGAGGAGGTATCTGCTGCTCCCGCGGCGGAAACACCCAGATCACCCAGTCCCACGCGGCCCAGATCTTGGATCAGTGATTGCAACCCGGGATCCAGTACCTCAAGGTGCGCACCGGTCATAGCGGGCATTGTTTTGGGTTCACTGGGGGTCGAAGCCGTTGAAATCGTCAGTGAGGTGCGTGAGGCGATGAACCGCACGCGGTCTTGCGGACGGATCAGTGCGGGGTTTTCCCGTTGAAGGTCCCAGAGCACGGCATCGGTGTGCCCGATCAGCTGCCATCCGCCGGGGGACTGGCGGGGGTAAACCGCCGAGTAGTCACCGGCCAGAGCCACGGCTCCGGAGGGCACCACCTTGCGGGGGGGTGTCACGGCGCGGCACATTAAGTGTTTGGTTCTCGCCACGTAGGTAGGCGAAGCCGGGGGCGAAACCACCAAATGCCGCACGCCAGAGCTGCGTGGTGTGGGCGTTGATCACGGCCTCGATGCTCAGCCCGGTGAGCGCTGCCACCTCGGCGAGGTCTTCGCCGTCGTAGTACACCGGGACCTCAACCAGGGACCCGCTGTCCGTGGGGGCGGAGCCGAGTTCCAGGGTCGGGATCTGTGCGGCGATCTTTTGGGCCGCGGCCCAGGAGTCGGTCTTGATGAAGATGGTGGAGGCTGCTGCCAACACATCAAGTTGCCCCGGCAGTGGGGTGGTCTTGAGCAGGGCGGCCAGGGCCAGCACCGAATCAAGATCGGAGAGTTCTACGAGTACCGATCGGGTGCCGGCAAAACGGGTGTTGAGGATGCTCATACAAAGCTCTTGATTGTGATGCCGGCATTTGTCAGTCCGGTCCGTACGGCGGCGGCCATGGCCACGGCACCGGCGGTGTCGCCATGGACGCAGATACTTTCGGCGTCCATGGGGATCACCGTGCCGTCGATGGCCACGACGGTCTTTTCGGTGGCCAAGCGGATCATGTTGGCGGTGACGAGCTCTGGGTCATGCAGTACGGCGTTGGCCTCGCGGCGGGAGACCAGGGTGCCGTCGGGGTTGTAGTTTCGATCGGCAAAGGCCTCGGCCACCGGACGCAGACCAGCGTTCTCGGCCTTGGCTAGGGCGACGGAGCCGGGCAACAGCAGCACCGGAAGATCGGAGCCGAAGGCACGGATGGCATCGATGACGGCCTGGGCATGGACCTCATGGTGCACGATGGTGTTGTAGAGGGCACCGTGTGGCTTGACGTACTTGATGGTGGAGCCCGCAGCCCGGGCCAGTGCCTCCAGGGCGCCGAGCTGGTAGAGCACATCATCGGCCAGTTCGGTGGCCGAACAGTCCAAGAAGCGGCGGCCAAAGCCGGCTAGGTCGCGGTAACCCACGTGAGCACCGATGGTGACATTTGCACTCACGGCATCACGGCAGGTTTGGGCAATGACGCTGGGGTCTCCCGCATGGAATCCGCAGGCGACATTCGCCGAGGAGACGGAGGCAAAAATGGCAGCGTCGTCACCCATGGTCCAGTTGCCGAAGGACTCTCCGACGTCGGAATTCAGGTCGATATAAGTCACGTGTGACCCCCGTCTCGTGGTTGTGATTCATTAAGAATGCACTACGAACGCAGATTGTTCAACAATCCATCGTCATCTTTTTGTGGACGGGGACCATCGGCGGAAAACTGGTCGTGGTATATCGGGCGCTGACGTGCCTAGGATGGGAAAACGAAGGGGCAGGGTCCCGATCACGGGGCAGCGTCCGGACCAAGGGATGTGGGTACATGAGATTTATCTTTGAGGTCGACATGAACACCGAGGCAATGAAGCTTAATCCCGAGGCCGAGCTGGGTCGGGTGCTGCGGTATTGGGCCGGCAATCTGAAGAATTACCCCATGGAGCCGGGCACCGGCGAAGAGATCGTTGATAGCGAATACAAGGACGCCGGCAGCTGGGCCATCGTGGGTGACTAACCGATCCGGCATCCCGACTACCGCGCGTCACCGGATGCACGGCAAGATCACTGCAAGAATGTGACTCATGGATTTACAAGTCATCACCACCGTTGTTGCGGGGTTGCTGTTGGCCGTCGCCGTAGTCGGAACCATCGTCCCGGTGCTTCCCGGAAGCCTGCTGGCCATCGGCACGCTTTTGGCCTGGGCCTGGATCATTGGCAGTCCCGCGGCCTGGTGGTGCGCGGGCATTGGAATGGCACTGGCGCTCGCCGGGTTCAGTGCCTCCGCGGTACTGACCGGACGCAATATGAAACAGCAGCAAATTCCGCGCGGCTCGATCGCGTTGGGCATCGCGCTGGCGGTGGTGGGCATGTTCGTCATTCCCGTGCTGGGCTTGTTCCTAGGTTTTGCGCTGGGCCTGGTGCTGGGCGAATTTGCTCGGCGTAAGGACTTTGGGGCAGCCTTGGCTGCCTCCGGCTCGGCACTCAAGGCCATGGGATGGGGAGTTCTGGTTGAGTTTGGTGCCGCGGCGTTGGCCGCATCGATCTGGATGATCGGCGTGATCACGCACTTTATGACCCGCTAGGCTGCTTTGTGGGGCCCGCCACGCGTTTCTGGCGGTCTGGGCCACAGGCCCCTGTGAGCTTGCCAACCGAAAGGTGGATATATCGCCCTCGGCGCAAAAAACGCACGTAACCTCAAAGAGAAGATGGAAAATCTTGCGGGTGTGTAGTTCCCCGCTCACGCGATTTTTGAGGGGTTAGCTATGCGTTTGGCACACAGAAGAATGCCGCTGGGCGAGGATATCTTGCTGGCACGTCACGGCTCGAACATCGCCGAGATGACCCAAGACCGCAAGCGCAATCTCACCCGGGCACGTTTGTGTGATGGAAGCACTGACACCGCCTCGAACCACCTGGTGAACCTCAACGCCATGGCATCGCTGACCCCGGCCGAGCGGATGAGCAAGGTTGCCGAGAACTACACCGAAGATCGACTTTCGGTCAGCCGCAGCGAGATCCGCCTCATGGCCAAGCTGTCAGGGATCTGGCTCGTGGCATCGACTGCCCTGATCATGGGATTCGGCTGGGCCATCTACAACTACGGTGATCCGGAAATGCTCGTGCAGATGATGAACACCCCGATGATGTAATCACGGCCCGCACCACCCTCAACGCCTTGTTGGCACCTTGCTTCGGATGATCCGGAGTTGGTGCCGACGGGGCGTTTTTTGTTTCTGCGGTACGGCTCGGTGCTTGCGGAATAAGAATCCCGAATCAAATTCTGGTGACTACGGCGGAGATCGTGGCCCGGGGAGTAACGTCATGATCGAGGAACAAGCAAAACCTTAACCAACGTTGCTTCGGCTCTGATGGTCGTCATGATTATTGCCATTCTTCCGCGCTAAGGTGATGGCTACCGAAGGTGCCTCAGAACTTCCCACGCTTTCGAGAAAACGGAGATCACACGATGTCGGTATTGCCCGAGCCCACAACAAACCGTTCACGGACCATCCACTTCCAGAGCCCCGAATCGGATAAGGCCAAGGTATTTGAGCGTAGCGGAATCGAACAACTGCGTGCCATGGCCTCGGGGCTCGTCGCGGCGCCGCCGATCAGTAGTCACATTGGGTTGGGATTTGTTTCCGTTGGCGATGGAGACGTGGTGATGACCGCGGAACCGGACGAATCACATTACAACCCCATCGGATCGGTCCACGGCGGGTTCTTCGCCACGGTCCTGGACTCCGTGTGCGGATGTGCCGTCCATAGCACGCTGCCGGTCGGAGTCGGATATACCAGTCTGGAAATCAAGGTGTCATTCCTGCATCCCATCACCGCCGAAACCGGCACCGTCACCGCTCATGGGTGGGTCACCCGGCGAGCCAAGAATGTGGCCTTCGCCGAAGCCGAAATTCGGGACGCCGAGGACCGGGTGCTGGCCACTGCCTCGAGCACGTGCCTGATTATTTACCCGAAGAGCGCGGCCACCGGCGCCCCGTCCAACATGGTCCGGGAATGATAGCGGGGTAGTCGCGGGCCAGCGCGAAAGCTGCGCGGGCACAATGGCGTTTGATGCTCTTGCCTGCGTGCTACCGGGTGAAGGTGATGTGGATGGTGCCGCTCTCGGCGACTTCTGTTTTCACCTTGTGCGTAAGGTCCAAGCCGGGTAGATCATCCCACAACCGGGTTCCGCGGCCAAGGATAACGGGGGCGACCAAGAGGTGGAGGTCATCAATCAGGCCGGCGCGGAGGAACTCGCGCGCGGTGCCGATTCCTCCGCCGACGCGCACGTCTGGCGGCATTGACTGCCTCCGTCGCTCAATCCGCGAGCATGACTCAGTTGCCGCCTATCCGAATATGGACGGCTCGACGGGAGCACTTGTGACCGGCAACGCGGTGCGAGAACGCCGCAGGCAAGCCCCTAGTCGAGTTCTGCGTTCGCGAGGAGGCCGGTAATCATGGCTCGCAAACCAGTGATGAAGGCATCCTCGGCGCTGTGGTTTCCGCTCGCCCGTTGCGCGGCCAAGGCCCCCTCGAAGTGGGGGATACTTCCGGCGTTGGCTCCCGGGTCAAAGATGTCCAAGGGGGCAGTGGCGTCCAGTGCGGACCCGAAAATGAACGACTCAATGGCAACGATGCTCGGGATGATCTTTGACTGCTTCCAGCCCGCTCGGGTGAAGCCGGAGGCAACTACCTCGTACATCTGAAGCGTCCGTGGCGACCCGGAGACCGGCAGGACGGCAATGAGAGGAATCAAGGGCGCGTGATCAGCAAAAATATCGCGGTAGCTCGCCGCCCAGCGTAGGAGGGCCTGCTCCAGCGGGTGGGTCGCGAAGGCCGAGGAATCGACCCCGTCCATCACGATTTCCTGGATCCACTGCATAAGTTCCTGCTTGGATTCCACGTGGTTATACAGCGCCGACGGTGAGACGCCGAGTTCCTTGGCCACTGCCGACATGGTCAGGGCGGTGTATCCACCGGAAGTCACTAGCTTTAGCGCTGCCCGTGCGATCAGCTCGCGGTCAAGCACGCCAGAGCGCGGGCGACCGACGCGGCGCCGAGTCGCCCCGGGGGGAGTAGCTGATTCCTGCATCAAAGTCCGCTCCTGACGTGGTGCACTTCACAATGGCCCATCTTATGATCTACCATGGAACCAGTCTAGTAAATGAACGTCATTCATTTAGTAATCGAAAGAAGTGGGCATCATGACTATCCTGGATCGCGACGTCGTTATTATCGGAGCCGGCCCCTCGGGCCTGACCGCGGCCTACGAGCTGCGTAAGGCGGGCAAGTCCGTGGCCGTGCTGGAGGCCCGCGATCGCGTTGGCGGCCGCACCTGGAGCCAGAACATGGACGGGGCCACCATCGAAATCGGTGGCCAGTGGATTTCTCCTGACCAGACCGGGCTCTACTCGCTGATCGAGGAACTGGGCATCGAGACGTTCGAACGCTACAAGGAAGGCGCCTCCGTCTACCTCGCGGAGGACGGAACCCGCTCGGTCTACACCGGCGAGGACTTCCCGGTGGCCGAGTCCAGCGTTGCCGAGATGAACAAGCTCATCCAGGAAATGGACCGACTGACCGCGCAGGTAGATCCCGACGCTCCCTGGACGCACCCGCAGGCGGCCGAGCTGGACATGATCTCCTTCCACCACTGGTTGCGCACCATCTCCAACGACGAGGTGGCTTGCAACAATGTAGGCCTGTTCATTGCCGGCGGCATGCTGACCAAACCCGCTCACACCTTCTCCGCACTGCAAGCACTGTTGATGTCCTCCTCCGCGGGATCCTTCTCCAACCTGGTTGACGAGGACTTCATCCTTGACCGCCGCATGGTCGGCACCATGCAGGGTGTTTCCATCGCGGTGGCCGAGCGTCTAGGTACCGATGTGTTCCTGAACAACCCGGTGCTGAAGCTCGACTGGTCCGAGGATGGGGTGACTGCCTACGGCACCGACGTCACGGTGAACGCCAAAAAAGTGATCATCGCCGTGCCGCCGAACCTGTACTCGCGCATTTCCTACAACCCACCGCTGCCGCGCCGCCAGCATGTGACCCATCAGCACCAGTCCATGGGCCTGGTCATCAAGGTGCACGCCGTGTACGAGACCCCGTTCTGGCGCGAAGAGGGCCTCTCGGGTACCTGCTTCGGCCCCTCGGCGATCGTGCAGGAACTCTACGACAACACCTACCATGAGGAAACCACCGGCACCCTGGTCGGATTCATCTCCGATCTGCAGGCCGACGCCATGTTCCTCCTTCCCGAAGAAGAGCGCAAGGCCGCTATCCTCGCCTCCATGGCCGAATTCCTGGGTGCCAAGGCGCTGGAACCGAGCGTCTTCTACCTCTCCGACTTCGGTGCCGAGGAGTGGACCCGCGGCGCCTATGCCACCAGCTACGATCTGGGCGGGCTGTTCCGCTTCGGGCCGGACCAGAACAAAAACGTCGGCCCAATCTACTTCTCCTCCTCGGATCTCGCCGGCGAGGGCTACCAGCATGTTGATGGTGCTGTTCGGATGGGACGACGCACCGCGGTACGTATCAACGCCGCGATCGACGGCACCGAACCGGCGGCGAAGTACGACGGAGTGAAATCCCTCTTCGGTTCCCTGCTCGCCTCCGGTAAGTAAGCGATATGCGCTTACTTGTTGGATATACGGCCGATGACCGTGGGGCCGAGGCCATCGCCTTGGCCAGCGCCCTCGGTGGAGAAGGTGCACACCTGGACCTAGCCATCGTGCTGCCGCGAAGCACCCCATTCTCCGCCAGTTACCCCGGGGGAGACCACGGCTACCGTTCCATCTTGGCGGAAAAAATTGATGGCTGGGCACAAACCGCCCTCGGCCTGGTTCCGGCAGGAATCAGCGCCCGGGTGATCGCTCGCTCGGTGGACTCCCCGGCTCAGGGCCTGATCCTGCTGGCGCAGGAAACCGGTGCCCGGGCCATCGTGCTGGGCGGCCGCGCACGCCACGTTGCCGGCTTCTTTGTACCGGGTTCGGTGGCCAGTTCGTTGCTTCATGCCTCCCCGGTTCCGGTGGCCATGGGCAACCCCGGTGCCGTGGCCGCGCTGGCTCGAGCGGGTGGAAAGTTGGGACGCGTGACGGCATTTGTCGGAACGCGTGCCGGTGCCCGGGGAGTCATCCAGGCCGCCGCAAGTGCCGCCGCACGTCAGCCACATCTCACGCTGCGCGTGGTGTCCCTCGTGGCCCAGGATGAGCTCGACGAGTCGAAAACTGACCTGTCAAAGGCCATCTCCGCGGCCGAAGCACGGGTGCGCGACGTGCTCACCGAACACCGGATCGACGCGGAAATTTCCATCGCCTCCGGAAGTAGCATCGACGATGCCATAACGGAGTTGGAATGGAATGACGGCGATATAGCCTTCATCGGTTCTAGCCGGCTGGCACGTAAAAAACGGCTTTTCCTCGGTACCACCGGTCAGCGCATATTGCGCACCCTTCCGGTTCCCCTTGTTGTGGTTCCCAAGAGCCACAGCGTGGAGCCAGCACAGTCCTAAAACCACCCGCCGCATGTCGCTGGATGCTCACCCCGTCGAATCTTTCGGGGGAGAGCATCCTGCGTCCGGATGAAGGAAGAACAACATGAGTCGTGAATCAGCGACCGAGACTCGCTCCCTAGTAACCGGGGAATCGGGTCTGGGTGAGAAGGGCCTGTCCAAGGGAACCGTCGGTGTGATTGGTGCCGTGGTGATCGGGATTTCCTGCATCGCCCCCGCCTATACCCTGACCGCCGCACTGGGCCCCACCGTGGCGGAGGTGGGCACCCAGCTGCCCGCCATCTTTATTGCCGGCTTCCTGCCGATGCTGCTGGTGGCCCTGGGCTATCGCGAGCTGAATGCCGCCATGCCCGACTCCGGCACCTCCTTCACCTGGGCGACTCGGGCCTTTGGCCCGTGGATCGGCTGGATGGGCGGCTGGGGGCTGATCGCGGCAACCGTCATCGTGCTTTCGAACCTTGCGGCGGTGGCCGTGGACTTCTTCTACATTCTGCTGGCTCAGCTCACCGGAAATGCGGGAATCGCGGATCTGACTAAAAACCTGTGGGTCAACATCCCCACCACGTTGATCTTCATCGCCGCCGCCTGCTGGATTTCCTATCGCGGTATGCAAACCACTAAGACCTTCCAGTACGTGCTGGTGGCCTTCCAGCTGGTGGTGCTCGCTTGGTTTGCGATCGCCGCATTCAGCCACGTGAACAATGGCACCGCCTTTGATCCAACACCCATCTCGCTGGACTGGTTTAACCCCCTGGCGGTTGAATCCTTCGGTGCCTTCGCCGCTGGTGTTTCCTTGTCAATCTTCATCTTCTGGGGCTGGGATGTCACCCTGACCATGAATGAAGAAACTAAAAATCCGGACAAGGTACCTGGCCGCGCGGCAACACTGACGGTACTGATCATCATGGCCATTTACATGATCATTTCCTTGGCAGTGATCGCCTATGCGGGAACCGGAACGACGGGATTGGGTGCGGGTAACCCGGATAACCAGGAATCGATTTTCGCCGTCTTGGCAGGCCCGATCATGGGGCCCTTCGCCATCCTGATGTCCCTGGCCATCCTCTCCTCCTCGGCCGCCTCGCTGCAGTCCACCCTGGTATCTCCGGCTCGTACGCTGCTGGCCATGGGGTACTACAAGGCGTTGCCCGATGCGTTTGGCAAGATCTCTCCGCGCTTCATGTCTCCGTCGGTGGCCACCATCACCGCCGGAGCTGCGGCGGCCGGTTTCTACGTCATCACCCGGTTGCTGAGCGAAAATGCCCTCTGGGACACCATCACAGCCCTGGGCCTGATGATCTGTTTCTACTATGGAGTCACCGCGCTGGCCTGCGTCTGGTACTTCCGGCGTGAGTGCTTTAGCTCGGTGCGCAACTTCTTCTTCAAGTTCCTGGCACCGCTGGTGGGCGGCGTGATCCTGCTGGTGATGTTCCTGAGTACCGCGCATGACTCGATGGATCCGGATTACGGATCGGGTTCCAACATTGGCGGTCTGGGCATGGTGTTCATCCTCGGGATGGGCGTGCTGCTGCTCGGTGTTGGACTGATGTTCTACATGCGCTTCAAGAGCCCCGGATTCTTTAAGGGTGAAACGCTCAAGCGACTGAAATAACTGCGGGAGAATTTCTTCGCACCACAAAACGCTGTCCACCGGAGGCCGTCGGCCTCCACGAGGTGGGCAGCGTTTTGTGTGTTCAGCCCGAGCGCCACCGTGGGCATGGGAGAATTGAGGCTAAAGATGCCCCAGTCGTGAGCATCAAACACCCCAGCGAAGAAAGAGAGCCATGAACGAGGAACTTGTGGTGCTATTGGCCGCCGACGGTACCCACATTGGAACCGAGTCCAAGGCGCGTGTGCACACCGAATCCACGCCCCTGCATCTGGCCTTCTCCTGCTACCTCTACAACGACGACGGGCAGATCCTGCTGACCCGTCGGGCGCTGTCCAAAAAGACCTGGCCGGGGGTGTGGACCAATTCCTTCTGCGGCCACCCCGGGGTGGACGAATCCTTCGAGGCGGCCATCGCGCGGCGTGCCGAGCAGGAATTAGGCACACACATCACCCACGTCAGTGAGCTGCTTCCCGACTTCGCCTACCGCGCGGTGGACGCCTCGGGGATCGTGGAAAATGAAATCTGCCCGGTCTTCACCGCCCGGATCTCCGGGGAGCTGGCACCACATCCGGATGAGGTTGCCGAGTATGTCTGGGTGGCACCGGCTGATCTGTTGACCGCGGCCACGGCAACACCCTTCGTTTTCTCTCCCTGGCTGCTGGAACAAATTACCCAGGGGTCACTCAAAAATATCTAAGCACTCTCCACGTGGCCCCGTCTCCATACATGGGTGGGTGGGCCAAAGCATCAAATTTAGTAGGAAGACCTAGTAAATTTCGAGCCTTCCTAGTAGTCTCGCGATGGAGCACACAGACCAGCATCGCAAGGAGAACTCGGATGAAAATCGTGGTTTTGATCAAGGCGGTTCCCGACACCGCCGATGAACGAATCCTGGACCCGCAGACCTATCGTGTGGACCGCGACGCCAGCGACCAGATCATTGACGAAATCACCGAACGAGCCCTCGAGCTGGCCCTGAGCGTTAAGGACCGAGACAAAACCACGGAAGTCATCGTGGCCACCATGGGTCCGGCACACGCCAATAAGGCCATTCGCAAGGCGCTGTCCATGGGCGCGGACTCCGGGATTCACGTACTTGATGACGCCCTGATTGGGGCGGACCTCGTCCTCACCGCCGCCACGCTGGCCGCGGCGCTACGCGATCTCGGAGCGGAGCTGATCATCGCCGGCAACGAATCCACCGATGGCCGCGCCGGCATGCTGCCGGCCATGCTGTCCGAACACCTCGGCCTTCCCCTGCTCGGCTCGCTGACGACGGCCGAGATGAGTGCGCAGGGCATCAGCGGCCAGCGGCAATCCGAAGCCGGAACTCAGGAAGTGAACGCTGCCTACCCGGCGATCATCACCGTCACAGAACGTTTTGCTGAGGCCCGTTTCCCCAACTTCAAGGGCATTCTTGGCGCCAAACGCAAGCCCGTCACCACAAAATCTGCCGCCGAACTTGGCGTCGGAGCCCGGAGCCTCAGTACCGTGGCCCAGATCCTTCCGCGGCCGGCGCGAAGCGCCGGAGCCAAGATCATTGACGACGGCCAGGGCGCCGACGAACTGATCACCTTCCTCACCGCCCGGCACCTGATCTAGCAAAGGCACAGCCATGGAAAACATTGTTGTACTCATTGAACTCACCCATCAGGCTCACCCCACCGCAGCCGCCCGTGGACTGCTCGCCCTGGCCTCCCGGTTAGGCACCCCCGTTGCGCTCACCGTCAGCGATACTGAACTACCGCCGGAAACCATCACCACGTTGGGCCAATGGGGAGCCGCACGAATTCACGCGGTGCAAACACCAGATGCCAACACCGTGCTGCTCACCCCGCTGGTGGATGGGCTCAGTGATGCGGTGCGCACCCATGCACCCCTAGCGGTGCTCACCTCCGCCTCGGTGGATGGCCGCGAGGCCGCAGCCCGGCTCGCGGTACGCACCGGTTCCGGAGTTTTGGCCGATGTGCTTGATGCCAGTGTGCACGACTCGGTGATCACCACCGTGCATTCGGCCTTTGGTGGCGCCTATAGCGTGCAAGCCAGTGTGCCCGGCGCCATGCCGATCATCACGCTGCGGATCGGGGCGATCGACGACGTGGCCCCGGAGCTCACCGCTGAGCTCACCCGCGTGGTGTTAGAACCCGGTAGCTCCGCGTCCGCCACCATC
Source organism: Paeniglutamicibacter sp. Y32M11 (assembly GCF_019285735.1). GTDB lineage: Bacteria > Actinomycetota > Actinomycetes > Actinomycetales > Micrococcaceae > Paeniglutamicibacter. Next base: position 3,385,131 of record NZ_CP079107.1, on the reverse strand, counting down.
ACCGCTCGCACCGATGCCCCGGAAACCTCGGCACGCCCTGAACTGCGCGGCGCGGCCACTGTGGTCTCCGGTGGCCGCGGACTAGGCTCTACTCAGAACTTTGCACTGGTGGAGGAGTTGGCAGATGCGCTCGGTGGTGCAGTTGGTGCATCCCGTGCAGCGGTCGACGCGGGCTACATCGCCCAGACGGCGCAGGTCGGACAGACTGGCGTCAGCGTTGCCCCGCAGCTCTACATCGCGCTGGGAATTTCCGGGGCGATCCAACACCGAGCCGGCATGCAAGGATCCAAGACCATTGTGGCGATCAACAACGACGAGGATGCACCCATCTTCGAGATCGCCGACCTGGGCATCGTGGGCGACGTCTTTAGCATCGTCCCGCGGGTCATCGAGCTCCTCAAGGCTCGTGCCTAGCCCACATCACCACATCACGAATCCAAGGAACAATTCATGAGTGCACGATCCACCTCCAGGAACAAGCTGCCAACCAGCACCTTGGCGCGCGCCGGCATCATAACCGGCTCCCTGATCATCGCATTGATCATCGGCGTGCTGGTTGCACGCTGGCTGGTGGGCATGGAGGGTGTGAAGAGTTGGATGGAAACCTACACCGGGCACTCCGAGTTGCCGGTGAACACCCCCGTCGGATTCCCCGCATGGCTGGGCTGGCAGCATTTCCTCAATCTCTTCTTCCTGGTCTTGATCGTGCGCACCGGCATGGCCGTGCGCACCACCACCCGACCGGCGGCCCACTGGGTACGCAATAACAAGGGGTTGATCCGCACCAAGGGTGCCCCGACCCGCATCAGCCTGGACCTCTGGTTCCACCTCACCCTTGATGCGCTGTGGGTACTTAACGGGATCATCTTCATCGTGCTGCTCTTTGCTTCCGGCCAGTGGGCACGGATCGTGCCCACCAGCTGGGACATCATCCCCAATGCCCTCTCCGCCGGCCTTCAGTACCTTTCACTGAACTGGCCGACGGAATCAGGCTGGGTCAATTACAACGCGCTGCAGGTGCTGGCCTACTTCGTGACCGTCTTTATTGCCGCCCCGTTGGCGATCATCACCGGTCTGCGGATGTCGGGTGCCTGGCCCAAAAAGGCCGTGGCACTGAATAAGGCCTACCCCATGGAACTTGCCCGGGCACTGCACTTCCCGGTCATGATCTACTTTGTTGCCTTCACCGTGGTGCACGTGGCGCTGGTGCTGGCCACCGGTGCCCTGCGGAACCTGAACCACATGTACGCATCCAACAACTCCGACGGATGGACGGGGCTGATCCTGTTCATCGTCTCCATCGTGGTGATCGTGGGCTTCTGGTTCCTGGCTCAGCCCGTCTTCCTGCGCCCGGTGGCTTCGCTCACCGGAAAGGTCGGCAAGTAGTACCCGCTGCGCATTTTCTTCTATCCCGCCCGTTAGATAAGTAGCAGGAGTCGAGCATGTTTGAACTCACCGAAGAGCAGCAGGCCATCACCGAGATGGTCTCGGACTTCGCCACCGAACACATCGCCCCGCAGGCTGCGGCCTGGGACCGAGACCACCATTTCCCCATCGACGTCTTGGCCGAGGCCGGGTCGCTGGGCATGGGCGGGATTTATGTGCGGGAGGAGTTCGGTGGCTCGGGCATGAGTCGGCTGGATGCGGCGCTGATCTTCGAGGAGCTGGCCAAGGCCGACCCGACAATTGCCGCTTATATCTCCATTCACAACATGGTGGTGTGGATGATCGACAAGTTTGGCAACGACGAGCAGCGCGCGGCCTGGGTTCCGCAGCTGTGCACCATGGACATGCTGGGTAGTTATTGCCTCACCGAGCCCGGCGTTGGATCCGACGCCGCGGCCCTGAGCACCCGGGCCGTGCGCGATGGGGACTCCTACGTCCTGAACGGGACCAAACAATTTATCTCCGGTGCCGGATCCTCGGGTCTCTACCTCGTGATGGCGCGGACGGCCGACACCGGCAGCGCCGGAATCACCGCCTTCTTGGTGCCCGACGGAACGCCGGGGCTGTCCTTTGGTGCGCTGGAGGCCAAGATGGGCTGGAACGCCCAACCCACCCGACAGGTGGTCATGGACAACCTCAGGATCCCAGTGGATAACCGGCTGGGTGAGGAAGGGACCGGATTCGGGATCGCCATGCGGGGTCTGAACGGTGGCCGCGTGAATATCGGTGCCTGCTCGATTGGCGGAGGGCAGGCGGCTCTGGATAAATCCATCGCGTACCTGAAGGAACGTGAGGCCTTTGGTAAACCGCTGATCGCTCAACAGTCGCTGCTCTTTGCGATCGCCGACATGGAGACCGAGCTGGAAACCGCGCGGACCATGATTTGGCGTGCCGCAGATGCCTTGGACCGCGGGACAGCGGATACCGTTCGCCTCTGTGCCATGGCCAAGCGCGTAGCTACCGACGCCGGATTTAATGCTGCCAACACGGCGCTGCAGCTACACGGCGGCTACGGTTACCTCAGTGAATACGGGATCGAGAAAATTGTGAGGGACCTGCGGGTGCACCAGATCCTGGAGGGCAGTAACGAAATTATGCGCCTGGTGATTGGTCGTTTGGCCGTGGAACGTCAGGTCCGCCGCTAGGGGCGGTTAACCTAGGTGATCCAGCAGTGCGGTGGTGCGGTAGGGGATAACGTCGCGCAAAATCATTGAGGTGGATGTGCGGGTGATGCCGGGGCAGAGGCGAATTTCCTCGCTGACTCGGTACAAATCATCGGGGTCCTTGGCTACGGCACGGATCAACAAGTCGGTGTCGCCGGCCGGAGCCACACATTCAAGCACCTCGGGAATCAGACTCAGTGCCACGATGGCTTCTTCCAGATGCGCCTGATCAAGCTCGGCGCTGACCACAGCCGAGACGCCGCGGCCCACCGATGCAGGCTTCACGCGGCTGGAATTCGGACGCAAAGCACCGGAGCTAGCGAGTCGTTCCATGCGGGTTTGTACGGTGCCGCGGGCCAGGCCCAAACGCTGGGCCAGCATCATCGTGGGGACGCGAGGATCCGCATCCAAGGCCAAAAGAATGCGCCTGTCCGTATCATCCAGTTGGTACGATTCCGGCGTCATTCCGACTCCTAAGCTGTGGTTCGGTCAAATTGACCAAGTTGTTCGACGGGTACCCCTCCATGTTAGTCAAAATGATCAGTGATCCCCAACTGTGTTGCACGGTATGCCCGGTTGTTGCTTTAGTAGCTGTTAGAAGCTTCTCCAACGCCACAAGCTACGGGGAGCAGACCCCGCAACGGAACCTCATCCCGGAGACTTTGCCGGTTGGCCCACAAGGTCTCAGGTCGCGCATAAGAGCGGTCCGCAACGATTCCAAAAACTTGGAGTCATCGCGGGCCTCTCTTGTTTAATTGCAGGTGCGGCGGCCCGCGGGGCGAACCGATAGACGGCAGTTATCCACAAAAGTGTCTGCGGACGGTTATCTCAATTCCGAACCGGGTAGCCTTCAATGCATGAGGTTCTTGCGTCTAGAAGATGTTGCCGACGAGTTGAATGTAAACCTGCCCCAGGTCCGCTCCTTGGTGCGCGGTGGGGATCTACCAGCGATTAAGATCGGTGGACGCGGTGTGTGGCGAGTCGAACGCACAGAACTCGAAGCCTATATTCAACGCCAATACGCAGCGGCTAGGGAATCGATAGAGGCTGGTGCCATAGAGGCAGAACACGAGGAGTAATCGTAAGGATTCCTCGATTTTGCGTGACGGTCACCTCGGGTTTAGGCTAAAAATATTACGGCTCCAAGCCGTAATGCGGGGCATTAGCTCAGTTGGTAGAGCGCTTCGTTCGCATCGAAGAGGTCAGCGGTTCGATTCCGCTATGCTCCACCGAGATACCTGACCTAACGAATCTTTTGAAGAGGAGTTGGGTCAGGTATTTTTTTGCCGGAAACTACTCTGTGGATGTCGAAGTGAGTTCTCCGAGCGGCTCGTGATTTTCAACCGTCGGTTATGTCGAAACAGGGAGCCCTGCCCATCGAATAGCATCTAGGAAGTGCGGTGTATTACTGCGGCATCGCCGTCAGGAGCAGCTATGTGTGGATTGCATGGTTGGCATATGACGGCGCTGACACTCGGTATGGCCACCGGCGTACTGGGCATAATTTCGGACATATGGCACGGTCTCAAATCAAAAACACCGGCGAGCGCGATGACGCTCTGGCCTTCGCAGGACCGATTATCTCCTATGCCTGGGTCGGTTTTTCGCCGTGCTGACAGGTGTTCTCTATTCCACAGGCTCAATAGCAATTGGATCCATGGCCTTGCCACTCACGTACGAGCGGCGTACCCCTCGGAAAACGGGGGATACGCCGCTCGTGACCGATGCTTGTGGGCATGGCCAAGTGCTGCTCTTTCTTAGGTGTACCAGGACGGCTCTGGCAGCAGACCGAGCAGTTCGTATTCGCCGACCTCGCGGCGCTTGAACGCCACCGGATCGTGCAAGGAGTGGGTACGGATGTTGCGCCAGTAGATATCCAACCCCACAGCATTTGAGGTCGCCCGAGCGCCGGTGACTTCAAAGATCCTGTTGGTGACCTCGAGCGCGATGGTTGATGCAACCTGCTTTGAAGCGGCAACGCGCACGGCGATCAACCCGCGTTGTCCCGCGGTGAGTGCCTCACGATCGGCGTGAAGGACCAAGGAAATTTCCTCATCAACCGATTTTGCCAGTGCCTGAGCTGCCCAAAGCTTGGCACGCAAATCACCATAGGTCTCCAGCACATGTGCCTCAGCTGACGCGCTGTCCTTGGGGTCGGTGCTGTAGGGCCATGCGCGAGAACGATCTCGGGTGTAGGTTCCGGCGGTACGCAAGGCACCCTCGGCAATGCCTAAGTAAATGGCCGTAAAGATCTGCTGGATCAACGGCACATTCAACGTGTTGTAGACCAGTGGCTGGAATTCCTTGTTCACGTATCCGGCGGCACCGGCCCAATCGACCTCAACACCGGTGATCTTGATGCCACCGGATTCTGAGAGACGCTGGCCCAGATTGTCCCAATTGCCTAGGAACTCAATGCCATCCTGTGCGGTGGGAACGATGGCGAACACGTGCGCACCGTTGGGCAACGTACCTTCCAAGACGACGAGATCCGAGACTCGGGCCCCGGTGCTGAAGGACTTCTGGCCCGTGTAAATCAGGTGGTCCCCGGCATCCTCGATGTTCAGGTCGCTGTCACGAGGATTCACCGCGCCACCAAAGAACAGGTTTTCGCTCGTGTATAGCTGCTCAACGGCGGCGATCTGATCGTCGGTGCCTACCAAGCGCACGGCCCAAGCCCACAGCAGGTGATAACCGAGCAGTTGGCCCACCGACGCATCCGCGGCGGAAACCACCTGGATGATCTGTAATGCCGTCTGCCAGCTTTGCCCGCCACCGCCGAATTGTGTTGGCCCCAAGATGGTGGTGAGGCCCGCGTCCTTAAGCAGCTGGACTTCGTGTGTGGCGATTTCCGCGGCCCGATCACGTTCCAGAGCATCTACGGCGAGAATGGCTGCAACCTCATCGGCACGCTGAATCCATCCAGCGGCGTCGTGGGGAACCGGCTGGTTCTGCCAAGGGGACTGCTTGAGGGCTTCGTGAAGTGGAAGCGTCATGAGGTGTTCCTCCGAAATCGGATTGATGTGTGGCCGTGCCGTCGAGAGCTGCGAGGGCTGTGTATATGGACCGAGCCTAGGATCGGGGCGGCCGACCCTGCGAACCTTGGTCGCGAGATGTCATGGCGTCACGAAAAATGTCCGTCCTCGACGGCCGCACCGTTACCTGGAGTCATACGAGGTCACATGAGGAGTCATGCAAAGTAATACCGAGTCAATGGCGGACATCTCGTGGATGTGCCACCGCGAAGTCTCCTAGGCTCGGCTCAGCGGCCTCATGGGCAGGTAATTCAGACCGGGTACTCCTTCGGTCATCCAAGGACGAATATCAAAGTGTTGCCCGGTGACGGCGGCAGGGAAAAGAGGAAACATGACGGCGCAGATTCAGCTAACGGATCCCACCACGTCAGCGACGGACTCGGGACAAGCAACCTTCGCGGAGGCTGATCGTGAGGCGGCGAAGGTCGCTGCGGTGACGCAGCGAACGACGCAGCAGCCGGACTACAACGAATTGGCTCTCCACTTTCGACCCATCTTTGAACGCATCGCGGCGGGCGCATCACAGCGCGAACAAGACCATGTCCTGCCGGTAGCGCAGATTCGCGAACTCGCGGCGGCCGGTTTCGGCGCGTTGCGAGTCCCGGTGGCCGAGGGCGGATTCGGCGCAACGTTGCCTCAGCTCTTTGATTTGCTGACGGAATTGGCTGCCGCCGATTCCAATATCCCGCAGGCACTGCGCGGACACTTCGCGTTTGTTGAGGATCGAATCCTCGTCGAATCCGGCCCCGCTCGAAAGGTGTGGATTGATAGGTTCGTACGCGGCGAATTGGTAGGAAATTCGTGGACCGAGATCGGCGCCGTGGAGGTTGGCGACGTACAGACCAAGGTGGTCCCTGCGCCCGAACTCGGCGAAGGAAACTTCCGAGTTAACGGCACCAAGTACTATTCCACCGGCAGTATCTACGCCGATTGGCTCGATACCTACGCCGAGCGCACCGACACCGGGAAACGGGTGATTGCCGCTGTCAGCGCTCACCAAGCGGGGGTCACACATCGTGATAACTGGGATGGCTTCGGCCAGCGCACCACCGGTTCGGGGACCTCAACTTTTGTTGACGCGGTGGTTCACGAAGATCACCTGATCAACTTCGATGAGCGATTCAAGTACCAGACGGCGTTCTATCAGGTAGTGCTTCTGGCAGTGCTCGCCGGAAGTGTGCGTGCCGCGGAACGAGAGTTCGCCACCGAGGTGCGCCAGCGCACCCGAACCTTCTCACACGCCGCAGCGGGCATCTGGCGCGAAGACCCGCAGATCCTGCAGATCATTGGCGAACTGGGTGCAGTTGGTTTTGCCGGCGAGGCAATTGTGCACCGAGCTGCTCAGGCCCTTCAGGGTGCACATGATGCTGCGCTGGAGCTGCGTGCGGGACATATCGACGTGCAGCGAGAAGAGGATTTTAACGACGTCGCCGAGTTGGCATCGGCCGAGGGTCAAATTGCGCTCACGCCCCTGGCAACAAACGCTCTGTCACATGCCTTTGATGCCTTGGCGGCCTCGGCCACCTCGGTAAAGAAGAACCTCGATCGTCACTGGCGCAATGCCCGCACCGCTGGAAACCATAACCCCTGGGTATACAAGGCTCGTTTGGTGGGGGACCGGTCCGTGAATGGTGTGCAGTTGCCGCGGGTATGGGCGATCGGCGCGAGTTCCACTAAGGCCTAAAGCTCGAAGTCTCCTCCCGGTGCCACCTCTTGTGAAATCGAAAGGTGGCGCCGGAATGATGTGCGGGACAGCGGCACGAAGGCCGACTATTTGGCAGCTACTACGGGTTCCCAGGCCGTCACGGACACCGCCCCACCATCAATAATGTCTAGGTCCACCGGTGCGCTCTGGCGTGGGGTCCCGGCATAGGGAGCCACCAGCATGGTGCCGGTGCGGGTGTCTCCCGCCGCGGCCATGGCATTCCAGCCGAGGAAGGCCTGGGCGCTGGATCCGGGTGTGAGGGTGATGCTGGAAATTCCTGCGTCATCGGTCATGAATGAACCGCCCTGAACGATCAGTACATCGATGGCATTGCCGTTGGCATCATCGAAGGCCACATCGGGGTACGAGGCCACCACACACGGTGTTGAATCGGTGTTTCTCAGTTGGAAGCTCATGCCGCGATGGCCAGTTGCGCCCTCGGGTTCACCCCAGGTGATGCTGACTTGGTCTCCGGTGCACCAGTTCTCCCCGACCTCCTGGAAAGCACTCGAAACCTCTGGCGAGCCGAACGTTAGGGGCGCCGTAGTGGGCGCTGGTACCGGTTCGGGTGCGCTGGCCTTGGCATCCTGTGTGGAATGTTCAGCAAGGGGTAGGGACGCAGTTAGAGCGGCGGCGATGAGCACCGTCGCGAAACTAAGGATGGCTCGTGGATGGCCACGCTCTGGGGCATCGCTGCTCTCTCGGTGCGCTAGCCGCAGGATGCGTGAACCGATCAGCGCCGGCACCCAACCCCAAACGATTCCCCAGTACGCTGCTGAGGACAACGCGGGTTCAACACGTTCTAGCATCCAAGCCAGACGTGCCGGTGGCCATGTTGCGATGATGTCGCCCAGCGAGGTCAGTAGCGCCGTGCCAAACGCTGCGATAACGATGCACATCCAGATCGCGAGGAAGCCAGGGTGGGGCGGTGTCGTCTGTGCCTTGCTAGGTCGTGCGGAGAAAGTCAGAAGAAGTGCCGTCAAGGAAATGAGGGCAAGGGCGGAAAACACGACCAAGAGCACCGGCCAGGGTTGGATCATTTGCCACGTGGTGTTGGCAAACGTTTCTGGGACCACCAAGTTCACGAATTGTGACGGGATGGCTATTTGGCTTCTGAGTAGCCAGCCATTGAGTACACCGCTGAATACCCAACCAAGTCCAGCCAATACCGAGATCCATGCCGCGGCCATCGTCAAATGATTGCGCTTATCCATAGTTGAAAGGGTAGCTGACCTCACTAGGGACTTTCGTCTGCGATAAATTATGGTCCGAGAATCCGTTGGAAAACGCGCGCGAATAGTTTACTGATGCAGTGGTTTTTTAACCCATAAATTTAGTCGCAGCGTTGACCAATATGCGTACCAAATCATGGACTAAACGCCGGAAAAAATGTATTTTCCGTGTACCGTGAGCTTAATGGGGAGCGCCGATTGGCCCTCTCCACCTAGGAAGAGGCACGAATTTTGACCGTATCAAATGAACCTTCATTGGGCGTCATTGCAACCTCGAACAAGGTAGACGAGCGCCGCCTACCGATCCACCCAGCACATTTTGAACGAATTGATGAGCGCTTTCGCTCTCGAATAGTTATTGAAACCGGTTACGGCGCGTCGGTGGGCCTGGACGATGAGGCCTTGGCCCCATTTGTAGGTCGGATCGCCACACGCAGCGAAATCTTTGCCAGCGCGGATATCATCCTGCTGCCGAAACCACAGCTTGCCGACCTGCAAGAAATGCGTGTTGGTCAGACCCTGTGGGGCTGGCCGCATTGTGTACAGGACACGGCTCTCACGCAGCTGGCCATCGACAAGAAACTCACCTTGATCGCCTTCGAAGCCATGAACCACTGGGGATCCGACGGCAGTTTTGGGCTACACGTCTTCCACAAAAACAACGAAATCGCCGGTTATGCCTCGGTCATCCACGCTCTGCAGCTCTGCGGGTCCACCGGCGACTACGGACGTAAACTTAGCGCCGTTGTGATCGGCTTCGGTGCCACCGCGCGAGGGGCCGTCACAGCACTGCACGGCCACGGCATCCATGACGTGCGGGTACTGACCGGAAGGTCGGTGGCAGCCGTTGCCGCGCCCATCCACTCCGTAGAAATGGTGCAATTTGAGCACGACGGCGGACCCCACCTGAGCGAAGTCATCACCGATGAAGGACGTTTGCCGCTGGCGCCGTTCCTGGCCGAGAGCGACATCGTGGTGAACTGCACCCTCCAGGACCCGAACGCCCCGCTCATGTACCTGCGCACCGGCGAATTATCTGCCTTCACTCCGGGAAGCCTCATCGTTGATGTCTCTTGCGACGAAGGCATGGGCTTCGAATGGGCCAAGCCCAGCACCTTCGCCGACCCGATGCACACGGTGGGTGGGAACATAAACTACTACGCAGTTGACCACAGCCCCTCATACCTGTGGAACTCGGCCAGCTGGGAAATCAGCGGAGGGCTCTTACCCTTCTTGGATGTGGTGCTGGACGGTCGAGAAGCGTGGTCAAAGAACGAAACCATCTCCCGCGCCATAGAAATTCGTGATGGCATTATCCAGAACCCCGCGATCCTCGAGTTCCAGAAGAGGTCGGGGGAATACCCACACCGAAAATTGATTGACTAGGTAGGCCACCGGGAAGCTGCCGCTCTGGCATGCTTGATAGCGGCATCGCCGCACTAGCTAGCGTGTGGCAGCGACCCGGATAGATAAGGGAACTGATCGTGAACATGCTCTTTTCGGAGAGTTTTCTCAGCCGTCCTCGGCGTGAACTAAGTCCTGGAGCCTATTGGGTGCCGGATTGGCTCAGCGCCGAGGAACAGCGGTGGATCGTGGCACGCTTCCATGAATGGGGCGCAGGACCTGTGCCTCCGCGGGCGGCCAAGATCGGGGATCACGAAATGTCCGTGCAATCACTGTGTCTCGGCTGGCATTGGCGTCCCTACGAGTATTCACGCGAAGCCACCGACGTCAACGGCAATCGTGTCCTGGACTTCCCGGATTGGATGGTCCGTCTGGGGCGCAAGGCGATTTTTGCCGCAACTCGGGACCAAGTTGCCGCCGAGCGCTACACGCCGGACGCCGCCCTAGTGAACTACTACGGGACTGATGCCAAAATGGGCATGCATCAAGACCGAGATGAGCACCTGGGGGACCCCGTGGTCTCCCTCTCCATCGGCGACACCTGCAAGTTCCGATTTGGCAATACCCAGCATCGAAACCAGCCCTACGAGGACATCGCCTTGGCCTCCGGTGACCTGTTCGTTTTTGGAGGTCCCGCCCGTCTGGCCTTCCACGGCGTCACAAAGATCCTGCCCGGAACGGCACCGGAGGATTGCGGTCTTGGCGCCGGACGGATCAACATCACCATGAGGGTGACCGGACTATCGGACTGAGACTCAATTACCCGGTAGATTCACCGTGGTCAGTACCGCTCGGTGGTCGCTGAGACCGGCATTAGCCGTGATGTTCGAAGTGACGTCCAAACCGCGTACCAATACGTGGTCAAGGCGCATCATCGCAAACGGCGTTTGAGGCCAGGTAAATCCAAAGAGCCCGTTGTCTTGGTTGGGCTCGTCCAGAACATCCGAGATCTTTTGGAATGCTCGGTCGGTACTCGTTGCATTAAAGTCACCCAGGGCAATGATGTTCTGGTGCGAATCTGCGCTCACCGTCATGGCCAACTGGCTCAGCATTTCATCACGATCCACGTGATCATTCGGGCGGGCCGAGGCAGCATGCACAACATAGATCTGGATATTTCCTGCACCGGTCTGGACCTGGGCCGACAACGCGCGCTTCCAACCCAAACCGAGATCCAACGCACGAGAGTTCACCAAGGGGTATTTGCTCCATACCCCGACGGTGCCAACAACAAAATGATGCGGATACTGAGCCTCGAGGGCAGAGGTGACTCGCTGGGCACTGTTCTCATCTAGCTCCTGAAGAGCAATGATGTCGCTACTTCCCGACGCCAAATCGAGTGCCGACTCCGTAGCCGTGCCGGTGCCAGCCTTGATGTTTTGGCTACCGAGGGTCAAGGTGCTGGATGCTGCCGCGGGCGCCGTCCACGACAGCGGAATAATGCCGGGACCGAAGGTGAACAGCCACGTTAATACGGGGATCAGGAACACCACCAATGAGGTGCGGCTGCGCGAAATGATAGCGAAGAGACCCACGACGAGAACGGCTAGTCCCAGCCATGGGGCGAAATTATCCAGCAGCAGACCCAGTCCAAACAGATCGGGTACGCGCTGGTGAAAGGCGATGAGCAGGGCGCTGGACAGCGCCCCAAGAATCACCAGAAAACGCAGGAAACGGTGGGAGCGCGTCCGACGATGTCGCGATCGGGTCGCAACGCGTGGAAGGGCAGAGTTAGAAGACATCGTTACCAACAATCCCACACTGAGCTGGCCCGCGCATGGGGCCCGCCTGATGCCGACCCCGGAGTTTCGTGTGTAAACCCAGAAAATATGACATGTGGCGTGCCCCGGTGTGAGCTTGAGAGCCTATCGACTCCCAGGGCCTTAGGTGCCATTGTGAGAAGAGGGAATTCTTTTGCCCGTGGCACTTGAAAGCGCTGTAGCGCATGGTGCGGTGGGCTCTTCGGTGACAGGACAGAAATGATGAGTGCTCGGGACGCGAATAACTCAGAAACCACCAACACCCTCGGGACGGTGGTGATCGGTGGAGGACTCAGTGCAGCACACTGTGTCCATGCCCTGCGCGAGGGTGGCTACACCCTCCCGATCACGCTCATCGCCTCCGAGAACGAGGTGCCCTATGAACGTCCCCCACTCTCCAAGGAATTCCTCCAGGGTAAAAAATCCGAGTCGGAGCTGGCACCCTTTCCGGCCAGTTGGTACGCCGAAGCGGACATCGACCTGCGGCTCTCGGTGAAGGCCGAAAGCATTGATGTCTCCGGCCAGAACGTTATCCTCTCTGATTCCTCCACCGTGGGGTATCAACACCTCGTCCTAGCCACCGGTTGTCGTTCGCGCTTGGGTGGGCCGGAATCCAAGATGCCCGGCTGGGACCTTCCCGGAGTCTTGACGTTGCGCTCACTGGAGGACTCCAAGAACATGAGGGAACGTCTGCTTGCAGGCAAACATTTGGTCATCGTCGGATCGGGGTGGATCGGCATGGAAGTTGCTGCCTCCGCCCGGAGCGCGGGGATGGAGGTCACCGTGCTGACTCCCGGTCAGATTCCGCTTGCCACGGCCATGGGTTTCGAATTCGGATCCCATGTGGCGCAGCTTCATACAAGCCAGGGTGTGAAATTTCAGTTTGGGACTGCCGTCAGGGGCATGAGCATAGAGGCACGGGGCGGTCTCGTGGTGGAGACAGCCACCGGCGGAGTTCAGGCGGACCTGGTCCTGCTGGCCATCGGAGCGGTGCCCAACACCGAGCTAGCGGAGGCCGCGGGGATAGCGGTTGGAACCGGGGTGCTGGTTGATCCGCAGCTGCGCAGCAGCGACAAGAACGTCCTCGCCATCGGAGACGTGGCGGACGCCTACAACACTCGGCTGGGCCGCAGCCTGCGGGTGGAACACTGGGACAACGCGATCCGTCAGGGAAAGCTGGCTGCGGCAACGATTTTGGGTCGGTCCGAATCGTATGACTGGCTACCGTATTTCTTCACCGATCAATTCGATTTAGGCATGGAATACGTGGGGGACAGGGCCACCGACGACGAAGCTGTTATTCGTGGAGACATGCGCAAGGGCGAATTCATCATCTTCTGGCTGCGCTCGGGAGTCATCACTGCGGGCATGAACGTGAATATGTGGGACGTCAACGATCATTTGCGTGACATGATCGGCACAGAGGTGGCGGTGGAGAAGCTCAAGGACTCCACCAACGATCTCTTCGCGCTCTAGCCCAGCATCCGGCTTGCAGGGTGTTAGTCTCTGGTCACGAACGCCAGTGGTCATGCTCACTTCTGGTGCGCCGTACTTCTTCACCCACGTAGGGTTAAGACTGGTGGGGAGACCGGCTTCATGAACCTCACCGTTGACTTCCCACTGAACCATCGAAAAGGCACCCGTGAAATCCGACGCCAAAGTCCCGGAAAAAACCAGCTCAAACCACAGTACTCATCTTTCCGGCACGCCACTGCTACTGGCCGTCGTGGCCTTGGCCATGGGCGGATTCGGTATCGGAACCACGGAATTCACCATCATGGGCTTGCTCCAGGAGGGTGCCACCGATCTTGGTGTCAGCAATGCACAAATGGGCCTGCTGATCTCCTCCTACGCCATCGGCGTGGTGGTCGGCGCACCGGTGCTCACCGCCTTGGGCGCCCGAGTGGCTCGCAAAACCATGGTGCTGTGGCTCATGGCCTTCTTCACGCTGGCCAACCTCGGCTCACTCTTTGCCGCTAACTATGAGTGGATGATCGTCTCGAGGTTCCTGGCCGGCCTGCCGCACGGTGCCTACTTCGGCATCGCTGCGATTCTGGCTGGCACCTTGGTGCCGGCGTCCATGCGTGGTCGGGCCATCGCCTGGGTCATGATGGGGTTGGCCGTGGCCAATGTGATTGGTGTACCGGTGGTGACATTCATCGGGCAAAGCTATGGCTGGCGCTGGATGTTTGCCATCGTCGGACTCGTGGGTGCACTGACATTTGTTGCCATCAGATTCTTCGTCCCCTACGCCCCGGCGCAAGAAGGTGCCAGCATCCGCAGGGAGCTTTCGGCGCTCAAGAGTGGACAGGTCTGGATGGCCATGCTGACCGGAATTGTCGGTTTCGGTGGGTTCTTCGCGGTCTACTCCTACATCAGCCCCATCCTCACCGACGTCACCGGGTTGCCCATTGGCGCCGTTCCGCTGGTGTTAGGACTTTACGGAATCGGCATGGTCATTGGTTCGGTAATTGGTGGGCGATTGGCCGACTGGTCGGTGCTTGGCGCCATTTACCTCTCCACCGCGGCGATGGTGGTCTTCATGTCGATCTTTGGTCTGGTGGCCACGCAACTGATCCCCACCCTGATCCTAATCTTCATTCTGGGTGGCACCGGATCACTGCTAGTTCCTGCATTGCAGGCCCTGCTGATGGATTCGGCACCCCGCGCGCAATCTCTAGCCGCGTCACTGAACCACTCGGCGCTGAACGTAGCTAACGCCTTGGGCGCGGCTCTCGGAGCCGCCGTCATTACCGCCGGCTTCGGCTACCGCGCACCGGCATTCCTGGGTGCTGGCTTAGCTCTGGTCGGGTTGCTGTTGGCATTGGTCACCGGGCTTCGTGCCAAGCGCATTGCCGCGGCAGAAACTCGATAGCCACCAACACCCTCGCGGCAACGGACTATTTCTGGCTGGCCCCATGATTGAAGGTCTTCATGGACCCGAAGATCTGCTTGAGTAGCAGCTGCATGGTGCCCGTTACGTCGACGGTGCGGTCAACGAGCCATTGCTGCTGCAGGCCGTCCGCCGTGGCTAGCGAAATTCGGGTCATGGCGAGGAAGTATTCAAGCTCTTCGGCCGAAGGCTGAGGCCGGTCGTCCCTGTAGTAGGAACTTTTGGCCAACTCGAGGAGGCGGGCATAGCGCTCCTGGAAGTAGGCCGCGGCAGGATGATTCGGGTCGGTCGCCGCTGCGGACATGGTCACGTAGAGAGCAACCAAACCGGGAGCTGCGGTGTCCTGAGTCAACACCTCAATGAAACGCTGAGTCTGTTCTTCGACGGTCCCGGTAATTTCATTGCGTTCGTCCCGCTTACGCAAGATCTGGACCAACAGATCTTCCTTCGAGTCGAAGTAGTGCATCACTCCGGCAAGGGAAAGATCGCAAAGACTCGCCACCTTACGAAGAGACGTCCCTCGGTATCCCTCAACTGCGAATACCTCCAACGCCACATCAAGTATCTCGGCACGCTTTGCGATGCCCTTTGCATATGAACCACGATTTGCCATGGTGCTAAGAATAGCCAGATTTCGGGGCAATGATTACATACCGGGCCGAAGCAGGTATTAGTTTTCCGCCGAAGTTCCTCCAGACGCCGGTGCCGTCCCCGGAACTCGTTGCGCACTACCGCGAAAACCCATTGGTTCAGGTGAGGCGCTGATTTCTGGGAAGAATGTCCGGTCTTGACTGCCGTGTTTATCGGCACCGCAACTTCTCTGGAAAACCAGCAAAAAACCAGAATAAACATCGGGTGACCGACGTCACAATCTCGCGTGTATGGTCGAATTTGGCCCGGAATTTCAGGGTTTTCACTGCCGTCATCGAGCGAATCGGAAACTGAGGTGATCGCGGCGTGGCGGTCGATTGGCATTTGGGGGCTGTTGTGCTGTAGATTATTATCTCGGTTCGGCAGCCCTTCGGGAAAGCTTGAAACTAAACCTTTCGGGGTATGGCGCAGTTGGTAGCGCGTCTGCATGGCATGCAGAAGGTCAGGGGTTCGAATCCCCTTACCTCCACCGAAACAAAAGGTCCCAAACACTTGTTTGGGACCTTTTGTGTTGAACCGGGATTCTCAGCTTGCTATGGATCGATATCCGGAATATCCAATCATGGCTCGCAACCACGTAACTAAAGGATCTAGCCCAATTCTCTGAGCGCTTGGTGTTCCGATTGCGAAGACGGGGACTTCGCCTCGCATCCGCCCGGGCAGCAGACGCAGTACCCGGGCAGGGTCGCGCGACCCCGTCACTAGCAGGGCGACCGGTCGGTATCCGAAGACCGCTTTAACGAGGGCCAACCCGTGCAGGCGTGAAAAATGCAGAGGGCCCGCCAAGACGATGGCGTCGAAGAAAATAAGTTCGTGCGCCGAAGCGCTAGCCACCTCAAAAAGTTCGCTACGTAGTTCGAAGGGACGGAGCTTCGCGGAGAGCGCGGTAGCCTGCTTCTCGGCCTGCTCATCACGTTGGTAATAGACAATGGCGACGCGATCCATGTGAATCCCTCATCCCTACGAAAAATGCATACCGACGGTAAAAAGCTCGGTTCATTTCACTCCACGCTAGGCCCGATTCCCGGGAATTGGCTGTGAGCCAGAGCCTGGCTGTGACAGGCAATACGTTATCTTTGCCCCCCGATTTCACGGTGGGGCCAACGATTGGGATAAGACTTGGCACGCCGATTGCCTAGGCATAAACCGAAGAAGATACTGGCCCCAAGGATCTTCATGGGGAAGTACAACAGGGGTGAATTCGATGTTGGGGCATTGGGGAAAAAATAGCATTATTCCGAGTGCTGTCGGAGTGCTCGGAGCCGTGGCCTTGGTCATTTCATGCGTGCCTTCGATGGCACCGGGACCACAAGGTTCGGCACGTGCCGATACCGCGGTAGTGCAGCAGATTCAGAGAGCTGCGACGGCTCTTCCGGCATCGCTGACCACTACGGCAAACCTGAATATGAGATCCGGTCCGAGTACCGCGTATCGGATTTTGCTAACCATTCCGTCGGGGACAACGGTGAAGGTCTTGGATCGCGCGTCCACGGGCTGGTACAAAGTTAGCTATGGGGGACTTAGCGGCTGGATCAGCAATGCCTACGTGAAGGTTTCCACATTGCCGGCCTCGGTTCGAACCACCGCGAGCCTGAACATGCGCAGCGGTCCAAGCACCGCGTATCGAATTCTCGCGACCATCCCGCTCGGGACCACCGTGAAGGTTCTGGATCGTGCGTCAACGGGTTGGTACAAGGTCAGCTACGCCGGAATCACCGGCTGGATCAGCAACCTCTACGTCACCACATCCACCGCACCCAGTGCGCCGCAATCCACGGGCCCAAACCGCACCTCACGGGTGGTGCTGACATTCGATGATTGCCCCAGGACGCTGAGCGCCTTCAATGCAGCCACGACCTACGCTGCCGATCACAACATGGGTCTGGTCCTGGCACCGACCGGTGATTGCATCTCGTCGTTCAAGTCGCGCTATGGCGTGGACATCGCGGCATTGGCCCGGGCTAAGGGGCAATGGGTGATTAACCATTCGGTCAGCCATCCCGATTTGCGGCCGCTGAGCTGTGCAGCTGCCGCAGCAGAGTTGGGCGGCACCGGGGTGCACACCAACTTTGGCCGCCCGCCATTTGGTGCCATTGATACCAGTGTCCGCTGCGCCTACGACCGAGTGGGCATGGCAATTTGGACCTGGTCGCGCGATACCGAGGACTGGAGCACGAAGTCAAAGTCCATCACGGTGGCCAGGGCTTCGGCCGCCCAACCACGCGACACAGTCTTGATGCACATGCAGTGGTATGGCTTCGCGCCGGACTCACTGCGGCAGATCAAGGCGAACCTTGCCGCACGCGGTGTCCAGGTGTGTCGTGCCTACCGCGGTACGGACGGTGCCGGCGCCGTGGTCAGAACCCCGCAGCTGCTGCCTTCCTCTCTTCCCTGCTAGTGCGGAACCGGAGTCAGACGGTGCCTTAGGACAGGCGCCGGGCTCCGGCTCCCGGGACAACCGAGAAGATATCGGGTCTTAGGTAGCCGGCGGCGGCAAAGGCTTCGCGTACAGCTACCGATACCTCCTCGGTGCGGGAGTCCTCGAGCAGCGCGATCGCCGAACCGCCAAAACCGCCGCCGGTCATGCGGGCGCCAATGGCGCCGGCGGCCATGGATGTGGTCACTGCCAGATCCAGCTCATCACAGGAAATTCCGAAGTCATCACGCATGGAGGCGTGGCTGGCCACCAGCAGGTCTCCGATCGCCGCTGGCCCGTGCGTGCGGAGCAATGCCACGGTATCCAACACGCGCTGGTTCTCGGTGACGATGTGCTTGACCCTGCGGTAGATGTCGGGTGCCAACGCTCGCTGAGCTTCCTCCAACCTGTGCGTGCCCACGTCGCGCAGGGCAATTACACCCAATTCTCGGGCTCCTTGGGTGCAGGCGCGAACCAATTCCTTGTAGCCTCCGGAGTCATGAGAGTGGCTGACCTTGGTATCGATGACCAGCACCGTTAGGCCGTTGGCGGCCAGCGGCAACTGAATCTGCTCCGTTTCCTTGGTACGGCAATCAAGGAACAGGGCATGCTCGGCGGTGCTGAGTAAGGAGGCCGACTGATCAAGGATGCCGGTTGGCGCCCCCACAAAATCGTTTTCGGCGCGTTGGCAGATCAAGACCAGTTCATCGCGTTCCAGACCCAGCTCGAGCAGCTCGTTAAGCCCCAGCGCCACGGCACATTCGATGGCGGCCGAGGAGGAGAGTCCTGCCCCGATGGGAACATTTGAATCCAAGAGAATGTCGGCGCCCGGCAGGCGGTGGCCGCGGAGCTCAAGTGCCCAGAAAACCCCTGCCACATAGCGAGCCCACGGCTCCACCGATGCGGGGCTCAGACCGTGGAGCTCAACCTCGATCACGGGACCACCGTGGGTGGACGCGATACGCAGACGCCGCTCGGCCTCACCATCGTGGATCTTCACACCGATCAGCGCGAGCCTGTCGATCGCAAATGGGAGCACATAGCCCTCGTTGTAATCGGTGTGCTCACCGATGAGGTTCACCCGTCCCGGGGCGGCAAAGCAGGCATCGGGCGTTTGGCCGAAGTACGTGGCAAAGCTCTCGGCCAGGGTATTCATGCTGTGGTCCTTCATTTGGTGAGTACTTCTGGTGCAAGGGTGGCCATGGCGGTACGCAGTGCCGCGGCAGTGGATTCGGGCGTGACGTCCCCGATGAAGGCTCCCATGGCGGCCTCCGAACCAGCGAGGTACTTAAGTTTGTTTTCGGCGCGACGGGGCGAGGTTAATTGTAGGTGGAGCCATGCCTCGCTGCGGTGCTGGTGCCGAGTCGGTGCCTGGAACCAGCCGGCGATGTAGGGAGTCGGTGTGGGATACAGTGCATCAACCGTGGATAACAAGCGGTGGTACATCCGTGCCAGTTCATCACGCTCTTCACCGTTCAGTTCCGAAAGGTCGGCAACCTGGCGGTGCGGCACGAGGTGAACCTCAATGGGCATGTGAGCGGCGAAGGGGACAAAAGTGGTGAAGTGGGCGCCGCGTTCGAGCACTCGTTTGCCGTCCGCGACCTCAAAATCCAGAATGTCGGCCATGAGCTGGCGCCCGGTTCTCGCACGGTGAGCGGCGGCGCGCTCCAACTGATTTTCTGTGCGCGGGGTTGTATAGGGGTAGGCATAGATCTGCCCATGTGGGTGATGCAAGGTCACACCAATTTCGGCTCCACGGTTCTCAAAGGCAAAGACCTGTTCGATTCCCTCCAGCTGACTCAGTTCGTGTGTGCGGTGGGCCCAAGCTTCGATGACCGTGCGGATGCGCCGCACGCCGAGGGAGGCCAGAGAATCGGTATGCGAGGGGCCGAAAGCGATGACCTCACAGCGCCCGTCGGCCGGTCGCACTGCTCCAAGGACCGCTGGAACATCGGAGACATGCTGTTCGGGGCCGAAGGATGGGAAGCGGTTTTCGAAGACCGCCACGTCATAGGTGTTGGCCGGAATTTCGCTGGCCATCTGAGTACGGGTGGGGCACAGCGGACATTCGCTGGCGTCCGGAAGGTGGGTTCGTGACTGGCGGTGCGCGGCGAAGGAAACCCATTCCCCGCTCAATGCGTCATAACGCAGTTCAGAGGTGGGCGGGCGCAGCGGAAGCTCACGGTCATCCGATGGCGCCATGAAACCTGCGGGGCCTTCGGAGTTGTCAAAGAAGTAGAGAAGTTCTCTTCCATCGCCGAGGCTGGCGCGTACCGGCGGCGTTGCTGTCGAGTTCTTATCCACGGTTTCTCCTTGATATGAGATAAATCAAACAAATTCGATCATATTCTATCGGAAAGTAACGCGTGGAGATAGGTGTGGGGAGACCCGATCGACCGTAATCGGCAGCGAACAAGGGTGAGATTCGCGGAGTTCCGGGTCGCTGGAGACCCGAAAGTTCACGCAATATCGTCCATTTTCGAACACGTTATGACACGATATGTTCGTTTCTCGCTACCATGGAGGCTGAACCAAACATCGATCACCCAGTGAACGGAAGACCATGACCGAGATGCTTGCCAGTGCCAGGCAACAACGCATTCTAGATGCGCTGCGGGAACGCGAACAGGTTCGCGTCACCTCCATGGCCACGGAACTCGGCGTCTCGGAGATGACGGTGCGCCGAGATCTAAACGTCTTGGCCGCTCGCGGCGCGTTGGTCAAGGTTCATGGCGGCGCCACTTTGGACGCGGCACCGACAAGCAATGAACCCGGTTTTACGCACAAACTCGCGTTGCGTGCGGCGGAAAAGCGGGCCATTGCACAGGCCGCTGTTGAATGGGTAAAGCCAGGTATGTCGATCGCGCTGAACTCGGGGACGACCACCTACGCCCTGGCAGCACTGTGTGCCGGCATCAACGATCTGACGGTCATCACCAATTCCCCCCGTATTGCCGAGGTCTTCTACGCTGCCTCGACACCGGGGCAAAACATCATTCTGACCGGCGGGATCCGCACGGTGTCTGATGCCTTGGTGGGACCGCTGGCGCTCTCCGCGTTGTCGCAACTACACGTCGATCTTTTGTTCTTGGGAGTGCACGGGATGACCGCCGAGGATGGCTACACCACCCCCAACATGCTGGAGGCGCAGACCAATCAGGCATTTATCCGCTCCGCTGCGCGCCAGGTGGTCCTGGCCGACCACACCAAATGGGGAGTGACTGGCTTGTGCCAGATTGTTCCGTTGGCAGGCATCGACGCTGTGGTGACCGGTGCGCAACTGGACCCGGATGCCCAAGAGATCTTGCGCGAGCTCATTGACTCACTAATCCTGGCCTAAGCCCGGAGCGGAGGCGAGCGCCGCAACGCACGAGTGCTTGACGTTGGGGCCGCTACCCTCCACCAGTTACCCGCTAGAACAGTGTTGCCTCCGGAGCGGGCAAAATCCCCTCGAGGCGCAGGAGAAACTCCTTGTTTTTCAGCCCGCCGGCATAACCCGTCAACGAACCGTCGGCGCCGATGACCCGGTGACAAGGGACCACGATGGAAATGGGATTACGGCCATTGGCCGTCCCCACCGCACGGGTTAACTTTTCATCCCCGAGGGCCAGCGCGAGTTCGCCATAGGTTGCCGATTGTCCATAGGGGATGGTCGCCAGCTGTGCCCAGACCCGTTCCTGAAATTCGGTTCCCACCGCGTCGGTGGCCACAGTAAATGTTTGTCGTTCAGACGCAAAATACTCGGCCAGTTCGCTGGCGCATTGGGTGATCAACGGGTCATCGGCCGGTGAGCCCAGAAGCTCGCCAAGAACTTCCGGCGCGGGCGGGTGGGAGTGGTTGTCCATGAAGATGCCGCTGATCCCACGCGCCGATGCCACCAGACGCAGCGCGCCCAGCGGGGAGTCGATGATCGCGTGGCGCAGTGTGCGATCGTTAACCAAAGATCGCACCGAGGGCAGGATCAAAGTCGGGGTGTTCGAAGATGAAACCGGCATCTGCCAGCACCGCGGAACTTACGTGCCGAGATGTGGTTCCCAGTGCCGGGTCGGTGCGAAGCACCACGGCACCGGCAGTCACCAGCGGTGCCGGGGTAGGTAGCGAGAAACGCCGCAGGGGACCGAACGCCACCTGCGACCGCACCGCCGCCATCATGTCTGCATTGCGGACCGGGTGCGGAGCAGCCAGGTGCAGCACCCCGTCGGGAATGCTCAGTGATTCCTCCAGGCCCAAGCATCCACGCACGATGCGCAACCAATCGGCGAGATGGATCCAGCTGACCCACGCGGTTCCACCCGCGACAGGACCTCCCAGTCCGACGCTGGCCAACAAGGACAGCCTGTTCAGCAATGGGCTCTCCTGCTCAAAGACCAGCGAGGTGCGCAGGATGTGCAGATGCGCCGCTCGCACGCCGCTCACCGCCGCTTCCCACGCCGTGGCCACGCCCGTCATTTGGGCCAGGGCCTTGGTCCCGGTGGGGAGTGGGGAGTGCTCGGAGAGCCGTGCGTCCCCGGTATCGGAGAAGATGGCGGTGGTACTTGACTGCAGGAAGGCAACCAGCGGTTCCGGCGCCGCCGCTGCGGCATCCACCAGGGCGAGGGTGGAATTGACCCTCGAATCGCGCAGCAGCGCGATGTTGGTAGGTGTGGGTGGGAGGTCCACCAATTCCCCGGCAAGATTCAGCACCGCGGTGTTGAACCCCGCGCGGTACAAGGAGTTTGACCATGGACCCTGGAACTGCCCATCCCAGAGCACCTGCTGGTAGGGACTCGATGCACGGATCGTGCGGGTCAGGATGATGACCTCATGGCCGCGGCAGTGCAGGTCCGCCGCCGCGCGACTGCCCAAAAAGCCGTGGCCTCCGGCGATGACGATGCGCAATTTCTCGCTGATCTCGCCACCGGCCAGGGTGTAGAGCCTGGCGCAATTCTGCGCGAAATCATTGGCCAGCGGTGCAGCAGCGGTCCGGGCAAAAACGGCCGACGCGGCTCCCGCCACGGAGACCCGCTGGGTCAACTCGGTACCGCCGCTGACCTCGCGCAGGCTCCAGTCCACCAAAAGGTGTCCAGCCGGCTGCTTTTGACGCCAGCTGAGCCGGGTTCCGGGATCCAGTCGGGTGATGACAGCTGGTGGAGCGGTGGCCGAATGGATCCGCCCCAGGACCTCTCCGGCCGGTACCCAATCCAACGCCGTGCCCGGGGCCACGGGAGCTTCCAGCGGCTCAAGGAGCACCACCGCGTGGTTCCATTCCGGAACTCGAGCGGGGTCACCCAGAACTTCCCAGAGCTCGGATGCGGGTAGTGCGAAAAAGTGGGTTTGCGTTCGCTGCCAGGCCATGGACCTAAGCCTACAGACTTGCCGGTGTCCCCGCAGTGACAAAGGTAGCCAGTGCCGCCAACTGGGTCTTGCGGATCTGCTCATTGAGGTACATCATGTGCCCGGCCGCGTGGTGATGGTGGGTGAAACGGGCATGGGCCGAGGGCGGAAGCTGCAGGTGCGCCCACACATATTCGGCGGCAAAGTGAGGTGTCGCCCCGTCGTGGTAACCGTAATCAACGTGGACCCGCAGTTCGGGGATGTCGATGAGCAGTCGCTGAAGATCCTCCGTCACATCGATCGGCTTGCCCTCGAAGGTATCAAAGCTCCACGGGTGAACCCGCGCGGTGAGTACCTCATAGGGCAAATCGGATTCGTAACCGAGCTCCGCGCGCACATAGTGGTTGATGGCTGCCGCATAGGGGCCGGTGATGGCGCGCATCGAGGGATCATCCCAGGTGTGCGACTGCTGCAGCCGGGGTGGGGCCGCGGTGAAGCGGCCGTCGATGCGCCCGACCATGAGCCCGGAGTCACGCAGAAGCTCGGTGGCGAACTCCATGTAGTCCCAACGCAGATTGGTGCGGCGAATGAAGGCTTCGGAAAGCGTGGTGAGTTCGGCCAGGTGTTTCACCACCGAATCGTAGCGGCGCTTGGAGATGCGGTTGCCCAGATGCAGGGCCACCACGTAGTCGCCGGCCGCGTAGTCCTCGGCGTCCCGCACAATCTCGTGAAGCGGGCGATTGCCGTGGCGCCCGTGATAGTGGGCAATCGCCGCATAGGTGGGCAGATGCAGCGGGTAGGGAGTGTCATTGCCCGGCGCAAAGTCGAGGGTGGACATGTTCAGCACCGCCGAGATGAGCCCCAAACCGTTCACCGCCATGCCGTAGGCCTCCTGCAGACGACGGGCCACTGCCACCGCGCGCATCGTTCCGTAGGACTCACCAATGAGGTACTTGGGGGAGAGCCAGCGCTGGTTACGGGTGACCCAAAGTCGGATGACCTCGGCGATCAGATCGCGGTCGGCGGTGAAGGAATGGAATTCATCGGCGCTTCCACCCTCGATGACCCGGGAGAATCCGGTATTGACCGGATCGATCATCACCACGTCGCTATGTTCCAGCAAGGATTCGGGGTTATCAACCACACCGTAGGGTGCTGGTGTCATGGCTCCCACGTCGCCCGAGTCAACGATGCGCGGTCCCAGCAAACCCATGTGGAGCCAGAGGCTGGCCGATCCGGGGCCGCCATTAAAGGCAAAAACGATGGGACGGCGGTTGGCCACCGGAGGGGAAGCTGGTTTGCGCGCCCGAGACTTGGCGCCCTGTCCGGTGGTGGGTGCTTCTTCGGTATCGGCGGTGTACGCGATGAGGAAGACCTCGGCCTTGGCTTTAAACCCGTCGGTTTTGCCTTCGGTCGTTTCCTCCGCGCGAAGCACCATGCGTCCGGTGCTACTGGTGTAGCGCAGGCCCGAAATGGTGCGATGGCTGCGAGTAACGAAGTCATCGGAGAAGACCGGATCGGAGGTGGGCGCGGAAGCGGGGGAAGCGGGGGAAGCATCAGACATGCGACGATCCTACAGCCCGAGGCTACCGTTTTGCCGTGTGGAGAGGGCCGAGGCAGCGATCCCGAAGGTCATTGGCGTGGAATCTCCGGGAGCAACCTGCCAAAGTGGTGAAAACCGTCGCCCGGTAGGCCTTTTTCGCGAATGCTGACGTGGCGCCCGATGGCAAAAGTTAAGGGATGGGCCGATCGCCAGCAAGCCCTACGTACCGGCGCATGCGTGAGGGACACGTATCGATTGATGCCCATTGCCATGAAGGTTTAGCGCCTCTTGCCGAGGCCCGGTGCCGAACTGATTTGCCTCATCCAGTCCGCGATCTGCTGCTCGTCCAGGTCAGTCAGGGATCCCAGCTCGACACCGCGGGTCGCCTTGCCCATCCCGATCGGGGTCACCGGCGGTATGGGATCCAGGAGTACCGCGCCGTTGATGAACATGAGCTTGACGTGGCCGATAAAGCCGCCGCAGCTGAAACACCATCCGTCCCCAACGCCGTAGTAGACCATTCCCCATTTGATCGACCGGTGGAGATCTGGCAGGGTTCTGGCCGCGAGGGCATCAATGGCTTCGGCGATGCCGCGTTGAGGCTCCGGCAGGCTCGCGATGTATGCGAATACGGGTTGATCACCGATGGCCGCTTTTGCTGGGCTCGCCCGGCCGGTCATGCCCGCCTTCAACGTCTCGGCGCTCGCTGCGGTAGCTTGCCCGTCACCTTTCGGTTTCCGTGGTTGGCTCGCACTGGATTCAGTCTCTGACATTCCGACTCCCTTTTAGTTGCCTCGCGAACAACGCCTGCTGCTTCG
The DNA here is from genome assembly GCF_019285735.1 of Paeniglutamicibacter sp. Y32M11. Classification (GTDB taxonomy): domain Bacteria; phylum Actinomycetota; class Actinomycetes; order Actinomycetales; family Micrococcaceae; genus Paeniglutamicibacter. The sequence continues at coordinate 3,359,752 of NZ_CP079107.1, read as the reverse complement.
CTCGGGGTATCGAGCGTGGCCACGCGGTAACCACTCTAAGTCGACAGATATTAAGAAGAGCGGCTCCCGGAAGCAAATATTCCGGAAGCCGCTCATCCATACCGCGCTATATATCTGCTGCCAGATTAGGGCTGCGGCGTTTGGTACGGGTTTGCTGGCGGGGCCTGCGGGCCGGCCGGCCCGCCAAACGACGGTCCACCCGGGTAGCTACCGGGTGCCGGAGGAGTGTTCCCCGGTGCCGTGCCGCCGGCCATACGTACCAATTCACCGGTGTTCTGCGCGGTACGGATCGTGGCGATCAACGATTCCAGCCCCATGCGTGCCAGCGCCAGATAGATCAGCACCACCAGCGGTCCCACGACGATCAGGATAAGGAATCCGAGTGCTGGCTCGCGCGAGGCGAAGGCAGCGATCACCATGAACAGGTACATGATGCCCAGTCCGATGGTGATCAGGATGTAAACAAGCTTGACGACCTTGGGGGTAACGAAGCTGTCGAAGTTGAAATCAAAAAGTTCTTTCACGACTCGTCGGTCCCTTTCTCAAATTTTATATAAGCGATTGATGATCCTTCGCCCCAAGTCAAACACAACTGCCCCCTCACCCGAAAGGGCGAGGGGGCAGTCGCTGCAAAGTTACGGGGCTACGAAGAAGCCACGTACGGAGCGTTTTCCTCGATTTCCTTCTCCATCGCGGTAAATTCTTCCTCGATGAGTGCATTGTGCTTGTAGGTGGCGTTGGAGACCACCACGGTGACAATGAGGTTCAAGATGAAGCCTGGAACAATCTCGTACATGTTGCTGGCGAGCACGTCGATGTTGCCCCAGATGAAGACGGTCAACGCACCGGTGATCATGCCGGCGAGAGCGCCGGTCGAGGTGAGCTTGCGCCAGTAGAGGCTCAGCAACACGATTGGGCCGAATGCGGCACCGAATCCTGCCCAGGCGAAGGACACCAGTTCGAGGATGCTCGAGTTCCGGTTCAGCGCGAGAACCGCTGCAACCACGGCAACTACCAGCACGCCGGTACGTCCGAGCATGACCTCGCGCTGCGGGCTGAGCTTCTTGCCAGCGATGTTGTAGAGGTCCTCGACCAGGGCCGAGGAGCACACGATCAGCTGTGAGGACATGGTGGACATGATCGCCGCCAGCACCGCGGCGAGGACCAGACCTGCAACAAACGGGTGGAAGAAGATCTGGCTCAGCAGCAAGAAGACGGTTTCCGGGTCGGTGATTTCCTTCTCCGGAGTGCCAGCGAAGTAGGCGATGCCCACCAGAGCCGTGACGATCGCACCCAATGCCGTCAGGACCATCCAACCGACGCCGATACGCCGAGCGGTTTTGGCCTCGGAGGGGGAGCGAAGTGCCATGAAGCGCACAATGATGTGCGGCTGGCCGAAGTAACCCAGACCCCAGGCCGCGGTGGAGAAGATGGCCACGGCGGCCAGGAACCCGTTGGTGGTATTAAAGCTGGAGAAGAGGTTTAGCGCGTCGGGGTTAACCTGCTTGATCGATTCGCTAATGCCTCCAATGCTGCCCATCTGGAAGATGGCCACGATCGGCACGGCGATCAGTGCGGCAAACATCAACAGGCCCTGGGCCACGTCGGTGAGGGTGGCACCGAGGAATCCGCCGAAGAGCGTGTAGAGCAGCGTGACGCCGGCAACCACAAAGAGGCCAGTGAAGTAGTTCCAGCCGAAGGACGACTCGAAGAACTTGCCCGCTGCCACCATGCCCGAGGAAACGTAGAAGGTGAAGAAGGCCAGGATAATCACCGAGGCGGCGATGCGCAGGAAGTGGCTATTGTCCTTCAGGCGCTTCTCGAAGAAGCTCGGGATGGTGATCGCGTTCTGTGCCACGGCGGTGTAGGAACGCAGACGCGGAGCGACGAACTTCCAGTTCAGCCACGCACCGATGGTCAGGCCGATGGCGATCCAGGCCTCGATGAGGCCGTTGAGGTAGATGGCGCCGGGAAGGCCCATCAACAGCCAACCGGACATGTCCGAGGCTCCTGCGGACAGGGCGGCCACTCCTGGCTTGAGCCCCCGTCCCGCGAGCATGTAGTCGTCGATGTTGTTGGTGCGGCGGAAAGCGAAATAACCAATACCCAGCATTGCTGCCAGGTATACAGCGATGGCTATCAGCTGAAATGTTGTATCGGACATGTTGTGGTCCTCATGACGGTTGGCGAGCCGGAGAAACTTCTCCCCGAAAATGATCTGTGCTGCCGGGCGTCACGATAACGCTGCCGCTCGGCATGTGCATGTTTCTTAGCAACAGTCCTCGAGTATGTCAGGAAAATCCATGGTTATGTGGGAGTCGATTTGCCGCTGTTACCTATTTGTGATCTGAATTACACTCCCTGCGCCGTGGTGATGGCCGGCTCAAACGCCTCGGCCTGCTGGTGGATCGCGCTGCGCACGGCGAGGATCCCCGGGTGCTGGGAGGAGGAATGGCGCATGGAGGTAAAAAGCGTGCGATGTGGCGCCCCCGGCAAATCAATGATCCGCAATTCGCGGGTGCGCGCCGCCCAGGCCAAGTCCGGCAGTAGGGCGACGGCGTTGCCCGATTCCACTAGTCGAGCGTGGGCCTGCATGTCGGCGGTCTCGTAGCGGATGTCCGGTTCAAAGCCGGCGGTGCGGCAGGCCTGCTCGGCCCAGTGCCTTGATGCCGCGCCGCGCGGTTCCATGACCCAGGGCAGGGATGCGGCGGCCTCGATGGAGTTCACATGATGGAACTCCGCCGGCATCTCATCGTTGCGGGCCGGCAGCGCGAGTCGGATCGGGTCATCGGCCAGGAATTTGCGGTCCAGGGCTGCATAGTGAGGTGCGGCATGTCCCGGATATTGCTCGGCCACCACCAGATCAAAATCCCGGGCCCACGTGTCATGAAGTGCAGTTTCGGGTTCGTGCTGGACCGCCTCCACCCGCAGGTGTGGGTAGTGCTGACGCAGCTGACGCAGGACCGCCGGCAGCAGCGTGAGCACGGCCGTTTGAAATACGGCCAAGCGCACCGTGCCGGCAATGCGTGGCTGGGTCGAGGCCAGATCCGCCTCGGCGCGTTCCATCGAATCCAGCAGTTCATCGGTGTGGGCCACGAGCACCTCGGCCTGCGGGGTCAGTTGCAGGCGTCGGCCCACCTTGCGCAGCAACGTCACCCCCGTCTCTTTTTCCAGCAACGAGAGCTGTTGGGAAATCGAAGAGGGACTGTAGCTCAGCGCGTCGGAAACCTCGGCGATGGTGCCGCGGATGCTGAGCTCGCGCAGCAGTCTCAGGCGACGGATTTCCAGCATGATGTGCTCCTTGGATTGTGGTGCGCCAGCGGTGAAAAACGGTGACGTGTGCAACCTTCAGAATACATTGGTAAACCCGAAGTAAAACCTTTGGGTTTGTTCACTTTTGCCGAAGTGATGATTGGGTTCATACTGACTGTTGAACCGATCTATCCACGCGATATTTTTCTGCGCATTATGGGTAGAGGTAGCTCAACCGTCTTTGCCAAATCACTTCCTTCAAGGAGAAGCATTCGTGTCCCTAACGACTCCGCACGCGCGTGTAGTCCCGCCGGCTCTCGCCGCCGACGGCACAGCCCTGGTCCGCCCTCAGGACCTGGCCGATGAAACCATCAAGTTGGTGCGCCATTGGCTCACCGAAGGCTCAAAAGTTCCGGTTGATGCCTCCGCGGCCCAGCTGGCCGGCGTGCTGAAGGACCCCAACGGACTGGACTTCACCGTTGGTTTTGTTGACGGAGTGATTCGCCCCGAGGACCTGAGTGTTGCCGCGGCAAACCTCAAGGCCTTGGCCCCCAAGGTGCCTTCCTTCCTGCCCTGGTACATGCGCTCTGCCGTTGGACTCGGTGGCGCCATGGCCCCGATCTTCCCGAGCATCGTCGTCCCGATCGCCCGCAAGGTCCTGCGCGAAATGGTCGGTCACCTGATCATCGACGCCACCGATGCCAAGCTTGGTTCCTCGATCTCCAAGATCAAGAAGGAAGGCATTGACCTCAACGTCAACCTTCTGGGCGAAGCCATCCTGGGTGAGGGCGAAGCCGCTCGCCGCCTTGACGGAACCCACCAGCTGCTCTCCCGCGACGATGTTGACTACGTGTCCATCAAGGTTTCCTCCACCGTGGCACCGCACAACCACTGGGCCTTTGACGAGGCTGTTGAGCACATCATCGAAAAGCTCATCCCGCTGTACCGCTTGGCAGCGACCTCCAGCCCCAAGAAGAAGTTCATCAACTTGGACATGGAGGAATACAAGGACCTGGACCTGACCATCGCGGTCTTCACCAAGATCCTTGACCGCGCCGAATTCCGCGACCTCGAAGCCGGCATCGTGCTGCAGGCCTACCTGCCCGACGCACTATCGGCGATGATCCACCTGCAGGAATTCTCCGCAGCCCGCGTGGGCGCCGGCGGAGCCCCCATCAAGGTCCGCGTGGTGAAGGGTGCCAACCTGCCGATGGAGCAGGTCGAAGCCAACGTTCACGGCTGGCCGGTGGCTACCTGGAACTCCAAGCAGGACTCGGACACCTCGTACAAGTCGGTACTGGATTACGCACTGCGCCCGGGACACATTGAGAACGTGCGCATCGGCATCGCCGGGCACAACCTCTTTGACGTGGCCCTGGCCTGGTTGTTGGCCCAGGGCCGCGGCGTCACCGCCGGCATCGAATTCGAGATGCTGCTGGGCATGGCCACCGGTCAGGCCGAGGCCGTCCGCAAGGACGTTGGACGCCTGCTGCTGTACACGCCGGTCGTTCACCCGGGCGAGTTCGACGTGGCCATCGCCTACCTGATCCGCCGCCTTGAAGAAGGCGCCAGCCAGGAAAACTTCATGTCCGCGGTCTTCGAACTCGATAAGAACGAAGCACTCTTCGAGCGCGAAAAGAACCGCTTCCTGGCCTCGCTGGCCGATCTGGATGACAGCGTTCCCGCTCCGCACCGCATCCAGGATCGCAACCTTGTTGACGACGCCGCCATCGAAGCCAAGCTGGCCGGTCTGGCCGATGGCAGTCTGGACTTCGAGAACACCCCCGACACGGATCCGGATCTTCCGGGCAACCGGGCCTGGGGTCGGAAAATTGTGGACAAGATGCTCAGCTCCACGCTGGGCAACGATGCGGTGGCCAAGTCCCTGATCCACACACCAACCGAATTGAACGCAGTAGTTGATTCGGCGGTTGCCGCCTCCGACTCCTGGGTTGCCATGGGAGCAGCGGCTCGCGCCGCCATCTTGCACCGCGCCGGTGCGGCCCTTGAGGCACACCGCGCGGATCTGCTGGAGGTCATGGGCTCCGAATGTGGCAAGACGCTGGACCAGGGTGACCCCGAGGTCTCCGAGGCCATCGACTTCGCCCACTACTACGCCCAGCTCGGCCTGGAGTTGGAGCATGTTGAAGGTGCCACCTTCGTCCCCTCGAAGCTGACGGTCATCACCCCGCCGTGGAACTTCCCCGTGGCCATCCCGGCAGGTTCCACCCTCTCGGCCTTGGCCGCCGGCTCCGCGGTCATCATTAAGCCCGCACGTCAGGCCGCACGCTCCGGTGCCGTCATGGTCGAAGCACTCTGGGAAGCCGGCGTTCCGCGCGATGTATTGCAGCTGGTTCAGCTCTCCGAGCGCGATCTGGGTACCGAGCTCGTCTCGCACCCAAGCGTTGACCGTTTGATCCTCACCGGTGGCTACGAGACGGCGGAACTCTTCCGCTCCTTCCGCAAGGACCTGCCGCTCTTGGCAGAAACCAGCGGCAAGAACGCCGTGATCGTTACCCCGCACGCCGACCTTGACCTTGCGGCCAAGGACGTTGCGGCCTCCGCCTTCGGCCATGCCGGCCAGAAGTGCTCCGCCGCCTCGCTGGTGATCCTGGTGGGATCCGCCGCCGAATCCAAGCGCTTCCACAACCAATTGATCGATGCTGCTCGCTCGCTGAAGGTTGGCTACCCCAATGACCCGCAGACCCAGATGGGTCCGGTCATTGAGAAAGCCACGGGCAAGCTGCTGCGCGGTTTGACCGTATTGGGTGAGGGGGAAAACTGGGTGCTTGAACCGAAGCAGCTCGACGATTCGGGCAAGCTCTGGAGCCCGGGTGTGCGTTCGGGTGTGAAGCGTGGTTCCGAATTCCACCTCACCGAGTACTTTGGTCCGATTTTGGGCGTCATGACCGCGGCAACCCTTGAAGAGGCCGTCTCCATGGTCAACGACACCGACTTCGGGTTGACCTCCGGATTGCACTCCCTGGATTCCGGGGAAATGGATTACTGGTTGAAGAACATTCAGGCCGGTAACCTCTACATCAACCGTGGCATCACCGGCGCGATTGTGCAGCGTCAGCCCTTCGGTGGCTGGAAGAAGTCGGCCATCGGTGCCGGCACCAAGGCCGGCGGACCCAACTACCTGGTGGGCATGGGCTCCTGGGAAGACGCTCCCGTGGTGACCTCCGGTGTACTGGGAGCCGGGGCTTCTGCACTGTTCAACGCAGCCCGCTCCAGCGACATCAACGAGGCCGACCTTGCCTGGCTTGAGGCCGCCCTGGTATCGGACAACAAGGTCTGGATCAACGAGTTCAACACCGCTAAGGATGTCTCGGGTCTGCACGCGGAACGCAATGTGTTCCGCTACCGTGCGCTGCCGGTGACGGTTCGCTACGAGAACGAGACCTCGGCTCACGGCATCGCCGAGCTGATCCGCGTTATCGGAGCCGGAATCACCGCCGGATCCCGCATCACGGTCTCCTCCTCGGTTGAGGTTCCTGCAGCGATCCGCACCGTCCTGGCACAATCCTCGGTCACCGTGGTGGTTGAGGATGCCCAGGCCTTTGGAACACGTGCAGCACGTTTGGCCGCCAAGACCGGCCCGGACTCGGGTGTTCGTATCCGCCTGATCGGCGGTTCGATCATGGATGTTGCCGAGGCAACCAACGGCAAGCCCGATGTGGCGATCTACGCCAACAATGTGGTCTCCGCCGGACGCGTGGAAATGCTGACCTTCCTGCACGAGCAGGCAATCTCCATTACCGCGCACCGCTTCGGTACCCCGAATCACCTGAGCGACGCGCTTATCTAGTCCTCAGCTTTTCGCTACGAAGGTCCGCCGAATGCTCCTAGTGGAGTGTGCGGCGGACCTTCTGTGTTTATGGAGAGGGCAGGTACGAGTCCGATCCGAATGGGGATTCTGCTCGAATCGGGGGCCGCGCGCACCGCGTGCGCGCGGAAGGATTCCGCGCCCTCGATGCGCCATTCCAGCTGGCACTCGCAGTGCTGGCCGGAAGCCCCGTCACTAAAGCCACTCGAACTTCAGCGCCACCGCAGCACGGGGCCGCGAGAAAACGGCGAACCTATTACCTGAACATCTCATGTGGCTGTATGCCCTGACGAGGGAATTCACGTAGTGCGGCTATTGGTGTGGGTCACATGAAACGTTATTTGACTAGGGATTGCGCGTATGGGTGGTCCTACATCGGACGGCACAAAATCTGATACGGATGTCAAGATTTTCCGTGCCCGACCGGGACTCGATGCGAAAACCACTGCTTTTCGGTCGATCCCTTATTGTTGCCAGCGCTGCCAGGGCTGCCAGGGCTGCCAGTTGCCGTGACAAAAACCCTGCGGACAATTGATGGCAGGAGAAATCAAACGTGATTTTTGCCAGCTCAAACACGCGGAGGACGCGGGAACCGAATATTGTCAGTTCCCGCGCCCCCGGCGGCCATTCACTTGGTAAGTGTCAGATTATGGCTTCTTCGTGCTTTTCGGGCGTTTGGCCTGTTCCTCCGGAACCAGTTCCTTGACTCCTTCGGCGGTGGTGGCCATGCGCGAGCGCGCGTTGGAACCATCCTGGAGATTGAACGAGAATTGCTGTTCGGAGTTGCCGCTTTGCTGGTAGCGCAGCTTTTCATCCACATATACCTTGAGCACCCACTTGGCGTGCTTCTCGTTGTCACAGCGCGCATACTCGTCGATTTCGATTAGGTAAGTGCCGGGACCGGCCTTGGACTCAGGCTGCCAGTAGACGTTCTCCAGCCCACCGGGGAACGGGAATTCAGTCGATGAGCAGCTGGCGAAGGCATCGATGTCCAGGACGCCGCCCGTGGAAGACGGGCCCCGGTTGCGGTAGTTGATCCATTCGCCGTCCGGTTCCTGCATGTGCAGATCCATGTCGCTGTCGTTGTCCCAATAAAGAGTGGCGCGCAGGGATGATCCCTCAAAGGAATACTCCGGAATTTCGATCGGATCGAGCCCGATGGTTTCCTCGTCTTCCTCTCCTTCGTCTTCCCCGGGAGTTTCTTCCTCGGGGTCGAACTTCCAGTAGTCCGCCCACGGGATGCTCCCCTTGAGCAGGTCCCACTTCTTCTTTTGCTCGGCAACGACCGTCGCTTCGAGCAGCACCTCATCGATGATGGGGACCTCCAATCGAACCGAAACGCCAATGGTTCCCTCGAGATAGATTTCCCAGTCAATGCCCTCTCCTGTTTCGAACTCGGCTGCGGCACCCAGTAGGGCACCCGCGCTGACCACCGGGCCGGCGGCATCGTAGATGCTGATCTGGAATTCCAGCTCCGGTCCCACAGAGGCACTGGCATTCCCCGTGACCACCGCGGTGGTGGATTCCTCAAGCGAGTAGCCGTTCTTGATGCTGATCGGCGCGTTCTGGACCGGTGGCCACGGGGACACTGCATGCAGCTGGCCGTCGGTGTATTCAAAACCGTATTGCTGGCTTTCTTTGCCGGTCCACGAGATTTCGGCCTTGACCTCCGCTGCGACCTTGGCGACCAAATCGACGCCCGCTTCCGAGGTGATTACCACGGGCACCACGCCGAGCACAAAGGTGACGGTGCCGATGTTCCAGTTGGGCAGGTCCTTGGTCCACGTCGCCTCGAACGAGCCGAACGCGTCGGCGCCGACCGCGGTCTCCAGAGAGCGTTCGACGGCCACCTTGAACTTGTCGAGGCTCGCCGTGGGGCTCTGGAACCAGCCGAAGTGGACGCTCACCTTCAACTCGAAGATCAGTGCCACGGACAGCTCGGACTTGCCCGAAAGCTGGATGCCTCCGGCGGCCTTGATCTGCGGCTTATTCTGGTTGTGGCTCGCGGCGTTGTCATCGACCTCGGTCTCGTGCTCCTTCTTGAAGTTCAGCAGCACCTCCAGCGAAATTGACTCGCCGACCCGGCTATTCACCTCACCCGTGAGATCCGCAGTACGACGGGAGATAGAACTCCCGGCTGAGGATGCGTTGCCGTCATCGGTGTCCACCACGATGTCTGACGGTGTCACGGTATTCTGCGGGAACAGCTGTGCCCCTTCGTCGGTGATGAGGCCGACCTGCTCGGAGACATCAGCTTGCAGGAAGACATCGGTGAGGATTGCCGTCTCCGTGGTCACCAGATAGCCTCCGTCGGAGACCTCGACAGCCTTTACCCGGCGCAGGTAACCTTCTGGTGCATTGCTGCTGTCGCGGCCCACCAGAAGCTGGCCGGGCAGGACGTCGGGGTCCGTCGAATACAGGATGTTCTCGGCGGTGATTTTGTCTACCTCGGCGGCATTCTCGCCGTAGTGGACCACCGTGTCCTCGCTGACCACGGTGCTGTCGGCATCCGGCAGAGTGGCAGAGAACTTCAGGTCTGCATCCGTTTTTGCCGAGTCGCGGAAGCGGGCCTCGAATCGAAGATGGTGATTGCCGGATGCCGGCACCGATGTCTGGAAGGCAATGTCGTATCCTGTCGTGGTGCGTCGGGCGCTTGCGGTCCCGATCAGTTGCCCATCGGCAGTGACGTCCACACGGTCCAGCGATGAATTGGGCGTGGTGATCGACCCTGTCACGGTGAAGGTTCCGACCGTGCGCAGGTCCACTTCCGCGTCCGCCTCCGGAGAGGTGATCACAAGTTCGGCTGCGGCCCCGGAGCGCCTGGCGTTGCCAGCCACTGAGCCCAAGAGCTTGACCGTGACATCGGCACTACCGAATCGGATCGACAGCGGCAACAGGCCCTGATCGTCCAGCTCAGCCAGGGCGATCTGGTTGCTCGTTGGTTCTTGCGGGTTGGCGATGATTCCTTTGCCGCGGCCCGGTATGGACGCTCCGACCTGCAGGAACGTCGACTCGGTGGCGTTATTTGCCGAGACGGAAACCAATACGTGGGTTGCGTCGGTCGGCGCCTTCAGATCGACGGTTGCTGGGGTATCCTCGGCAACGTCTAGACGGACGGTCGGGGCGTCGACGCTGGCGTTGAAGCCGTTGTCGATGCTCTGAGTCGTCTCGTTTTGCGCCGCACCGCGAACGAATCCGCGCACGAAAACCTTGGTGTCGAGCGCATCCGATGTCACGTCTACAGTGCCGAGATCCGAGACGTTGGCGATGGTGTTGATGACGTTTGTCCCCGCGTGAAGGCGCTGTTCGACGCCTTCGATCAAGATGTTTTCGTCTCCGTTAGCGGTCGCCACCACCGACACATGTGCGGCACGTACATCTGTGGATGGGACGCCGCCGCGACCGACAACCCCCACTCCCACCTTTTCATCTCCGGCTGCAGCGCCGATGCCGTAGGCATCGGCGGAGTCGGCACGGTTGACCGGGGAATCGAGTGCCTTCGTTCCGCCGGCCCCGAGTTCCCCGTCGCCGAATGTCGAAACGACTTCGACCCGGATATCTGTATCCTGAGTTGCCGAGAGGGCGATTGAACCGGCCTTCACCGGAACGAGGACAGTGGTGCTGGCCGAGACTCCCGCAGGCGTGCTTAAAGCGGGAGTTTCTGCGGCGTTGAGCATGAGGTCCTTCTTGGGCGACAGGACGCTGAGCCTGACCAGCGCAGAGCCGTTGGCCAACCCCGGGACCTTGACCGAAGCAGCCTCCCCGGCCTTGAGTGATGTGCCCAATCCGAGCTGGGACTCTACCAGTGGCAATATCGTTGTCGGCATATAGGCTCCACCAGAACCGCCCTGCACAATCGGGTCGCTTTCAGTGGCCGGGGCCGCGTTGGCCGGCAGCGTGCTTCCGGCAAGGATGCTTCCGGCGAGGAGGCTTGCCGCAAGGCTCATCGCCGCGGTTGCACCGAGCGTCTTTCTGAGGTTGTGGGTGATTTTCATCGGTGCGCTCCCTTGCGTCGACGGGAAAGGACCATGAAGATTCCGCCCGCAGCAATAAGCGCGAATGCGGCTATTGCGACGGCAATTGAGGTGAATCCGGCGACGGCAAGTGAATCGTTCTTCGGACCCGCTGTCGTGGAACCGTCGTCGGTCCCCGCGTCACCTCCCGGTGCAGCCACCGGTTCGATCGATGGGCTATTCGGGCCACCACTGCTCGGGGTCGGACTCGCCTCGGGGCTTTCACCTGGGCCCGTAGTCGTGGAAGGCTGTGACGAGGATGGCGCCGTGGATGAGGTTGGTGCGGTTGATTCTGACGGTTGGGCCGATGCGGACGATTCTGTTGGTGCGGTCGATTCTGTCGGTTGGGCCGTTGAGGGCGGTTCGGTTGGCCTCGTCGACTCACTAGGGTTGACCGGCGAAGGTGGCAGGTCAACGTTGAAAGTCGAACGGCGGTGATCCGCTCGTAGGACCGTGGAATTTTCGCCCTCGTAGGTGAGTGTGATGTCGGCCTTGGTGGCCACGCTGACATCTACGTTCAACTCGATCGAGCCAACAGGCGCATCGATGATGGCACCGGCACCGAATGCGGTTTGCTTGAGCATTAGTTCGATGTACCCACCCGGTGCGTGCAATATGGCACTTGTGTTCTCGGTGTTTACGTGGGGAGACTCGATTTCAATCCAGACCTTGCTGGTTCCCGCCGGAATCTCATGTGTCAAGGTGATTTCTTCGGCAGATGCTGATGTTGCCGTCAACCCCGTCGCCAAAACCGCGCCGCTTATGATTCCGAGGAAGATCGGTTTCACCTTGCGTCGTTTCATCAACGTTTTACGTATGGCCATAGTTTTCCCCCAGGGTTTAAGAATAAAGCGATAATTGCTGGCCATTGTTGTTCCAGGCACTTTGTGTTTCGATGATCGACCAAGAAAATGGCAGCCAACATTAATCTATCTGGATATGAGTCGAATCTCGCCTATAAATTCTTTATGACCTGCATTGGACTAAATGTGTCTGGTCAGGAGTGAGTGCCGTCAGGAGCGATGTCACGAGTCACTGTGAACAGGCCTTCGGCAGTCCTAGCCCGGCCACGTAACGCTCGGAACTATCTCTCCTCGATGATTCAGCGTATTTAAATGTGGGCATGCGGACGAGTGGAAATGCTAATCTTCCTGCACGTTCATGCAGGCTCCATTACCGCGCACCGCTTCGGCGCCTCGAAGGGCGCCCCGAGTAACCCGAACGAGTCGGTCGTCCCGTAGACAATTTTTCAACACCAAGGTCCGCCGCGCACTCCCTAGGTGATGAAGCGAAATGTCGTTGTCTAAACCGTTGCCGAGCGAGATGGTCTACTCGCGCCAAATTTTTTCTAGATCGCCACCGGTGGATAAATGGCCACAACGTAAGGCGAGTCAAAGCAGACGACGTTGCGGTGGCTTTTCCTTCGACATTGCGAAGCTCATGGACTTGATATTGGTGCACCAATTGCTACGACAATGAGAACGCCAAAAACCAACAGCGTAACAAGCCCACTTCCTATCCAGTACTTCCTGGTCGACCCTTGAGGAGGCATGAATAGTGCAAATAGCGAGGCAATCAACAGGGGGATTGCAACAGGCAGGAAGGACATGATCTTCGAGCTGGTGTTTAGCGGCAACAAAATAGTTGCGCTGTATAGGGCGAGGAAAAGAGCAGGTACACCCAATCCGATAGAGACTAGCCCCACCAGCAGATTAAAACGTGTTTGAGCATCTGCCTCACGTGAACTAGAAACACTGGACGCGGAACTGAGCAACGCGTGGATCGAGGTTGATTCGGCTTCCAGTTGTAGCTGCATCTGCTGGCACTGGCGTATGGCGGCATCGTGAATTCTCATCCATGTGCGCATTTCATGATTTGCCGGTTCGAAGGCATTCACAATGGAGGGATCCTGCAGTTTTCGGTAGGCATGATAAGCCTCGGAATCCGGACCATGGACCCATAAACCTTCTCGAACTGCCTCTCTCGCCTGATCGGCGGCCCGACCGCAGATTACATTTAGCTGCAGCAGGTTGGCGACCATATTGGTGTAGTTTTCCGTCGCTAAACTATCGCGGCTCGATTTGGCTAAGTCACTCTCCAGGCCATATCGCAGGTCTCGTATCTCTGCGACGTTGTTCCTCGAGAGCTCGCAGAGCCGTTTCGCGATTTCTGGAGCCCGGTCAAGATGATTCTCAGACGTACATGAGTCGGTCAGCAGACGTAGAATCTTTTCCACCGAAGTGGTGATTTCATTTCTGATATCTGAGCTGGACTCGGTAATGGAAGTCGCCTCTAGCTGCTTGGTCGTTGTGTTTTGGCGCCGATCAGTGCGACGAGATTTTCGTCGTGATGTCGCCGACTGAGTATTCTTGATGGTCCAAGATTCCACCACATGGGCACTGATCTGAGTCCTTCCGGATGCGCTAGTTAATATCTGACAGTTCCCTACTGTGATGGATTGCTGACCGTCCACGTCAATGATGAACAGCGTCGGCGCTATTCGGAGGTCACTAAAGCCGTCGGGGCCTTCGGCTTTTCCGTTGATGATGACTTTCTTGAGATCTACCGACGGGATGCGCGGGAAATCGAACGCGGCACGAATATCAGTGGTAGGGGAGACTGCGGTTGGCGCAGGTACAGATTCGATGGGCAATCGATGATCCTAGGCATCTAGAGGGAAGCATTTTTTGCAGTCTAGTTCCCGGAATGACAAGTTCCACCACAGCGCACGGCTGTGACGTGGGATTTCGCGCGTCGTGGTTTTCCGTCTCATCGATGAATGCCATTCGAGAGCTGAGAAAGTGCCGAACGCAGAAATCGACGGTGGGAGGTTTTTGTTTCCGGCCACTGCCAGTTTGTTGTTTTCCGCTACTCAGCAGCGCGTGAACGTGTTCACTTCCGTTCAATTCACGGGTCCGCTGGGTTTCCCATGAAAGTTTGTGGCTCGTGTGAGCCGCGTTGAGGTTGACTCGGCTGGGGCAAATGAGTATGTTAACGATTATCGTTATTATCGACAATCGTTAAGGTGGGGTCGTGGGCGCGGAAATGAGCACCAAGGTGCTAAAACTTGGACACATCGGAGGACGAACATTCCTGATGACAGCGGCGATCATCGCGGCCATAGCTGGACTATTTGGCGTGCTTTACTTGGCGTGGTTCACCGAGGAACACTTCACCAGGTCTTTCGTTTTTGAGGCTTCGATGGCTACCCGCATGAACGAGGTTCCTCAGCTTCGGGGAAGCATTGGGGAATCGCACCTGACGTATGGCAGCGCATTCGTGGAAAGCGACGAAAGGCTTTTCGGTCTACGACTGATACTTGCCATATCCGAAGCGCTGTACTTCCTGTTGTTCATTGCTGGCTGCGCCTCCATCATCATGATCTGCCGCAGGTTGTGGAAGAACCATCCGTTCACGGCGCTAGCACATTGGGCGATGCTGGTTCTCGGCGCGATGGCCGGTATGACCGCTCTTTTTGCGCCTTGGCTTGCGGACGTATCAAACCACTTAGCGGCTGCCGAACTCGGGATACCCGGCACAGCAACGCAAATTCCAGAGAATGCTGGAGATGTTAATTGGTTGGTGACCTCCGCGGAATTCAGCTTCCAAGATGCTAACCACCCCTTGTTGGCCCTCGGTATTGTCCTGATCCTCTTGTCGTTGGTTCTGCGTCGCGGTCAACGTTTGCACCTGGATACAGATGGTTTGGTGTGATGGCACGCAATAATGACGACATGGATCTGAGCAGTGGGGTCCACTGCCGACTAGATGCGCTGCTGCACGAACGATCCATGACACTGACCCGGCTGGGTGAGCTTGCTGGGGTGAGCATCGTGAATCTGTCGGTTCTGAAAAATGACAGGGCGAAGGCCATCAGATTCAGCACTCTTGTCTCGATCTGCCGGGTCTTGGAATGCGAGATCGGCGAGCTGCTGGTGCTTGAGAAGTAGGCACCAGCCATAGAACGAAAATAACCACGGCGTGCGATCCGCATAAGAGATCGCACGCCACAGCCTTTTTCGTCAAAGGTTTGAAGCTAGTCCTCGAGCTTTAGCGCCTTGCGCCAGGACAAGGCCGAACCGGTCTGCATGATCGCCCGGCGATAGATGCGCTCACCAAGCAACACCATGGCCCACGCTGCAGCGATAGCGATAGCCAACGATGCGATGGGTTCCCACAGCGGAACATCGCTATTGAGTAGTCGGATGGGCATGGCAACCGAGGAAATTACCGGGACGTAGGAAGCAACCACCAGTAACTGGCCCTTGGCGTAGATACCGGTGAACAACACGGCGATCAACACCATGATGACCGGACCGGTGGACTGCTGCAGGTCTTCGGTACGCGATGCCATGGCGCCTAACGCAGCCCACGCGGCAGCCAGAAGCAGGAAACCGGCGAGGAAGAAGGCCAGGAACCAGCCTGCGGTGGCAAAGACCACCGAGATAAATGGAATCTCTGTGGGCATGAGGCTCAGTGCCAGCAACCCGATCCCGACGAACAGGCATAACTGCCCCATGGCCAAGATCAGGTTGCCCAAAATCTTGCCGGCCAGTAGCTGGCGGATCGGGATGGCCGTGGCAAGAATCTCCACCACGCGGTTCTGCTTTTCCTCCACCACGGAGTTCGCAATTGGCATGCCGAAAATCATGGCCGACATGTAGAAGAGGAACGAGAAGATCAAGCCCATGATCAGGGCCATGGAGTTGCGTTCTTGGCTTCCCTCAAGCAAGGCCTGAGTCAGGGTTGAACCCTCCTTCAACTGCTCAAGGGTGACACCCAGGGTGCCGGCATTGGTATCCAATGCGCGAGCCTCTGCCGCCTCCGACAGCAACGAAGCGATGTCTGCTGGCACGTCGCTTAGCCCGGTGAGCGTGTAGCCCTCGGGCGCTGGTGTCAGGACCAGATCAACATTTTTGTCGCGAAGCGAGTCCAAGGCGAAATCATTCGAACCCAGCGGATTGGCGGTCAAGACGATCTTTTGATCGTTTTTAACCGCCAGGTCGTTCGCGGTGTTGATCAGCTCTACCGCTTCTGTGCCGGGGCCAAAGGCCACGGAGGCTTCGGTGGTTCTATTACCCATGAAACCGGAGATGACCACAGATCCGACAATGAGGACCAGGGTGATTAGCGTGGAAATGATAAATGACTTGTCACGGAGCTTCACCGTCACCTCGCGCAGCGTGACGATCAGCCACGGTGCGCCCTGCGACTTCGGTGCCGCAAGCTTTGACGGTGCGTCCTTGATATCTAACTCGGTGGTGCTCATCGGATGACCTCCCGGTAGATTTCCGCCAACGAGGGACGTTGCGGGGCAAATTCGGTGACGGCGCCGCGATCTACCGCGATACGCAAAATGCGCTGGGCTGTTGCCTCATCGCTGAACTCGACCAGGGCACGTGGGCCAGCAACATCAAGAACGCTAACGCCCATCTGTTCGCGCAGCCAGCCGGCATCCGGAGGGGTCACCACCACATGTTTTGCGCTGGCCCGTGCTCGCAGCTCGGCGGCAGTACCGGACGCGACGATCTTGCCGTCGGCCAACACCACCAGGTTGTCGCAGAGCTGATCGATCAAATCCAGCTGGTGGCTGGAGAACAGGATGGGTACCCCGGTGGCTGCGCGTTCGGCCAACAGTGAGGTCATCGAGTCCACGGCCAGCGGATCCAGTCCCGAGAAGGGCTCATCGAGCACCAACGCGGTGGGGTGATGCATGAGCGAGGCAGCGACCTGGACGCGTTGCTGGTTGCCCAGCGAGAGGGATTCGAGTTTGTCCTTGATCCGATCGGCAATGCCGAAGCGATCCAAGAGGTCCAGAGCCTCGATACGGGCATCACTGCGGCTCATGCCGTGGAGCTGGCCGAGGTACTGGAGCTGATCCAGGACCTGCTGTTTGGGGTAAAGCCCACGTTCCTCGGGCATGTAGCCAAAACGAGCCCGATCCGCATCAACAATCTGTGTGCCGTTGAAGTACACCGACCCGGCGTGGGATTTCAGCACGCCCATGATGATGCGCATGGTGGTGGTCTTGCCGGCACCATTGGCGCCAACAAATCCCGTCATGCCATTGGCCGGAACGCTGAACGAAACATCGTTGAGCACCACCCGATCCCCGAAGCGCCGGGTGAGATTCTTGACCTCTAACACGGTGTTCTCTTTCCTGTGATCCCTGATGGTTCAAGCCATGCTGGCCCAAACCCTTCTTAGCTTCCAATCTACTTTCTGGCTTGGGGACAAAGGATCGTTCAAAGGAATGAACTTGGGAGTTCCCGGCGGTGGCGCGCGGACTTAGACCTCCGTCGAAGGGATGAGCCCCACCCGGTAGGCGAAGACCACCGCCTGCACCCGATCGCGTAGACCGGCCTTGGACAGGATGTTCGAAAGGTGAGTTTTTACCGTTGCCTCGGAAACAAATAACGTCCCGGCAATCTCTACGTTGGATTTGCCGCTGGCTAATGCAGTGAGCACCTCGCGCTCCCGCGCCGTCAATTCGTCGAGGATCCGTTGGTCACCGGGGGTGATGCTTCCACTTGCTGACTGTGCCACCGAGCCCTGAGCGGCGACGGTGCCACGCTGGATGATGCGCAGCGTGACCTCCGGGGAGAGTAATGCCTGTCCGTCGGCCGCCGCGTGCACCGCGGCAATGATCATTTCCGGTTCGGTGTTTTTCAGCAGGAAGCCACTGGCCCCGGCATCGATGGCGGCGAAGAGGTAGTCATCGCGATCAAAGGTGGTCAGCACCACGACCTTGGCCGCGCTCACCGCGGTGATCTGCGCGGTGGCTCCGACGCCGTCGAGCACCGGCATCTGAATGTCCATGAGCACCACGTCGGGGGTTAGCTCCAGCGCCAAGGTGACGGCTTCCTGCCCGTCTGCGGCGGTGCCCACCACCTCAAAGTCCTCCTCGGTACCCAAGATCAGGGCCAGGGAGGACCGGATGAGCGGCTGGTCATCGCAGATCAGAATGCGGGTTTTCCTCACGGGGCAACTCCTTGTGTGGTGGTGGGTGCGGTGGCGGAATTCAGCAGGCGCAAGCGTGCACGAGTCCTCCAGCCGGTGGGGGAGCGCGGACCGATGTCCACCAGACCGTGGTGCAATTCGGCGCGCTCACGAATGCCGCGCAGGCCAAAGCCGCTGCCGGCGGTTCCGGGGCGGGGCGCACCATCGTCGGTGACCTCAACCTCCACCCACTCGCCGTGCGTATCACCGCCGCTGCGTAGCGAAAGCACCGCGCTCCGGGCGGTGGAATGCTCGCGGACATTCGCCAGGGATTCGGCGGCGATGCGGTAGAGCGCCAGACCCAGTCCGGCGCTGACCTCCTGGAGGGCATCACTCCGGTGCTCAACGGTAATGAGTTCAACCCGCAGGCCGGCACGCGAACACTGTTCCACCAGGGCCGGCAACTGTTCCAGCGAGGGTTCCGGAGCGCGCTGGGCGGTGGGATCGGTGGAAACGGATTCGTCGGCACCCTCATGGCGCAGCACGCGCAACAGCGAACGGGTCTCACCCACCGCCTGCCGTGCGGAGTCCTCGATGCCGCGCATGAGTTCGGCGGCGCGTTGCGGATCCCGGGGCTGAACCATGCGCGCGGCTGCCGCCTGCACCCCAACGGCCGAGATATGGTGGGCCACCACGTCATGTAACTCGCGGGCAATGCGCAGACGTTCGTCAATGACCGCACGGCGGGCCAGTTCCGCGGATTGGGCCCGGAGCTGATCTGCCTGTTCCACCACCAGCTCGTGCTGCCAAGCACCGCGCCACGACATCAGGCCCATGAAGATGGCCCCGCCGAAGTAGAGCAGGTTAATCAGAAAGTTGTAGGAGGCATAGGCGATCACCGGATCAAGGAATCCGGAGGTCTCGATGGAGGTGGGCAGATCAAGTTCGGTTCCGAAGAGGAGCTTGGCGTTGGTGATTCCAATGACCAGCCAGAGGAACATGGCCAAAATGACCGCGGCGAGCGCTAGCCGCAGTGAGCGTCGGTCCTTGGCCCAGGTGACGGCCGAGTACAGTCCTACAAAGTAGGTGACCTGCGGCGTCAGCTGGACCATGACCTGCGGCATCCAAATCCCGAAGCCCATGAACATTCCGGAGAGCAGAAGCATGGCGATAATCGGGAAACGGCGTCGCACGGCCAGCGGCGCCGTGAGTGCGCACATGGCCAGATAACTGGGAATTCGATCCGGTGCGTTTTCCGCGGGGCCGAAACTCAGAATCATTTCCATGCCCACGACGGCGATCACCATCACCACCAGCGCTACCCACACATCGTGGCGTAATGCCGCGGCGCTCGGTTGCTTGCGTTCCCAACCCTCGGGCGGTAAATCGCCGGGCAACAAGCGGTGGCGCAGGGCCAGAAGTTTCATACTCAGTCCTCAGACAGACACAGTGGTGGGCCGGTGGTCCAAACCTCCGGCATCTTGAACCTATCGCAGGTGAGGTGCCGCGGGGAAAACCTCTTGTCTGTCATCCCTTAATGCGGTTGTGTGGGAGGCATGGGAACCGGAATCGAAGACTACGCGATGCTTTCTGACCAGCGGACCGCCGCGTTGGTCTCCCGCTGGGGCTCGGTGGACTGGCTGTGTTTCCCGCGCTTTGACTCCGCCTCGGTGTTCGGAGCCCTCGTGGGCAACCGCGAACATGGTCGCTGGTTGTTGGCCCCCATCGAGGGTGAAGTGCTCAGTCTGACCTATCTTGATTCCTCCTTTGTCTTGCGTACCCTCTGGGCCAGCGGCGGATCTCAGGTACTTGTCACCGATTTCATGCCGCTGGGCAATGGTGGCTCCAGCATCATGCGCCGAGTTGAGGGGTTATCGGGTTCCATGCGGATGGAGCATGAGCTGATCATCAGGTACGACTACGGCAAGGTGCTGCCGTGGGTGCGGCGCAACTTTGACGCGGTGAAGGGCACCGAATCATTGGTGGCAGTCGCCGGACCGCACGCTGCGGTGCTGCACGCCACCCGACTCCCCAAGGCCAAAAACCACACCCATCATGACGAGTTTGAGGTTAAGGCCGGGGAGGTCTACGACTTCGAGTTTGCCTGCTACCCCTCCCACACCGGGATCCCGGAACCCAACGACGTGGGCCTGGCCATGACCCAAACCTCCCGCACCTGGCGCCAGTGGGCAGCAAAGATCCCCACCCACGGGGCCCACGAGGCCCTGGTGCGCCGCTCGCTCCTGGTGCTCAAGGCGCTGACCCACCGGGAGACCGGCGGCATCGTCGCGGCCCCCACCACGTCGCTTCCCGAATTTTTTGGTGGCGAGCGCAACTGGGACTACCGCTTCTGTTGGTTGCGTGATGCAGCGCTGACCCTGCAGGTGATGATGACCCACGGTTTTGAGGAAGAAGCGCTGTGTTGGCGTGACTGGCTCTTGCGCGCCATCGCGGGGGATCACCGCCGTTTGCAGATCATGTACGGAGTGGGCGGGGAACGAGAATTGCCGGAAAAGATTCTGCAGCACCTGCCGGGCTATGGCGACGCCAAACCGGTGCGCGTGGGTAATGCCGCGGTGAATCAGTACCAGGGTGATGTTATTGGTGAGGTCATGGTGGCCCTGGATGAACTTCGCACCATGGGCGGTCGCGAGGACCACTTCTCCTGGCCGCTGCAGAAGGCACTGCTCGAGGACGTGCTGGCCCATCTAGATCGCAAGGACCACGGCCTGTGGGAGATGCGCGGGGAACCGGCCTACTTCACGCATTCGCGGGTCATGATGTGGGCCGCGCTGGATGCCGGGGTGCGGGCAGTAACGCACCACGGGCTCTCCGGAGATGCCCCGGCGTGGGAAATGGCGCGTGATGCGCTGCGGGAACAGATCATGGTCCAAGGCTTTAACGAGGAACTGAATTCGTTCACGCAGACCTATGGCAGCACGGAGGTGGACGCCTCGCTGCTAGTGCTCGCCCAGGTGGGTTTCCTTGACTACGCAGATCCGAAAATGCTGGGCACGCTGAAAAGGATTGAAACGGATTTGCTGGACGAGCATGGTTTCCTCCGCCGCTACCGCAGTGAATCCGGGGCCGACGGCCTGCCACCGGGGGAGTACACATTCATGGTGTGCACCTGCTGGCTCATCGAGCAATACGCCCACTGCGGTCGCCTCGATGATGCTCGAAGACTGCTGGCGAGACTGGCGGCAATCGTGAACGACCTGGGTCTGATGTCCGAGGAGTTTGACCCGGTCACCGGACGAATGGCCGGCAATTTTCCTCAGGCACTCTCACACCTGGGACTGATTCGTGCGGCCGACGCCATCGAAGAAGCGGCGGGGATGCGCGCGGCACGACCGCGCCGCGGACCAAAGTAGCCCGCGGCGCGGTTCCCGGCTCTTAGTCCTGGGGAAGTGGCAGCGGCTGATCCAGGGGTTTGCGGGCCGGATCCATGTTGATGCCCAGATCCTTGGCAAAGACCGTGCGGGTGCCGGTGTAGACATTCTTCGCATGCCTGCAGGGCTGCAAACAGGCCCGAGTTGAAGGCGCCGACATAGACTTCCTCATTTTTCACGCCCACGATGCCGTGCTTCTTGACCGCCTTGGCATGGTCTGCCTCGTTGGAGGTGAACTGCGAACCGAACCACATGTGATGGTGTTCCCACAACGGAATGTGGAAGAACATCAGCGAATCAACCTTGCCATGCCGGCGCTCGGTGGCACGTGAGGCCTCGCGATACCAGTCGATCTGCTCGGGGCGGATCCAGTCATACGACATCAAGCCCTCAAAGTCCTGTCCGCCCACGGAGTCCGGGGCGTAGCGGCCGGAATCCAAGAGCCAAATGCCGAAGGCCGGCTTATTGCTCCGTGCCGAGGCAATCAGCAGTTGCGAGTTTGAGGAGCCGAAGACGTCGTCTTCCTTGGTATTGAGGTTGTAGTCGTAACGGCGCACAAAGTCGAGGATCTTGGCCTCGGTCATCTTGGTGCCATGCGAGGTGGAATCCTCGTCGTGGTTTCCGAAGGTGAGCGCCCACGGGATCTTGCGGGACTCCATGGGCTGGACAACGTTGTTGATGGCCTGCTTGACCTCGAGTGGAGAGTTTGGAGAACCATCAATGACATCGCCATTGATGACCACGAATCCGGGCTTCTCGGCATCCAGAACGGCTTCCATCAGTTCAAGGGTGCGCCGATCGGTGCGCGGACCATCCTGAGTGTCGTTAAACTGGACAACCTTAAATTTCCCGTTCGCCCCGAACTTGAGTCTTGCGCTCGCCGGGGAGGCCTTGGCCAGCGGCACCGAAGCGGCGGCGGGACGCGCCCCGGCCAGTATGCCGGAGAGGGCTGCGGCGGTTCCGCCGAGCAAGATGCCGCGGCGGGGAACGGACGTGGAAGTGGACTTCATGAAAATGCGTGCCTTTCGGGAAACCGGCCGGGGGATATGTCGAGCACCAATGGCTCGAGGCCGTGTTCATGAGAGTAGACAGGCAGCATGAAGTTCAAACGACGGAACAGCAACGGGACGGGGCCCCGGAGATAAACTCCGGCGTCTCGCGGCTTGGGCTTGAAGGAACCTTGGCGGACGTGGCAGAATCCTTGGTGTGCCCCAGATGGGCTGAGCTTCCAGGAGGTAACGGCAACACACGTTGTCGCCATATTGCAGCAGCGCAGGGCCTTGCCTTGAGCGCTCGCCGGCGACAGTCTTGCCATTGGCAGGAGCCCCTCCGTATCCGGCACACACTTCCTTTTACTTTGCCTTGCAGCTGGGCCATGCGTTGCCTGCGCGCTTCGGACTCTCCGAACCGAAAGCAGAAACACACCATGAGCATTTCCTTTAACCACACGATCATTGCCGCAAAAGATCCGACAGTCTCGGCCCAGTTCTTTATCGATCTGGCCGAGGCCCACAGCGTGACTAGCTGGGGCCCCTTCACCAACATCCAACTTGATGATGGGGTGATGTTGCAGTTTGCTTGCCCGCCCATTGATTTCCCGCCGCAGCACTATGCCTTCTTGATCGATGACGAGCACTTCGCCCGCACCTATGCCAAGATTCAGGCGCAGGGCATCGAGCATTGGGCAGACCCGCAGCGGGCGTTACCTGGGAAGACCAACACGGAGCATGGAGGTCGCGGGGTGTACCTGTTGGATCCGTCAGGCCACTACATCGAGTTCATCACTCGTCCGTACCTCTGAGGTTCATTCGAAGAGCGAGGCGCAACCCGGCGTCCTCGCGCCTTCGGTGCAGTTCTCCGCAACGAGGATCTTTTTGGTCCGCCAGACACTCATCGTGATTTGTTCGCTGGGCACATTCGCCACTCCGGGGATGGGCGTCCATGGTCCGCCCTCGGTGGAGTATTCGCCGCGGAACCGCGTGGAGAGTCCGACAACAAAATCACCGGTGTTTGTATAAACGTGACTGGTGGTTGTCGGTTCGTCGAATCCGCGCTGTGCCATGGGTTGTCCCGGGAAACTGAAGGATCGTGTTGCTCCGTCGCCATAACTCCACGCATATGACACTGGAATAGCTCGCACCCGTACGTTTTGGTCAAAGATGGTGACGGCAAAATTCTGGGATTCTGCGTCCGCGTACATGTGGGCATTTCCGTTACGGAGCGAGAAGCTTTCTGGCTGGCTGATGATGATTGAAGCGAGGATATTTAGGCGTCGAAAATCCGCCAGAGTCATCTTGGCGATATCGTCTTCCGCGCCGGGAATCGTCGTCGGGGGTTCGGCGCTGCAGTATTGCGTGGTCGAAACGATCTGGCCGGCTCTGGGGCCATTTATTGCACGTATCGTCCTGATAGTTCTGTACCCACCATCAGGACAAGTCGGGTCCGCAATCGCATCACAGGATAGAACCAAAGTGAGATCGGGTGTGCATTCGCTGTAGTAGTTCACCGAGTATCGAAGCTTGGGTCCGTTCGAAATGGTCTTTGATTTTTCGTTGTTTGGCACGAAATGCGCTGAATTTTCCTCGTTCTCGTCAGAACACTTGACGTGGGTCTCAATGAAACTATTACCCATGCGTTCAATGACTGTGCAACGGTTTTCCCCTGCTGCGAATGTCGAAGCTTCAAATGGGGATGTCATCAGTGCGAGTGCAAAGACGATCGTGAATACAGACATATTTCTAAGAGTCTTCATCGAGATACTCCACGCTTTCGACCATCCATCCACGGTCGAATCTGAGAATCATCATTAGGGGCGCGGGTTTTGGGGTTGCTGGAAAGGTGCCTTGAAGTGTCCCATCGCTCATGAACAGATTCATCTCACCTTGCGTCGTTGTGTACAGCGAGATACCTTGAGGCAGTTGAAGAATGGCCCTAGTTACGGTGACATTGAATTCTGCACCTGTCATCCAGGAGCCGGCTTTCTTATTATTGTCGAATGGATCAATAAATACGTTTCCGCATTCAAGGCAAGTTCGTTTTGACACCTTTTTGATCGGTTTCGTGTCGTTCGTTTGGATCGTGTATTCAACGAGTTCGTAGTAGTGCTCGGTAAACGCCTTGATCCCGGCTTCGGTGTTTTTCTTCGCCGCATCGGGCATGACCGGAACGGGCCAGTTCTTCGCAGGCCCAGTCGAGCTCGCCGGAATCGGTTTCGGCGTGGGCTTGATACTCGGGCTTGATGATGTTGTGGATGGAGAGCTGGATGCGGTGGCCGTGGGATTCGAGGCGGTAGGCGTGGGCTCAACCGGGTCTGCACTTCCCACACATCCCGCTGCTGCGAAAACCAATGCGGCGGAGCAGAAGATGAGACTGACCTTTTTGATTTTCGTAACCATGCCAACGGCCTACGATTCGGTGGGGGTCGATTAGCTGTCATCCTAGCCCCGAACGGGGAGCATTGGCAGAGGTTTTCCACAGGCTCTTTTGGGCAATGCACAGTGGGCATTTCCCCCGCAAAAACACCGAACGGCTCCGGGCCGACCAGCTACAGGTCAGAGACCAGCTTGTCGGATTTCTCATGATGATCAAGCGGGTGATCGATCTCGTCCTGGTACATTTTCCCGGCGAACCACGCGATGGCACCGACCACCGGCGATGCTACCCCTGCGACCACAAAGATGATCCAGATCGGCATGATGGCTCCGAGCGGTCCGGCCAGCGCCATCGAGACCGGCATGAGCGCCAGCGAAACGAAGAAGTCCAACGACGAAACTCTTCCGAGCATATGAGCGGGAACTCGCCGCTGGAGCAACGTGCCCCAGATGACCTGACCGAGCCCGCCCGTAATGCCCACGACCACCAGCAGAATCGCCAGCGCGAACGGTGTGCTGATGATGCCAATTAGAGCCAGTGGCAAGGTGCCAAAGCCCCAGAACGCCATCATGAAACTCAGGTAGCGGCGCGGCAAGGGGAGGGACGCCGTCACGAACGATCCCACGGCACTGCCAATGCCGAAGGCCGCCAGCATAAAGCCGAAGGTCTTGGCGTCGCCGCCGAGTTGATCCTCCACCACGAAGGGAAGTAACACCTCGATCGGGCCGATGAAACTGAGTACGGAGATGACGGCAAAGAGCAAGGTCCACAGCAGCCACGGCGTTCCCACGGTATACGAAACGGCTTCGCGCAGATCGGCCAGGGCACTGGGGCGCTTTTCTCCCGGTGCCAGGTGTTCGTCGTAGGCGCGGTGATGACCCAGAAGGTTAAGCACACCGAAGGCCAGCAGATGGCAGAGTGCTATTCCGGCGATCGCCATTGATGGTGCGAAGGACGCGACGATAACACCGGCGACCGCAGGTCCCGCCGCCTGCTGCAGGACCGGGCGGAACATCCCCTCCATGCCATTGGCGGCCAGCAAATCCTCGGACGGAAGAATCCGGGGGAGCAGTGCCGAGTAGGCAGGGAAGAAGAATGCTGCACCGGATCCCTGAATGAATCCGGCCGCGGCAAGATGCCAGAGCTCCATGGTTCCGGTGAGGGCCAGAGCCGCCACGGTGATCATCACCAACAATGAGATGGCCTCGACGGTGATGATGATTTTTCGGCAGCTGATCCTATCGGCGGTGATGCCGCCGATCAGCACGAAACCTAGGAGCCCCAAGGAAGTGGCCGTGGCAACCACCGAAAGTTGAGCGGGTCCGCCGCCGAGGTGTTTGACCTGATAAACCATCGCGACTGCCCACATGCCATGGGCGAAGACGCTGATGGCCATGGCGATCAGAAGGATGCGGTAATCGCGATGAGCGAAGGGACGAAGCGCGCGCGGGGTCATGATGGTGATCCTGAGGATGCTGGTGATGGTGGGGAATACGGTGGTGTTCCCCGTCTAATCATGGGGCAACTCATTGAATAAAGTCAATCACTAGCATGTTGAATAATGGGTGACAGCTAAGTTACCAACGAGTAGGGTTGGCTTCATGCACGCAATCTTTCGTCTTCTGCTCCTGATCGCCACCGCACGCAAGCGCCCCAAGCTCTCCATGTTTGATCTCTCGTCGGTGCCCATGCGGGCGCTGCTGACCGACATCGATATTGCCGGTCATATCAACAACGGTATGTATTTCTCCCTCTTCGACCTGGGTCGATTTGATCTCATGGTCCGTTCTGGGACCTGGGATTTGATGAAGAAAAACAAATGGACGCCGGTGGTGCAGGCCGAGACCATCACCTTCCGCAAGTCCGTGGTGTTCAACCAGAAGTTCACCCAAGAAACGCGAATTTTGGGCATGGACGATAAGTGCATCTACTTCGAACAGCGGATGGTCGTCAACGGCGAAATCTACGTGCAGGCGACCATCGCCACGCGGCTGCTGTCAAAAGAGGGCCCGGTCGCCAACGAAGAGATTCTGCGCCAGCTGGCCGTCGAACTCCCGAATGATCGGGTGCTTCCCGACTGGGTCCAGCGCTGGCGTGATGAGACCGCGCTTCCCGGGACGCGCCGCCCGGCCCCACATCTCTGGCGCTAAATCAGCGGGTAGGCGTGCCACTGACCCAAGACTCCGCGGCGTGCACCACCTGCTGGGCGTGCTGCTGATAAATGAAATCCACGGGCCGCTCGTCATCTAGGACCGGATTCTTGTCCCGAAGCCAGGTCAGTGCGCCATCGCGGTCCTCGGCCGCCTGCAGCGTTAGCCACACCCGGTAGCCCAGGCGGAGGCGTTCTTCGGTCAGCGTGTCGGGTTCGGTGCTTTCGGGATGCGCCCAGCGGTGCGGCGCGGTGTTGTCCTTGGCACCGGAGAGAATCTGGACCAGGGGTGCGCCAATGGCGTCAACCATGGTGCGGACCAACTGGTGGATATCGGCACGTGTCGCTTCCACAAACACGGCGCTGTGGTTCAACGTTGTCATGAACCAAGCATGATCCCGCGACGCCGCAAAAACCATGCCTACTTGGGCACTGAGTTTCCCGAATCCCAGCTGAAGTTCGCGAGTCTGGCGCGGATGCCGTCGAAGTGCCGCCCGAGCAGATCGCTGGCCAGCGTCTGATCTTCATTGCGGACCGCCTCGAGCAAATCACGATGCGCCTGAGCCGTTTCGATCAACGTCGCGTTGGTCGGGACCTGGGTGCCAATGCCGCGGTGGATGCTGCGGTAGACCTCCCAGAAGACACCCAAGAGGTCGCTGAGCAGCTGGTTGTTCAGCGGTTCAAAGAGCAACCGGTGAAAATCCTTGTCTTGCTCGATGAACACTTCACCGGCCGCGGCAAGACTCTCCATGGCGCGCACCACGTCCTCCAGCTTTTCGAGCTGATCATCCGTCATCGCGATGATGGCGGAACCGACCAGACCGGCCTCCAGCGCCTGGCGCACATCCACCAGCTCATTGGCCTCGTGCCCCTTGTGCCGCAGGGACATCTGTCCGCGGAAGGTCAGCGAGTCCGCCAGCGCCACTAGATTCTCGGCGGCAACAAACATGCCGAAGCCGTGTCGAATCTCCACCACGCCCTGGGCCTGAAGCACCTTCAGCGCCTCGCGCAGCGTATTTCTTCCCACGCCGAGTTCCGCAATGAGGTCCTGTTCCGTGGGCATCGCGTCGCCCGGCAATAGTCCACGTTCAAGGATGAGATCGGTGATATCGCCGGTCAGTGCCCGCAAACGTGCGTGGGCATCAAGGCGGGGGCTACGAGGGCTGTTCATGAGCAGGTTGGTGCCTCTTTCGTATGAAGTGCCGAGATCTGTGTGCTGAAAACTTTTCCTTGCGGTGCGAGGTTTTTTGTGTGATGTGGTTGACGTTCATTGGTGATCACGCTTACAGTCTAATGCATGGCGTAGGACATCCTACGTCCCACTTTTCCGGAACCTGGAAACGAAAGAGATTTAAAATGACCCTCAAGGATTTGGCCAGCAAGCCCCGTGGCCGTCGTGAATTTCTGAAGCTGACGGGCATGCTCGGTGCCGCTGCCGCCTTCTCGGCAACCGTCGCCGCCTGCTCTAGCCCGTCCACGACTACCGGTGCCACCGGTGCCGGGTCCACGACGCTGCTTGAAGCCGGCATCTCCTACGCGCTGTCAACAGGTTTTGACCCGATGACCTCCTCGGGTGCCACCCCGTTCGCCGCCAATATGCACATCTTCGAGGGTCTTGTTGATCTTCACCCGGCAACCCGCGAACCGTACCTGGCCCTGGCCAAGGCCGATCCGAAGCAGGTGAACGACACCACCTGGGAGGTCACACTGCGCTCGGGTGCCAAGTTCCACAATGGCGATCCCGTCACCGTCGACGACGTCATTTACTCCTTCGATCGCGTGACAGACACCAAAAACGCCTCGCTCTTCGCGCAGTTCGTCCCGTTCATCAAGTCGGTCAAGGCCAAGGGGGAAGACACCGTCGTCTTCACCCTGAACTACGCCTTCCCGCTGTTCGCCACCCGCATCTCCGTGGTCAAGATCGTCCCGAAGAAGCTCGCCTCCGCCGATCAGGCAGCGTTTGACGCGGCCCCGGTGGGCTCGGGCCCGTACAAGTTGGTCTCCGCGACCAAGGACGACAAGATCGTCTTCGCGAAGTTCGACGACTACAACGGTGCCTACCCGGCCAAGGCCAACGACATGATCTGGTACCTGCTCTCGGATGCCGCGGCCCGCGTCACCGCCGCAGAATCGGGCCGCGTCTCGGTCATCGAGGATGTCCCGTACCTGGACGTTGATCGCCTGAAGTCCAAGATGACCGTCGAAGCCGTACAGTCATTCGGCCTGCTCTTCCTGATGTTCAACTGCGAATCGGGACCGTTTGCCGACAAGCGCGTGCGTCAGGCCTTCCACTACGCCACCGACACCCAGACGATCATCGATCGTGCGCTGCTGGGCAACGCCAAGGCGGCCACCTCCTACGTGCAGGACACCCACCCGCAGTACGTCAAGGCCGCCACCACCTACGCCTACGACGCGGCCAAGGCCGAGTCCCTGCTCAAGGAAGCCGGCGTCACCAGCCTCGAATTTGAGCTGCTCACCACCGACACCTCCTGGGTGAAGGACGTGGCACCGCTGTTGCTCGAATCCTGGAACAAGCTGCCCGGCGTCAAGGTCACCATGCAGAACCTGCAGTCCGGGTCCCTGTACACCGACTACGTTGACACCGGAAAGTTCAAGGTGGTTGCTGCCCCCGGTGACCCCTCGGTCTTCGGTAACGACCTCGATCTGCTCCTGAGCTGGTTCTACCGTGGCGATGTCTGGCCCACCAAGCGCTTCCGCTGGTCCACCAGCGCCGAGTACAAGAAGCTGCAGGGCATGCTCGACACCGCGGTGAAGGCCAAGGACGAGAAGGGCGCGGTTGCGGCCTGGACGCAGGCGATCAACCTGCTCGCCGACGAAGTGCCGCTCTACCCGGTCTTCCACCGTCAGCTGCCCACCGCCTGGAACCCGGACAAGCTGGATGGATTTAAGCCGCTGCCGACCACGGGCGTCTCCTTCGTTGGCGTAGCCCCGAAGGCCTAGGCTCCCGGCAAGCGGGCGCGTTCTCTCCCAAGCGCGCGCCCGCTTGCGCCTTCTTGATCACCCGCACCACCCTCTATCCATCGGAGTTCTTTCGTGGGAACCCTCCTACGGTTGCTGTTGCGCCGCATAGCTGTCCTGCCCGTGATGATCCTGGGAATCACCTTCCTGGTTTTTGTCATCCTCAAACTTTCTCCCGGCGACGAAGCCACCTCCGCCCTGGGCGAGGGTGCCTCCGATGCAGCCAAGGAGGCCTACCGCGAAGAACGCGGGCTGAACAAGCCCCTGGTCCTGCAATATGTCTCCTTCCTGGGCCGACTGCTGACCCTCGACTTCGGCAAGACCACCCCACCGGCCCGCCCGGTGACGGAGATGATCTTCAACGCCTTCCCGCTGACGCTGCAGCTGACCTTCTATGGTGTGCTGATCGCCGTGGTGATCTCGCTGGTCTTCGGTGTTCTGGGCGCCCTGTACCGCGACCGGCTGCCCGACCAGCTGGTGCGCATCTTCTCCATCGCCGCGGTCGCCACCCCCTCCTTCTGGCTCGGCATCCTGCTGATCCAGTGGCTGGCGCTGGGCAAAAGCCCGATCTTCCCCTCCGGTGGATCCGCACCCATGGGCAGCGGCATCGGTGGCTGGTTTATGCACATGACCCTGCCGGCCCTGGCGCTGGCCATCCCGGTCTCCGCCTCGCTGATTCGCGTGGTGCGTACCTCGATGGTGGAGGAACTGGACAAGGACTACGTCCGCACGGCCATCGGCAACGGCGTGCCACGCGGCGAGGTACTCACCCGCAACGTGCTGCGTAATGCGCTGGTCACCCCGGTCACGGTGTTGGGCCTGCGCATCGGCTACCTGCTCGGCGGCGCCGTGGTGATTGAAATGATCTTCTCCCTGCCCGGTATGGGGCAGCTGATCATGAACGGCATCACCAACTCTGACGTGAACCTGGTCCAGGGCGTGGTGCTCACCATCGCGATCACCTTCGTGCTGGTCAACATCCTCGTCGACATGCTTTACCTGCTTATCAACCCCCGCATCAGGACGGTCTGACCCTCATGACTTCCCTCGCCCCCCGTAATGGACTCGTGACTCGACTGAGCTCGGGCACCACGCGCTTTACCTCGCTGCCACTGGGTTCCAAGATTTCCCTGGTCTTCTTGGTGCTGATCTCTCTGGCTGCCATCCTGGCCCCGCTGCTGGCCCCGCACGACCCGCTGGCTACCGGCATCCCCGCCCAGCGACCGGGTCCCGAGCACCTCTTCGGCACCGACCGTCTGGGCCGCGACATCCTCTCCCGCCTGCTCTTTGGGGCGCGCTCCTCGATGCTGATCGGCATCGGCGCCGTGGCCCTGGCCCTGGTGGTCGGCGGACTGCTCGGCGCCCTGGCCGCCACCAGCGCCAAGTGGGCCAATGAAACCATCATGCGCATCATGGACATGCTCATGGCCTTCCCGGGCATCGCCCTGGCAGCGGCCCTGCTGGCCTCGCTGGGAAATAGCCTCCCGGTGATCATCATCGCGATCGCGGTGATCTACGTACCGCAGATCGCCCGCGTGGTCCGAGCCAATGTGTTGGCGCAATGGGGCGAGGACTACGTCCGCGCCGAACGTGTCATCGGAGCCTCTCGCTTCCACATCCTGGGTCGGCACGTGCTGCGCAATTGCGCGGCCCCGGTCTTGGTCTTCGCCACCGTCATGGTCGCGGATGCGATCATCCTGGAGGCCTCGCTCTCCTTCCTCGGCGCCGGCATCCAAGACCCGGCACCCAGCTGGGGCAACGTGATCTCCTACGGTCGTACCCTGGTGCTTAACGGCGCCTGGTGGGCCACCACGTTCGCCGGTCTGACCATCCTGGTCACGGTGCTCGCCCTGAACATCTTGGCCGAGGGCATGACCGATGCCCTGGTGAATCCCAAGAGCACCCGCAAGAGTGCATCGAGCAGCGAAACCACCACCGCGGTTGCTTCCAAGCCGGCCGTTGACACGATCGCGCTGGAACGTCTGAGCGGCGAGCTGCAACTGCTCGCTCGCACCGAAGAACAGCGCAGTGACAGGCTGGTCCTCGACGGGGATCCGAAGGTCATCCTGGAGGTCAAGAACCTCTCGATCCGTTTCCCCGAACGTTTTGGGGACACCCGGATCGTCGACAACGTCTCCTTCACCGTCCGTGAGGGCGAGACCATGGCGTTGGTGGGCGAATCCGGTTGTGGCAAGTCCATCACCTCGCTGGCGATCATGGGCCTGTTGCCCAAGACCGCGTCGATCACCGGATCGATCACCTTTGGAAACAAGGAACTGCTTCCCATCGGTGCCGATGGCACCGCTATCGCCGGGGATGAAAAGGCCTACAAGGGCCTGCGCGGGGAACAGATCGCGATGGTTTACCAGGATGCGCTGTCCTCGCTGAATCCCTCGATGCTCATTGGGGATCAGCTGCGCCAGCTCACCCGCCGCGGGGGACGCAAAACCCCCGAGGAACTGCTGACCCTGGTGAAACTTGATGCCAAGCGCACGCTGCGTTCCTACCCGCACGAGCTCTCCGGTGGACAGCGTCAACGCGTGCTCATCGCCATGGCGCTTTCGCGCAGCCCGAAGCTGGTGGTCTGCGACGAGCCGACCACCGCCCTGGATGTCACGGTCCAAAAGCAGGTGGTTGACCTGCTCAACGAGCTGCGCGAATCCCTGGGCTTCGCGATGGTCTTCGTCTCTCACGACCTGGCGCTGGTGGCCTCGCTGGCCCACCGCGTCACCGTGATGTACGCGGGCCAGGTCGTGGAATCCGGTCCGGTTCCGGCCGTTCTCTCCGCCCCGGCCCACGAATACACCCAGGGTCTGCTCGGTGCGGTGCTATCGATCGAATCCGGCGCCAAGCGCCTGCACCAGATCCCCGGCACCGTCCCCTCGCCGTATTCCTTCGCGATGGGGGACCGGTTCGCCGAGCGCTCCCAGCGTGCGGATGCGGATCCGTCGGTGCCCACCGACTTTGTGCCGGCGGGCAATCACCCGGAACACTTCTGGGCCAGCCATAACATCGCTATTGCGCAAGGAGCCAAGTGATCATGGAAACCAACGTCCCCGTCGTCGAATTGCGCGACATCCACGTTCACCACCGCGTCCGCGGTGGGAAGCTGTTTTCCCCCAACATCGTGCGCGCCGTCAACGGAGTAAACTTCTCCGTCTCACGCGGTGAAACGGTGGGCATCGTGGGGGAGTCCGGTTGCGGCAAATCCACCCTGGCCTCGGTCCTGGTGGGCCTGCAGGAAACCACCAGCGGGACCGTACTCTTCCGCGGCCAGGACGCCTCGAAGCGTAATGCCGCCGGGCGCAAGGAATTTGGACGCTCCGTGGCGGTGGTCTTCCAGGACCCCTCCACCGCGCTGAATCCCCGCATGAGTATCCATGACATCCTCACCGATCCGCTCAAGGTCCACGGCATCGGCAACGATGCCTCACGCTCCGCCAAGGTTTACGAGCTGCTCTCGGTGGTGGGCCTGCCGGCCTCCGCCGCCTCGGCGATGCCCAACCAGGTCTCCGGCGGCCAGCGTCAACGCGTGGCCATCGCCCGGGCCCTGGCCCTGGATCCGGACGTGATTGTTGCCGATGAACCCACCAGCGCACTGGATGTTTCGGTGCGCGCCCAGGTGCTGAATCTGCTCACCGACCTGAAAACCACGCTGAACCTTGGCATGGTCTTCATCTCCCACGACATCCAGACCGTGCGCTACATCTCGGACCGGATCTGCGTGATGAACGCGGGACAAATCGTCGAAGAGGGCACGGCCGAACAGGTCTTTGACGCTCCCTCCCACGACTACACGCGCACCCTGCTGGGCGCCGCTCCCACGCTGCTCCAGCTCTAAAACTTGGTGGGGCGCCGCGCCGCCCCCAAGCACCGCAGTCCCACACAGCTGCGGATGCGCGGCACCCCGCCAACACCCCCCCAAAAAATGCTCCACCCCCAAAAGAAAGACATTCTCGTGGCTAACGCTAAGAACCCCAAGTACTCCGGCGTCATTCCTCCGGTGGTCACCCCGCGCACCGCGGCGGGCGACATCGATGTTCAAGGTCTGAAGAACGTTGTGGAACACCTGATCAACGGCGGGGTAACAGGTCTCTTTGTGCTCGGTTCCTCGGGCGAGGTTCCGTACCTGACCAATGCCGAGCGTGAACTGGTTGTCGGCACCATCCGCGAGGCCAACGCCGGGCGCGTGGCGCTGATCGTGGGCGCCAACGAGCAGACCACCGCTCGCGTCATCGAAGAGGGCGCGAAGATGATCGCACTCGGCGCCGACGCCCTGGTGGTCACCACCCCGTACTACGCGCTGTCCAACGTCGCCGAGGTTGAGGCGCACTTCCGCGCCATCCACGAGGCCCTGAAGATCGACATCTTCGCCTACGACGTGCCGGTGCGCACCCACGTGAAGCTGGCAGTCTCCTCCGCCGTGAAGCTGGCCAAGGAAGGGGTGATCGTTGGTGTGAAGGATTCCTCCGGCGACGATGTCTCCTTCCGCCAGTTGCTGCTGGCCACCGCCGACATTGAGGGCTTCAGCGTCTTCACCGGACACGAGGTCGTTGTTGACGGTGCGCTGCTCGGCGGCGCCCACGGTGTGGTCCCGGGTCTGGGCAACGTTGACCCGGCCGGCTACCGCCGCCTCTTTGACGCCGCGGTAGCGGGGGACTGGGCCACCGCGGCGGCGGAGCAGAACCGCCTGGCGGATGTCTTTGAGATCGTCTACACCCCGGATTCTTCCCGCGTCTCGGGCGGAGCCGCAGGTCTTGGCGCATTCAAGACCGCCATGGTGGCCATGGGCCTCTTTGACTCCAACGCCATGAGCGCCCCGATGGAGGCACTGAACGCGGACGAGGCCACGGCCATCAAGACCATCCTCACCCGCACCGGACTGCTCTAAGTCCAGATGAATCACGCAACAGCATCAATGCGCCCCGAACACTCGGGGCGCATTGCCGCGTTCGGCATTGACCTGGGCGGCACCAAGATTGCCGGCGGTTTGGTGGATGAGCACGGCAGCATTCTGGCTTCCGCCTCCCTTCCTACTCCGGCGCACAGCGGAGCCGCAGCGGTGCTTGATGCGGTGGCCGCGGTGGTGGATCAGCTGCGCGAGGCCGCACACGAGTTTCGGATCACCGGGTTGGGCATCGGCGCGGCCGGGGTCGTTGATCCGCGGAGCGCTCGCGTACTCTCGGCCACCGATACCATCTCCGCCTGGGCCGGTACAGACCTTGCCGCCGAGCTGGGGGCACGCACCGGATGCGGCATCCGCGCCATCAACGACGTGCACGCCCACGGACTGGGCGAAGCCTGGCAAGGAGCGGCAGCGGGCAAAAGTCAGGTGCTGCTGCTGGCCGTGGGCACCGGAGTGGGCGGATCATTCCTGCTTAACGGTGTCCCGCAGACCGGGGCACACCACATCGCCGGGCACATGGGGCACTTCGCCTCACCGCTGGCCAGCGGACTACCCTGCTCCTGCGGGCGCACCGGGCATCTGGAGGCCATCGCCGCCGGACCGGCCATCCACCGCCACTACCTGGCCTTGGGTGGGGATCCAACAGTGGCCGACACTCGCGAACTCACCGCCCGTGCCTATGCCGGTGAAGAACTGGCCATCCAAGCATTGGAACTTGGTGGACGTGCCGCGGGGATCGCCGCCGGCTCACTGGCCAACATCCTTGACCCGGATGTCATCGTGCTTTCCGGCGGGATGGCCGGGGCGGGGGAGCTGTGGTGGGATGCGCTGTGTGCAGGCTACGAAGCAGAGGCCATCGACCCGCTGCAAGCCCTGGAGCTGATCCCCGCAGCGCTGGGCAATAACGCGGCAATCATTGGGGCGGCAGGACTCTTCCTGGCCCCCGGCAACCAAGAGAGAATCGGCTCATGATCTTAGAACCCGCAGTTTTGGAGGCCCTACGCGGCCGACTGATCGTCTCCGCTCAGGCTTACCCGGGTGAGCCCATGCGCACCCCCACCACCATGGCGCAGATTGCTGCCTCGGCGGTGATCGGCGGGGCCGCGGCGGTACGCGTGCAGGGCCTGGCCGATGTTCAGTTCACCCGCAGCGCCGTTGAGGTCCCGGTCATTGGGCTCTGGAAGGATGGTCACGAGGGCGTATTTATCACCCCCACCGCCCGGCACGCGATTGCCGTGGCCAACGCCGGGGCGCACATCGTGGCCATCGACGGAACCCGCCGTCCTCGTCCCGATGGGCTGGATCTGAAGACGACCATCACCATGATCCACGAGCAGACTCATGCGCTGGTCATGGCCGATTGTGGGTCACTAAAGGATGCGTTTAACGCCGTTGAGGCCGGTGCCGATCTGATCGGCACCACGCTGGCCGGTTACAGCGGGGAGCGGGAAAAGACTCAGGGTCCCGACCTTGATCTGATTGCAGCGATTGCGGCGGCCGAACTTGACCGCCCGCTGATCGCCGAGGGGCGGATCCATACTCCGGCCCAGGCCCGTGCGGCACTGGATGCCGGAGCCTTCGCCGTGGTGGTGGGAACCGCCATCACCCATCCGGCCTCCATTACCGGTTGGTTTGATGAGGCATTACGCGCCTAATGATCCCTCGCGCTTCCCCCGGTTAAAGTCATTTTGTATCGGGGGAAGCGAATCAATGATGGAATGGAAACATGAGTCTTATCCCTCCAGCGCTGGCAGTGACAGGATCTACCGGGGAACTCGGCGGCCAGGTCGCCAGACTGCTCAGTGCCGCTGGGGTGAAACAACGGCTGCTGGCCAGAACTCCGCGCAAGGCGCCCCCGCTGGATGGCGCCACGATACTGGCGGCCGCGTACGAAAACAGCTCGGCCACCCGGACTGCCCTGACCGGAGCGCAGACGGTCTTTATGGTCTCGGCATCCGAAAGTCGTGAGCGATTAGACCAGCACTGCGACTTCGTAGACGCAGCCGTGGCAGCCGGAGTTCGCCACCTGATTTATGTTTCTTTTGTTGGAGCGGCGCAGGATGCCGTGTTCACCCTGGCTCGTGATCACTACGCGACCGAGGAATATATCCGGGCCTCCGGGCTGGGCTACACCTTCTTACGCGATAACTTCTACGCCGACTTCATGAGCGACACCGTGGGCGCAGATGGTGTCATTCGTGGCCCCGCCGGTGACGGTCGGGTAGCGCTGGTGGCGCGCGCTGATGTGGCGCGTACGGCTGCCGTCATCTTGCAGAACCCGCGGGCGCACCTCGGGGCCACCTATGAGCTCACCGGCCCGGAGGCGTTGAGCTTCTCGCAGATCGCGGAGATTCTTTCTGCCGTTGGACGCCGTCAGGTCTCCTTCCACGATGAGACGATCGAGGAAGCCTATGCTTCGCGGGCAGAGTATGAAGCGCCAAAGTGGCAGGTTGATGCCTGGGTGTCGACCTATTCGGCCATTGCCGCAGGCGCCATGGAAAACGTCAGTGGCGACATCGAACGCATTACCGGCATTCCGCCCCTGTCGCTTGAACAGCTATTGCGGGGCTAAATCGTCATCTCTGGATGTCTTTGCCCGCGCCATCTCCTGATCAAGACATCGAATCTTTTTCCTAGCATTGTCAGGTAGAACTCCAAAGTGTCGTTGGGATTTTCTATAATAGAGGTATGGCAACGACGTCATCACCTCAGATTCCCGGCACCCTCTGTGCGGTGCCCGGTGAAGAGCTCTCCAATGCCGCGTTGATACAGCGCGGGGTAGAGATCGGTGCGCTGGTGGCTGAGTATCTTGCTTGTGCTGGAGCTGCCGCTCTGCGGGTCTTGGCCACCGTCGTGAATGAGACTCCAATGGAGGGGACGGCCTTTGACCGGGTCGAGGCGTTGGGGGCTTTTGAGTATTTGAAGTCTGCTGCCAGTGCCCGTCAAGCGGATCTTGCGTGCGCTCATGAGGACGCGATTATCGCTACGCGCAAGTCGGCGGGGGTTCGGGAGAAGAATCCTTCCTGGGGTATCGGTGCGGAGGTGGCGTTGGTGTTGCGGCAGCCGCGCTGCTCGGGGGTGGAGTTTTTGCATCTCTCAAGGGTTATTTCCCGAGATTTACCGCTCACGCGGGCCGCGGTGGGTGATGACACGATTACCTTCCATCAGGCCGAGATCGTGGCCCGTGGGGTGCGGCATCTGAAGAAGGAAAACCAGCGTCTCATCGAGGAGCTGTTGTTCACCGACTGTCCCCTGTGTTTTAGCGGTGGGGATGCCTTATTGCGTGAGTCGATTCATCAGTGGGCGCTGCTGTTAGAACCGGAGCTGGAGGAAGATTCGGAGCAGAAGGCTCGGGCGGGTCGTTATCTTCATGTGTATCGCTTTGATGCTTACCGGATGCGTATCGACGGTTTGGTCCCCGTGGAATATGGGGCGGCGATACTGCAGGTCTTGGCTCGGGAAGAAGGACGCGGGCAAGCGGCCGGGGATGAACGCACTCGGGGGCAAATAGCTGCCGACTACTTCTTGACCTCGATGACGGGTTTCACGGATCACGAGAATATGCGGGTCCGGTTGAATCTGGTGATGACGGAGGGAACGTTTTTCACGGGGGAGGGGGAGCCGGCATTGATTCCGGGGTTTGGATATATCAGTGCGGATCGCTCACGGCAGCTTTTGCTGGGAACGTGGCAGAATCCGGAGGATATTGAGGTACTTCGGCTGTATACGGCACCTGGTGCGGGGGATTTGGTGGCTATGGATTCTAAGGCGCGGGTGATTAGCGGGAAACTGAAGTGGTTTGTGATGTTACGGGATCAGCATTGTCGGACGCCGGGGTGTAATGGTTTGATTCGGGAGATTGATCATGTGGTGCAGGCGGCTCGGGGTGGGCCGAGTTCGGTGGAGAATCTTGATGGCCGATGTCGTAGTTGTAATGCGACGAAGGAGTCTCCGGGGTGGGTGGAGGAAACGGTTCCGGGTGTGCGACATGCGCTGCGGGTGACAACCAGTAGTGGGCAGATGTATGAGTCGGTGGCGCCGCGGTTGCCTGGGTTGGTGGAGCAGCTTTTGTGGCGACTGAACGCTGATCGAGCAGCGAATCCCGTGGCGAAAGACCACGACAAAGCATAAAAACGGTGAGGGTCCGGTGGATGAATCAATCGATTCATCCACCGGACCCTCACCGTGTGTGCTTAGGAAACAGACGACGACTCTAGTGCCGAGTCTTGGGCCTTGCCAGACGCAGAAACAAATTCACCGCGAACCACACGCAACAACACCTCGGTCAAGAGATCAACCCCGGCCACCATGTCAGCGTCATGGGTCAGCTCGCGTTCGTTGTGGCTAATGCCCTCAACACTCGGAATAAACAACATGATGGTTGGGACAATGTCCTTCATATTTGTTGAGTCGTGCCCGGCCAAGGTGCGCACCACACCATGGGTCAGCCCCAAGGACTCGGCTGCATCCGCGGCCAACTTCAGTCCGGCCTGGTCATAGGCTTTGGCACCCCAAACATGCTCGGCTCCACGCTCAATGCTCACATTCGCCATCTTTTCGATGGCTGCAATTCTGGCGTGGAGATCGGCATCTGCCGCCGCAAGAACATCGGGGTCCGTTGAACGAACGTCAACCAATAAGTTCACCCGGCTCGCCACCACCACCGGGGAATTGGGGAAGACATTAAATTCACCGCAGGACGTGATCACCATGTGTTCATCCGTTGAATGCTCCAGCGCAATTTCCCGGGCCGCAACGACAAGTGCCGAGGCACCCAACAATGCGTCCTGACGGTCGGCGATGATCGTGGCACCGGTATGCGCCTGATCCCCATGGACAATGAATTCGTACTTATTGGCGCCCCAGGTGGACTCAACCAGGCCGATGCTCACACCGGAATCTTCCATGGAGCGACCCTGCTCAATGTGAATCTCGACGTAGGCAGCCACCGGCAGTTCAAAGTCCCCAATGGTTCCGATGGCTTCCAACGCCTCACGCACGCGAATGCCCGCCGGATCTGTCGTTTCGAGGACCTGCTGTGCCGAAAGCTTGCCGGTATAAACGGAGCTACCCATCATGGAAGGCTTAAATCTGCAGCCCTCCTCGTTAAACCAATTGATCACGACGATATTAAACGATGCGCTCTCGCTCGAGCCGGTCAGGGATTCCCGGACACGCGCTGCCGCATGCGCACCTGCCAAAACACCATAGGCACCGTCAAAGCGACCACCCAAAGGTTGGGAATCAAGGTGTGATCCGACGGCAATCCATGGGGCACCGGGTGTTAGCTCCAGCATCGAGTACTGGTTGCCCACCGCGTCGTAACGCACCGTGAATCCGTGACCCTCGACCAGACCCCGGAACCAATTGCGGTTCTGTCCATCGGCAATCGTGGCGGCCTGGCGGTCAACACCACCACCAGCTGTTGCTCCATTGGCGCTCATGGAGGTGAAATCGGCAAGAAATGCTGCGCTGTTCAGGGTCATAACTACTCCAGCTCATTGGTGGGTCTTAGGGGATGAGATTAGGCGGTCGCGGCGACGGGGAGCGGGGCGTAACTTTGCTTCCCGCCAACAAATGTCCCGAGAATTGTGAGGGCAGAAATATCGGAGGTCGTCAGTGGCGACTCGGACAGGATGACAAAGTCCGCCAGCTTGCCACGAGTCAAGGATCCACGGTCGGTGAACTGACCGGTGGCCTTGGCCGCATTGACGGTATACAGCCGCAATGCCTCCAGCGGGCTCAGGCATTCGCCGGCGCCTCCCAGCACTTTGCCCTTTTCCGTCAACCGGTCAACCGCCGAGGCCATGGCCCGACGCACATTGTTATCTGCCACCGGCAGATCCGAGCTTCCAGCGACCAGAACCCCGGCCTCCAGCAGCGACTGGCCCCGGTAGAGCCAGCCCTCGCGCTCGGGGCCCACCAGTGCGGCAAATTGATCGCCCAGCGGGCCAATGAAGGAGGCCTGCGGAGTGACGGCGATACCGTGCTTGGCCACGGAGGTGACCTGATCGGGACGGGCGATGCCAAAGTGTTCGATGCGGTTCGGCAAGGCATTGGGTCCATGCTTGAGCTGCAACTCGGAAATGATCTCGATGGCCAGATCGATCGCCGCATCTCCGATGGCGTGCAGAGCCACCGGCCACCCGGAGCGATAGGCGTCCGCCACACGTTCGCGATACTCCTGCGGGTCATCCAGCAGGTAACCGGTATTGTGCTGGTGCCCGCAATAGTCCTCGGTCACCGCGGCGGTGGCGCCCAGCAGGGAACCGTCCATAAACACCTTGACCGGGCCGAGTGAGAGGTGTTCATTGCCGAACCCGGCCACGATGCCCAGTTCTAGACCCCTGCCGGTTCCGGTGCCGTGAGCATCGGCAGCATGTGATGACTGCACTTTCAGCGCATCAAGAGTGGGCATGAGCTGGGCGCGGGCGCGGAGCTTCCCGGCGGCCAGCGCCTGCTGGTAGGCGGTGACTTCCACCGGGGAATGCCCAATCCAGCCACCACCAACGCCCGCTTCGGTGAAGGAGGTGATGCCCTCGGCGGCGTAGCGGGTGGTCGCCGCGTCCAGGGCCGAGACGATCTGCTCCACCGAATAGGGCAGCAGCATCTTTTGGATGATGCCCTGCGCCGCTTCCTCGACCAGTCCGGTGGGGGCTCCGTTGGCATCGCGCACCACTGCACCACCCACGGGATCGGTGAAGTGAGGTTCCAGGGCACCGGCCAGGGCGAGGGTGGCGGTGTTGGTGATGGATGCATGCCCAGAGACATGGCGCAGGTAGAGCGGGCGGCCGCCGGTAATCGCGTCGAGCCGTTGGATGTCCGGGAACAGCCCACCGTGGTTCTTGTGGTTAAAGCCGGTGCCGTTTAGCCACACACCCGGCTGCTGCTCAAGCCGAAGCATTTCGGCCTCGAGCAGGGCGTAGAGCTCCTCGAGCCCGCGTGCCGGCGAAAGATCCAGGGCCGAGAGTCCCAGGCCCCACCAGGTGGTGTGGCAATGCGCGTCGATGAATCCGGGGGTGATCGTGGTGCCGCCGAAGTCTTCGATCCGATCCGCGGTGCAGCCATCCAATTCTTCATCAAATCCCACCACGCGGCCACCGATAATGCCCATTGCCCGGGCCGTGGGGCGATCCTCATCCAGGGTGAGGATCGTGCCGGCACGTACTAACAGATCGAGTCTCATCGGGTGGCCAGTTCATGGTGTGCCACGGTGCCCGGGCCCATGGTGCTCGGATCCGTCTTCAGGTGCAGCACCGCCGGTTTTCCACTGGCCAGCGCACGTTCAAGGGCCGGGGCGAAGTCTGCGGTCGTCTCAACAAACTCCCCGTGTCCGCCGAAGGATTGAATCCATTGGGCGAAGTTCGGGTTCTCCATCGCCGTGCCGGAGGGCCGCTGCGGATAGTGGTTTTGCTGGTGGGCCACGATGGTCCCGAAGATGCCGTTATCGGCCACAATCACCAGCGGGGTCCCGCCATGGGCGAAGGACACCGCTAGCTCCTGGGCGTTCATGAAGAAGTCCCCATCCCCGCAGATGGCCACCACATGGCGTCCCGGGTACATGATGCTGGCCGCCACGGCCGCGGGAACGGCCAGACCCATGGCGCCATTGCGCGGACCCACCAGGGACTTGGGCCCGTGGTGGGAGAGGTAGCGGTGGCCCCAGAGCGTGGCGTTGCCGGCCCCATAGGTGAGGATCCGATCCGGATCCAGTGCTGCTTCAAGCGCTTCGAAGGCGATACCGAGGTCCACCCCGGTGCCACCGTCGGGGCCCGGGCGGCTAAAGGCCAGCTGTTGGGCCCGTTGGGTGTCCATCCAGTGTGAACCGCGGGTTCCGCGCACTGTCTCTCCTGGTGGCAGCGCGGTTACCAGTTCGGCGGGACTCACGCTCAGGTGGGCGTCGATCCGTCCGGCGTGGCCGATGAGTTCGGCGTCGGTGGACACCACGATGGTTGGCGTGTTGAGGGCAGCCTTGTAGCCCTCGGAGAGCACATCGGAGCGGGTGCAGCCGATAAAAATCAGTAGGTCG
This sequence comes from Paeniglutamicibacter sp. Y32M11, assembly GCF_019285735.1. Taxonomy (GTDB): domain Bacteria; phylum Actinomycetota; class Actinomycetes; order Actinomycetales; family Micrococcaceae; genus Paeniglutamicibacter. The sequence goes on along the minus strand of NZ_CP079107.1, from coordinate 3,316,889 downwards.
GCGTCGTTCAACGCCTGAACGGTGCGCTCGGCCCGGCCATAGCCCAGCCAGCCAGCATAGGCGGGGGAATCGTGGTTGATGACATCGTAGGCGCGCCAATCGGCGAGCACCGGAACGTGCGCGGCGGCGGCGAAGCCGGCCAGGGCAACCGAGGTGTGAGTCTCCCAATCATCCCCACCGACAATGAGGACCGGTCGCTGTGCGCTACCCAGCGCGGTGGCCAGGGCATCGAGGCTCGCGGCACTGGGGGCGGAGGTGGGCAGCGGCAGCGGTGCCGGGAGAGGGGATTCGGTCAGCCGGACCAGGACGTCCTCGGGCAGACCCACCACCACGGGGCCCGGGCGGCCGGTGGCGGCCAAACGCAGGGCACGAGCCACCAGATCCCCGGCCTGATGCTCATCATCCAGGACAAAAACGCCCTTCGCGGTGGTGGAGAACCAACCGCCGAGGCTGAATTCCTGGAAGGAGTCACGTCCCCGGTCAGCGAGCGGAATTAAGCCCACAAAGAGCACCATGGCCGTGGCATCCTGCCAGGCGGTGTGGATGGCAATCATGGCGTTGGCGGCACCCGGGCCGCGAGTGACCATGGCGATGCCGGGGGTGTTCCCCAGCCGACCCTCGGCTAGGGCCATGAAACCTGCACCACCCTCGTGGCGGGTGACCACGGTATGGATGGATGAATCGTGCAGGCCATCGAGAACATCGAGGTAGCTTTCCCCGGGTACTGCGTAAACGCGGGAGATACCGTGGGCCTCGAGGGTCTTGACGATGAGGTGTCCTGCTGACATGGTCATGGGCTCTGGTGTTCCTTTGTGCTGGAGCGTAAAAAGAGATGTTCCGGTGTGTTCCGCAGGACCTTGGGGAAGACCTACGGAACACACCGAGGGGAATGCTTAGTGCTTGAAGCCGGGCAGATCAACGCTCATCCGCGGGGCGATGAGACCTGCCACGGCGGTGAAGAGCGAGAGGAAGATCAGCATGGCGGCCGCCGGCCACCAGTGGTTGGATGCCGCGGCGACCAGTGCGGTGGCGGCCAGCGGGATGAACCCGGAGATCATGCCGGCGGTGTTCTGTGCAAAGCCCACCCCGGTGTAGCGGGTCTTGGCCGGGAACAGCCCGGTCAGTACCGTGCCGGAGGCCGCATAGGGCAGCGAGAGCGCGGCGACGGCCAGGGTCATGCCCACGATGACCAGCACGCTGTTGCCCGAATCGATGAGCATAAAGGCGGGCCAGGCGACGATGGCGGAGAAGATGCCACCGTAGGTGATGACCTTGGAGGAACCGAAGCGTTCGCCCAGGCGTCCACCGAGGATCAGGACCGGGATCTCCACCACTGCGGCAATGATTCCGCCGAGCAGCATCAGTGAGCTTTCGTATTTCAGGACGTTGACGCCGTACCAAACCACAAACGCCGTCACCAGGTAGAAGCCGCCAATGCCGAGCATGCCCGCGGCCATGCCGATGATGATCTGCTTCCACGATTCGACCAGCGTGGTGCGGATCGGGGCCTTTTCGGTCTCGCCCTTCTCCATGAGTTCCTTGAAGACCGGGGACTCATCCAGGCGGCTACGGATATACAGGGCCACCAGCAGCATCGGGATGGCGGCGAGGAAGGGGATGCGCCAGCCCCACGCGTCGAAGTTTGCCTTCGAGAGCCAGATGGTCATCAGGAAGAAGCCGCCGGAGGAGAGGATGGTGCCGATCGGGGAGCCGATCTGTGGCAGGGCTGCGTAGCGGGCGCGGCGGTGCAGTGGCGCGTTTTCTACCACGATGGTCATGGCGCCTGACCATTCGCCGCCCACAAACAGGCCCTGGGCGATGCGCAGCAGTACCAAGAGGATGGGTGCGGCGATGCCTATGGCGGTATAGGTCGGCAGCAGGCCGATCAGCCCGGTGATGATGCCGATGCCGACGATGGTGACCATCAGCGTCTTGCGTCGCCCGATCTTATCTCCCATCACGCCGAAGATCATGCCGCCGATGGGGCGAGCCACGAGTCCCACGCCGAAGGTGGCGAAGGCTGCCATGGCCGCGGCCGTGGCGTTCTGGCTCGCGAAGAACTGAACGTTGAAGATCAGCGCGGCTGCCGCGCTGAAGAGGAAGAAGTCGTACCACTCCATGGCCGTGCCAATGAGTGCGCCGATGGCAACCTTGGTGGCCTCCTTGTCGGAGATTTGCCGGGTTGCACCCGCTTCGAGTGTTCCAGTGTGCGTCATGGGGTTTTTCTGCCTGAATCTCAAGTGGAGGAGGGCCGATACTTCGCTGCGCGCCATCCGGGGAATGTGAGGGACGTTATTTATCTTCCCAAGGATCATCGGTGATGTAGCGCACTTTTTACAACGAGTTGCGCATCACAAACAGTGCAAAAGCACATAATATGAGGTCATGTTAACGCCAGATTTCTCAGAAATAACGGAAAGCCACCAAAGCGACGAGGCAAGGCGCTGGACCGCTTTACTGGATCGGCTGGACGTGGGGAAGCTGACCCATGAATTTGTACAACGCCTGAGTACCATTCCCAGCTACGCCAACTCCCCGCTGCCGGTGAGCGAAATCATGCGCACCGGCGGTGCATCATTTGAGGCGTTGATCGTGGCGATGAAGGTTGAACACGACGAGCCGGATTCCCTGCGTGAACGTGACGCCATTTCCCTGGATGTCGGGGTCACCAGGGCGCGGGCCGGAGTGCCGATCGAGGCGCTGATGACGGCGATCCGGCTGGACTTCTCGATCCTCTGGGAAGCCATCACGTCATTGGCGCGCACCGAGGATGCGCTGCTGCTGGTGCGGCACACAGCCCGCGTGTGGGAGGTTGTGGACAGTTACGCCGGCGAAACCCAACGAGCGTACGTGCGGGAGGCGGCAAGAATTCAAGCCGAAGCCGCGAGCAAACGACAGGAATACCTCGCCACACTCTTCAGCGAACGCAATCTCTCGGCCACCGCTCTGGAACGCATTGCCCAGGAACTGGGACAGCCACTGGATACAAGGTACGTGGTGGTGGCAGCGCTGAGGGAGCAGATTCCTGCCCTGCGGCTGGCTCTGGCGAATGAACGAGCCAGCAATAAGGTGTACACCTATTCGGTATCGGATGCCTTGATCGTTTTTTACCCCGTCGATGCCCGGGCCGGCTCCGAAAGTCTGCGCCTCAGCTCACGGATTGAAACGCTGAGCTGCGGAGTGGTTTCCGAGTTCTGCAGCTTAGAGGATATTGGGAAGGCCTCACAGGTGGCGAGAGCACTGGCCAACCTCCTGGAGCCGGCCGAAGAAGGCGCCATGACATGGAGTCGTGGCTGGGCGCGGATGGCTAAACTGGCGCTCGCCGAGGCTGGGGCACCGGGGCTGGGGGAGGTTGATCGGGCCCTGGAACAATGCGGAACCACCGAACGTCGACGGCTCACCGAGGCCGTGCACGCCTACCTACGCACCGGCAGTGTTGCTCATGCCGCGGATGAACTTTTCTGCCACCGAAATACGCTGATGAACCGGCTCAAGCGTTTTGCCACACTCACCGGAGTCGACCCAACCATTCCGCTGCAGGCGGCTCGGCTGGTGGTCGGTTGGTCATAGCGGAGGGGCGGGACGAAATGAGCGAAACATTCGGGTCAGCAGAGAAGCCTGCGTGGTCGCGGTTGTATTAATAGGCATGAGTGTCGTGTCGGTGGGCACAGTTGACGGTGGCGGCCCCGTCGCTTCCCGGTGGATGATGAGGTGCACCTTCTCCGGGGCGATATTTATCAAACCCCCATAGGCTTGTCGCGGATTTTGCTAAGAATAATGTTCACGACGCCAATGGCATAGCGTAGTTGATGTAAACCTGATCGGGTATCCGCACGCTCCTGAGAAGTTAACAACTCCCATACAGTCCTTAAAATGCACCCGCTAAAAGGTAAGAGGTAAGAGGTAAGAGGTTAAACGTTGACGCATCCGCTCGTGATCGATCTCCGAGGAATCTCATCGGCACCCGGTGGGCCAGTACTCGATGACGGTGGAAGTCCAGCGGGGTATTTCTCCGGAGCTGCTGGCCTGCTCGGCATCGATATATGGAACGACACCGTCAAGAACTACTTCCGACTCGAGGAAGCTGAGTATTCAAAAGCCGGTTCAGGATCTTTGGCTTGGGTCCAAATCGGAATCGGACCAGGTAGCCCGCCGTTCTCGTCATTGGGACTTGCCATGCATGGCGTAGCTGCGGCCATCCGAGCGCATGAGGACTGGAACGTCGAGGCGTACTTGATGCAAATCCCGCGCGACTTGGCAACCGATTCTGAAATAGCTATAAGTCAGGCACGAGAAACGTTTGTTCTCGGTAAGCCAGCAACTCAAAATGCTTCAGTCAATATCGAACTTTGGGCTCATCCACTTCTTGTGCTTGAGGTGGAGGGTTTGGTGAACCTGCTCCAGTATTACGTTGATCCAGATGGGCCCATCGTACGGGCACAACTTGCGGTGGCGGACTCCGATTTCAAGCCTCATGAAGAAAATCTCTTGTGGTCCCAGTATCTGGCGTGCAAGGTCCGTGTAAATTTTGCGGTAACCATGTGGTCGCCGGAGCTGGTGGCATGGCTTTCACAATTGATGATCTTGGTGGCGAGGGAAAATATGGTTGGCCAGAAGGAAATCTTGGTCGGGGTTTCACTCGTGCTTTAGTGCCTGAGATGGTCCGATTTTGGGATCCGTTCGTATCGAGTACGTCGATGTTTATCGAGCAGCACTTCGTACTGTCTAGTGCCCCGCACTATTGCAGCTATTTTGCGTTGACACGGTGCTGACTAGACATTTTCGCCTGATCTTGGGGGACGGATCATGAGATGCGATCGAGCCTCACACATAGCTGGACACCGATAACGAGCAATCAACTCTGCTCATACGTAATGTCGGCAAATTCCCTAGCCTGAGGCAGTATGCGATCCTTGCGAGCAGTTTCGGACACAAGGATTCTTCGAATGCTAGGTTGGTGGCATGCGGACGTTGCGCGGGGCCGGGATCGGCTTGATCATCATGATCGCTGTGGCACTTGCGGGGTGTTCGGCACCGGCCGTAGAGAGCCGACTCGATGAGTACCGGGACCGGGCCGAGCAGATCCACGCGGACATGCTCGACCATGTGCCAGGGAATAGCGCATTCGAAGACCACGTGACCTCCCAGCCGCAGTTCGGCGAGCCCCACCTGTTGGGCGGTGGGCAGCGCGACACAGCCTTCTGGACAACCTGGTCTACCGTCGAAGTCACTGCAGATACGATGCCCGCTGACGCGGCCGGCGCGGTAGGCGCATCCCTCCTAGACCGGCAGTGGACCGCGGAGCCGACGGTTGACCAAGGTGGGACGATGTCGTTTATTACGGTCTATCGTCTCGGTGAGCCTGATGGCGAGTGGATCGTGCAGATCTCGTGGCCCGCCGACGCCGCAGATCGCCGCATATCATTGTCGGTGCAGAGCCCGCTGACCGTCCGTGGCGACACGTCGCGGACTGATTTAGCTGGGCAACAGGGGCCATATCTACGTTGACACCGCGCTGGCTAAAGACGACCGTCGGCGCGTGCCTGTTCGACTTCCTTCCGGGTGGCGCTGCCATACCTTTCACCATTTGGCATTTTCACTGTGACTTTTTTGAGCGAAGAATTGTCTTTCATGATTCTGTGCATGACCTCTTGAGCCATCGAGTCGAGTTCAAAGTAACGACCGCGCTCCGGTCCATGCAAAATAACGTTCATGTACTGCTCCACCGTAATGACAAGTTCACCGTTGACACCGGGCTCGAACGTATCGATGTAGTAGTGCGGAAAGGTAATGGCATCGGGGCACTGCGCGGACTGGGTTTCAAAAAACTCGATCATCAGAGCATTGGCCCATTCCTGCCCGTCGCTATCTACCGCAGGCATTTTCCAGACTTCGCAGTTCTTATCGAATGCCGCCGAGGGACGTCCGGCTTTGAGCGCCGATTCCAACACCTCATCGGCGCTTCTGACCTTCACCTGCTCCACCGTTTTCGCCGTTGCTTCCACGGTTGTGGGAACTGCAGCGGAAGCTTGTGTGGACGGTCCTGGGGTGTTGGAGCATCCCGCGAGCGCGAGCGCGAGCACGAATAACGTAGTTGACAAGGGGAATCTTTTCACCGGATGGGTCCTAACGTGGCTGGCTCTCAAGTTGAGTGTAGCCAATTGCTAGGACCGATTAAGCCGGGTGAGGACCTTGTCGTATCAACGTCGTTCCCTCCGGCTGGGAGGAAGCCTAGGCTCAAAGCAGCCTGCACACATCAGGGGATGGCTTGGCCGTCTTCTTCCCTAGAACGTGCTCGCCGTGGCGTAGACGCCGCCAGATCGATCCGTGGATAGTGCTTGTCCGGTTCTCGGTTCGTCATAGCGGGGGATGGGGTACTAGATTGTCTAAATGCCACAAGCTACCCCTATAACCGTCTCCATCACACGGACGGTATTGCCCGAACATCATCGACGTTTCAACGCCTGGGTCCAGGCGGGTCAAGACCTGGCTCGCGAATGGGACGGTTACCTAGGATCCGGATGGATCCGCACGTCTGCGAATTCCAATGAATGGCACGTGCTCTACCGGTTCTCCTCGGCCGCAACGCTGGCAGCGTGGGACGATTCAGAGGAACGCCGCTGGTGGATTAACAGCGCGTCAGAGCTGGTAGAAATTACCAAGGTTGAGCACCGCACCGGGATCGAGGGCTGGTTTGAGCATCCCGGGGAAACCACCGTGAATATTTCCGAAACGGTAGTTCCCCCGCGCTGGAAACAAGCGGTGTCCATCTTCTTGCCGTTCTTCCCGCTGAGCCTGCTCGCCAACCTCTTGCTGGTGCCGCACCTGCGCGCTTGGCCGGTGGTCCTAGTGGTCTTACTGACCACTTGCATCCTCACCCCGCTGATGACTTATATTTTCCTGCCGGTCACCACACGCTTACTGCGTCCCTGGCTCAGTAGGCCGCGGCGTCCCAAACGCGACTAGTTTCCCAGACCCGACTCGATCGCCGCGATGATGGCCGGGTCATCCGGTTCAACCTTCGGGCGGAAGCGTTGAGTCTCCCCGGTGGGCAGGATCAGGAACTTCTCGAAGTTCCAGGTGACGCGCCCGGCCTTCCCCGCGGCATCCTTGGTCTTCTTCAGCTCGGTGTACAGCGGGTGAGCGTTCTTGCCGTTAACGCGTACCCGGTCTAAGACCGGGAAGCTCACGCCGTAGGTGCTCGAGCAGAATTCGGCGACGGCCTCATTGCTACCCAGCTCTTGGAGGAATTGGTTGCTGGGGAAACCGAGCACCGTGAAACCGCGTTCCCCATAGGTCTTTTGCAAGGCTTCGAGCTTGGCGTATTGCGGGGTGAGTCCGCAGCGTGAGGCGACGTTGACGACCAAAACCACTTGGCCTGCATAGTCGGCGAGGGAAGTGGTTTGCCCGTCCATCGTGGAGATGGGAATGGTGGTGATGTCCATACTTTCTTCAGCACCGTGCGGCGCCGGTCCATTCCCGAACGATCAATGTTTTTTGCGAATTTATTCGTTTTGCACCACAACAAGCGCGGTCGGTCAGTTTCCCGTGGGGGAACTGACCGACCGCGCTTGTTGTAAGAGTGGTACTAATTAGCCGCGCAGGTGCCGGCGATTGCGGATCATGATGACCGCCGGGATCAAAAGCAACAGCAGCGGAATCAACAGCAACAGGGCGCTGGGGCTGCTACCGATGCTGGAAGCTGCCACGGCCTGAGTGCTGGCTTCCAGGCGTGAGGTGCCGCTGGCCAATTGGGTGGATCCCTCGTTGAGCGAGCTCAGCCCGGTGGCGAGCTGCGAATTGCCGTCGGCCAACTTGGTTGCACCCTCATCAAGGGCGGTGGCACCGATGGAGAGGGTCGAGGTGCCCTTGCGCAATGATTCGAGGCCAAGGTCCAGAGATTCGGTTCCTCCGGCGAGCTTGGCCGCTCCGGCATCCAGATCCTGCGCGCCACGGGCGATCTTGCCATTGCCCGCGGCGAGACTTTGCGCGCCATCCTTGATCTTGTAGGCACCGGCAGCTGCCGATTCGGCACCCTGAGCCAGCGCGGGAGTTTTGGTGGCCAGCGTGGAGGTGCCGGCGGCCAAGGTCGAGCTGCCATCCTGCAATTTCTGCGTTCCGGTGGCCAGCTTCTTGCTTCCGTCGGCCAACTTCGCGGCACCCTGATCAAGGGCGGTGGCACCGGTTTCCAAGGCAGAGGTGCCGTCGGCGAGCTTGGTTCCGCCGGCCGCCAGTTTCTGCGCGCCGGTGTTGAGCTTGCCCGTGCCCTCGCTCAGTGCCGTGGTTCCCTGTGCGAGGGAACCTGCACCGGTGCTGAGCTTGGTTGATCCGGTGGCCAGGGCGTCGGTGCCCTCGGCCAGCGCCGAGGCGCCATTGCCCAGCGAATCTAGTCCCACCAGCAGGCCGGCCTTCTCATCGTTGAAGCCCGCATCAAGCTGCGTGAGTCCGGAATTCAGACTCTGGGCACCGGCGTTCAGGGTGGTGGCGCCGTCCTTGAGTGAACCGATACCCACGCCCAGGGCTTTGGAGCCTTCGCTGAGTTTGCCGAGCCCACCATCGAGCGAGTTGGCACCGGACTTGATGGTCTGAGCACCCGCGTTCAACGCTGTGGTCTGATCTTTGAGATCCTTGGTCCCGGTCTTGAGCTGAGTCATGCCGTCAACCAGCTTGCTGGATCCGGTGGCAAGCTTGGTGGCTCCGGCGGAGAGGGTCGTGGTGCCAGCATCCAATTTGATCATGCCGGCGTTGAGCTCTGTGGCTCCTGCATTCAGCTTCTCGATCTTGTCCTGCAAGAGGCCCACCGGAACTGCCGGGTTCTCCTTGATGAAGGTTGCCAGCTGATCCATCCCATCGGCAAGACGAGTTGAACCAGCAGCCAGTTCGCCCGCCTTGGTGGCAGCGGTCTGCAGCCCACCATCAAGATTCTTGGCGCCGGTTTCCACCGCTACCGAGCCTTCCTGAGCGGCGACAATACCCTCACGTAACGCGGGAGCAGCGCCCGCCAGGGCCTTGGTACCGGCGGCCAGCTTGGTGCTGCCGGTGGCCAACTGATCCGAGCCGTCCTTCAATGCGCCGACACCCTCAATCAGGGCGGGAGCCTTGGCGGCGAGTTCTTCGACGCCGCCGAGCAACTTGTCGCTGCCGTTAGCCAGCGCGTCGGAGCCTGCTGCCGCACTGCTGGTGCCGGTGGCGAGTTTCTGTGCACCGGCGTTTGCGGCCTGTGTGCCGGCGGCGATCTTCTGTGCGCCGTCGTTGGCGGCACCTGCTCCAGCGGAGAGCTGCTGTGCACCGGTGGAGAGTTCTTGGGCGCCGGCATCAACCTTTGAGGTGCCTAGGCCCAGGGCGGAGAGTCCGTCGGAGAGCCCGTGAGAACCGGATTTGAGCGCCTGTGCTCCATCATCCAGTGCGCCGGTTCCGGTCAGCAGCGATGAGGTGCCATCGGCCAATTTAGTGGAACCTGCACTCAATGATTGTGCACCCGTATTGGCGCTGCCTGCTCCGGTGGCCAACTTGGAAGCCCCGGAGTTCAGCTTGTCCGCTGCCGCATCAACCTTCTGCGTTCCGTCGACAAGCTTGTCCACGCCCGTGGCCAGGGTTCCAGCGCCGTCGCCGAGCTTGGTGGCACCGGCCGAAGCATCAACTGCACCGAGCAAGAGCTTGGACGTTCCAGCGTTTAGCTCGGTGGCGCCCTCGGAAAGCCGGGTAGCGCCGCTGGCGGCCTTATCCGTACCGTCAAGCAGCTTTTGTGCCCCGGCCGAGAGTGCCGAGGTGCCGTCGGCCAGTTCGGTGGCGCCGGAGGACGCGGCATTGGAGCCGTCCGCGAGCTTGATGACGCCGTCGTTGGCCTTTCCCATTCCGTCGTTGAGATCCGAGGCGCCGGTTGCCACCTGTGAGGAGAACATGGTGTAGAACGCCAGGAAGGCAACGAGGAATAGGCCGAGCAAAACTGTGATGATCGCATGCAAAAGCGTGTGCCGTTTGGCTGCTAAATGTGCATTCAACTGGACTCCTTGGGGGCGAAGCGTTGGATGGTGCAATGGGAAGATGACCTGTTTTTTGGCGCAGAAAAGCACGCCACGTGTTCATGCGCGGTGGAACGGGAGGAGCTGGCCCGGATTGCGAGCGAGCCCATGGTTCGTTGTGATCTGGATTACAAAAAGGAACTAGAGTCATTGAACCTACTCGCGGGTAAGTTTGCAAGGGGTTTCGAGAATTAACTTACCCACGGGTAAGTTAAGGCCCCCTCGACGCGTGGACTCCTGCAACTAATTCCTGCGCCCGCGCATGACTCCGATTGAGCTGCTGAGCGGCCCCCAGGAAAGGGTCTGGGGGAGTTGATCAAGGAGCGCGTCGCGCAGAATCTGCCTTCGCGCTGCTGTCTCCGTCGAAGCTCTTCTCCTTCGAGTGATGGTGTGATCTGCTGAAGGCAACGGGAATTGCCGGCAACCGGGAATGACGCCCACGCGAGGCGGATCAGTTGTTGGTGCGAATCATCCCGAACGTGGCCACATACGGTGCCAAATGGCCGGAGCTTCTGATGTCGTTGCGCCCCTAAGCTGTAATTGAACACCGACCCAGACCTGGAGGAACGAATGCTGTTGGCCGTCATGCAGGCGCAGGCGCAGGTACTCGATAGCGCGGCGAATCTTGCGGCTATCGAAAAGGCTGCCCAATCCGCAGCCACGGCCGGGGCAGAGCTCTTGGTGACCCCGGAGCTCTTTGTCGTGGGTTATGCACCGCGGAAATTACGCGCCGAACTGGATCCAGCTTCGCTTCCGGGACTGCACGATGCCTTGGGGCAGATCGCCGCCCGCCACGGTATAGCCCTCGTCTACTCCTTGCCGGCGATTACGGGAAACCGTTGGGAAATCACCTCGACATTTGTTGATGAAAACGGAAACCCACGCGGCAGCTACGTCAAGGTTCACCTCTTTGGCGATGCCGAAAAGGAAGTATTCAGCCCCGGAACTCAACCCGCGACCATCATTGACTATCGAGGGTTGAAGCTGGGCATGATCATTTGTTTTGATCTTGAGTTCCCGGAAACGGTGCGTGCCGCAGCCGTGCACGGTGCCCAGGTACTTCTGGTCCCCACCGCGCTGGGTCGTGGCTACGATTCGGTGAGCAATACCCTGGTGCCCGCTCGCGCGATCGAATCGCAGCTTTTTATTGCCTACGCCAACCACACGGGCGTGGAAGACGGTTTTGCCTTGGGTGGCGGCAGCGTCATCGCCGACCCGTTTGGCAACGTCCTGGCCAGTGGTTCACCGAACGCTGAGCTACTTTTTGCACAGATTGATCCGCAAACTTTGACCGCCGCCCGTACAGAGATCCCGTACCTGAGTGATCGCCGCCCAGACCTCTACCAAGCATGGGGCATCTGAGGCGCTACCGAGACTCAGGGCAAGAACCTTAAGGCGAGGAACAACTCGTAACGCACCTCGGCCCGGGCAAGATCCAGATCCAAGATCTCACTGATCGCGGTGATGTGGCGCCGCACCGAGTTGCGGTGCATATCGATGGCCGTCGCCGTGGCATCCCAGGATCCATGCGCGTCCAGCCACGCTCGCAGCACCTGCAAATATAGGTCTTGTCGTTTGGCGGGCAGTTCCAACAAATTGCCCAGTAGCGACTGGGCCAGTTGCCGGCTAGCCGCCTGGGGCAGGAGTGCGGCAAAGGACTGCGGCAGGCTCTCGGCGCTGAGACTGCGTCCCTCATCAAGTAAACGCGGCACCAATCCGCGGGCTTCGGTGGCCATCTCGCGCAGGCCGGCGGCCAGCGAAATCCCTGGCCCCTCATGCTGAAGCTGATCTATCGGCCGGCTAAAGGCCGCCCAGTAGCCGGCGGCCTCGATGCGATGGATCACCTCGCGGCTGGGCTCGGCGCGCGTAATGGCCGTGAGTCGACCCTCGGAGTGAACCACCAGTTTGGTTTCCAATAACGAACGGAAACGGGTGAGGGCGTGGCCCGGATCGTGCGGCGCCGAGTCGGGGCGCGGGATGGCGAGCACCACTCGCGGCGCTCGGCGTGCGGAACCTGCGAGGGAGCCGTTAAAAAGTTCGAGGGCTTCGGCGTCCAACGACTCGGAGCCATCAAGTAAGAGCGCGGTGGCCAACTGTGTGGGAGCGAAGGAACCGATCACCCGTTGGCGCGCCACCACCTCCAGCAGTCCCAGCGCGGTGGACATGAGGTTGTGTTCAGCGGATCCCGGCTGGTGCCCGAAGCTCAGCTGCAACACTCCCAACAATGGCGGAACCCGCGACCCCCTCGGTGCCGTCGGGCGGATGGGGAAAGCCAGATGGTGTTGCCCGGCGGATTCGCTCAGAACTAGCTTGGGCCCCTGCGGGTCGGCCGCCTGCGCCAGTAGCGACTCCAGCTCCAGGCCCTGGAGGGCGGATTGGCCAGCGGTGGTGGCGAAATATCGTAGGCGCCCGCCGGCATCAAGTAATTGCACCGCCGCCGTCGCCCGTTGGGCGAGCACCGTGATAATTTCTTGCTCGGGGTTTTCGCCGCTGACACAACGCATCAGCAGTCGATTGGCGTCGGCGTTCTGCCGCATCATCCGCGCGCTATCGGCCTCCATGAGATTGGCAAAGGCCAGCCCGATCGCCGCGAAGGGCAGCGTGCCGGGAATTTGCCACAGCGGAAGGTCCAGCTCGCGACAGGCGGTGATGAGCGTGGGTGGAACGGTGGAGAAGTAGGGGTCAAGTCCAAAACCTAATGCCGAGACATTTGCCGCCACCAGACGGGCGACAAATTCGTGGACCGCTTCGGCGTCGTTGATCCTGTCCAAGAGGGGGAACCCACTGGTCAGGATCAGTTCGTGGTCCACCAGATAGGGGGTGGGGTCATCGATGTCGCTGGGTTCCACCCAGCGCAGTGGCCTGTCTCCGGCATCGTGGAGCACGGTGATTCCGCTGGGAAGCTGGCGCAAGAACCGGGTCAGGGTAATGGAGTCCCAGGGTCTGGCGAAGTCGAGGTTCGGGCTGGATGCGGATTCGTCCTTCGGTGCAATTTGTCCCATGCTGAACAACTTTAGTTCAATTTGGCTCGGCGTGAGATTGAGGTCACACGTTTAAGCTGGGAACCGGAAAGCGCTAGAAACCGTTCAACCAAGGATTCGCATATGCAAACCACCACCGATACCGGACAGCGTGCAACGCTGCGCCTCGGTCAGCAGCTGAAGCGCCAAAAGTCGATCTCCTCGATGGCCCGGGAGGCCGAGGACAACGGCGGCAACGGCACCATGCGCCGCAGCCTGGGGCTGATGCAGCTGACCATGATCAGCGTGGGCGCGACCATGGGCACCGGCATCCTCGTGGTGCTCGGAGCCACGGTTCCGGTGGCCGGACCGGCCATCTGGATCTCCTTTGTGCTGGCCGGTGTTACGGCACTCTTCTCCGCCTTCTCCTATGCGGAAATGGCGGGCATGGTCCCGGTCTCCGGCTCCAGCTACTCCTACACCTACGCCACCATGGGTGAGGGAATCGCCTGGGTCTGCGGCTGGTGCCTGGTACTGGAATACGCCGTCTCAGTCGCCGCCGTGGCCGTGGGCGCCGGAGAATACGTCAACGAGGCGCTGCACACCCTGGGCCTAGAAATCCCCACCGCGCTGGCCGGCGGACCCAGTGAGGGCGGCGTGGTGAACCTGCCGGCCCTGATCGTGGTGCTGCTGGCCACGCTGCTGCTGGCCCGCGGGGCCAAGGAATCGGCCATCGTGAACACCACGGTGGTCATCATCAAGACCTGCATCCTGGTGTTCTTCTCCATCGTGGCCTTCACCGCCTTTGATGCCGGGAACTTTGAGCCGTTGCTGCCCATGGGTGCCGCGGGTGTCACGGGCGCCGCCTCGATCGTCTTCTTCTCCTACATTGGCTTTGATGCGGCATCAACCGCCGGCGAGGAAGCCATCAACCCCAAACGTGATCTTCCCAAGGCCATCCTGCTCTCGATGATCATCGTGACGGTGGCCTACGTTTTGGTAGCGGTATCCGCCATCGGCGCCCGCGACTGGACCTGGTTCGAGGGTACCGAGGCCGCACTGGTGCAGATCATCGGTGAACTCACCGGACAAAGCTGGATCGTGCTGCTCTTTGCCATCGCCGCGGTGCTGGCCATCGCCTCCGTGGTGCTCACGGTACTCTACGGTCAAACCCGCATCCTGCTGACCATGTCGCGTGACGGCCTCGTTCCAGCGATCTTCTCCCGCGTTTCGCGGCGTACCGGCACCCCGGTGGCCGGCACGTTTATTACCGGTGGCATCGTGGCGATCACCGCCGGGTTCATTCCGCTCGGTGCCCTCGCCGAGGCCACCAGCATCGGCACACTCTTCGCCTTTGCCCTGGTGGGCGTCTCGGTCATCTACCTTCGCCGCAAGCAGCCACACGCCCCACGCACCTACAAGGCGCCGCTGTACCCGCTGACCCCGATTCTGGGCATCGGAGCCTGCCTGTTCCTGATGGCCAACCTGTCCTGGCACACCTGGCTGGTGTTCGGGATCTGGATGCTCGTCGGGGTGGGACTCTACCTCGGTTATGGTCGATCTCGATCACGTCTGGGCGCCCTGAGTAAGGCGCAGTACATTGAAAGCCATACGGGCGATTCCTAAGCTTTCCTCGCTGTCGCGAACCATTTTTTAGCTATAACCAGAAGGACGCAGGACGATGAACAATTTGCCGCAGAGTGATGGCACGATCAACATGCTGAACCCCGACTTCCCCTTTAACTACGATCTTTTCCTGGCTCATCCGGCCGGTCTGGGCAGTGTTCCGCCGGAACTCTACGGCACGGAAGTTGCCATCATCGGCGCCGGACTCTCCGGATTGGTCACGGCGTACGAGTTGATGAAGTTGGGCCTCAAGCCGGTCATCTACGAGGCCGATCAGATTGGTGGACGGCTGCGCACCGCCAGCTTCGCCTCCGCACCGGAGATCACCTGTGATCTCGGGGGCATGCGCTTCCCGGTCTCCAGCAAGGCGCTGTACCACTACATCGATTTGTTGGGTCTGGAAACCTTCGACTTCCCCAACCCGCTGGCCGCACCGACCGACTCCACGGTCATCGAGCTCAAGGGCAAAAAGGTCTACGTGGAAAAGGAGGGAGACCTGCCGGCCTTCTTCCACGAGGTCGCCGATGCCTGGAAGCGGGCGCTGCGCGAGGACGCATCCTTTGATGAAATGCAGCGGGCCATCAAGTCGCGTGACGCGCTCGAGGTCAAGCGGATCTGGAACTCGCTGCTCGAAGAATTTGATGAGGAGAGCTTCTACGGCTTTATCGCCAACTCCGCGGCCTTCAAGGAGGCCGGCTTTGAGCACCGCGAGGCCTTCGGCCAGGTCGGCTTCGGCTCCGGTGGCTGGGACACCGACTTCTCCAACTCCATCCTGGAAATCCTGCGGGTGGTCTACACCGACGCGGATGATAATCACCGCGGCATCACCGGGGGAGCGGCGAAGCTGCCCCACGGGTTGTGGAACCACGCACCGCAGGACCTGGCCCACTGGCCGGCCGGTACCACCCTGGCCTCGCTGCATGCCGGTGCACCCCGCGGGGCGGTGGCCACGATTCGCCGCTCGGACGAGCCAGGATTTAATGGCTCCACGGCCATCGAGATCACCGAACAGTTCGGCCGCACCCACACCTACCCGGCCGTGGTGTCCTCCGTGCAGTCTTGGTTGCTCTCCACCGGGATCGACACCGAGGAAGATTTGTTCCCCGCCGAACTCTGGACGGCGATCGAGCGCTCGCACTACATGCAGTCATCCAAAACCTTTGTGATGGTGGACCGCCCCTTCTGGAAGGACCGGGACCCGGTCACCGGTGAGTTCCTGCTCTCCATGACCCTGACGGATCGACTGAACCGCGCCACCTATCTGCTGGATAATGGCGATGACGCCCCGGCCGTCATCCTGCTCTCCTACACCTGGAATGATGACGCCCTGAAGTGGCTCGCCCTCTCGGCCGAACGCCGCATGGAGCTGATGCTGCATTCGCTGGCGAAGATTTACCCCCAGGTGGATATTCGCAGCCATATCGTCGGTCAGCCGATCACCGTGTCCTGGGAGGCCGAGCCGCACTTCATGGGGGCCTTTAAGGCCAACCTGCCCGGCCACTACCGTTACCAGGAACGCCTCTACACGCACTTTGACCAGCGTGAGGCCCCGGCCGAACACCGCGGCATCTTCCTGACCGGTGACGACGTGTCCTGGACCGCGGGCTGGGCCGAGGGCGCAGTGACCACGGCACTGAACGCGGTCTGGGGCGTGCTGCGCCACCTCGGCGGCGAAGACGCCGCGCAGAACCCGGGCCCCGGGCAATTCCTCGCCGAACTCGGTCCGCTGAAGCTTGATGAAAACGTGAGTGTGCGGAACTAGTTCTGCCGGCCGAGCGCGGCGCCTGCGCCGCCGCGCTCGGAGTTGGCGCTAGGCTCAAACCATGGTGAGATTTCTGATTCTTGCGTTGTTGTCCCTGCTCGGCTTCATCACGATCATCGCCGCCTCCCTGGGGCCCGGTGGCTGGTGGGTGATCGCCGTGCTGATGGTGGGCCTGCTGGGGCTGGGCATCCACGACGTCATCCAGAAAAAACACGCCATCCTGCGCAACTACCCGGTCCTGGGGCGGATGCGCTTCCTCTTTGAATCCATTCGCCCGGAGATCCAGCAATACTTCATCGAACGCAATACCGATGGCCGCCCCTTTGACCGGGACACCCGCTCACTGGTTTATGCACGCGCCAAGGGCGCCGATAGCCACAAGGCCTTTGGCACCGAACGTGACGTGAACGAGGTCGGCTACGAATACCTCCTGCACTCCACCGTTCCGGTAGAGGTCAGCGCCCAGCAGCACCGGGTTCGCATCGGCGGCCCGGACTGCACCCAGCCATATGAGATCTCGCTGATGAACATCTCCTCGATGAGCTTCGGGGCGCTGTCCAAAAATGCGGTACTCGCCATGAACAAGGGCGCCGCCATGGGTGGTTTTGTCCACGAAACCGGTGAGGGCGGGCTGGCGTCCTACCACCTGGAACACGGGGCGGACCTCTTCTGGGAGATCGGCTCGGGATACTTTGGCTGCCGCGATGAGGCCGGTAGATTCGACCCGCAAATCTTTGCCGTCAAGGCCGCCAACGAGCACGTTAAGGGGATCACCATCAAACTCTCCCAGGGCGCCAAGCCCGGACTGGGCGGGGTCTTACCGGCGGCGAAAATCACCCAAGAAATTGCCGAGACGCGTGGGGTGCCGATGGGCATTGACTGCATTTCCCCCGCCTCGCATTCGGCCTTCTCCACGCCGATCGAGCTGATGGAGTTTGTGGCCAGACTGCGCAAACTCTCCGGCGGCAAACCGGTGGGGTATAAATTCTGTGTTGGTTCACGTACCGATGTTCTGGCCATGTGCAAGGCCATGCTGGACACCGGGATCACCCCCGACTTCATCACCATCGATGGATCCGAGGGCGGCACCGGAGCCGCCCCTCTGGAGTACGAGGACCACGTGGGTACCCCGCTGACCGAGGGCCTGATGCTGGTGCACAACGCGCTGGTGGGTTGCGGGCTGCGCGCCAAAATCCGACTCGGCGCCGCGGGTAAGGTTGCCACCGGCTCGGACGTGGTCAAACGGCTGATTCAGGGGGCCGACTTCACCTTCAGCGCCAGGGCCATGATGATGGCCACCGGCTGTATTCAGGCGCAGAAATGCCACACCAACGAATGCCCGGTGGGTGTTGCCACCCAAGATCCACGGCTCTTCCGCGCGCTGGACGTGGTGGACAAGGGCAACCGGGTCTACAACTATCACAAGCTCACGGTGCAGGAAGCCGCCCAGCTGATGGCCTCGATGGGCGTGAGTGATCCGGCCCAGCTGAACACCAGGATGTTGCGCCGCCGCGTTGATCAGCTGACCACTCGCAGCTACGCGGGTCTGCACCACTGGTTGGCGCCCGGCGAATTGCTGGCCGATCCGCCGCGCGGTTGGGCCCCGGACTGGGCGGAGGCTGACGCCGACACCTTCGGCGAACACGCGCCATTGCCCTGGCCCACCCCGCGTGAACCCACCGAGCGTGAACCGGCCCCGGTGGTCACCGGAACCGTGAGCCCGGCACGGGTGGAACCCAAGGATTCGACCCACCATACGGTCGCCCCGGTACACCCCGCGGCTGCGCGGCCGGAGGGCAAACTTGCGCCACAACAGGACGTGTAGCTCCCGCCGATGCGCCGGGATGCCGCCCGGCTTGGGATAATGGCATTTATGGCCCCCAAAAACCCCGTCGCCGGCATCGGTTTCCCGTCCGTGCTTGCCCACGGCTTTTTATTGCAGGGGTCGATCTTTTTGGTGCGGCCAGCAACCTCCTACAAGGCGCTGGAGCTGGGGGTAGATCCGGGGCTGCTGGGCCTGGTGGTGGCGAGCTTTTCCATCCTGCCGGTGTTCCTTGCCGTCATGATTGGCCGGGCCGCGGATCGCGGCCGGGAGAAGAGCATCCTGTTGGTGGGTTCAGCGCTGCTGATCATCCCCGGTGCCGGATTACTTTTTGCTTCGCCCACCCTGCCGGCGCTGCTGGGCTGGAATCTGCTCTTGGGTGTGGGACACCTGATGAGCCTGATCGGTGAGCAAAGTCGGCTGGCCTCGGCCCGTAACCGGAACATGGATCGAGTCTTCGGGCTGTACACGACCGTGACGGCCCTGGCCCAGGCCGTGGCCCCGTTGTTGCTGGGTGTACTGGGCGGGAGCGCGGTAGCCCCGGATACCTCACTGCTGATGCGCGCCTACCTGGTGGGAGCCTTCGGGGTGCTGGCGGCCAGCATCTTTATGGCCAGGCACCCGATCGGTGTGCCACGCGGTGAGCTCAAAAAACAAGTGAAGCTGCGCACCGCACTGAACGTTGAACGTTCGGCCCGCCGTCCGCTGATCGCCTCGATCACGCTGAGCATGATGGTGTTATGCACCGTTGACCTCTTGCAGGTTTATCTTCCGGCGTTGGCCGTGGAACGCGGCATCTCCACCCAAACCGTCGGGCTATTGCTGGCGGCACGAGCCGGTGCCACGGTGCTCTCCCGGCTGGGGTTGGATCACCTGGTCCGCAGATTTGGCCGGGGCACCCTCATGCTTGTCTCCACTGGTGCGGCCGCGGTTCTGGTGGCGCTGCTGGTGGTGCCGCTGCCGGTGATCGCGATGGCCGTGGCGTTGGTATTGGCCGGCCTGGCGCTGGGCATTGGACAACCATTGAGCATGAGCGTGGTGACGCTGATCGCCCCGGAGGGCACCCGCGGCACGTGGATGTCGATTCGATTGCTGGGCAACCGGTTAGGACAGTCGGTGATTCCCGTGGGCATTGGCATCTTTGCCAGCACCTTGGGTGCCGGCGGAGCATTTGCTGCCCTTGGTACTGCCATGGGCGTGGTGACCCTAGCCTCCGTGGTGCCGCTGCGTTCGCTGAAGAACTAAGGGAGCTTCGGTTCCCCTCGACTAGATGCAGCATCGTGGGTGCCGCCATGACTGCCGTCAACCTCTTCATCCTCACCAAGTGACGGCGGTGTTGCCGCTACAACAGGACGTTGATCTGGGTTTGGATCTCCTGCGTGAGCTCAGCAACGGTCTTGGTGGCATTGGCGCTGGCTGCCAGTGTCAGGAACATGATTGCGGAGATGAAGTGTGCGAGCGTGACCGCGTTCTCGGATCCAAAGCGCTGATCTGACTGCAAGACGATGTAAATGGCCACCTCGGACTGGGACGAAAGGGCCAGACCGAGGTGGTGGCGTTCCTCATGGTCGCCAAAAACCATTTCTTTCAGGTAGGGCCGGCCATTGTCGACTTGGGTGCGATTGCATTCCACCACCGGAACGAGGATCGCCATGATCGCCTCTAGAGTATCGTTGCTGGGCGAAGCGGCGTTGCTGCCCTCGGCCCGTGCGTGGGCATAATTGGAGTTTTGCTCTAGATAGGAGTAACTCGCCCTTCGACCGTACGTAGTGGAAAAGGGTTCCGGTGCCAATGTCTGCCTTGTCGGCGATTTGTTGTGTGGTGATCTCACCGGCTCCCTGCTCGGCAAAAAGCTCGCTGGCGACGACGATGATTCGCTCGAGCTTGGCCTGCTTATTTCGCTCGCGGCGGCCGATCAGATTTGGGGCGGCTGACATTTTGCGCGGTCAACTATCGGCCGACAAGACATGGGTTTTTGGTTTTCCTGCATACGATACCCGTCGACCACGTGGGAGTGTGGATTTGTCAGGTGGGCATAGACAGTGACTGTTCAGAGTCGAATAATCATGTCGGTAATCGAACATTTGGTTTCACAGCGCTGAACTTTTGCACCGGCTCGTACTGTATCGAGCGATGCTTAGATATGGTCCTGGCGGCCAAACGCCTGTGCCACCGACAACAGCCGGTGGCACAGGTTTCACTCAGTAGTTAGCGATCGGGCTTCCCGTTTATAGCCGGGCTGCCCATTTCTGGGTTCCGGCAAGCTTGTAGGAGCTGTTCGAAGCCTTCGTGGTGACTGTGACTTTCCCGGTGTATTTGTGGGTGCCTGCTTTTTTCTTGACCCCGTTGATGTAGTAGGTGACGCCCGTCTTAGCCGGGATCTTGACGGTGTTCTTGGAGGCGTTGAAGACAGGCTTGGCGGGTGTGACGGAGTTTCGGTTGTCGAACTTCCACGACGTGGTTCCGGTGAGCTTGTAGGAGCTGTTCGCGGTCTTGGTGGTGACGATTCCCGTGCCGGTGTACTTACGGGTTCCGGCCGTCTTCTTGACCCCGTTGATGTAGTAGGTGACGCCCGTCTTGGTTGGAATCTTAACGGTGTTGGCCGAGGCGCTGAAGGTGGGTTTCGTGGGCGTAACGGAGTTTCGGTTGTCGAACTTCCACGACGTGGTCCCGGTGAGCTTGTAGGAGCTGCTTGAGGTCTTGGTTGTGACGGTTCCCGTGCCGGTGTATTTGTAGGTGCCCGCTTTCTGCTTGACCCCGTTGACGTAGTAACTGACGCCCGTCTTGGTCGGGATCTTGACGGTGTTCTTGGGGGCGTCGAAGACCGGCTTGGCGGGTGCAACTGCCGTGCGCAGGTCGTACTTCCACGTCTTCGCCGCGACCACGTAGTTCGCCGCAGCAGCCTTGGCGGTGACCGTCGTGGCGGTCGTGACCTTATGTGTGCCGGTTGCCTTGAGGATGCCGTCGATGTAGTAGGCGACCCCGGCGACACGTGGGATGGCGATCGTCTTCGCGGAGTAATTGACCGAAGGCTCGGTCGCTGTCGCAGACTTCTTGGACAGATCAAAGGTCCAGGACGTGCTCCCGGTGAGCGTGAATCCGTCCTTCGCCACGGCGGAGATCGTCACCTTGGTGTAGCCGGAGGAATAGGTTCCTGCCGCCTTGGTGCTCCCGTTGACGAGATAGGTGACCCCGCTGGTGGTGGGCACAGTGTAGCTGCCGGTCGTGGCGTCCGATGTCGGCGCTGCGGGGGTAACTCGAACCGTTGCGGTGGCGATCTTCGAGGTCGGGGTGCTGGCCTTCGAGGTGGTGGCGTAGCCGGGCTTGGAACCGGTGACGGTCACGGTGATCGTCTTCCCGGCGTGGGCCGGGGTGAGGTCCAGGGTGTTTTGTGTGGCCCCGTCGATGTTGGTGTCGTTGGCGGACCACTGGTAGGTGAGTTTCACGTCTGTCGGTCCCCAAGTGCCCGGGACGGCGGTGAGGGTTTTGCCGACGGTGGTGGTGCCGGTGATGGTCGGGACAGCGGTGCTGAGGTTTGCGGTGGCGATCTTCGAGGTTGGGGTGCTGGCCTTCGAGGTGGTGGCGTAGCCGGGCTTGGAACCGGTGACGGTCACGGTGATCGTCTTCCCGGCGTGGGCCGGGGTGAGGTCCAGGGTGTTTTGTGTGGCCCCGTCGATGTTGGTGTCGTTGGCGGACCACTGGTAGGTGAGTTTCACGTCTGTCGGTCCCCAAGTGCCCGGGACGGCGGTGAGGGTTTTGCCGACGGTGGTGGTGCCGGTGATGGTCGGGACAGCGGTGCTGAGGTTTGCGGTGGCGATCTTCGAGGTTGGGGTGCTGGCCTTCGAGGTGGTGGCGTAGCCGGGCTTGGAACCGGTGACGGTCACGGTGATCGTCTTCCCGGCGTGGGCCGGGGTGAGGTCCAGGGTGTTTTGTGTGGCCCCGTCGATGTTGGTGTCGTTGGCGGACCACTGGTAGGTGAGTTTCACGTCTGTCGGTCCCCAAGTGCCCGGGACGGCGGTGAGGGTTTTGCCGACGGTGGTGGTGCCGGTGATGGTCGGGACAGCGGTGCTGAGGTTTGCGGTGGCGATCTTCGAGGTTGGGGTGCTGGCCTTCGAGGTGGTGGCGTAGCCGGGCTTGGAACCGGTGACGGTCACGGTGATCGTCTTCCCGGCGTGGGCCGGGGTGAGGTCCAGGGTGTTTTGTGTGGCCCCGTCGATGTTGGTGTCGTTGGCGGACCACTGGTAGGTGAGTTTCACGTCTGTCGGTCCCCAAGTGCCCGGGACGGCGGTGAGGGTTTTGCCGACGGTGGTGGTGCCGGTGATGGTCGGGACAGCGGTGCTGAGGTTTGCGGTGGCGATCTTCGAGGTTGGGGTGCTGGCCTTCGAGGTGGTGGCGTAGCCGGGCTTGGAACCGGTGACGGTCACGGTGATCGTCTTCCCGGCGTGGGCCGGGGTGAGGTCCAGGGTGTTTTGTGTGGCCCCGTCGATGTTGGTGTCGTTGGCGGACCACTGGTAGGTGAGTTTCACGTCTGTCGGTCCCCAAGTGCCCGGGACGGCGGTGAGGGTTTTGCCGACGGTGGTGGTGCCGGTGATGGTCGGGACAGCGGTGCTGAGGTTTGCGGTGGCGATCTTCGAGGTTGGGGTGCTGGCCTTCGAGGTGGTGGCGTAGCCGGGCTTGGAACCGGTGACGGTCACGGTGATCGTCTTCCCGGCGTGGGCCGGGGTGAGGTCCAGGGTGTTTTGTGTGGCCCCGTCGATGTTGGTGTCGTTGGCGGACCACTGGTAGGTGAGTTTCACGTCTGTCGGTCCCCAAGTGCCCGGGACGGCGGTGAGGGTTTTGCCGACGGTGGTGGTGCCGGTGATGGTCGGGACAGCGGTGCTGAGGTTTGCGGTGGCGATCTTCGAGGTTGGGGTGCTGGCCTTCGAGGTGGTGGCGTAGCCGGGCTTGGAACCGGTGACGGTCACGGTGATCGTCTTCCCGGCGTGGGCCGGGGTGAGGTCCAGGGTGTTTTGTGTGGCCCCGTCGATGTTGGTGTCGTTGGCGGACCACTGGTAGGTGAGTTTCACGTCTGTCGGTCCCCAAGTGCCCGGGACGGCGGTGAGGGTTTTGCCGACGGTGGTGGTGCCGGTGATGGTCGGGACAGCGGTGCTGAGGTTTGCGGTGGCGATCTTCGAGGTTGGGGTGCTGGCCTTCGAGGTGGTGGCGTAGCCGGGCTTGGAACCGGTGACGGTCACGGTGATCGTCTTCCCGGCGTGGGCCGGGGTGAGGTCCAGGGTGTTTTGTGTGGCCCCGTCGATGTTGGTGTCGTTGGCGGACCACTGGTAGGTGAGTTTCACGTCTGTCGGTCCCCAAGTGCCCGGGACGGCGGTGAGGGTTTTGCCGACGGTGGTGGTGCCGGTGATGGTCGGGACAGCGGTGCTGAGGTTTGCGGTGGCGATCTTCGAGGTTGGGGTGCTGGCCTTCGAGGTGGTGGCGTAGCCGGGCTTGGAACCGGTGACGGTCACGGTGATCGTCTTCCCGGCGTGGGCCGGGGTGAGGTCCAGGGTGTTTTGTGTGGCCCCGTCGATGTTGGTGTCGTTGGCGGACCACTGGTAGGTGAGTTTCACGTCTGTCGGTCCCCAAGTGCCCGGGACGGCGGTGAGGGTTTTGCCGACGGTGGTGGTGCCGGTGATGGTCGGGGTTACTGCGGTGAGCGGGGCTGCGTCCGTCACGGTCACTTGTGCGACATCTTGAAAGAATGTGCTGTTCCCCGGGTAGTCGACGAGCGGGAATAGCACGAATGTCCAAGTTCCGGTAAAGGATCCCTTGTTCACAACTACTTCGTGTTCCCAGATGCCGTCACGGTGATCACCCGAAACAAGAGTCATACCCCCAAAGCCGTACTGCTGGCCACTCGGATGCTCCAGTAGAACTGTCGGAGAATGCACCCCAGTCTCGTCTGTAATGCGCAACCGGAGATTAAATTTCGCTGGTTCATCATGCAGATTGGCGCTTGTGGGAGTTGCAGAAACCTCAATAATCTTGGGAGGGTTTTTCTCCGTGGGTGCCGATTCGTTTGCGACCTGAACGGTTCCCACATGGCTGAATTGCCCCATGTTGCCGGGGAAATCGGTCAAGGGAAACATTAGGAAGCTCCACGCGCCAGCTCCGGCACTAGCTGGCAAGTCAACGCTCTTCTTCCAAACGCCGTCGGATGCTGTACCCGCGACCAGAGACATCGAGCCAAAACCCACGCTCTGAATGCTCTCAGAATGTTCGAACTGGACAGTGGGCGCATGAACTCCGGACTCATCCACGATGTGGAGTGTGAGCGTGATCGTGGTAGCGCCCTCGGCTAGATTGACTGATTCTGGGCTCACGCTACTGCTGACGATCACTGGTGGCAGCGTGTCCATATTGACCGCTGCTGCCGGCTGCAAACTGCCGGCGAACATGACGATTGTGGCGAGTAATAGTCCCATAGCTCTGACGAGCGAGCGCATCATTACGAAAGTGTCCCCTTGAATATGAATTACGGCTTAGCCGTGGCGAATGCAGCTATTGTCAGCAGGCTCGGAGGAACCTGTATCCAGACGGCCGGCAAACAACTGGGACCGTAAGAGAGAAAAGCCGCGTTAGTCCCCAAAAGAATAACGCTGCAAGTGAATGCTTTGAATCTACCCGACTAAACGCATTCGGGCAGTCCATAAGTGACCCTGAACAGGTCTATTACGTGTTCTTGAACAAATTGCTGAATTGAGGGGAAGGACTCACAGTCTGACAGGGGCGGTACCGCTGTGACGGAGCAGAGGACTTTATCCAGATGGTCATTGATGTGCACATGGCTGAGAATTCGTGGACAAGTGTCGAAGTGCAACCCATCACGCCGCCGATACGCAACGTGATGATCTGTCCCGGGAAACAATCCGACGATATGTGGGCCCGACTTCACGGACTGTTCACGGACGAGTAATCTTGCACCGCGCATAGACCGTCAGAGGGGACAGAGGGCTCGCGGCCGCAACTAAAGAATCGTGAGACCAGACCGTAAGTATCTAGACCCACGATTCAATTTTGGTGCATTGTGCAGGGACGGCCCAATCAGCCTGTGGAACGTGACACCGGTGAATTTTTGATCTCCGTTATGGAATTTTTAGGGCTGATCGATGAGGTGGAATTCTTTGGTTAGTTCGTCGATGGTGAGTTGATTGCGTAGTTTGCAGGAACTGTTCTGGATGACGAACATTCCTGCTCGTAGAAACCTTGCCGTTCGTTGCCAGTGGAAGCACTCGCTACTGGTCCGGTGAGACAGGATCAGGTCTTGGGCAGGGCTACAGTTCCCCGGCTATTAGCTCGTTGATCTCGCGCTCGGTGGCCGGATCAACCGTGGACGGATTCCAGCGGGGGGAGCGGTCCTTGTCGATGACCTGGGCGCGGATGCCCTCGGTCAAATCCCCGCGGTACATCAAGTATTCGGCCACCCGCAGTTCACGATCCAGTGCCGAGCGCAGATGATCCTCGGTGCGTGCTGCCCGCACGGCGCCCAGCGCGCAGTGCAGCGAGGTGGGGGAGTTGGCCTGAAGGGCAGCAAGCGCCTCTGCGGCGGCCGGATGGCGCATCGTCGAAAGCCGCTGAATGATCTCCGGAACGGTGGGTGCGCAGAAGGCAGCATCAATCCACGGCTGTTGGCTGGCGAGCGGGGAAGCGGCAAAGAAGCCAAAAAGTACCTCGATGCCAGCGGCGATTTCCGCCGCGGGCATCGAATCGAAGTCGGGTAGTGCCTCAAAGATTTCCTCGAAGCGATCCTGGCTCACCATCATGTCGGCAAAGCCCAGTTCTACCGCGTCGGCACCGGTGAAGCTGGTCCCGGTCAGGGCCAGATATTCACCCACGTGCCCCGGGGCCCTGGCCAGCAGCAGGGTGGATCCCACATCGGGAGAGTAGCCGATGCGCGCCTCGGGCAACGCGAAACGAGCCTCGGGGGTGGTGATGCGGATCGGAGCATGGGAGGCCAGACCGATCCCGCCGCCCATACACAGCCCATGGACCATGGTGACCACCGGTTTGGGATAGTTGGCGATCATCTCATCAAGGGCAAATTCGAGTCTCAGTAACTCTAGGAAGCGTTGGTGTTCCCCGCTGCTGACCGCCGCGTGAAAGTCCTTGATATCCCCGCCGGCACAAAATCCGCGTGCTCCTTCACCCTGCAGAACGACCATGGAGATTTTGGTATCACTGCTAAACTCCGTGAAGATCCGAGTGAGGTCTTCCAGCATGCCCAGGGTGAGGGCATTGATGGCCTCGGGGCGGCGCAACATCACCAGACCCAGCGAGCCATGGGTGGAAGCGGTGATGAGAGAAGAGATGAGAAAACTCCTGTTTGATGGCGTGAAAGGTGCTGCTGCCAAGATATCGTGCACCACCGGGTGAGGCGAAACTGCTGCCGAGTTAATGCAGCTGACGTATGATCAGATTTCATGGCCCCGGGTGTAACCGGACAACGCCGTCGCGCCGCCCCAAGGAAATCGATGAGACCCACCGCCCTGATGCTTGCTGCCACTTTGTTCGCCGGCCTGCTGATTCCCGGAACCGCGGCCGCGGCAGCTCCCTCGATCACCACGATGGTGCCGGCCGCAACCATTGCCGAGTCCAATGCTGCATACCTGGCCAAGGCCGCAACAAGCCTCGGCGGTGCCGATGCCACGACCGGGAAGCTGAAGGACGGGCGACTGTGGCGTTCGCACCGCGACGGAATTGTGGTGTATTCCGATACTCGTAAGGCCGTGACGGTCCGCAACGCGTTGGCCCAGGCGTGGGCGGACACCGGCTGGGAAAACGGTAGATTCGGTTACCCGACCGCCGAACAGTACAGCTACGGAGCCGACACCCGGCAGGCCTTCACCGGTGGCATTCTGGGTGCACGCAGCAACGGCACCAGCTACTGGCTACCGACGCCCAAGCCGGGGGATTTCACCCTTGCAGGGTCCGGTTGGGGGCACGGGGTAGGGATGAGTCAATACGGTGCCCGTTCCATGGCAGAGGAGGGCAAGAGCGCGACCTCCATCCTGTAGTACTACTACAACCCGGCCACCGTCACGGCCAGCACCAGCTCGGCAGCCAGTGACATTCGTGTGCAGCTGCTCAAGTCCGCGACCAGCTCACTGAGCGTTGCCAGCGGGAAAATGCGCGTGATTGATCCGACGGCCAAAAAGACTTACACGGGGGCTGCGGGTTCCACACTGTCCTTCTCCCGTAGCGGCACGTCGCTGAGCTATACGTTTAAGACCCCGGCCGGATACGACGTCATTGCACGCGATCTGAACAAGGATGGGGTCAGGGACATCAACCCTGCTCCGCAGGCTAACCTGGTCACCGGGAAATTGCGCATCCAGTGGGAAGGCACCCGGGCCTGGCCCTCATCCACCGCGGCAACCCTCCTGATTAATAAGTCCAACGCCGAATCTTCTTCACCCGGGATCTACCGCCATGGGGTGCTGGAAGCCGGGATACTCAGCGATCAGGTCAATCTGGTGAGCTCCTTGCGGCTCAACGATGAGTATCTCTATGGTCTGGCCGAGGTTCCCTCTTCCTGGCCCTCGGCGGTGCTCCAAGCCCAGGCCATGGCCGGACGAACCTACGCGATGCGCAAGGTGAATACGCTCAAGTCCTCCTGTGACTGTAACGTCACCGATGAGACGCTGGATCAAAAGTTCACCGGATTTGTGAAAGAGAACGAACGGCTCGGTTACGGAGCCAAGTGGAAGGCGGCAGTTGAAGCCACCCTCACGCGTACCTCCACCGGCGTTCCGGCCACCGGGAAGGTCGTCATGTATGCCGGGCGACTTGCCGATACCCTGTACTTCTCCTCGAGCGGAGGCGCCACCCGAAACAGCGAAGATGTCTGGTCAACTCCATTCCCGTACCTGCGCTCGCGCAGTGATCCCTGGTCACTGAAGACCAACGCGAACAACCCGTACAAGACCTGGAGTCAAAAAGTCACCCAGGCGAAGTTGGCCCAAGTCTTTGGACTCAAGGATGTGGCCTCGGTGGCCTTCACCAAGTCGGCGGATCTGACGATTAAATCGGCGACGGCCAAGTCCTCAACCGGCCTCAGCAAAACCCTGACCGGCAACGCTTTCCGCGGCTCGAGCACCGGCGTTGGTGCGTTCTCGGCGTGGATCACCAGCATCAAACCGATCGTGGCCGCCCCGGTGGCAACAACCATCAATCCGCGAAACTTCTGCACCACCACGGTGAAGGTTGGGGCCAACATGGCCACGGCGGTTTCGGCTGCCGTCGAGGGAGCGGTGATCTGCTTGGACGCCGGAACTCACAA
Organism: Paeniglutamicibacter sp. Y32M11; assembly: GCF_019285735.1. Taxonomy (GTDB): domain Bacteria; phylum Actinomycetota; class Actinomycetes; order Actinomycetales; family Micrococcaceae; genus Paeniglutamicibacter. Next base: position 3,288,382 of record NZ_CP079107.1, on the reverse strand, counting down.
GCCCAATAACCTCACGCTCAAGTCCCGCCAGTCCCTGGTGGGTAATACGCGATCCAACACCCGCTTGGACGGAACCGTCGCGGTGAGCACCACCGCCTCCGGAACCCTGCAGCGGATTTACTCCACCAAGATTCCGTCCACGGCACCGACCGGGCTGGCCTGCACCACCGGCAACCTCTGCAATAGCACCCAGATACTTTATGCCAATGGGGCAGCACTCAAAAGGGTCACCAGCAAGGCCGCGGTGGTGGCCGGAACCTACTGGATCGACCACAAGAACCGATCCATCTATACGACCAAGGCCAGCAGCACCACCTACAGATACACCATGGCCTCGGCCACCCGTTCCGTGAACCTGGGCACCTGGTCCAAGCTTGGCAATGTGTACATCATTGGCTACGCCAATCCGAGCAACACCGGTGCGCTGTGGCTCAAGGGTGCCCACTCAACGCTGTATGCCTCGACCGTCGCCTGGAATCACGGCATTGGCGTGCAGAGCAATGGACAATCCACCACGATCAGCGGCTCCTTGGTGCGACTCAACGGGCAGTCGGGAATCACCGGCTCCACCGGGAAAAACTCGGTTATCAAGAGCACGGAAATCAGTGCCAACGGGTGGGCCGGGTACAAACCGACCACCTTCACCGGTGGCATTGCCGCGTCCGGTTCGGCCACCATGAAGGTTTCGGGATCCAAGATCTTGGACAATCGCGGAGTAGGCAATACCAGCGGTGTGCGCACCACAAATGGGGCTGTCGTCTCGGTGAGCACCAGTACGGTCAGTGGCAATAGCTAACAAAGCCGAGTCCCCGTTACGGCACCTAGTTCTTGGTTGGGGCGATCTCCAGCTCGGCCAAGACTCCGGCCAGGCGATCCATGAACACGCCAACCTTCGGGTTTTCTCGCGTCTCGGGGCGCAGGGCGAAGATGCTGCGGGCGAGGCGTATTTCCGGTGCATCGATGACTTGAATGCCGGCTGGCGCCTGCGCCATGGCCAATTGGGGAACCAAGGCAGCTCCGAGTCCGGCGGCAGCCATCTGCAGGGAAGCGTTAAAGTCGTCGCTGTGTGCCACCACGCGTGGGTGCAGATTAACCGCGTCAAAGAGCCGTGAGATCACCGTTGCATCGGAGGTGCCGGGGTGGTGGATGATCCAGGGCATGTCCGCCAGCTGGTCGGCACTGAAAATCGACGAGCCATCAAGTTTCCATGAGGCCGGAACCACCACCCGGAACGGATCGTCCCCGAGCCATTGGCGTTGCAACTGTGCCGGCCAGGCCAGCCCGCCCTGGCCCACCTGGAAGATCAGGGCAACGTCTAGATCGCCGTCCCGACGCAGTCCGCCGATGGTGAGTTGAGGTTCGCCCACATTCACCCGCAGGGCTATGCCGAGCTTGTCCCAATCGGCCGATCCCAGCAGTCGAGGTAGCGCATAGGTAGCCAGCGAGGGGAAGATCCCGAGGTTCAGTTCCTGCAGTGGCTTGCCACTGGCGTCCAAATCGGGGGTGGCCGTCGCCGCCATGAGCGTGTCGATATCGGTGAGGACTCGCCGGGCATGACGGATCATGGTCAGAGCGGCGGGAGTGGGGTCAATGCTCTTAGCCCCACGCGCAAAAAGCGTGGTTCCGGTGTCGCGTTCAAGAGCCGACATCTGCTGGGAGACGGCCGAGGGCGTGTAACCCAAGGCGAGCGAGGCTGAAGCAAATGACTTGTGCTTCACCACTTCGATCAGCGTGCGCAGATGAACCGGATTGACCACTGAAACTCCCGTGCCGTCCAAAAAAAGGAAAGGGAGCGCGACCGGATCGGTTACGCTCCGCTTCCCATCCTATGGCTCAAGCGGCTATTGGTTTTCTTCTTCCGAGATTTCGTCGTCGGTCCACTCTTGCTCAACCGTTTCTTCATCACTGTCTTCGTCTTCGGCGGTGAGGTCATCATCCAGGAGATAAAGGTGTTTGCGCAGCGGGTCGAGGGCCGTCATGGACTCGGGACTATCGGAGGAGCCTTCATAGGGTTGCCCATCTCGACCATCACCGGGCTCGAACATGTCATCATCAAGCGGCTCGTCGAAGACCGTATCGTCAAAGGTACTGCTCATCGTTAACCCTCACTTTGCCATGGGACGGGATATTCGGATGAACCCCGATTGATTACAGCCTATGTCCCATCCGGGTCTATGGGAATGGGCATTTTTTGGACGCGGGATCGTGCCTTCGTTGGGCGTAGGCTCAAGGGATGGATAGTGATATTGCGGCACGCTTCTTCACCCCAAGGGTTGCGCGTTCGCCACTTCTTGCCGCGGCTGGCATGCTCCTGATCCGGCTGAGCATGGCGCTGGATGATGACTGGCCGTTGAAACAGTGATGGCCGCCGGGGTATCCCCGGCGGCCATCACTTGTGATCCGTGTGTTAGCTGGCCAGCTTCATGGCCTTCGCGGTGATCTTCACGGATTCCAGACGCTCGGCGGCGCTGCTGGAATTGTGCACGGTGATCAGTTCATCGGCGCCTGCGGTGCGAGCGAATTCTTCGAGGTAGGCACCAACGGTGGCCTCGTCGCCGACGGCCGTGTACTTGAGCATCTTCATGATCGATTCCCCATGGGAGGAGTCGAGCAGCATTTCCACCTCGGCATCGGTGAATTCGGTTTCCCGGTTTCGTCCCAGGAACATCCGGATGCGGTCGCGGCGGACCTGCTCCATGATGGTGTGGGCCTGCGCATTGGTGGATGCGGCGACCACACCAACGCCCGCAATCACATGGGGTTCGGCCAAGAACTCGGACGGACGGAACTCTTCGCGGTAGACCGAGACGGCCTGGATGAGTGCGTCGGGGGCAAAGTGCGAGGCAAAGGAATACGGCAGACCGAATTGAGCGGCCAGCCGGGCGCCGAAGAGGCTTGAACCCAAGATGTACAGCGGGACGTTGGTATTGCGTCCCGGGTAGGCGTGAATACCCTCGATGCGCGAAGCATCCCCGAGGAAGGCCTGGAGTTCAAGGACATCGTGTGGGAAGGCGTCGGAGGCCGCAGGGTCCCGGCGCATGGCCCTAAACGTTGCCTGGTCGGTGCCGGGCGCGCGTCCCAGGCCCAGATCGATGCGTCCGGGGAAAAGCGTTTCCAGGGTGCCAAACTGCTCGGCGATCACCAGCGGGGAGTGGTTGGGCAGCATGACGCCGCCGGCACCCAGACGAATGGTCTTGGTGTGGTGCGCGATGTGTCCGATGAGTACGGCCGTCGCCGAGGAGGCGATGGAACTCATGTTGTGGTGCTCGGCGTACCAGACGCGTTGGTAACCTACCGCTTCCGCGGTTTGCGCCAGTTCAACGCTCTCGGCGAAGGTTTGTGCGGCGGTACCGCCACGGCGGATAGGGGCAAGATCAAGGATCGACAAAGGAATGCTCACATCATCGGCAACTAGCCTGCACGGTGATTCATTCCCGTCAGTGGCTAGGAGCACACTCCGCGGCGCGGCAAGCGTAGCATCAGGGAGTATGAAGCAGTTGGCCGCATTGCTGGTCGGTAGCTTGCTGGCCAGCGCCCTGAGTGGCTGTACCGAGTTGGTTCCGGATCCGCCCGTTCCGGCCCCAGTCACCCGCTCGGCTCCGAATCCGTTGCTGCAGCTGCCAGCAGATTGCCCACACAGTGGGGCCCTGGCAGCGTCCGTGGGACTGGGGGAGGGCAGTGAGGCGCAGCTGGCCGCAGATATGTTGGCCGCGGTGGATCAGTGGGTGAACGCCGGAAGCGCCATGCTGACCAATGAACCGCAATGGGTGGATTCCTCTGTGCCCGATCATTGTCTAGCGGATCTGGCGCAGGTCATTGGCGCGATGCACGCCGGCACGCTGGTGGCCGTCGGTGGGGATCCCACTACGGCGGCATTCCGAAGGACAATCATCAAGGAAAATCTGCTGAACCTGCAGACGGCGCGCGCCCAGGGGAGGGCCAGTGAGGTGAAGCGTGAATTGATGGTGCTGCAGCAGGGTTCGCGGTCACCGGAGGGTGCCTTCTTGAATCTGATTGTGCGCCGAGTTAACGGTGGGGAACCGACGCCGCGGGCCGTGGAGGAATGGACGGTAATTTTAGCGCCGCAGGGGTCACAGCTCTTCATCTTCCATGTGGAGAGAAAGGACGTGAAACACGGTTCCTACAGTTGGTAAACGGGACTTAAATAACATGAGCGCCTCTCCCGAAGGAGAAGCGCTCATATCAGTCAGCTAGAAGCTGCAGGTGATGATCCGGAGCTTAGACAGCGCGGATATCGGTGGCCTGCAGGCCCTTCTGGCCCTGGGTAACTTCGAACTCTACGCGCTGGCCCTCTTCGAGCGAGCGGAAGCCGTTCGACTGAATGGCGGAGTAGTGTGCAAAGACATCATCCGAGTTGTCGTCCGGAGCGATGAAGCCGAAGCCCTTTTCGGCGTTGAACCACTTAACGGTACCTGTTGCCATGATGGGGGTGTCCTTTCGAGACTGTCCTGAAATGGGACGTAGGGGAGCGAACTCCACTGTGGAATTCACTTGCAGCTACGTGATTCAACGCGGTTCAGAAAGGTACTCGCCCCGGCAACGGGGTATTTGCACTGCTTTACTGCGAGAAAAACTAGAACTACAAGCTCTACGGTACGCTACTTAGCGCCCGGTTGCTACCATCGGGGTACTTTTGGAGCAATGTTTGCCGCAAATACCCCGATTGTTTACCTCCGAGTTGACTGGTGGTACCGGCTAATAACGATATCCACCAGCTCCCTAGGAGGAGATTGTGTGGGAGCCAAAAGGGGAGCGCTCAGCACGTCAGGGGCGCTTAGGCCCGCCAAATGGGCGAAATATCCCGGCGCCAGCAGGTAACTTGCCACCACGGTGCGCCGCCCCGGATTGTGTGTTCGGGCATAGGTGAGAGCATCCTCTAGCCGAGGTTCCTCCGCTGAGATGTAAGCAACAGTTACCGGAACCTGCAAACTGCCCGCCAACAGTTGAGCCATGTAACGGCAATCCTTGATCCCTTGTGGATCGGTGGTTCCGGCGCAGGCCATGATGACGGCTTCTCCCGGCATCCAGCCCGCCTCTGTTAGTCGCCGGTGCATCAGCGCAGCAATCGAAGCATCCGGGCCCAATGGGGCGGCCACCGTGGTTCCGGCACGTAGGGCAGCTGCGGCAGTCAAATCTTTTGAGGCGTGGGTGCCGGCAGATAACAGCAGAGGAATGATGGCGGCTCGATGTTCGGTGCCAAGAGTGGAGGATGCCAGTAGGGTCTCAACCCGTGGTTCCTGCACATCAACAAATGCGCCGTGCACCCTGATGCCATCAAGGGCCCTGGCCACCTCATTTACTAGAGCGAGAATGGCTGCTCGCCCGCTGGGGCTATCGGTCCCGTGGGATACTGCTACCAGATCGGGAGAGGGATCTGCCTCTACCCAGCCGAGCCAGGCCGAATGTTCAAGGCGTGGTGAAAGCAGCGTGTGAGCACGGGGTGCGGCCTCGATGCTCATGATCCGGTCTCCATCCAGAGGGTGTCATCCAGGTTGTGCACCGCGAAGATGGGCAGTGCGACGCTGTTTGCGCTGAGGCATGCACCGGTGTCCAGGCGGTACACCTCCTTGTGCAGCGGGCAGGCGATGGTGGGCACCCGATTGCCGTCGATCGTCTTATCTCCGAGGATGCCGCGGGCCATGACCTTGGCACCGGACCCCGGGCAGTGGTGGGAAGTGGCATAAAACTGGTTGGACTCGGTGCGGTACATGGCGACCTGTGTGCCGTTGACCCATGCTGCTTCACCCCACCCCGGTTCGAGGTCGCCGGTGGTGCAGACGGCCACCATGGACGTGGTGCTTTCGAGCGTGGTTTCTTGAACTGATGCACTCATCGCTTGTCCTTTCATCGGGGTGTTTGTTCGATGAATTGAGCTTGTCAGGCACGTGTTACAGCGGTGCGGGTCAGATATTGCCGATGCGTAAACCCCGGCTCACGGGTGCGGCCGTGGGGATGTGAACTTCGCTGAGTCATCAAAAACAGCCACGGCGCAAGCAATTGTCTTTCCCTCTGTTTCGAACGTGTTTCTCGATCCTCACGAGGCGGTATGCGTGGGGGATAGAGAGTTGTCACGAATGAAACAAAAGGGAAATTGGTAGGCAAAGCGCGTTTCCTAGGCTGAAGACAATCAAGCAAGCGTCACCAGCGCAAGAGTGAAAGTCGGGTAACAGACATGGGTACAGGAAACGGCATACGCCGCATCGTAGTCATCGGTGGCGGTCCAGCCGCACATCGCTTCACCGAAGCCATGGCAAAACGTGAACCAAGCAATCTCGACATCACCGTACTGACCGAGGAAGCACACGTTCCCTATGACCGTGTTGCCCTGACCAAGGCCCTGACTAATACCTCCGTGGACCTCACCCTGGGCGACCCGGGACTGTGGGCCCAAGAAAACGTCACGCTGGTGACGAATGCCGGCGTGAAAACACTGGACAGCATCAACCAGCTGGTCATCACGCACGACGGGCGCAGCTTCGCCTACGACGAACTGGTGCTGGCCACCGGATCAAATGCCGCAACCCTGCCGATCCCGGGCAATGAACACACCCACGTGTACCGCACACTCGAAGATGTCTGGGCCATCAATGCCGGCATCCAGCACCTCGCCGCCCAGCTGGGCCGCAAGCCGGTAGTCGCCACCATCGGTGGCGGACTGCTGGGACTCGAAGCCGCAGCCGGATCCCAATCCTTGGGCGCCGAGGCAGTGGTCATTGACGGCGGCAAATGGCTGATGGGCACCCAGCTGGATGAGGGTGCCGGCCAGGCCATGGGCCGACTGATCGCACAGACCGGATTTAAGGTTCACGGTGGAGTCTTCCCCAAGGAAGTCACCACCGAATCGGTGGACGGCGTTTGTCGGGTCACCGGCGTCCTGATGGCCGACGAGAACCACATCCCGGCCGACATGGTGATCGTGTCCATCGGTGTGCGTCCGCGTGATGAACTGGCCCGGAACTACAACCAGATGATTCAGGACACCGGCGCCCACGCACCGGTCTTTGGTCTTGGTCCGCGCGGCGGGATCGAAATCGACGAGCACTGCGCCACCGCTGTCCCACATATCTGGGCCATCGGCGAGGTCGCCAACTTTGCTGGAATGTGCATCGGCCTGGTGGCCCCGGCCAACGCCATGGCCGAGGTACTCGCGGCTCACCTCCAGGGTGGGGAGGCAGCCTTCACCGGCTTTGATACCGCCACCAAACTGAAGCTTTCCGGTGTGGATGTTGCCAGCTTCGGTGACGGGTTCGCCCGCACCGAGGGCTCCCTGGAGGTGGTGTACGCCGACGCGGCCCGCGGCCTGTACCAAAAAATCGTGGTTTCCTCCGATGCCAAGGTTTTGCTCGGTGGCATCTTTGTGGGAGACGCCAGCCCGTACCAGGCGCTGCGCCCGCTGCTGGGCCGCGAACTCCCCGCCGAGGCCGGTGCCTACCTCAGTGCGCTCGGCGGGGAGGTACCCGATGGGGACTTGCCCGATGACGCGGTGCTCTGCTCCTGCAATAGTGTCTCGGTTGGTGCCATCAAGGATGCGGTGGGTGGTTGCGGGTCTTGTGAGGGCAACGAACCGGTGAATGACCTGGCAACGCTGAAGACCTGCACCCGTGCCGGAACCCAGTGCGGCTCCTGCGTGCCGATGCTCAAGAAGCTCATGGAATCGCAGATGACCAAAAACGGCGTGGTCGTCTCCACCGCCATGTGCGAGCACTTTGACCTCTCCCGCTCCGAGCTCTTCGAGGCGGTCCGGGTTGCCGGGCTGCACAGCTACCCGGCGATCATGGAGCGCTTCGGCAAGGGTTCGGGTTGCGATATCTGCAAGCCGGTCATCGCCTCGGTGCTCGCCTCCCAAACCTCGGGTCACCCGATGGAAGCCGGATTGGCCGGCGCCCAAGACACCAACGACCGCGTCATGGCCAATATGCAAAAGGACGGCACCTACTCGGTGGTCCCACGCATCCCGGGCGGGGAAATCACCCCTCAAAAACTCGGAGTGATCGCGGCAGTTGCGGAAAAATACAATCTTTATACCAAGCTCACCGGTGGCCTGCGCATCGATATGTTTGGTGCCCGGCTCGAACAACTGCCGGAAATCTGGAAGGAGTTGGTGGACGCCGGATTTGAATCCGGACAGGCTTATGGCAAGTCGCTACGCAACGTGAAGACCTGTGTTGGTTCCTCCTGGTGCCGCTACGGCATGCTGGACTCGGTCGCCATGGGGATCGAGATGGAGCTGCGCTACCGCGGGCTGCGCGCCCCACACAAGTTCAAGATGGGTGTCTCCGGATGTGCCCGTGAATGCGCCGAGGCGCGTGCCAAGGATGTGGGTGTGATTGCCACGGCCGAGGGCTGGAACCTGTATGTGGGTGGTAACGGCGGGGCCAACCCGGCCCACGCCCAACTGCTGATCGGCGGGCTCGATGATGCAACACTGCTCCGCTACATCGATAGGTACCTGATGTACTACATCCGCACCGCGGATAAACTCCAGCGCACCGCACGCTGGATGGAAGATCTGGACGGCGGAATTGAGCACGTGAAGTCGGTGGTGGTTGATGACTCACTGGGCCTGGGCGCGGAGCTTGAGGCGGCCATGGAAAACCATGTGGGCAACTACCAGGACGAATGGGCGGCCACCCTGGCGGACCCGGAAAAACTGCGCCGCTTCCGCTCCTTTGTAAACGCACCGGATCAGAAGGATGAGGATCTCACCTATATCGCCGAGCGCGGGCAGCACCGCCCCGTCGAGCCGGTCTCACTCGGCTCCACCGTTTCTATTGGCGCTCCGACCACCGGGAGCGTGGCATCATGATTCCGGGACTTGATTTGGCGGGCCAGAGTGTGTTGATTGCCGGTGCCCCCTGGGCAGCTCGGCGCGCGGTGGCCAGCTACACGGCCGCCGGGGCGAAGGTCGCAGAAATCCACACCAACTCAGAATTCTCCAATCGAACCGGAATCGATCCAACCATCCGGTTAGTGATCACCATCGATGACGGTGCCTCCTCCTGGGCCAAGCTCCGGGCCGCGGCCCGGCACGCAGGAATCTTGCAGCTCAGCGAGCCGGCAGCGGCACGGGAAGGCAAAATCATTCTGGTGGGGGGAGGCCCCGGCAGTGCCGATCTGCTCACGGTGCGCGGCACCCACGCCCTAGCCATGGCCGATGTGGTGTTCCATGACCGCCTGGGTCCCGGGCAAGATTTAGCCGAATTGGCACCCGGAGCGCAGTTGGTGGATGTGGGCAAGGCTCCCGGGCACCATAAGGTTCCGCAGGCGCAAATCCAGGAGGGCATGATTAAAGCTGCCCGCACCGGGGCCACCGTGGTGCGGCTTAAGGGTGGAGACCCGTACGTCTTTGGTCGTGGTTCCGAGGAACGCGAGGCAGCCTTGAATGCGGGCATCAACGTCGAGGTGATCCCGGGGATCAGCAGTGCGATCTCGGTCCCGGGCGTTTCGGGGATCCCGGTAACGGCACGCGGAGTATCCAAGTCCTTCACCGTGGTGTCGGGTCACGATCCGTTTACCGAAACCGAGCTGAGCCACCTGGCCGGCATGGGTGGCACGGTGGTGGTGCTGATGGGTGTGGCCACGCTGCAGCAAACCGCGGCCGGTCTATTGCGCCATGGACTGGCTCCCACCACTCCCGCCGCCGTTATTGAACGTGGATTTACCGATTCGCAGCGCAGCACCCGAGCCACCCTCGGCACGCTGGCCGAAGCGGTGCTCCGTGCCGGGTGCACCAACCCCGCGGTGATCATCATCGGTGGGGTCGCGGCCCTGGGCGAAGTGCCCGAAAATGTTGCGGCCCTGCTCCCGGCGGCCGTGCGATGAGCGCGCTGGCGACCGGGTACGCCCCGGAAATGATCGATGTTCCGGCTGGAGTGCTCTCCGGTTTCCGTATCGCGGTGACCTCTCAGCGCCGCTCCACCGAACTCATTGAGGCATTGCAACGCCGTGGGGCCACGGTATTACACGCCCCCACGCTTTCCATTGCTCCGTTGGAGGGGGATGAGGAACTGCTCGCTCGCACCCGTCGCGTGCTGGAAATACGGCCCGACTACGTGGTGGTCTGTACCGCCTATGGTTTTAGGCGCTGGTTTGAATGTGCCGAGGCCGCGGGCATGGGCGACGAGCTGGCCGACGTGTTCCGCTCCGCCAAGATCCATGTGCGCGGTCCCAAGGCCCTGGGCGCGGTCCGGGCTTTGGGCTTTGATGCCGAGTCCATGGCAGCAGATGAACTGACGGGGACCTTGGTGGCCGAGCTGGCCCCCGATCTGCAGGGCAAATTGGTGGTTTTGCAACACCACGGGTACTTCGATACCGAGGCCACCGCCGCGCTCTTGCGTGCCGGTGCCACCGAGGTCGTGAAGATTAGCCCGTACCGCTGGGTGCCACCGGCGGATCCGAGCAAGTTGGAGGTGCTGGTGCGCGCCCTGTGCGCCGGTTCCTTGGATGTCTTGACGTTTACCAGCGCACCGGCGGTACATGCCCTGTTGGACGCCGCACGCTTGCACAATCTGAAGGATGAGCTATTGGCGGCACTGCAGTCCTCGCTGTGTACCGTGGCGGTAGGCCCGGTGACCGCCGCCCCGCTGCGGGCGCTGGGCATTGAACCGCTGGTGCCCGAACGGCACCGAATGGGCGCCATGATCCGTACCCTGGTAGAACATCTGGGAGCCAACGGTTCGATGGAATGTGCCACGGTGCTGGGACTGTGCCAATTGCGCGGCGACACGGTTCATCTCGAGGGTGTGAGTGAGCAGCATGAACTGGGGGATTCGCAGTTACGCATCTTTAAGGCCCTGCTCGCGGCCGGAGGAAATGTGGTCGCCCGGCCCGCGCTGGCAGCGTTGTTGCCCGAGGGATCCTCGGATCACGCGCTGGATATGGCCGTCAGCCGGCTGCGCCGGGCGCTGCCCGACGCGCGGCTGATCTCCACCGTGGTGAAGCGCGGTTATCGACTGAACACCTAGGCGGCGGCGCGGCGCTGGCGTAGCACCACCGCTACGATCAGCGCCGAGGCCAGTGCCAACACCATGGCAATGGCTGCGGTGTAGAGCACTCCTGTATCAAAGGCATGAGCAGCGGATTCCAGTAGCTTGCCAGCCGCAGTTGGATTTAGCGTTGTGGCGATCTCGTGCGCCCCACCCAGGGTCTGGCTGGCCGTTTCCGCGGCGTCCTGTCCAAGATTTTTCGGAAGCTGCACATTGGTGCGGTACACGGCATTGAGGATCGAACCGAGCACCGCGGTGCCCAACACCGACCCCACCTCGTAGGCGGTCTCGGAGATTGCCGAGGCAGCGCCGGCCTGTGCTGGCGGAACGGCGGACAATGCCATGTCATTGGACAGGGTTTCGCTCAACCCCACCCCGGCCCCCAGCACGCTGAAGGCAATCATGAGTAGCGGCACGGAGCCGGACTGGCCAGTGAGCATCACGATGCCGTAGGCCGCGGCGTTGAGCCCCAGACCCCACGCCATCACGTGACGCACGGCAAAGCGCCGGGTCAGGCGGACGGCCAACAGGCCGAAGATCACGGTCAGTGCCAGTCCAGGAAGCAGGAGTACCCCGGCCATCATGGGTGTGTAACCGGCGACCAACTGCAGGTGCTGGGAAATGAAGTAGATGAATCCGACCAGCGCAAAGATGCTCATCAGGTTCACGGCCAGTGCCACGGAGAAACTGCGGTTTTTGAACAGGCGCACATCAAGCATGGGGTTCTTGCGCGCCAGTTGCCGACGGGTGAAGGCCACGCCAGCGCCGATGCCTAGAGCGATCGCGAGGACGGGGATAACCAGCGAGTGTCCACTGGTCATTTCCTTGATGCCGTACACGATGGGCAGCAGCGTCAGGATGACCAGGCCAATGGAGATCGGGTCAATGGGTCCGGGGCTCGGGTCCTTGGACTCCGGAACCAAGATGGGGGCCAGGACCAGCAGCGGCAGAAGCATGGGCACGGCGATCAGGAAGACCGATCCCCACCAGAAGTGCTCCAGCAAGAACCCGCCAACCACCGGACCCAACGCGGCGCCACCGGAGAAGCCAGCGGCCCAAATGGCGATGGCCTTACGACGTTCCAAAGTATCGGTGAAGATATTGCGGATCAGTGAGAGCGTTGCGGGCATCAGCATGGCACCGAAGATGCCCAGCAGGGCACGGGCTGCCACCAGCTGATCGGCGCTGGTGGCAAAGGCTGCCGCGGCGGAGACCGCCGCGAAGCCGGTGGATCCAATCAGCAGCATTCGGCGGCGTCCAAACCTATCCCCGAGTGAACCCATGGGGACCAGCAACCCGGCCAACACCAGCGGGTAAATGTCGATGATCCACAGCAGCTGATTGCCACTAGGTGAGAGGGCGGCGGAGAGCGCCGGCACAGCAAAGCTGAGCACGGTGTTGTCGATGGAGGTCAGTAGCACCGGGAACATCAGGACAAGAAGAGCTGCCCACCGTCGGCGGTACATGGTGCCGGTAACAGGGTTGGAGAGGCGCTGGTTCAGGGGAGATGTGCTCATGATGCGTGACGTTTTCTGTAGAGAAGGATGATCCTGACAATCGTAACTGTACCGTCCGGACGGTACAGTTACAATGTGACGATCCAAACATCAAAGGGATAAGGTTCAGTACATGTCTCGACCGCCAATAGCCAAGGAAAAGATCATCGATGCCTACGCCTCGATGCTTTGTGACGACGGTGAGCGCGCAGCCACCATCGAAGCCACCGCCGCCAAGGCAGGGGTTTCTAAGGGCGGGCTGCTCTACCATTTCGCCTCCAAGGAAGCCTTAGCCCTCGGCGTGATCGAGGCCCTGCACGCGATCGTGAAACAAGACCTCGAACTGATGGCATCAGCCCCAGAAGGCCCAGCACGGTATTTTGTGCGTACCTCCACCGTGGTCGGCTCCGAGCTAGATCGATTGTTCCTTGCCGTTTTGCGGCTGGCCCAGACCGGCCACGAGCCCTCGATTGAGGCGCTCGAATTGGTGCATTCGAGCTGGCTGAATCAGATCCGCACCGAGGTGAAGGACCAATACGCTGCTCAAACCATCATGCTGATCGGCGAGGGCCTCTACTATCAGTCCTCCATGCCCGGACCCTGGTCGCGCGGCACCTTCGGTAAGGATCTGGACCACCTGCTGGACCAGGTGGAACGACTCAAGAACGGTAGTTAAAACACCCCATGTCTCTGACTCCACGCCGCGAAAAGATCGCGGGCCGAATTGGTGCCCTGTTGGGCATCCTGCTGATGGCGCTGTCCCTGCGGGCGGCTGTCGTCTCGGTGCCGCCGCTGCTGGGGAGTATCGGCCCGGAGCTTGGCTTTACCTCCTTCAGCACGGGATTGCTGGCCATGTTGGCCCCCGTAGTCTTTGCCGCTTTTGGGCTGTTGACTCCGCGCCTGATCCGCTGGTTAGGCTTGGAGAAGGTGCTGCTGAGCGCGGTGCTCTTGGCCGTCGCGGGGCAGCTGTTGCGGGCCACCGTCGGGGACGTCAGTAGTTTCCTGCTGCTCTCGGTGATCACCCTGGCCGGTTATGGCATGGGCAACGTGGTGTTGCCGCCATTGGTCAAAAAGTATTTCCCCGATCGTCTGGCGGTGGTGACTTCCGGTTATGTCACGATGCTGGCGGTGGGCACCTGGATGAGCCCGCAATTCTCCGTCCCGCTGGCCACCGCGACGAATTGGCGCACCTCGATTGCCGCGTGGTCCCTGCTCTCGGCGGTGGTATTGGTGCCGTGGGGCATCCAATTGTTCCGGGACCGGAAAAACAAACGACCCGATGCGCCGTTGGTTAATGGGCTGGTGGCTGTTCACCCCGTGCGCATTAACCCCTGGAAGTCTCCGGTCGCCTGGGGACTGGCCATTTTCCTTGCGGGCAACTCGGCCCAAACTTATGTCTACTTCACGTGGCTGCCTCCGTATCTACGGGACCAGGGTCTGGACGCCGCGGCGGCAGGTTCAATGCTTGCCCTCTTTGCCATCCTGGGTCTGCCGGTCAGCCTGCTGGTGCCCCTGATCGTGCCTCGGCTGCGCCACCCGGTGGTGGCGGTATTGGTCTTTACCGGCTGCTGGATCGTGGGGCACCTGGGGCTTTATCTATCACCTACCGATCACACCGTGGTGTGGATTATCTTCTCCGGATTGGGTCAGGGAACCTTTGCCATTGCCCTGTTGATGATGAACCTACGCTCACGCACCACCTATGGCTCCGGGGTACTCTCCGGATTTAGCCAGGGGCTTGGTTATGCGGGGGCAGCGATCGTGCCGTTGCTCTTTGGAATCGTCAAGGATGCCACCGGTGGATGGAGCGCATCCTTTGCCATGCTGGGGGTCTGCATCTTGGTGATGCTCACCGGTGCTTTTATGATCAATGGGCCGCGCAAAATCGAGGACGGCAAGAATGGGCCCAGCCCCGCCAGTGAACTTGAGCGTGTTCTGTAGCCCCTACCTCAGTTGAGTGTTGTGGTGCCACGGGCCCACGGCCTTGGGCACCCGCCAGTCCAGCTTCAGGGACAGAATGCGCAGTGCAAAGACCACGGCCGTAACTCCCAATTCCCAGGTCCAGCCGCGAATCCCCAGCATCCAAAGCATCGCGATCAGTCCGGATCCCATCATGGCCGGTACCGCGTAAATGTCATGCGGATCAAAGATCGACGGGGTTTTGTTGGCTATGACGTCGCGGATCAACCCGCCGCCCACGGCCGAGGTGACGCCGAGCAGCGTGGCGGAGAAGGGATTCATTCCGGCTTCTAAGGCCTTGATGGTGCCCGAGGTACAGAACAGCGCTAATCCCGCCGCATCAAAGATGAGTAGCGGGCGCACCAATCGTTGTACCCCCGGAGCCACGAAGTAGACGAGCAGGGTGGCTATCGCTGGTGGGATGAAGTAGAACGGGTTCACAAATGCGGTGGGGACCACGCCGAGAATCAGATCGCGCACGATGCCGCCACCAAACCCGGTCATGCCTGCGAGCAAGAAGGAACCGACTATGTCGAAGCCACGGCGTGCGGCCAAGAGGGAACCGGAAACGGCAAAGAAGAAAACACCCAATAGATCAAAGAACAAGGGGATGGTCACTGGGGGATCTTTCTCTCGTTCTGGTATTTCTCACGTCGTGAGTTGGACGCAACTGCACACTACGCCATGGCCCCGTTGTGGTGGGCTTAGTTACGCACTGGCTGCGCGCAGGGCCGCGTCAATTTTTTCGATGGTATTCATATTTCGGGTGGTTACCAGAAATTTGGAGGCTACCTTGGTGAAGTGTTTTGCCAAAGGGGTACCCAGGCTGTCACCGCGCTCGACCTCCCAGCAGATGCCATGCCCCAGCGAGGCAAGGCGTTCGGTGGCCGTGGGATCCGGGGCGCTCTGAAGGATCCCTGCTGCGTCTTCTGTGGTGCTGGTGAGTACCAGATAGCGGTGGCGCGCGATCCCATCTTCGGGTGGAACAAAGGGATAGTTCTGGACAAAATGGTCCAGTTGCGTAGCATCTTGCACGATCACCGGGATTTCTCGGCCGTAGTGCTCGAGCAGGGCAGCTTCAATACGATTCTTAATGACCAGGGGATCGGCTTCTTCGGCGGCCAGCACCACGTTGCCACTGGCCAGAAAGGTGCGGATACTCTCGAATCCTGCGTCCTGCAGCAGCGTGGTCAGGTCCTTCATGAGGACCTTGACGCCACCGACGTTGACCCCGCGCAAAAAGACAGCAAAGAAATTCATGTGGCCAAGTCTGTGCCGTGGGTGGGTACTTGTCCAATGACGAGTAAAGAATGACGCTCGGGGCCCTAGACCGCAGGATACGGTCTAGGGCCCCGAGCGTGGTGCAATCAGAGTGGCTAGGCGCCCCAGAGTGGCGAGATGGCCTTGTAGAGCTGCTGGACACCCAGGGAAATGAACAGTGCAGCGGTGATGGCCAGCAGGACGTTGGTGTGCAGCTTGTTGGACCAAGCCTTGGGGATGCGTTTGCCGTTGAGCAGGCCCAGCAATGTCACCGCAAGGAACGGCATGAAGAGCGAGCCCAATACGCCGTAGGCCAAGATCAGGCCGATCGGCTGTTCAAGCAGGAACAGAATCATCGGCGGGAAGGTCAACCATAGGACATAGAACTTGAAGTACTTGCCGCCCACGCGAGTGTCGGGGTGACCCGATTCCTTGCCACGCATGTTCCCCCAGAAATCGGCGAACATCAGCGAGACGCCATTCCACACGCCAATGATTGATGAGAAGGAAGCGGCCCAGAAACCGATTAGGAACCCGGTACCCACCACGTCTCCGTACTTCTCGTTGAGCACATTCGTCAGGTCGAGCAGCCCCTTGTCACCGGCGCTCAGTGAGACACCCGCGGCGCGAACCACCTCGGCACCAACAATGAGCATGGCAATGACAAAAATTCCGGTGATCACGTACGCCATGGAGTTATCAATGCGCATGACCTTCATCCACTTGGGCGTGTACCAGCCCTTTTCACGGAGCCAGTAGCCGTAGGCCGCTAGGGTGATGGTGCCGCCCACGCCGCCAGCCAAGGCCAGCGTGTAAACCAAACCGCCGGAAGGAATCATGGGGATGAGCCCCTTGAACATCTCGGGAATGTTCGGAACGGCAATGACGGCCAGACCAACGACGGTGACGAACATGATGCCCACCAATACTGCGGTGATCTTCTCGAAAATTTCGTAGCGGCCAAACCAGACCATGACGAATCCGGCCAGACCCATCAGCACCGCCCAGATCTTCAGATCGACCGCCGGGAACATGGCCGCCAGTGGCAGGGCGGCCGAGGACATGGCGGTGGCGCCGTAGACGAAGCCCCAGATGATGATGTACGGGCCGAAGTACCAGGTGGTCCACCTGCCCAGTGACTTCCAGCCCTCAAAGATGGTTTTTCCGGTGGCCAGAGTGTAACGGCCCGCACCCTCGACCAGAATGATTTTCAGTATGACACCGATGATCACTGCCCAAAGCAGGCCATATCCGTAGCGGGATCCGGCCACCAGAGTGGCCACCATGTCGGCGGCTCCGACACCGGTCGCCGCGACCACCAGGCCGGGGCCGACGATCTTCCATTTGGCTGGCTTTCCGCCATCATCATCGATGCGGTCGGAGTGGATAATTTTTGTTGGTGGTGGGGTGTTTCCAGTTGGCATGATTGACTTCCTTGTCCCTCGAAGATGCCTGAGGTGCGAGTGTTGGAATCCGGTGATGGAGTCCGGGCTGTTTCGGGTCGGCAGGTCTCCCGAAACGGCCATGCGGCGGTGCTGCCGCCGGGTTCATGAGGAAGGCGGTGGTGATGGACCTCGGCATCCTTGCCGTGGCACCACCCCGCAATCCTCGTGCGCTGTAGGTCACATTCAAGCTACAGGTGCGCGGCCGGAAGTGGGCCTGCCGCGCCGACTCTTAACACTTTCTTAGCACAAGTGGTGCAGAACCAAAGCGCCAACGGTACGTCGGGTCGAGACGGCACCCCACGTCGCACGGGCATTCACGACCGAGCACCGGAAGGCTAGGATCGCTTCATGACTACGCGTTTGCCCTATGGCTCCTGGCCCTCTCCCATTTCCGCTCAAGACGTCGCGGCCGGAACCACGCCCGTGGGTGGCGGCACCTTTGTGGGAAATGAGATCTGGTGGCTCGAAGGCCGCCCGGCCGAGGGTGGCCGACTGACGGTGCTGGCACGCGAAGCGAAGACCGACCGAGAACCGCGCGAACTGGTCTCTAGCCCCTTCAACGTACGCAGCAGGGTTAACGAATACGGTGGCGCAGCCTGGGCAGCCATCCAGGTAGGCGGTGCCCAGAAGCTAGTATTTGTGAACTTCGCGGATCAGCGCCTATATCTTGCCGGTGCGGACGGCAGCACCCCGGTGCCGCTGACCCCGGACAGTGTCGGCAGCGACGGGGATCCTGCTCTCCGCTTTGCCGAAATTATTGAGGGCACGGATGCCGGAAGCATCTTGGCCGTATGTGAGGATCACCGTACCGAGCTGCGCCGCTACATCGTGGCTGTGCCACTGGATGGTTCGGCCGCCGAAGACGCTCAGGCGCTCACCGAAGTCACCGAATCGTCACGCTTTGTTGCTGCCCCGCGACTGAACCCCTCCAAGACTCGGCTGAGTTGGATCTCCTGGGAACACCCGCAGATGCCGTGGGACGGCACCGAACTGCACATTGCCGACGTGGAAGCCGGGGTGGCCAGCAATGATTCGGTAGTGGCCGGATCCACCACCGAATCGGTGCTCCAGCCCGAATGGCTCAACGACGACGACCTGGTTTTCGTCTCCGATTCCAGCGGCTGGTGGAACCCCTACCTCTACACAGTCGCCACAGGCAATTGCCGAGCCCTGTGCGAACGTGCCGAGGAATTCGCCGGGCCGCTATGGACCGTGGGGCAAAGTTGGTACAAGGTCATGGATCCCAATACTTTGCTCCTCACGCACGGTACTCACGGTTCGGCATTGGCCACGTTGGACGTCTCTACGGGAGAGCTGAAGGAACTGCCCCTTCCCTTTACCCGGGTTTCGCCCTGTGCCGTGCGTGGGAGCCAACTCCTAGCCACAGCCACCTCCTTGTTACAGGGAGATGGGTTGCGATTGATAAACCTGGAAAGCCTCGAGACGATTAACGTGTCCCTGGCGCTGCGCCAGCTGCCGGAACCGTTGGCGCTGCCCGGAGCCGAGGCCATGGAGTTCACCACGACAGATGGGTCACCGGTGTATGCCCACGTTTATGCTCCCAAGTTGGGGGACCTGCAGGGACATGAGGGGGAGCTGCCACCCTATGTTGCCTTTGTCCACGGTGGGCCCACCTCCCAAGCCTTCGCCCAACTCTCGTTGTCCATTGCCTACTACACCTCCCGCGGCATTGGTGTGGTGGATGTGAATTATGGTGGCTCCACGGGCTTCGGACGTGCCTACCGTCAACGCCTCAACGGTCAATGGGGTGTGGTTGATGTGCAGGACACCGTCGCGGTGCTCGACGGCATGGTGGCGGTGGGCTTGGCAGATCCCCAGCGGCTGGCCATCGAAGGCGGATCCGCCGGTGGCTGGACGGTATTGAGCGCACTGACCACCACCAAGAGGTTCTCCGCCGGCATCTCGCGCTACGGAGTCTCGGACCTGGTGGGACTGGTGCGTGACACCCACGACTTCGAGTCCCGCTACATGGAATCCCTGGTGGGGCCCTACCCCGAGGCCGCACAGCTCTACGCTCAACGTGCCCCGATCAACCACGTGGAAGATATCAGCTGCCCGGTGCTGTTGCTCCAGGGGGACCAGGACAAGGTAGTTCCTCCGGCCCAGTCTCAGGTGGTCGCAGACGCACTGGCGGTCAACGGCATACCTCATGCCTATGTGCTTTATGCGGGGGAGCAGCACGGCTTCCGGCGTGCGGAAACCATCATCAACGCGCTGGAAACCTCGCTAGGGTTCTACGCCGCAGTCTTCGGTTTTGAAGCAGATGTCCCGGTGCTTAACCTTTCCTAGAAATAAGAGAATGAGGAAATCGTGACCACTAACGGAAACGTGTCGTTCTGGTATGCCGCCGACGGTCTGCCAACGCCTCGGCCCGCGCTCGCCGGTGACCTAGATGTGGACCTGGCCATTGTGGGGGCCGGGTATACCGGGCTGTGGACTGCCTACTATCTGGCGAAAGCCGATCCGACGTTACGGATCGCGGTACTAGAATCTCGCTTCGCCGGCTTTGGCGCCTCGGGGCGTAATGGAGGCTGGCTGGCCAATACCATCACCGGCGGTCGCGATGGATACGTCAAAACCCATGGGCGTGCACTGGTGGGTGACTTCCAACGGATGCTTAACGAGACCATCAACGAGGTCATTCGGGTTGCCGCAGCCGAGGGCATCGATGCAGATATTCACAAGGGTGGGGAGCTGCTGGTGGCACGTAATCCCGCGCAGTTGAGCCGTCTGGATGAACTGGCACTGGAACAACAGAAGTGGCCGGAGGATGATGCCTATCGCCTTTCGGCGGACCAGACCGCCCAGCGGATTAATGTCGCAGGAGCCTTGGGCTCTATGTTTATCCCACATTGTGCCCGCGTCCACCCGGCCAAACTGGTACAAGGTCTGGCACAAGCCGTGGAACGGCAGGGAGTGACGATTTTTGAAAACACCATGGTCACGCAGATCAACGCGGGGACACCAACGCGCACACCGAGCGCGGTAACCGAACGCGGAGTGGTGCGGGCACACCATGTACTGCGGGCCACCGAAGGGTTCACAGCTAATCTGCCGCAGGCCCACCGCGACTGGCTACCGATGAATTCCTCGATGATTGTCACAGAACCGTTGGATGCGGCAACGTGGTCGCAGATCGGCTGGGAGGGCCGAGAGACTCTCGAGGATCTGGCCCACGCTTATGTGTATCTTCAACGCACGATGGATGGGCGCATAGCTCTGGGTGGGCGCGGGGTGCCCTATCGTTATGGCTCGCGTACCGACATGGACGGTGCAACCCAGGAAAAGACTATCCAGACGTTGCACCGCATCTTGCGCGAGATGTTCCCTGCGGCCGGCGAGGTAAAAATTGATCACGCGTGGGCTGGCGTATTGGGAGTTCCGCGCGACTGGAAGGCGAGCGTTAACTACGACCCGTCCACGGGGCTCGGTTTCGCCGGGGGATACGTGGGCACCGGTGTCACCGCCACCAACCTCGCCGGACGCACGCTCGCGGACCTGGTCTTGTGCAAGGACACAAAGGAAACGACTATGCCGTGGGTTAATCGCAGTGTGCCCCGCTGGGAACCTGAGCCACTGCGCTGGCTGGCGGTGCAAGGCATGTACGCGATGTACCACCGGGCCGATGTGCAAGAGGCAGCCGGACGCGAAAACATCGCACCGATCGCGCGCCTTGCCGACAAGATTTCTGGGCGTTAAGTGGCTTAGAAAACGGCAGACATATTCTGGTGTAATTAGCGGGAAGTCCCCGTGTTCACACACCAGCATCAAATCAGGTGCAAGAAGAGGTGAATAGACTGGGCTGCCCTAAGAGAAGTAGACCCCATTCTTGGCGTGATCTCCCAGCCTTGGGCTGGGAGATCACGCCAACAAATGCGGTGTAGTAGCTAGCTAGAACGCTAGTTAGCCACCAATAACGCTTGCATTCAGAAGCGACGAAAGCGTAGCTGATCCCAAGGAAGCAATAGTCGTGCCATTTGCATCCTTGAGAACCAGAGTAGCGGTGTACGACTGCAAAACCTGTGCAGTAAGCAACGCGCCCGTGCCGGTGTACCCGAAAGCGATCGGAAGGACAAGGCTACCGCCGCCGGCAATACCAGCCGCAACAGTAAAGTTCGTGGTGGTGGTATCTGCCCTGGCGCCAATTCCCAGAGCGCCGTTGGTGCCGCCGGATGCTGTCCGGTTGGTAACGGTTGCACCTGAAAGAGTCTGAACGCCAATAGCCTTCGGGCGTCCACCCAAGTTGATCAAGGTTGCGCTGTTCGGAGCAATGGTGATGACACCAGTCAGAGGACCAACGATTGCACCAGCAGTGTTAATGACAGTGATGTTCTGTGGGCCGGTGCCAAGTACAGAAGCTGAAGCCACACCACCGTTCAGCAAATCAAGCCAAACCAGGTTTGCCGAAACGTCAGTGAAAGCTACTGTTGCGCTTGCTACCGAGGCACTAGCTGCCGGTGCTGCAATGGCGGCAGCAATGACAGGGACGGACCACGCGGCACCCTTAACGATGGTCCTGCGGCTACTGCTCTTAGCAGAAAAACCCTGCTGTTCAATCTCAGACATACGACTCCCATTTTAGAAAATGTTTGGTGGCGAGGACGTCCCGAATTTGGAACACTCGATTAGAAAGTAAACACTGAACTGTTAGGAGCCGCACCGATACACGTAATCAATGTCGTAAATCGTTACTTTTGTGTCGCGAATTATGCCATCAGGAACGTAACTTGGGAGCAGCAGATGGTCTGGCGATTTCTCAGAGGGAATTGAGAGCGTCGGCGCGAATTCGGGTGGGATGTCGCAATCCTCTCTCGCTGAGTGCACGTCGCATCTGAATCAACGACGTAAAACCTGAGAAAGTGGCAACTTCGTCGAGGGAAAGGACGTTCATTTTTGAGTTGCTCAGTAATCTAGTTGCCAGATCGATTCGTTGATTCTTGATGGTTTGAGCCACGGTGAGATTATTTTTTTTGAATTCTCTTTGCAACTGACGCACAGAGATGGATAGTTCACGCGCTAAATTGGCCGTGTTTAATTCAGGATCATTTGCGGACGCAGCTATAAATGACATCGCCTGGTCGTAGATGCTTTTACGGGAATTTTGATTAACGGTATTACCGTTATTTTCGAGAATTATTCCAGAGATCATTTCCTGCAGCAAATTTTCTATAAAATAAGACGAAATCGAGGATAAGTCAGATTTTTGAACTATTATTGACGCAACAAAATCACGCGCAGCCCGCGCTAAGACCGAAGGATTGCCTGTGCCTATTATTTCAAATGTGCAACATAGTCCGAATTCTTTAATTGTCTGAATTGGTATTCGAATTCCAGTAATTATAGAATCAATTTTTTGAACAAGTTCAAAACTGCACGTATCGTCGAATGCAAGAATTGTACCTACTGCGAATTTATGCGACTCCAATTTACCTGAGTCATTTACAACTATAGTACCAGATCCACTATCAATGAACATTAGAAACAAATTATCGAATTGTCTATATCCTATTTTGTGGAACGTTCCGGTTGGAACGGTGGAGTGGTAGATGGTTGTCTCACCGAAATGAGTTCCCCAAGTCAAAATTTCTTGACCTTGGTTGGACTCCAGAGGATTCGTGTACCTAGATTCCAACGATATCGGAGGAATCAGCGGTAATGGTTCGCTCAGCATGAATTTGGACGGGGATATGAACCGCGTTGCTACCATGGCGTCGCCTTAGAATGTGGGATTATCTTGTGCCAAGCAGAATCCAGTAGTTAAATCCCCCGAATCGGAGCTCGAGAGGAGTGGAAAGTGGTGGTGACCGTAAGGTCATTTGGCGTCAGCATTTATTCGGTCAGGAGCGTTCGACGATTCCTTGATCTGTGAGGACGGCCAACTGATTGTTTAACATGAGTTCGGCGTCAGATGGCCGGCCATGCTCCGCCACGATCTCATCTAGTAATTCGGCACTAGACTTCCAGCTGGATAGTGACTGCCATATTGCTGGGCCGATACCGGAAAGCACAAAATACTCCTCGTTAATGAGAATCGCAATCTCGTTACTTAGCAAGATCGCATCATCGACCTGAACTCGTCGGTAATACCCGGCGGTCGGCGCAGCGGTGTTAGACATTCCTACTTCCAAGGCCGTCCATTCGCCTACCTGGTGCAGCCACTGCGAGGCCAAGAGATCATTTACCACGGTTGTAAGATCCGAAGCTTCGCTATAGTGCAGACGAATAACACCGCCGAGACTATCTATCTGTTGGCAAAGCTGAACTAGTCCCCGGTCAAGGTGCGCAAGGGAAGAAATCTGAGGAATAACCTGGCTCAAGGCTTCTGCGATCGGTAGCGTCTCCAATGTCGGTGTTATTCTTTCGCCGGATCGATCACGGTCAAGAATAGCTATCGCAGCAACATAAGGCTCAACGTTAGGGTGTATGAGATTGAGATCTTCGGGCGAATATTGAGTCTTGGGCCGCTGCTTGCTGGCTGGCAGCAAGGACAGAGGCTTGGCATACGGGTGTAGCCTGCCATCAAGGCCGAACGCAGCTGTTTCATCTGTGACGTAGCCCAGTGCCTTGGCGAGATTTAGTGTCGCAGTCGTCTTTCCGGTTCCCGACTCAGCAGTCAGGATAATTGTAGCGCCGGTGTCAGGGCAGCTTAGGGCGGCCGCATGAAACATGAATAGTTCACCACGACCGGATTCTATAGCTTTGAGCGTTGCCCAACTTACAAGGTTCTCATGAAATTGAGTCCAACTTAAGGACGTTGGACGGTTCAGTGTCTCGAAATCCTGCGTCGCTTCAGAATCGATGGCCAATCGGGCGTCACAACGAGCCCAAGTGTGAAGAACTATGTTGGCCTCGAGTGCAGAAAGACCACTAATTTGAACTGTCGTCCTGATGACGTCAATAAGCACAGAGTGAGTGCTATCTGATTCGATCAATTCCTCGCTTGCGTGAGAATGGATGAAATTTTCAGAAATTTTCATTGTTCCTATTTCGCCGGATGAAGGCCGTGGAGTCCGAATTCGAAAGCCGTGAACTTGAAATTTTTAAGAGTGTGAGATCTCGAATCTTGCGATTCTGTCCAATAGCGGAGCCAGATCCATAACCATGGCGTCGAAGGCTGTATCTCCTCGGCGGTACGGATCCTCGATGTCCAATTTTCCGTCAAGGTGCGTTCGGGCCTCGTGGCGCTTCAACACCGCGTTGGCACGAAGCTCTGTCCAACGCTCGGTACGCGTCTCCGGGCTATTACCGCGCGGTAATTCGATGTTCTGATCGTCATGAATTGCATCTATGACCGCAGCAAACTCTCGAATTGTGTATGAGCGCTTGAGCATCTTTGGCGATAATTCCACAACAGCCGTTCGATGTTCTTCCGTCATAGCCAACACAAAGTCGACACTGGCCAGAGTGTTTTCATTTAGTTGCCGCGCCATGAAAGCCATGTCGCTGCCGTTCTTAAGAGTCAGCCGTTGCGCGGCGGATGGTTCCATGGGATGACCCACGAGGGCCTGAGTCCCGGCACTCCGGATTACAAACGCACCGGGTGCAATTTCATCGAGTTGATGCTGCAATAGTCGTTCGGCATAGGCAGAACGACAAATATTCCCGGTACACACCATCAATAGTGAGATCATGCTTCGATCATACGGGATTACGCAGTTGGCAAAGGCTGACTTAAGATTGATGACATGACCTCGAAACCCGAAGAATTGCGTTGGATTAAATCGTCGCGTTTGGCCGTTGTTAGTTCCGAAGAGGATAGCCGTTTCGCTATTCTAAATTTGGATGCCTCGCAACCTGTGGTTCTTACGGGATCCGGTGCGGCAATTTGGTCTGCTCTTGATCAATATGATTCAGTGCCATCGATGGCCTTGAAGTTATCTGTTGACTATGATATCGAGATAGAAATCTTAATACCGCAAATAAGGAACTTCTTGGAGCAGCTTGCGGCCCAAAGGCTGATAGTCACACCCAAATGATTTTTTTGACCTAAAGGGTTCAGCAATATATGGGTGATTAGCGCGAGTGTGAAGATCAGATTATCCATCACCTATATGGAACCGCTAGGATCAAAGTGATAACCATGAGCGTTTGTGCCATGCGAAAAAATAAGACACGTGCCAAGAACGCCAGGGAGCAAAATCTGTGGAACCGACCGAGATAAATTCTGAGTCTGGCGCTGACCTTCGATACTACGTAAGAGTCTTATTCAGTTTTTGGCGCGGAATCGTAGCAATTTTCTTAATTTGCCTACTGCTTACCTTCGCCTGGACTTTGCTTCAGCCACGCATTTACGCCGCTTCTTCTTCGGGTTTGGTCATCGCAGGAGACTCGGAAAATATCGGAAATGCCTTGGCCGGCGACAGTTTGGCGAAGTCGAAAGCAGTTGGCTACAAAAGCATCGCTACTACCCGCCCAGTTGCGGACCGAGTCATCAACGACATGAAACTCGACGAGACCGCTGATTCCTTGCTTGGACGCATAGAAGTAACGGTACCAACCGGTACCGCTGAAATCCGTATAACGGCTTCTTCGGAAGGCGCGGAGGAGGCGCGCGGACTGGCGAATGCATGGGTCGTTGCCCTCGCAGATCAGATCAAGGAACTGGAATCGGCATCAGTCGATGGCGCTGAACGCGTATCGGCCGTGAACTTGCACCCGTTGGGGCAAGCAGTTTTGCCATCTACACCTGTCTCGCCCAACACCAAGCTTGCATTAGCTCTTGGAGGCCTAGTTGGACTGGCGATCGGTGCCGCTTACGCGATGATTCGCAATCATCTGGACCGCCGAATTCGTTCGGCTGAGGCGCTGGAATTGCTTGGACTTAGTGTTGTTGGAACAATTCCGGAAGACAAGCGCCTCATGGCACAACGCGCAGTTGTGGAAACCGGTGCTATCGACCACGGTGACCGCGCAGCACACGCATTCTCGGAGGCACTACGTGAATTGCGAACAAATCTTAATTACATTGACGTAGATAACCCGCCCCGGATCATCGTCATGACCTCATCCGTTCCAGGCGAAGGTAAATCCTCGGTCACTGCAAATCTGGCAGTAGCCATTGCATCCACAGGTAGGAACGTCGTATTGGTCGATGCTGACCTGCGTCGCCCGGTTCAAACTAAGTTGTTTGATCTAATTGAGGGAGCTGGACTTACTGACGTGTTGAGCCACAGTGCAGATATTGAAGATGTCCTTCAACCCTATGGTCCGGTTCCCAATTTACAGTTACTTGGCTCGGGCCGTATTCCACCTAACCCTTCCGAGTTGCTCGGCTCAAAGGCCATGAAACTTCTGCTGAAGGAGTTGGCGCGGGATGCAGTGGTACTCGTTGACGCACCACCACTTCTTCCCGTCACAGACGCTGCAGTACTCAGCACAGCTGCCGACGGTATTCTCGTTGCTGTCCGCGCAGGGAATACAACCAGTGACGAAGTCAACAAAGCATTGCACAACCTACGAAAAGTTGATGCAAATATCTTGGGTGCAATCCTGAACCAAGTCCCAACCAAGGGCGTCGGAGCGGCACAGTATGGCTATTACGGTAAATATTACTACTCGAATACAGAAGAAGATTCGATCAAATCTGGCAAACCCAGCAGCAGATTGAAGAAACCAACGCCGCCGAGGGCATCGCCCTATCCGAATTCGGAGGCAACGCCAGCTTCAGCTTTTCCAGATACTCACATCGGCGGAGACCCGGAATTTCGGCGGTTACGTCGAAATCGGTAGACTCTCATATGCCTCTGACAAGTTTGATTTCTACCCGTAAGAGAGATAATTCCTCTACTTGTTTAGCAGAAGTTATGTGTATCGGCCCCGGAACCAACTCAGGTTCCGGGGCATTATTATGTTCTGTGTGATAGCTGGTGGCCCCGAATGAAAGTCTCGGACATTGTGACCCCTCGAGAATCCGGCTTCTTCCGCCACGGCCACCTTCATGCTGCAGCCATACCGCGTGAAAGAGTAAGTCAGTTCAAATGAGCATGGTACGAACAAGGTCTGCACGCGTTGTCAGCAGAAAGATTGGCAACAGCGGCTCTGATCCGGCGTCGGCGCGAGCAGAGCCAGATCATCCACAACACCATTTGGATTGAAACTGGAACGTAAACTTGCGCGAGATGGAAGGCATCGTTCAGGAATTGATGAGCCCGTTTGGGGCCGGTGGCTCCAACCCAGGGAAATACTCGCCCCCAACTGGTGCCAGCGGTGGCTCCCAACCGGATTAATGGGCGCGCTCAAATAGCCCCTCTTTGTAGCGCCGTTCTGGCTAACCGAACTCATCGGACCGGTTTTCACGAAGTTTTGAGATTCAGTGTCCACTACGTTGCGAGGTTACTTACACCCCAAGACGTCAGTACAGCACTACCTCCGGAGGCTATTCAGCAGGTGGTCCCCGAAACGTCGAATGCTCAATCTGTCAACGGCAGTTTGAAACTGCCCACTGACGGCCAACGAAAATGACCACTGACGGCAATCCACTGACCACCAGTGGCAATGAGAATTGACCACTGACGGCAAGAATATTGACCGGTCGAACGGGACGCCGCGCTGATGGCCACCGGCGTCCCGAACCTTATGCACGTCGTTAGCTCATCGGCAGGGTCCCCTTCCCAGATTGAGCTTGGAGCAGCCGGATCGATTCACCATTGGTCTGTCAGACATGCGCGTGATGCAACAACCGATCCACGGTCGCCGTAGCCAACGTCTTAGGCTTCAATTGATCAAAGCCCGCAGGGTGAATATTGGAACTGATCGCCAAGGAACGCTTCTCATAGGCAGCATCCACGATCCGGTAGAACCCCTCGGCGGCATCATCAGAAACTGGCAATAGCCCGATATCGTCAATACAGATCACGTCGGAACCGGTTCCATTGGTGATGGCCTTGTTCAGGCTGTCATCGATTCGGTGTCGCACCAAAGACCCTAGATCCTCCATGCTCAGCCAAGATACGCTCATTCCCGCATCGATGGCCTGATGCCCAAGGGCTTCGAGCAGCATCGATTTCCCCGTGCCGGCTGGTCCGCATGCGATCAGGTTCTCCTTGCGCCTCACCCATTCAAACGTGCGCAAATAGTGGGTGGTGGCGGTGGGGATACTAGAAATCGACGCGTCCCATGCTTCGAAGGTCTTCCCTGACGGGAACCCGGCACGCTTGCGGCGGGTGTCGAGCATGGACTTATTTCTCCCGGAAGCTTCGGCTTCCAACAGGAGGCGCACGGCTTCGGCCGGATCCCAGAGTTGGGCCTTGGCTGTGGTGAGGAGTTCCTCGGCAATTTCTCGAGCGTGGGGCATCCGATTGGTGCGCATCAACTCGATGACCATGCTGATGGTAGCGTCTTGCGCGATGGCCGGAGCCGGGGATCCGGTGGTGTTAGTTTTCATCGTTGCCCTCCGAAATTTCTGTGGCGCCCTCATCGGTGACCGGTTCATCGGTGGTGCCGAATCCGGCCCACGCACCGGTACCTTGAGCCAGAATCTGGTTCGGATCCAGGACCATACGAGTCTCACTCAGGTAGCCCGGAGACCTATTGGTATCAATGATTGAGAGTAAGTCTTCGTGGGTGAATCGGTGGTGCACCGCAGCACCTCCGAGCCCGTGGTCGACGCTGGTGACACCCAGTAATTTGGCGAGCTCCACGGCGGCGGCCATCTTCACCCGGATCTTCCCGACCCCAGCTGCCGTAGCTTCCTTCAGCCAAAGCTTCGCGCCTTCCCCAATGTCTAGGAAGGCTAGATCCGCATCATTTTTGCCCTTCGGTTCGCGCTCCAAGGATCCTGCAGGACGCGGAGGGAAGTGCGCGTCAAGCACCGACGGAACCCCGGGACGGGTACGTTGGTGCCGGGCGACCTCCGTAGGTCCTTGGGCTCCGACGTGCACGATGATGATCTCATCGTTTCCGTTCTGTCTCACCCAGACACTTTGGCCCATCAACTGGTACGGAACTGAATAGCGGGACTTCTCAAAAGTCACCATTGGCGTGTTCGGTGGCACCACCCGTCCGTGACCCAACGCCAAGGCGAAGGGTTCCTCTGGGACCCGGTGCAGGACTGATCGTTCAAAGTTTTCCAACATCTGTGAAGGGATCTCCAGCGTCGCCGAATGAACACGGTTATTGACCTTTTCCATGAAGGCCGTGCAGGCGGCCTCGACCTGCGCGAACGTGTCATAGGTGGGTAAGAGATTCGCGTCGGTAGGGACCATGTCTGCTTTGGCAAGGTGCACCGTTTTTTCCACGCCGCCCTTGGTGGCGGGATCTGCCGGCATACAGGTATGAATGACGGTGGAATAGTGCTGCGAAAAGGCGACCGCTTGCGGGTTACGCACGGGCAACCCGGCCACGTGTTCGATCGTCACCAGCTTCTCGTTGTCAGTCAAAACGTACGTAGGAATCCCACCAATCAACCGAAACGCACGGTCCAAGGCGGAGAAAACGTTTGGTCGTTGCCGGTTCCGCATCACGAACACAATGCGGAATCGGCTGAAGTCCAGCCATGCGCAAAACAGTACGGTCTTGGCTCCATCAATGACCGGTCCATCGCCGAAATCGTATTGGAGCCAGCGACCAGGTTCCGGGATCCATGTCCGGTGCGGGCGAGCTTCGGCGGCTCGGTAGTCTGCTTTGATCTTGGCCACGACGGTGCGCGTGGTGCGTTGGGATCCGGTGTATCCCAGGGCGACGAGGCGTTCGTGGGTGATGTCCCCGCGGATCTTTCCTCTGGAGGCGTCCACCCAGGCCTCGATCTGTTCCATGAAGGGTTCAGCTTTGGTGGAGGTGCGGTGGGCGGCTTCGTTGCTGCGCCCTTCGTCGCGGGCTTTGATGAATGCGCGGACGGTGTTGTGAGAGACGCCGCAGATTTCTGCGGTGGCACGGTATGACTTGGTGAGGTCGTAAGTAGCTAGAATTTCCATGAACTCCCCTGGAGACTTCATATGAGCCCCTTCCCTTTAAATGCGGGTTGAAAAAACGATTGGCATCGCTATTTCATCGCAGTGGGGAGGGGCTCGCCTCGTTTCCACGTGAGGCCTGGGCAATGAACATCACCAGCGTGGAGGGCGGGTATTCCGGTGTCGGGAAACGGGTCGGAAGACGTTGCCGCTTGCGGTCAAAACCGTTGCCGTCGGTGGTCAGTCTCATTGCCGCTGGTGGTCAGCGGGGATTGCCGCCTGTGGTCACTTTAGAACTTCCGCTGACACAATCGCGGGCAGATAATAGACCCAGGCGTCACTACATTGTCGGAATAGCACTACGAACAAGCT
Source organism: Paeniglutamicibacter sp. Y32M11 (assembly GCF_019285735.1). GTDB lineage: Bacteria > Actinomycetota > Actinomycetes > Actinomycetales > Micrococcaceae > Paeniglutamicibacter. Next base: position 3,257,936 of record NZ_CP079107.1, on the reverse strand, counting down.
AATACATGATTTCTTCCTGACGCTATTTGGCAGTGGTCGAGACGACCATCTTCATCCGGGCCCTAGACCGTGTAGCGCCTTCCGCTCGTGGTTCCCAGACCAACGCCTACAGCACGTCTTTGAGGAGGAAGGCGTTCAGGCTAGAGAATCTGCAGGGCAGGCATGTAGTAGAGCACGCAGTGCATCTATTTGGTCCCCGGATGTTGATTTATTAGGAAAATCAAAAAACTTTGTGAAAATGTTCTATCCATTTTAAATGGAATTCAAGTAAACGAGATCGATAAATTTTCTTCATCAAATTTAAGGTTTATCTTCCGCGCAATCTTTTTGCTGTAATAAAAATCGCAAATGGTGCACGTTTCAAAAGATGTATCCAATGTTTAGTCAGGATTCGATTATATGTTTTACGGTTAGCGTTGAGTATTGAAATATTACTGACGGCAAGGCCTTCGCGACTCGGGATGAATACGCGATAGAGAACGATCAGCTTTCGCCTCCAAGGAGCTCTTAGAAACTCCATGAGCTTGAATGTACTTCCGTAGCCCACCGTCGTCCGAGATATCCAATCTTCGGAGGGTGGGTGGATGGAGAGGGCCTCTAGATAAGATGGGTAGGCATCTTCTAGGAACGGTCTCATTGCCGCCCATGAGTCAGTGCCATCAAGAATTTCTTTCATTATCGGCCATTTTGGCAACTTATCCGAGAATCTTAAGAAATCATAGTCAGAATGTGCGTTTTTTGAATGGTAGATCTCAGTGCTCGGAAGATTTCTCAGTGCATGAGTAATCTGAATTACGACATGTCCAGGGAATGATGGTATGAATGCTTTAAATCCAGCAAAGTAATGAATTGTTGATTGTTTATTCAACGCCGCAAACGCTTCTTCCGGTTTCGCCTCTAACCCTGGAAATCGAAAATGGAGATCAATGTCGGACGGCCAATTCTCATGATAGAGAGTGTGTGAGTGTCTTGGAATTCCCAACCCATCTTCGGAAGGTCTAATTAACCAACCATGAATCTTTAGCCTATTAATAAATATGTCTATTTCTTCTGGAAGCGCAAGAACGTCGATATCGGACGAAGCCCGAGGTGGTCTTGCCTTGATTGATACGGCGGCAGGGCCTTTTATGAATAGACACTGAAGACCGGCTTCAGCTGCAATTGATGCAACGAGTGCTGCGGCGAGTTCGACGGCCTCATGGGGATAGAGGTGTGCAACAGGCAAAAGCCCGGAATCGGAAGTGTTCATATGTATAGCTTACGGTTGGCGTCTAAGCCGTGAGTACAAGCTAAGTTTTGTGGAAAAACCTATAAGTATTCAGGCTGCCGTTTGCCCTGAACTGAACCGAAACACAGATCTTCAGTAGGCTCAGGGCCGTTCCGTTCCAACCCCAAGCGAACGTTGACCTGACTAAAGTGAATATTTGCTCCTGTGAGGGCCAGCAATATTGCCAGGGGGGACCATCGCGGGAATCAGCGAATATGCGATTACCCTACGAGGGAACCCCAGCGGCATTGCTGGGATCCACCTTACCGTCGCAGGTGGCTGTTTTCGTGCCGTGAGGCGGCCGGGGCGGAAATGGACAGATTGCCCAGGACAATCCGATCTGCGTTGCAAGGCTCTGGACGAACACGCCCGGATTCTTCCTGTCGGTGTGGAACGACCACTGGCGGAACCTGCCACGGGAAAGTGCCTCCGCACGCCGTTTGAGCACAAGTCAGGCCGGCACCACCGGAAAGTACTGCGCACGCAGACTCTTGATTCGAGCCCGGCGCCCGCAGTCAGGCCCGGCATCCACGACGACGCGGTCATGGTCCGAGTCATCCAAACCCCTTTTGGATCGATGCTGGAGGCATCGAATATGCGGGCGAAGCTCGACATGGTTCAGCGTGGTGGAATCCGTTGGGACAGGTGGCTCCCATCCGGGCAGCTGCTGGCCCCAACCGCAATAATCGGTGGCCCCAAAGCGTCGAATACTCACTAAATGCTGAATAGCCTCAGGAGGTAGTGCTGTTCTGACGACTTGGTAGAGCTGTTCTGGATACACACAAAGCCATGAGATCGGTTGTCCACGAAGTGCTGAGATTCAGTGTCCACGAAGTTGCGAGGTTACACACCGGGTCGCCAGAACATCACTACCAAGAGGCGCTATTTGGCACACTAAAAGGAAAAATGACGTCAAGTTGTAAATGAAAGATGCTATGTAGCAGGATATTGATGACAAAACAGCACTCCTTCATGGTGACACTTCAGGACTGTTAATCCATAGGTTCATGCGATGAACCGAGCGGATGCGAAACCCAACGAACCCATCGACGCCCGACTGGTGAGCCTAGAGATTTCGGACAGTGGACCCTGCCTTGCCCGTTCAGGATCACCACCCAAGCGGACGCCGAAGCGGGCGCGAAGATCCCGGATTTGGTGAAGCAGGACTTAACTGAATATTTGACTCTTTGAGAGCCACCACCGTGCCCAGAGTCGAGTTCGTGGGCGACATAACCTACATTCACACATGGCAAAGTTTCATCTGATTGGCGGCCAGCATCGACTGATTTTCGATGCCAAACAGCGCCTCTTGGTAGCGCTATTCAGGCGACCCGAACTCATGAGATCGGTTGTCTACGAAGTGGTGAGATTCAGTGTCCAAGATGCTGCGCGATCAAACACAAGGTACGCGGAATAGGCGTACCACCAAGCCGTATTTTGAGTATTCGACGCTTTGGGGACCACCCATTATTGCCGTTGGGGGCCATTGATATTGCAGTTGGGGACCAGGACCTCCCCTCGTGGGAGCCACCGGGCTCCAGCGGGTTCCACTCAATTCCGGACGGAGCCGATCCTCTCACGCCACGGGCGCCCTCCCGCTCAGTGCCGGCTGGTGTTGTGGACGTCCCGGTCCATGACCATCCTCTGCGTGGACGCCGGAGGCGGGCCGCCGGTGCCTATCCTTCTGCAGACACCGAGTGCAGGACACCCAGGGCCGGGCCGCGGCGACGTTCCTGGGCGCGGGCCGCCTACGGAGACGCTTCCCGGCAGGGTCCCCAGGCAACGGCTTCTCTATCGCCGGCAGGAAGGAATCCGCCGTGCACTTCCCGTCGTTGGGAGCGCACGTCAGCCTGCAGGGTCGACCGCGGCCCTGCAGGCACTGCTCACGTCGCGGCACCCACCATCCCGACGGCAAAGCGGCTCCCGGCAATGCCACTGGTGACTCCCACGGACAATATTCGGGTTTTCCCGCGGTGGCCCCCACGCGCAATATTGCTGGCCCCCAATGAGTCAAATATTCAGTATTTTCCAAACCCGTCGAGGGAGCGCTGCGCAATGCCGCTGCAACACTTCCATCCAGCCCTTGCAGGGCGCTGGTGAAGCTCCTGGGAATGCGTTCATCGATGGGATGCCCCGGTGTTTGCTGGGACAACAGCCAAGCCGAGACTATCTTTTCGGCCTTGAAGAACGAGCGAGGTTATCGGACAGAATACGCGACCAAAGAGCGGGACGACGTCAACGTCATCCAATACATTGATGTCTTTTACAACAGCCGGAGACGGTATTCAGCACTGGATTGCCGTCGGCCCAATGAAGCGCACTACAGTTACCAACAGCCTGAAAGGGCAGCGTAAGAGAAAATGCTAACTCCGCTGTCCGAAATTCACGAAGCAGCGAACTAATAAGCGCCGTCTTTGCCAACGACAGCTTTGGCTGTCCTGAATAGGATAATTAGGTCTTGCATCAATGACCAGTTCTCCACGTAGTACAAATCCAGACGAACGCTGTCATCCCAAGAAAGATCCGAACGTCCGCTGACTTGCCAAAGACCAGTAAGACCCGGCTTAACCTTGAGTCGTCGTAAGACGTACTCCTCGTAGGTGTCTACTTCGCTTTCGAGCGGCGGACGGGGACCAACCATACTCATTTCACCACAGACCACGTTCCACAACTGGGGAAGTTCGTCGATGCTGTAGCGGCGTATAAACGCACCAATTTTAGTAATACGTGGATCGGCTTTCATCTTAAAAAGTATGCCATTGCCTTCGCTGACCTCTTGGAGATCGTTCAGACGAGCTTCAGCATCCACAACCATGGAACGAAACTTATGCATCCTAAAAGGTACGCTGTTTCTGCCGATACGTTCCTGATGAAAAAATACCGGTCCGGCACCATCCTTCTTGATTAGTAGAGCAACGATCACGAAAACGGGAGAGAGCAAAATCAGCGCCAAAGCGGCACCAACGCAGTCAAAGACGCGTTTGGTGAATGTCTGCCATCCTTCCAACTCCGGAGTTGAAACATGGATCAATGGCAAACCGGCAATCGGCTGTGTATGGATTCGTGGTCCGGCAATGTCGGTGAGGGCCGGCGCCATTATCATGCTGATCTTGCGTTCCTGCAGTTCCCAGCCGAGTTGCCGAATAACGCGAGGCTTCAATGTGATTCCACCTGAGATTGCGATGGCGTCGACACCGTAAGCTTCAATGGCATTCAAAACCTCTGAAAGATGAGTACCCACGCTTGCTATCGGTAATTCCAATTCCCTGCCCGAAGGCGATGACAACTTGTAACCAGGAAGAATGGCGGCAACGGGGAGGTAGCCAGCGCCAGGTTCACTAATAAGGCTTTGATGTAAGTGTTCGACGGCTGCTGGACTGCCAACTAGCATCAGTCTGCGCGTAAATCGGTGGTTCATTCTGTGCCGGACCAACCGACGTCTGCAGAGCCAACGGGCTGCAATCAGTAGGATAATACCCAGAGGCAATGCAACACCTATGTAACCCCTTGCAGTTGGGATATTTAGTGCGTAGGAAACAATGGCGATAGAACCGAAGAAATATAGAGACGCAGATGCAACTCGTTTGTATTCCTCCGTTCCAGTACCAAAAATCTTAGGATCTCGCGACCCCCAGATTTGCAATGCAAGCCACCATACGACGCTCAGCAACGCAGTAACGAGCCAGTAACTCGTAGACACAGTGCCATCCAATGAGGGATTACCGCCTAGTCCAAATCTCGAGAACTGGGCAGCCACCATCGAGACGACGATGCAAGCTCCGTCGACCAGACCCAAGAATCTAGGAATACCTATTTTCCAGTCTTGATTCATTATACGCAATGTAATGATCCCCCAAGAATATCGAATTCGACTAGTTTCCCTGCAAGCCAGTTTATGACATAGTCATTTCAGCGTCTGATACTAAAATTGAATCAAACTTGTGACCAAGCGCCGCAATCTGCCAGGCGCTCCCTTGCCAGATTCCAACGTCCAATACATTGCGTGCATCAATGATCTTCCGTTTCGCGACCAACTCCTGAATATCCTGTGGCATTAAATTCCTAAATTCTGCCCACTCTGTGAGCAAAACCACCAAGTCGGCATCTTCCACGGCCTGAACCGTTGAGTCAACGTATTTTAAGCGGGGAAAGCGTTTCGCCGCATTCACGTTGCCTTGAGGGTCAAAAACGCTGACTTCAGCACCCGAACTGAAAAGCCGAATTGCCACGTCGAGTGCAGGGGAATCCCTGACATCGTCACTATCTGGCTTGAATGTGACGCCCAAGATGGCTATTTTCTTTCCAGAAAAATCGCCTATCATCTCCTCTGCCAGGTAAACCACCCTGTCTCGGCGGCGTAAGTTGATCGCGTCAACTTCTGATAGAAAACGCATGCTCCGTTCCAAACCAAGTTCGCCAACTCGGGCTTGCAATGCTCGAATGTCTTTGGGCAAACATCCACCTCCAAAGCCGACACCAGCATTAAGGAAACGCCGCCCAATTCTCACGTCATGACCAATCGCATCAGCTAGGGTCCGGATGTCACCGCCAACAGTTTCGGTAATCTCTGAAAATGCGTTGATGAATGAGATTTTCGTAGCCAGGAAAGCATTGGCAGCAACCTTTACCAATTCAGCAGTTTCGAAATCAGTTGAAATAAAGGGTGTATCGTTTTCGAGGGCCGCAGCATAGATACTCCGAAGGACATTTTCAGTCCGTTCATCATCGACACCGACCACTAGACGGTCAGGGTGAAGAGTGTCCTTGACTGCGAAACCCTCGCGAAGAAATTCCGGATTCCAAGCAAATCCGATCGAAACTTGGGGCTTTTTGTTACTCGCCACTAGGTGCTTCAGACGACGTGCCGTGCCTACAGGAACAGTTGACTTTCCGATGATGAAGGCATCCTTGGAGATGTGCTTCGCGAGTGACAGCGTCGCTGCATCAACATAAGTAAGATCCGCTGCGTTATCACCGGGGGTCTGTGGTGTCCCCACGCCAATGAAGTGTATGTCTGCCCATGCGCCTACTTCTTCGTAGGAAGTGGTGAACCGGAGCAAACCATTGGAAACATGCTTGCGCAGTAGTTCTGGAAGGCCCGGTTCGTGAAAAGGAAGTTCACCGCGGGAGAGACTATCTATTTTGGTTTGGTCAACATCTAGGCCAATAACTTCAAAGCCAAGTTCTGCCATACAGGCCGCATGGGTGGCACCCAAATAGCCCATACCGATGACCGCAATGCGTTGTGACACTTTAACTCCCGTGAAAAGTACACCGGCTGACTGCCAGTGCGCATAACCGCATACGTACTGGCAGCGGACCTAACGAATGATGTTTGAAACGGGGATGAAGCCAACCATTTCCGCTCTAAGAGCTAACTGCGAAAAGTACCTTGATTGGCGCGGAACCAATCGACGGTCTGTTGAATTCCTTCACATAGCCCGATCTGGGCTGTCCACCCTGCTTCTGCAAGTTTTGAAATGTCCATAAGCTTGCGTGGAGTCCCATCGGGCTTTGTCGAGTCCCATTCCATCGCACCTTTGTAGCCGACAGAACGTGCCACGATTTCGGAAAGTTCCTTGATAGTGACATCCGACCCAACACCAACATTAACTTGATCTGGGCCATCGTAGTTTTCCAAGAGGAATAGGCACGCGGAAGCCATGTCATCAACGTGGAGAAATTCTCGCAGTGGAGTTCCGCTGCCCCAGTTCGTGACAGAAGTCGCACCGTTTTGGACTGCTTCGTCATATCGGCGGATAAGGGCAGGCAGAACATGGGATCCCTGAGGAGAGAAATTGTCCCCTGGTCCATAGAGATTCGTAGGCATTGCAGAGATCCAAGACTTGTCATGCTGACGGCGAATTGCCTGGACTTGAAGTATGCCGGCAATCTTTGCTATTGCGTAAGAATCATTTGTAGGTTCTAGGTGACCCGTCAGTAGATATTCTTCCTTCAGCGGCTGCGGAGCCATCTGGGGATAGATACATGAGGAACCCAAGAAGAGCAACCGTTCAACATCGTTTACGAGTGCTGCGTCCATGGTGTTGACTTGGATCTGCAAATTCTCGCTCAAGAAATCAGCTGGGTAAGTGTTGTTTGCTAAGATTCCACCTACTTTGGCAGCTGCAAGAACAACATACTCTGGCTTCTCAGATTCGAAGAAGTCAAAAACTGCTCCGCGGTCCTTTAGATCCAGCTCGGAAGAGCTTCGTCCAATGATATTCCTAAAACCTTCGGCTTCGAGTTTGCGCCAAATAGCAGAACCTACGAGTCCTCGGTGCCCGGCGACGTAGATTTTTGCCGAACGGTCAAGTGGTCGCGGGGTGAATTCTGAGGCCTCCACTTAGGCAGGAACCTTCCAGCTAGCAAGGTTGACCGTGTCAATCCATGAGTTTCCGGCATTCTTCAAAGCTTCAATGTCAGCATCGACCATGATGCGAGCAAGTTCTGGAGTCTTGACAGTTGGAACCCAACCTAGTTTCTTTTCCGCTTTTGAGTAGTCACCGATAAGAGCGTCAACTTCGGTTGGGCGGAGGTAGCGTTCGTCGAAACGGACATGGTTTTCCCAGTTAAGTCCTGCGTGTTCAAAAGAAATCTGGAGGAAATCGCGCACCGAGTAACCGGCGTTAGTAGCCAAGACAAAGTCTTCTGGCTCGTCGACCTGAAGCATTCGCCACATACCTTCCACGAACTCCGCTGCGTAGCCCCAATCACGGACGGCATCCAAGTTGCCCATGAAAAGTTCGTCCTGCTTGCCCGCCTTGATGGCTGCAACCGCGCGCGTAATCTTGCGAGTGACGAAGGTTTCGCCCCGGCGTGGGGATTCATGGTTAAACAGAATTCCGTTGACCGCATACATACCGTATGCTTCGCGATAGTTCTTGGTGATCCAATAGCTGTATACCTTCGCTGCGCCATAAGGCGAACGAGGGTAGAAGGGAGTGTCTTCGTTCTGCGGCGGTGGCGTCGCTCCGAACATTTCCGACGAAGAAGCTTGGTAAAAGCGAGAATCCACGTTGGCCATTCGCAGGGCTTCGAGCAACCGTACAGTGCCGATACCCGTAGTGTTGCCCGTGTGCTCGGGCTCATCGAATGAAACTCGTACATGCGATTGCGCAGCGAGGTTGTAAACCTCGTCGGGGTTGATTTTAGAAAGAAGTGTAACCAGTCGGGCACCGTCAGAGAGGTCACCGTAGTGCAGGAAAAGCTTGGCATCGGACTGGTGTGGGTCGACATACATGTGGTCGATCCTTGCAGTATTAAAAGTGGAAGCTCGACGAATCAGACCATGAACTTCGTACCCTTTGCCTAGCAACAGCTCCGCTAGGTAAGACCCATCCTGTCCAGTAATGCCCGTGATTAGTGCACGTTTCGTCAAATCATTCCTCCGAAGGTATATGTAAACAAAAATCAGTCAAGGGATGTCCCGGACAGTAACGGTACGTTGAAATAATCATATCTGATTTTCGGTTGCATGCAGATCTCGTGGGTACGTTTATGAATCTTTTGAGTCTTCGGTTTATTCCGGAGTGTATTAAAAAGATCGCAACCGAACACGAAGTCGCCCCACGAAAGTCCGAGAATGATATTCTGACAGTACGGAGAAAAAATAAATAAACGATATTATAGAATAGAGCCCTTAGGGGTACATTTGATAAATTCCCTCTGGCGGTAGTCGTACTCCGTCCTCTGGGTGTGACAAATATGCCTGGGTGGCATGTCCATTCCACGCACCCGGCGGGTACCCCGGTATTCCATTTTCACGTCGACAGAACCGAAGTAAAATCACCCGCTATTCAGTATTTGGTAAATATGCCTAAGTGGTACGCCATTCCAGGAACTCGGTATCCACGATGCTGCGAGATTGCACACCACTGACGAGGAACATCCGTACCGGACAGGCGTATTTTCCACGCTTCGAGCTGGCCAACAGCCAGCGGACTGAACAGGGCCCGGACAACCTCTGCAGATGCCAGCCGTAAATGGGCCTACATCGGACTGCTGGGTTACCGTCATTGTGCCAAATAGCGTCTCTTGGTAGTGATGTTCTGGCGACTCGGTAGTGCATTTTCCGGGCAGACGGTAGTGCGTTTCCGGCGAAGCGGTAGTGCGCCCAGAGGTTTTTCCGTATTGACCAAGAACCGATGACGGGCTCTTGGCCAATACTATTTAGGGGGAAGGCTCGGGAGTTAGCTGTTCAGGAACGGACTGCAAATCTATTCCCAAAAATTGTCTGAGTCCCGGGCTTTCCCATGTTTGAGCTTGCGCATGTCGGTATCTCCCAACATGAGCCACCTGGTGTTATTGGCCAGCCGATTCACAATCGAATCCCCAGCCACGCGGTCAGGTAGTACCTGAACCCAATACGCCGGATCGGTCTGGCTGACAATCACCGTCGGCAACCGATGCTCCCGATCAGCCAAAACCCCGAACAGGTCACTGGCAATGTTCTGATCGATACCCACGGTCAAAAAGTCGTCAATGATCAACACATCTGCCTCCCGTAACTTTTCAAGCAGGGCATCATGAACTTTGCTATCACCCCGTGCGATGAGCAGCTTTCTGGCCAGGACGTCCATCCGCGTGTAAAACACCGAGTGCTCGCTATGGCAGGCAGCAATACCTATCGCGCAGGCGATATAGGTTTTGCCTCCACCGCTGGGGGCGATGATCAACAAGTTCGTCGGATCATCTCGCCACTGATGCATCGCGTAGCGTTTCATCCGTGCCTCATCGATCTTGCGACCCGGAACATAGTGCAGCTCGGCAATCGATGCGCCCGGTAGGGGAAACCGTGCCTGTTTGATGAGTTTGTCGATCTTGTTCGACCGCCGCAAATCCAAAGAATGGTTCACCGCCTGCATGAACACTTCCTCCGGCAGCAACGTGTCGTTGGCTTCGTCGTTGGTCAGCTCCAAGAACTTGTCGGCAAACGTGGTGAGTCGAAGATCCTTGATCTTCTGATGATCTTCACTATTCAGCATGGGAACCACCGAACCCCTTGTAGTGCGCCGCATCGCGAACAAACACTCCGGGCAGGTTCTGGACGTCCTTCAGATTCTTCACGTTCTGCGCTGCCGGAGCTGCCGCAGCCGGTTGGGCCTTGGCCGCGGCCAAGGTCGCCATCACTCGTTTGAGCGAGGTGTAGTTCGGATACCCGTTGATGTTCAGCATTTCCTGGCACGCTTCCTCCAACGAGGATTTCTTCCCGCCCAACTCCGAGAGGATATTGCGGCACGCCAAGAAGGCTTGGGCTTCAATCTTGCTGCGGTCCAAAATCTGCGTGATGACTTGCACGGTAGCCGGTCCATAATTCCGGGCACGGTTCAAGAACCACTCCCTGGACCACAACCCCTGAACCTGCTGGTGATGCTTGGGAGCATGCGATAACTCCGAGGAATATTGACCCCGGCGCCCGAGCTTGCGCGGGTGCTCACAAACTTTGGCTTGCCCGTCAAAGATGCTCACGGTGGTTGCGGTGATCCGGACTGAAAGAATCTTGCCGGCCAACTCATACGGCACCGAATAGTGTTGGTAGTCGCTGGTGACGTGATAGTTCCGCCCGACCTTCAACTGCTTATATTCCACCGATTCAAACGGATGATCCGGCAGGGGCTGTAGCAACGCTGCTTCCTCGGCGTCAAAGACTTCTTGCCGCGTGGTCCCGTTGACCCGGCGTAGTTGTTCGTTCAGATCCACCAGTCGTTCCTGCACGACGTCGTTGAGTTCCTCGAACGAGGTCCAGGTCTGGGAGGCGAGATAACCGATGACTCGGCTCTCCACCGCTTGAACCATTCGCTCGACATGTGCCTTGTCCCGGTAATCCCGAATTCGGGATTAGAAAGATTATTCCGAGGATTTCGTTATCCCGAGCATGCCTCGGCATCCCTTTGACCGACCGGATTTTGAGGGACCTTCCCCGGGGAGGCAAAGCGCTCCGCAGTGATGCCGGCAGTAGTGATGGCTTTCTTCACGGTCGAGACATCCCGATGTGAGCAACCTACGGACGTGGTGATTTCCATGTAGGTTCGGCCTTTGAACATCAAAGACATGATGGCTTGATAATCCACCAAGGTATTTCTCCTCTGATCGATTCGCCGCACCGTGTTGTGTGGCGAATCGATCAGAGCATCATGAGAAGGTTACGAGCACTACCGTGTATCCAGAACAGCTCTACCAAGTCGTCAGAACAGCACTACCTCCTGAGGCTATTCAGCACATTGTCAATGTTCGGACCTGTCTGGACCCCTGAGTATATAGAAAATTAAGCCTTTATAAAAAAATAGTTTATATATACAAAATTGGAATTAGCGAAAGGCTTGTTCCGCATTTCGTAATCTCTTTAAAGAAATTAAAACTGTTGGAATAACTTGTACAAATATCATTACAATCGCAGAGCAGAGATAAGTGAAGGAAGCTCCAAAGCTTGGAATGTAAATAAATAGCAAATAAAACGAAATTGAGCTAACCGAAACAACCAGCAGAGCCTGAAAGCGTAGTCCGGAATGATCGTTAAGGAGCATAGCGCCCGGTTGGTGAATCGCAACAATAACAATATACATCGAGGCGCCGAAGAGTAAGAGATCAGGTACGAGGACGTTTCCGGCTGTCAGAAATTTCGAAGCCATCGGAATGGCGACAAGCAAGATAACGCTTCCGAAGATACCGAGTAGCGAGAAAAGAGAAATATCTCTCAGGTAGCTGGATTGGTCTGTCATTCCTGATTTTCGGTATCTAGACCAAAGATTCTGAGCGGCGACTGTGAGTATGGCAAGGATAGGGCCCGTAAACTGGGCAACAAGGGAGTACGTAGCCACGTCAGTAGGAGTTCCCAGTTGCGCGAGTAGCAGCCTATGGCTCTGAAGACCAAAAGCTAATCCAATCGAAATAATGAAAAAAGGAACGGCAGACTTGGCGATGGACCGCTTTTCAGAGAGTTTTTCGAGTAAAATATCTGGGATTCTGGCTCGGTCGATGTCTAGCAGCTTGATGGCACGAACGTAGGTGACAACTGCGACGATGAAATACCCAACTGCTGGTACACAAAGATAAAATGCTGCTGGAGCGTTAATCATTAAGAATGTAAGGAACAGCGTGACAGTTGCTATCGGTGCGAAAAGCGATGCCCGGACTGTTTCCCTGACGAGTCCTAATCCTTGCAGAATTCGGCTGCCCAACCCAAGAGGGAGGGCCAAACCAATCGATGCGACCGTAACCATCGCGGCAGTGGAAATGCCGTCATTTGCACCCAAGCTGCCGAACGCTATGGCCCATCCGCCTGAAATGGTTAATAACACAGCGATAATGATTAGGACGAAACCGACGAATGAGAGCAATAGCCGAACTCGACCCAGGACGAGTGAAAGATCGCGTTGAGACATTGTCCGTTCACGTTGATCCGATACGGCATTGACAACGCTTGCACCTAAACCAAGATCTGCGAAGGGCAACAGATAGATGAGCGATGCAATTAGCGAATACGCGGCATACTCATGAACGCCAAACTTGTTACTCAATACCGCAACTGCGCCAAGATTAGCAATAAGACCGAAAGCTAAAGAGATCCCTTTGTAGCTAGCCGTTGAGCCAAGATCTATCTCTTTAGCTCTGCTTTTAAGCTTACGATAGAATCGAGTCTTAGTCATTTTTCATCTCTTTTAATGAATTTCTGAACACCCTTTTTCACTCCGAGAAAATTAATTTTCGGATCAAAAGCAAGACTTTTGACAATAAGTAGGATTAGTTTCCCGTACTCAGCGCGTGCAATCATTGTTCGGATCGCTCGAGTATGTGAAGCAAGCCGGATATCAACACCAGACATAACCGTGTGAGGTAACTTCAAAGCTTGACCATAATATTCGACAATTCGCTCCTTGGCCATTATCGGCTTAAGGTAGTCTTTACTGGATTTTCCATCGAACATTCTATATTTCGCAGCAGGAACGTCATGTTTAAGTATTTTGCCGATCATCGACAGACGAATAAACATCTCAAAGTCTTCTGCGTAGTCAGTTGTTAGCTTATTGGGAAATTGGTTTTCTGCCTTGAGGTAATCTAATCGTCGAACAACCGCAGCAGCCGGTGGCCACGGACCGAATCCCTTGGACAGAAGATCAGCAGTTGAAATTGAGTTTGAGTAATGGCTCTTGAGCCTCGTCGTTTTGCCATTCGGCATTACACCGACTACGGCTCCACCGACGGCTGGCGAACCAACGTTGGACTCAAGTAGCAGGAGAGATTCTTTGACTCCTGGCGCTAGCAATTGGTCATCAGCGTCCAAAAAAATCAGATAAGTGGCAGTTGATCCCTTTGCGCCCGTACGACGCGCTGCTGCTGCACCGCTATTTGCCTGACGAATGACAGTTGCACCATGCTTTTCGGCGATCATCGCCGAATCATCAGCTGAACCATCATCAACAACAATTATTCTATTTGCTCCAGCTATGTGGGCGCTTTCGATGGCACGGGCAACAAGTGCTTGCATGTTGAAACAAGGGATTACTACATCGAGATCGGTCACTTTTTTTCCAATATCGACGCCGTAGGGCTGAGCTTACTGACAATGCGACGTTCCAAGCGTTCCTTCTTTGTATTTATGGCAAAGTAGAAGGAAAGAACGCTATCCATCCATTTTTTCCCAGTTACACTTACTCCAGTACCTCTACGGGCTCGTCCCATATCGCGATAGTGAGCAAATGCGCCCCGAGTTGAACCGGCTCCGTCCGCGTCGAAAACACACAGCGTTCGGGGCCATACAAGCGGAAGAGATTTGACAGCGCATCGTGCCATGAACGCCTGATCTTCGGCTAGTCCAAACTTGATGTTGTAACCACCTTGATCGGCAAAGAACTCGGAATCAAAGACTGCAGCTTGGTGCGGTATTATGCGTCCACCTAACAGAAACCTGGTTAGGTCAAAGGGCACCTGGCCTCCAATCCCAAGCGGTATTCCCTCTCGTTCGATACTACTTAGGCCGTAGCCCCACCGGAAATTACCATGCGTAGATTCGACTTTTTCCATCACAAATTTTGCGGTATCAGTATCAGGAAAAATATCCGCAGAGTGCAAGAACCAAATGATCTCACCGCTGGCATGTGAAGCACCTTTATTCATTCCATCGTAACGACCGTCATCGGGTTCAGAAATGAATTTCAAATTGGGTTGGTTATTGAGAAAATCTTTGGTTCCATCTGTGGAGTCTGCGTCGATAATTATATGTTCAATGTTTTCGAATGACTGATTCTTCACGCTATTAATTGTGCGCTTCAAACCCTCCAAGTCATTTCGTGTAATTGTTATGACACTAAGACGTTGCATGGTAATCCTTTGTAGCCTGGTTCATGCCGAATCCGTAGAGTCCACGAAGAGCGCTGGCCGCATTGGCCGCTGAGTTCTCTTCAAGAACGTTCTCGGAGATGAGTCTAATTTCCTCTGCATATGAATCATCATCAAAATAGCGGATGATCGACTCAGTAATTCCGGTCGGATTCATACTTGGCGTGTAGTATCCAACCGATTGCATCGAAGGAACATTCCGCGAGATTACTGGTGTTCCGCAGGCGACCGCCTCTAGTGTGGCCAACGGAGATCCCTCCCATGCTGCAGTGTGAACATAGACGCCAGCTGACTCGACTACTGAATGTACAGTTTTCATGTCCACCCATCCCGTAACGGTTACGCCGACGCTTTCTAGTTCTTTCTTGGATTCGAGGTCACCATCACCGACCCATATTACTTCGATATCTGAAGGTAGATTCCGAACGACTTCAGAAAAGAACTTAGGATCCTTTTGCGCGCATATTCTGCCAACAGTCACAATCTTTCGTCGTGATCTGGTGTTCAATTTCCGTATAAATTCGATTTCGGCAAAGTTGGGAATTAATTCAATCTTGGCTCGATGTGATAGCTTTCTGGCAAGTTCTATTTCGTGTGGACTTACCGCGCCAAAAGTCGAACGGTTTGCTAAGAGGATTTCAATACGACGAAATATTTTTCGTTTCAGAATACTGACATCAGTGCGTTCGAAAGCGAAGCAGTGAGGTGAATAGATAACTTTACTTCCACTAAAGTTTGAGAATCGGAATAATCCGGCAAGGCTTGAATGGAAATGAATCGCAGAAGGTCTCGTTAGTTTATACATTGACTTCGCACTCTTGAATAGATCCAATAAAGATCCATCGATTTCTAAGGGCCATACATTCGTTGGCCATTCGGAGGTAGATTGACCAGCGCGACGCTTTGCTAAAACTATGTGACGAATTTCTGGAGTAACCCTCGCCCATGAGGATACTGCTGTGTGAACCCCGCCACCCATTGCCTCGGAAACGTGCAGCACGGTCGCTTTGTAATTCGGGCTAGCTGAAATTTGGTTGGGTGAATTATCCATGGACGCGCTCTCCTGCAACTCGGCGCAGATTGTGAATTAGTTCGATTTCGCGCTTAGAAATCATACCGCGCGCCGCTAGGACTCGTTTCCAGTAGGCAGTCTGGTCGTTTTGTATCTCATCCACAAGTGTATTGACTTCAGCCAGAGTTGTGTTGCGTGCGTTTAGAACGTATCGGTCAAGGCCAAGATCGCTGAATGCCCCCCACCCTTTTCGCTCGTAACTTAGGTGGACAGTTGGAACGCCGGCTAGGAGCGCTGCCATCGAGCCATGGAGGCGGGTGCTCACTATGACACCAGCTTTCTTTGCGGCCAGTAGCTCAGCTAAATTTGGTGCGGTTGATTCACTCAGTGCATCCGTTAGGGGACCGTCGTTATTCCCACGACCACGAGACTGAACAGCCCAGCCATATCGCTTGTCCTTTGCTAGATCCCGAAGCAGTATTCCGTATTTTTTGTTCTTTCCCGCCAGGTGGCGAGCAATAATAACAGGTCGATTGTCCACTGGTTCAGGAATTTCTTCTATGCTCCGCGCTAGTTCCATGACGGCCAAATCTGATCCACGCAATATATTTTGCAATTTATGGAGATCATTTATGGAACGCTCATCACGTAAGTATATGGTGTCAATTTTTGATAATCTCGAGCCTATTATCTGCTTCAAAGGGCCCCTAAATGGTCCTATGCTTTGCGGTAGTAGAATTGATCGAGATCCGTGTCGAGCTGCGATGCGCAGTTGCCCGAAATGAGCGCCGACATACTTAATCGCTTCGATTAGTGTCCCACCGCGCATGTATCCTCCTCCGACACCCAATATAAGGTCAGATTTGCTGGCGATCTCATTCAGATTCTTATTCCCAATGAGCGACGCGATGAACATGCCAGCGGGCACGGGGATTTTGTGGTTTTGGACGGAGGCGTCGCCCCATTGAATGACGTCTCGTTCGCCAAAGGAACTTGCGTCTAAGGCAACCGTTGTGATTTCAGGGTTGCTGAAGGCCCGATTCAAGAGTGAATGTGATAGTTCAACAAGTAGACCGTCACCGGTATTCTTTGAACTGTAAGCGTGAAGTAATAGTATTTTCATTAATGTTCCTTGAGGAAATTGCTTAATAATGACGAGTCAATTTCTGCATAAGCGTCTGCCATATCATATGCACTTGCTCTCCAAGCGGAATCTATTATGATTTCGCTGAATATTTGCAGGTACTTATTTGGGCTATCAGCAATGAGTAGTGGCCCTTCAGCCGATAGATCCCGGAATGGGGCGATGCCGGAGACTATGCCGCCACGGCCTCTCCTCCATGCTTCATGGAGGAACATGGGATTGAGTTCTTCCCGACTGGGCATGAAAAATGCGTCACACCAATCAATGTGTGGCGTGACATCGTCGACGTGAGGCACAAATTCAACGTGAACTTGAGGGGGAAGCCCTCGCGCCAAAGTCTCTAATCGGGAACGTTCAGGGCCATCGCCCACTATTCGCAATTGGATGTTCGATGTTGAGTTACCGAAGATTTGCAGTAGTTGGTCGAGTCCTTTTTGGTGTGTCAGCCTGCCGCAAAAGAGTAGACGGAGAATACCTAGTGGCGCTGGACGCTGGGCGCGGAGTGGACGCGTGTCCAAGGACACCATGTTCGGCTCAAATGTCACTGAATTCCATGGGGCTAGACCCATTTTTTGTATTTGCTGAACGGCGCGGCGTGAAGGTGCCGTCACTAGATCAGCTCTGCTGAGTCCGCGGGCGATCAAGCGAGTCTCGATTGCTCCAAGTAGGCCTCTGGACTCCGGCTCTGGCAGTTGATGAAATGTTGCGGCAATCGACTTGTCGGCCAAGACTTTTCTTGGCAGCAGTCCTAAGACAACATGTGAGGCACGCATCAATGAATAGATGCGACCATAACTTGGGAGAACGCTGGCCAGTTTTTGAGAGGCTGCAAATGCGCCCAGTGGGCCGCGTTTGCAGCCAAGGACGTCTACCGTGTTTACAAGGTTTTCTAGCGGCTGTATGTTTTTGGAGCCGCTAAATAGGACTATCGCGTCGATGTTTTCTCTTCCGGGCACGCGGCCTATGAGTTCTAGTAACGCTTTTTCGGCTCCACCGCCCTCAAGCCAAGGGATTACTAAAAGCGTTTTTGTATTCATTGGTATCCCTACGAAGGTGACGCCACAATTAATGCGGTCTCAGACATGTTTCATCTAACACTACCTGCTTCAAAGTCAAAAATTTCTTCCCATTGCCGGGAGTCATATTTGTTTGATGACGGAAGACTAAAAGTCTGAGGGATTGAACGTCAGTGCAGTTGTGTAGTCCTTTTGTGAATTGCCTCTCGCTTTAGCCTCGAAATTTCATGACAAGGGATTTCTGGCGAATCAGGGCTGACTGTCTGCGGAGCATACGTTAATATTCTGCGTCGACGAGTCGCCTGAAAGGGCAGGGCGTCAGCAAAGTCGCGAATGGGCCCGACGGTCTTAATATGTGAGACGACCCCCGCGCCAGCTTTTAACGGACAGGAACTCCTATTAAGCATGTGAATATCAGTCCACATGTTTCAAGAGGAGTTCCTTCGTGTAGCTTTCCCACCTTCCGGTCTTTATTGACCAAGTTTTCCGCATCCGAACCCGTCAGCGTGGACCCGTCCCGCCTGCTGGCAGCGTTTGCCCAGCTGCGGGATCCCCGGGCCGGGCGCGGAGTCCGCTACCAATTCGCGCATCTGGTCCTCACCATGGTGTGCTCCGTATTAGCCGGCGCGAAGACGCTGGTGGAAATGGCCGAGTGGGCCGCCGACACAGCGCGGACCGAGCTAACTGCCTGCGGGATTGGTGCTCCGCATGCCACCACCTTGGCCCGAGTTTTTGAACGGCTGGAATCGAATGCCTTCGACCTTCTGGCCGCCGACTGGGCGCAGGACCTCGGCCGGCCAGCAGCCATCGCGGTGGACGGCAAGGAAATGCGCGGCGCGAAGAACGGCTCGGGAAGCCGGATCCGCCTGTCGTCGATCGAACAGAACACCAATGCGGTGCTGGCGAAGGTGGCGCTGGGCGAGAAAGCAACGAGATTCTGCAGTTCACGGTGCTGATGGACCATTTTCCGTCGCTGGCCGGGGTGGTCGTCACCGCCCACGCCCTGCATACGCAGAGCAGCCACGCCCACTATCTCGCGGGGAGAGCCGCGCACTATATTTTTACCGTAAAAGGCAACCAGCCCACGTTGCTGAAACAGCTCTCCGACGCTACTTGGGAACAGGATCCAACCGGGAACCGCACCAGCGTCACGGCCAACGGCCGACAGATCACCTGCAAATCCAGGCCGGTCGGCACCAAGAAATGGCTTCTGGAAACCGTCTACGCCGTCACCTCGCTACCGACATACCAAGCGAGCCCGACGCAGCTGGCCAGTTGGGTGCGCGGCCACTGGGGGCATCGAAAATGGTCTCCACTGGCGGCGGGACGTCCTCTTTCTGGAAGACAAACACCCTGTGCGCAACGGTGAGACACCACGGGTGATGGTCTTCCTGCGGAACATTGCCATCACGCTGCTCAAACCTCAGGGCCACAAGAACCTCGCCAGAACCACCCGGAACCTGCGAAACCACCCCGGCCAGATCCTCGAGATGATCGGTTTCAGCTCACGCTAACGACTGTGAAGACGTGCCTGAAAGGTCGACGCCTATTCATGGCATTTGGCACCCGGGAGCACACGGAGGCGTAGCGCGAACAAGTCAATGAGGTGGCCACGAAGATCGGGCTACGGCTGGCGGACAAGAAGACCCGTACCGCTCTTATTTACGACGGATTCGATTTCCTCGGATTCCACATCCAGCGGCATATCCAATGGGCACGAATCGTCGAGAAGTTTATGCTTGGCCTTCGGCTCATCGGCATCGAACTCGACAGCTTATCACCAATTAACGTGCCGTGCAACTGTATGTGCCGACTTTCGGGACGGTTCCGCCTTTGGAAGTGTCTTCACCGCTGAAATTGATCTGCCGAGGGTGGTATTCGTGCCTCAGACTACGTATTTGATGGCACGGAAAAGTTCATACAGAAGATGAAGCATTCTCTCCGCTGGGTGTCTACGGGCAGTCCAAGGCCGCCGGCGATATCGCCGTGGCTAACGTGCCGCGGCACTACATCATTCGTACGAGCTGGGTGATAGGCGAAGGCAAGAACTTCGTGGCCACCATGCAGAGCCTGGCGGATAAGGGAATTGAGCCACGTGTTGTCAACGACCAAATCGGTCGTTTGTCGTTCACCGAAGATATCGTTTTCGGTATCCGGCACCTCCTAGAGTCCAAAGCACCATTTGGAACTTACAACCTGAGCAACGACGGAGAAGCAACATCGCGGGCGGACATTGCCGCCTTGGTATTCGAAATGACCGAAAAACAACGTTCATCGGTTTCGGGTATCACGACCGAGGAATTCTCCGCCGGTAAGCCAGCCGCACAACGGCCAGCCAACAGTATGCTGGACCTGACCAAAATCAAAAGGGCAGGATTCGCACCGTGAGACCATGTGGAGGCATTGCGCGACTATCTTAGCTAGCCGTCACCTTGCTAACATGCAGATCGGTAAGCGACAAAATACAGCGTTACGTGGGTCCCGTCATCCTAGTTTTTGGTTACAACGACGTCCAGTTCTTCACTGGCCAAATAACACTGATGACCGGGCCCACTATGTCGGTTGCGTCAACGAATCTTACGCAACTTTGTGCGTCCGAAAGTGCAATTCCACGACAGCGAGCTACCCCGTCTGAGGAGTTGCTGCGGTTATCGCCCATCACCAAGTATTTGCCGGCTGGTACATCGATGCGCCCAAAACAGCGCATGGAGAGCGTTGCGTCTCCGCAGCCTGACTCATCAGAAGCGAACGGAAGATCCTGTTGGACGTATTGCTCGTTGAACGGATGTCCATTGCGAATGAGCTGCCCTTTGGAGTTACAGCACTCCACAGTGTCTCCGGGCGACCCGATCACGCGCTTAACTAGGATTTTTTCGTGTGAAGGACCGATGCCCGTGATGTCACCGAAGGTCTTGAGGACACGTTTTGCTAGAGATTCTTGCTCCGATGGAACGTTATCATTCCAGTCGCCGGCAGCTTTGAATACGATGACGTCCTCGTTTTGCGGAGTGAAAGGCTTAGCTCCGTTTAAGCGACTGACGAGGATTCGGTCGCCGGTGTTGAGTGTTTTTTCCATGGAAGCGGAGGGCACGTGGTAAATCTTAACAACGAAGGCCTGCACTAGCGCGATGACGATCAGTGCGGCTACGAAGTTGGTCAGCGCCGAAAGCCAGGTCGGAAGGCGTCGCTTAGCTTGGCTCGTTTTCGTCATATTGTCAGCCTACTTGTTAAGGCGATTCATGAAGAAAGCGCTTCGTTTCTTGACGAATGGAACAGCTCAGAAATGAAGAAAATTCCTCACGTATCGTTAGGCCTACTCGGGATTTCCTTCATTCGAGAAAAGACGCTTACTTATTTTTCCACCCGCGGCCAAAAGCCAAGTAAGCCAATGGGCCAAAGAAATTGATGAAAGTTGCAGCCGCCCAGAGACTTTTGGAACCACGTACGTCAGCTGCTGGGCGCTTGACCAAGTCGCGTAAGGCAACGAATTGAAGAGCCAGCTGTGCGAGCGCCAAGATCGCGATCCTCCAGCGAGCGACAACAGAAAGTTCATTCCAGCTTTTATTCCGAGCCATACTTCTCCTCAGGCTAAATTGTGGTTGTGGCGAATTCCCTCCCACAGATGAGGTACCTTTCCTATCGTAGCTCTCAGGTCAGTGCATCTGTTCGCGAAGCCGTTCCATCTCGCGGCGGTCTTTTTTGGTTGGCCGTCCAGCGCCTCTATCTCGGACGGGAACCTGCGGAATGACTTCCTTCGGTCTGACCGGAGTGTGGTCAACGTAGCAGCGAACTGCCACGTCCGAGCCAACTCTTTTGGCTATCAAGGCTGTCACCTCCAGAGTTCTGTCGAATCCGGATTGCCTCACGCGGATGGTGTCACCGGGCACGACGATTTGGGCCGCCTTGGCTGGCTTGTCGTTGAGACGCACATGGCCAGCACGGCAGGCCGTAGTTGCTGCCGAACGCGTTTTGAAAATCCGAATGGACCAGAGCCATGCGTCGATTCGAACTGCCTTAGTTTCCTGCTTCACCTCGACAGTCTATCCAGCACTGCGTGCAACTGCGGAGCAGTGCGTCACGTGGCTCCAACCGGCACGCAATTGGATTTCCCCGATGGATCCTAGGCCGATGCGTTGTCACACGCCGCGACGAGTCGAGCCTGAACGTCGGCGGGAACTTTGTCGCCCGAAGCTGCGACGTCATCCAAGGCACTGACAATTTCCTTGGGCAATCCGCCTTCACGAACGGCATCAACCATTGATGTGACGATCTTCAGATCCTCTGCGTTAATGGTGCCGTCTTTTATCGGAGCGCATACCTGCTTGATGAGTTCTTTCTTCGCGCCGTCGGCTAACTGCGTGGCTGCGGAAGAAGCAGCCGATGAGGCAGTGTCGGCAATGCCTGCACAGCCGGAAGTCGCTATAGCCAAGACGGCAAGGGCTGTAATCAAGGCTTTCTTGGAGCGTGAAAAAGTCATGTGATCCATCGTAGTTGTTTGGTGTTGTGAAGATGCTGGGAACGCGAGACCCTATGATCTTGGCCTTGCCCGTTGAGATGGAGCGAAATGGAGGGCGAACAAGCTGTGACCTAGGGCATTAGTTCATATCCAATATGACCCAAAACCTACAAGGGTGAATATCAGGGTGAAAAGACTCCGTTGTTGGCCACGGCACGAACCTTAGCGAATACGAATGGATCGAAGATTGAAGTATCTCGTGTGAATTACGGAATTGGGGCAGTTATGGGGAAACGAAATAGTTACGGTAGGGAACCACGCGTTCCGATACTGTGGCAAAACATTGGCCTAGCCGTTTTGGCCGCAGCGGTGGTTGGTGCAGTTATATATCTAATGGTTTCCTGAGAATTACGGTATGCGGCCGACCAGATTCGAGATGCGGTGGTGATCCAACCCTGAAAAGGTGACCACAAACCCTCGAAAGCTGCTCGGTCTCAAAATTCCAATGTCGTCTTGCTTGGCAGCTGTGAATTTAGACGGTTATGTTCACACAGAGGATTCTCGGAACACGAAAAGGACAGGCCGTTGACATCAATGGTCGGTAAGCACGATGATTTCCGGCTTCGAGCGACGCGGAGAATCATCTCATAAGGAAAGTTCGCCGTCGAAGTGCCTCTTCGCTCTGTCTCGCCACTTTTGGTCCCAAAGCGACACGCAAACACCGATCTTTCTATGGGAGCCAGAGACCACATGCCAAATACGGCAAACTAGTGTGAGTGAGCCAAACGCGAATAATCCAGACAATTTCCACCGAACTATCCGCCGGGGGAGCACCTGTCGCAGACTGGCAAGTGAAGGCTGCTGTCGAATTGCTGGATGCAGGTTCAACGGTTCCGTTCATTGCTCGATACCGTAAAGAAGTCACGGGCACGCTAGATGATATTCAGCTGCGGTTGTTGGAAGAACGCCTGCGGTACTTGCGCGAGCTAGAAGATCGTAGGGAAGCGATCTTGAAGTCCATCGACGAATCGGGCAAGCTCACCGACGAACTGCGTGGGGCAATCAGCTCGGCGACCACTAAGTCAGAACTCGAAGATCTTTACCTTCCCTACAAGTCGAAGCGCCGCACTCGCGCCCAGATTGCCCGCGAGGCCGGTCTGGAACCCTTGGCAGACTCGCTCATCAACGATCCCAATCAGGATCCGGAAGCTCTGGCCCTTTCCTTCCTGAATGCCGAGTACGAAGTTAACGCCGTGGCTGACGCGTTAACAGGCGCCCGAGCCATCCTCACGGAGAGAGCCTCGCAGGATCCCGTCCTAATCGCCGAGCTGCGCGAAAGGCTATGGATCCGAGGAAAAATCGCCTCAAAGATTGCCCCAGGCGCGTCGGCCTCGGAAGCCGCCAAGTTCTCCGACTACGAGGACTTCGTTCAGCCCGTTGCCACACAGCCGTCGCACCGCATCTTGGCGCTACTGCGCGGCGAGCGTGAGGGCGCCCTATCCCTGGAACTTGCCGAGGCGGACCCTCGTTCTGAAGAAGCCTTGGCGGAGGCACGAAGAGGCTATGAAGCAGCCGTGGCCCATTCATTGGGGATCAACGCAGCTGCTGATGCCCCGGCCGGAAAATGGCTGGCGCAGACTGTTCGACTGGCCTGGCGCGGACGATTGCTGGCCCGGCTGGAATCCGATCTCCGCACCCGTCTCTTCGAGGCAGCGGAGGAAGCCAGCGTCAAAGTCTTCGCCGCCAACCTACGAGACGTATTGCTCGCCGCACCCGCCGGGAACCGTGCGGTGCTGGGCCTGGACCCGGGATTACGTACCGGCGTCAAGGTCGCTGTCGTGGATGCCACGGGCAAGGTCGTGGACATTGCCACTATTTACCCCCACGCGCCAGCCAATAAATGGGACGCGTCGGTAGCCACGCTGGTCGGGTTGGCAACCAAACATGGCACTGAACTTATCGCCGTGGGTAACGGTACCGCCAGCCGCGAAACCGATAAATTGGCCGGAGAAGTCATTGCCAAACTAACCGACAAGCCGGTCAAGGTCATCGTTTCGGAGGCAGGTGCCTCGGTGTACTCGGCGTCCGCGCTGGCAAGTGCCGAACTGCCAGATCTGGATGTCTCCATTCGTGGAGCAGTATCGATTGCCCGCCGGCTGCAAGACCCGTTGGCCGAACTGGTCAAGATTGAACCTAAGTCCATCGGAGTTGGCCAGTACCAGCACGATTTGACCCCTGCCAAACTAGACCGCTCACTGGACGCAGTGGTCGAGGACTGCGTGAATGCCGTGGGCGTTGATGTGAACACCGCTTCGCCGGCTTTATTGGCGAGAGTGGCAGGTGTTGGTTCCTTGCTCAGTCGGAACATCGTTGAGCACCGTAACGCCAACGGCCCCTTCGCCACTCGCAAGGCCCTACTGAAGGTTCCACGTCTGGGGGCCAAGGCCTTCGAACAGTGTGCCGGGTTCTTACGTATCACCGGTGGCAAGCAGCCACTGGACGCATCTGCGGTACACCCGGAGGCTTACGGGCTGGCTGAGCGCTTGCTGGCTGCCGCTGCCTCCAAAGACCAATCCGTTGGTTCGTTGAATGCAGTGGACTTTGTCACAGAACAGTTTGGTTTACCCACGGTCAAGGACGTTATCTCTGAATTGGTGCGTCCTGCCCGCGATCCACGACCCGACTTCAAGACCGCCAACCTGAAGGAAGGCGTGGAGAAAATCAGTGACCTTGAAGTTGGCATGATTCTAGAAGGAACAGTCTCCAACGTGGCCGCCTTTGGCGCATTCGTGGACGTGGGTGTCCATCAAGACGGTCTGGTTCACGTCTCGGCCATGAGTAACAAGTTCATCTCTGACCCACGCGAGATTGTCACCTCCGGCCAAGTTGTTAAGGTCAAGGTCCTTGAAGTGGATCCGGCGCGAAAGCGCATCTCGCTGACGCTTCGCCTGGATGATGAGCCAGGCGCAAAAGTTGAGCGGAACGAACGGTTGTCTCTGCCGCAGCGGGGTGCCGAGCCCCGGGCGCCGAGGACCAACAATGCCCCAGCCCGGGGTGCCAAGTCTGCGACGCAGCGGGAAGCCAAGCCAAGCGCCGGCGGAAACACCGCTATGGCCGAAGCTCTTCGTCGCGCCGGACTCGGAAAATAGGCGTACTTTCCCGTCTGCGGGACGTGGGCATACCCTTAAAAATGATGACCCGTATGCCTTTCACCGGCATGAACCCAGGAAACTGTAAAGGCCACGCAAAACCATGAACACCGAACAACTGACATTACTCATCACCACCGTGATCATGGTCCTCATCATGGCCGCAATGATCTGGATGATGAAAGCAGCGGCAAATGGAGCCATTAAACCGAACCCTTGGATCGGGCTGCGCACCACGGCCTTGATGCATTGTGAAACGTGCTGGCTTCTTGGACACCATGCCGCGGCCAGCAAAAGCATCTGGGGCTTCGCGAGCGCCGCAGTGGTGATGGCCGTCGCGGGGATTGCGACAGTCGCCATGGAAATGTCGGAAGCCGTTCTGGCAATTGGCTTGATCCTCGGAATGGTCATCATGGTCACGGGATTGATATTGGGGCTGCGGGATGCGAACCGAGCGGTTGCCAAGATTCACGCAGGGGAGCGCATCATCACCGACTAATCTTTACTACCGAAGATAGGTGAGGATCACCTTCACGTGCCCTTCCTACGAGCGGTAATGTGCCCATATTTACTGCAAGGTAAGTACGGCCATACTTCGGTGACAAGGCACTAAAGAGTGCGTAACGTACTTTCTATGGAACTTAACGGAAAGCTCGCAGACGCATTCAACGACCAAATCACTCTGGAACTTCAGGCTTCGACGGTTTACCGTCAGCTGGCCATTGAAATGGACGTTCTGAGCCTGCCCGGTATTGCTGGCTGGTTCCGCGCCCAGGCCGCTGAGGAACTGGAACACGCAGAGAAGTTCGCCACCCACATGACCGACCGCGGTGCCCACCCGGCGATCGGTGACATCACGGCACCGGCGCTGAGCGTATCCTCCGTCGCGGCAGCCTTCGAGGCTTCCCTTGGCCACGAGAAGAAGGTTTCGGAGTCCATTCGAGATCTCTACCGTCTGGCACACAATGAGGGCGACATTGATTCGGTGCCGCTGCTGAACTGGTTCATCGAGGAGCAGGTCGAAGAGGAAGCCACCGTTGGCGGAATCCTTGACCGTGTCAAGATGATCAACAATGACGGCAACGGACTGTTGCGCCTCGACGGCGAATTGTCAGCACGCTAAAAACGACGCTCGTCTCAGTGCTCGCACCACCATGCGGGCGCACGCAAGATGACGATGTGACCAAGGCCCTCGGTATGCAACTGGGGGCCTTGGTCATGTGTGCATTAACATAGGGGAAAGGCATCTTTTGATGCCGGGGTCCGGACCACGTATTTCACAACGCCTGGACAGTTGGTGGACCTGCGAATTCCTTCCAGCCACTAAGCCATGCTCCGGTCAATTACTCTTTCAGTGAGGTCAATTCCACGTGTCCCCAGTCCGTGCACGCCTGACTTTACGGAACCCCGAAGCGGGCACGGCTACAGCAGTGGTCTCAGCATGAAGAAATTTGATTCAGCTCGCATCTCGCTGACTCCCGCGCCGGTAGAGGCGCCAGGGCCGACGCACCGGACCACCGCCGAGCTCAAGCTACGCAAGGGTGCGGGCCGGCACTATGCCACCCAGTACCTCATCGCTGAAAACACTGCGGTGTACCTGCTGCGCACCAATGGGCTATGGGCGAGCGTGCAGCACGGCCAGACCTTTGGATGGCTCCCGACCCAGTGCCTTGAACGCCTTGAGGCCCCGCGATCCAAGCCTCAGATCCCTGCACGACCCGTGACTGGCAGCAACGCAGTCGGTCCCACCGCGGCAAGTGCCCCCGAGATCCCGGACGAGGACTTCATTCCGACCCACCGCAGTACCGCGGATCTGAATCTGCGTAAGGGATCCGGTACCAATTACCCAGTGCTGCGTGTTTTGGCAGCGAACATCCAAGTGCGACAGATCGACGAATTGGGAACTTGGGCCAAAGTCTCCACGGGAAAAGATGTCGGTTGGGTTCCGAGCGCCTACCTCGCGAGAATCAATGTCCGTCGTCCCGCCACCGGGATCGAACCGATGTCTCCGACGGAATTCACCACCACCGTGCGCCTGAATGTCCGTAAGGACGCGGGGGACAGGTTCGCCGTATTACGCATCCTCCAGCAAGGAACCCTGGTGAGGGTTAATGGGAAGCTCGGTCCGTGGCGCAGAATCATGTTGGACCAAGAAACAGGGTGGGTTCCAGCAAGCCAGTTGCAATTGCGTTATGTGGTTTCCAAGACCCCGGTTACGGTCACCGAAACCACCCTCTACCGTGGTGCCTCGGCCAACTATCGAGCGCTGGCTCAGCTGCCTGCTGGTGAACAGCTTGAAGTCATGGCCAGCCGCGGGCAATGGACTAAGGTACGTGCCGGTCGCCTCGAAGGCTGGGTTCACAGCACTCATCTGGGCTAAGCGAATCGCTGGGCCTGCTCCGCAAGGGAGATTGGGTCTTAGGTATTCGACAATAGCCGAAAGAGGCGGTGATCAAAACGCAATGCGTTTTGATCACCGCCTCTTTGGCGTTCGGAGAATTCTAGTTACGAGCTACTCCCACGTGGTTGGTTAAGCTCTACGCGGTCGCCTCGCGTTGCTCGCCAACGGTTGCTGATTCCTGGTCTTTTTTGGCCTCAAGAACTACCGAAGCCGGAGTCGGAAGTTCTTCCGGAGTATTGCCTTCACCAGATGGGGTCGATCCCGGTGTTTCGGTTCGCTCATCACGATCGGACCAGATCTTGGTGATGGACCAGGCAACAGCCACCAATGGCACGGCCAAGATGGCACCCACCAGCCCGCCGAGAACCGTACCTGCGGCCAGCGACAACAAGATCACTAGGGCGTGAAGGTTCAGCGCGTGGGCCATGACAACCGGCTGCAGGAAGTTACCTTCCAACTGGTTCACCACGATCACGGCACCGAGGACGATCAGAGCCACCAGTGGTCCGTTGGTGACCAAAGCGATTAACGTGGCCAGAATTCCGGCGAAGGTGGCTCCGACCAACGGAATGAAGGAGCTCATGAACACCACAACACCCAAGGGTATGGCCAGAGGAACACGGAGGATCAGCAGGGCTGCGGTAATGCCGATGGCGTCAACTGCCGCCACGGTCGCTGTTCCGCGCATGTATCCACCGAGTGTCTCTACCGTGCGTTCACCGGTGGAGAGCCAACGATGCATCTGGTGATCCGGCATCCAGGAGAGGAAGAACTGCCAAATCTTGTCGCCGTCCTTGAGGAAGAAGAACAAGATGACCAGCAGCAGCACTAGGCCGGTAAAGAAATTTCCGGCCGCAGACAACCCGTTGAGCGCGCCAGCACCAAATTGTGAGCTGGTGAGGAAGCTCGTGATTTGAGTGACTGCCTGGTCAACCTGATCGCTGGAGATGGTGAGGGGCAGCTGATCCAGCATTCCTTGGAGCTTGCCGAAACCTTCAATTCCCTTATCAACAAGGGTTGGCCACTCGGCCACCACTGAATAGACCAGTGCAGTGCCGATGCCGCCGAGAACCAGCAGAGTGCCGAGGAAGACCACCCATGCTGCCAGCAGCGCAGACATGTACTTGCGCAACAGCCGTACCAATGGCCAGAGAGCGCAGGAGAGGATCAATGCCAGCAGAATGGGCAGGGCAATGAGGCTGAGCTTTAGTAGGGAAAATACAACCGCAGATGCCAAGACGATAACCACAAGTAACTGGACCGAGCGCGTGGCAACGCGGCCCAGTGGGTCGATCCACATCCCTGAGACTGTGTGTTTCGGCGTGCTAGAGACGGGCAGAGCGGCGGCACCTTCGGGTGGCGTGGCTGAACTCGTCCGCACCTTCCTCTTCAGGCCTAACTTCGGTGACATCAATTGACTCCTTGAAATTGGCAACTTCTCCACTCTATGCAATGCGACGACAGAGCGGCTACCGAACACTACTACTTTGCAAAAAGGTTAGGCTAATAACATCCTAGTGGGCAGCGCATGTGCTGTCGCAGGATGAATCTGAATAGTACTTGTGGGGAACGTAAATGATCTGGTCAAGTCCACGTCCGCAACTCGGGTTCAAGCGGGTAGCGGTGGTTCTATTGGTCGCACCGATTGTTGCACTTGCGCCCTTAAACCCTGTTCAGGCGCAGCAGATTCCTTCCAGTGGTGTTAACGCCGCTGAGTTGATTTCCTCGTTGAAGGAAACAACGCTGCAATCGGGTTTAACGGTGGCGGCAGCAACAGTTCGAACGGTACAAACCACTACGAACCTTAATCTACGCGCGTCCCCTTCGTCCTCGAGCAAAAAGCTCGCAGTGATGCCCAAAGGCACCAAGCTAAGTGTCAGCGCAACCAATTCTGGTTGGAGCCAGGTGCGGTACGGAGGCAAGACGGGGTGGGCCTCTAACGACTACTTGCGCACTGTCGCCAAAGCCATAAGGGCCGGTGAACTTGGCAAGACCACTGCCGAGCTAAAATTGCGACAAAATGCGAACACAGTGTCTAAGGTGCTGGCCACAGTCCCAAAGGCGGGGATCTTCACTGTCAAAAGAATTTCCGGTGGTTTTGCCCAAATCATGCGGCGTGGCAAAACTGGCTGGGTCCAAAGCACATATCTTTCTACCGTTGCCCAGAAGCCAGGCCGCGAGATTTATATTGATCAAAAATACACCTCAAACCGCGCAGGTCTGACCGATAGATACTGGACCAAGATTTCTGGAGGTGACCTCCGGCAGAGTGTCAATGGAAAAATTCTCATTGGCGATATCCCACGTAATTCGGTGGTTTATCGAGACTTGAAGCTGGAAAAGACTGCTGGTTCCGTGAGCGGCTGGATCTTTGTTCATACTCAGGGCATGACTGGGTGGATGAAAACAAGTCAGCTGTCCCGCAAATCGACGGCAACTACGAAGCCAAGCAAATACACGGCAAAGCAGGTACTGGCCCAAACGAACGGGAAAGTTCCGGAAAAGATGCTCGCTGCAATTGCGTGGGATCCCGAGAAAACACTGATCGCCTCACCGGCGCTCAAAGACCTGAATCGGCTTAACGCGGCCTTCAAAAAGAAGTTTGGCAAGAATATTGATATTGACCTAGCCTACCGAACTCGGGCAACTCAGGATGCCTACTGGGTCAAGCTCGGCCCCTATGTCGCTGCGCGCCCCGGCACGTCAAACCATGGTTGGGGTACGGCCATTGATATGACAGAAACCTATAACTATTCATTCCGCGGCAAATACTTCAAGTGGCTGAAGGCGAATTCCAAGAATTACAACTGGGTGCACCGCAAGATCCTCGAAGAAGAATCACCCTACGCCGAGGCTTGGCATTTTGACTATGTAGGACGGTAGCGGAAACGCAAGAAGGGGCGCGATCGATACGACGAGTGGTGGGACCGCCTAGGCCGGGTTGTAGGTGTTTATCCGTGCCGACTCGCTCCGGGTTCTCCTATTTACAGAAGTGGCTGCGGTTCTCATCCCCTAGGGGATGAGAACCGCAGCCACTTCTTCTTAGCTGTTCGAATTAGCCAGCCACGTAGAACAGTCGCTTGTTCACAAACTCATCCATGCCTAGCGGACCAAGCTCGCGGCCGAAGCCTGAACGCTTCACGCCGCCAAACGGCATCTCTGCACCCTCGGCTGATGGTGTGTTGACGTTTGCCATACCCGATTCAAGACCGGCGGCGACCTTGGCTGCGCGGGAAGGATCCGTGGAGAATACAGCGCCACCGAGTCCGTACTGAGTGTCGTTGGCCAACTCGAGTGCTTCCTCATCCGAGGTCACCTTGTAAACAACTGCTACCGGGCCGAAGAGCTCTTCGTAGTAGGCACGCATGTCCTTGGTAATTCCGGTGAGCACGGTCGGTTCGAGGTAGGCGCCCGGGCCCTCATGCAGGGTGCCACCGGCGTGCAGGGTTGCGCCCTTGTCGACGGCGTCCTTCACCTGAGCTGCGAGTGACTCGGCAGCCGCGCGGGAAGACAGCGGGGCGAACGTTCCAGCTACTTCTTCGGCCGGATCGCCCGGAACCAAATCGGTAGCCAGCGCGGTCAGCTCGGAGACGAAGTCGTCAAAGATGTCCTCCATGACAATCATGCGCTTATTGGAGTTGCAGGCCTGGCCGGTGTTCTCCATGCGCGTTGCCCATGCGGTCGCCGCATCGGCCTTGATATCGGCAGAGTCGAGGATGACGTACGGGTCAGATCCGCCCAATTCCAGAACTGCCTTTTTAAGGTTGCGCCCGGCTTGCTCGCCGATAATGGCACCGGCGCGCTCGGACCCGGTCAGCGAGACACCCTGGATGCGGGGGTCGGCAATGATCGTGGCGATCTGATCATGGGAGGCAAAAACATTGTTGTACACGCCAGCTGGCACACCCGCATCATCCATGATTGCCTGGATCGCCAAAGCAGATCGCGGGCAGGTCTCGGCGTGCTTGAGCACAATCGTGTTACCCAGCATCAGGTTGGGGGCCGCAAAACGAGCGACCTGGTAGAAGGGGTAGTTCCACGGCATGATGCCCAACAACGGGCCGACGGGCAGGCGCTCAATGATGGCCTTGCCACCGCCGAAGGTCTTAACTTCCTGGTCTGCTGCCAGGCCCGGGCCTTCGGTGGCGAAGTACTCGAAGATGTCTTTGCAGAATTCTGCTTCACCCTTGGACTCGGAGAGCGGCTTACCCATTTCCGCGGTGGCGATTGCGGCCAACTCGTCGGCTCGCTCGGCGAATAGCTCACCCACGCGTGCCACGATCTTGGCACGTTCGTTGATGTCGACGTTCTTCCACGCCTGGTAACCGCTTTCGGCGGCGGCGAGAGCTTCCTGAATATCGGTGTCGGTGGCCGTGGCGAATTCCTCGAGAATTGCTCCGGTGGCTGGATTGAGGACTCGGTATCCGGGGGCGGTCGGCGTCTGGGCGGTGGAAGTCACGGCCATGCTCCTTTTGGTGGTCGTTGGGCGGCAAGGCTGTATCTTGCGCGCCACGTACCCATCCATCATGTCGCGAAAGTGGCAATTTGTGAAGGCCGTCACGCGCCGATCGTATCGATATCCGCCGTAAGCGAATTACTTTCTGTGGTTTTTCGTTGAAAAAAGCCAGAAACCCTACGGAATCATTGTTAGTAGGGTTTCTGGCTGTGGATCTGGTGCCTACGTAACCGGTGGTCAGCTGAGACTAGAGGTTGCTGGAGCCCTCTGGAATGGTGATCTTGTCGATCAATTCAAGCTCCTCGGGCGTGAACGAGGTGTTGGTGAGTGCGCCAAGATTCTCGTCCAACTGAGCCGTCGAGGAGGCTCCGATCAGCACCGAGCTCACTCCACCGGCCCGCAAGAGCCAGGAGATAGCGAGCTGGGCCAGCGACTGACCGCGTGATTCCGCAACAGTCGCCAAGGCTCGGGCCTTGGCGAAATTTTCCTCGGTGAGGTGCGCCTGTACGGAGTTGCGACCGCCGGCGGGAGTGGCCGCATCATTGCCGAGGTACTTATTGGTCAGCAGGCCCTGCGCCAGTGGAGTGAAGGCGATAGATCCCATGCCATGTTGACTCAGCGTGTTGAGAAGCCCGTCCTCGACCCAGCGGTTCAGCATCGAGTACGACGGCTGATGGATCACCAGGGGGGTGCCCAACTCCTTGGCCACTGCTGCTGCCTGTGCGGTGCGCTCAGGGGAGTACGAAGAGATCCCGACGTAGAGCGCTTTGCCCTGGCGTACCAAGGTATCAAGTGCTCCGATGGTCTCCTCAATGGGGGTGTCCAAATCGGGGCGGTGCGAGTAGAAGATATCCACGTAGTCAAGACCCATGCGGGACAGGGACTCGTCCGCGGATGCCAGGATGTATTTGCGTGATCCCAGGTTTCCATAGGGACCTGGCCACATGTCCCAGCCGGCTTTTGAGGAAATGATGAGTTCATTGCGGTAGGCCTTGAAGTCGGTGCGCATCATCCGGCCGAAGTTCTCTTCTGCAGAGCCATACGGAGGGCCGTAGTTATTGGCCAGATCGAAATGGGTGATGCCGTGATCAAAGGCGTGGCGCAGGATTTCGCGCTGGGTGTCGAAGGGCCGGTTGTCACCGAAATTCCACCACAGTCCCAAGGAAATCGGGGGAAGGATAAGTCCCGAGGTGCCCACGCGGCGGTATCCGGTGGATTCATATCGGTCAGCTGCAGCCAGATACGGTGCGTGGGTTTCTGGGATGGGGGAGTAACGGAGTTCTTCGGCCATGGGGTGGGTGTTCTCCTGGATTTCGTGGGGAAGGCGGAAAGTTAACATTGCGTCCGCGGATCCCATTCTTGCCCCACATTCCCGTCACGTCCACGGTATTGGGCTTCGGCATGCGGTGATGCGGTCCAATATGCAGCAATGTGACTTGACTCCGAGTGGAAGGCAGAAAGGTTAAAAGTGAAGAACCGGTCGTGACGGCAAAGGAGGTGAAACTCCGCCGCGACCGGTTCTTCTGATCATCACTCGCACCTTGAGAAGGTAGTTACTAGCCTAAAATGGGAAGCTGTGTGGAAGCTGGGCGAATGGTGTCATTCAGCTTTGAGTCAGTAATTCGACGGTGGATCCGAAGCAGGAAAAGACTCGTCTTCCCATTCCTGCACCAGCGCCTCGTCGTGCTCGCTCGATACATGCTCCGGCTTTTCAGTGGGTTTTTCTGCTTCTTCTACTTCGTCGCCGACTGGTTGTTCACTCATCACGCGTGCTCCTTAATCCCTAGAACGTGCGGACTCTTGGCCAGCACAACCGATACCTTCAGTCTGGTCCCAAGGGAGTTTA
This sequence comes from Paeniglutamicibacter sp. Y32M11, assembly GCF_019285735.1. Taxonomy (GTDB): domain Bacteria; phylum Actinomycetota; class Actinomycetes; order Actinomycetales; family Micrococcaceae; genus Paeniglutamicibacter. The sequence continues at coordinate 3,223,851 of NZ_CP079107.1, read as the reverse complement.
TTGTCGAGGGAAGTGAGGGAGGGCAGAGGAAGGAAAGCGGCACCTTTGATCTGCCTGTGTGAACAAAATGGACTTCTGAGCTGACGGTGAGTCCTTTTGCGGTGCCGAGCCCTCATTGTGGTGTGCAGAGCCTTAGCAGTCCCGGCAGTCAGTCGGTGTTGAAACCGAGACTTGGCGGGAACAACCAAGCATCGATTGCTGGCGCTAGAGAGCGACTGTACTCCTCAGTCATGTGTACCGAATCTCGACGCACAACATGGTCCCCAATTACGGAAGGGCAAATTCCGTTAGGTAGGCAGAACCACAACCCAGAGTCTATGAAGGAGCGGCCCAGATCCTGAGTGACGATCTGAGTCTTTTTGCTGGTGTCTAACCATAAGTCGGAGACAATGGATGCGCAGTCCGAAGGGGAACTGAATTTGTTCGCACACGATGCAACGTTTACTCCTTCGGGTGGCGGAGCCAGAACGAACACATTCTCAATTTCCGCCAACTCTTTGATTGTCCCTTCTGCGCCAACCGACCAAGTCGTTGCGATATCGCCAGCAGCCGGAAGTTCTTTCTTGAGCGCAGACGCCAAGATAACAGTAGTGGGATTTAGATCCTGAATTTGATCCAATGCCCAACTTCGAAAACTTTCACAGCGTTCATACTCTGATCCATCAGTATCGTAAACGGATACTGATGCGTAAGGGCATCCCACTTTGGCAAATACTGCGAGGTTCCACCCTTCATGCTTTTGGACGACATTCCAAAGTGCAGGAACCCAGTTCATTGCCATGGAATCACCGAATACAAGCAAGGTGTTTTCAGCTTGCTCATCACCAAGGATGCAACTTTCGCGGGCTTCGTAACGATTGTTCCAGCAGTTATCTGTTAATATTGATTCCTTGCTGTTTCCGGCCATGTTTACTGCGGGTGACAGACCTTCCCAAGAATCGGTCTCGATTGCCGCCAACGCTTGATGCTGGATGGACTTCACTGCTGTCTCAGCAGCGCGGTTTTCTATTTGATATTCCAATCCGGCGGAAGCAGTCGATTCAAAGGGGACCCTTGAACTCATTGATGCGGCGGCTGTGATGACCACTGTTAGAGCCAGCCCCGCTGCCACGACGGAAGCTGCCTGGCCAGTCCTAACGGCTCCTGCACTGCTCTTTGGGCTTCGGTGTTTGTCTCTATCTTTTGAGGGTTTCTGGTATCGGAATGCCTGTTCCACGAAATGGTAAGTAATTACCGACAAGATCGTCGTGGAAAAGGCTACGACGCCAAGGTACACGAAGCTCCCGCTTGGCATTACTGCTGCGGTGAGGCCAATGACAGGCCAATGCCATAGATAGAGCGAATAGGAAAGATTCCCGATGTAACCAACGGGCTTTGACCTGAGAATCGGCAATTGAACACCTCCCTTCACCCCGGTCCCCGCCGCAATGAAAACAGCTGCCCCGACCGCAGGCAAGAGTGCCCACGGCCCAGGGACTGAGTTGCCCGGATCGATAAGGATGACTGCTGCGGCGATCAATGCCAACCCACTTATGCTGAGAGAAATTCGAACCAGCCTAGGCCAACTCTGAGCCGTCAGCTTGACTGCCAAGATGGCAATCATTGCGCCGAGCATGAATTCAAAAGCTCTTGCAGTAGTAGAAAAGTAACTTGTGACTGGCGACGCCGCTGTCGAGATGCAAGCCCACGCAAACGATAGTATTCCGACCACCGCAACGACGTAGAGCATCACACGTCGCATTGGCCTGGGTGAGTTTCTAGAGAGAAGGTAAGCACCTAGGATCAATAGTGGCCACACTAGGTAGAACTGCTCCTCCACCGACAAGGACCAATAATGTTGGAACAAGGATGCTTGACCATCGGAGAAGTAGTCTGTGCCGGCTCTTGCGAAATTGATATTTGACATGAGGAATAGTGCCCAGAGTGCATCAACGCCCGTACTTTGGGCCCTGGCCTGCCAGAAGATCAACCACGCGGCCAAGCTTCCAACCAAGAGCACTAGGATTGCCGCCGGAAGAATCCTTCGAGCGCGCTTTACATAGAACGATGCAAACGAAATCCTCCCATTGGCCTCAATTTCCTTAAATAGATGCCCAGTAATCAGGAATCCAGAAATAACAAAGAAAACATCCACACCGATGAAACCGCCGTCAAGCCCTCCAGGCAATTGCTGGAAAATTCGCATGTGATCCGCGATCACAAGAGTGACTGCAATTGCCCTCAAGCCTTGGATGTCTACCCGACTTGATGAGGCCCTAATTGCGAGCTTATTTCGAGTTATTTGATACGTCATTGGGCCTCTATCGCTCTCTTCATTTCGACGGTAAGTCTACCTTGCGAAATTTTGGAATCCTTTTAGCGGATTTTGTGGTCAAGCATTGATGGGCAGCGCTGAGACATCTCCGCCGCTGGTCAAATACGCAGGTAGGGCCCCTTCGCTAAGGGAGTGCTCAGACCGCATCACGCTGTGGATGGTGTCATGTTCGGGAGCCGACAGTGCTAATGGCCCGGACACGATCCCTGCATATTCGAACAGCTTGTAATCGTTAGGAGAACCGGTGGCCAAGACGACACCGGGATGGGATTAGTAATCGGGCGTGAACGCGGTTGTAACCGTTACTTCGGTGTCAATGATGCGAAAAGACGCTGCGCGCACCGTCCTGCCCGACCTTAAAGAACGTCTAGCTGTTGTCACCGGCAAGGGTCAGGGTTTCGGCCACGTTGGAATCCGCCCACGTTCCGCCGACGATGCGGCGCAATCGCTAGGTGACCGCCTGCATGAAGTTGACCGTCAACTGTGCGGATCGAAAAATATAGCACATGCTCCCGGGCGTAATTGAGTTGTCCGTACATGCCGCACCGATGGAACCAGCCGAATTGCCCACGCCCTCTTGCGGCGTGCCTTGATCCCACCGTGCGTCAAAATTTGCACCAACGATAGGCTCCACACTCGCCTCATCGAACCTTGACGACAGATACAGACGGCCATATACAACGACACCAATTTCGGGGAAGGTTACGGTGTGCTGGCGCAGTGAAATTGTGGCGATCCAGGCATAGCTAATGTTCGCCCGTGGCGGTGCGCCGGTCGAGGTCGATTCTAATGAGCTTGCCGGGAGCGGGCGAACACCATCTGCATTCCTCAGGGACTGCCCGTAGTCACCCAGCATCCCGAATGCCTCGAATGCCGGAATGTACCGTGCCCATTGCCAAGACCGTGTGCACGCGAGGCCAACTGACGGACCGAGTGGAGATCGACTTCCGCCTGCGTCCTAGCACCCATGGAGATCGGGGAGTTCTGCGAGAGGCAGGCCGCGCACACCGGGGTATTGAGCCCGGACAGGTTCAACGCGATCATCAATGTCAGCAACGAAGCACGACATGATCGGTGGTGTAGTTGAGCCCAAAGTTGATGAGCAGAAGATTAGGGAGGACCGGACAGATCTGCGCCATGCAGGTCTATGACAGGACAGGGCTATGCCGGGGGCCGATTCGTTGTAAACGGTGAACTTGGGATTGAGTCGGGCCCTGTCTGCATTAGCTCCAAAGCTTCGTGAGTCTCAATGGTGTTGTTCCATACCATCAGTTGCGCGGGTCGTTCCGGCCAAAGGTTAGGCAGTGCCTGACCCTACGAAACTTCAAACCATTCGGTGTGCGAGGCGCCTTTCGAGTCCCCTGCGAGGGCGAACACCACTTGGCATTTTTCACGCATATCCCAAGCTTTCGACTTAGGTTCGGTGACAATGGTCGTGGACTGCGCTAGCAGGAAGGATAGCGATGCTCCCGACTCTGAATACCATCAAATCTCAAGCCCGCTAAATGGAATAGCACCCGATTCAGGGACATCGTTTGCAACTACCTCCCATCGAACGGAGCCAGCCGTGAACAGGCTGAGCGCGCGTAGGCGGCCAGCTGCAGCGATAACACTGAGCGTTGAAACTGTTTTAAAATTACCTCCGATCATTAGCGGATCGTTCCCCGGTTGGCGCATCCGGATGGCCGATTTTCCTCGCCGCTGAAAGCTGCAAACCGCCGCAGGGTCGGGGGCAGATAGCCGGGGCGTTGATGGTGACCAAAAAACGATCGCTTATTGTTTCGTTGCTCGACGAATTCACGGGGGCTAGGCAATGGTAAAGTGACCCGGTTGTCCGTGTTCCTAATTGGAGGTCGAGTTGGGTTTTTTGCGTGTCTTCTTGGCGTTGGCCGTGATTTCTGCCCACACGAGTGAGGTGCTGGGATTCCCTCTGGTTTCTGGGCGTACTGCCGTGGAATGCTTTTTCGTGATTAGTGGCTTCTATATGGCCATGGTGCTTGAAACCAAGTACCTGAGGGTTGCATCCAAGCCATGGATTACATTTATGAAATCTCGGCTGGTCAGGCTTTTTCCAGTTTACCTGCTAACGATTGCTGCAAGCATTTTGCTCATACTCCTGGGTGGGAATATTTTTCTAGGCCATTCGGTGTTCCCCATCCGGGATATGTTCGAGTACCCTCTGACTACTTGGCTGCCAATAGTTATCTCGAATATAACCATCGTTACTCAGGACTGGTCGCTCTTCGCAGCCATAAACCCAGAAGGATCACTACACTTTACCTCCGATTTTCGCTCAGCTGAGGCCCCCGCCTACCAGTACTTTTTGGTGCCACAAGCATGGACCGTTGGACTTGAGATCACGTTCTACCTTCTGGCACCCTTACTTGCGCGCCGGAGCACTCGGACACTGATCGGCCTACTCTTCGGGTCGATTGCCTTGCGGGTCATATGCGGCATGTTTTTCGGCCTCCGCGCCGACCCATGGTCATATCGTTTCTTCCCGTTTGAACTGTCCATCTTCATTGCCGGGATGCTCGCCTACCGCTTCCGCTCCTACATTCCCGCTGGGACACCACGGTTTCTTCCCCTCGGGACGGTTCTTCTTGCGTTTTTGGCGATGCCCTTCCTCAAAGCCGTCCCACCCGTGTACCTGCTGGCAACCCTGGCTTTCCCATTGGTCTTCGCCCTGTTTGTCCCCGCCATCTTCGAGAGCACCAAGAAGTCAGCCGTCGACCGATGGATAGGCGAGCTCTCTTATCCTGTCTATCTCGTACACATCTTGGTCATTAGCGCTTTCGCCTCGGTAGGGCTGCACCTTGATGGCGCGACTGCCATCGTTGCGTCGTTGGCGGCGGGAATAATCGTGGTCTTGGCGTTCGATAGGCCTTTGGAAGCAAGACGGCAGCGGGGACTCGAGCGCACGTTTCGACAGGCCGGCATCGTGGGACAGGAATCTGGAGTTCGTCCGACTTCCCCCATCCGCTAAGCGACTCTGACGGGCTCGGTCCACACGTCGACGCAGTACCTGCGCCGGGAGCAGCACGTCCTCGGTATATCGTGCCCATTTGTTATATGGCTCCGTCGGCGGCGCTTTCACGCCGACACCCAACGTCGCCCTTTAAAAGAATGAGCACCGGTCGGAAGACTGGGGGGAATCTTTAGTCCGACCGGTGCTCTCATCACTCGCACCTTCATGGGGCGTCTATAAATTTATTCGGTGAACCTTTGAACCGCCTGCAGGCGAACAGTCAGTGCTGGGTGAAATCAAGCGCGCATGATGAGTGCGTCACCTTGGCCGCCGCCACCGCAAAGTGAAACCACGCCGGTGCCCGAACCTCGCTTGGCCAACTCCATTGCTTGGTGAAGAACCAGGCGCGCACCCGAAGCACCCACCGGATGACCTAACGCAATGGCGCCGCCCTGGAGATTAATGCGCTCCGGATCCACACCCAAGTCCTTAGCCGACTGAAGTACCACCGAGGCGAAGGCTTCATTGATTTCTATGAGATCCACATCTTCGATGGCCAGGCCGTCCTTAGCCAGCGCGGCGAGGATCGAGGTGCTCGGCTGGGAATGGAGTTGTCCGTCAGGTCCAGCGGTCTGCCCGTGCGCCCCAATTTCACATAACCAACTCAGCCCGGCTCGGCGGGCAGCGCCCTTAGAAGCGATAATCACGGCTGCCGCGCCGTCCGAAAGTTGCGAGGAAGAACCAGCGGTGATCGTGGCACCCGGATCCTTGGAAAACGCTGGACGCAGGGACGAAAGCTGCTCTTCGGTGGTTTCGGGGCGCACGCCTTCATCAACCGACACCACCACGTCCGCGCCTCGGCGCTGGGTAATCGTGATGGGCGCGATTTGGGACTCGAAGATTGACCGGGCAGCCTCTGCACGTTGGTGCGATCTAGCCGCTAAAGCATCTTGATCCGAGCGCTTGATCCCGAGCTTGGTGTTGCCCGTCTCGGTAGCCGAACCCATCAACTCACCGGTGAATGGGTCGGCCAGGCCGTCATGGTTGAGCGAATCCTCCATCATCTTGTCACCCATCATCATCCCGGACCGCATTCCACGCACCAGGTGTGGAGCGTTTGTCATCGACTCCTGGCCCGCGGCAACGATGAAGTCGGCTTCCCCCGCGCGGATCATCCTGGCGGCATCAATCACCGCCGTCAAACCGGAAAGGCAAAGCTTGTTGATTGTCACCGTGGGGACTTCCCAGCCGATGCCGGCCTTTAATGCAGCCTGGCGCGCCGGACCCTGGCCGGATCCGGCCAGGATGACCTGGCCCATGATGACGTGGTTAATATCCGTGGCCGAAACCCCGCTACGCTCCAGGGCTGCCGTAATGGCATGGGCTCCCAAATCGACGGCTGAAAGTGAAGAAAGTGATCCTCGGAATTTTCCAAAGGGAGTGCGTGCCCCGCCAACAACCACGGGAGTTAGATCATCATTCAAGGCGTTTCCTTCGCTTGGGTAAAGGGAGGTTCTGTGCCATAAGCTCACTATTATGCCCTCTGCAGTGAACCCGGTTGATGCCCAGACTATCTACTTCGACGCCAGTAGCAACGGTTCCCCACCGGTTTTGTTACTGCACGGTTCTGCACTGTCCCGGTCTATCTGGCGCGGGCTGGGATATGTGAAGGCCTTGGAACCGGAATTCGACACCATCCGGATGGACCTGCGCGGTCACGGACGTTCGAGTAAACCGCACGATCCGGCTTCCTACGCCATGGATTTGGTCGTCGCCGATGTGCTCGCCGTGCTTGAAGCTACCGGCCATGAATCCGTGCACGTCGTAGGTTATTCATTTGGCTCCCGAGTCGGCTTGTCCCTTGCGATTAACTACCCAACGAAGGTGCGCTCCCTGACGATGCTCGGTGGTACACACGCCATCGAGGCTCAACACATCAGTACCCTCTTCTTTGACGGCTATCTTGAAGCCTTAAAAACCGGAACCATGGATGCCTTCGTTGCCGGCATGGAATCAGATGGTGGCAAGCTTGACCCGGCCACTCGACTGGCCTTTGCCTCCAATGATGCTTTGGCCTTGGCCGCATATTTTGAATCCACCGAGGCGGGAAATGCGGTCAGTGAGATGTTGCTGGCGCAGTTGGCTACTCCGACACTGCTGATGACCGGGACCCGGGATGTGCCACGCATTGACCACTCTCGCACCATGGCCTCGGTCATGCCCAACGCCCGGATGGTGGAACTGGTAGGGCGCACTCACGGCGGCACGCTGTTTCCTCCCGAACCCATTCTGGAGCAACTCTTGCCGTTTCTACGGGTAAACCCGTAGTCCACGTCCATTGGAGCCTCGGAGCAAGTAGCCGGCAATCGAGTTCTTATGTGCTTCAGTCGGTGAGACTTAACAATCCCGGCAGATAGGGCACTAAGCGGGGTGCCGGTAGACTACGAATATTTGATCAATTACGTGGGGGTATCTTGGAAGCGCACTGGATCGTGTTACTCGTGGGGTATCCACTCGCCTTATTTGCACCGCTCATCGCTATGCGGTGGCTTAAAACCACACGGCTCCCCATCTCGGATCGCGGGGACAAGCGCATTACCGGAGTTCTGCGGGTCGCCGTACTGGCCTCACTAGTGCCAGCCCTGATCCAAGTGATGCAGGTCGAGCGAAGAGCTAACACTCTCCTCGATACGGTTGGATCGACGCGACAGTCCGCGATGGCTTCCATGATTCTGGTTGGCATCTTACTGGCGATGTGCGCTTTTTATGCGACATCGCTGATGAGTCGCATTGCCCCCCGGCCGGGCGTCCTACTCGTTGCACTACTTCCATGGGTTATCAGCTGCATCAACTCATACGCGACTCACGCTTCCTTTAGCTACCAAACGTTGGTCTACCCGACAGTGGTCATTTTCCTTGGTGCCATCAAACCAACAATCTGGCCCCTTCGAACACTGGCGCATGCAACTGTTGCTATTGCTGGGGGTTCTATCTTGATGGCACTGCTTGTGCCTGGACGTGCATTCCTGCATGGATACAGCGGCAATATTTCCTTAGCGGAGAAAGCCATCATTGGTGACAATCTACTTGCGGGCCCGTTTAACCACTCCAATATCTTGGGAGTAATGCTTGGGCTGGGGGTGCCGACCATCTTTCTCATGCGGCGGAAAGGGGCACGACTGCTGGGTTTCGCAGTCGTGTTCTGGGCGCTCCTCTGGTCAGCGTCGCGGACCGGGCTGGTAGCTGGCGGAGTTGGCATGGCAACCTACTGGATCATATCCATGCTCAGGAAAGGCAGGGTGAGGAGTGGTCTTTCCTGCGCAATTCTGCTCGCCGCATCGGCTTTGGCCATTCTTATCCCGGTCAGTACAGACGACCCGACAGCCTTTTCACTGCGCGGACAAATTTGGTTAGGAAGCGCTGAATACCTGACCGGGAACTACCTAACCGGCAACGGTTACTCGTGGTACAGCGCCATCAGTGCCGAGGAAAATTCCCTGATCGACATTGCGTTCAATGGTCATAACCTTTATGTCCACATGATGAGTACAGGCGGGCTCGTCCTGACGGCAAGCGTGGCGATGCTGCTAATACTCGCCTCCGTTAGAGCGACCCAATACGCACGCCTTGGAATCAATTTCCCGGCTGCCTATATGGCAACATTCTTCGTGACAGCCTGTCTTGAAGTAGCCGGGCGGTTCCGTGACTTCGATTCAATGTTCCCGATTGCGATCATACCGATTCTGGTTATCTGCGTTTCCAGACCGAGGGAAGCTGTGCGTCCGCAGACTCGCGGACGCACAGCTATAGCCAGACTAGACGACAGTTCCCATCGCGTCCCGCCAGCCTGAATGCCCCAATATAGGCAGATAGGTGGGCTAGGCGGGCGTTGCCAAGAAGTTGTTGAATCTTGGTGGCGTTGCCCCAGCAGAGTTAGCCCTAAGCCCGACCTTTTGCGCGGTGTTCATTGCGGCGGGGAGGGTTCCTAGGGTGTTGCTGATGATCTGAGTGGTTCCCACATATACCGTTGCTGTGTTCCCGGCGACGGTTACCGTGACTTCACTCGGTGTAGTGAGTGCCGCTTCCGCCGACTGGATCGCGGCGGTAGCGCCGTCCACCACTCGGTAAAGGAGACCCTGTCCGGTTGCGTTGAATCGAACTCCGATGAAGTTGCGGTAGTCCACCCAGCGCACAATGATTCCGGCACTGGTAGAGCTACCCAGATCAATCCATGTCCTGACGCGGAAGTCTGGTGATCCAAGGTCGGTACCCCACACGCACTGGTCTGCGGACGACGAACCTGCGGTGAGCGTCATCATGTTGGAGGCGATGCGGAACCGCGTTGAAGGTGACCCGTCTGGGTCGTAGTACTGTACCCACGACGCGCCGGGGGTGTTAGCGGTGTCGGCGCGGTCGAAAGAATCCGTAACAACACTAGATACCCCAGGTCGGCGCAATGGATCGAACGCGGCTTCCACCATGTCTAGCCGGTACATGCGCCAACCTTGGTCAGCGATGCGGTATCCAGTCGATCCTGCATTCGTTTCCGTGGCCACCTGTAGCTGTATCCAGACCAGTCCGTCATAGTCTCCGAGCAGCTCGAAACGGAATTCGTGGGCATTGTTGTATGACTTTGTTGGGGCGTATAGGTCGGCCACTTCGGTAAAGATCACACCATCCCTGATGGTTCCACCACGTACTCGAAATGCTAGCCGCCCCATGTCCGGTCCATGCTCGGTGAGGATTCGGAAAGCGTACTTACCTGTCACCAGTCGATTCTGGAAAGCAATATAGTCACCCTCTTGACCGACGTAGTTTGTCCGCACCACACCGCCCAGCGCCGCAGGTTGCACCTCGACGCCCCAGGGGCCGGTGGATAGCGTTCCGGCCGGATTCAGTTGAGGTAGATCGGTCCACACGATTGTGGGCTGCGCGGACACCGGCTTCTGCCCGTCCGTGGGGACTTGCTCCAGCCTTCCCCCGGACGCAGTTCGAAGCACCGCAGGCCGCGTGCGGGTAGCCATGACGTTGAATACACCGGCAGCAGCGTCGCTGTTGCCGTTCTGGTTCCCGGAGTAGAAAATATATTTCGCCCCGTCCGGTCCTTCACACCCGTGGAGATCTGCAACTTGATCCACTTCGGACGGGCGCGAGCGGCGGATAAATGAGCGATTAATGTCCAGAATTTCCCAGGTGTCATCGGTAAGATTCCCGTTATTTACCGCCCGGTATCCGTCTGTAGGCATGACCGTCTGATGAGTTCCCGTGCCGTGGAAGAGCATGAGCCACTGATCGTTTTCGCGGACCACGTACGGCCCACCACCCATGCCGATTCCGAATGGTCGTAGTGACTGCAAAGCATCCTCACGGACTTTGACGAATGGTCCTAGGGGGCTTGTGCCAATAGCGACCCACGTTTGCCACATGAACTTGGTTAGACCATTGGTGGTGCCTGTCCATCCCGCCTCGATGAACATCACGTAATCACCGGGGCCACGCTTGATGACAAAGGGATTTCCTGTGCCTGACGTTGGCCCCGTATTCCCGATGGGTGCGCTCATGACAGGAGTTGAGCGAACTGTCCAAGACAACCAATTTGCCGTTGTTGCCGTTGCCACCATGAGGTTCTGGGTCGTGACATTTCCCCCCGTAAACATAGAGATTTGAACCCTCTACGTAAAGTGCCGCGTGGTGTATCCCTGTGATCCCAGTTGGTTCAGGGGCGGACCATGCCGTCGGATTCGTAGGGTCCGAGTTGCTTGCGCATGTTCGGTGCATGAGTCCACTTCCCGGAAGGTTGTAGATCATGTGGTATTGACCGTCTACGAACTCAACGGACGGTTCTTGACCAGCGAATAGTCGTGAGCGGGATGACGGAGTTGCGCCCGCCTGTACATGGGCAAATTCCGACGAGAAAGCCATGTTTCCATTACCGTCTTGTGTTGTCGCTTGGTCATCAATTGCGGCGGATAGTGCAGTGGCGATGAGAGGGCTCATCCCTGAAGGCGTAGGGTGATCGACTGCGGAGTCAGCTTCGAACGGGGCTAATTCCAGCGGATGCGAGGAGCCCATTTGGCATCACCAATACGGAACTTTGCGGTTGAACGGCAAACGCGCCACTGTTGAGCTGTGAGGCCTTGCCGCGGTGAATCCGAAGATTCGCTTCCTGGGAATTCCGGGGACCCAAAACTTGGATCGCGGGGCAGCATCCACGGATGCTCGTAGCCGCAGAATCGGTTCGACCCCAAGATCCTCAAGCGCGTCAGATTTCAGCGTCTCGAAGTTAATGGCGCTGCGTTCCCGCTACTCGTGGGCTTCAAGCTCTGTCACGGCAAAGGTGCTAACCAAGTCCCACTTGAGCGAGGCGGCAAGCCTCGCTGTCGTGTTAAGAACCTCGGGATGCTGGCGGTCAATCACGACCACAAGAATCGCCACAGGCAAAGCCGATCTTGCTTCTGAGTCGTGGTCGATAATGTAGTGCTCCGCAGTCTGAACGGGTTCGTTTCGGGCAGCTTGGTTTGCCCAGTACGAGTGAAGTGACGCTATGACCGGCGGTGAAAAGCACCAATGGCCCGAGGTTTGGCCTGCGTCCCACCTTCCATTGGCCACCGGCCTTGACGGGGCGGGAACGCGGGTCAACACTCAAAGAATGGATGACTCGAGCGCAGCGGTCGCAATCACCGGACTTCAGGTGAAACGCGGAAAGACACTAGTGTTGCCCCACCTTGATTTACAGGTACCCCGCGGGGAAGTGGTGGGATTATTGGGTCCCAGCGGTTGTGGCAAATCAACGTTGATGCGTTCGATCGTGGGCACACAAATCATTTCCTCCGGTGAAATCACGGTGCTGGGGGAGCCCGCCGGATCCGTGGGGCTCCGTCACCGCGTGGGCTATATGACCCAAGAAGCAAGCATTTACGACGACATTACGGTCAAGGCCAACCTTTCCTACTTCGCCAAGATCGTTGGTGCCGCAGCACCTCAAGTCCCCGACATCATCGAACGCACCGATCTGGGGTCGGTGGCAGATTCAATGGCGCGAGATCTCTCCGGAGGTCAACGCAGCAGACTCTCGCTCGGCATCGCGCTGCTGGGCAACCCTGAACTCTTGGTCTTGGATGAACCAACGGTTGGATTGGATCCGGTGCTGCGGGTTTCCTTGTGGGAACTTTTTGCCGACTTGGCATCCAATGGGGTGACCTTGTTGGTATCCAGCCATGTGATGGATGAGGCTACTCGTTGTGGTCGACTGATCTTGATGCGTGAGGGTCGCATTATTGCCAGTGATACCCCGGCTGGCCTTTTGGAGCGCACCGGAACTTCCACGGCCGAGGACGCGTTTCTGGCCTTGATACAAGGAACAGATGAGGCAAAGCTGCCTCCGGCAGGGAAGCACCGGGCAACAGGGGCGACATCATGAAACTCTCGAGAATCCTTGCTACGGCAGCACGGGTACTGAACCAAATACGCCACGACCACCGCACGCTGGTCCTGTTATTGCTGGTCCCCGCACTGCTCGTGGGGCTGGTCGCCTGGATCTTTACCGATACCCCGGTCTTTGCGCGCATTGGCCCGGCGATGATTGCACTCTTCCCCTTTATCGTGATGTTCCTCGTGACGTCCATTGCGACCCTGCGCGAGCGGCGCAGCGGCACCCTAGAACGATTACTATCACTGCCCATGGGCAAGGCCGACTTCATTCTGGGTTATGCGCTGGCCTTCGGGCTGTTGGCCATTGTGCAGACGGGGATCGCGGTGGGATTCGCTGTGTGGGTTGCGGGGCTCGAGGTCAGTGGCAACGTGGGCCTACTCTTCATGGTGGCCATCGCTGACGCGTTGCTGGGCACCGCATTGGGGTTGCTGGCCAGCGCCTTTGCCCGCAGTGAATTCCAGGTAGTCCAATTTATGCCGGCCCTAGTCTTCCCGCAGATCTTGCTCGGTGGAATTTTCCTACCGCGCGAGCAACTGCCCTCGGTGCTTGAAGCCATTGGGGATGTGTTGCCACTGAGTCACGCTATTGATGCCTTGACCGCCGTGGCCAACGGAGATACCGATACCGGATACATCTGGGTGCGCATCGGGTTCATTGCTGCATGGATCCTCGGCGCCATCATTATCGGTTCACTGACGCTGCGTCGCCGAACAGCCTGAGTCGGCGGCGCCGGCGTGGTGCCGAAGGCTGGATAATGGGGCTGGTGAGCGAGCAAGCATTCAACAAGTCTTTATCCCCAGCGATAACGCCCTTTGATCTAGAGAAGATCTCCGCAGGACTGGTCTTTGCCGGGTCGCTGCCCGAACTGGAAGCGGTACTTCAGGACGGGGGAGAAGCCGCCACAGCACTGATCCAAGCACCTCCCGGAACGGGTAAGACCACGTTGGTGCCACCATTGGTGGCCAATGTTGCTGCAGCACGGGCAGGTTCCCCGGTGCGCATCATCGTGACCCAACCGCGCCGCGTGGCAGCACGCTCGGCAGCCAGGCGCCTAGCCGTGCTGGATGCTAGTGGGCCGGGGTTGAAGGTGGGATTCACCGTCCGTGGTGAGAACACCACGGGTTCGGGCACCATCGTGGAATTTGTGACCCCCGGGATCCTGTTGCGTCGGCTCTTGGCCGACCCCGGTCTGGACGGTATCGCAGCGGTGATCATTGATGAGGTCCACGAACGTGGCCTGGAAACCGACCTGCTACTTGGCATGCTGCGCGAGGTCCATGAGCTGCGCGGGGATCTGATGCTGATCGCCATGTCGGCAACTCTTGATGCGCCACGTTTTGCTCAGTTGCTCGGCAACGCGGAGGGCACGGGCCCTGCTCCGGTGATTGATTGCCCCTCGGCATTGCACGAACTTTCCATTCAGTGGGAGCCCGCCGCTGCCCCCAGATTGACTGACCGTGGGGTCTCCCGGACCTTCCTGACCCACGTAGCTGCCACGGCAGCCTCGGCCCACGCTCACGCCCTGGAATCCGATCCAGGCATCGACGCACTTGTCTTTGTGCCCGGGGCCTGGGAAGTAGCGGAAGTTGCCGCGCAAATCCGCACCTATGCACCGGGGACCGAGGTTTTGGAGCTCCACGGGCAGATCACCGCCGCCATGCAGGATAGAGCGGTCTCCGGGCGGGAACCCGGTGGACTCCCACGCATTATAGTTTCCACCTCCTTGGCAGAATCCTCACTGACCGTCCCCGGAGTGCGCTTGGTCATCGATTCGGGCCTAGCCCGCGAACCACGACGGGACGCGGCACGCTCAATGAGCGGGCTGGTCACCGTCTCGGCCTCGCGAGCCTCCAGCATCCAGCGCGCGGGACGTGCTGCCCGTCAAGGACCGGGACGCGTGGTGCGCGCCTTTGCCGAAAAGAGCTTTGCCGCTGCCCCCGCGCACGCCCGGGCCGAAATCACCGTCGCCGATTTGACCTCCGCGGCCCTGACCCTGGCATGCTGGGGCGCTCCGGGCGGCGCCGGTCTACACCTGCCGGAGGCACCGCCAGCCTTGAGTCTGCAATCTGCCACCCTGGTGCTTGAACACCTCGGCGCCATTGATGCGTCGGGGCACGCCACCGCGCTGGGTAGGCGGCTGGCCAGTATTCCAGCGGACCCACGCTTGGGCCGGGCGTTATTAGATGGAGCCCCATTGCTGGGGAATAGCACCGTGGCACAGGCCGTGGCCCTGCTCGCCGGAGACTACCGCGCCCAAGGCGCAGACCTAGGTGCATTGCTCTCAGCCTTGCGCAATGGGGGACACCCACAATCCGCTATCTGGAAGCGTGAAGCAGCACGCTTGGAATCCCTGATCAAGCGAGCAGCACCGGCGGCGGGCTCCGTAGCGCCGAGCGATCGCAGTCTTGTCGCGGGATTGGAATTGGGCACCGTGGTAGCGCTTGCCTACCCCGGTCAGGTGGCACGCCGGGTGCAACACGCAGCTGGCGCCACGTACCTCTTGGCTTCCGGAACTCGTGCCGGGCTACCTGCAGGAAGCCCGTTGGCTCACCACCCTTGGATTGCCGTGGCCGAGGTGGCCCGTGCAGCCGGCCGTGACGCGGCGGGTACCGGGGCGCTAATCCGTGCCGCAGCACCACTGGATGAGTCAGTTGCCCTATTGGCCGCCGCGCACCTTGAAAAAACCGAAGTCACCACCACCTTTGCCCGGGGCAAGCTCAACGCCCGCAAGGAACACCGCCTAGGTGCCATCGAACTAGCCAGCACACCGGTGGCTCCAACCCGTGCGCAGGGCAGGGCCGCGGTGCTTGATGCCCTGCGTGAAAACGGTCTGGGGATGCTGAGCTTCTCCGAGAGCGCATCCCTACTGCGTAGCCGCCTGGCCATGGTGCACCGCATCCTTGGTGATCCGTGGCCGGCAATGGATGACGAATCGTTGCTGGCGGGTGCGGAGAACTGGCTGGCCCCGGAACTTGAGGCGCTCGCCGGCGGAAAGTCTCCCGGATCCTTGAATCTGACCGACGCCCTGCGCCGGTTACTGCCCTGGCCCGAAGCCACGGGCATGGATGAGTTGGTGCCTGAGCACCTCACGGTACCCAGTGGTTCGAGGATCCGCATCAGCTACCCTCCTCTTGACCAGCCCGAGGCACCTCCCGTGGTGGCCGTGAAATTGCAGGAATGCTTTGGGCTGGCAGTTTCACCTGCACTGGTCAAAGGCCGAGTTTCGGTCCTCTTCCATCTGCTGTCGCCGGCCGGGCGGCCGCTGGCCGTCACCGACGATCTGGCCTCTTTTTGGTCCGGTCCCTACGCGCAGGTGCGTGCCGAAAACCGAGGACGATATCCCAAGCATCCTTGGCCCGAAGACCCTTGGACTGCTCCAGCAACTCGACATGTCAAGAAGCGGATGGGCTAGCAAGTTCGTACGGGGCCTCCCCACACATCGTGTGGGAAAACCCCGTACCAGAAATCCACCCGCAGGGGTGGACTCTTCGGTGCGAAGGAGTCACACTCCTTCTGTGGGAGGCGTCCAGTTTGGGGCTGGTCGCCTTCTCGGCGCAGGTTCGGTGCCTGGGGGGCGCCCTTGTCCGCTTTTTAATCCTATTTGATCCGATGGGTGTATTTTGAATCCAGCATCATAACGTTCCCGTAACGGTATTTTCCGTTCACAAGAAAGCTTAAGCTGATGGGTATTTGTACCAGAAAAAATATCGGGATAGCGAAATATCGTTTTTTCTAAGAAAATATCGTGCCGAACATACGCGGTGAACTTGTTGGCGTTACGAAGAGAAGCAAGTCCAGGGAGTTCGTGTTGTGTCACGTTGAGAAAATCATCGTCATGACCAGTGCCACGGAGGCCACCCTGAAAGTTGTTTTGAACCACCGTATACCTTGGGCAAGCGAACGGTAAGCGTGCCAATGGTCGTGGCACGGTCTGGACGAACGTCGGCCAGGTGATGGGCCAGCGGCATCCACTGATTCGCCGCTTCGCTCGGCTGGTTCATGCGTGGTCGGGATCTCGTAATGTTTCTACGGTCGTGCCCTTTGACCGCGCCGCTTATGCCACCGGTAGTGGCCGAAAGAACAGGCGAGTCAGCCATACAGCCTTAGTATCGCTGTCGACCTGTACCCGGTCGGGATCCAAGAACTAGACCTCCCTGCGGGCAATACTCAGGTGGTGAATCCCGGTAAGTGCCAGAAATAGATTCAGGACAATGTCTGGAACCCGGCGGCGGGTAGCAGGGGATCAACCGATCTGCAGGAGTTCCTGGCTTTGGTTCCAGAGTTCTGCGCAGAGCGATGCATCATTGGCCTGCGGGTTTGTTGGGGCGACCTTGCGGCGGGTGAAGAATTCACCGGAGGGCCAGGTTTTCCCGCGGTCCTCCGACGCGAGCCAAATCAGCGTATCGGCGCCCTTCCGCGGGCTTGCGAGGAACTTGGAGATGAACCAATTGCCGTAGATGCCTTCCATCGATGCGCCGGGGGCGCGGGAAAAGCCGGTGCTGACGATCCCCGGGTGGAAAGACGCTGAGGTCAGTCCCTGCGGCCCGAAGCGGCGATGCAGTTCTCGCGTGAACATGATCTGTTCGAGCTTGGCATTTCCGTAGGCACGCTTGGGATCGTAATAACGCTCGGCGTTCAGGTCGGAAAGATCCACGTTGCCGTAAAGCCGGTTGGCCACGCTCGAGGTATTGATGACCGTCGCGCGGGAGGCGACGAGTCGGTCCAGCAAAAGATGGGTGAGGAGAAACGGGGCAAGGTAGTTGACCTGGAATGTCATCTCGAAACCGTCGGTCGTCTCCTGGCGCGCGGGGGTGAAGATGCCGCCGGCATTGTTGGCCAGGACGTCGATGCGTGGATACTTTTCCAGCAGCAGTGCCGCCAAATTGCGGACCTCGCCAAGATCGGAGAAGTCAACGAGGAAGTAATCGGCGTTGATTTCCCGGGCGACGGAAGCGGTCCTTTCTTGGTTCCTGCCCACGACGACCACTTCATGGCCTTGGCGGCCGAGCGCACGTGCAGCCTCCGCCCCGATTCCATCACTCGCCCCGGTGATAATGATCGTTTGTCGTCGCATGTGTGTGCCTTTCACCGGGGGAGCGGGGTAACAACCCCGCTTCGAAGCCTACTCGTCCGGCCGGCGGCGCGTGGCCGTAAGGATCGCGGAGCGGTCCTTGGCTCGGATCGTGCTTCGCGATGCGCCGGATTCTCGAGCGCACTTCCACCCCCGATCCGCATAGGCGGCACTGGGTCCGGTCACAGCTCTGGCATACCCCTGCCATCTACTGTAGTTATCAATTCACCAGGTGCCCCCGCGGGGGCCGCAACCAAGAGCTTAGGACCCCATCACATGGCCATCCAGCATTCGAACGCCTCGTCCACCTCGGGGCACCCGAGCTACCGGGGCCGGACCCTGCCGCGGCCCGATGAAGACCTCGAGGACCAGGGGCTGGGCTTTGACGTCCAGATGCTGCTCGGGCGCCGCACGGCGCTGAAGGCCTTGGGCGCCGGCGCACTGGTCTTCACTCTGGCGGCATGTACCACCACCGGTAACTCGAGCGCCTCCAGCTCGGCCACCGGCACGGCCTCCGGGGAAATCCCCGATGAAACCGCCGGCCCTTACCCCGGCGACGGCTCCAACGGGCCCGACATCCTGGAACAAAGCGGCATCGTGCGCAGCGACATTCGGACCAGCTTCGGGGACGCCAGCGGGACCGCCGCGGGAATCCCGATGACCATCGAACTGAACATCAAGGACATGGCGAATTCCTCGACGGCCTTTGCCGGGGTGGCCGTCTACGTCTGGCACTGCGACCGAGAGGGAAACTACTCGATGTATACCGCCGCTGTTGAGGAGGAAAACTACCTCCGCGGTGTGCAGGTGGCCGACGCCAACGGCACGGTCCGCTTCACCAGCATCTTCCCGGCTTGTTACACGGGTCGCTGGCCGCATATCCACTTTGAGGTTTACCCGGACGCCGCGTCGATCACCGACGCCACCAAGGCCATTGCCACCTCCCAGGTGGCGTTGCCGAAGGATGTTTCGGAGGCCGTTTACGCGACCGCCGGCTACGAAGCCTCGGTGCGGACTTTGGCCCAGGTATCCCTGGAGAGCGACGGCATTTTTGGCGACGACGGCGGTGCCAGCCAGCTGGCCACCGTTACCGGGGATACGGGCTCCGGCTACACGGTGGTCCTGGACGTTGGTGTGGATACCGCGACAACCCCCGCCGCCGGCGGCATGGGCGGTGGTGGCGGGATGGGCGGCGGAACACCGCCCATCGGCGCACCGGGCGCTCCGGGCTCCAGCAGCTAGCCCCCACCAGCTAAAACTGATGGTGCGGTGGCCAGCGGGATATCATCTCGCGGGCCACCGCACCATGGTTCTGTGTAGGGCTACTGGGGTTTAGGCGAAAGCGGAGATCCCGGTCATGGAGCGACCAATGATCAGTGCCTGTACCGTCTCGGTGCCCTCATAGGTGTGGATGGCCTCAATGTCGGCAATGTGCCGAGCCACGCCGTGCTTGAGGAGGATGCCGTTGCCCGCGAGCAGATCGCGGGCGTTGGTCAAGGGTAGGATCTAGGTCCTCATCCGTCTACTTTCCCCGGCCGGACGCCCGCGAGCTGTCACAGAGGATCTGGCCTCTTTCGGTCGGGTCCCTATGCGCAGGTGCGCGCCGAAAAACGGGGCCGGTACCCCAAGCGCGCGTGGCCCGAGGACCCGGGGACTGCCCTCGGACGCAAAACGCTAAGAGGCAGATGGGTAAGCGGGTGGGAACGTCGTCCTTTGGCGGCCGTCAAGAACCAACGACTACTGCAAGGAATCCTTATGGCACTGCGGACAAATGTAAACAGCGAACGGTGTGTTGCGCGGAAGGCTGTGGCTCGTGGATCGGGATAGTTCATGAAGCGGAGGCGGGGATCTTCCCGCACGCAGTGCAGGAAGACCCCGTTCTAAGAATCCTCCCGCGGGTTGGACTCTTTGGTGTGAAGGAGCCATGCTCCTTCGGTGGGGGGCGGCTAGCTTGGGGATATCCGCACTCCCGATGCGGATTCGGGGCTTGGGGGCAACCTTATCCGCCTCTTAACCGTATTCATTTAATGGGTAGATTTTCAATTCGAAATCGTAACGTTGCCGTAACAGTGATTTTGATTGAGTAAGAAAAATAAGAAACGATGGAACATTTGTAGCAAAATATTTTTTGGCACGTTAAAAAGAATTTTTTGAACAATTTTTCCTGCCGAAGATATTTGGTGGAGTCCAACGGTTGGTCTCACAACCAAAAATGGTGCGGTGGCCAGCGGGATATCATCTCGCGGGCCACCGCACCATGGTTCTGTGTAGGGCTACTTGGGTTTAGGCGAAGGCGGAGATCCCGGTGATGGAGCGACCAATGATCAGTGCCTGTACCGTCTCGGTGCCCTCATAGGTGTGGATGGCCTCAATATCGGCAATGTGCCGCGCCACGCGGTGCTTGAGCAGGATGCCGTTGCCGCCGAGTAGGTCGCGGGCGTTCGAGGCGATACCGCGCGCCAAGCGGGTGCAGGTGAACTTTGCCAGCGATGCCTGGACCGGGGTCAGCGTTCCGGCTTCTTCGCGGCGGGTGGCCTGCATGACGCTCAGCTGCATGGTGGCGAGCTCCGAGTGCATACGCGTCAGACGTTCCTGCACAATCTGGCTGGCCGCCAGCGGGCGGCCGAACTGGATGCGCTGGGCGGCATATTGCACGGCGCTCTCATAGCAGGCGGTGGCGTGACCGACCGCGGACCAGGCGACACCCAGGCGGGTGGCAAAGAGGACCTTGGAGGTGTCCTTGAAGCTATTGGCTTCGGGTAAAACGTGAGAATCCGGGACAAAAACATTGTCCATGCGGATGTGTGCCTGCCAGATGGCGCGCAGTGAGAGCTTGCCCTCGATCGTGGTGCCGGTGTAACCCTCCCACTCCTGCTGCACAATGAAGCCGCGGACCTTCTTCTCCTCATCGCGTGCCCACACGATGGTGATGCCACCGACCGAGCCGTTGCCGATCCACTTCTTTTCGCCACTGATCCGGTACCCGCCGGCAACCCGCACCGCGCGGGTCTCTAGGGACACCGAATCGGAGCCATGGGTGGGTTCGGTCAGCGCAAAGGCTCCGAGCACCTCGGCGTTGGCCAGCTTCGGGCCCCACTCGGCGATCTGTTCGGGGGAGCCGCACTCGGTGATCGAGCGCAGGGCCAACCCTGCCTGTACGGCGGCGATGGTTCCCACCGATCCGTCGGCGCGAGAGAGTTCCATGTTCACCAGTCCGGCGGCCAGCACGCTCATGGGGGCGTAACCCTCCAGGGTGAGGCCGTCGCGCAGCAGATCTAGCTCGCCCAGTCGCTTCGCCAGCTCGAGTGGGTAGTCGGCCTTGTCCCAGTATCCGTCGATGACCGGGCGGACCTCATGGAGGCCGAAGGCGCGGGCGCGGTCCCAGTAGGCGCGATCCGCGTCATTGATGTCCTCAAAGAGGCCTGCGGGATCAACATCCACCTCGCCCCAGAGTTCGTACTCCGGTTCAATGACACCGGCGGGAAACTCGATGCTCGACTCGGCTGCAATGTTCATGGCGCGGTGGTGACCTTTCGTGGACTGTGATGATGAGCTAGATCACCAAGCATACTGGAACGCAGTGTCAGGTCAAGGCACTGCGTTTCATTGGCCTTGTTGGGCCAGCCATTCGTCTTTGAGCAACGCGTAAGAATAGCCATCCATCCATCGGCCATCACGGTGCAGAACTCCTGAGACCAGATGCGCCTCCCGGCGCATCCTGATCCGTTCCATGAGCTTCCAGGAGGGAACATTGGCGCTGAAACACCGCGCCCGAACGCGGCGCAGGCCCAGTTCTTCAAAACCCAGACGTAGTACCGCCGACACCGCCTCGCTGGCCAAGCCGCGACCGGAACATGCCGGATTCAACGACCACCCAAGTTCGGCCTCGACTCCGCTCGCAGCCTTCCTCGATTCGGTTTGCGACCAGGCATCCTGACGGCGAATCACCACCTCACCCACCACGTCGCCGGATAACTCCACCACGAGGCGCTCACGCAGATGCTCCGGCTCTCGAAACGACCGAAGGTATTCGGCGTAGTCATCCCAGAGGCTGGTCACCCAGCGCGAATTCTCCGGCAGCTTGCGGTAGCCCCACGTTGCCCGGGCATCAGCGACGGTGGCCGGGCGCAGCACCAGACGTGGTGTGCTCAGCGGCCAGCAGGGCACCTCGCGCAGCGATGGTGCCACGCGGGACTCAAGCTCGGGCATTGTCCAGAGCATCGCGCACCTGCGCGAGCACCGCCTCGGTGTCTGGTGCACCGCCAGCGATCGTGATGACCACGGTGGTGGGCTCCGGGGTCGGTGCCGATTCCTGGGGTTCAAGCACCGGGGCATAGAGCGCACCGAGCGCGTTGAGCTCACGCTCCAACTCCGGACGCCTGGCCTCCTCGGGATGGCGCAACCAACGGCGCAGGTGGTCATTGTGCACAGCGACCACGCCGGAGGCGAAGGCTATACACATGGCCCGTCCATGCGTCAGTGAATAGAGGCCGCGATCGCGCAGGTGGTTACGGAAGACCCGCTCGTACCGGTGGATGGAGACCAGCTCGCGATCACGCAACGAGGGGACATCGAGCAGCAGTCGGTGCCGCAGCTCGGCGGCCTCGGGGCGCGCGGTGTGCTGATCAAAAACAGTCAGCCCGGCATTCACCAGTGAGCGCACGGGACCGGCCGAAGAAGTAGCCAACACCGTTTCCAGATGGTGAATGATGGTCTCCATATCGGCGAAGACCATTTCCTCCTTTGATCCAAAGCGCCTGAAGAAGGTAGACCGCGAAATGCCGGCCGCCTGTGCCAAGGCATCCACACTCGTGGCATCAAAGCCCTTTTCAACCAACAAACGCAGCGCGGCATCGGGAACCGCGGAGGAGGTAATCATGAACGCGAATTTAGCACGAGCAGCCAGCGCAATGCCTGCCGATGACGCCAATAGCAGCAGAATGTGGCCAAGCCAATGCCGCCTGCCTTGCAGATAGTTGGCAGCCGCCACACCGGGGAGACCCTAGCCTTGGTGAAGTTCCAAACCATAGGGTGGGGGTATACATCAAAATTTTCACCACCCAACGACCAGGAGAATCACCCATGGGCCTGAACATCGCCAACGTAGCACTACGACTCGTCGCGGGTGCCTATATCCTCAACAGCGGCATCGGCAAGCTGCGCCTTCCGGCCGAATCGGCCGAGGGCCTGCAGTCCATGACCGCCAACGCCATCCCGCAGGTTAACAAGGTTGAACCGGCACTCTTCGGCAAGGCACTTGCCGCCGGGGAAATCGCCGTGGGATCGGCCCTGCTCACCCCGTTCATCCCCTCACGCCTGGCCGGCCTGGGTCTTGGTGCCTTCGCCGCGGGTCTGGTCGCCACCTACCTCAAGACTCCGGGGATGACCGAGTCCGACGGCATCCGTCCCACTCCCAACGGAGTGGCCATGGCCAAGGACTTCTGGCTTGCCGGTATCGCCGTGGCCTTGGTCTTTGGTCGAGGCAAGACCAAGACCAAAATCAAGGAAGTTGCCGTCAAGAAGTAAGTAAAACGCCCCCGGTGCCTGCCGTGGGGCAAACGCCGGGGGCGCGGGCAAGAACCTAGAAACCTTAGTTCTTGTGCGCGCCCTTGCGGAACATCAGCGCCACCAGGGCTGCGGCCATGGCCACGATGCCCGGAAGCAGCAGTGCCTGGCCCAGAGCCAGCGAGAAGGCGTGATGCAGGAATTCCGGGACTGCCGCGCCACCGCCCATTTCCGACGATCCCACACCGCTAGGTGCACCAGCGGAACCGGCGGCCATCGAGGCCACGGCCTTTTCGGATTCAACGGCGATACGCGACTCCATCATCAGCGCAATCAGCGCCGAACCCAGTACCGCACCGACCTGACGGGTGGTGTTGTAGACGCCCGATCCCGCTCCGGCATCCGCCTGGCCCAGACCACGCGTGGCGGCCAGCGAGACCGAGGGCCAGATCATGGCCGAACCCACGCCCATAATTACCGGCGGCAGCAGCAATAGCCAGATGGGGGTGTCCTCGCGCAGGATCAGACCGTACACGGTGATGCCCGCGCCAAAGAGGAAGAATCCCGGGACGGCAAAGTACTTGGCTTCAAACTTGGCAATGTTCTTGCCCACCAGCGGGGCCAGCACACCGGCGATGACCGCCATGGGGGCCAGCATCAGAGCGGAGACGGTGGGGCTCATGCCGCGGACCGACTGCAGGTAGAGCACCATGGGGAAGCTCATGGCGGTGATGGCCAAACCCATGAACGCAATGGCGATGTTGCCGAGTGAAAAGTTGTGGTCCTTGAACAGGCGCAGCGGCACCAATGGTGCCGCTCGCGTGGCACTCTGCCACCAGATAAAGACCCCCAGCAATACCAGGCCACCAATGATCAGGTGCCAGGAACCAATCGGGCCAATAAACGGGCCCCATTCATGTGCGTTACCCTCTTGAATGCCAAAGACTAGGGCGAACATGGCAGCGGCACTGAGGATGACTCCCAGCCAATCAAAGGACGTGGAGTGGCGTTCGAGTTCCGGTGCCTTAAGCAGCACCCGCCAGATGGCGATGATGCCCACGGGAACGTTGACGAAGAAGATCCATTCCCAGCCGAGGGTGTCAACAAAGATGCCGCCGAGAATCGGACCCACCAGAGTGGCGATACCGGCCACCGCACCCCAGACGCCCATGGCCGCGCCGCGGCGGGCATAGGGGAACATGCGGGTAATGAAGGTCATGGTTTGCGGGCTCATCATCGAGGCACCCAGGCCCTGGACCACTCGCGCAATGATCAGCGTGGTGATGTCCCCGGAGAGTCCACACCACAGCGAGGCCAAGGTGAAAATTACCAGGCCAATCACGTAGATGGTGCGCGGGCCAAATCGATCGCCCAGACGGCCGGTGATCAGCAGCGGCACCGCAAAGGCCAGCAGATAGGCGCTGTTGACCCAGATAACACCGTTGATGTCGGTGTCCAGTCCGTTCATGATCGCCGGCATCGCCGTGGAGACAATGGTGGAATCCACCAGGATCATGAAGAAGCCGATCACGAGCGCCCAGAGGGCACCCCAGGCTTGCTTGTCTTTTGTTGTTTCGGCCGTCGCCTTGTTCACACTCACCGCACGAGCCTACGCTCATCCACCACCGCTGGGAGGGCTCCTGAGCGCAAGCTCACAGCGGTGGTGGGGGAAGAGCCAGCTGACCGGCTTTACGGCAGGATGACGGTGCCATCGATGCAGGTCATCGAGTGCCCGGCAATCCAGATTCCGTCGGCGTCCGAATCCACCTGCACGATCGCGGCACGCCCCACGCGAGTTCCCTGACGCACGGTATAGGACGAGGGGGCTAACCCGGAACCGGTGAGCCAGGCACCAAAGCCGGCATTCAGTGACCCGGTCGCCGGATCCTCTTGCAATCCCTCGCCGGGGCAGAAGGCCCGAACCTCGTAATCGGCCGGTGCTCCGGTGACCACATTGCGGAAGCGCTGGGAACGTTGCACATCCGCCTCGGAGACCGGGCGCAATTCCTCACGGGCTCCGGCCGGACGCTGCTGGTGAACCATCGGGTCATAGGAGGTCGATTGCTTCGCACCGACGGTGTGTGCTCCGATCACGCCGATTTCGAGCCCGGCCAGCGCCACAAAGTCAGGTTCCAGGGACAGGACCAGCTCCGCGTCACGCAACAGCAACCCGGCCCAGTTCGGCCCGTTAACCAACCACTGGTGGGCCAGCACATCATCACGAGTGATGCCCAGTCCGGCTAGCGCCCAGTCGAGCACGTCCTCTTCCAGCTCACCGGTGCGCATCAAGGGTGGGGCCTTAAAGGCCAGCGACTCCGGATCTTGTGGGTGCTCGCCCGGTACGCGGCGGATCTCAATGAGCCCGGCCCCGCATTCCTGGATCAGCGCCTCGGGGTTTTTGGGTACACCGCCGGCCTCGAGCCACGCGTGGGCGGCTCCCAGCGTGGGGTGCCCGGCGAAGGGCAGCTCGGTGGTGGTGGTGAAAATGCGGGCCCGGTAGTCGGCGTCCGGGTGGGTGGCGGGCAACAGGAAAACCGTCTCCGCAAGGTTCGTCCAGTTGGCGAAAGCCAGCAGCTGGGCGTCGCTGAGGTCTTCGCCGTCAAGGACCACGGCCAGACCGTTACCGGTGTAGGGGGAGGAGGAAAAGACATCCACTTGCTTGTATGGGCGCGCAATACTCATAAATGAATCGTGACACAAAGACCGCGCGGAGGGGGAGGATGACGTGGTTTTGTCATCCAACCGCCTCCGCGCGATCCATTCGCCTCTGGTCTACCTACCAACGGTGGGCCACATCGATCACCAGACGACTGGTTCCGTCGGTTCCAGTGAGCACAAAGGTGCGGAACGGCAACCTGGCCCGGACCCCGACTCCGAAGGAGCTCTGTCCCTCAAAGCTGCCCAGGAAGGCCACCTGCCTCAAGGTGGTGTAGCCGGAGACGTCCCTGACGTTGAGCCGATTGCTCGGGTTGTACGTGGGGGTTCCGGAGGAATTGTAGGCCGGAGCCCGCACAATCACGCGCAAATCAGCTGCGCCGGCTAGCGGTACCAATTTGCCCTGACCCTCGGTGTACACGGCGCTGACATACCGCACGTCGTAGCCCTTCACCTTGCCCTTGAGGTCAATGACCACCCGGTCGAAGCAGTCGTGTCGTCCGGTGCGCAGATTGGTGATGGTGGCGCTGGAGTAGCCGGCGACCGAGTCGGCAACCGATCCCCAGGTAATACCGCAATACGGAGCGGTGAGAGCGGTGGCGGTGGCAGCCGGTGAAACCGGGCTGAGGCCAAGTGATGCGACAAGCAGTGCGCCGGCAACCCCGGCGCCGATACGGGTTTTCATGATGTGCCTCTGAAGTGGTGTGGTGTTGCGAGTGGAAGGGGTGACGGATTCAGCATGCGCGCGGGCTAAATGGTGCGGCAAGGGGGTATGCGTACACTCCACGTCATTGCAATGCACAGGAGATATATAGGCGAATCAGCAACTGCGGAGGGCGGAGGCACATCTTGATGTGACACCCTTGTTGATATGCAGATTTTTGCCTCTTCAACATTGGACGACACCGTCAGCGACGTTGTTCAGAACACAGATGTATTACCCGAGATGCTGAAGCCATGGGTAGTTATTGCGATCGGGTTACTCGCCGCAGTGCTGCTCACCGTGGTGCTGGGCTTCATTATTAACCGGATGCTGCACCGCGTTCCGGGGCTAGCCCCGGAACGCCGGATGCGGCGGATGCCGTTGGCCCTCACCCTGGTTTTTGCTTTCACCAAGGTCACCGTGGCGGCGTCCTTTGCCGCGCACCCCTGGGTGAACATCTGGCAATTTGTGCTGCTGTTGGGATTGATCTGTTCCATCGCCTGGCTGCTGATTGTCATCATGGGCATCTTCGAAGAGATTGTGCTGGCCAAGTACCGCGAGGATGAGGGCAATCCGCGACGTCTGGCCAAGATCCAGACGCAGGTCGGATTGCTGCGCCGGGTAGCCACCGCACTGGTCATCACCCTGGCGGTGGCCGGAGCCTTGCTCACAATTCCCGAGGTCAGGGCGTTGGGCGCCGGTCTGTTGGCCTCCGCCGGCCTGATCTCCGTGGTGGCCGCACTGGCCGTCCAATCCACGCTGGCCAATGTTTTTGCCGGTTTGCAGATCGCCTTCACCGACGCCATCCGTGTCAATGACACCGTGGTGGTGGAGACCCAGCGCGGGGCCATTGAGGAAATCACTCTCACCTACGTGGTGGTGCTCTTGCTGGATGGTCGCCGGCTGATTATTCCCTCGACCTACTTCACCACCACTCCATTTGAGAACTGGTCGCGGCGCAGCAATGAGATCAGTGGGACGGTGTTGCTGGACTTGAACTGGAACGCACCCATCGAGCACCTGCGCACCCGTACCGAACAGCTGTTGGCCTCCACTGATTTGTGGGACGGACGCACCGGCGACTTGAACGTTACAGATGCCATCGGTGGCATCCTCAAGGTCACGATTGCGGTATCCGCGCGCAATCCGGGGGACCTCTACGATCTGCGCAACTTCATCCGCGAACACCTGATCTCCGAGCTGCGCCGGGATCACCCCGAGGCACTGCCCAAGCCGTTGGCTCCCGGGACTGCCCCGGCGGCCTAGCCCCGAACGGATTTAGAGGTACAGGGCCGCCGGTCCGTAGTCCTCGCGAGCGCGGGCCGCGGCGGTGCGCTCGCGCAGGATTGCCACCATCGCATCGGCCTTGACGATCAGATCGCTGATCTCCGCATCATCGCGATCCACCCAGCGGGTCAGCGGCTCATCGTGGGTGGGCACAAAATCTTTATGTGGTTCCCAGACAAAGAGGGTGCGTTGCGCTCCCAAGACGTATTGCTGCCAAAACATCTGACGCAGGTAATTCCGCGGAATCGTTTTGAACGGCTTATTGGTGGTTTTGATTTCCGCCAATTCCACGTGTCCGCCGGCACGGATGCCCAATCCATCGGGGGTGGCCAGGTGGATGTGATTCTCCGCCGCATGGAACAGCTGGCTGGAGGGCAAAATGTCAAAGTTTTCTTGCACCCACGCGGCGATCACCGGTTCGCGGGCCCGCCCATGGTCGGTATAGGGATTCCCGCCGAAGCCCGAGCCGTGGAGCTTGTCCCAGGCCGCTGAGGCGATCGACTTCGGGGTGGATAGCTTGGCCACGTCGGTGGCGGTGATGCCCTGCGAACGGGCCCGGAGCCACGCGATGCGATTGGAAGAATCGGCAACGATGCGTTGCAGGCAGGCTGCGTGGGCTGGCTCAACGGGGGAGGGGATCACCTGACCCATTGTTCACAATAAAACTCACCACCGCGAACCCACTCATCGTCGCCCCGCTGGCGCACCGGCCCGAAAACGGTCCGGAGCGATCGCTCGATCCCACGTCAGGCCGGACAATTCCCTAGTCGAGGGCGAGTGCTGCGGCCGCTAGAAGCTGGGGAACGCTGGGCACACCGGTGGCGCGGAACACTTCGGTGCCGCCCCGGCTGACCACCAGGGTCGGGGTCGAGGTGATGCCCGCGGTCTCGGCTTCCTCCAGATGTGAGAGCACATCCACCTCAATGACCTGGGCGGCGGGTAGTAGCGCCCGGGCCTGACCGAGGACGGAGCGGGCACGCACACACGGTGCGCAGAAGGCTGAGGTGTAAAGAACGAGTTCCATCACCGTGCTTCAACCACCCCGGGGCCCGGGACATTCCCGCGCTTCCCGGCACCAGCGCCCGGGCGGGCTCCACCCTGGGTAGGAGAGTGAAGGCTGCGAGATCATCATCTGCTCCGATGCCGCAGGCCATGGGATTTGACAAGCTTGTTGCATGATCGAAGCTCATCCCGCCTCCGGGAACACTCTTAACACCCACCCCGTGCTCAGTGCCCGGGACCTACGCCGCGCCTATGGATCTACCTTGGCGCTAGATGGCGTGAACCTGGATATCCGTGCCGGAGAATCCGTGGCCATCATGGGCCCCTCGGGTTCGGGAAAATCCACCCTGTTACACACCCTGGCGGGTATTGAACGGCCCGACTTCGGTTCGGTACTCCTGAGCACCTCCGCAGCTACGCCGCGGGATATTGCCACGCTGGGAGAAAAGGAACGCTCAAAACTCCGCCGCGAATCCTTCGGCTTTGTTTTTCAGTCGGGGCTGCTGATCCCCGAACTCACCGCGGTGGAAAACGTGATGATGGCGCTGATGATTAATGGCGTACCGCGCGCTGCCGCACAGGAACAAGCCATACCGTGGCTCGGCGCACTGGGTCTGGGTGGTATGGAGGAGCGGCGCATTGGCCAGCTCTCCGGCGGCCAGGCGCAACGTGTGGCGATTGCCCGTGCCCAGGTGACCGGCGCGCAGGTGACCTTCGCCGATGAACCCACCGGTGCCCTCGACTCGGCAACCGGTGCCGAGGTTTTGAGTATCCTGCTGAATTCCACCGTGGGGCGCGGGAACACCTTGATCATGGTCACGCACGACGCGGATGTTGCCGCCCAATGCGATCGCGTCATCCACCTGCGGGATGGACGCATTCTGGCCCAAGCGGCATCCACACCGGGTGCCTCGACCCAGCGGTCCGCTGCGGGAGACACGAACTAATGCGCACTCTTTCTTTGGCCTGGCTTCTGGGCAAACCCAGCCGCGGGCGCCGTGGCCCACTGTTACTTACGGCGGGGGCCTACACGCTGGTCTGTGCCCTGGTCCTCATCGTCACCGCCGGAGCGCTGTCCTTCGATCGTGTGCAGAACGAGCTGACGGGGATGTACCAAGTGCTCGCCGCGCTGGCGGTGGTCTTGCTGGTGGTGCCCCTAGCGGTGCTCGGCGCCGCAGCGGCCCGCCTCTCGGCCCGCAGCCAAGACACTCGTCTGTCCACCGTGCGCCTGCTCGGCGGAACACCGGGGCTGGTCGTGGGCATCACCATGCTCGAATCCGCGGCCACGGCGCTCGCCGGAGCACTGGGCGGCGTGCTGCTTTATGCCGCAATGGCACCGGCTGTGGGGCTGGTGCACTTTCAGGGATCGGCCATCGGATCGGCGATGTGGTTAGATCCGCGCATCATCGCCCTGGTCATTGCCGGCGTGGTGCTGGTCGCCGCGCTCTCCGGTGCGGTGGGACTGCGCAAAATCATTGTCTCCCCACTGGGCGTACGCAACCGCACCGTGACGCCGAAACCGCGCTGGATCCGCGCGGTGGTGGTACTGGGGCTCATCATTTGCATCTCGCTGGTCTTCTCCGTGATCGGTTCCGTGGCATCCCTGGCCATCATGGTGGGTGTTCTGCTCACCGGGTTTGCCATGGGAATCGGTGCGCTGAATCTGGTGGGACCGTGGGCGGTGGCGCTGATTGGCAAGGCCAAGCTGAAGAAGGCGAAGTCGCCGGCGCAGTTACTTGCCGCGCGCATGATCCTAGAAAACCCGGCCCAGGCCTGGCGACAGGTCTCGGGTATCGCCATGACCGCATTTGTGGCGGTGGTCGGTGGCAGCGGAGCGGCACTGATGAACTCCACCGGCACCGGGATGGATCCGAATTCTCCTGACGCACTTCTGGCAACCGATGTGATGACCGGTGTGCTGCTGACCATCGCGGTTTCCTTCATCTCGGTGGCGTGCTCCACCGCCATTACCCAGGCGGCGGCAACCTTAGACCGAGCTGACCTCTACGCCGGATTGCACAAACTCGGCATGGAACCAGCGGTCATGGAGAGCGCCCGCGTCGGTTCGGTCATGGCCCCGGTCATTGGCATGGGCATTGGCTCGATCATCGTCAGTGCCGCACTCGTCTTCCCGCTGGCGGGCATGGCCATCATCTTTGCCCCACTATCGGTGGCCGTGATCCTGGTGACGCTGGTGGTCGGTGTGCTGGCGGTGCGCGGCGCGGTGGCCATGACTCCCGTGAGTCAAACGTTGGCTCACTAGAGGCAATCGGCGGTGCCACAGACGGCTGCGAACACCGGCCGACCGCGGCAGAAGCGGTGAAAGGCAGACAATAAGTAGTTTTACGTCACAAAGGGCAAGTGAGTGTGGTTCCCATCACGCTTACTCGCCCTTGTGGCGCCCGCTGTATCCACGGCGGTCGGCAGCGCCTACGCCGCGTATATACGGGTCAGTGGTGGTCAGGGCCGCAAAGTTTCACCGCCCCGAGTCCTTGTTGGGGGCCGATGTGGGCCGCCATAGCGTCCGCAGGCTAGGACATGTTTCATTGGTTTAATCGAGTAAGGCTAGGCTAAGCTACCGGAAGAACTTGAAAGATAAACGGTGTCCCCAATGACTGTGGGCATCGCACCACGGTTAGGAAATCATGTCTTCTCTGAAATTGCGTCTTGGCGTACTCATCGGTGCAGCTGCTCTCACATTGACTGCTTGCGGTTCCACGAGTGAGGCTCCGACGGAAAATGCCGCGGCTGCCGGTTCCACCATCACCGTGGAAGACAACAACGGTGAGCAGAGCATTAATCTGCCGTTGAAATCCGTCGTTGCTACCGACAACCGCACCTTTGAGACCCTGGCCGACTGGGACGTGAAGCTGAGCGCCGGCGCCGTGGCACTGATGCCCGGTACCTCCAAGTACAAGAAGGATGCCGGCATCATCGACTTGGGCAGCCACAAGGAGCCCAACCTTGAAGCAGTGGTCGCCGTGGAGCCGGATCTGATCATCAATGGTCAGCGCTTCGCTCAGTTCCACGATAAGTTCACCACGTTGGCCCCCAACGCCACCGTCCTGGAACTGGACCCGCGCGAGGATCAGCCGTTGGACGCCGAACTGAAGCGTCAGACCACCGCCCTGGGTGAGGTCTTCGGCAAGCAGACCGAAGCCAAGAAGCTCAATGATGAGCTCGACGCCGCCATCTCCCGCGCCAAGGCAGCCTACAAGCCCGGCGAAAAGGTCATGGCAGTGATCACTTCCGGTGGCGAGATCGGTTACGCCGCACCCTCCAACGGTCGCACGCTCGGCCCCGTCTTTGACATCTTGGGTCTGACCCCGGCCCTTGAGGTCAAGGACTCCTCGGAAGATCACCAGGGTGATGACATCTCCGTGGAGGCCATCGCCAGCTCCAACCCGGACTGGATCCTGGCCATGGACCGCGACGCTGCCGTCAGCGCCGATGATCCGAGCTACGAGCCGGCCAATGAACTGCTGGACAGCTCCGAGGCACTGAAGAACGTGACCGCCTCGAAGAACGGCAACATCGTGTACATGCCGGCCGATACCTACACCAACGAGGGCATTCAGACCTACACCGAGTTCTTCAACTCCGTGGCTGATGCGTTTGAAGGCAAGTAACAATTTCCAACGATAGTTGAGCGGAAAAGTGGTGGTTTTGCCTCGCGGAGGCATAATCCACCACTTTTCTGCGTCCGGAGACGACGTGAAATGACGAACAAGACATGAGCACGACCACGCTGCGCGCAGCCTCCAAGGGCAGGCTCTTTGAACCCAAATTGATCATCGGCATCGTGGTGGTGGCCGTCCTTTTGGTCATCTCCTTGTTTACCGGTGTGTATGACATCTTTGGTGCCCAGGACGGCGGGGAAATGTTCGCCATCACCCGTATTCCGCGCACCATCGCGCTGGTCTTGGCCGGTGCGGCGATGGCCATGAGCGGACTGGTCATGCAGCTGCTGACGCAAAACCGTTTTGTGGAACCCACCACCACCGGAACCACCGAATGGGCGGGCCTGGGCCTGCTGCTGGTGATGATCGTTAACCCCGGCGCGGATCTGCTGACGAAGATGACCTTCGCGATTCTGGCCGCGTTCATCGGCACCATGGTCTTCTTCCTCTTCCTGCGCCGCGTCTCGCTCAAGGCTTCGCTCACCGTGCCGATCGTGGGCATCATGCTCGGCTCCGTGGTGGGTGCCATCTCCACCTTCATCGCCCTGCAAACCAATATGCTCCAGTCCCTGGGGATTTGGTTCGCCGGCTCCTTCACCTCGATCCTGCGCGGCCAGTATGAGGTGCTGTGGATCGTGGCAATCGTCGCTGTGGCCATCTTCCTGGTAGCCGACCGCTTCACCGTGGCGGGATTGGGCGAGGAAATCGCGACCAACGTCGGACTGAACTACAAACAGGTGATGTTCCTGGGCACCGGGCTGATCGCCATTGCCACCGGTGTTGTCACCGTGGTGGTGGGCAACCTACCGTTCCTGGGCTTGATCGTGCCCAACATCGTCTCCATGTTCCGCGGCGATGACTTGCGCGGGAACCTCCCATGGGTGGTGCTGCTGGGCGTAGGCATCGTGACGGTGTGCGATCTGGTGGGCCGCACCATCATCATGCCCTTCGAGGTTCCGGTCTCGTTGATCCTCGGCGTGCTGGGCGCGGTCGTGTTCATTGCTCTACTTCTAAGGCAGCGTCGAAATGGCTGAATCAACGATCACCGCACCGCGCACCACCCCCAAGCTTCGGCCCGGAAGCAGGCGTTCCTCCGGGCCACTGCCCAGTAAAAAAGTGGGTAAACGCTACTGGATCGTGCTGTCCATCCTCATCGTCTTGTCCCTGGGCTTCGGCTTCGGGCTACTGGCCTGGGATAACCCGATGCCTCCGGGATCCCGTGGCTTCTGGCTGATCGCGCAGATGAGGGCCAGCAATGTGCTGGTCATGCTGGTGGTGGCTTTCTGCCAGGCCATTGCCACCGTCAGCTTCCAAACCGTGACGAATAACCGCATCATCACCCCCTCCATCATGGGTTTTGAATCCCTGTATGTTGCGGTACAGACCGCCGCGGTCTTCCTGCTGGGAGCCGCCGGCGTGGTGGCGATCCAGGGGGTGGGGCAATTTGTGCTCCAGGTGCTGATCATGGTCGCCCTCTCGGTGGCACTCTACGGGTGGCTACTCTCGGGCAAATACGGCAACATCCAGATCATGCTGCTGGTGGGCATCATCATCGGTGCCGGGTTGGGTTCGGTCTCTACCTTCATGCAGCGCCTACTTTCCCCGAGCGAATTCGACGTACTCACCGCCCGACTCTTCGGCTCGGTGGCCAACGCCGACCCCTCCTACTTCCCAATTGCCATCCCACTGTGCCTACTGGCCGGCACCGGGCTGATCCTCAATGCCCGACGCCTGAACGTGGTGTCCCTGGGCAAGGAGACCAGCATCAATCTCGGGATCAATCATCGCCGCGAGGTCATGAAGACCCTGCTGCTGGTCTCGATCCTGATGGCCGTCTCCACCGCGCTGATCGGCCCGATGACCTTCCTTGGCTTCCTGGTGGCCACCCTGGCCTACCAACTCGCCGACACCTACGATCACCGCTACATTTTCCCCGTGGCGGTGTTGACCGGTTTTGTCATCCTGTCCGGCGCCTACTTCATCATGAAAAACCTGTTCTACGCCCAGGGCGTGGTCTCGATCATCATCGAGGTCATCGGCGGCACCGTCTTCCTCATCTTCATCCTGCGAAAGGGTCGCTTGTGATCACCCTCGAAAACGTCCACAAGAAATACAGCAACGACGTCGCCATTGGCCCGGTCAGCATCAGCATCCCCGCCGGTGGGATCACCGCGCTGGTGGGTCCCAACGGCGCCGGAAAATCCACGCTGCTGACCATGGTCGGGCGGTTGATGGGCATCGATGAGGGCACCATCTCGATTTCCGGCTTTGACGTGGCGTCCACCGCCTCCAAAGATTTGGCCAAGATCGTCTCGATCCTGCGTCAGGAAAACCACTTTGTCACCCGCTTAACCGTGCGGCAGCTGGTGGGCTTCGGCCGTTTCCCACATTCCAAGGGCCGGCTGAGCGCGGAGGATGAGCTGATCGTTTCGCGCTCCATCGACTTCCTGGATCTCGGTGCGCTGGAGGGAAGATACCTCGACGAACTTTCCGGTGGACAGCGGCAGCGCGCCTACGTGGCGATGGTGCTGGCCCAGGATACCGAGTACGTGCTGCTCGATGAGCCGCTAAACAACCTGGATATGGCGCACTCGGTGCAGATGATGGCGCACCTGCGCCGGGCCGCTGAGGAGCTGGGCCGCACCATCGTGATTGTGCTGCACGATATCAATTTTGCCGGCCACTATGCCGATCACATCTGCGCGGTGAAGAACGGCAAGGTCGTTGAGTTTGGCACCCCGGCGGAGATCATGCGCGACGATGTCCTGACCCGGGTCTTTGAGACCCCTGTGACGGTCATTGACGGCCCGCGCGGCCCGCTCGCCGTTTACTACTAAACGCTGCTCCAACCTGGCGATCTAACCGCCCTGACGGGCAGGCAAAAGCCCGGTGGACAGAACCGCAAACGGTTCTGCCCACCGGGCCTTTTTTGTGACTCACCGAAGGTCAAGCTTGAGCGAAGATCAAGAGCTAAGCGTTAGGACCTTCTGCTAACTCCCATTCCCATCCAGTGCCTGGCTGCGTGGAGAAGATGAGGGTGCCAGTTGTTGCGGGCACATCAAGTACGATCCACCCCGTGGCCTTCTGAGCTGGCCCGATGCTGTTCGGCAATTGATCGTCATCTTCGAGGCACATGAAGGCAGATGATGTGCCGAGATCGCCATTGAATGTTGTTCCTTCTTTGGATATGAATGTCCAAGAACTTGGATGCGCGTCGAAAGTCATACCCGGATAGTCTGGATCATTGAGCTCCTTGAACGTCTGTACGTCCATCTTGATGCCGATCAAATGACCGTTCTCAGCCTTCGTTGCATACGGAGCATTGCACTTGATCTTCATATCGATTTTCTTTACAACAAAGCTCACAGTTTGGTCGCCTGCGGTATTGACGGTGCCCGCTGGTTGACCAATTACTTTAATCAAGTTTCCGCGATCACTTGTTTCCGCAGTAGCGCTTGGCGTAGCCGCTGAAGGCTCCGTCGATGCGGAAGATGGGCTGCCCGATGCGATCGGAGTAACATCAGGCGCCGTGGGGGCCTGGTTAGTGTCTGCGCAGCCGGTGAGTAGCAGCGTCGCAAGCGAAGCGACAGCTAGAAACTTGTGGTTCATGAATCCTCCAAGGAAGTTGTATATTCAAGTAACCATAGCCTGAGTGCCTGACGAACCAAGATTATTTCTCTGCATTCGGAATTAACATTGGCAAATTTTTCGACGTCGCTGGAAAATCCAGGAAAAACGTGGAATCTCTTAGCAGGCGTCATTGCTAGGCCAATCTTCGAGTAATAAACGGGGGGTGGCCGGATTGTTCGAAGCGTGCGCTGGAGCCGTTGCAATAGGCACACCGGCAGCCGCTCCAACTTCGCGATCTACGGATACTTAGGGCAGGCAAATGCCCGGTGGGCAGAACCGAAAACGGTTCTGCCCACCGGGCATTTTTGTACCTCACACAGAGCACACGGTGCTCATGGTGGTGTCGGCGGTACTTAGCGCCGCGTAGTGACACCCGCGGAGGCCAGCACCGAGTGGCGGCGTCCGTAGCCCAGGTAGAGCGCGGCGCCGACGAGGATCCAGAGGCCGAAGACCACCCAGGTGATCACGCCAAGGTTCAGCATCAGGTAGACGCAGAAGATGATCGCCAGGATCGGGGTCACCGGGTACAGCGGCACCTTGAAGGTACGCGGCAGCTCGGGGGAGGAACGGCGCAGGTAAATCACCGCGAGGGACACCAGCGAGAACGCGAAGAGCGTACCGATGGAGGTGGCGTCGGCCAGCTGCCCCAGCGGGACCAACCCGGCCACGACCGCCACCACACCACCGGTGATCCAGGTGCCGGCGACCGGAGCGCCATTACGCGCAGAGATTTTGCCGAACACCTTCGGGACCATGCCATCGCGGCTCATGGCCACCAGGATACGAGTCTGTCCGTAGAGCACCGTGATCACAATCGAGACGATGGCCAACACGGCGCCGATGGCAAAGACCAGGGCCACCCAGCTTTGGCCGGTGACCTCCTCCAGCAGCTGCACCAGGGCGGCTTCCTTGCCGTCGAACCACATCCACTGGCGGGCGCCGATCGCCGTGATCGCCACCAGGATGTACAGCGTGGTGATGATGATCATCGAGAGGATGATGGCGCGCGGCAGATCCCGCTGCGGGTTTTTTGCTTCCTCGCCGGCCGTGGAGGCGGCATCAAAGCCGATGTAGGAGAAGAACAGGCGGGCGGCTGCGGCCGAGACGCCTGCCGTGCCCATGGGCAGCAGCGGGTCGAAGTTCGAGGAAGTGAAGGCGCTGAACGCGATGACGATGAAGAAAATTAGCACGGCGATCTTGATCAGCACCAGCACGGTGTTGACCACCGCGGATTCCTTGGTGCCGCGCACCAGCAGAACCGTGGCGAACAGGACGATGGCCAGTGCGGGGATGTTAAAGACGCCGCCATCGGTGCCCGGGGGATTGGTCAGCGCCGCGGGCAGATCGAGGCCGATGGTGTTGGCCATTTCGTTGATGTATTCACCGGCACCCACGGCGATGGCCGCCACGGAAACGGCATATTCAAGCACCAAGCACCAACCACAGATCCAGGCCAGCCCCTCACCCATGGTGGCGTAGGTGTAGGTATAACTAGACCCCGATACCGGGACGGCACCTGCCATCTCCGCATAGGAGAGGGCGGCAAAAAGCGCGGCCAGGCCGGCGATCGCAAAGGAAATCCAGACCGCGGGACCCGCCAGCGGAACGGCGGAAGAGAGCACCACAAAGATGCCCGTTCCCAGGGTGGCACCCACACTGATCATGGTCAGGTGCAGCAGTCCTAGTGAGCGGCGCAGCTTCGGGCCGCCGGTTCCGGAACCCGCATCGGCGATGAATGCCTCGATGGGCTTGCGCGCGCTCAGCTGCTGGCGTAGGGATGGCCGGGTGGATCCCGGTGCAATCTTTTGCGTGGTCATGCATAAATCATCGCACCAGACGTCGATCCATGATTATTAGATACTCGCCAGTAATCTGACGAAATTCCATCAATAGATACTGGTCAAATGCCATTTATGCGATTCTTGGAAAAAGTCGGATTGTGGCCAACCTTACGCTCCGGAGGCGTCCTGGTACCGCGAGCATCACTGGGAACTATGCAACGAAATGTTGATGCCGTGTTCCAACTCAGCGCCCGCGCCGGGCCAGTCGTTCCACCAGCGCGTCGGGAGCCAGGCGCGAAAGCCCAATAACAAATCTGTAGCGCTTGGAGGGGATGGATACTGACTTTCCCGCTTCGCTGGCACTCAGACCCTCGCGAACCACCCGAGCGGCATCAAGCCAACCCCAGGCGGGAATCGAGGTCTTGTTGGCCCCCATTCGATCGTGGAATTCCGTCCGGACAAATCCCGGGCAGAGGGCCGTGACGCTGATGCCGCGGTCCTTATAAAAGACGTTGGCCCAGCGGCTGAAATTCACGATGAGTGACTTGGCCGCCGAATAGCTGCCGCGCGGAGTGAAAGCGGCGACGGAAGCGACATTGATGATGCGTCCACCGCCGGAGGCACCCATGGCATTAAGGGCCGCGTGCATCAACGTCAGTGGTGCCTGGTTGTGAATGTAGAGATGGCCAAGTTCGGCCTCGAGGTCGTTATCGGCGAAGTTCCCCAGCAATCCGAAACCAGCGTTGTTGACCAATACGGAGATGGGCGAGGGTTCCGCGGAAATGCGCTCCGCCACCGCGGTCGTACCGACGGCCGTGGTCAGGTCTGCGCCCAAGACCTCAACATGGATAGCGAATCGTGCGTGCAATCGGGAGGCCAACTCTTCGAGTCGCAATTCGTCACGTGCCACGATCACCAGGTCGTGGCCGGCGGCGGCAAGTTGGGTGCAAAATTCTGCCCCAAGTCCAGCCGTGGCCCCGGTGATGAGGGCGGTGCCACGTGAGCGGTGGGGGTTAGTTCGGGCTGGTGGCGTCGATTCACTCATAATGTGAGCCTAGTCACTGTGGATGGATTTGATGCGCGAGATGACGGCGATCGACCCCCGAATGACCTGGAGTCGACAAATCAAATAGGGATGATCCGTGTTGCGTAATTAGAGGAAGGAAGGCTAGCCTTGCTTCGCGGTTGCTTGCGAAACGATTATGCCCGGCAAGCACCGATTCACCAGCTCGCCCATCGCAGGATTGCAAAGGATTGCCCACCACATGAAATTCATTCGACGCACCGGCCTCCTAGCCGCAGCAGCCGCACTTGCCCTGACCCTGAGTGCATGTGGCGGAACCGCCGAAAGCGCCCCCGCCAGCAATGCCGCCGCCGATGCCGCCTTCCCGGTGAGCGTCAAGAACATCTACGGCACCGCCGAGATCGCCAAGAAGCCCGAGCGCGTGGTGACGATCTCGTGGGTCAACGCCGACGCCGTGTTGGCACTGGGCGTGGTCCCGGTGGGCATGGCCGAAGACGTCTGGGGCAGTAACAAGCAGGGTTCAACCGATTGGAAGGATGCCAAGCTCGAAGAGCTCGGCGCCTCCATCGGCACCGAAAAGGCACCGAAGCAGTACTCCGAAGCAGATGGCGTGAACTTCACCGCCATCGCCGAGCTGGAACCCGATGTGATTGTCGCCGGCTACTCGGGCCTGACCAAGGACGAATACGACAAGCTCTCCAAGATCGCACCCGTCGTAGGCCCCGTGGCACCGAGCTACACCGCCGGCTGGCAGGATGTGACCACCGCGGTGGGTCAGGCACTGGGCAAGGACGCCGAGGCAGCGGCGGTCATCACCGATGTTGAATCCAAGATCAGCGCGGCAGGCGAAGCCAACCCGGTCTTCAAGGACACCTCGTTCATCGCCGGTGACCTGGACGTGGTCAAAAGCGAGATCAACCTCTACGCCACCGGCGACTCACGCCCGCGCCTCCTCACCGCTCTGGGCATGACCCAGGCCCCGATCGTGGACGAAAACGCCAAGGACGGCGAGTTCTACTTCGCCTGGGCAGCCGAGCGCGCCAACGAACTTGATGCCGATATCTTCTTCACCTCGGCCACCGCGGGCGTTGATCCCATCAAGGCCAACAAGCTCTTCGCGCAGATCCCCGCGGTCAAGAAGGGTGGGCTCGTAGGAATCAGCAGCGACGCGGATGTCCTGGCCATCTCGGCAGCATCCCCGCTCTCGGTTCCGTACGCCATCGATAAGATTGTTCCGGCGTTGGCCGCTGGTGCTCAGGCAGCAACCGGCAAGTAGTCGGTATCACCGCCTGTTACACCCGAGGGAAGTTGCAGTACCGAATGTCAGAACGCTTCAAACTCGAGCAGGTAGCGCCGTTGCGCTGCCACCGAGGTCTCCGCGGCGCCACGAACCTGTGGATCAACGTCCCGGTAGACCAGATCGGTGATCTGCTCGATCGTGGGATCTTCGCCGCCGTTGGCGCGCAATTGTGCCAACGCGGCGCGGATCTGTTCAAGACGTTCGTGCCGATGAGTGCGGTAGCGATCCACCACCTCATGCAACGACGGCAAGACCGGCCCATGGGCCGGGAGCACCAGCGCATCGGGGGCGGCGCTCAGGGCATCAAGGGATGCCAAATAATCGCCCAGAGTCCCATCCGGGGCATCGATGATGGTGGTGCCCCGGCCCAGGATCGTATCTCCGGTGAGCATCGAGCCGGTGGGCCCATCATCGGGCAGCAGGAAGCTCAGCGAATCGGAGGTATGCCCCGGGGTGGCCAGAACATTCAGCCGCAGCCCCGCGGCACCGATTTCCTCCCCGGGTTTCAGCGGTTGCGCATCACGGCAAAACTCCGGCAAATACGCACGGACCGGGGCGCCGGTGAGTCGATGCAGGGTATCAATGCCGGCGGTATGATCCCCATGGCGGTGCGTAATCAAGATCAGCTCAACGGATTGGGCGGCCAGGGCACCGAGGTGCCCGGCATCCTCCGGCCCCGGGTCCACAATGATCGAATGTTCTTCTCCCGGAGCCCGCAGGATCCAGGAATTGGTACCGTCCAGCGACATGGGACCGGGGTTGGGTGCCAGCAGGAACGCTGCCTGATCGGACACTTTGGTGATGTGCGGGTTGCTCATGGGCACCAGTCTAGGGCCGGAAATCATGATATTAGCTGTGGATGGAGCGTGAAAATCCGATGACTCACCTCCGTCGCGCACCGGTACTGGCCCTCGTCTTGCTGGTTGCCCTGTTGGTGATGGTGTTCGCCTCCCTGCTTATTGGGGCCCGGACCATCGCTCCGGCCACCGTTTTTGAGGCGCTCTCCGGAATGGATCCGGCCAATGGGGATCACGCGGTGATCGCCTCGCGCATCCCACGAACCATCGCCGGACTACTAATCGGTGCCGCGCTGGGACTTGCCGGCGCGGGCATGCAGGGCGTCACCCGCAACCCGCTGGCGGACCCCGGCATTCTGGGCGTTAACGCCGGGGCTGCCCTGGGTGTGGTGGTGGGTATCCACTTCTTCACCGTGGCCACCCTGCACGGTTATATTCTGTGCGCCTTCCTAGGTGCCGGCGCCGCGGCACTACTGGTGTACGCGGTAGCGGCACTGGGCCGCGACGGCGCCACCCCATTGAAACTCGCGCTGGCCGGGGCCGCCATGGCTGCCGGGCTTGGCTCGCTGACCAACGCGGTGCTGATGATCGGGCAGCAAACGCTGGACCGTTTCAGGTTCTGGCAGGTCGGAACCCTCGGTGCCCGCGAGGTCCCCGACATGCTCTCCGTCGCGCCATTGCTGATCCTGGGTGCGGTGCTGGTGCTCGGTGGAGCCCGCCTCTTGAATGCGCTGGCCCTGGGCGATGATTCGGCTCGCGGACTCGGCTTTAAGGTGGGGCGCGGTCGCGGGATCACCGCGGCCGGAGTGGTATTGCTCTGTGCCGCCGCCACCGCGCTGGCCGGGCCCATCGGTTTTGTGGGGCTCATTGTTCCCCACGCCATCCGCATGATTGCCGGAGCCGACTACCGCTGGCTGCTGCCGCTTTCCCTGCTGGCCGGACCTCTCCTGCTGTTGGGTGCGGACGTGGTGGGCCGCGTTATTGCCCCACCGGCCGAAATTCAGGTGGGCGTCATGACGGCGATCATCGGAGCACCACTGTTCCTGTGGTTGTTGCGTCGCGGAAAGAAGATCTCACTATGACCCGCGCTCAGCGAGGCGGTACAAAATTCACCGCCCTGAAGCCCGCTCCCGTCCCCGCACTCGAGCCCGCCGGTGCCCAGCGCTCCGGACGCACCATGAGTGTGGGTCGGGTGAATCTGCTCCTCGGAGTCGGGATCCTGCTGGCCATTGCGCTGAATCTGCTCACCGGACGCCACCCCATCGAATTCTCCGACCTTCTGGCCGCCCTTGGCGGACAGCGCGTCCCGGGCGTCTCCTTCATGTTGTGGGAGGACCGACTGCCGCAGGCCACGGTGGGAATTCTTGCCGGTGCCGCATTTGGTGCCTCCGGTGCCATCTTCCAGCGCCTGCTACGCAACCCGCTGGCCAGCCCCGATGTTATTGGCGTCGGCTACGGAGCCAGTGCCGCAGCCGTTGCCGGGATGCTGTTCTTCGGCGCCCAAGGCCTTGGCCTGTCGCTGCTGGCCTTTGCCG
Organism: Paeniglutamicibacter sp. Y32M11; assembly: GCF_019285735.1. Lineage (GTDB taxonomy): Bacteria > Actinomycetota > Actinomycetes > Actinomycetales > Micrococcaceae > Paeniglutamicibacter. Next base: position 3,181,167 of record NZ_CP079107.1, on the reverse strand, counting down.
GGGCGCTGGTGGTGGCCCTGGTCATTTACGTCATTGCCGATTCGGGTAAACATACCGGTGCACGGCTGATTTTGGCCGGTATTGCCGTAGCGGCCCTGCTTCAAGGCATCATTCAATACCTCCTGACCCGCACCGACGTGCGCAACGCTTCCGACGCCCTACGCTGGCTGACCGGCTCGCTCTCGGCCAGCACCTGGGAACGGGCGGGACTCCTGGGCTGTGCGCTGGTGATTCTGCTGCCGCTCTTGCTGCCCGCCGCGTCGCGCCTGCGCATTCTTGAACTGGGGGACGACACCGCCGCCGGTCTGGGTCTGCGCGTACGCGGGACCCGGCTTGGCCTGATCATTCTGGGTGTTGCCCTCACGGCAGTGGCCACCGCCGTCACCGGCCCGCTGGCCTTCGTCTCCTTCCTGGCCGGGCCCTTGGCCCTGCGCCTGTGCCAGGGCCGAAGCCATCTGGGAGCCGCGGCACTGACCGGCGCCCTGCTGGTCACCGCCGCCACGTACCTTGCAGGAAACATCCTGCCCGAGACACCATTGCCAGTTGGCGTCGTCACCGGCGCGCTGGGAGCACCATTCCTGATCTGGGTTTTGGTGCGCACCAACAAGGAAGGAACCTGAGGTTTCCATGGCACTTCTTCTAGCCGAAGACCTAACGCTGGCCTACGACGGGCCCAGCATTGTTGATGAACTGTCGCTGGAGATTCCCGCCGGCGAGGTGACGATCATTGTGGGCGCCAACGGCTGCGGGAAATCCACCCTGCTCCGGGGCCTGGCCCGGTTGCTGAAGCCCGCCGGCGGCAAGGTGCTGCTCGACGGAGAAGACATCCACACCCGTGGCGCTCGTGAGGTCGCCAAGATGCTCGGGTTGCTGCCGCAGACACCCACCGCCCCCGACGGCATCACGGTGCGCGAACTGATTGGTCGCGGCCGTTACCCGCACCAGGGTTGGTTTAAGCGTTGGAGCGCCCAGGATGAGGACGCCGTGGAGCGTGCCATGACGCTGACCAGTACCGTGGAGTTGGCCGAGCGCGCGGTTGATGAACTCTCCGGTGGTCAGCGCCAGCGCGTCTGGATTGCCATGGCGTTGGCTCAGGAAACCGAACTGCTGCTGCTGGATGAGCCGACCACCTATCTGGACGTGGCACACCAGTTGGAGGTGCTGGATGTGATCTCCGAGCTGAATCGCTCACGCGGCACCACCGTGGTGATTGTGTTGCACGACCTGAACCTGGCCGCCCGTTATGCGGATCATTTGGTGGCGCTGAAACACGGCAAGATTGTTGCCGCGGGGCACCCCAGCACCGTGGTCACCGAGGAACTGGTCAAAAGCGTTTTTGGGATGCCCTGCCGGGTGATTCCGGACCCGGTGGCCGGCACCCCGTTGGTACTGCCCATAGGTCGGCACCGTGTGCTGCGCGCCGAATCCGTGCTGGCCGCCAACGGCATCCACCGCACACGCCAGCCCGACGCCGCCATCGGTGAAGACACAACTAGCCTTCTCACCGCCGAAGAAATCACCACCAGGGAGCCTCAAATCGATACCATCACGGCCACCGACACCACCAAGGCCACCGACGCAACAGCGCAGGCGGTTGCGCCGCTGCCCGTTGCCGAGGAATCGAGCCTGAGACGTGCGGAGGAAATCAGCGCCATGCTGGCCTTCTCCACCCGCGTGCTGGCCACCGAGGAATTGAGTGCCAACTTCAAGCGCGTCACCCTCAGCGGTGCCGACCTTTTGCACTTCGGCGCCGGCGCCCACCCGCTGGACCTGCGCATCAAGCTCATGATCCCGCCGGCTTCGGCTGCCGCCTCCACGGCGGAACCCGAAAGCGTGTTGGGGTCCGACTTTGCCGCCCTGCGCCCCGGAGCGCTGCTGAACAGCGAGGACGCCGGCGGCTGGTACAAGCGTTGGCTGGCACTTCCCGCAGAGAGTCGGGGAGATATGCGTACCTATACGGTGCGGGCACTGCGCCCGGCCGGTCACCGGGACAATGTCGGTGAGCACCCGGAAATAGACATTGACTTTGTCCTTCACCTGCAAAAGCTTGATGGTCAGCTCACCGGCGGCCCGGCCACCGTGTGGGCGGCCACCGCGGAGGTGGGCGATTCGATGCTAGTGCTGGGCCCAAATAATGCCCTGTGCGATGAGACATACGGCGGCATCGAGTTCCGTCCCGGCACGGCCAAACGTATCCTGCTGGCCGGTGATGAAACGGCCGCTCCGGCGATCTGTGCCATCTTGGAATCCCTGCCTGCGGGGATCACCGGTCACGCGCTGATCGAAGTTCCGGACACCGGCGACATTCTGGGATCCTCCACCCGTTCGGGTGTGGGTGTGCAGTGGCTGCCGCGTGGTTCACATCCGCACGGTGAAATGCTGGCCGCCGCGGTGCGCTCCATCGTCGCCATTCCCGCGGCCGGCGCCGTGGTCACCGGTGCCGATCCGGAAGACGTTGATGTTGATGAACAGATTCTGTGGGAAACCACCACCGAATCGACGCAGCCGTTTTATGCCTGGTTGGCGGGGGAGGCGAGCATGATCAAGGAGATGCGCCGCTACCTGGTCCGCGATGCCGGCATCGATCGCAAACAAGTGGCCTTCATGGGCTACTGGCGCCGCGGCAAGTCCGAGCTCTAAGGATCTCCAACACCGGGTGATTCACCGTTACAAACCCCGGATCACACCAAAGGTCAGGCAGCTGAGGGGAACCTCGCTGTCTGACCTTTGTTGTGGGCCTATTTAGGAATCGGTAGAACCGGCCAATTTTCCCAAGATACGGGCCAACTCGGCGCGTTCTTGGGCGTCAAGGCGACCGAAATATTCCTCGGTGTGAATGCGCCGAGCGGATCGAACCTGCTGTGCCAGTGCGGCTCCTTCATCACTCAGGGACACCAAGGTGGCACGTCGATCCAGCGGATCTGCGCTGCGGGTGACGAGCTTTTTGGCCTCGAGCTGATCGATGACCTCGGTGGCCGAGCGCGGGGCAATACGCATGCGCTCGGCAATGTCTTTCAGACGCAAGCCGGCCGTGGCACTGCTCTCGGTTTCCCAGCGTTGTTGGTCAAGACAATTCAGTGCGCGGGACTGGTACGGGGTCAGTTCGAACGGGGCGAGCTTTGCGGTCCAGGTCCGACGCAAACGGTGCGTCGAGCGGCGAAATAGCTCGGAAAGATCCCTGGGCGGAGTGATATTGGCACTGGTTGGCATACCATCACTCTACCGGAAGTTTGACGGGTTACCACATAGTGAGGTAACCTCATTAAAGAAGCGGTGCCAATCCCGCACCCCACAACCACCACGAAAGGTGGTGCACATGACGGAATCGAGACTCTCTTCCGCAGCTGCCCCCACGGGCCCCACCCACAACACGGGTGATTCCAAACCGACCGGCGGCGGCCAAGGCCGCGGCGGCGGCCAGATATCCCGTGTGAACCCCGCAGACCTAAAACAAGTCAGCGCCCACCCGGTGAAGCTCTCCCGGATCGCCGCCCTCTTTGCTCCCCACAAACTGAGCATCACCATCGTGGTGTTGCTGATTTCTCTGGCCTCCATCATTGGACTGGCTCAACCGTTCATCATCCGCTCGATCATTGACGATGCGCTGCCGCACCAAAATACCGGGTTGTTGGCCTGGCTGGCCGGCGGATTGGTGGTGGTTGCAGCATCCACTGCCGCCATCGGAGTGGTGCAGACTTGGATGGCCACCTCCATGGGTCAAAAGGTCATGCATGCCCTGCGCACCCGACTCTTCACCCACCTGCAGGCGCAATCACTTGGCTTCTTCACTCGGACTCGCGGGGGAGAGGTGCAATCTCGGCTCACCAACGACATCGCCGGGATGCAGAACGTCGTGACCTCAACCGCCACCTCGGTCGCCTCCAACCTGACCACCGCCGTAGCCACCGCCATCGCGATGATTGCCCTGTCCTGGCAGCTGAGCATGCTCTCTCTGGTGGTCCTGCCACCGGCCATCTGGCTGTCGCGCAAGGTGGCACTGCGCCGCCGGGACATCACCAGCGCACGGCAGCGGGAACTGGCCGGAATGTATACGCAGATCGAGGAGGGACTGTCGATTTCCGGCATCCGCCTGGCCAAGACCCTGGGCACCACCGGACGCGACGTGGACCGCTTCGCCGCCTCCTCACACCGCCTGGTGGATCTGGAAATGCGCAGCCAATTGGCCGGGCAATGGCGCATGGCCACCATGAGCATTGTCTTCGCGGCCATTCCCGCGGTCATCTACCTGGCCGCCGGGTTCCCCGCCACCTCGGGAAACATGAGCATCGGTACGTTGGTGGCGTTTACCGCGCTGCAGGGTGCCATCTTCCGCCCCATCATGGGTCTGCTCAACGTCGGGGTGCAGTGGGTGACCGCCATGGCACTCTTTAGTCGTATCTTTGAATATCTGGACATGGATCCGGAGATCAAGCCCCCGCGGCAACCGGCGACGGTGGATCTGGAGGCGATCGAGGGACGAGTGCGCTTTGAGGGTGTGGGCTTTGGCTACAAAGATTCGGCTGATGTGCTGAGCTCGATCGATCTGGAGCTGGCTCCTGGCACCGCCACTGCCATCGTGGGGCCCACCGGATCGGGCAAATCCACGCTCGGTTCACTCTTGCCGCGTTTGCACGAGGTTGGGCGCGGGAAAATCACCATTGACGGGATCGATATCCGTGACATGGCACCGGCTGACCTGAACAAGATCGTGGGCATGGTCTCGCAGGAGACGTATTTGATTCACGCCACGATCCGCGAAAACTTGCTGTTGGCCGATCCCGACGCAGATGACGCCACGCTCTGGCGGGCGCTGGACTCGGCGCAGATTGCCACACTGATTAGTGGGCTGCCCGACGGGTTGAGCACCATGGTTGGTGCCCGCGGCCATCGATTCTCCGGAGGTGAGCAACAGCGCTTGGCCATCGCCCGCACCATCCTGCGCAACCCCAAGGTGCTGGTGCTGGACGAGGCCACCAGTGCTCTGGACAACACCACCGAGGCCCTCGTCCAGGAGGCGTTGGACCAACTCGCCGTGGGACGCACCACGCTGATGATCGCCCACCGTCTGTCCACCGTGGAAAATGCCGATCAGCTGGTGGTCCTTGAGGGCGGACGAATCATTGAGCGCGGAACTCCTGCGCACTTGCGGGACGCCGATGGTGCGTTTGCCCGGCTCCTGGCCGCCGGGGATTCAACCGCCGAGCGGGTCACCGAGATGGCCGTGAAGGTGGCCTCTCGCCCGCGGGAGAATGCCAGCGTGAATGGCTAGGGCGGTTTACTGGTCTAGGCAACAATAGCGCCGCTGACGTGGAATCCTGCACTAATCTCAGGGCCACGCCAGCGGCGTTTGACTCTCCAATTTCTCTCCAATTCCAGTCCCCACAGATGCAAAATAGGAGAATTCTCTACCGGGGGATTAATCGCCTAAAAATAGGCTCGATGTTCGGAAAAGTATTGCCCCAGAAGTAGCGCCGAGTGGGGCTGGCTCCAGTAGGCATAGGGGCGCGGGAATTGCTCCGGGTTACCTTATTTTGGTAGCGGAACACGGACGGTCGTCGTTGTCAGTCCGCAACGCGCGCCGCATATTTTCCGGTGCTAATCGCTGTTCCATTCCCATAGACATTCGGGGTGGCAACGTCGGTGGCGCGTCGATGGTGGAACTAGGAAATGGGTATTAGTAAGGCCTAGGAAATCCGTTCCGCACGGCCGACACGCTGCTGAGGTAGCTGTTCTAAAACCGCGGATAACATTCGATGAACTGGAGCATCCGCCGAGCCCAAGTTGCGGCGACGATCGGGGGCCAGGAAAAATATTCACCCGCCAGCGGAGTCATACTTGGCCGAGCTTCGGGCCAAGTGGACAGATTCAGTGGCAGACTTTAGTCATGGATCCGAACCAAAAAATCGTTGATGCAGCCATTGAACAGCTCCGAAGCAGGTGGCCGGGGGCTCGCGATTCGGTAGCCGCGGCGGCGCTGATGCTCGAGGGCGGAGACATTCTTACCAGTGTCAGCTTTGATAATTACAACGCGGCGGCCACCCTATGTGCTGAAACCGGCGCGGTTGCGCAGGCCTATACGCTGGGCAAAGCGGTCATTGCCTCCGCCTGCGTTACCGCCGGAACCGCGGAGGGGACCTACCAAGTGCTGGCCCCCTGCGGGATCTGCCAGGAGCGTTTGGCTATCTGGGGTCCTGAAGTTTTGGCCGCGGTGCCCGGATCCGCCGGTGGAAGCGCCTGGGAAATGCGGACCCTGCGAGAGCTCAATCCGTTCTACTGGGCGACATCCTTCACCCCGAATGGTCAGTGGCCCTCGGTCGCCGAACACGGGGAATAACTCTTCACGCCTACCAAAGATCGCGTTCCACCACGGCGGCACGGATCTTGTTCAGCATCGCGCTGAATTGTTCCTGTTCGGTGGGGGAGAGCGAGTCAAAAACTGTCTCCCGCACGAAATTCACGTGTCCGGGAGCGGCACTGCGTACCGTCTCCCAGCCGGCCTCGCTCAGCGTGATGTCCTGACCGCGCCCGTCGCAGCTGGAGGCACAGCGACTGATCAGGCCCTTGGCTTCCATGCGGCGCAGGAGGTGCGAGACGCGCGAGCGTTCCCAATTGAGCTGCGCTGCAAGATCGCCCGAACGCAGGGCCTGAGGTGCCGCCTGCGACACTGCGGCCAGCACCGAGTATTCGCCACTGGACATTTCCGCGTCCCGGGCGAGCTGACGGTCCATCGCGCTGGGGAAGCCCCAGAGGAATTCGCGGATTTCCAGCCAGCGTTGTGCTTCTTCTTCACTGAGCCATCGGGGCTCGGACATGGCATGCCTCACATTTGTTTTCATTTAGTTGACACGTCAATCTTCTCGCGGCAAGATATAAATATCAAGTTCTAGTTGATGCGTCAGCAAAGTTTCGGCGCATCGACCCTCACTTCCAAGGAGTTCACGCATGACTAAGATCGCGATCATCACAGGTTCAACCCGTCCGGGACGCAACAATGCCGGCGTTGCCCAGTGGGTTTTGGAGCAGGCTCAGCTGCGCGGCGATGCCGATTACGAGCTTGTAGACATCGCGGACTTCAACCTCGCGTTGCTTGATGAAGCTTACCCGGCTGCCTACCAGAACTACCAGAATGAGGCCACCAAGACCTGGGCAGCAAAGATCGCCGAGTTTGATGGTTACGTCTTCGTCACCCCCGAGTACAACCACTCCGTCGCTCCGGCTCTGGCCAATGCACTGTCCTACCTGAACGCCGAATTCGCCAACAAGGCAGCGGGCATCGTTTCCTACGGCTCGGCCTTCGGCGTGCGTGCCGTTGAGCACCTGCGTGGCATCCTCTCCGAGCTCCAGGTTGCTCACGTGCAGAAGACCGGCATGTTCTCGCTGTTCACCGACTTCGAGAACTTCTCGGTGTTCAAGCCGACCGAACAGCAGGCAGCCTCGCTCGCCCCGGTCTTGGACCAGCTGGTGCCGTGGACCGTTGCCATGAAGTCCGTGCGCGAAGCAGCCCTGGTTTCCGCCTCGGCCTAATTCAACCCCCTGACGTGATGAAGGCGCCGAACCCGAGCACCTTGGGCTTGTTCGGGCTCCAGAGCCCCTCATGACTTCTTTTCCCCTGACTATCCGGTTCTCCGCTACCCTCGCAAGTAGCGGCGAACCGGCCGGTCGCAGCGGGCCCGCCCCTTGAGAACGATCTTGGGACGGGCCCGAACTTTTTCTCCCATGGTGCTTCGCGGCACAAAATTCTAAGGTGGAATGATGAGCGACGATCAATACAGCACCGCGGGTGCCTATGTCACTGGCGCGGAATTCACGCGCGACACCCAATACATTCAGGACCGAATCGTTGCGGATCCCGCCGCGGTACGTGCCTCCGGCGGTTCAACGGCCGGAAGTATCGGCAATGTGCACGCTGGCATCGCCGAGGGCGCCGAGCTCTGGCCTGTTGAGGCCGGACGCTACCGCTTGGTGGCAGCACGCGCCTGTCCCTGGGCCAACCGCACCATCATCGTGCGACGCCTCCTGGGCCTGGAGGACGCCATCTCCTTGGGCACCCCGGGACCCGTGCACGATGCTCGCTCCTGGACGTTCGACCTCGACGAGGGCGGAATCGACCCGGTGCTGGGCACCGAGCGCATCCAGGAGAACTACTTTAAGCGCTTTGCCGACTACCCACGCGGCATTACCGTACCGGCCATCGTTGATGTGCACAGCGGCGCCGTGGTGACTAACGACTACCCACAAATCACCATGGACCTCTCCACCCAGTGGAAAGAATTCCACCGCGCCGGTGCCCCGGATTTGTTGCCTGAAGACAAGATCGAAGAGATGATGCCGATCATCAAACGCATCTTCACCGAAGTTAACAACGGGGTCTACCGCTGCGGCTTCGCCGGCAGCCAAGAAGCCTACAACCAGGCCTACGATCGTCTCTGGGACACCATGGACTGGCTCGAGGAACGCCTAGCGACTCGACGCTTCCTGATGGGGGATTCGATCACCGAGGCCGATGTGCGTCTGTTCACCACGCTGGTTCGTTTTGATCCGGTGTACCACGGACACTTCAAGACCAACCGCAACAAGCTCACCGAGATGCCGAACCTTTGGGCCTACGCCCGGGACTTGTTTGCCCTTCCCGGGTTCGGAGACACCGTGGACTTCGAGCAGATCAAGGAGCACTACTACGTGGTGCATGAGGATATCAATCCCACCCAGATCATTCCGGTGGGTCCGGATCTTGCCAATTGGCTGGAACCGCACGGTCGCGAAGCCATGGGTGGAAACCCTTGGGGTGCCGGAACCGCGCCGGAACCCGTTCGTGAATCCGAGCGTGTGACCTCCGGCCACAATCCGCTCTATCCCGCGTAGTTAGAAGCTTCGGCAGATACCTGCCGTCCGAGGCCTCGCCCCATTAGGGGCGGGGCCTTATGCGTGGGCCAGGAAAATTAGTTCCCCGGCGCCGTTACCCACCGGCTCGTGGCTCCAGCCGCCGAACACCTCATCAACCTGCAGACCGGCCGCGGTCAGGTCGGCGTGCAATTGGTCCTCGCTACGGAAGGCCAATAGCGCATCCTGCATTTCCCTAGAACTGTCGGCAAAAAGCCGGTGTTCGGTGATCTTGATGAGTCCTTCATCGTGCAGGGCCGAATCAATCCACGACTGCAGATGAGTGCCGTCGGAGAGTGTGAATTCGCTGCGCGTCTGTGCCGGAGTCCAGGTTTCCCAGGCGCGTGCCGCTGGGTCCCGCGAATCAAAGACAAGTCGCCCTCCGGGGACCAATACCCGCTTGATGTTAGCCAGCGTACGCGTCCATTCATCCTCATCCACGATCGCCTGGGCCACGTGCGAGGTCATCAGCACCGTGTCAAAAACTTCCTCTTCACCCAAGACCGAGGAGGTGCCGTCAATCCAGCGCACCGCATCGGCGCCCGGCTTGGCGCGGGCGGCGGCCATCGAACCGGAGTGCGGGTCAACACCGCTGACCTCGTGGCCGGCTTGGGCCAGGGCGATGGTCAGGCGACCGGTGCCGCAGCCCAGATCCAGCACACGGGACGCGGGAGTGGCATTGGTGAACCGGAGAAAGAAGTCTTCGGCAGTGGTCCAGAGATTTTCCGCATCGTACAGATCTGCGTGCTGTGCGGCGGTAAGGAGAGATTCCATGGGGAGATCATAAGCCAATCGGTGGACTTATGGCACCACTGGGATTCCGGGGCCCCCGAAACCGAGGCACTGCATGGTTTAGGCGTAACAGCGCAGGTATTCACGAACCGCCATGTCAGGATGGATCTATGGAGATCATCACCGAACGCCTGCGGCTGCGTGAATTCACCATCTCGGATGTGGGCTCTGTTCATGAATTTGCCTCCGATCCCCGGGTTTGCGCCTTTGTCGAATGGGGCCCTAATGCCCTGGCGGACAGTACTGCGTTCATCTCCGACTGCTTGGCCGAACAATTGGTGCACCCGCGCACCACCTGGACCCTGGCGATCACCCAAGATGCCCAGGTCATCGGATCGATCGCTCTGATGTGCGGGGCATCTGATCTTATAGAGCACGCCTCTGATGCCGAGATCGGATTTGTCTTGCGGGCCGAGTCCTGGGGGCTGGGTTATGTCACCGAGGCCGCCACCGCACTGGCCGCCGCGGCGGTCGAGAAGCTGGGGATCACGCGCCTGTTGGCGACCTGCCGACCGGATAATATCGGCTCGGTCCGCGTCTTGGAGAAGCTGGGGTTGCTGCGGATCGGCTATCTGAGAGGGCACAAACTCATTGATGGTGTCGCGCAGGACTCGGTGGTCTTTGCCCGTTCCCTTGCCTCAGTGAATCCGGCGGCACGATCGATCCGCGAAGCATAGCCGCCGAGCAGCATCCGCGCCGTGATGATCTGTGGCGCCATGCCCGCGCTTGGGGTGCCAACGTGGGGCCTGGAAATAGCCAACCGACTTGTGACGCCGCTTACCTCGGCTTTTTACCGCTAACGGATAGACTTTATATTGAGTGAGGCAATCGAGCGGCCAACGGAAACTGGGCCTCGGGGGATATTTGCATCGTGGCAGACCTCGAGACAGGAACCCTGGTTGTTCTCTCCTTTGAATCATGCTGCGCCGATCGGCCCGGCAAGGACCTGACGAAAGAAACCGCATGCTGACATTCGCAGTGATCGGAGGCATCGGCCTCCTGCTCCTCGTCGTGTCCATGACCTTGGGAGAGATTGTCGATTTTTTCGACGGAATCATCTCCACCACTGCCGTCGGTGCGGCAGCCACGCTATTTGGCGCCGCGGGCGCGATTGTGTTGCTCAATGACGGTCCACTCTTTCTGGCCTACGCCGCCGGAGCACTGGTAGGAATCATCGGCATTGTCGGCGTCGCGTTCCTGGCCCGCAAGATGGCCCGCATCTCCAACGTCCAGCCGCACGAAGTCATCGGACTTCTCGGCGTGGCCACCACAGACATTAACGAGAACGTCGGGAAAGTTCAGCTGGAGCACCCCGATGAGATCAATCAGCGCCTCGTATTTTCATCCAGCCCCATCAAGCAGGGCACCCCAATTGTCGTTGTGGCAATTGTTGAAGACCGCATCAGGGTCGCATCCACCTCCGAACTGAACGGATATTAACCATGGACTCTCCCATCAACGGAACCGTGATCGCCATCGTCGCGATCATCGCCGTCCTCGTTGCCCTCGTCTGGTACGCCACCACACGACTGGTCACCGTTGCACCCAACCAGGCCGTGATCCGAGCCGGTAAGGGCGCCAAGGGTCAGGTCCAGATCTTCACCAAGGGCATTGTGCTCTTCCTGCCGATCATCCACCAGAAGTTTGTGATGTCCCTGGAACAGCGCCAGGTGGAACTTGCCGTGGAAGGCGTGGATAAGAACTTCATCACCACCTCGGTAACGGCCAGCCTGAACTTCAAGTTTGATGACTCGGTGGAGGGCATGAGCAAGGCCGTCCAGCGTTTCCTCACACACTCCAAGGAAGACCTCAACGCCTCGGTGACCAAGTCCGCCGAAGGCGTGCTCCGTGGCATCGTATCGGCGATGTCGGTGGAGGATGCGAATAACAACCGCAAGGAATTCCAGGATCAGTCCCTAGAATCGGCGGTCACCCAGTTCGCCGAGCAGGGCATTCAGATTGACGCGTTCAACATCTCCTCGGTCAGCACCCCATCGCGCACCGTCATCGGCCCGGACAATATGCCCACGACCATCGACTACCTCGAGGAAGTCGGCAAGCCGGGTCTGGAACGAGCCAAGCGTGAAGCCCGCGTGGCCACCTCCAAGGCCTTCCAAGAATCGGAAGCCGCGCGCATCGAGCAGGAAGGCGCCACCGCCGCCCTGATGCGTGACCTCGCCATCAAAAAGTCCGAGTTTAAGGCCGAGCAGGACCGCGCCGAGGCCATCGCCGATGCCGCCAAGGGCATCGCCAAGGCAGAGCAGGATGTCACGGTTGCCGCCCTGGAACGCAAGGCACTGACCGAGCAGGCACTGGTGGAGCAGGAACGCCTGGACATCGAGGTCCACAAGCCCGCCGATGCTCAGGCCTACAAGATGCGTACCGACGCCGAGGCCAAGCGCGATGCAGACGTCTTCAGCGCCACCGCGCGAGCCAACTCCAAGACCATTGAAGCAGAGGGTTCCAAGAAGGCGTCGATCGCCGACGCGGAAGCCCGAGCAGCGGCTAAGACCGTTGAGGCGGAGGCCTCCAAGAACGCCGAGGTCTTCCAGGCCCAGGGTCAGGCCTCGGCCATCGAGCTGAAGGCCAAGGCCGAAGCCGACGCCGTCCGGGTGCGTGGTGAAGCCGAGGGCGCAGCGATCGCCGCCATCGGTGAAGCCACCGCCAAGGCCGAAGACGCCAAGGCCGTGGCCCTGACCGGTCACACCCAGTCCTCGCTGGCGTTCCTGGCAATCAACGCGCTGCCGGAGATCGTCAAGGCGAGCTCCGATGCCGTCGCCGGCATCGACAACTACACGGTGATCAGCTCCGATGGTGCCTCGGATGCCGTCAAGCAGGCCAACCGCATCGTCACCGAGGGACTGGCCATGATCAAGGGCAGTACCGAGATTGACCTCGCGGCCATGCTCTCCGGTCTACTGGGAAGCAACGGGACCACGCAGACTCCGAGCGAGGCCCAAGCTCCGGCCACCAAGGCTCCGGCAGCAACCGTGGCACAGGATGAAGCGGTAGCCGAGCTGTACTAGTACCCAGCTGTCCTAAGAGACAGCAGCTCAACCGAAACACCCTGCCGGTCACTCCGGTGGGGTGTTTCGTTTTGTGCCGGTGTTTGTGCCGGGGCGGGAGGTGAAGGCGAAAGCGTCGGTGGGGCCGTGGCAGGATTGATATATGACGATCACCGCAGCCGCAGACGGATCAGCACTCGGAAACCCAGGACCCGCCGGATGGGCGTGGTACATCGACGATGCGCATTGGCGCTCCGGTGGTTGGGCACACGGCACCAACAATATGGGCGAGCTCATGGCCGTTCTTGATCTCTTCCGCTCCACCGCGCACCTGCCCGACGAGGATCTGCACATCCTCTGCGACTCGCAATACGTGATCAACTCCGTCACCAAGTGGATGCCGGGTTGGAAGAAAAAGGGCTGGAAAAAATCCGACGGTAAGCCGGTGCTGAATCTGGAGCTGCTCAAGGAAATCGACGAGGCCATCAAGGGACGCAAGTACACCTTTGAATGGGTCAAGGGCCATGCCGGACACGAGCTGAACGAGGCCGCCGATGTACGGGCACGCGATGCAGCCACCGCCTACCAAGCCGGTAAGGAACCGAACTCCGGCCCCGGGCTAGAGGGCGCAGCAAGCACTGCGGGCGGCACCGCAATCACCCCCGAGCCCGAACCGCCAATCGCCCCGGGAACGGAGGCAGGAGCCCCGGCTGCTGCTTTGCCCGTCGCCCCGGCACCGGCGGCCAGCGCCAAACGCGCCACCGATCCGGCGGCGAGCACGACGGCCGCGGTGCAGATGGTCTTCGAGCTGGAAACCGAGTTGCAGTCCCCGACGGTGCGCGGAGATCTGGGTGAGGTTTTGGCGTTCCTGCACCCAGAATTTCAGGAGATCAGCCGGGACGGATCGCTGACCGATAGATCTTCCATCATTGCAGCCTTTGACGGTGGCCACGCACTTCCCGCCGGCGGCCCACTGCAAGTCTTGGCCGCGACCCCGTGGGGCGAAGACCAGATTCAATTGGCCTACCGTTTGCTCGCCGGCGAGCGTGCCGTCCTGTGTTCCTCCTTCTGGCAGCGGGTGGGGGAGAGCTGGTTGTTGCGCTACCGTCAGGAAACACTGGCGAACTAAGCGCAGCGCCGCCCATCAATCTGTAATGTGGAACACGTGAGCACGCAGATGAAAAAAACCCACGTCATTGATCAGCGCTTTGCCCCCGTGGCCGAGCTGATGGAATCCTTCGCCGCCGAGGACCCGAGCTATTCGGGACAGCTGGCCATCTACCAGGGCGGAGCCCTAGTGCTTGATTCGGTGGTGGGTCAGGATTCCACCCCCGAGTCGATGACCGGTGTGTTCTCCTGCTCCAAGGGAGCGGGAGCCATGGTCATGGCACTGCTGGTCCAGGAAGGAATCCTTGACCTGGCCGCGCCGGTGGCCCTGTACTGGCCCGAATTTGCCGCCGGAGGCAAGGAAAGCATGACCGTGGCTCAGCTGCTGAGCCACCAGGGCGGACTGCCCGGCGTTAACGGCGGATTCACCCAGGAAGAACTGATTGATTCGCGTCTGGCCGCGAGCATTCTTGCCGCTACCACCCCACTCTGGTCGGCCCCGGGAACGTACTCGTATCACGCGCTAACCATGGGTGTCTTCATGGAAGAACTGGCCCGTCGCGCGGCCGGGGAGTCGCTGCAGAGCATCTTCGAGCGCCGTATCCGTGCCCCGCACGACATCAACTTCTATTTGGGGCTGCCCGAGGCCCTGGAGCCGCGCTTCGTTCCGGTATTGCTTCCGGAAGGCGGAGAACCGGCACCCTTCATTGACCCCTATTCACCGCTGGGCCTGGCGCTGAATTCCACCGGTGGCTTTGATGGACCGCAGGGTCCGAGTTTTGAAATCCTCGAGGTGCCAAACGTCCGCGCCATCCGTGAGGCCGGACTCGCAGCCATTGGTGGGGTGGCCAATGCCCAGGGGTTGGCGCGGCTCTACGCGGCAGCAACCACAGGTTTTGTTGATGAGGCGGGGGACGAACATGCACCGTTCCTGACACCGGCGACCATCACCGCCGTCTCGCAGGATCAGGTTTATGGCATTGATCGGGCCAGGTCGGCCCCGGGAGCCTTTGGCATTGGCTTCATGAAGGCCCATCCGGTTAACGACTTTGGCTCCGCCTGGGCCTTCGGCCACGACGGCGCCAACGGCTCGCTGTCCTATGCCGACCCGGCCTACGGGCTGGCATTCGGTTATATTCCGGCGCGCGGCGAGCCCAACGGCACCGGATCGCGCGGCGGACGCCTGAGCGTCCTGACCCGTCAGGTGCTGCTCGGCGGCTAAAACGCCACACCGCCGTGGTGGCCTGGATCCACGGCGGAATCGGTGGAATGAATAAGGGGAAGAACCAACCGTGCAACGGCTGATTCTTCCCCTTATCGGTTCCTCACATCACTCGGAACCGTGACTCTGCTTTCGCCGTCGCAGATACCGCACCACGATCAGTGCCAGCACCAGAGCCAGCAGCACCACGAACGATCCGATGAGCGGGCTCACGGGGAAGGCACCGGATGCTGGCGCTTGCGGCTCAGCAACGGAATCCGCTGCCGGTTCCGACGCCGGTGTCAGGGCCGACGTAGCCCCGGCACCGCCGGCCGCCGCGATGAAGACAAAGGTGCCCTCGATCGGATGTCCATCGGAGGACACCACCCGCCAGTTCACCGTGTACTTCCCACCGGGTGTTGCGGGGAGCAGCGGTTGGCTAACGACGTTGTCCACGATCTTGACCTCGCCGGAGGCCCAGTTCTTTCCCGCGGTATCCTCGATGGCCACCTCGGTCCCGATGGCCAGCGGCATGTTGTTAAAGGACAGCTCAATGGCTTTCGGGAGCACCTTCACCGTTTGCCCGTTCGAAGGAACCGTTCCCGTGAGGACATCGTGTGCCGAGGCAGCCGATACCGGAAGCAACAGAGTTAACCCCAGGGTGAGCGTTACGGCGAGTGATCGACGCACCGCACGCAGGAGACCGAATCGCCGCAGCTCGGGGGAATCCATCATCATGGGTTACTTGCCCGCGTTTTTGCGGGTGCGGCTCAGAGCCACGCCACCGGTCAGCAATCCCAAGACTCCGGCGCCCAGACCCAGGTAACCGGGAACCGGGGAGGCAGTATTCTCCGACGCCGGCACCAACGGCGCTCCGGCTCCGTGATGCTCTGCCTGAGCGCTGGCAGCCGTCAGCGTGTAGCTCGGGGCGGGCGCCTCAAGCTCGTGCGGGTCAGCACCTTCGGCCGGCAGCTGGGACCAATCGGTCTGGCCCTTCACACAGCTCTGCAGCGTGGGGAAGGCCAGGATTTCACCCGAGGAATCGGGATTCTTGACCTGGACCTCAAAGGCCATCCGGTAACCGTCTTCCAACGGTGTTGTGGCCGTGTAGATGATCTTGCCAATGTGCTTGGTCACGGTGGACCCATCGGCGGTGGTCATGGGTTCGCTCAACTTTTCCTCGACCTTTTTCACGTCCCAGCCGGGATAGATGGTGGGTTTGGCGTCGCTGATGGACTCGGGGATCGAGATGGTGAAACTGGAGGTGGGTGAGCCTTCGCAGCCGTGTGAGGCCGCGAAGGTCAACACGGAATATGCGCCGGCATCGGTGGTATCGGGGGTGACGGTGACGTGGGCGCTGGCCGAAGCCAAGCCAACGGCCATCAGACCGGCGGTTGCTGCGGACACAAAGAGGGTACGACGGAGTTTCATGGCATGCCTTTCGCTGTGCACGACCCCATGGGGCGGGCACGAAATATGGGAAGAAGTCGGAATCAGCGAAAGGCAGGTGGTCCGCGCAAAGGCGGAGAGATCAGGAAAGCCACCGCATGCAGGCGGGGCACGGTGAGCACCGGAGCGAGGCGAGCCGGTGGATCGATGGGGGAGGGCTGCAACACCGTGAACAGGGGGCGCAGCCAACGGGCTACCGCGCCCAGCGCTTCTTCACCACGGGCAATCAGCATCGCGGCAGCCAGGGTGGCAATGACGTGGGCCGCGAACATGGCGATGTTGATTTCGCCGGCGTGGGCGTGGGATTGAATTTCGGTCGACCCGAGCGCACAACTCAGCGCCGCGGAATGTCCACTGTGCGTGGCATCCGGATGGCACACCATGGTGGTGGCCGTGCTGCTCAGCAGGCCAAAGGCATGGTGGAGTGCGAATTGCCCGCCACCCAAGACCGTCAGCAGGGCCGGAAGCCTGAGCCGCCGTTTGGCGAGGACCGTCACCGAGAGCATGGTCAGGGCGCCGAGCCCGAGCAGGACACCGGGGTGCGGCAGGTTGCCGCCGCCGCCCAGGTGCGCGCCGGCGGAAAGTAGCAGCACGACCAGGCTCACCACGGCGGCACGGAGCATGCGTGCGTGCCGTTCCGGCATGGCAGCACCCCCTGCTTTTCTATCGCGTGTAAAAGTCGCTCCCCACTGTATGTTGTGGTCGGCAATTTGGCTTAATCGGACGCTCATGCGCCATCCGCCCAAGTCTTGGCTAACAACACATCGTCAACAACTCGGCCAAGACCCGGCTGAGGGTGCGCGGGAGTCCTCCCACCCGGGCGGCCGTTTCCGATCGCGGCGGACTGCGGGGCTAGGCTAGAGCCGTGGAATTTACGAATCGATATTTGGCATTGGGCGACTCCTTCACCGAGGGCATGGGTGACGTGGAACCGCAACGTCCGAACCAGGTGCGCGGTTGGGCCGATCGGGTCGCCGAGGTGTTGTGTGCGGATCCGAGCTGGGGTTACGCCAATCTGGCCATCCGCGGCAAAAAAATTAACCAGGTGATCATCGAGCAACTACCGGCGGCGCTGGCCCTGAAGCCGACACTGATCACGCTGTATGTGGGTGGAAACGACATTTTGCGCCCAGCTGTGGACATCGACGCATTGATGCTCAGGTATCGGCAGATGATCATCAAGCTGGCCGACAGCGGGGCCACCCTGGTGCTTTTTACCGGTTTCGACTCCGGGGACTCGGCCATCTTCGGTACCACCCGCGGACGTACCGCCATCTACAACGAAGCGGTGCGTGAGATCGCCGAGGACACCGGCGCGCTGATCGCCGACTACTGGCGCTGGCGTGAATTTTCTGACCTCCGCTATTGGGCCACCGATCGACTGCACATGAACACCGCCGGGCATACCCTCATGGCCGCAAAAGTGCTTGAGCTCCTCGGCAACCAGTCGCGAATTCCGCTGCCGGTACTCACCGACGCTGCCGCGCTCACGCGCCTAAATAAGCTGCGTGAGGATGCCGCCTGGGCCAAGGAACACCTGGTGCCCTGGGTGAAGCGTCGACTGACCGGAACCTCATCGGGTGATGCCCTGAGTCCCAAATACCCGCACTTCACCTCGCTCCAGGTGCCGTCCGGGGTCTGAGGCCCGGTAGGTGGCCGCCGCGCTGGCGCAACCGAGGCGCACGTACTGGTCAGAGGAGCAACAAGATGATTTGCTGGGGACCATGAATGAGCTAGAAAGTGCGCACGAGGATGAACCACATGGCCAGGGAGTGGCCGAACGGCTGAACTGGCTGCGGGCCGGAGTCCTCGGTGCCAACGATGGCATCGTCTCGGTCGCGGCGGTGGTGGTTGGTGTTGCCAGTGCCACCCCGGCAATCGGCCCGGTGCTCACCGCGGGCGCGGCGGCAGCCATTGGCGGTGCCATCTCGATGGCTCTGGGGGAGTACGTCTCGGTCTCCAGTGCCTCGGATTCACAAAAGGCCCTCATCGAAAAGGAACGTCGTGAGTTAGCGGAAATGCCGGCCGAAGAGCTGGCCGAACTCACCGGACTCTACGAGGCCAAGGGACTCAGCCCGGCCACCGCGAGTCTCGTAGCCCAGGAGCTGACGGCGCACGATGCGCTGAAGGCTCATCTGGATGCCGAGCTTCAATTGGATGAGGACGAGGTGCTGAACCCGTGGCATGCCGCCCTGGCCTCGGCGCTGGCCTTTACCGTGGGTGCGATATTACCTTTTGCCACGGCGGTCTTCCTGCCCGTGGACCTACGGATCCCGATCACCATTGTTGCCGTGCTATTGGCCTTGGGTATTACCGGTGGGCTCGGTGCCAAGCTGGGCGGGGCGCCGATACTGCGCCCGACGCTGCGGGTGCTGATCGGTGGGGCGGCCGCACTGGCCGTCACCTTTGCTCTTGGCACCTGGCTGGGTACCTCCGGGCTGATTTAGCTCGTTTTTCTCGGGATTAAAAAAAGATGAGAGCCGGTAGACCATATTGGTCTTCCGGCTCCCATCTGGCGGAGCTAACTCGCTCCGTGGAGGGGGAAATTAGCCAACAATCTTCAGCGCGGTGCCCCAGTTGAAGTCGGGCAGTGCCGGGTTGACCTGCATGGCCATGACCAACAGCTGGAAGCCCTCGAGCTCACGGGCGTGGTGCAGGCCGCCCACCTCGATCGGACGCATGCCAGCGGCGGTGATGAAGGAAGCGACAGTGTTGCGGGCTGATTCCTCACCGGCAACAAAAACGTCGAGCGGAGTTCCCTCGGCGGAGCCTGTGGTCAGCGGTCCGGCGAAGGTGGTGTTGAAGGCCTTCACCACGGTGGCGGAGGTGAGTGCGGAGATGTCCTCGGCGGCGGAGCTGCCCGCGGCAGTGGTCAGCGAATCGAAGGTGGAGAAGTCCACGGGGTTGGAGATGTCGATGACGATCTTGGAATCCAGTGCCGCACCCTGGGCCGTGACGTATTCCTTGGCCGCGTCGAAGGGTAGGGCCAGAATGACGATCTGGCCGGCCGGAGCCTCGGTGGTATTGCCGCTGGTGATACCCGAGCCGAGTTCTGCGGCGAAGGTTGCAGCGGTCTCGGTGGAGCGGGCTAGGACCTGAAGATTCTTGCCCGCAGCGATGGTGCGGGTGGCGAGTGCGCGGCCCATGCTGCCGGTACCGATGATGGTGACGTCGATGTTCATGATGTGCTTCTTTCCGAAGAGTTGAGCGAGGAAGTTCTTCATCAGATCCTCAATCCGTTTAGTTGAAGGTTCAATAAAAACGATAGAACCAAAAGGTTGATGTGTCAAGTAGTTTCTGTTGATCACGAGGCATCCATTTCTGGCGCGCGGGCGGGAATGATGGCCTGCAGCAAGAATTGCGCCGGTGACGTCAGCAAAGGTTGGCAGTATTGCCGAGGGATATAGAAAATTGAAGCTAGGTTCGAGCAGGGCCGGGCGAAGTGGGCTTTGGAACCATCTTGCTCGTACTGGCCGGATCCGGCATCCTGCACGACGGTGCGTGGCTCGGGTCAGGGGAGTACCCGGTGGGGGAGAATGACCCGGATCTGCGGACCGCTTGGCTTTCCCTCACCGAGCTGCCGGCCACCCTCGGTGACGGGCCCGGTGCTTCGATCCTCATGGCCCTTGAACCCGTCGAGCTAAACCACGAGTCCTCGCTGTGCGCCGTGCGCCTGCGCTACAGCAACGCGTGGGGACTTCCGTATTCCATCGACGTCGGACCGCGCGTCGAGGCCAAGCCCAACTGCTAACTCGAGAACGATGACAACGGGCAGAGCTCAAGGACAATTCGCCACGTCGCAGGGCGAGAAAGTGTCGGCCGGGAGCCGAAAGTTCTCCGCTTCATCCGCAAACCTCGATGCTGGCTTGGGACGAAGTAATCCATGTTGTTTAGCTCACGCTTCGCCGGTAGGATAAGAGCCGTGCCTCTCACGAGGCACAGCCACTGACATGCGGCGGGAGAGTCCCGTTCAGCGAAAGTTGGTCGGGCGCCGTAGGAGCAATTCCTCCCCGGGAAACTCTCAGGCCCCCGTACCGCCGCGAAGAGGCAACTCTGGAAAGAAGTAACATCGCCTCGCGGCGGTGCTGCTCACCGAAGGTGCAAGCGTGTGCCGGATCCCCACTAGGATGCGGAACATCGCGGAAACTCTCAGGTCACAGCAACAGGGTCGGGGAGGAACTTGCAGCTCGTTCGGTGTGCACGCACGCCGATGACCCAATGGAGTTCCCCATGACCGTGACCCCGTCCGCTGAGTTCGTCGCCCGCCATATTGGCCCCCAGGGCAGCGACATTGACACCATGCTTTCGCAGCTTGGTTATTCCTCCATCGACGAACTCGTCGACACGGCCGTACCGGCCGATATTCGTCAGTCCGAGCCATTGGATCTGCCCACCCCCCGCACCGAAGCCGAAGTTCTGGCCGACCTGCGCGTGCTGGCCAACAAAAACGTGATGAAGACCCAGATGATTGGTCAGGGCTTCTCCGACACCTACACCCCGCCGGTCATCCTGCGCAACGTGCTCGAGGATCCAGCCTGGTACACCGCGTACACCCCGTACCAGCCGGAAATCTCCCAGGGCCGCCTCGAGGCCCTCATCAACTTCCAGACCATGGTCATGGACCTGACCGCGATGCCGATCGCCAATGCCTCGATGCTGGATGAAGCCTCGGCCGTCGCCGAGTCCGTTCTGCTGATGCGCCGCGCCAACAAGGCCAAGGGCTCCGCCAAGACCGTGCTGGATGCCAACCTCTTCCCGCAGTCCATCGCCGTGGTGCTCGGCCGCGCCGAGGCCCTGGGCTTCGAGGTCGAAATCGCCGATCTGTCCGCCGGTTTGCCCGAGGGTGACATCTCCGGCATCGTGCTGCAGCAGCCGGGCAACAACGGCGCCGTGGTTGACCACACCGCCATCATCGCAGCAGCCAAGGAACGCGGTGCGATGGTCACCGTTGCCGCCGACATCCTGTCCCTGACCATGATCACCGCCCCGGGCGAGCAGGGTGCCGACATCGCCGTGGGTAACACCCAGCGCTTCGGTGTTCCGCTGTTCTTCGGTGGCCCGCACGCCGCCTACCTGGCCGTGCGCACCGGTCTGGAACGTCAGCTGCCCGGCCGCCTGGTGGGTGTGTCCAAGGATGACGCCGGATACCCGGCCTACCGCCTGGCACTGCAGACCCGCGAGCAGCACATCCGCCGCGAAAAGGCCACGTCCAACATCTGCACCGCCCAGGCGTTGCTGGCCATCACGGCCTCGATGTACGCCGTGTACCACGGCCCGGCCGGCCTGAAGCGTATCGCTCAGCGTGCCCACAACCACGCCCGCACCATCGCCACCCTGCTCTCCGGTGCCGGCCTGGAACTGGCCTCGGATTCCTTCTTCGACACCGTTCAGGTGAAGGTGAGTGACGCCGAAGCCATCATCACCAAGGCCGAGGAAGCCGGCATCAACCTGCGCCGCGTGGATGAAACCACCGTGGGTATCTCCACCGATGAGGCCACCACCTCCGCTCACGTTGCTGCCATCGCTGCGGCCTTCGGCATCACCGGCGAGTCCTTCACCGCAGAGGGCTTTGAACTGCCCACCGCCGTGCAGCGCACCAGCGATTACCTCAGCCACCCGATCTTCAACACCATCAAGTCCGAGACCCAGATGCTGCGCTACCTGCGCAAGCTCTCGGACCGCGACCTGTCGCTGGACCGCACCATGATCCCGCTAGGCTCATGCACCATGAAGCTGAACTCCACCGCCGAAATGGAATCCATTTCTTGGCCGGAATTCGCCTCGATCCACCCGTACGCCCCGGCGCACCAGACCGAGGGCTGGCGCGAACTGATCACCGACCTCGAGGGTCGCCTGACCACCATCACCGGCTACGCCGGGGTCTCCATCCAGCCCAACGCCGGATCCCAGGGCGAATACGCTGGCCTGCTGGCCATTCGTGGTTACCACCTCTCCAACGGCGATACTGCCCGCACCGTCTGCCTGATCCCGGCCTCCGCCCACGGCACCAACGCCGCCTCGGCAGTACTGGCCGGCATGAAGGTAGTTGTGGTCAAGACCGCCGCCGATGGAACCATCGACGCAGCGGACCTGGATGCCAAGATCGAGGCAAACAAGGACGTCCTTGCCGCCATCATGATCACCTACCCCTCCACCCACGGTGTGTACGACGCCGATGTGCGCGAGGTCTGCGACAAGGTCCACGCGGCCGGTGGCCAGGTCTACATTGACGGCGCCAACATGAACGCCCTGGTGGGCCTCGCCCAGCCAGGTCAGTTCGGCGGCGACGTTTCGCACCTGAACCTGCACAAGACCTTCTGCATCCCGCACGGTGGCGGCGGACCGGGCGTGGGCCCGATCGGCGTTGCCGAGCACCTGATCCCGTTCCTGCCGGGCGACGCCTCGGGCAGCTACTCGATCCGCGACGGCATCCCCGTGGTCGCCACCATGTTCGGCTCCGCCGGCGTGCTGCCGATCTCCTGGGCCTACATCGCGATGATGGGCGGCGAAGGACTGACCGACGCCACCAAGACCGCGATCCTCTCGGCGAACTACATCGCCTCGAAGCTCAACGAGTACTTCCCGATCCTGTTCACCGGCAACAAGGGTCTGGTCGCACACGAGTGCATCCTGGATCTGCGCGAGCTGACCAACAAGACCGGCGTCACCGCCGAGGACGTGGCCAAGCGCCTGATCGACTTCGGCTTCCACGCCCCGACCCTCTCCTTCCCGGTTGCCGGCACCTTGATGGTGGAGCCGACCGAGTCCGAGGACCTGGGCGAGATCGAACGCTTCATCGAAGCCATGATCGCCATCTACGCCGAAATGCAGCAGGTGCTCGCCGGAGAATTCACCATCGAAGAATCCCCGCTGCGTAATGCCCCGCACACCGTGGCAGCAGTGGTCAACAGCGCCTGGGATCGCAAGTACACCGTCGAGCAGGCAGCCTTCCCGGTTCACGCCCTGCGCGTGGATAAGTACTTCCCGGCCGTCGGACGCATCGATGGCGCCGGTGGCGACCGTAACCTGATCTGCTCCTGCCCGTCGCCCGAAGCTTTCGAAGACTAAAACCGCCACTCATTATTTAGCCCCACGAAAGGTAGCTTGATGAGCGACCCGAAAAAAACCTCACTGCATGCCAAGCATGCGGAACTCAACGCGTCCTTCACCGACTTCGGTGGCTGGGACATGCCGCTGAAGTACGGTTCGGAATTGGCTGAGCACAATGCAGTGCGCGCCACCGCCGGCCTCTTTGACCTCTCCCACATGGGCGAAGTCTGGGTCGAAGGACCTGCAGCAGCAACCTTCCTGAATACCGCGCTGGCCGGGAACATGGCAGTGATGAAGGTCGGTAAGGCCAAGTACTCGGTGATCTGCAACGAAGCCGGCGGCATCATCGATGACCTGATCACCTACCGCCGCGGGGAAGAAAAGTTCCTCGTGGTACCCAACGCGGGCAACGCCCCGGTGGTTGCCGCGGCATTGGCCGAACGCGCGGCAGGCTTCGACGTCACCGTCACCGATGCCTCCGCCGAAACCTCGTTGATCGCCGTGCAGGGCCCGAACGCCGTGGCCATCTTGCACGAACTGGTTGACGAGGCCGGCAAGGCCGTGGTGACCGAGATGAACTACTACGCCGCGGATGAACTCACCGTTGCCGGTATCAACGTGCTGTTGGCACGCACCGGTTACACCGGCGAGGACGGCTTCGAGCTGTATGTGCCGAACGAGCAGGCCGCCGAACTCTGGGACGCAGTCATGAACGCGGGCACCGCCCACGGACTGATCCCCGCCGGTTTGGCCTGCCGCGACTCGCTGCGCCTTGAGGCCGGCATGCCGCTGTACGGCAACGAATTGTCCCTTGAAGGTAACCCCTTCGAGGCCAACCTTGGCCCCATCGTCTCCTTCAAGAAGGAAGAGAACTTTGTGGGCCGCGCGGCATTGGAAGCCATCAAGGCCGAAGGTCCCAAGCGTGTGTTGGTGGGCCTGAAGGGTCTGGGCCGGCGCGCGGGTCGCGGCGGTTACGCGGTGTCCGTAGATGGGGCGCAGATTGGCGCCATCACCTCCGGCCAGCCGTCGCCGACCCTTGGATTCCCCGTGGCCATGGCCTACGTGGAACCCGCCTTTGCCGAGGTTGGTACGAAGGTCGATGTTGACCTTCGTGGCAAGCCCGAGGCCTTTGAAGTCGTTTCACTGCCGTTCTACACCCGAGCCAAGTAACGTTGTCGGTGGCGGGGACGCTAATCGTCTTCCGCCACCGGTTACCGGCTAACTTCTTTACCCACATTCTTTGAGAGGAAATACCCCCATGAGCAAGGTTCTTGCCTCCCTTCGTTACTCGGCCGAGCACGAATGGGTCGATGCCTCGACCCCGACCAAGGTCGGCATCACCGCCGTTGCGGCAGATGCACTGGGCGACGTTGTGTACGTTGACCTTCCCGAGGTTGGCGACACCGTCACCGCCGGCGAAACCTGTGGTGAGGTCGAATCGACCAAGTCGGTCTCCGATTTGTTCGCTCCGGTCACCGGCACCATCGTTGAGGTCAACCAGGAAGCCATCGACAACCCGGCTATCCTGAACGAAGACCCGTACGGTGCCGGCTGGCTCTTCACCGTTGAGGTCACCGAAGAAGGCCCGCTGCTCTCGGCAGCCGACTACGCTTCGGCAAACGGCGGCGACGTAGCGTGACCGCAGTGTTCGAATCCCTTGCTCCTGCGTCGCTGACGCAGGACATTGGGACGTTGGATCCGGAGATTGCGGAGCGGATCGACGCCGAGCTGGCTCGCCAGCAGCGTGGCCTGGAAATGATCGCCTCGGAGAACCACACGGCCTTAGCCGTGATGCAGGCGCAGGGTTCGGTGCTGACCAACAAGTACGCCGAGGGATACCCGGGACGCCGCTACTACGGTGGCTGCGAAGAGGTCGACGTGGTGGAAACTCTGGCCCTCGAGCGGGTCAAGGCCCTCTTCGGTGCCGAATACGCGAACGTGCAGCCGCACTCCGGCGCCCAGGCGAACGCCTCGGTGATGCACGCGCTGATCCGTCCGGGTGACACCATCATGGGCCTGAACCTGGCGCACGGTGGTCACCTGACCCACGGCATGAAGATCAACTTCTCCGGCCGCCTCTACAACATCGTCCCGTACGGCGTGGAAGAGGACACCCTGGTGGTGGACATGGACAAGGTTGAAGCCCTGGCCATTGAGCACTCCCCGAAGATGATTGTTGCCGGCTGGTCCGCCTACCCGCGGCAGTTGGACTTCGAACGCTTCCGTGCGATTGCCGACAAGGTCGGTGCGTACCTGTTTGTGGACATGGCGCACTTCGCCGGGTTGGTTGCCGCCGGGTTGCACCCCTCACCGGTGCCGCACGCTCACGTGGTGTCCTCCACGACGCATAAGACGCTGGCCGGTCCGCGTGGCGGGATCATCCTGACCAACGATGCGGATATCGCCAAGAAGATTAATTCTGCGGTGTTCCCCGGTCAGCAGGGTGGCCCGTTGGAGCATGTGATTGCCGGTAAGGCCGTGGCGTTTAAGATCGCCGCGTCCGAGGAGTTCAAGGATCGTCAGGTCCGTACGCTGGCCGGTGCTCACATTCTGGCCGAGCGTTTGGGTGCTCCGGATGTTGCTGCGGTAGGCATTTCGGTGCTCACCGGTGGCACCGATGTGCACCTGGTCCTGGTGGATTTGCGTCATTCGGAGCTGGATGGGCAGCAGGGTGAAGATCTGTTGGCGAAGGTGGAGATCACGGTGAACCGTAATGCGGTTCCCTTTGATCCGCGTCCGCCGATGGTCACCTCGGGGTTGCGTATTGGCACCCCGGCACTGGCGACGCGTGGTTTCTCCGAGGCAGCGTTTGTGGAGGTCGCGGACATCATTGCCGAGACCCTCATCGCTGGCACGCAGGAGAACAACGAGGCTACCCTCGCGGCCCTGAAGGACCGTGTGCATGCCCTGGCGAACGCCCACCCGCTGTACCCGGAACTGGCCAAACTGGCCTAACTCGGTACCGCACATCATGTGACCGCGAGCCCGGGAATCCGCATGGAGCCCGGGCTTGCGGTTTATGCGCAGCACCTTAGTCTTTCCCCGCACCACCAGCTATCGACACCAACCAGTAACACTCCTGAAGGAAGCATGTTCCATGGCTATCAGCGTTTTTGACCTTTTCACCGTAGGTATCGGGCCATCGTCGTCGCACACCGTGGGACCGATGCGGGCCGCCTACGCCTTTGCTTCAAAACTTGTCCGCGAAGAGCACCTCGCGCATACCGTATCGCTACGCGTTGATGTCTACGGATCCCTCGCGGCGACGGGCCGAGGCCATGGAACCTTCACCGCCATCATGCTGGGCTTGGAAGGCTATGAACCCGAAGCCATCCTGCCCTCCGAGGTGGATGAGCGCCTGGACGCCATGGCCGCCACGGGCAAACTTCAGCTCTGCAAGGCACTGGGCGCGGTGAAGGAACTCGACTACAAGGTTGAGGACATGATCCAGCACCCGCTGACCGTGCTGGCACGGCACACCAACGGCATGAAGATGGCGGCATTGGATGCCGACGGCAACGTTTTGGCCGAAGATACCTACTTCTCGGTGGGCGGTGGCTTCATCGTGCGCGAGGGCGCCGAAGAAAAGCTTGCTGCCAACCTCGAGGACGCACTCAACGCGCAGCCCTACCCCTTCACCACCGCGGCCAAGCTGCTGGAACACTGCGCCACCTCGGGCCTGTCCATCGCCGGGGTGATGGCCGCCAACGAAGAGGTCTACCGCTCCAAGGAAGAGATCCGCGCCGGGCTGTTGCACATTTGGCAGGTCATGGAGGATTGCAAGGATGCCTCCCTGGAACGTGAGGGTGTGCTGCCCGGTGGGTTGAAGGTCCGTCGCCGCGCTCCGGAATGGCACCGACGCCTGGCCAAGGAAGACAAGGACCGCGATCCGGTGTTCTGGCAGGAATGGGTGAACCTGGTGGCCCTTGCCGTCAACGAGGAAAATGCCTCCGGCGGTCGTGTGGTCACGGCCCCGACCAATGGGGCAGCGGGCATCATCCCCGCGGTGATGTTCTACGCGACCCACTACGCACCCGGGGCCAAGTACTGGAACCAGGAGGAACGCGATGACGTGATCGTGCGCTTCCTGCTCACCGCAGCCGCCATCGGTGTGCTCTACAAGGAGCAGGCCTCCATCTCCGGCGCCGAGGTCGGCTGCCAGGGTGAGGTCGGTTCGGCCTCCTCGATGGCCGCCGGCGGACTCGCCGAGATTTTGGGCGGCACCGTGGACCAGGTGGAGAACGCCGCGGAAATCGCCATGGAACACAACCTTGGCCTGACCTGCGATCCGATTGGCGGGCTGGTGCAGATTCCCTGCATCGAACGCAACGCCATTGCCGCCTCCAAGGCCATCAACGCCGCCAAGATGGCGCTGATGGGCGACGGACAGCACCACGTCACGCTCGACGAGGTCATCATCACCATGCGCGAAACCGGCAAGGACATGAGCTCGAAGTACAAGGAAACCGCCCTGGGCGGTCTGGCCGTGAACGTCATCGAGTGCTAGTTCTCTAGCCGCACGATTACCGGGCGGGTGTCCCATCGCGGGACACCCGCCTGATACTCTTCACAACATGCTTCTGATTAGACCTTTCACCCTCCAGGACAGCGACGCTGCGCTCGCTGCGCGCACCGAGCTGGATGCCGATGACTTTGACTTCCTCCTGGGATACTCGAGCCGGCGCGGTTTTGCTGAGTATCTGGAGCAGCTCGCCGCCCACGAACAAGGCCTGGGCTTGCCACCGGGATGGGTGAAGTCCGCACTCTGGGGCGCCTTTGTTGACGGTGAACTGGTGGGGCGCACCTGCATCAGATTTGAACTCAACGATCACCTGCGATCCGTTGGTGGTCATGTTGGTTATGCGGTGCGGCCACAACATCGCCGCCGAGGTTATGCGACCCAAATCCTGCGCCAGTCGCTGCACGTCTTGGCTCAGCGGGGCATCGAGAGCGCGCTGGTGACCTGCCGGGTGGACAATATTGCCTCCGCCGGCACCATCGAAGCCAATGGGGGAGTGTTGGAAAACGTCGTTGAGGCCAGCGACGGGATGACCAATCGCTACTGGGTTCCCACCCACTAGGAGCGCACTCGCGCTGAGAGCTCGGACACAGCCGTTGGCTTAGTGCCGAGCACTGTGCCTAGGATGGGGGCGTACCCCTTAATGATCCGGGTATCTGCCTGCCCCTCGGGGGACGCAGTTCACCCGAGGATCCCCAGAAGTTAGCCGAAGCGCCCGAAGGAGGTGAGAGCACGCATGGACGACGTTCCAAGTCGATCTATCGCACCGCGTGTGTCTCACCGCCGTGCCAGCGTCATCCTCTCCGAGGTTCGGTTCTAACTCCTTTCGCCCAGCCATGGGTGTTGCGTCCATGTGGCGCCGCTACGTTTGAGGTGGCAGAGGTGGGCCGTGGATCATCCGGGAAATGATGTCTGGTTTTGGTGCGTGGGTGCCTCGCGGTTGCGGTGAAGATATACCCCCACACCACCCATGACTGGCATGCGCCGCGTCTTAACGCGTTTGACTGCGTATGCCCCCACCGGAGGGACCCGGATCATGATCAAATCTCCCAGCACATCCTTTGATATCACCACCGATCAGCTCGCTCACGCGCTGACGGCTCACGATGATCGAGGGATCGTCTCCGCCCTGGCACCGTTGGATACCACCGAAGTCATCGAACAGTATGAGCGGCTGAACGCCGCCGAGCGCGGACTAGTTTATGCGGCGCTTCGCCCCGAGGTGGCCCAGCACGTTTTTGACCGCCTCGACACCTCACTGCAGGTGGAGATCGTTGAGCAGCTCAGCGAGACCGAAGCCGCAACGGTGTTTGCCTTGATGCGCCCGGATGACCGCGTGGCACTTGCCGATGAACTTCCCGAATCCATGGTGGCCGCGCTGATGCACGGACTGGATGAGCGTTCACGGACACTGACCACGGCCGTGCGCAGCTACCCGCACCGGGCCGTGGGACGCTTTATGAGCCCGGAATTTGTCACCACCGATCCGACACTCGACGCGGGCGCCACCCTGGAACGGGTGCGCGCCAGGCTCGATGACGCGGAGAGCATTTACACCATCCCGGTCATCGATGCGCAGGCACGGCTGATCGGGGTCATCTCCCTGCGCGATGTCCTGCGGGCCGATCCGAGCACAAGCATCAGCTCGATCATGAAGAAGCCACTGAGCGTGGTGGCATCGATGAACGTTGAGGATGCGGCACGGTACTGCGCCGAAACGAAGGTGTTGGTGCTCCCGGTCATTGACGAGGGCGATCGCCTGGTCGGCATCCTGACGGTGGATGATGCGCTGCGGATTCTGGAGGATGCGGAGAGCGAGGACGCTGCACGCTCCGGCGGCAGTGAGCCGTTGCGTCGGCCCTACCTGGCTACCCCGGTGCGTTCGATCGTCAAGGCCCGCGTCGTCTGGCTGTTGGTTCTGGCACTTGGCGCGACGCTCACGGTGAAGGTCATCGGTGCCTTCGAGGCAACACTCGAGGCGCAGGTGGTGCTCTCCTTGTTCATCCCGCTGCTGATTGGCACCGGTGGCAACACCGGGAATCAGGCGGCGACCACCATTACCCGGGCGCTCGCGCTGGGCGATGTCCGTCCCCGAGATGTCTTTAAGGTCTTCACCCGCGAGGTCCGGGTTGGTGCGCTGCTGGGATTGTTGCTCGGATCCCTGGGCTTTGTGATTGCCGCCCTGGCCTTCACCGTGCCCTTGGGCCTGGTTATCGGGTTGACGCTCCTGGGAGTCTGCACCATGGCGGCGAGCCTGGGCGGGTTGATGCCGCTGCTGGGCAAGGCGGTGCGCGCGGATCCGGCGGTATTCTCCAATCCGTTCATCTCCACCTTCGTGGATGCCACCGGCCTGATCATCTACTTCCTGGTCGCCAGCACCATTCTGGGACTGTAGTCACGAGCGGCCCCAAAACCCGAAAATTGAGGTTGATAACGGCGTTTTGGGGACCGCTCGCGGTGCCCTGAGGAGTAAAGCGTACCGACTAAAAACCCTTTTCAACAGCCCCTTTCGGCAAGGCATCAAGCGGTGCTACGGTGAGCAGAAGGATCGATTGGTCACGCGGGCTTCCCCGCGTTGGAAGGAGTTCCCTCATGACATCACGCGCAGGTTCCACAGGAATCGACGCCACGCTTTACCGTCGAGAGGGCCAATGGTGCACGGCCCTGGTAGACGTTTCACTCGGAACAACCGCGGCTCAGGAAGCGGTTGACGCCCTCCCTGAGAAGGTGAGAAAAATCCTCGGTTCGCAGCAGGCAACCGAGGCCGACATTCTTGCACTCACCGAAGTTTTGGTTCCGGCCGCCGGACATGCTTCGCCGGTGGCACGATTTGTGGCGGTAAACAACGGCGAAGTGGTGCTGGATGAAGTGATCAGCGGCTTGAATGTGCAAACCCCCGATATTAATTGTGGACCCTTCCCGAATCTGGTGGCCCTCGCGCGGGCCCGCGGTGGACAGTTCCCCTATCTGGTGGCCGAAGCCAGCAAGGACGGCGGAGAGGTGCGGCTCTACCACTCCTCGGTGAAGGGAGCCGAGGAAAGTCGCGGGGTCACCGGCGATCCCGAGGAAGCACACCACGCCCGCAAGGTTCCGGGACGCTACGATGAACCGAAAAACCAATCCAGCACCGAAGAAATCTGGCGGCGAAATGCCGAGGATCTGGCTCAGCAGATTGATGAGTTGGCCCGAGATCATCAGGTTCGACTGATTGTGCTCGCCGGAGATATTAAGGCCCGCGAATTAGTCGCCAGCAAACTCGGGGCAGCAAACAAGCCGATCACCAGCATTCTTGAGCAACATACCCGCACCGGCGGCGCCGATCAGCGGGCCTTTGCCCAAGCCGTGCAGGAAAAGGTGGATGAGGTGCTGGGCCGAGACCTCCAGGAACTCTCCGCCCGAGTATCAAACCGCAGTGGCAATGGGCGGACCGACCTTGCCCTGGGCTTTGAGAGCGTTGTCGCGGCGCTACAACAGGCGCAGGTGGAAACGGTGTTGGTCAGCGAATACCAGGATGATCAGACGCTGATCGCGCTCAAGGCCGATCCGTGGCTGCTCAGCGAAGAAGCGGAGGACCACGCCGAATTGGTCATTGGTTCCTGGCCGGCTCCGGAGGTGCTGTTGCGTGCGACGGCGCTCACCGACGCCAGCATCCGTTATGTTCCGGCCGGGGTGCTGCCCGGTGGTGTGGGCATCGCGGCGTTGCTGCGCTGGCCGCAGACCGCTCAGGCCAGCGCCTAGGAACCGCGCAACGCATCAACTAGCAAAGGTCCGTAGGTCTTTCGAACCACATGGTTCGAAAGACCTACGGACCTTTGTCGCATCACGTGAAGTGATGCGCACGCTGGCTACTTGGCCAGGACCTCAAGGGCGTGAATGTTCGATTCCATCCAGGTCACGTAATCCGTGTTGTCCGGTAGGGTTTCGGTGAAGTCAACGACCGGCACCTTGGCGCTGGTGGCCTGCTCGCGAATGCGCTCGGTCTGCGGGCTTTGCGTCTGCGTGTTGTAGGCCAGCACATCGATGTCTCCGCCGGTCAGCAGCGTACCCATCTGGTTGAAGGCCTGGGGCGAAATTTCACCGTCACCCTCGATGGATTCGCTCAGCCCCTCCGGGGTTGCATCGCTCATGCCCAGATCTTCGAGCAGGTGGAAGGGGACGGGCTCGGTCATGGCGAAGTGCTTGCCATCCAGCTTCTTCCCCAGACTGGTGAGCTCGGTGCTCAAACCCTTCAGCTTCTGAGTGAGTTCCGCAGCATTGGCCTCGAAGGTGGCTGCTGCCTCCGGCTTCAGCTCGGAGAGATGCTTGGTGATCTCATTGCTGAGCAATTGCATTGACTCGACGTCGTACCAAACATGCTCGTTGTAGGCTGCGTGATTGTGGCCGACATGAGGATCTGCCTCCCCGCCGGTTTCCGCGGATTCGCTGGCCGCGCTGTCCTCGGCGTGGTCGTGACCCTCCTCCTCCTCTTCTTCTTCCACCAGGGCGACGGGCGAAGTATCGACGGCGTTGATGAGCGTTGAGTCATCAATTTTCAGATCCGTGGCCAAAACGTTCATGAATTCGTCGTATCCGCCGCCATTGGCGACCACCAGCTGGGCCTTGGACATGGTGAGCTTGTCGCGGGACGTCGCCTCGTAGGAGTGAGGATCCTTCGCCGCCGAATCGATGATGGGGGTGACCTTGACCTGATCGCCGCCAATCTGCTGGACCAGATCCGCGTACACGGTGGTGCTGGTGACTACCTGGAGTTCTCCGGCTGCCGCGGCGGGAGCTTCCGCGGTACTGGTGTTTCCGCAGGCGGCCAGGGCAAGGGTGCCGGCGATGGCGAGGGGGAGCAGGCGAAGTGTCTGGCGGTTCATGGGCGAGCTATTCCTTTGGAGCGAGTCGTGGACTATCTGCTTACCAGACTAACTTAAACAAGAATCATTTGCATTATCGGTCCGGTGGGTCTGGATCACGAGACCACCGCGACCCGCACCGAGACTAATGCAGGTCGCTGCTCTCAACCTGTAGTGCACGGCGCCCCGATGGCTTGGGAAGCTCCGCCGTCGGCTTGCTTCCGCCGGTTCCGGTGGCCTTGACCGCGGCCACGGCGATCGCCGTGGTGACGGGGATGGCCAGCACCAGACCGATGGAGCCGACCAGAATGCGGATGACCTCCTCGGCCATCTGTCCGGTGGTGAGGGTGTCAATCAGCGGCCTGTTGTACAGGCTAACCAAGACCAAAATCGGTAGGGCGGCCCCCGCATAGGCGAAGGCGATGGTGTAAACGGTCGAGGCGATATGGTCGCGGCCAATGCGCATGCCCGAGGTGAAAAGTTCCCGGGCCGTGGAATGCGGAGCGATCTCCGCCAGTTCCCACACGGCCGATGATTGGGTGATGGTCACATCGTTAAGCACACCCATTCCGGCAATGAGCAGACCACAGAGTAATAGTCCCGAGAGGCTGAGATTCGGCACCACGGTACTGAGCGTCATGGCCGATTCGTCGGTGGCCCCGGTGAGGGCCGCGGCATCCGTTGCCCACACCGCAATGGCGGCGGTGACACCCAAACCGAAGAGCGTCCCCAACAGTGCGGTGGAGGTTCTGGCCGAAAAACCGTGCGCAAAATACAAGGCGGCAAACATCACGACGGTCGAGGTAGTGAGGCCCACCAACATGGGGGATTTGCCCTCCAACAGGGCCGGAACCATGAAGGTGACAATGAAGGTCAAGCCACCGATCAGTCCGGCCAGAGCGCGTAATCCGCGCCAGCGTGCGACCAAGCACACCACCACCGCGTAGAGGATTCCCAGCAGTGCTAACGGCGTGGACCGCACAAAGTCAACAAAGACGTAGGGGGCTCCGGTATTGGAAGCGGTCTGGGACAGATCGAGGTATTTGATCCGGTCACCCTGCTCCAGGGGACGGGACTGCGTGGTCTCCGGCGGCACCTCCATGGGGAACGATGCGCCGCCGGCATCCGGGGAAATGTAGGAGATATCGCAGAGCAGCTCGGTGCCTCCGACGTCTTCTAATCCGGCGCTGGAGAGACATGGTTCATTCACGGTGCGGGTCACCGTCCCGATGGACAGTTCAACCCCCTCGGCCGTGCCATAGGGGTTATCAAGAATCCCGGCCGCGACATTGCCCTGGGGCCACAGCATCAGGGTGGCCACGAACGCCAATATGCCGATGGGGGCCAGCAGGATCCAGAGGATCAGGTTGGCGCGGCGGCGCCGCACCGGGTCAACAAGTACATCTCCATGGTGGTGTCCACCCATAAACGGTTCAGCTCCAGATCGATTGCGGGCCGGATTTTCCCCACGAGAGGCCCAAGAGAACAGTGTAGCGATTCAACAAGAACCGGGGGGCACCACGTGTCTGCGGCTGGTTTTCCACTGGCTCGGGTGCCCGTTCTCAACGTCGTTCCGCGGCGGTCAGTGAAGAACCGTCGCTCGTCATATTTCTCCGAGTCGTTGCCGGTCAGTTCCGGCGACGTGAAAACCTCAGGGTGCGCGCAGCACAAAGAAAATGAAGCTGATGAACGCATCTCTTTCCTTGAGACGATCGGGGACCAGCTCCGCGGGGGCCTCGGTTGAATATGGTGGCTCGCTGATGACTTCGATCCCGAACCCCGCCTTGGCAAAGGCATCGGACATGGCGTGCAAGGGACGGTGCCAATAGGTGAGGACGGCCGGTTGGCCATTAAACGAGTGATCATCCGAGTACTTCGTGAGCTTAAAATAGTCTTGGCCGGGGTTTGTCCAGGGATAGAGGATCGGATGATTTACCGACATGATGAGTCTGCCGCCGGGACGCAGGACACGCCTAATCTCCTGTAGGGCGTTAGACCAGTCGGGCAAATAGTGGAAGACCAACGAGGCGAGGACATCATCAAATGTATCGTCGGCAAACGGAAGCGGTTGCCCCAGATCGGCGACCAATAGTTCTGCGGCATCGCCGACTCGCTTCGTGGCCAGGTTGATCATGCCCTGGCTCGAATCAAAACCACTCACGTGAGCACCGCGTTCAAGCAGCGCTTCGGTCAAGGGACCTGACCCACATCCCGCATCAAGAATTTTACGGTGCCGGACGTTTCCCGCGAGTTTTAACATCGCCGGTCGTTCATAGTATTGATTCATCAGACTTGACTCGTTTTCTTTCGAGTAGTCCTCGGCAAAGGTGTCGTAATCAGTGTTCTGGGACATATTACATTTCCTCCGGGTCGCAACGTGGAAGCCAGCTTTGGTCCGAGGCTAACAGCCCCGAACTGCCAACGGTGCGCGAACCGCCCGCGGGAGATCAATCCCCGGGAGATCCGAAGTTTCTTCCGACAACGTGTACCGGTGCGGTGCGTGGTTTTGTGTCTCCACACTCGCGGAGGTTGGCCTAACGCTGGCGAAAAACGGTATTTTGCCATTGTTTGTGCGCGTCGGTATCGTGCGAAATGAGCACGTGCTTGATGTTCGTGTACTCCTCGAAGGAATAGGCGCTCATATCTTTTCCAAATCCGGAGGCCTTGTATCCACCGTGGGGCATGTCCGAGACGATCGGGATGTGCTCATTAATCCATACGCAGCCGGCCTGGATCTCGGCCGCCGCACGCATGGCCAGATTCACGTCGCGTGTCCACGCCGAGGCCGCCAAACCAAAGGGAGTGTCGTTGGCCAGGGCGATGGCTTCGTCCTCGGTCTCAAAGGGTAGCGCCACCAGGACCGGTCCGAAGACCTCGGCCTGGACAATTTCGCTGTCCTGAGCCGCAGAAGTGATCAGTGTGGGACGGTAGAACGCACCGGGGTGATCCGGTGCCCGGCCGCCGGCCAGGACCGTGGCTCCCGCGGCGCGGGCCCGATCCACCATGGCGGTGACCTTCTCCCGATGGGGGTACGAGATGAGTGATCCCATGTCGGTGTCGGGGTCGGTGGGATCCCCAAGGATCATTGAATTCATGAGCTCGGCGACCCGAGTGGTGAAGGTATCAAAGAGTGAAACGTGCACGTAGGCGCGGGTGGCAGCGGTGCAATCCTGACCGGCATTGATGGTGGATCCTGCCACGGCGCCGTGGGCGGCTGCTTCCACATCGGCGTCCTTGAAGACCACCAGGGGTGCCTTGCCGCCGAGCTCCAGATGCACCCGTTTGCCGGTTTCTGCGGCCATGGCCATGATGTGCCGCCCCACCGCGGTGGATCCGGTGAAGGAGCTCATGACCACCAGCGGGTGACGAACCAATGCCTCACCGATATCTGCTCCCTCACCCACCACAATGTTGATGACCCCCGCCGGGATGCCGGCGGCATGCGCGGCCTCGGCAAAGATCAGCGAGGTCCCGGGGGTCAGCTCGCTGGGCTTGAGCACAATGGTATTGCCGGCGGCGATGGCCGGGAGGATCTTCCAGGCGGCCATCTGTAGCGGGTAATTCCAGGGGGAGATGGAGCCGATGACCCCGATCGCCTCGCGACGGATCATCGAGGTGGAATTTCCGGCATAGTCCCCGGCAGCCAGGCCGGTGAGTTGGCGGGCGGCACCGGCGAAGAAGGTGATGTTATCCAAGGTTCCCGGCACATCAAACTCGGTGGACATCCGGATTGTTTTCCCGCTTTGCCGGGTTTCAAGTTCCGCCAGTTCCTGGCTACGGGCACCGAGCTCCCGGGCAAAATTCAGCAGGTGATCCGCTCGGGCTCCCGGAGTCAGCTTCGACCAGCCGGGGAAGGCAGCTGCCGCCGCGTTCACCGCGTCGTTCAGGTCAGCAAGACTGGCATAGTCGATGCTTCCATCACCGTCCCCGGTGGCAGGGTTGATGCGTTTGACGGTTTTTCCGCCGCCGACGCGGTAGGAACCATCGATGAATTGGTGGCCGGGGGTGCTGGTGCTCATGGGGTATCTTCCGGGGTCAGGCGGGGCGTGAAATAGGCCTTGCGCAGCGGTTCGGTGATGGTCCAGGTGGTTCGCATCCCGGCCTCCAGGCGCATGATGGTTCCCGGGAGAAGCTCGGCGGTGCGTGCCGGGTGTCCATTGAAGGGCTCAATAAGTACCCTGCCGTGGCCGGCGATGACCACAAAGATCTCATCAGCCTCCACGTCTTGCATGGACCCGAGCGACATTTCCCAGATCCCAAATTCGCAACCTGCCAGGGATCCCAATTCCACCGTGGCGGTGGTGGTTCCGGCGGTTAGGACATCATCGGTGGGCTTTTGGTGCTCCATGGGTACCTTGTTGATGAGCAGCGCTTGGCCGCCGAGCAGGGGTGGGAAGGGTTCGGGGATCATGAGTCGAACCCCATGCCCACCGCGTCCATGACCTTCAAGAACGGGCCACGTTTGCCTTGCTGTCGATCGGCCTTGGCCAGGGCATGAGTCATGAGTTTCACGCCCAGCCAGGCAGCTGGTTCCGGTGGGAACGGCAAGGGTTTTTTCCTCACCATCGCCAGCTGGATCAGTTCGGTGGTGTCCCCGGAGAGCAGATCCAACATGACGCGGGCACCAAATCGGGTAGCGCCAACACCCAGACCGGTGAATCCGGCGCAGTAGGCAACCCGCCCGTCATGGGAGGTATCAAAGAAGGCGAAGAAACGGCTGCAGGTGTCGATGGCCCCGCCCCATGCGTGGGAGAAGGAGATGCCTTCAAGTTGTGGGAAGGTGCCGATGAAGTGGGCGGCCAGCTTCCGGAAGGTTTCATCGTGCCGGTCATGCTCGGGGTTCACCTCACGCCCGTAGTGGTACACGGCGTCGTAGCCCCCATAAAGGAGTCGCCAGCCGCCGTTCTCATCAACGGTGGGCCGAGAGTAATGGAAACGATTGCTCAAATCTGCCAGGCCGATGTCCTGGCTCCACCCGATGGACTCACGTTGGGCAGCCGTCAGTGGTTCGGTCATCAACGCGTAGTCGTAGACCGGGATGGTGTGTAGGCGGTGCCGTTTGTGTAGGGATGGGAAGGCGTTGGTGGCCAGTGCCACGCGTTGGGCTCGGATACGTCCGGCCCTGGTGTGGACCTGAATAAAATCGGCGGTGGAGGTGAGGTCCTCGCCGCTGGTGTGTTCAAAGATTTTGACGCCCAGTTCCAGTGCGACCCGGCGCAAACCCCAGGCGAGCTTGGCAGGATGCACCAGCACCGTGCCGTCCTTCTCCCACAAGCCGGCCTTAAAGAGCGGGGAATTGATCAGTTCCCGGGTGGCTGCGGCATCCAAGACCCGATCTGCCCCTTGGGTATCTGCTTCCTCGTGCAGCCAGGGGACCTGGTGCTCCTCGGTGGCCACATTGAGCACTCCGCCGAGTCTTAGATCGCAGTCGATGTCATAGCGTCTGATGGTGTTGATGAGGTCGGCAAGATTTTCGGTGCCAAGCTCGGTCAGTCTGGCATTTTCCGCCGGGAGGTGTTTTTCCCCGTTGGATTCTCCGTGTACCAAGGAGGCCTCGCAGAAGCCGCCGTTGCGTCCCGAGGCAGCCCAACCGATGCGTTGGGCCTCGATGAGCACCACCTCGCGGTCGGGTTGTGCCTCCTTGGCCAGCAGTGCCGTCCACAATCCGGTGTAGCCGCCACCAATCACCAACAGGTCGGTGGTGATGAAGCCCTCGAGGGCTGCTAATGCCTCGGGGCGTTGTGAATGCTCCAACCAATAGGGGGAGTAGTGAGTTGATTGCAGTGCAGCGTCGACGGTTGAACTGCTCACCGTGGATTCGAAGCGCTCGTAGGAGACGGGGGTGGTGCCAGCTGCGGAGGTGGTGAGTTTCATGAGGTAACGGGAGTTCCATTCCGAGGATTCGAGCAATGGTTCTGGGGTGCGGGAGCAGCGTCGATCTTTGCGGCAGGATGGTGATCAGCCCAACGAAGGATCATCCGGCTAGCACCTCTAATGCCTCTGGTGTGTTCCTGTTCATAAAATCGCAGTCCGATCGTAAAGTCAACGGTGTTGACTTTACGATCGGGTCAAGGAAACCTAACAGCATGGATCAAAAAGAAGGTGTGCCGACGGTACCGCGCCGCCGCGCCCAGGGCCTCGGCCGCGAAAGGATCCTCGAAGCATGCCTGTTCCTGGCCACCGGAACAACTCCCGATGCTCTGTCTTTCCGCAAAATCGGCAAGGAACTCGGTGCCGATCCCACGGCGCTCTATCGCCACTTCGCCAATAAGGACGAACTGCTGCTCGCGCTCGCCGACAAGGTGATCACCATGGGCATGATCGGGTACGTCCCGTCACCCGACTGGAAAGAATCACTGCGGGATTTGATGGAGCGCATCCGGGCCAGCTTCCTGCAATACCCTCAGGTCGCGACGCTGGCTGCCTTACGCGTGACGGGGCAAAGCGGTGAACTTCAATTTGTCGAAGCCATGCTCAGCGCGCTGACGCGAGCTGGTTTTTCACGGCACGAAGCGGCACCGGTGTTCCGCGCCTGTGGTGACTTCATGCTGGCCTGGACCGGTTTTAGTGCGGGTCTGATGCTTCTGGGACAAAAATCAGAGCAGGACGATGCGGCTTGGGTGAGCAGCTATGACCGGGTGGCCGAACACGATTTCCCCCTGGCCGTCGCGTCCGTGCGGGAAATGGCCGCGGTGCAGGACGAAGAGAACTATCGATTCGCACTCGACCTTCTGCTGGGAGGGATCGCCGCCCGGTTGCAACACTGACGGTGGGGAGAACCGGAAAATGACATCCGGTTCTCCCCACCCAAGGTGCGCTGTTACCTCGGTGAGCGGTAGGTGCGGCCGTTGCTCGCTCGGGAGATTCGCAGCCCCAAGGAGCAGAGCATGACCAGTACCAATTCGGCTGCCGCCACACCCAACATCGCGGCGGCACCGGATCCCGCCGCCACGTCACCGGCACCGTGGTGATGTTCGTGAACACCCAGTGCCATAAAGGTGTGCGTGATGGCCATGAGCGCCGACATCACCAGTAGCTGAGTCAGTGCCACGGGATGGTTCCAGGCTCGATGCGCGCACTTCAGGCAGATCAGCACCATGATGCCCAATAGTGTTCCGACCCAGAGACCGTGAGGAAAGAGCAGCAGAAGCCAGAGGTGCAGAACGGACATGAGCGCGGCAAATACCGCGAGCAGACGCACGAACACCATCGCGCGCGGCAGCCGGGTGACCCGGGTTGTGGAAACGATCCGCGCTGTGGACCACGTCGCGGCGGTAACGTGCGTACTCACGACACCGCTACTAGCTGTGGCAGGACTTGGTGGTTGCCGGTGCCGGAACGTCAAGCACCGGGGACCGGTCGAAGAATCCCTCGGGACGCAGCTTGAAGCCCACGGTGTCCACCGGCATGATGGGCCAGTCCTCGGGGCGTGGGAAGTGAGTGAGCCCGAAGGTGTGCCAGAGGACCACGTCCTCACCATCGATGTTGCGATCGGCCTTGACCCATTCGGGCAACCCGCCCCCACCGGCATGCTGGTTCACGAAGTCGCCGGTCGGGTAACGTTGGTCCGCCGTTGCCGGGGTCACCCACAGGGCCTTGGAGGCAAAGGTGGCGCGGCGGTGGATCGATGACCCCTCATCGGCCAGCAGTGTGGGGTTACCCGCCGGGTGCAGCTTGTAGCCCACCGGATGTCCCAGCCGGTTAGTGGATTCCGGGTTGGTGATGACCCAGGTGCGTCCCTTGGAGCCATCGGCATCACGGATCGCCTCGGACTCACGCGCCAAAAGGGTGCGCTGGCGGGAGAAGGCATTGCCCCGCAGATTGTCCGGGCCGGTGGCAAGGCGCACCACGTCTTCCTCCTCAACACGTCCGGGACCGGAATCGAGGGCAAAGTCGAGCCGGGCACCAAAAAGATGCTGGTGGTAGGGGGCGCCGAGCCCGGGTGCAATTTCGGAGGCATAGGGAGTTTGGCCCTCGGGCAGTGCGCTGGTGAAGACGATGCCGGTAGCCTTGGCCTCAAATTCGATGGTGCCATCAAGGTAGAGGTACCAGTAGAAACCGTAATCGTAGTTGCCGATGGTGGTGAAGAAGGAGATGACCAAGCGGCGGTTGCGTCGGGTGTAGTTGATTCCGGTCCACAGATCCGAGTGCTTGGCCAGGATCGAGTAGTCCTCCTCGTGCATGCAAATGCCGTTGCGGATGCTGCGGGCCTCACCGCGGGCGTTGGAGACCACGGGGGAGATGTAGTGGATTTCGCCCAGGCAGTCACAGCCCAATTCCAGAGAATTGGCGAACTGGCCCACCAGGTACTCGCCGGTGTCGAAGTAGTTCTGCCAGCTGCGCACCGGGGATGGATCCCCATACGGGACAACCATCTCGGCGATGGAGGCGCGATTTAGAATGCGGCGTGGGGCGCCCTTGTCTTCGAAGGAAATGTTGTGCAGCACCAGGCCTTCGCGTACATCGAAGCCCACATCAAGGCTCCATTTTTCCCATTCGACGTGATTGCCGTCGGTGACGCTGAAGCTGGGACCCTCGGGCTGGGTGATGGAGATGGGTTTTTGGGTGGTCCTCAGTTCACCGGTCAATTCCGGGTCGGTGTAGTTGCCGTGCTCGGTGGGAATTGGCACGACGCCGAGATCAATGACCTGATCCACGGTGCGGTTGGTAACATCCACGTAGCCGACCAACCCGTCCACCGGATGCGCCCAGGCAGAATCCTGCGGGTGCTCCTGCATGAAGGCCAGACCGCGCAGAATCCGCCGACCGGATTCCTCCGGGTACTCAAAAACGCCGGCGGAGAGCGGTGCCACACGAACCGTCGTCACATCGAGGTTGCGTTTGGCCAGCGCCTCGAGCCAGCGCGGGTCTTTGGCCAGCAGCTGCTCCACGACCTCGAATTCCTCTTCCAGCACCGGCAGTTCGCCACTGGTGGCAGTATCCAACTCGATCACGGATTCGATGGCGCCGGTGGTCACCGAGATGACGACGTCCTTGGGCTGGGCACCGGCGACATCTAGGAGGAAGACGCGGAAACGGCGGTCGATCGTCGAACTATCACGTTGCGGATCTTCCAGACCAAGATAGGCGATTCGGGCCGAATCGGGGAAGTGTCCGGCAGCGGCCAGGATCTCCCTGACGGTTGAGA
Organism: Paeniglutamicibacter sp. Y32M11; assembly: GCF_019285735.1. Taxonomy (GTDB): domain Bacteria; phylum Actinomycetota; class Actinomycetes; order Actinomycetales; family Micrococcaceae; genus Paeniglutamicibacter. The sequence goes on along the minus strand of NZ_CP079107.1, from coordinate 3,139,178 downwards.
TTTCCTCTTCGGTGGCCAGCATGTAGGCACCCATTGTGGTGCGCGGGGCCGTGACGTTTTCGAGGGTCATCGTGGTGCCTTTCGGAAGGGTGCCCGGGGGTATTGAATCGCAGATTCCGTGACCTAAGCCACTTTTATATTCTCTGCTTGTAGAGAATAACCATGATTGGCCTCCGTGGCAAGGGGTCCGGGTTTCGCGGCGTGATGTTCCGAGGGGGCCGACGTCGTCCGTAGGATGGGAGATATGCCCAAGATTGTTGATCATGACGCCCGCCGACTTGAACTCGTTGAGGTCACCTGGCGAGTCATCGCCCACCGTGGTTTTGACGGGGTGACTTTACGAGACGTCGCCGCCGAGGCAGGCTTTGCCAATGGGGCGCTGAAGCCGTACTTCCCAACCCGCGCGAGTTTGATGCGCGCAACCTTTACCCACGTCTTCGGGCGCACCAATGCCAGAGTTCGGGCCTCAACGGAGGGTCTCATGGGCCTCGAGGCGCTTGCCGCATTCGCCACGGAGGTTTTGCCCCTGGATGAGGATCGACTTGACGAGGCCCGGGTGGTCATCCCGTTTTGGCAGAGTGCCATCCACGAACCGGATTTTGCCGCGCTCAATGACGAAGCCATGGCACAGTGGCGAACTTGGATTAAGGGATGGATCGCGCAGGCGAGCGCTTCGGGGGTCCTGCGCGCGGAGGTGGTTCCGGATTCCGCTGCCGAATCGCTGCTGACCTTCCTGCTGGGTTCCCAGGTGGTGGCGGTTCTGGACGCGCGCTTCAATGACCCCGTGCAATTGCGCGCTCAGTTGGGACATCAGCTTTCACTGCTACGCGCGAACTGAGTGCCAAGACAAATTTAAAACCTACAACGAGAGAAAAAACGTGACTTTGGGTGTTTTTGCGCGTACATTGACTCAAATGTGATGCCGTTCACCTCCCTTGTGTTGGAACCCGTTGAGGGATGTGAGCGATATTGGGGAAAGGTCTCTCGCTCATGTATCAGATGCAACACGTTGAATCCTTTGGTGACTGGAAGTCGTTGGTCTCGCGCGCCTTCGTTCCGCTGACCAGTGAACCGGTGCGAGCAGGCGCCTTTGCCGGCAGCATCGCTGGCAACCAATTCGGTTCCGTTGGAGTGATGGAAGTTGAAGCCACCGCGCATACGGTGAGGCGCACAGAGGAACTGTTGGCCACCGGGGGAGCGCCCCAATTCAAATTGAACCTTCAGCTCAGCGGGCATGGAATCCTGCTGCAGGACGGACGCGAAACCGTGCTCCGCCCCGGACAATTGGCGATTTACGATACACAGCGCCCCTACACCTTGGTCTTCGAAGAGAACATCAAAACCCTGGTGCTTATGTTTCCCCAGCAACAGCTGGGACTTCCCGTGGCACAAATCCGCGAGATGACTGCCACCTCCATCGGTGCCGAGCATCCCTTAGGTCGTGCCATTGCTCCCTTTTTGGGACAGCTGGCTAGTTTGTTGCCTCAGCTGCAGGACCCTGTGGGACAGCGACTGGCCGCCAACGCAGTGGACCTACTCAGCACGTTGCTCGCTGCCGAACTTCACGAGCGCGATGACCTCGTGAGTGACGCGTCTCAGCGCCAGTTTCGGATCATCCAGGGGTACATTGATACCCATCTTGCCGATTCTCAGTTGTGTCCCGGGTCAATCGCCGACGCTCACTTCATTTCCCTGCGTAGCCTTCACAAGATCTTTGCCGAATCTGGGCACACCGTCTCCGAATGGATCCGAACTCGACGTCTTGAACACTGCCGACGCGACTTGAGTGATCCCTTCCAGCACCACGTGCCGGTGGGAGCGGTGGGTGCGCGCTGGGGATTACCCGATGCTGCCCACTTCAGCAAGGTTTTCCGAGCCACCTACGGTAGCTCTCCTTCGGCATTCCGAGCCCAATCCTGACTACGGTGTGGGTGCTGAGCCGGGGAACGGCGCAATGCTGCACGATTCGCCTATAGCTGCTCGCGCAAAGACAAGCGCTAGGCACCCCACGAAGCGCACGCTGGTACAAAGACGCTTCAAGGAGGAAATTCCCATGGCAGCATTCACCGCACCACCCAACACCGAGGCTCCGAGCCTCGGTAAGAGAACACTCGGGGTGCCGTCGCTGGTCTTCATGATCATCGCGGCCTCGGCACCACTAACGGTGGTGGCAGGTGGCATCACCAGCAACTACGCCGTCACCGGGGTGCTGGGCATCCCGCTCTCCTTCGTCGTGCTCGGGCTTGTCCTGCTGATTTTCGCCGTCGGATACACCGCCATGAGCCAACATGTGCGTAATGCCGGTGCCTTTTACGCCTACGTAGCCAGGGGCCTTGGCAAGGCGGCGGGAATCGGTGCCGCCTGGGTCGCCTTGATCAGTTACAACGCCATGCAAATCGGCATTTATGGCCTCTTCGGATTCGCTCTTTCATCCTTTCTCGCCGGAACCTTCGCCCTGAACCTCCCCTGGTGGGCCTGCGCCCTCATCGGGTGGGCGATTGTCGGAGCGTTGGGTGTAAATAAGGTCGATCTCTCGGCCAAGCTGCTGGGCATCGTGGTGGCCTGCGAATTCCTGGTGGTTGTTGTCTACGACGTACTCGCAGTAAAGGTCGCACCCGAAGGGGTGAGCACCGCGTCGCTGGAACCTGCCAGCTTGTTCACCGCCGGAATCGGCGCCGCGCTGTCCTTCAGCATTGCTGCCTTCATGGGCTTTGAATCGGGAGCCATCTATGGCGAAGAGGTCAAGGACCCCAAAAACACTCCGCGCCGCGCCACCCTGATCGCTGTGGGAATCATCGCGGTCTTCTATGCGGTGTCCGCTTGGGCCATGGCCGTGGGCGAAGGCGATTCTGCCGTGGTGGGTAGGTCGGCTGAATTTGGCCCGGATCTGGTCTTCGTCTTCCTGTCCGACCATGTTCCAACGTGGTTCGTGGACCTGGGTAACGTCCTGTTCATCACCAGCCTGTTGGCAGCACTGATCGCATTCCACAACGTGGTGGCCCGTTACCTGTTTTCACTGGGTCGCGAGGGCGTGATGCCGCGGGTCTTGGCCCACACCAACCCTCGCACCCATGCACCGATGGCCGGGTCCTTGACCCAAAGCGCCTTGGCGCTGATCGTCCTGGCGATCTTTGCGCTCATTGGAGCCGGAAAAGATGTGATGTTCCCGGTGGTGACGCTCTTTACCTGGCTCACCAACATGGGGGCCTTTGGTCTGGTCATGCTCATGGCACTAACGTCCTTCGCCGTGATCGGCTACTTCCGCAGTGAGCCGCACGGTCTGGGTCCCTGGGCCGCGCAGGTGGCACCGCTGATTGCCGGAGTGCTGCTCAGCGTGCTCTTTGTCGCCATCCTGATGAACTTCGATGTGCTGATCGGGCTGCAGGAAGCCAGCATCCTCGGCTGGTTACTGCCGGTAATCGTGGTGCTGCCCGGGATCTTGGGGGTGTTCTGGGCCCTGCGGCTCCGCAAGCGCCGCCCAGAGGTCTACGCACGAGTGGGCCGCGGCGGTGATCTCTAATACCAACTAGCGCTTAGCGAAGAGTGGGGGTTAAACGAAACCGGTGCGCAGCAGCCGCTGCGCACCGGTTGTGCTGCGTGGTCCGAGCCGCACCACGACGAGGTTTACTTTTCGGCCCGCTGGATATTGGCCTGTTCGGTGAGTACGTGTTCGGCGATGCTCTTCTCCTCGGGGGCGAAAGCATAAACCTTCTGCGCAACGGTGGACACCCACCACTTGCCGCATAAATGCGTGGCACGAGACTCTTGTCCGGTGGGCCACCAGTCCGCGGCGAGCAAGGGAATTTGATACTGCTGCTGCACCACGGCAGCTAGGCCCTTGGCATCTCTGGGTTCTTCATGATTAAGACCTGCGGTGAGCTCATTGACCGATGGCTTGCCAGCAACGGTGATCTTCGTGCAGGTCTCGGGCAACGCTCCGCTGTAGTTCAGGCGCAGGATTCGTTCGTTGCCCGTGGTTCGCACCATTTCCTTGATATCCGAGGCCTCGTCCGGGACCCACAAGGGGAGGGTGCCCTTTTCTTTGCCCTCGGCGCCGGTGGTGAAATCGTGGCTGGTGCGTTTGTCGTACTTTGACTCGATTCCCAGGGCGCTGCAGCCGCTCAGGGCAAGTGCTGCAACGATGGCCGTGATCCCCAAGGCAAGGGTCTTGGGGGTGCCGGGAATCGAGGTGAAAGTGGTGGACGTCGTTTTCATAATTTCAGCCTATGTAGGGACGGGTGCGCGCCGCATCGGAGGAGGGGTGCACATCTGCGAAGAAAAATGGGACCTAGGGTGGAGAAAAGAACTCCGGGGGACCGGTCTGGAGTACCAGCAGCGAGGAATTGAATCAACGCTGAGTCAGCGTCAGTTTCACGGCATGGTGCCCATCTTCGCTGGCGGCAAGATCCCCGAGTACTGGGATTCCTAGAGCGTCAAAGGAGACGTCAACGCCGTATCCCCGAATACCGTTTGCATCCGTGAGGTCAACCTTCGCCGTTGAGCCATTCCATAACGTCATCGACACATCGCTGACCACGTAACGCATTTGGACGTTTGCCACAAGGTTGGCAGCAGAACTCTTCCACCCCACGGCGGCAATCACAACGCAGAGCAGCACCAGCAGAAGTCCGAATCCGGCGAGACCGGACTCGATGCCGATATCGCGACGACGCACGTAGGTTCGAGAGTTCTCGGTGTCCTTACGGTATTTTCTGAGCCGATATAGCGCATGCATCCCCAGCGGGACGGCAAAAACCGTCAGGATGACGGCCACGGCAAGAAGAATCTGCGGTGTTACGAAGTCGATGGGTTGGTACATTTCACCATGCTAACAACTGTATGGTTTTCGTGGCATCGACCTTAAGACGTATTTCTGGCGGTTCGATGAAATGTGTCTTGCTGTGCCTTAGGCTCATTAAAAGAGTCGTGAAGGTGCGAGGTAAAAACCCCTTGCCACCTCATACGTTTACCACGAGGGCGGAGAAACCCCTGATGAAAAAGTTCGGGACAAAACAGGCGTTGGCACCCATACTGGTGCTTGGTCTTGGGACTCTGCTGGCCGGCTGCACCACGTTGACCGATGAAGCGCCGGAGCCAACGGTGTCCGCGCCAGTCACGACACCACCGGCGCCCACAATCGAAGCAGCCCCCGAATGGAAATCTACGCAGTTCGTGGATATCACGACCGGTGCTGCCGTCCTCAAACCATTAGCCGGGCATCAGGCTGTTCTCGAGACCATGGGTTCGGGCGACGCAAGTTCCGCCACGGATTCGATGCCGCAGGGTGAAACCTTCGTGATGTGGACCTGCTCGGGAACCGGTCCGATCTCCATCGGCACGAGTGACGGCGCACGGACCGACGCCGAGTGCAGCGACAGTGACGTCGGTCAAATACATATGAGTAGCTTCGTGAATCACGACGAGGGGGAGTTCGAGGTGGAAGTTACAGCCGATCCCCGGGCGAGGTGGCACGTGCTGGTGACCCAGGAGGAAGCCAAGGGCTAGCGTGGCACGCAGACGAGTGGCCGCATCCGGAAGTCCATTTCCGGATGCGGACACTATCGGTTGTGAGGAGAAGTGAGCTGTTAGTCGGTCACAAACGTGTCGGCAACATCCAGAGCCTCATCCAACATCGCTAGACCGGTACGCAGATCCGCGTCGCTGATGTTCAGTGGTGGGACCACATGGATGCGGTTGAAGTTCACAAACGGCAAGATGCCTGCCTTCTTCAGCGCAGCTGTCACGGCGGACATGGCCGGCGATGATCCTCCGTAGGGTGCCATGGGCTCGCGGGTCTCACGATTGGTGACTAGTTCCACCGCCCAAAAACAGCCGGTCCCGCGCACGTCCCCCACGGACGGGTGCTTGGCCATGAGCTCGGCGAGGACCGGGCCGATGATCCGCTCACCGAGGCGCGCAGCATTTTCCACCATGGATTCGTCCTTCATGGCATTGATGGTGGCCACCGCCGCGGCGCAGGCCAGCGGGTGCCCCGAATAGGTCAGCCCACCGGGGTAGGGACGCTCACGGAATGTTTCAAAGATCGCGTCGGAAATCGCCACACCACCCAAAGGAACGTAGCCGGAGTTCACTCCCTTGGCGAAGGTGATCAAATCAGGGGTGATATCCCAGTGGTTGATGGCGAACCACTTGCCGGAGCGGCCGAAGCCGGCCATGACCTCATCGGCGATGAAGATGATGCCGTACTTGCGGGTCAGCGTCCGCACGCCCTCCATGTAGCCGGCCGGCGGGACATAAATGCCGGCGGTACCGGGGATGGATTCTAAGATCAGTGCCCCAATATTTGCCGCTCCCTCGAGGGTAATCAGATCCTCGAGATGGCGCAGCGCGCGCTCGGTTTCCTCGGCCTCCGTGGTGGCGGCAAAGTACGAACGATAGGGGTAAGGAGGCATGAAGTGCACCACCCCGGAATCTCCCCGGTCATTGGGGAAGCGGCGGGGATCCCCGGTCGCGTTGATCGCTAATTGGGTACCTCCGTGATAACTACGGTAGGCGGCCAGCACCTTGTGCTTACCGGTGTGTAGACGGGCCATGCGAATGGCATGCTCCACCGCATCGGCCCCACCATTGGTGAAGAACACATGATTCAAATCCCCGGGTGTCAGCTCTGCGATCAGCCGGGCTGCCTCCGAACGGGCATCGTTCACATGCTGCGGAGCAATGGTGCACAACTTACCCGCCTGCTCCTGGATGGCGGCAACGACCTGGGGATGTTGATGGCCAATGTTGGTGTTCACCAGTTGGGAAGAGAAATCCAACAGTTTGTTGCCCTCCCCGTCCCAGACCCAGGAGCCTTCGGCCTTCAGGATGGTCATGGGGTTAAACGGTCCCTGGGCCTGCCAGGAATGAAAGACGTGCTGGCGGTCCAGCTCGTGGGCGCGTTTCCCGGCGGCGATCTGTTCCGCGGTGATGGAATCGGTGGCTGCAGCTGTGCTCATGATGGATCCTTCCACAAGGGTGGGGTTAGACGTTCTGCGGGAAGCCGAGGTTCAGCCCGCCATGGCTGGGATCCAGCCAGCGGGAGGTGACGACCTTACCGCGGGTGAAGAAGTTCACGCCCTCGGAGCCATAGGCGTGGGCGTCACCAAAGAGCGAGTTCTTCCATCCGCCAAAGGAGTAGTAGGCCATCGGAACCGGGATGGGCACGTTAATGCCGACCATGCCGACCTGAATCTCATTCTCGAAGCGGCGGGCAGCCCCACCGTCGTTGGTGAAGATCGCCGTGCCGTTGCCATACGGGTTGGCATTAATGGTCTCAATGCCCTCATCGAAGGAATCCACACGCACCACCGAGAGAACCGGGCCGAAGATCTCATCGGTATAGATCGACATGTCGGTGCTGACGTGATCAAAGAGCGTCGGATTCAGGAAGAATCCATCACCCTCGGCATCCGGATCCACCGTCCGACCATCCAACACCATGGTGGCGCCGGCTTCCTCGCCGGCGTCGATGTAGCCGGCAACCTTGTCCCGGTGGGCCGCGGTCACCAACGGGCCCATATCGCAGCCGCGCATCCCATCACCCACACGCAGCGTGGCTGCACGCTCGGCAATCTTGGCCACCAGTTCATCGGCGATCGAATCGATGGCCACGATCGCGGAGATGGCCATGCAGCGCTCGCCGGCGGCACCGAAGCCCGCGTTCACCGCGGCATCGGCGGCCAGATCCAGGTCCGCGTCGGGCAATACCAGCATGTGGTTCTTCGCCCCGCCCAGGGCCTGGACCCGCTTGCCGTGCGCGGTGCCGGTGACATAGACGTACTGGGCGATCGGGGTGGAACCCACGAACGAGACCGAGGCGACGCGCGAATCGGTCAGCAGGGTATCGACGGATTCCTTGTCCCCGTGGACCACATTGAAGACGCCGTCGGGAAGCCCCGCTTCCTTCCAGAGCTCGGCCATCCACTGCGCTGCCGTCGGGTCCTTTTCGCTGGGCTTGAGGATGACGGTGTTGCCGGCGGCGATGGCGATGGGGAAGAACCACATCGGGACCATGGCCGGGAAGTTGAAGGGGGAGATGATTGCGGCAACGCCCAGGGGTTGACGGATGGAGTGCACGTCGATCTTGGTGGAGGCATTTTCCGTGTAGCCGCCCTTGATCAGGTGCGGGATGCCGCAGGCGTACTCCACTACTTCCAGCCCGCGGGCAATCTCGCCCATGGCGTCATCAAGGACCTTGCCGTGTTCGGCGGTGATGATGGCAGCGAGTTCACCCTTGCGCTGGTTCAGCAGCTCGCGGTAGTTGAACAGGATCTGCGAGCGACGGGTCAGTGAGGTGTCGCGCCAGGCGGGGAACGCGGCGTGGGCCGCGGCGATGGCTTCCCCGGTGGTCGCCGGGGAGGCCAGAGCCACGCGTGAAGAGACCTTGCCGGTAGCTGGATTCATCACGTCGGCAAAACGGGAATCGGCAGGGACGTCCAGCATGGTTCCGTTGATCCAGTGGGAGAGGGTCTGCATGGCGTGTGAGCCTTTCAAAGCGGGGAAAATCGGTATTGAGTCAATTGTGTCGCCCGGAACACCCCCACAACACCGTCAACCTGTAACGTCTTATGGTCAAAGAAATACACTTTGTCTATGACTACCGCCGCCAGCCAGCTGAAGCCCGCGATTTCCGGGACCGTGAGCATAACCCGGGTCCTTGACCTGCCCGCTGTTGCCGCGGGGGAACCCGAGGTGCTGGGCGGCGAAGACCTATTGGGAACCGCCGTGCGTTGGGTGCACGTGGCCGAGACGCCCGATCTCGCCGAACTGCTCTCCGGTGGGGAGCTGGTATTGACCACGGGCATGGCCTTCGGCGAGGCCGGGGCCGGGGTTGCTGGATTCCTGGCTCAGGTGCGGGCAGCGGGTGCGGCCGGGCTCATCGTCGAATTGGTAACGGGGGCGGCCAACGATCGTGATGCCTCCGTCGCCGCGTTGCGGCAGCTTGCGCGGCACAGCGATTTTCCCGTCATCTTGTTAAGGCGACGCGTGCGCTTTGTTGAGATCACCGAGGTGGTGCACCGGATGTTGGTCGCGGACCAATTTGCGGCGCTGGAACGATCGCGGATGATCCACGAGGTCTTCACCGCACTGAGTCTGCAGAACGCGACAGAGGACGGGATCGTGGCACGGGCCGCCGAACTTATTGGGGCACCGGTGGTCCTTGAAGACGTGGCCCACCTGGTCTTGAGTTTTGCGTCGGGCCCGAGTCTCGATGCTGCGTTGCTTTTCCACTGGCCCGAACGTTCGCGCCGGGTCGGGTACCTGGATAGCACCGGCCGCGGCGCCGGGGAGGAAAGCTGGCTCCAGACCCCGGTCGGCATCCAGGGACAACGCTGGGGCCGACTCGTGGTTCCCGGCGAACTGGAGACGGACGAGGATGCGGCCATGGTGCTCGAACGCGCCGGGCAGACGCTGTCCATCGCCCGACTGGCCGGACGCGATCAAAAGGAATTGCTGCACCAGGCCAGGGCGGGACTGCTGCACGAACTTCGCCAGCAGCACGCCCTCGGGGAGAACGAGGTGCTGATCCGCGCCGGCGCCCTCGGGCTGGCCGAGTCTGCGCACTACGTTCCGATGGTATTCCGGCTGGATGAACGGCCTGATCAAACGCCCACGGGTGTGCAGCTGCGCGAGCGCGCTCTCTTGGACGCCCTGAACGCCGTGATGAATTCGGCCAGGACCACCGCCCTGGCCGCTAGTTTGCAAAGCGGCCAGATTGGCATGCTGCTGGGTGTAGGTGCCAAACAACTGGAGGAGCCGCTGCTGGAGCGGATCTGCCGACAGCTGGCACGGGAGCAGGACGTCGTGGACTGGTCGGTCGGTGTGGGGCGCGGGCACAAGAACCTTTCGGAGGCTGCTCACTCGCTGGCCCAGGCGGCCCAGGTGGCCGAGACCGTGGCAACCTTCGACACCCGGGCCCGGCCCTTCTACCGCTTTGCCGACGTGCGACTGCGCGGACTGCTGGCGCTGATGCACGAGGATCCGCGCCTGAAGTCCTTTGCCGAGGCAGAGCTGGCCGGCATCCTGGACCCGCTCGATGAACCCGCCCTCGACTTGCTCGGCCTCTACCTGAAGCATGGCGGCAACAAGTCGGCGCTGGCCCGCACCGGGTTCCTCAGTCGGCCCGCACTTTATGCTCGGCTGGAAAAACTTCAGGACAAGCTCGGGGTCTCCCTCGATGACGCCGAGTCGCGGACCTCCCTGCATGTTGCGTTACTGTGGCGCTCCTTGGCCGGGGCCTAGCTGGGCGGTATTGTCCTGACGGCTAGTCGCCGTAGGGGCGCCGCATATCGGGCATGCGCTCGGTGGACCACTGCGCGATCCATTCGCCGGTGCCTTCCGAGGTATCCACGACGCCAGCTTCTAGCCAGGTGAAGTCCCCGGCGAGAACCTTTTTGGACAACTTCCGATCGGTTGTGTCGCTGTTCGCCCACAGGTCCCGGAAGAGGGTTTCGCAGCGGTGCTCGGACTGTTCGCAGAAGGCCAGGGCCAGCAGCTCGGCCGAGTTCGCGTTGGCCGGGTCGCTCGTGCGCATGAGTTCCACGCGGGAGATGCAGGCGGCCATGGCAAAGAGCTCGGCACCCAGATCAACCACCCGGCCCAGGAACACCTGGTGGTTTTCCATGGCGGCCTGCCAGGTGGCCATTCCGGCGAAGGTATGCCTGGCCAACCGGCGCGAGGCTCGCTCAATAAAGCGCAGGTGCTTGGCCAGCCGACCGTGCTGCGCATAGGAATTGGGCAGCAGCCCCGAGCCCACGGCCAGTTTGGGTAGCCATCTGGCGTAGAAGCCGGAGGCACCCACCGCCGCCTTGGCCTTGGCCGCCATATCGGAGTCCTTCTCTGCCAGTGCGCCCGCCGCCTTCAGGTGGGCATCCACCGCCTCACGGGCGATCAGCAGGTGCATGATCTCGGTGGAACCCTCGAAGATGCGGTTGATGCGTAAATCTCGTAAGAGTTGCTCCACCGGGACAGCTCGTTCACCGCGAGCCCGCTGCGAGGCGGCCGTCTCATAACCACGTCCGCCGCGGATCTGCAGTAGCTCGTCGGCGATCTTGTAGGAAACTTCCGAGGAGAAAAGTTTTGCCAGTGCCGCCTCGATCCGTACGTCCTTCATTCCGGCGTCGGCCAGCGAAGCGGAAAGCTCGAAGACCGCTTCAAGCGCGAAGGTACTCGCGGCAATGTAGGCGATCTTCTGACCCACTGCCTCATGTTTGCCCACGGGCTTGCCCCATTGGATCCGGGCGTTGGACCATTCTCGGGCAATCTTCAGGGACCATTTTCCCGCACCGGCACACATCGCAGGTATCGAAAGTCGACCGGTGTTCAGCGTGCTCAGGGCAATTTTGAGGCCCGAGCCTTCCTTGCCCAGACGGTTCTGGGCCGGCACCACCACATCACGGAAGCGGGTGACGCCGTTTTCTATGCCGCGTAGGCCCATAAAGACGTTGCGATTCTCCACAAGGATGCCGTCTGAGTCGGCTTCCACCACAAAGGCGCTGACGCCGCCGCGGGCGGTGGTTCCATCCGCTAGTTGGTGGGCGGGCACCGCCGCCATGACCACCAGCAGCTCGGCCACCACCCCGTTAGTCGTCCAGAGCTTGGCGCCGTTGATGATGTAGCTGCTGCCGTCCGCCGAAAGCGTGGCGGTGGTGCCCAACCGGGCGGGGTCGGAGCCGACGTCATTTTCGGTCAGCAGGAAGGCCGAGATGGCACCCTCGGCGCAACGGGGGAGGAACGCCTGCTTCTGCGCATCGGTGCCAAACATCTTGACGGGCTCCGGAACACCGATGGATTGGTGGGCTGAGAGCAGGGCCCCCAGGCTCGGGCTAAGGGTGCCCAGCAGCATCAAGGCTCGTCCATAGTCGGCCAGGTTCAAGCCAAGGCCGCCGTATTGAACCGGAATTTTCATGCCGAAGGCTCCGACCTCGCGCAGGGCTTTGATGTACTCGTCCGGTATCCTGGCTTCGCGCTCGATGATGGTCGGGTCAAAGCCCTTGATGGTCGCACGCAATCGAATCATGAAGGCTGCCCCGCGTGCTGCCGCCTCGGGGTCGGGGGTAGGGTGCGGGTGAATCAGCTCCCAGTCAAAGGTCCCCATGTACAGGCCCTTGGCGAAACTTGGCCGATCCCACTGTTGCTCGCGGGCAGCCTCCGCCACCTGGCGCGCCACCTTCTCATCAACGCGGTGACCAAAATGAGTCTCATCAATGCTCATGGAATTTCCCCCTGGTTGAAAACCAAGGACCTGCCCTGCGGACTGACAAGCCCCGACGTGTTGCGCCCAGCCTAGCCGTGGATGACGATCGCCGATAGGGGAGTCCTCAAGGGTGCTGATCCGTTGCGGCTAGCGGATCTTTGGATCCATGCGCACGCAGCAATGATGCGCGTTGGTCGGAGGATCGAAACATGCGCGGTAGGGTGCCTCCGATTCTTCAACGACCGCGGTCAGTAGCGCTAGGTTCATGGCGCAGACGGTGTCTCGATGATTGAGGGAGAGCTGATGGAAGGGGCAATCGAGGAGTTCGAGCGCACCATCGGGACGGGCTTGGGGCCGGTATCCATGATCGCTGAGCACCTGGGCTAGGGGACCGGACTGGGCGCCGATCGATTCACCGGCTTCGCGAGCCACCTCGGCGAGGACTTCGGTGACGGGGCGGTTTTCAGCTCCGGCACGCTCAATGGCCTGAGCCATGAGATTTGCCGCCAGAGTGTATTCGCGGTGTGGCACGCTGGCGGCGACCTCGTGATGAGTCGCGGTGTAGAGCTTGGAGGGGCGGCCGGAACCGGGTCCTTCCTTACCGTTGAGGCGTCTGAATTCCACCGCTAGTAGACCCTGATCTGCCAGCTTGTCCAGTTGAAAGGCGACGGCATTGCGGGGGAGCCCGAGGGCGCTCGCGCAGTCCTCTCGACCCACTGCGCTATCGGCTGTGCGTACAAATTCGTACACGGCCTGGCGAACGGGATCGGCCAGGGCCGCCACGGCGGTCAGCCGTTGCTGTTGATGGGAGGGCGTCATGGCTCAAGTGTAAATCTAAAGCTAGCAACTGTTGACTTAGAGATTCTCGAGATTCTAAAATGACGTATACCTACTTTAGAAAGAAGGGCCGAGAGATGGCCACCCGCACCGTGAGCGCCGCAACCGACAGCAGCGCCAAGCTTAATCACCAAGCGTTCGTCCTATTGCGAACCATCTTCACCGTCGCGCCGATAGTTTTCGGCCTCGACAAATTCACTAACCTGCTCACCGACTGGACGCATTATCTGGCTCCGCTGGCCACCGACATCATTCCTGTCACTCCGCAGGTGTTTATGTTTGCGGTGGGCGTCATGGAGATTGCTGCAGGCATTCTAGTGGCTCTGCGCCCCAAGATTGGCTCGTTGGTTGTGGTCCTCTGGCTGTTGGGGATCATCGTGAACTTGCTGATGATCCCCAACTACTTTGATGTTGCCCTGCGGGACTTCGGGTTGTTGGTCGGAGCTCTAGCACTGAACCGGCTCGCAACGGCACGCGGGGCGTAGTGCCGTCCGAGCTCGACTTGGGGTGGCGGCCGAAGCAAGCGGTCGGTGCCGCGGGTGGTTTTCTTTCATCCGCGGCACCGAGTACCCTGCGTACAATGGCCGACCACGCATCGATGCCATCGCTTGTCGGTCTCGGCCCAAGATGGCAGGATGAACCGGGCAATATCAGCTCTTCATCCATCGCCCAAGAAAAGGTCAGACATGCCCGAGATTCGAGTGGCTGCAATCGCCACCATCCAGATCGACAATGAACGCGTTCGAGTCACCGAATGGCGTTTCGCCCCTGGAACCGAAACCGGATGGCACGTCCATCCCACCGACTATGTGGTGGTCCCGATGACCACCGGCGAGCTCGGCCTGGAGACCACGGACGGCGTGTCGGTCAATTCCCTGCGGGCGGGTGTCTCCTATACCCGGGTTGCCGGCAGCGAGCACAACGTCTTCAACGATGCGGATTCCGAGTTTGTGTTTGTGGAGATCGAGCTGAAGTAGTCAACTTTTAGCAGCGCCAGTGGCCTGAAGATGCGGACTCCGAGAATGAAGTAGGGGCGGGACGCATGTCAATTGCGTCCCGCCCCTACTGCTGGCTCATCGTTTCCTAGAAGTGGTTTTCCGCCTCGGTAAGCACCGAACGCAGGATCGACTCCATCTGGTCGAACTCCGGCGGGCCCACCGTCAGTGGCGGGGCAAGCTGGATGACGGGGTCTCCACGGTCATCGGCGCGGCAATACAGCCCCGCATCGAAGAGGGCGGTGGACAGGAAGCCGCGCAGCAGGCGCTCGGACTCCTCGTCGTTAAACGTCTCCTTGGTCTTCCTGTCCTTGACCAGCTCAATGCCGTAGAAGTAGCCGGCACCCCGGACGTCACCGACAATCGGCAGGTCCTTGAGCTTCTCCAGGGTGGACTTGAAGATCGGGGCGTTGTCCTTCACCCGCTGGTTCAGGCCCTCGCGCTCGAAGATGTCCAGGTTCGCCATGGCCACAGCGGTGGAGACCGGGTGCCCGCCGAAGGTGTAGCCGTGATAGAAGGTGGTGTCCCCGTGCTTAAACGGCTCGAAGAGTTTTTCCGAAGCGATCATGGCGCCAAGTGGTGAGTATCCACTGGTCAGGCCCTTAGCGCAGGTGATGATGTCGGGAACGTAGCCGAAGTCATCACACGCGAACATCGAGCCAATGCGCCCAAAGGCGCAGATGACTTCGTCCGAGACCAGCAGTACGTCGTTCTCGTCGCAGATCTCGCGCACGCGTTGGAAGTAGCCCGGGGGAGGTGGGAAACATCCGCCGGAGTTCTGGACTGGTTCTAGGAAGACCGCCGCCACGGAATCTGCACCCTCAAATTCGATGGCCTCACGGATACGCTCCGCGGCCCAGAGACCGAAGTCCTTCTCATTATCGGCAAATTGCTCCGGGGCACGGTAGAAGTTGGTGTTTGGTACTCGGAAAGTTCCGGGGACCAATGGCTCGAACGGAGTCTTCATATCCGGCAGCGAGGTGATCGCTAGGGCGCCCTGCGGCGTGCCGTGATAGGCCAGCGCCCGGGAAATGACCTTGTGTTTACCGGGCTTTCCCTTCAACTTGAAGTACTGCTTGGCCAACTTGAAGGCCGATTCAACCGCCTCACCGCCGCCGGTGGTGAAGAAGACGCGGTTCAAATCGCCCGGAGCGTAGTTGGCCAGTCGCTCGGCCAGATCAATGGCCGGTTCATGGGCGTAGGACCACAGCGGCATGAAGGAAAGTTTCTGGGCCTGCTTGGCTGCGGCCTCGGCCAGCTCCACTCGGCCGTGACCGGCGTTAACCACAAAGAGGCCTGCCAGGCCATCGATGTAGCTCTTGCCGGCATCGTCGTAGAGCATATGACCCTCACCTCGGGTGATGATCGGGATGTGGGCACCACCCTGCGAAGGAGAATGGCGGGCCATGTGCATCCACAGGTGATCCCGGGCCGCGTCCTGACGATCGGTGCCCAAAGGAGTGGTGCTGGTTGCTGATTTGCTGGAAATGCTCATCGTGTACCCCAGTTGTATTCCTGTTTACGTAGCGAGAGATACATGAACGTTTCGGTTTCACGTACCCCTTCCACGGATCGAATTTCGGTGATGATACGAAGGAGGTCCTCATCATTGGCGCAGATAACTTCCGCAATGATGTCCGATGGGCCGGCCACCACAACGCAGTAGTCGACCTCGGGTAGGGCAGAGATCCGATCGGCTGTGGCAATGATGTCGCCGGTGGATTTAATGCCCAGTAGGGCCTGTCGTTTAAAGCCAAGCTGCAGCGGATCGGTGACCGCGACAATTTGCATGACCTTACTGTCGACGAGTTTTTGGACCCGTTGCCGCACGGCGGCTTCGCTCAGACCCACGGCCTTGCCGATGGCTGCGTAAGAGCGGCGCCCGTCTTGTTGTAATTGCTCAATGATTGCTTTTGACGTTTCATCCATGACAAAGCCATTGGAAGAGCTGTGGGGCGCGGATTGGGTCACGTCCTATCGACCTCCTGATCGAACGAATGGGTGGCCTTACTCAGCGGTGTGGCACCACCATGCCGCTGAAAAAGAGCATAGCCCGAAGGAATCAGTTGTGGAAGAGTCTTTTCGCAACGGGTTTCATTTGTTTCAGAAATGTTAATCAACGAAAACTATTGTCAGGGCACGGTATTCCTGACATGATCCTTTTCAAGAGACGCGGTGACTGGTGTCACGCTGATCCAGCGTTACCCACCAGAAGATGCAGGGCCAGCTGAAGGGGAGCTTCAAAATGTCAGAGCAGAATCAGCGTGAAATGCCTCGGGATCCAGCCGTTCGAGCACTGATTGGTCAGATGCAACGCATGCAACTCTCCCGTCGCAAGATGCTCGCGGGTGCCGGAGGCTTGGGGCTAGCAGCGTTCTTGGCCGCCTGCGGTACCGGCGGTAAGTCAGCAAGTTCTGAATCTGCGAAGGTAGCGGTCACCGACCTGTCCGAGAGCGAGAAGAAACTCGCCTTCGCCAACTGGACGTTGTATCTGGACTACGACGAGAAGACCAAGAAGTACCCCTCGCTCCAGGAATTCACCAAGCTCACGGGGATCGACGTGAGCTACTCGGAGGACATCGACGGTAACGACACCTACTACGGGAAGGTTCAGGCTCAGCTGTCGGCCGGCCAAGACATCGGACAAGACATCATCGTCCTCACCGACTGGATGACCGACCGCGTTATTCGCCAGGGATTCACCCAAGAACTGAACCATGCAAACATTCCCAACTTCAAAAACCTGCTGCCCACGCTCCAAAACGTTGACTTTGATCCGGGACGCAAAAACTCGTTGACCTGGCAAAGTGGCTACGCGGGCATTGCGTGGAATAAGGCGAAGTTCCCGAAGGGACTGCGTAGCGTGGCCGACCTGTGGGCCCCTGAGCTTAAGGGGCGAATCACGGTCTTGGACGAAATGCGGGACACCATCGGCCTGCTCATGCTTCAAGATGGTGTGGACATCGCCGGAACGTGGGGCGACACCGAATTCGCCAAGGCCACAGACACCCTCAAGGCACAGATCGACAACGGTCAAATTCGTCAGGTGAAGGGCAACTCCTATAAGGAGGACTTCATTTCCGGGGACGCCATCGCCGGCATCGTGTGGAGTGGGGATTTGACCCAAATGAACTTCGAGAACAACGACCAATGGGAGTTTGTTATCCCGGAGGCCGGTTGCACCTTGTGGAGCGACAACATGATGGTCCCGGTGGCTTCGCCACACAAGACCAACGCCGAGAAACTCATGGACTTCTACTATGACCCGGAGATCGCGGCCCAGGTAGCAGCCTACGTCAACTTCATTTCGCCCGTGGCTGGCGCAAAGGAAGCCATGGAAAAGATTGATCCGTCGCTGACGGACAATCCGCTGATCTTCCCCTCCGACGAAGATCTGGCCAACGCCCACGTCTTTAGATCATTGAGCGCCGAGGAAGAAACAAACTACGGTTCCCAGTTCCAGACCGCGATCGGCGCCTAATGTTGCGGGCCACTCACCAAAAACCGGCGCTCCGGCTCGTCCTTGGGGGGAGCAAGAGCGTCCGGAGATCCCGTCGCGCAGTCGTTACCGGATCGGGTGGAGTGGCCCTTGCGGGTGTGGTTCAAGCGCGTGGAAGAGTCGAGCCAGCATCGGCTGAACGGAAGCTGCAGCAGAGCCAGCCACCGCAGAAAGTCCGGTTCCAGCGGGCCGGGGGATCGGTCAGGACTACATGACCCCGATCGAACCGATCTACCAGTGCCTGATGCGTGAGAGATGCCTGAGATGAGTCTTGAAGTCAAAAATCAATTCCAGAACATGTTCCAACCAATGATTGGCGCCTGATTATGACCACCGTGACCACTAGCAAGAGTGAGCCTGGCACGACCACGTCCTCGGGCGCAGATCTACACCTACAGAACATTTCGAAACGATTTGTGGATTTCACCGCCGTGGATGATCTGACCCTCACGGTACCCAGCGGTACCTTCTTCGCTCTGCTGGGACCATCGGGCTGCGGCAAGACCACCACCTTGCGCATGATCGCCGGGCTGGAACAACCCACCAGCGGCAGTATCAGTATCGGTGGGCACGACGTCACGAAGCTGCCCTCCTTCCAACGGCAGGTAAATACCGTCTTCCAGTCCTACGCACTGTTCCCACACATGAGCGTGTTGGATAACGTAGCCTTCGGTCTCAAGCGCAAGCGAGTTAAGGACACCCTGCAACGCGCCAAGGCAGCCCTGGCCATGGTGGAACTTGAACATATGGCGTCCCGAAAACCCACCCAACTCTCCGGCGGACAGCAGCAGCGCGTGGCACTGGCACGGGCCCTGGTTAACCGTCCGGCGGTGCTTCTGCTTGATGAACCGCTCGGGGCTTTGGATATGAAGCTGCGCAGGCAAATGCAGGTCGAGCTCAAATCGATCCAGACAGAAGTGGGGTTGACCTTTATCCACGTCACCCACGACCAGGAAGAAGCCATGACCATGGCCGACACCGTCGCGGTAATGAATAAGGGCAAAATCGAGCAGATGGGGGCCCCGCGCGACCTCTACGAATTGCCCAAGACCGCCTTTGTTGCCAACTTCCTTGGCAAGTCCAACCTGATGTACGGGACGGTACTTGAAGATCTGGGTGACGCCGTGGCGGTGGACGCTTCGGGCCACCGACTCGTCATGCCCAAAAATCGGGCAGTGGCCCACAACGGTGCTGCGGTGGTGGGGGTCCGCCCCGAAAAGATGCGGGTCATGACCCTAGAGGCCGAGTATTCGCCCAGCGCCAACATGCTGACCGGAACCGTCCTTGACGCATCCTTTACCGGGGTCAGCACCGAATACCTTGTTGATGTCCCCGGGATCGGAACCCTAGCAACCTTCTCGCAGAACATGGGCCAGGCTCCTGCGCAACGCGGCGAAACGGTGCGCATGACGTGGGAGCCGGAATTCTCTTTCGGCCTTGATGGGAATGAAAAGGCCACCGAAGGGAAGGATGCGCTATGACCGCCACCGCCACGCGTCGTGGCGACAAGAAAAAGCAAAAGCTCGAAGACCCACGCAGCACCGAGGAAATCTCAGCGGAACGTCGTAAGGGCAGAATGGGGCTCTACCTCATCCTGCCGGGGATGATCGTGCTTGCCCTCTTCTTTGCCGCCCCGGTTCTGGTGCTGCTGAGCATGTCGCTCAACGCCAAGCCGCCGGGCGGCGAAATCGGCGAGTTTGTCCCCGCCCTAGAATTCGGCAACTATGTCACAGTCGTCAGCGCCTATTGGGATGTCTTCCTGCGCTCCTTCATCTTTGCGCTGATCGCCACCGCCGCGGCGCTGGTCATCGGATTCCCCATGGCCTACCTAGTGGCGGTACGGCTGCGCGGTCGTCAGCTATTGCAAGGCATCCTGTTGGTGCTACTCATTGCACCCTTCTTCTCCAGTTTCATCTTGCGCACCCAGGCCTGGAAACAGATCCTTTCGGATGAGGGTCCGGTGGTCACCGTTCTGCGGGCCATTGCCATTCTGCCCGCCGACGGACACCTCACCGCCACGGCCTTTGCCGTGGTTTGCGGCTTGACCTATAACTTCCTACCGTTCATGACCCTGCCGATTTACGCGAACCTTGACCGACTGGACACCAACCTTTTGGAAGCCTCGGGAGACTTGTATGCCAGCCCACTGACGACCTTTTTCAAGGTGACGCTGCCGCTCTCGGCGCCCGGCATCTTCGCCGGCACCCTGCTGACCTTCATCCCGGCCGCGGGCGACTACGTAAATGCGGCGTTGTTGGGCAATAACAGGGACACCGCGATGATCGGGCAGGTCATTGATTCTCGCTTCTTCAAGATCGTCGATTACCCCGGTGCCTCGGCCTTGAGCTTCATCCTGATGATCTTGATCCTTGCCTTGGTCCTGATCTACATCAAACGCTTTGGCACCAAGGAACTGTTCTAGGGAGGTTTGGCATGAAACGCGTAATTGGACGTTGGTTGATTCCGGTCGCCGGAGGTCTGGCCTTTGTGTACCTGTTGGTGCCGATCGCCTATATCTTTGTCTTCTCCTTTAATGACGCGGGGCGGACCAACCTGGAATGGCGGGGCTTCACCCTCAATAACTGGCAAAACCCCTGCGGAGCACCCAACGTGTGTGAATCGCTGGTCAACTCACTGCAGGTCGGTGTGGTGGCCACGGTGATCGCCACGGTGTTGGGTACCTGCATTGCCTTGGGGTTGGTGCGTTACAAGTTCAAGTTCCGCAACACCGCCGATCTCTTGATCATTCTTCCGCTGGCAACCCCCGAAGTGGTCCTGGGCGCTTCACTGCTGGCCCAATTCCTGAACCTCGGGTGGGAACTGGGATTCACCACCATCGTGATTTCTCACGTCATCTTCTGTATGTCATTTGTGGTGGTCACCGTCAGGGCCCGCGTCTCGTCCTTGGATCCACGACTTGAGGAGGCGGCATCTGATCTTTATGCCAGCCCCTTGGCGACGTTCTGGAAGGTGACCTTCCCGCTGCTGCTCCCGGGTGTTGTGGCAGCGGCCTTGCTCTCCTTTGCGATGAGTTTTGACGACTTCATCATCACCAACTTCAACTCGGGAAACTTCTCCACCTTCCCCAAGTTCATTTACGTCTCGGCCACCCGCGGCATTCCAGCCCAGGCCAACGTCATTGGATCGGCAATGTTCCTGCTGGCCCTAGCGGTCGTCATCACCTCACAGGTCATCGCCTACCGCCGTCGCAAGGTGCTCGCCGCACGGTAGACGGAGGAAGTGTCGAGTGCGGCACATTCGGGAAGTGAGCGCTGGGGTGAGGAGGCTCCATGATCATATGCCGGCGGCTGCTATGCAAAGATAGTTGGCATGAGTGAACAAAAGTGGCTGTCTCCCGTGGAAAGAGAGGCGTGGCTGGCCCTCGTCTCGGTGGCGACATTGTTGCCCGCAGCACTCGACAGCGAGTTACAGGTCCAGTCGAAGATCACCCTCTTCGACTACAACGTCCTGGCGATGTTGTCCGAGGCGCCGGACCGCGTGTTGCCCATGAGCGAGTTGGCCTCGCGTACCAGCGCCTCACTCTCGCGTCTCTCACACGTTGTCAAAAAGTTGGAGTCTCGCGGCTGGGTGGAACGCAGCCGATCCGAACAGGATGCCCGGGTCACCATCGCCCAACTCACCGGGCAGGGGTGGGACACCTTGGTATCACTGGCGCCCGAGCACGTGGCTTCGGTACGTCGACTGATCTTCCAGGGCCTGGATGAACACGATGTTGCCGAACTGGCACGTATCGGCCGAAAGGTCGTTGTCCAATTGGAGCCCGAACACTGGATCCTGCGTTAGCCAAAAGCTGGCGTGAGACAGATCGCATGCCGGGAAGCCAAAAAGACAGGTTGTCGATTTGGCCCCGGATGTGTTAATCGCCTAGAATGATTAGGCGTTAAGTCGTGCATGCCCAATCGGGTGTGTGCGGTTACCCGTAAAACCGAATATCATGGTCGCCGAGTAGGGAAAAGTACTCATTGACCATGAGGTTCACCGTCTTTCACGCTAAAAAAGGCTCTTCGGTTGGTTCTCACCCAGCCTGGTTACCTTCTGCAGTAATAACGGTGTCACAACTGGTGGCGGGACTCTTATACGCAGATTCAGAGGCAGCAGTTTCCGCTGTATCTGTAAAACGAGTACCGCCAATATTTACTACAACTGAGGAGTGATCATGGCAGCAGTATGCCAGGTGACTGGTGCAGTTCCGAACTTCGGACACAGCATCTCCCACTCGCACCGCCGCAACAAGCGTCGGTTCGACCCGAATATCCAGAAGAAGCGCTACTGGGTTCCGTCCCTGCGCCGCAACGTTACGTTGACCCTGTCGGCAAAGGGCATCAAGCTCATTGACGTTCGTGGCATCGACGCCGTTGTAACCGGACTCATTGCAAAGGGTGTGAAGATCTAGTGGCTAAGGATAAGGACGTACGTCCCATCATCAAGCTCAAGTCGACCGCCGGTACCGGGTTCACTTACGTGACTCGCAAGAACCGCCGCAATGACCCGGACCGTCTCGTACTGAAGAAGTACGACCCGGTAGTCCGCAAGCACGTCGAATTCCGAGAGGAGCGCTAAACATGGCCAAGAAGTCTATGATCGCTAAGAACGACCAGCGTAAGGTCATCGTTGAGCGCTACGCCGAAAAGCGTGCAACCCTCAAGAAGACCCTTGTTGACCCGAACGCAACCGACGAGGCACGCGAAGAGGCCCGCTTGGGTCTGCAGAAGCTGCCCCGCAATGCATCGCCGGTACGTGTTCGTAACCGCGACGCCATTGACGGCCGTCCCCGCGGTACCCTCCAGAAGTTCGGTATCTCCCGTGTTCGCTTCCGCGACATGGCACACCGTGGCGAGCTTCCGGGCATCACCAAGTCTTCCTGGTAAATTCCAGAAGATGTCGAAGGCCTCAACCATTCGTGGTTGGGGCCTTCGGCCGTTTAACGGCCAGTAAATTTGTCGAATCCGAAATCAGTGTTCGGGGTGTGAGGTAAAAAGCCGACGCAACCATCCGCCACGACCTGTAGCTACCGAGTCGATTCTTTCGGTGACGGGCGCCGCATGGCTGGCGGATCGTCGTTTCTCCCAAGCGTTCAGCTCCGCATCGATATCCCGGAGTGCGGTCACCACCGGAGGCCCGCCCAGCAATTGCCGGCGTGCCTCAATGATGCGGGAATTAAAGTCAGCAAGCGCCTCACGGACGGCTGTCTTGTTCGGCAGCTGGTCCAAGGTAGCTTCCAACTCTGCATCTTCCTTGCGCAGCATCAACGCCGGGGGACCGAGGCCGCTGACGTTCTCCCGTTCCATGAGCCCCTTCACCCACCAATCGGGATCGTTGGTGGTTCCCAAACCGGGAATGGGTTTGCCAGCGTAGGCGAGATTATCAAAATCCCCGCGGGCAAAGGCAGCATCGAGGGCGCTGTTGGCGACCTCCCAGACCTCATCATCGGCATTAAACCGAGGAGCCTGTGGGGGAGCTTGATCGGAGCCGAAGCTCCTGCCAGTCTGTTGAGCGTATTCGTCAACGGGAACCGGTTCTGCCTCCGAGTCGCGGGCTAACCGATAGCGGGCCGAACGCAGGGCTGCTTCACTGTTTTCTTCAAGATTTTCTCTCGACATGTGCCCTTCACACCTTTCGCTAGGCCAATAACCTTCAGCTTAACGAGGTGTGGACCCCTGGGCAATCAAGGCAACGGGCCGGATGCTCGGGCGGGCGATCATCCCCGATGATCATTGCGGCGAGTAGCCCCGCCACGACGCAGAGCAGCTGCCAGCACGCGCCGAATCGGAGCATAGACGGTAGTTTTAGACATCATGAGCAAGCCTTTCAGCACACAGACACTCCGCAGGGCACCCGTCGAGCACGATGCACCGTACCGGGCTCCGGGTGATGCCACGGGCTTGCGAATACTGGTCACCGGAGCGAATGCAGGCATCGGATTCTGGACCAGTCTCCAGCTGGCGCAGCGCGGAGCCGAGGTCATTATGGCCTGTCGCAACGAGGCGAAGGCACAAGCCGCGGCCAGCGCGATCTTGGCGAGAGTACCGAAAGCCACCCTCCGACACGTGAGACTGGATGTTTCCAGCCTGGCCTCGGTAGCCGACGCCGTGGAAGAACTGGGAACTCGTGAGCGCCTGGACGTTCTGATTGCCAATGCCGGGATGGTGCACGCGCCACGCACGCGCCAGCTCAGCGTCGATGGCTTGGAACTGGTGTCCGCCACGAACTACTTCGGTCACTTCGCGTTGATCAGCGGGTTGCTTCCCGCACTGGAGCGAGCTGCCGCCGCCCGTGTGGTGATGCTCGGATCACTTGCTACCCTGTTGGTTGGCCGCCCACGGCTGGAGGATGCCCAACTGGACCGCAACTATTCAGCATGGCGGGCCTATGCCCAATCCAAGGTGATGACTCAATCCTTCGGCTTCGAACTTGACCGGCGTTTACAGCTGGATAAAAGCAGGATCCGCTCGCTGGTGGCACACCCCGGATACTCTATTTCCGGTCGCACTCAGGTGATCGAGGGTATTAATGAACCACGTATCGGGAAACGTGCCCTGGCCTTGACCCAAGGTGCGTTCACTCAAGGAAAAAATCATGGCGCCTGGCCCGTGGTGCGCGCGGCGTTGGACGCGCAGGCTTTCAACGATAGTGGGCCGGCATTTTATGGGCCGAGGGGCTTGGTACGTGGAGGCCCCGCTAGAACTCGACCTGCCTCGATCACCACCGATCGCGCCAAGGCGGAACTGATTTGGAAGGCGGCCGAAACGGCCACCGGCATCCGCCTGTTTGGCTAATTTTCCCCTTCGGCCAGGAGTCTGACCGGACATTCCAGGCGCCAACATTGAGCACGGGGGAGCGCAGTATTTGGCAGAAAAAGACCCCAAGCCGAATCGTCGAGTCACGCCGCCGCGAAGTGCCGTTCGTCTCTCTTTGGCCTCAAAAAATACTGCTAAGAGCGAAAAAGCAGCAAAACTTCAAAAAAAACCCCGGAATTCGGCCCAATTCGGGCGTTTCGCGCAGGATCATTTGGTAAGTTCTCACACAGAAGTCCCCGCGAACGCGAGGCGGCCCGCCCCGTAAAAGGGCGGGAAGATTAAGTCCAGGAGGACATACTTTGGCTATGAACCGTAGTGAACTTGTTGCAGCTGTCGCCGAGAAGACCGGCAACTCCCAGGTAGCCGTCAACGGCGTTTTGGACGCAGTGTTCGACGTCTTCGTTTCCCAGATTTCCAAGGGCGAAAAGGTTTCGATCCCGGGATGGCTCGCAGTTGAGCGCACCGACCGTGCAGCTCGCACCGGCCGTAACCCGCAGACCGGCGAAGCCATTCAGATTCCGGCTGGCCACTCGGTCAAGTTGACCGCTGGCTCCAAGCTGAAGGCTGCCGTTTCCGGTAAGTAGTCTGCGCTCGTCGCAACAGCTTCGAAACCGCTCCCTGCACTGGTCCTATGACCGGGTGGCAGGGGGCGGTTTCCGCGTTAACGAGCTGTCACCCGCACGATCATTCTACGAATCGTAGAATCTAGTAGACTAATTTGCTGGAACCGATCGGCAATACCAGTCCTAGCAGCGGGTGGAGGAATGCGGCATGAACGATCACGGCCTGCGCATCATGCGTGGCTGGATTGGTGCGTTCGTTTGCACAAGCCTTGCCGCTGCATCCCACACCCTCGTAGACGGTGCCAGACCACCCCTGGCGATTCTTGGCCTGCTGTTCTGCATCAGCGCAGCGATCTGCACGGCGGTGGCCTCCCATAAGATTTCGCTGCTCCGCACCACCTGCGCGGTGGTTTTGAGCCAGGGCATCTACCACGGAGCCTTCTTATTGTTCGGCCACCAACACCAGGTGTTCGGAACACTGAATGCCACCACGGAGCATGCCGGGCATGGGCAGCAACTCACACACCTGAGCATCAACAACTCCGTTACCGTTGCCGCCTCCGTTGAACCCACCACCGGGCTGCTGATGCCGTTGGCCCACCTCCTTGCCGGCGCCCTGACGGTGCTGGCCATACGCCGCGGTGAGATCGCCGCCCGCGCATTCGCGGAAGCCATTCTCCTTTGGGTGCCGTGCCTGATCCTCTTTGCCCGCACCACGCAGCTACCACGCGGCAGCCAGCCGCTGCTGGGCAGCTACCGCCCGTCATTGGTCCTGCGCGACGTGCTGCGTCCCAGTCTTTATCGCCGTGGTCCGCCACGGGGTCCTGCTTTCGCCATCTTGTAAAAGCACTCCCAACCGTCCGCGGCACGATGCTCCCGCGGTGCAAAGGACCACTCAAGCCATGACTCATGTAATCCACACCCCACGCACCCTCACCCGCCTCGGCCTGCTCTTCGCAGCGGCCTTGCTGTGCCTGATGACGGTATTCGGCGTTTCCAGCGCCCAAGCCCACGACGAATTGATATCCTCCACACCGGCCTCGGGAGACGTGCTGAAGGCCGCTCCGAAGTCGCTGGTGCTCACCTTCAGTGGAGACATCAAGAAGATCGGCACGATTCTGGAATTGACCGATGACGCGGGAAAAAGCTTTGACTCGACCTTTGCCGTCGCGGGGCGCGAGGTCACTGTCACTCCCACCACGACGTTGATTAATGGCAGCTACGTGCTCGACGCTCGTGTGGTTTCCTCCGATGGTCACCCGATCAACAAGGAGATCGCCTTCGAGGTCAAGGACCCCGCTGCGGCGGCCAGCTCCGCACCAGCCACCGCTTCGGCACCGGCGGCCGAGCAGGCCCCCGCAGCACCAGCCCCGGAAGCCACCGAAGACTCCGCCGCTACTGAGCCCTTCGCGGGTATGCCGGCGGGTCTGATCTGGACGATCGCCGGCGTTGCCGTCATCGGGATGGTGCTGCTGGTGCTGCTCAAGGTCCGCGGCCAAAACAAGTAAGCAGCAACACCCGGGGCCGCCACCGTTGGTGCACCCGGGAAAAGCCGTACGTGCTGCTTCCCGGGCCAACGTGGCACCTGCCACTTTGGCCCGCTCCCCGGTTGAACGGTGGGAGAATGGTCGGGCAGGAAGTTGAAAGGACAACGTGAACACGTCACTGAACACTAAGGCCGACGCCTCAACGGGGCGTTTGTGGCCCCTGCTGACCCTACCGGCACTGGTGGTGGGCATCCTGGTGCTCATCACCGCCAGCTACTTTGCCGGCACGGCACAGGCTAGCGAGCTGGGGGATCCCGGTCCGCTGATCCGTTGGGCATTGCCCGCGGCCAAGGCCATTCATCACTCAAGCATGGCCATCACCATCGCCTCGCTGGTCTTCGCGGCCTGCATCCTGCCGCGTTCGACCAAACCCAAACGCCCGGTGCCCGGCGAGAGCAGCACCGACGGTGGTCAAACCCATCCGGCCTTCGCCCGCGTGATGAACCTTGCCGCGGCCGCCGGAATGGTCTGGACCGTCTCGGCCGCAGCGGTACTGGTGTTCAACTTCTGGGACCTCGTGGGTAAGCCCATGAGCGCAGACCCCAGCTATACCTCCGCGATGCTGGATTACGTCCTGAACATTTCCGTCGGACGGGCCTGGGCCTGGATGATCGTGATCGCTGCGATTACCTCCTCACTGGCCTTCGGTGTCCGCTCCCCGGCCTGGGTCGGTGCCACGGCGGCCTTCTCGCTGGCAGGAATTCTGCCGCTGTCCTTGATCGGCCATGCCGCCGGCGGAGATGACCACTGGGGCGCCGTCAACTCGATCATGCTGCACCTGGCCGGGGTATGCCTCTGGTTCGGTGGCATCGTGGTGCTCGCCGCGCTGGCACCGCTGCTGGTGGGCAAGAGTCCCGGCCGTTTCTCCGGCCCCCGCCCCATCCTGGCCGGCACGGTGCTGCGCCGCTTCTCCGCGCTGGCCACCATCGCCATCGTGCTGGTCGCCGGCTCCGGCGTGGTGAACGCCACCATTCGCATCACCGGGTGGGACCAATGGCTCACCCCCTATGGCCTGCTCGTCATCGCCAAAGCCGTAGCAACACTGGCCCTTGGCGCGCTGGGCCTGGCCCACCGCCGCCGCGTCATCCCCGCCCTCGAGGCGGGGAAAATCGCAGCGACCCGCGCCGCCTGGTTGGTCGTGGGCGCCGAAACGATCATCATGGCCATCGCCATGTCGCTGGCCACCGTGCTGGCCCGCACCGCGCCTCCCACCCCGGATACCGCACCGGTCCTTCCCACACCGGCCCGACTGCTCACCGGCTACGAGCTGCCGCCGGAACTCACCACGGACAGCTGGACCCAGGTCTGGCGGATGGACTGGCTGTGGATCGCCATTGCCCTCTTCCTGGCCGTCGTGTATCTCTGGGCCGTGGTGACGGTGCGCCGTCGCGGGGACAAATGGTCGATCCTGCTGACCATTTCCTGGCTTCTGGGTCTTGGCTGCCTCTTCTACTTCACCTCCGGAGCCCTGGCCGTCTACGGCAAGATCCTCTTCTCGGTGCACATGGTTGACCACATGGCCATGACCATGGTGGCGCCGCTGCTGATGGTCATCGGCTCGCCCGTGACCCTGATGCTCAAGGCGCTGAGCTCACGCACCGATGGGACCCGGGGACCGCGCGAGTGGATCCTGGTGTTGGTGCACTCCAAGTACTCGGCGCTGATCACCAATCCGATCTTCGCCGCCGCCAACTTCGCCGGATCCATCATCATTTTCTACGGAACCGACATCTTCGGCTTCGCCCTGCGCAACCACGTGGGCCACGAACTGATGAACGTGCACTTCCTGATCACCGGTTACCTCTTTGCGCTCTCGATGATCGGCACCGACCCGGTGCCCCGCCGGGCCCCTTACCCACTGCGCCTGGTGATCCTGCTGGCCACCATGAGCTTCCATGCCTTCTATGGTGTCTCCATCATGAGCTCCACCTCTCTGATGCAGGCCGACTGGTTTGGCAATATGGGACGGACCTGGGGCGTGGACGCACTGGCGGACCAACGCCTGGGCGCCGGGGCCATGTGGGGGATTGGTGAAATCCCGACGCTGCTGCTGGCCCTGGGCGTGATGGTGTCGTGGAACCGCGACGACACCAAGGAAACCAAACGCAAGGACCGGCAGGCCGACCGCGACAATGACGCGGAGCTACACGCCTACAACGATATGTTTGCCAAACTCAAGCAACAGGATCAGGAGCTGCAGCAACGTGGCCGCTAGGACTAAAATCGGCGCTTTGCGCACCATCTCGCTGGGCGCGGCACTGCTGCTCGCGCTCTCCGCCTGTTCTTCTGGGGACTCAAGCCTCGAGCTGCCCAAGGGACACGCCCCGGTGAACACCGATGCCCCGGCCAGCGCACCGGCCGTCGCCAACGCTTCGGCCAGCACTCCGGCTGCCGCCAGCACGGCGGCAAACATGTCCACCGCCGAGCTGGCGGTGGCCTCGGGTATCTCCATGGCCGCGCTGCTGGGCTTTGATCAGGCCCGAGTGATTACCGGGGACGAGTTGGAGGCGCTGCGCAAGGCACCGCAAGACACTCTCGGCGGTGTGGCGGTGCTTCCCACACAATGTGGCGAGGTCATCGAGTCGCTGAACTGGTCACCGGTGCAGATGGGCGACGAGGGTGCTCGCAGCGATTTCCTCAACACCACCGTTTCGGCCACCGGATCCGTGGAGGTCGCCAAAATCTCGGACCGCTCGGTTCTTGATGAGCATTACGCCACGGCCCTGGCGGTACTCTCCGAGTGTCGAGCCGCCAATATGAATCAGGGCACCGAGACCGGCCCGTTCATCGCGAAAAAGCCGCAGGTTTCCGCCGGGCAAGCCGATTCGGCGATCCTGTGGGAGCGCGGAAACACGGGGCAGGGAATGCGCCAGCAGGCTTTGGTGTTGATCAAAGCCAAGGGAGATTATGTGGCCATGGTGTCCTTCATCGCCCAAGATGGTCTGGAAGCTACCGAATTTAGCGAATTGGCGGCCCAGATCCTGAATGCGGCGCTGGCCCAGGTCAACTAGCTCGGTGTTTTAGTTCCGCGGTCATCGGCCACTACGTGCGGTGATTTAAGGATTCGTTACATCGCGTCATGTTCTCCCCTCCCGCAGACCACTCACGGGATAATTGCAGTACAGCATCGTGTCAGCCGACAAGCTCTAGGAGTACCCCCATGACAGTGACCCCCAGTACCGGAACCGAATCCGTGCGCACCTCCTATAAGGTCCGTGCCTCGGAATTAGTGGGCCGCAATTGGCTGAACACCGGCGGGAAACAACTTTCGTTGCAGGACTTCCGTGGCAAGATCACGATCCTGGACTTCTGGACCTTCTGCTGCATCAACTGCCTGCACGTCCTGGACGAGCTGCGCCCGCTGGAGGCCAAGTACTCCGACGTGGTGGTGACCGTCGGTGTGCACTCCCCAAAGTTTGAGTACGAGGCAGACCCCGTCGCGCTGGCCGCCGCGGTGGAACGCTACGAGATTGCGCACCCGGTGCTTGATGATCCCGAGCTCGTGACCTGGCAGGCCTATGGCGCTCGTGCCTGGCCGACCCTGGTGGTTGTTGATCCCGAGGGCTACATCGTCGCTCACCTCTCCGGGGAGGGCCACGCCAGCGGTCTGGAATCCCTGGTGGAAGAATTGATAACCGAGCACGATGCCAAGGGCACCTTGCACCGCGGCACCGGCCCGTATGTGGCGCCGCCGGCGCGCGAGGGTAACCTGCGTTTCCCGGGCAAGGCCGTGGCGTTGGAGAACGGAAACTTCCTGGTCGGCGATTCGGGGCACCACCGCATCGTGGAGCTCAGCCAGGATCTGGGCACCGTGGTGCGCAGCTTCGGCTCCGGCATCAAGGGCTATGCCGATGGCGACGCCGACACCGCTCAGTTTAATGAGCCACAGGGCCTGACCCTGCTGCCGGCCGATGTGGCCACACAGCTGGGCTACCACGCGGTCATCGCCGATACGGTGAACCACCGTCTGCGGTCGCTCAACCTAGAAACCGGAGCGGTGGGGACCCTAGCCGGCAACGGTATCCAGCGCCTGCTCGACGTTGATCAGGCCCGTGCGGCGGTTGACGAAAACGATGCAGAGGTCTGGATCAGCGATCTGGGCAGTGCTCCGCTGGAGACCTCGTTGTCTTCCCCGTGGGATGTTTTGTGGAGTCAGAAGGCCCAGGCCGTCATCATCGCGATGGCCGGCACCCACCAGATCTTCTCCTTCAACCCGGTCACCGCGGTTCTATCGGTCTTCGCCGGTACCGGCCTTGAGGGTCTTGCCGACGGAGCACCGGGGGAGAGCTGGTTTGCGCAGTCCTCCGGTCTGGCCAGTGACAAGGAGGGGAATATCTGGGTTGCCGACTCGGAGACCTCCGCGCTGCGCCGTCTGGTCCTCAACGAGGAAGGAACGGTGGCGGCGGTAGAGACGGCCATCGGTGCCGGACTCTTCGATTTTGGCTTCCGCGATGGTGCCGCCGCCGAGGCTCGCCTGCAGCACCCGCTGGGTGTCACCGTGCTGCCCGATGGCTCGGTGGCCATCGCCGATACCTACAACGGCGCCGTGCGTCGTTATGACCCTGCGACCGCAACCGTCAGCACGCTGGCGCGCGGTCTGAATGAGCCGGCCGATGTGCAGCTTGATGATTCGGTGGACGGGGAGCCGGTATTGCTGGTCGTGGAGACCAACAACCACCAGCTGGTCCGTCTGCCGCTTCCGGCCGAGGCCCTGGTGGTTGACGAGGGAGCGAGCCAGACCCAGCGTCCCAAGACCAAGGTCACCGCGGGAGCTCATGCGCTCACCGTGCGTTTCTCCGCCCCCAAGGGCCAGAAGCTAGATGATCGTTGGGGAGATCCGACCCAGTTGAAAATCTCCTCCTCACCGGAGAATTTGCTGCTCTCCGGCTTTGGCACCTCCCCGGGCCTGACCCGCACCTTGGAACTAAACCCGGATGTCAGCGAGGGCGTCCTGCACATTACCGCCCGCGCCGCCTCCTGCGATGGTGAGCCGGGTGGCGAGATCCCGATGCATGCAGCCTGCCACCTGTACCAGCAGGACTGGGGCATCCCGGTGATCTTAGATGCCGAGGGTGAATCCGAGCTGATTCTGGATTTGCGCGGTCTGGATAACTAGGCACCACTTAGCAGTACAAAAGGCAAGGTAACTCCCCGGTGGGGGATTTGCCTTGCTTTTTTGTACGCGATTGTGGGCCGGGCAACCTGCCTGCGTAAGCGATGTCACCGGTGGTGGGGATCAACTTCGTGAGACAGCTCATGGCAGAGAATTACCGCTCAGCGTATTGTTAGCATTGCTAAGTAACTATCGAGGTCAAAACCAAAGCCGTGAAAGACATCGGCGACACGAAGGAGGATCCGTGGCTCGCCCGGATCATGTGAACGAAACGACACCTGCCCCAAAACCCATCCAAGACCCAGCATCGGATACTCCCGAGGCAAACACCACCGGCGATCTGGCCGCCGAATTACGCCTCGCCGTCATGCGGGCGGCACGACGGATGCGCATTGAATCCAGCTCCGACGCCGTGAGCCCCGGACAATACTCGGTACTCGCCGGACTACGCAGCGAGGAACGCACCATTGGTGAGCTGGCCGCGATCGAACGCGTCAGCGCACCGTCCATGACTCGAATCGTCAAGGGTTTGCTGGAAGCCGGTTTGATCACTCGCACCGTCAGTGCACAGGACGCGCGACGCGCGCTGGTGGCACTAACCCCCGCTGGCGCCGCAGCCTTCAACGCGGCACGAAACCAGCGGACGGCCTGGATGGCACAGCGGGTTGAAGCACTTGATGCGGCCGATCGTGCCACCCTGGCCCGCGCCGCGGTGCTGTTACAGGGGATGAGCGCCAAATGAGCAAGATGTTCAGTGCCCTCAAATTCCCGAACTACCGGCTCTGGACCGCCGGCGCCCTGGTCTCAAACATCGGTACCTGGATGCAGCGCGTGGCCCAGGACTGGCTGGTACTCACCATTCTCACCAATAACGACGGAACCGCGGCCGGCATCACCACCGGCCTGCAATTTTTGCCGATCCTCTTCCTCGGCCCGTTTGCCGGGGTGCTGGCCGACCGCATGAACATCCGCAAACTGCTGCTGATCACCCAGAGTGCCATGGGCATCTGCGCCACCGTCTTGGGTGTCCTGGTGATCACCGGAACCGCGGAACTGTGGCACGTGTATGTGCTGGCCCTGGGGCTGGGTATCGCCAGTGCCTTTGACGCTCCGGCACGTCAGTCATTTGTCTCCGAGCTGGTTCCCTCTACCCACCTGGCCAACGCCGTGGCGCTGAACAGTGCATCATTTAACATGGCCCGGCTGGCGGGCCCCGGTGTCGCCGGATTGCTAATCGCCTGGTTTGGTACCGGTCCCGCGTTCCTGATCAACGCCGCAAGCTTCGGCGCGGTGCTCTTCTCCCTGTTCAAGATGCGCACCCAAGAACTCCAACCCACCATCCTGGTCAAGCGGAGTAAGGGGCAGATTCGCGAGGGCATCGCCTACCTGGGCACCAGACCGGATCTCCTGCTGATCTTTGCCCTGGCCTTTGTGGTGGCAACCTTCGGGCTGAACTTCCAGCTCACCAACGCATTGATGGCCACCGACGTCTTTGAGGTGGGGGCCGGTGAATTTGGTTTGCTTGGCAGTGTGATGGCCGTCGGTACCCTCGGTGGAGCACTGCTCGCGGCACGGCGTAACCGTCCCCAGTGGCGCTATCTGCTCGGCGGCGCCGTCGGCTTCGGGGTGCTTGCCCTGGTGGCCAGCCTGATGCCAACATTCTTCTGGTACGCGGTCATGATGGTGCCCGTCGGATTGGCGTCACTGACCTACCTCACCAGCTCCAACACCATGATTCAACTCTCCGTCGAACCGGCATACCGCGGCCGCGTGATGGCCCTGTACATGATGGTCATCCAGGGCGGAACACCGATCGGAGCTCCGCTGGTGGGATGGCTTGGAACCATGTTCGGAGCCCGCTGGTCGGTTGCCGGAGGCGCCATCATCTCGCTGATTGCGGGTCTGATCGCCGTGATCTTGGTGCTGCGTAAACGACGCAAGACCCCGAAGAAGAGAAGCATCGAGCAGGCACCGCAGACCGCGACGATCACGCTGAAGCCGGCGCTGGGTCACTAATCACGACCCGGCCGGCACGGCGGGCGATTTATTCGCTGGAAACCGGGGTGACCTTGACTTCGGTGGTACTAACATCCAACTTTGCGGTGAATCCGAAGCTATCTTCAATGGTCTGCTCGGTGTAGATCCCGGTGC
Organism: Paeniglutamicibacter sp. Y32M11; assembly: GCF_019285735.1. Lineage (GTDB taxonomy): Bacteria > Actinomycetota > Actinomycetes > Actinomycetales > Micrococcaceae > Paeniglutamicibacter. The sequence continues at coordinate 3,105,456 of NZ_CP079107.1, read as the reverse complement.
GCAGATTCTGCTCGGTGAGTTCCAGCCGTGACTTGACGGTCAGGGGACGGATGACCCAGCGACCGTCAAAGGACACGATCTCCGCGGCCGGATAGTCCACGATGCTCCAGTGAATGGAGTCGGATTGCACCCGAGCAATAGTCGAATAGCTCATGGGGCACGCAGAAGGCATCAGCACCTGATGCTTGGCACAACCGTCGAGGTACGCGGCGATCTGCTTATTGACCTCTTTCTTGAGCGCCTGGGTTGGCTGCGTCTGCAGCTTGACCGCGGTGCCCTTCTTCTTGAAGTCGGTGATGGCCAGGCCACGGGAGTCGGCCATGAAGTTGGTGGTTGTGAATCCGGTGTCAATGACGGCTGGAACAAACACCGGAACCGTCATCTGCCCCTTGACCAGGGGGGCGGGCCGCGAATTCACGACCACTTCGTTGGTGGTGTTCGCGCTGATGGCCACGGTGGGAAGCGTGGTGGGGACAAAATCCCAGGTATCAAAGAACAACCAGCTGCGGCCGGTGCGCTTGAGCTGGTACTTGGTCTGCTGCTCAACACCATGGATGGAGTAGGTGGCGAGTATGTTAACCGTGTTGTTGTCGCCCGGTTCATCCTCGGGTTTAGCCACGGTGAAGTCCTTGATGTCCGCACTGGCGGCCTTCAACCCGGCACCATCCAGCAAGAGCGCGTTGCCGCTCGGGACGGTGGCATGAAGCAGACCCAGCGCCTTGGCTCCCTCGCCCTTGACCAAGTGATCCTGAAGCTGCAGTACCTTTTGGGCGGGTCCAAAGACCTTCTGGTTCACCAGAACCACCGAAGCGAAGGCGATGACGACCAACACCACAAGGGCCGCTGCCCATGTGGCAGCGACCCGAGTGGGGGATAAACGTTTACTCATTGATTCCTAGGCTACCGGGAAAGCTACATCGTTCGCACAAAACGCCCGCTTAGCGACGGCGCCTCTTGGTGCCGAACATGCCGCGAAGCATTTCTCGCCCAAAAAGATTGGCTGCCTGCAAGGCCATGTCCATGAGGGGATTGTCGGCTTTTTGGGGTGCGGCCGGTGGACGTGTCTGACGTCTCGGAGCACTCTTGGTGGCCTCCGGCGCCTCGGGCATGGCGTAGTCATCGGCGCCCGGTGCCGGCGCCGAATTGGGGATCGAGGAGGGCCTGCCCAAAATCGATTCCTCAATGGCGCGCGCCGCGGCATCAATCTCTGCCTGAGTCTGACCCGCCGCCGGCACACGCGCAGCCACGGAACCACCGGTTGAAACCGTTGCGGTCCCCGCGGTCGGCCCACCAGCCCCGGAGAGCTTCTCAAAGGCCGACTCGCGATCAACGCTCGTTCCGTAGACCTGCATCAGCGCGGATGCTGCGACAATCTCCGAAATGATTTTTTCATTGGAGGGACCCATGGTCGATTCCGGGCTCCACATCCGGGTCCAGGCCACCGGTGTTGGTGCGCCCTTCTCATTCATCACCGTCACCACGGCTTCGCCGGTGCCGGCCTGAGTCAGCGCATGTTCGAGGTCGTACTGACTGGTCGGGAACGTGGAAATGGTCGCCTTGAGGGCCTTGGCATCATCCGGGGTGAAAGCGCGCAGCGCATGCTGAATGCGGTTGGCCAACTGACCAAGCACATCGGCCGGAACATCCTTCGGTGTTTGTGTCACGAAAAAGACGCCAACACCCTTGGAACGGATCAGACGCACGGTGGTGGTGATCGAGGTCAGGAACGCCTTGGAGGCTCCGTTAAAGAGCAGGTGGGCCTCGTCCAGGAAAAATACCAGCTTGGGCTTTTCGGCGTCGCCCACCTCGGGCAACTCGGAGAAGAGGTCGGCCAACAGCCAGATCATGAACGTGGAGAACAGCAGCGGCTTCTGCATCAGCGTGGGAAGCTCCAGGGCACTGATGACGCCGCGTCCATCGGGTGACTGACGAAGCAGCTCGACGGTATCAAATTCTGGTTCCCCAAAGAAGGCATCCATGCCTTGGGCCTGCAGGGTGACCAGCTCGCGCAGGATCACGCCCGCGGTCGCCTTGGAGACGCCGCCCAGTTCCTCGAGCTCGGCTTTGCCCTCATCGCTGGTGAGGTGCTGAATGACCGCACGCAGGTCCTTCAGATCAAAAAGTTCCAGATCTTTGGTATCCGCATAGTGGAAGATCAGCTGCAGGCACGATTCCTGAGTCTCATTCAGCTCCATGATGCGTGAGAGCAAGAGCGGGCCAAAGGAGGAAATGGTGGCGCGAATCGGAATGCCGGTGCCTTCTCCGCCAAGTGAGTAGTACTCGACGGGGAACGACTTGGCCGACCACTCCATACCCACCGATGCGGTGCGCGCGGTGAGTTTTTCCGACGGTGTACCCGCGGTGGAAAGTCCGGTGAGGTCGCCCTTGACGTCCGATACGAAGACCGGGACGCCTTGGTTGGACAGCTGTTCGGCCATCAATTGCAGGGTGATCGTCTTGCCGGTGCCGGTGGCTCCAGCCACGAGCCCGTGGCGGTTCATCATGCGCAGCGGCAGGCGAACCTGCGCCGCGGGGAAGACTTGGTCATCGACAAGTGCCGCGCCCAGGTTTACGGCTGGTCCCTCGAAGGAATAGCCGGCTTGAATGGATGCGGCATGCTCGTCTGTATTCATCTTGGCCATATCCATAGCCTACGGTCTTGACGGTTTTAGCGGTGGTGGGCACGCCAATTGATTTTCAATCGGAGTTCTGGTCTCAGCTCGCGGCCAGATCCTTGGTAAACGGAAGATGGCCAATGGCCTCCGGATCGACCTCAAGATCAAATTGCGGCGAGTAACCCGTACGGAGGTACAACCCGACGGCTTCTGGCTGCCGGGGACCGGTGGTGAGGTACACCTTGCTGTAGCCGAGCTTGCGCGCCTGATCCTCCAACGCGGTCAGGACCGCGCTAGCCAGACCACGGCGTCGAAAATCCCGATGCGTCCAGATCCGCTTGAACTCCGCGGTGTCCGAGGAATATTGGCGCAAGGCGCCCCCGGCAATGGTCAGGTTTTCGTGCAGCAGCAACAGCAAACTGCCGGTGGGAGCCATGAACTCCGCGGCGGGATATCGCAGCATTTCCTTCTCGGTGCCGCCGAAATGGTCCCCATAACGCTCGGTGTACTCCACGGAAAGGGCAGCCAACAACGGCTGCGCCCGGGGATCATGGAGCTGGGCGCTGAGGATGGTGTGTTCGAGGTGGGTCTCGGTGGGTGATGCGCTCATTTTTCCTATCCTACGTATCGGTGCATCGCATCGAGGCTCGCTGCAAATGCGGTTTCGCTCATGGGTGGTGCAGTGTCAGTATCTTGGGCCACGGCAGTAGACAGCAGTATCGTCCTGGCCAATGCATCGGTGGTGCGGAAGGGAGCAGAATTTGAATGGGGGCGCGAGAAAGCCCCGGCATTCCAACCCGATACTCCCGCACCGACCGCGTAGAGCCACGAGGATTTCTCTCCCTTTCTACCCACCACACGGCAATGCTCGTCAACAAGCATTTTTCCGGTGCCGGTGGACTCGGCGGTGACAACCCCGCGCAAGTACAGCGAGGACAACAGCTCGTTGGTCGTATCCTGAAGCGCGGTCTCCGGAAGCCTGGCTTCGATCAATGTCCGCGCCGTGAGGCGGTGTCCGTCCACGACGCCGTCGGCGCTAAAGCTCCCGGAGTCCTCGTCCGTTGAAAACCTGACGTTGGGACCGAGGAAATGGATGAGACCTGCATCTTCCAGGGCCAGGAGTTCTTGCAGGCGGTGAGCCGGTGGCCCGGAATCCACGTAACTGAAAAATCCGTGCCACCATCCCGATACCTCGCGGCGGCTCAGGTCATCAAGCTCATCGAGGGAAACGACTTGACCCAGTCCCATGTAGGCGCCCAACAAGCCGAGGAACAGGCCCAGTGTTTCGGAATTACCCCCTCCGTCACGCAACTGCAGATCCCTGAGAATCACTTGCCGCACGGCGCGATGTACCTGTTCGGGGGAGTCGAAGGTCGTGGAGGCGAGCGGCCGATCCAGCGCCTCGAAGTCCAGCCGGTCCGCTGCCTGTGGGACGGAGTCCTCGACCAGCATCGTGCGCTCCGTGGAGTACCAGGGCACGACGGCAAAGGCCAGGGCAAAGGAATCCCAAGATGCGCAGGTGCGCTGCGGATGGGCGGTGAACAATTCGCGATAGTAGGAGTACGCGGCGTCCTTGGCAATCAGTGGCCACAGGTGCTCCCTGAAATTCAGCCGTCCATGGTCGGCCAATAATCCATCGATGGCCGCCCGGTTCAGGAAAGCCGGCGGGGCGGCGGTATCCCCTGCCAGAGCACCGCGGATTTTGGAAAGGTAGGGAACACCCCGGCGTGAACCCACGTGGAGCACCGGTTCGTCACCCGATGGGTGGTAGCCGAGGGTCGAATCGGGGTTAGGGGTAAATCGGCCGCCGCGCCCTTCCATGAGCAGGACAAACAGATCAATAAATGCCAGACCCATGCCCGAGACCAGGACATCTTCCCCGGCCCGAAGCACGCTGAGATCGAGGTCATTGGTGTAGGCCGGCGGCACATAGGTCACCGACGAGCCGATCCGGGCTGCGAATTGGGCGAAGCGTCGGGACGAAGCCGCGGGATGCGACTCCGTGTGGCCCACCGCCAGGACTACCGCATCGGTGAGCAACACCCTTGAGGAAGCCAGCACCACGCTGTGGCCACCGCGGTAACTCGCGGGACGAATCTCCACCACGGTGTCCCGGTGGATCTGGACGCTCACCCCCGGGGGCAACGAATTGATGGTGTGCCGCAGGAACCAATCCAAATAGGCGCTTTGCAGCCGCCGCGTGGGAAAGTCATCGGCATTGAGCGAACCAAGTTCGTGAGCGAGCTTATTGCCACCGGCGGTGATGGCCGCCGCGTCCGCGGGATATTCCCCGTTACGTAGCAGGCAAACCCATTCCCAGAGGGAGGGACCGGGCACTGCCGGGCCCTGGCAGGAGACCGAATCATCGGTAAACATGCTCACGTCCATGGCCATGGAATTCAGTTTCAGCAGTCCCGACTGCTCATCCCGCCAGATTCGCCCGGCGCCCGCCGGGAACGGATCAACAATGTCCACATGTAGCGGACCCGTAGCAACCTCACGGTGGTTGGCGGTAAGTCGTTCCAGCAGCATCGCAGCACGAGGCCCACCGCCCACCAGCAACAGGCGCGCCGGATCGTTTCCATCCTCCCGCCGACGTGTGCCGCGGTTGTCCTGCTGAACCATGGTGATGCTCCTGTTCTACGTCTGCTGCGGTGAAAAGTTTTGGACGCTTCCCGGACCAAGGGTGGTTTCGTGAACCGTCGATCCGCACCGTGTTCAGCCAGCCTAGGCATGCTGTGGGGATGGCCGAAAGCGCCCACGACGTGCAAGGTGACCTAGCGCAATGCCACGAGACAAGTCGTCATAAAACGTCGTGAAAACCATGCAGCCGAAGGGGTCCGCCAGGGAACTGTTGCGCCATATTTCCCGAAGCGGCCCACCAAGTAGCCTCGTTTGCCGGGTCCGAAATCAGCCCCTTAGCTTGGTTGAACACCGCGGAAAAACTTCGCAGTTCACCACAACCAAAGAACCCAACAATGCACCGCAGTAGCCGTGCAGCGCAGAAGGAGGTGGCACATGGGTGCCGCAACACCAACCACCGAGATCGATCCCGAACTTCATGAAGAGTCCGGGCCAGTAGCGGAATCCAGTACTCCGTCAACCTCCCAGGGACAGTTCAACCCCATCACCGAATCGACCTTTGGGCCGGACACCTTGGCGTCATTGCGCCCCGGGATTATTCCCGCACGGCACCCAGCCCGTTGGGTGGGAACTGCCGTGGTTGGCCTGGTGCTGGCAGCGATCCTCTACTCCCTGTTCACCAACCCACGGTGGGAATGGGGAGTGGTCGCCCAATGGTTCACCGCCGAATCGGTGATCCGCGGACTCGGCGAGACCTTGAAGCTCACCATCATCTGCGGCGTTTTGGGTTTTGTTCTCGGATTCATCTTGGCGCTGATGCGGCTGTCGGCCTCCCCGCTGTTCTCGTCGGTATCTTGGACCTTCTCCTGGATTTTCCGTTCAACCCCACTGCTGGTCCAGCTGCTGCTTTGGTACAACCTGGGTTACCTCTACGAAAAGGTCAGCCTCGGCATCCCCTTCACCTCGCTGACGTTCTTTGAAATCAACACCACCACGCTCATCAGCCAATTCGCCGCTGCCGTGCTGGGACTGACCTTAAACCAGGCCGCCTATTCTGCCGAGATTATTCGCGGTGGCATTCTTTCGGTGGATCAAGGACAGCTCGAGGCAGCGGCGGCCCTGGGCATCCCGCCGTGGCGCCGATCCACCCGGATTGTGCTGCCACAGGCCATGCGTTCGATTCTGCCCACGGCCTTCAACGAGATCATCGGCCTGGTCAAGGGCACCTCGATCGTCTACGTGCTGGCCTACGGCGAACTGTTCTATACCGTCCAGGTCATCTACTCACGTACCCAGCAAGTCCTGCCGCTGCTGCTCGTGGCCACCTGCTGGTACATCGTGATCACCTCGGTGCTTTCGGTGGCCCAGTACTACATCGAACGCCACTACTCCAAGGGAGCGGTGCGCACGCTGCCCGATACCCCGACGCAGAAACTCCGCCGCTTCTTCACCATCCGCACCCGGACCACGATTGGAACCCGATGAGCATCACGTCCACCGAAGCCCCCACTCGCGGCCTGGTTGAAATCCGCGACGTCCATAAGGCCTTTGGGACCAACCAAGTGCTCAAGGGCATCAACCTGCGGATCAATCCGGGAGAAGTGGTGGCCATTCTGGGTCCTTCCGGATCCGGAAAATCTACCCTTCTGCGCACCATCAATCACCTGGAAAAGCTTGACGGCGGCACCATCACCATTGACGGTGCTCTGATGGGCTACAAGATCCGCGGCAACCAGCTGCACGAGTTGCGTGAAAAGGAGGTGCTGCGTCAGCGCACGCACGTGGGCATGGTCTTCCAGAACTTCAATCTGTTCCCTCACCTCACCGCGCTGGCCAACATTATCGAGGCACCCATCCAGGCTCAGGGCCGCGACCGAGTCGAAGTGACAGCACAGGCGCTGGCCCTGCTGCGCCGCGTGGGACTCGAAGATCGGGCTGACGCCTACCCCCGGCAACTCTCCGGCGGGCAACAGCAGCGCGTGGCGATCGCCCGAGCGCTGGCGTTGAATCCCAAGGTGGTGCTATTCGACGAGCCAACCTCCGCGCTGGACCCGGAACTGGTTGGCGAGGTGCTCGACGTCATCCGCGCCCTGGCCCAGGATGGCACCACGCTGATCGTGGTCACCCACGAAATGGGCTTCGCCCGCGATGTTGCCGACCGGGTGGTCTTCATGGATGCCGGGAACATCGTTGAAGAGGGAACTCCGACACAGATTTTTGGTGCACCGCAACAGGCACGAACCAAGGAATTCCTCTCCAAGGTCATCGAACCAGCCTTCCACCTCTGAGCCCCCCGGACCACTTGTCCACTCACGCATAAGGACCCCTGATCATGAAGAAACTCTCGCTTTCGGACACCACCGCACTGAAGCCGCAGCGCCACGTTCTAACGGTGCTCACCGTGGCAGCAGCCGCTGCCCTATCGTTGACCGGATGCTCAGACCCGGGCAGCGCCACGGCTGGCACACCAAGCGGCCCCGGTGCGGCGGCCGCCGCCGGATCCATCACCTACAACACCTCCCCGGAACAGAACCGCATCCGCTCCACCAAAGACCAGAAGCTGGCCGACAGCCTCCCGAACTCCATCGGCAAGGACGGCAAACTGACGGTTGCCACCTCCGCGGGTTCCATTCCATTGACCTTCCATGCCACGGACAACACCACATTGGTGGGAACCGAGACCGACCTGGCGCAATTGGTCGCCGACAAACTCGGACTGGAGTTGGACCTGCAACTCACGAGCTGGGAAAACTGGCCGCTCAAGACGGACTCTGGCGCGGTGGAGGTGGTCTTCTCCAACGTGGGCATCAATGCCGAACGCGTCAAGAAGTATGACTTTGCCCCGTACCGTGCGGCCTTCATGGGATTTGAAGCGAAAAAGGACTACTCCGGGACGGTCGAGGGGGCCGATGACATTTCGGGCAAAAAGATTTCCGTGGGTGCCGGGACAAATCAAGAAAAGATCTTGATCGCCTGGAACAAGGAACTTACCGACGCCGGCAAGGCCCCGGCCGAACTTCAGTACTACTCCTCGGACGCCGATACCATCTTGGCGCTGTCCTCGGGTCGCATCGATTTGAATATCGCGCCGTACCCGTCCACCGTCTACCGCCAAAACAGCCGTGACGACCTCAAAGTGGTCGGCAAGATCAACGCCGGTTGGCCCGCCTCAACTCTGGTGGCCGCCACCTCCAAACGTGGCAACGGGCTGGCAGAACCGATTGCCAACGCGATCAACGAACTGATCTCCGAGGGCACCTACGCCCAGGTCCTGGACCGTTGGGGACTGGGCGAGGAAGCGGTGAAGTCTTCGGACGCCGTCACCGCCGAGAACTTCACAGCAAACTAGCCATCAGTCACCGAGCCTCAGGAAGAAGAGAACCATGACGACCTCACCGGTACACCGCGCAGTGTTGATCCTTGAAGTTGACGGGGCAGGTGCGCATCCCGCGGCCTGGCGCCTTGACCCCGCAGGACCGGCCAACGTGCTTCAAGCCAGTCACACCGCCAAAAGCGTTCTGGCTGCCGAATCCGCCGGCTTCCACGCGGTGAGCTTTCAAGACACCCGGCTGGCTCCCGAGCACGGGCCGGACGCTCGACTTGATGCCATCCAGCGCGCCGCCTACCTCGGCCCATTGACCCACAGTATTGGACTGCTCCCCGTTGCCGACGCTATCTACACCGAACCATTCCATCTCGCGACCCAGCTCTCGGCCTTGGACTCCGTCTCCGCCGGACGCGGCGGTTGGATCGTGTCGGGTACCGGTAACCCCGCTGAGGGTGCGGCCGTGGGACGCGATGCGGTAGCGGCCGAAGATCTGCGCACCGAGATTGCCGATGTTGTCGAGGTCGGTCGCCGACTCTGGGACAGCTGGGAGGACGACGCGGTGATCAAGGACGTCGACACCGGACGGTACCTGGATAGGACCAAGGTCCATTATGTGGATTTCACCGGTCAGCGCTTTTCCATCAAGGGCCCGGCCATCAGTCAGCGTCCCATTGCCGGACAGCTGCCGATCTTCGCCCCCGAGCAGCTGGCCGAGGGCCACGACGCCGTGCTCTTCGGGGCTCCGGATCTTGGTGCCCTGCTCGAGGCCGCCCATGCGGGGGCCGGGACCGGCCGGCGCTTTGCCGAAGTCGAGTTTCTTCTTGACGCCGCGGGGGAGAGCGCCGCCGCACGGCTCGAAACGCTGAATTGCTGGGAGAACACTGAACCGGCGCATGCCCGCTTTGTGGGTAGCGCCGAAGACTTCACCGCATTTCTGCGGACCTTGCTGCCGTTGGTATCGGGGGTACGTTTGCACCCCGCGGTGCTATCCATTGATGCGGCGGAATTCGCCGCGCTGGTGCTTCCCGAGCTGCGCAAATCCCAGCTGCTGGCGCCCATCACCACCGGTAATACGCTGCGCGAGGTGCTCGGCCTGCCGGCGGCCACCAACCAGTTCGCCGCGCTCTAGGCCCGCGCAAAACCTTGAGACCCAGGAGAAAAACATGAGCACAGAGCAGCCCACCGAAAACCACATCCGCCTAGGAGTATTTTTCCAGGGCGTGAATTCAAATACCGTATGGAAGACTCCCGAAGCTGGATCTCAGACCGATTTCGAGTCCTTCCGTCGTCTGGCCCAGACCGCCGAACGCGGGCTGTTCTCGGCGTTCTTCCTCGGCGAGGGTCTGCGTTTGCGCGAGCACCTCGGGGCAGTGCATGACCTTGATGTGGTGGGACGGCCCGACGCCCAAACCATGCTGGCGGCCCTTGCCGCGGTGACATCCAACATCGGCTTGGTGGCCACGCAGAACACCACGTATAACGACCCGGCGGATCTGGCCCACCGACTGGCATCCCTCGATTTGCTCTCCGGGGGCCGTGCCGCCTGGAACATCGTGACCACAGACAATGCCTGGACCGGAGCGAACTTCCGTCGTGGCGGGTACCTCGACCACCAAGACCGGTACACCCACGCGGAGGCCTTTGTGGAGACGGCCAAGGCCATCTGGGATTCGTGGGGCTCCGAAGATATTGCCGCCACCGGGCGTCAGGCCTCGTGGCTCAAGCCCGGTGCGGCAACGCCGATCGAGCACCAGGGTGCCCACTACACCATCGATTACACCTCGCGGCTACCGCGCAGCGCACAAAGCCGGCCGGTACTCTTCCAAGCCGGAGACTCCGACGAAGGCCGGGACTTCGCAGCGCGCCAGGCCGATGTCATCTTTTCGGCCCATACGGGGCTACAGGCCGCCACGGATTTCCGCGCCGATATCACCGCTCGCACGCTGAAGGCAGGACGCGCCGCCAGCGCGGTCAAGATCATGCCCGGGGCAGAATTCATTCTGGCCGAGACTCCACAAGCCGCCGAGGAAAAGAGACGCTGGGTCAAGGAGCAACAGATTGGCCCGCAACAGGCACTGGCCTACCTCGAGCAGTTTTGGGGTGAATCGCTGGAGGGAATTGACCCGGAGGGCCCGCTGCCGAGCTTCGACCCGAAGATCAGTGAATCTGATGTCACCCGCGGTAGTGGTTTCCAGGGGGCCAAGCCCGTTGAACTGACTCGCGAATGGCGAGAAACCGCCACGGCCCAGGGCCTGAATATTCTGGAATTTGTGCGAGCAAAATCCGGACGTTCCGATGGCACCTTCGCCGGTTCTTACACCCAAGTCGCCGACCGGCTCGAGCAATTCGCGGCCCGGGGACTGGTCGATGGATTCAATGTCACCCCGTGGTTAATTCCCAATGGTCTCGATGACATCGTCAACCATCTGGTTCCCGAACTTCAGGAACGTGGCATCTACCCCACCGAATACAGCGGAAGCACATTACGCGAAAATCTGGGGCTGGATGCTGTTGAACCAGCCACCGCAAAACATCACTCAGACACAACGATTATTGAGGTTGGAGCATGAAAAAAGGTACAAGCGCTTCGCTGCTGATTGGGGTTGCAGCATTGGGGTTGTTGCTCTCGAGTTGTTCCGATCCCGGGGCTGCCACCGCGGCCGGCGAATCAACTCAGGCAACGGGGTTCAATCTTGCTCCTGAGCAGCACCGGAAGGCTGCCGCCCCGGTGCAAGCAGCAGAAAAATTGCTGCCAGAAGCCGTTGCGGCGGATGGAAAATTGAGGGTTGCCATCGTTCCGGGGGCTGCCCCACTGGCGCTCTTTGCCACCGACAATAAAACCGTCATCGGCAACGAGGCAGACATCGCCGTGGCCCTGGCCGAATCTCTCGGGCTGAAGGCCGAGCTGGTTCCGGTGTCGTGGCCGGACTGGCCGCTGGGAGTGGAATCGGGCAAATACGAAGTAGCGATCATTAACGTCACGGTGACCGAGGAACGCAAGAAGAAGTTCGATTTCGCCACATATCGCGAAGACAAACTTGGCTTCTATGTTGCTACGGACTCCAAGGTCACCGAGATCAAGGAGCCCAAGGACGTTGCCGGATTGCGGATCATCGTCGGGTCCGGGACCAATCAGGAAAAGATCTTGTTGGCGTGGGACAAGAAAAACAAGAGTGCGGGTCTGGCACCGGTTGACTTCCAGTACTACGACGACGAGGCCTTGGGCACCATCGCACTGAATTCCGGGCGGGCGGACGCATCATTTGGCCCCAATGCCACCGGTGCTTACAAGGCGATCACCGACGGTAAAACTCGTCTGGCGGGCCTCGTGCCCGGCGGCTGGCCGGATGCCGCAAACATCGCCGTAACGGTAAAAAAGGGCAGCGGATTGGCCGAGGCCTCCCAGGCTGGCATCAACGGCTTGATCGAATCGGGTCTGTACCAAGAAATCCTGGACAAGTGGTCGCTGGGTGAAGAAGCGATCAAGGCCTCGGAGTTGAATCCTGCGGGGCTGAAAGACTAACGCGTCCCTAAGACAACCCTTCGGGTACAGCAAAGGCCCAGCTCCAAGTTTCCCCGGCGCTGGGCCTTTCTCATGCTTCCCCGCTGTTTCTCCGCGACCTAGAACGGGTTGAGCAGACGGTGCACAAACTGCTGGGTACGTTCATTTTGCGGTGCACGCAGCACCACATCGGGGTGGCCACGTTCAACGACCACGCCTTGATCCATGAACACAATCTCGTCGGCCACCTCGCGGGCGAAGGCCAACTCGTGGGTCACCAGGACCATGGTCCATCCCTCATCGGCCAGCTCCTTGATGACCCGCAGGACATCTCCGACCAATTCCGGATCCAGGGCCGAGGTCGGCTCGTCAAAGAGCAACAGCGACGGCTTCAACGCCAACGCCCGCACGATCCCGACGCGCTGCTGCTGTCCTCCGGAAAGCTGATGCGGGTATTGGTCGCGCTTTTCGGCCAGACCCACCCGCGCCAGAAGAGATTCGGCCTCGGCGATGGCCTCGGCGCGCTTGCGCCTTTGCACCATCACCGGACCCTCAATGACATTTTCAAGGACCGTCATATGCGGGAAGAGGTTGTAGTTCTGAAAAACCATGGCACTACGGGAGCGCAGAACCTGAGCCTGCTTTTGCGTCGTTTTGGACGTAAAGGACACCGCCGGGCCTTGATCGAAGGCCACCTCGCCACCGTCCGGGATCTCCAAACCGTTCAGGCAGCGCAATACCGTTGTCTTACCGGAACCGGAGGGACCGATCAGGGCCAGCACCTGCCCCTTACCGATCTGAAGATCGATGGAAGTGAGGACCTCATGGTCACCAAAGCTCTTTTGCAGACCCGTGGCCTTCAGCAAGACCGTGGGTTCGGTGGAATTACTAGCGTGCGACATATCGATCAAACCTTCTTTCCAAGCGAGTCTGGCCCATGGAGAGCACCAGGCAGATCACCCAATAAATGAGGGCAGCTTCGATGTAGATCAGCATAAATTCCTGGCTGAATGCCGCAATCTCTTGAGCCTTACGGAACGCCTCCGTCACCAAGACCACGGAGGCAAGGGAGGTGTCCTTGATCAACGAGATGAAGGTATTGGACAACGGCGGAACAGCAACCCGGGCGGCCTGCGGAAGAATCAGCCGGCGCAGAGTCAGCGTTCGTGACATTCCAATGGTGTAGCCCGCCTCCCACTGTCCCTTGGGGACAGACAGAATTGCCGCACGGATGACCTCGGCAGCGTAACCACCAACATTAAGCGAAAAAGCAATGATGGCGCTTGGCCACGGGTTCAGCGTGACTCCAATAGATGGCAGCCCATAGAAAATCACAAACAACTGAACCAGCAGTGGGGTTCCCCGAATGGCGGAGATGTACGCCCGGGCAATAAACGAGACAACCGCATTCTTGCTCAGTCGCATCAGCGCCATGAGCAGCGCAATGGCCAGACCAATAACGAAGCTGATCAGCGACAGCGGGATGGTTCCCTTCAAGGCACCCTGCGTTATGGGCCAAAGCGAGTCGAGGAAGAGATTCCAGTCGACTGTCATGGACAGCTCTCCTTGGATCGTTGGAAAGGCGCCGGAAATCTCCGGCGATCGTGCATACGAGGAAGCCTACTTGGTGACGTCTTCACCAAAGTACTTGTTAGAGATTTCGGCCAGGGTGCCGTCGGCCTCTAGTTCGCCCATGGCCGTGTCGACCGCCTTGACCAGATCTTCGCTTCCCTTGCGGAAAGTCAGGGCGCTTTCGGATTTCTCGGTGGTTTCGGCCGCGATCTTGATGCTTGGATCGTTCTTGGTCTTCTGCGAATCCAGGTAGGTCAACTTGTCGTTGATCGTTGCGTCCACGCGACCCTGCTTAACCAGGGTCACTGCCTGGGCCCAACCTTCAACCGCCTGAACGTTTGCCCCCGATTCCTTGGCCAGCGCGTTCCAGTTGCTGGTCTGTGACTGCGCCGAGCTCTTGCCCTTCAACGCTTCGAAGGAGGTGATATCGGTGTTATCGGCCTTGGTCACCAAGACGCCCGTGCTGACGGTGTACGGAGTCGAGAAGAGGTACTTGGCGGAGCGCTGCTCGTTGATGGTGACCTGGTTGGCGATCACATCGAAGCGATTGCCCTCCAGACCAGCAAAGATGGCGTCCCACTGGGTTTCTTCGAAGGATGCCTTAACGCCCAACTTGTCGGCAACGGCGGTAATGATCTCAACATCAAAACCGGTCAAAGCGCCCGTTCCACCCTCATGGAACGAAAACGGCTTGTAGGTTCCCTCGGTGCCGACCTTCAGCACCCCGGCGTCCTTGACCTGCTGCAGGGTCAAACCCGGAGCAGTTCCCGAGGCCGGGGAGGACGCCGACGGTTCGGTAGTCGAAGCGCAACCGCTGACGGTGATCGCAAGCAGAGCGGTGGACAGCAAGGCAACGAGTTGACGTTTCATGAAGGTTGAGGTCCTTTCAATGACCAGATGATCTACGAGTTCGGTGTAGCGGCACAGCTGATCCAAGACACCGTGAAAATAAAAGCTTGATGCGACGCTAACACGGCCAACGTCAAGGCATAAGGCACTTATTCCGAAGTGCGTCGAAAATCCTTGTCACATCCAATCTTGACTGCTCAATTTTGGAATGACGGCGACACACCGTGACTCACGATAACCCTGGCTATCTGACCCGGTCGCCGGACCTAAGGCTAAGAAACGCGACCGTGCTCATTCATGGTGACCACAGCATCGATCTGCACCTTGGCACCCAGTGGCAGACCGGCTACCTGCAGTGTGGTCCGCGCCGGATAGGGAGCTTTCATGGCAGCGGCGTAGATGTCGTTAATGACGTTAAAGTCCTTGTAGTCCGTCAGGTAAATGGTCGTCCGCAGCAGGTTAGCCAGGGTGAGGCCCAGCTCGGTGAGTAAAGTTTCAACATTTCTCAGCATGGCGGTGCATTGTTCGGCGATGTCGTCCGAAACGAGGGCGCCGTCCTCGGGACGCTGGCCGATCATGCCCGAAACATAGCCGGTGTCACCGTCGCGTACGAAATGAGAAAATGGCGCCGTGGACTGGTGCAGGGCAGGGCTGAAATGGTGATTCTTCATGCTTCTCCTCGCTAGCTGCAGAAAAAGGTTTCGGGGACGCCGAGCCACCGTCACCGTGGATGTCACTCGTCGTATGTTCAATGCCGCGGTATGCGGGCCCGTACCTCAGGTCAAAATCAACGGCACGACCATCATGGCCGGAACCGCGACGATGGTGGTAAGCAAGACCGTGTCCTTGGCCAAGACAATGCCGCGCTCATAGCGTGAGGCGGTAACGAAGATGTTTTGTGCCGTTGGCAGGGCGGCCATGATCACCGCAGCAAAAACGGATTCGCTCTCAAGGTGGAAGAGCCATACGGCCAGTACCCAAGCCACGACGGGTTGAAACACCAATTTCATGGCGGTGGCCACCAACGTATCGGCCCGGCGCCCGCCCGAGGCTTCCAAGGGCTTGGAACCGACCAGCGAGATACCGAAGGCAATCAGCATGGCGGGGATGGAAGCTCCGGCGATGAGATCGATGGGATCTGCTAGCGGTTGGGGAAGGCGAAGATCAAAGAGCGCACACATCAGACCGGCTAGGGAACCGACAATCATCGGATTCTTGGCCGTCTGCACCAGCATCGAGACGACGGTGGTGCGGTGCCGGGACGTGCTTGCGTCAAGGATGGCCAGACAGATTGGTGAGAACAGCGCCAATTGCCACAAAATCACGGGGGCGGCATGAGCCATATCGCCTAAAACATACAACGCAATCGGGAGACCCAAATTGGCGGAGTTTACGGTGGAGGCACTCATCGCCCCAATGGTGGTTTCGGTCAGGTCGCGGCGGAGCCACCAGCGGGTGATCAGTACGTAGGCGATGGCCGTGAGTAGGGCAGATGCCGCGGCCACACCCAGAAATGGGCCCAAGACCGAGGCCGGGTCAGATTCGGAAAGCGTGGTGAAGAGCAATGCGGGGCTGGCCACAAAAAATGTCAGCCGGTTCAGCACGTAGCGAGCATTTTCGCCCAGGACCCCGGTGCGGCCGACGAAGTACCCCACTGCTATGACGGTCCAGACGACGGCAAAACCTGAGAGTACACCGCTCATGAAGTCTTCGCTTCCCTTCCGGTGAGGATTCAGCACCGCAAGGCGCACTTAAATACGTGGGGACCCGGCCAATGACCGAGTCCCCATGTCCCTAAAGAGCGGGCGACGGGAATCGAACCCGCGTGTCCAGCTTGGGAAGCTGGCGCTCTACCATTGAGCTACGCCCGCATTGCTCCGAGAAGCCTAATGGCGCCTCGGGCGAAAAACAGCATATCCCAAAGTGGGGTACAAAGACCTAATCGACGCTCCCACCAGTGGTAACGACGAGTCAGATTGCCGCGTCGGGGCTCGGACTGCGCTTGGTCAAAAATGGTCGGGAAAGCTGCTCGGCGAACCGGGCGGCAATCGGACCGAAGACCGCCAGTAGTAACACGTACGCGGTGGCAAGAGCGGCTAATTCTCCGGTGACGGCACCCGAGGCAACGGCCAATCCGGCGATAACAATCGAGAACTCGCCGCGAGCAATCAAGGCCACACCGGCTCGAACGCGGCCCGGGATCCCAATGCCGGCCCGTTTGGCCGCCCACGCCCCGGTGGCAACCTTCGTCAGCGAGGTGACGACCGCCAGCAAGATCGCCAGGGGAAGTACCGCGGGGATCGTGGTGGGGTCGGTGTTAAGCCCAAAGACCACAAAGAACATCGCGGCGAACAGATCCCGCAGCGGCTCAAGAACCTTCGTTGCCGAATGCGCGGTGGAACCGGAGATCGCAATGCCCAACATGAAGGCGCCCACGGCGGCCGAGACATGCATCGCGGAGGCGAGTCCAGCGACCAAGAGCGCCGCACCGATGAGCTTGAGGAGAAAATTTTCCTGGTCGGAGGAATGGATCAGGCGGGAAATTTGGGGACCGAAGCGTAGCGCCGCCAGCAAAACCAGGGTGATGGTTGCCATGGCAACCCCTACGGTCCGGAGCCCGCCCCAGAAGCTAAGACCGGCCAGAGTTGCGGTGAGTACCGGCAGATAGATCGCCATGGCCAGGTCCTCCAGGACCAAAATGGAGAGCACCACGGGTGTTTCACGGTTACCTAAACGACCGAGGTCCGAAAGGACCTTGGCGATAATGCCGGAGGAGGAAACATAGGTAACGCCACCCAGAACCAGGGCGCCGACAAATCCCCACCCCATGAACAGGGCCAGTACCGCTCCGGGGGCAAAATTCAGAACCAGATCTACAACTCCGGCTAGCCACGAACTTTTCAGCCCCGTGACTAGTTCGCGGGCGGTGTATTCAAGCCCCAACATGAGCAGCAGCAGGATGACGCCGATTTCGCTGGCGATCTCCCCGAACTCAGAGATGCCCTCTAAATTGATGATGCCGCCGCTGCCAAAGAGCAGTCCGCCGACCAGATACAGCGGAACCGGGGTCATCCCGAATTTTGCTGCCAAACGACCAAGTAATCCAAGCCCCAAGAAAACGGCGCCGAGCTCAATGAGTATTAGCGCAGTGCCGTGCATGAACCGTGCACCTCCCCTTAGCCGTCGTTAATCAGATGCGCCGCTTTTTCCAACCCCGCCGCGGTGCCGACGATGATCAGTACGTCCCCCGCATTAAGTTCAAAACCGGGAGTGGGCGAGGGGAAGACCTTGCCACTGCGGGAAACTGCGACCACAGAGGTGCCGGTCCTAGTCCGCAGGTGAGTATCGCCAAGAGTCTGGTTGACGTATGGGCTTTCGTGGCTGAGCACGAATTGCTGGGTGTTAACACCGGGCAGATCACGGTGCTGATCGCTCAGCTGCGTCACCAACTGTGGAGCGCCGAGCATGGCACCAATGGCACCGGCTTCCTCAACGCTCAACGGAATCGACGCGGCACAGGCGTCGGGGTCATCTCGCTGAGAAATAATCAACTGCATGGTGCCGTCACGCAGGATCACCACACCCACTCGGCGCCCGGACGCGAGGATGATTTCGCGCCGGACACCGAGCCCGGGCAGGGAGGTATCTTCAAAATCCATATACACACTCTAGACCGCGTCACCGTCTAAACGGTGCCAGGTCGCGAAGCGCACATTTTTAGAGATTGTTGCGTTTACTGAGTGGGGTTTTTCGGTGTTCCGTCGAGATTAAATTCCTCACGGATGGTGCGGACTCCCGCGTCATCAATCTCGAAACATAGTTCGTCTCCGGGGTTGATCACCAGACCGGTGTCCTGCAGGGAACGGATGACGGTTCCGCCCAGGACCTGGACGCCGTAAGGTGCCACGTCGATGTAGGCGCCGGGGATGCGACCCAGATCGGTGAACAGCGCGATGACCGGCTGGCCCTGAGCATTTTGGAGCAGCATCGGCTGGGCATTATGCGATTCGCCGGTGACCTTTTCTCGGCTGAGGAAGAACACCTCAGAATTCATGAAGGTGGCAATGACTTGACCATTTAGTGCCGGATCATGCTGTGCGGCACGGATCATCATTTCAAAGTGGTTGGCCGGGCCGGTAGCGGCCGCCGTGGTTTCGGGACCCGCGGTAGCTGTGGCTTCGGCGGTCTCGGAGGTGCTTGTGGCTGATTCGTTCTCTTCGCTCATGCCCCCAAGCATCCCTATATTGCGCCCGGCAATGCAACCCGATGTCTGGTTGTTGGGCCCGGCGTCCTAGAATGGGTGCATAAGTTTTGTTTCAGTTGCGAGGAAGCCTGATGCCCGAATTCCAGTATGAAGACCTTTTGCCCATTGGGGCAGACGAGACCACCTACCGCCAGATTTCGACCGATGGCGTGCGCACCGTGGAGGGCCCGGGAGGCCGAACCTTCCTCGAAGTGGATCCGGAGGCGCTGGAAAATCTGGCCACCACCGCACTGCACGACATCTCGCACTACCTGCGCCCGGCGCACCTGCAGCAGCTGCGCAACATCCTCGATGACGAGGAAGCCAGCCCGAACGATAAGTTCGTGGCCCTTGACCTGCTGAAGAACGCCAACATTGCCGCCGGCGGCATCCTGCCGATGTGCCAGGACACCGGAACCGCGATCGTCATGGGCAAGCGTGGTCAGCAGGTGCTGACCCAGGGCCCGGATGAAAAGGCTCTGTCCAAGGGCATCTACGATGCCTACACCACGCTGAACCTGCGCTACTCGCAGCTCGCCCCGTTGACCACGTGGGAAGAAAAATCCACGGGTAACAACCTGCCGGCACAGATCGAGATCTACGCCGACACCGAGGCCGGTCACGAAAACCAATACAAGTTCCTGTTCATGGCCAAGGGTGGCGGATCGGCTAACAAGTCCTTCCTCTACCAGGAAACCAAGGCCATCCTGAACGAAAACTCGATGCTGAAGTTCCTCGACGAGAAGCTGCGTTCATTGGGAACCGCCGCCTGCCCGCCGTACCACCTCTCCATCGTCATCGGCGGAACCAGCGCCGAGTTCGCGCTGAAGACCGCCAAGTACGGTAGCGCCAAGTACCTGGACAACCTGCCGACCACCGGCGCGATGACCGGCCGCGGCTTCCGCGACATCGAGCTGGAGGACAAGGTCCTCGAACTGACGCGTCACTTCGGCATCGGTGCCCAGTTCGGTGGTAAGTACTTCTGCCACGACGTACGTGTTGTCCGTTTGCCGCGCCACGGTGCTTCGCTGCCGGTGGCCATTGCCGTCTCCTGCTCCGCCGACCGCCAGATGCTCGCCAAGATCACCGCCGAGGGAGTCTTTGTGGAGCAGCTGGAAACCGATCCGGCGCGCTTCATGCCAGATGCCTCGCACCCGGCTCTCGCCGCGCACGACGAGGAGACCGATGGGGTCACCGGCACCGGTGGATCCTCCGTGGTGAAGATCGACTTGAATCAGCCGATGGAGCAGATTCTGGCCGAGCTGGATAAGCACCCGGTCAAGACCCGGCTTTCACTCTCGGGCCCGTTGGTCGTGGCGCGCGATATCGCGCACTCCAAGATCAAGGACCGCCTGGATGCCGGCGAAGAAATGCCGCAGTACCTCAAGGATCACCCGGTTTACTATGCCGGTCCGGCCAAGACCCCCGAAGGCATGGCCTCGGGTTCCTTCGGACCGACCACCGCAGGACGCATGGACTCCTACGTCGACCAGTTCCAGGCCGCCGGTGGTTCCATGGTCATGCTGGCCAAGGGCAACCGGTCCAAGCAGGTGACCGATGCCTGCAACACCCACGGTGGTTTCTACCTGGGTTCCATCGGCGGACCCGCTGCACGTCTGGCTCTGGACTGCATCAAGAAGGTCGAGGTCGTCGAATACGAAGAGCTCGGCATGGAAGCCATCTGGAAGATCGAGGTTGAGGACTTCCCGGCCTTCATCGTGGTGGACAACAAGGGTGAAGACTTCTTTGCCGAAACCCTGAAGCCGACCTTCACCGGCATTCCGGTGCGCGCCAAGTAATTTTTGCCTCCCCGCGAAGCCGGGGGCAAAAAATGAGGGGTGTGGCAGTGAATTCATTCACCGCCACACCCCTCATTTGTATGTACTGCCCGACTGCCAGTTCCCGGTGGGGGCGGGGTTACCCGCGGATGGTCAGCACGATCAGCAGTATGTTCAGTGAGACCAACAGCACCGAGATCAGGATCCCGGCGGCGGTAGTGAACCAGCGGTTGGCATGCTGGCCCATCACACTGGTGCGAGCCGTGAGGTTAACCAGCGGAATCAGTGCGAAGGGAATGCCGAAGGACAGCGCCACCTGACTCAGGATCAGGGCAAGGGTCGGATCCACACCCGCGGCAAGAATCACCAATGCCGGAGCGAGCGTGACCAAGCGACGGCCCAACAACGAAATGTTGCGATGCAACAACCCCGCCATGATTTCTGCGCCAGCGTAGGCACCGACGGCGGTGGAGGCCAGGCCCGAGGCCAGCAGGCCGACGGCGAATAGCGTAGCGATGACCGGACCCAGGGCGGCGCCGAGCGCGGCATGTGCGCCCTCCAAGGATTCGGTTCCTTCAACACCTGCCAGGTTCACGGCGGCCAGCAGCAGCATGGCCACGTTCACCGATCCGGCAATGAGCATGGCAATGGAAACATCCCAACGCGTGGCCCTGAGCAGGCGCGGAATGGCCAGCATGTTGGGAACCTTGCCAAATCTGTCCCGAGCCAGGGACGAGTGGGCGTAAATGGCGTGGGGCATGATGGTGGCTCCCAGGATGGAGACCGCCAGCAGTACCGAATTAGTGTCGGCGAAGCGGGGGATCAGGCCGCCGGCCAACCCGGCTGCCTCGGGTGGGGCGATCACCACGCCGGCGCAGAAGCCCACCGCGATGATCAGTAGCAGCCCAATGACAATGCGTTCAAAGACCCAGGGACCGCGGCGGGACTGGATCAGCAACAGGCTCATCGAGATCACCCCGGTGATCAGACCGCCGGCCAGTAGCGGCAGCCCGAAGAGCAGGTAGAGGGCGACGGCTCCGCCAATGACTTCGGCGATGTCGGTGGCCATGGCCACCGCCTCGGCCTGAATCCAGTAGGCGAGCCGTCCGGCCCTGGAGCCGAAGCGTTCACGCAAAACCTCGGGAAGTGACTTTCCCGTCACCACCCCGAGCTTGGCGGAGAGATACTGCACCAGCCAGGCCATGATGTTTCCGCTGATGACCACCCACACCAGGAGGTATCCGTACTGGGCGCCGGCGCTCATATTTGCTGCGACATTGCCCGGGTCAAGGTAGGCCACGCCGGCGACCAGCGCTGGGCCCAGCATCCAGAGCAGGCGCTTGGCCGGTGGCAGTCGTGTGCTGGGTGATGCGGAGGTGTCGATGACTACGGTGGCATCGGAGAACTCTTTGGTCATGGTCCAGAGTAACCTGTTTTAGGCGTGCCTAAAACAGTGTGGTGCCAAGGCCGTCACAACGGATTTTAGTCAGCGGCTCCGCTGCCCCGACCAAACACTCGGCCGATCCACGAGTGCCAGTTCTTACCCCGACCATCCACGGACGCGGGCAGAGGATCTGCTGCGTTGAGATGCGGCCAGGGTTGCCGGGTGATCTCCAAGTGATCTAGTTCCTCCAGCGGAACATAGCCGTACCAACTGCCCTGATCCACCCGCTCCAGGCGCTGGATGCCGTGGGCCCGTGATTCGAAATCACGATCCGCACGGTCAATGAATCCGCCAATGAGGTTCCCCTCCGGCAGATACGTCGGGTCGCTGAAATCGATGGAGTGCCACGTGGCTTTCGCGCTACAGCTAAAGAGTTCCTCGGCCTCGGATTGCTCGATCACCTTGCTCCATTGCGAGATGGGGCTGGAGCCAAACACCGGTTTTAGCTCCCAGCCAGATCCCGGATTCTCTCCGGTAGTGAGCAAAACAAGACGTTCCCGGGGGCCCAACGAGCTTCCGTTTCGCTCCGGACGGCAGAGAAACAGGACGCCGTTAACGCGTGCGAAATCTCCGTGGAGTGGACTTCCGTCGGGCAGGAACCATTGATTCGGATAGAACCGGATCTTCGGAGGTTCGTCGTTGTTGGGCATGACCAACATGCTACGTCGGGTTGGGTGACCACGGTGATTTGGGACGATCGGTCTAACGGAAGAATCTCCAGAACGGCTTTTGCGGCGTCTCGGGCCATGGCTCGCGACGAATCTCTAACTTCTCAAGCTCGTCCAATGGAACAAATCCGTGCCACGTTCCGACATCGAGCCGGTGGAGGTGCTCCATGGTTTGGCGTGTGGCCTCGAGGTCCTTGTTGATGAAACCCATGTAGCCGCCGACCAGATTTTCTTCCGGAAGATAGTCAAGACCCGTAATGGTGATGCCGTGCCACGCGATGCTGCCGCTACACGCGAAGGTTTCTTCGGCATCGGCGCGCGCGATCGTCTTGGTCCATTCGGTGTGAGAGCAGCTCGGGTACTCCCGCGTGAGCTGCCATTCGGTTCCCGGACGTTCCGCGGTGGAGATGAGGATCAACTCTGTGACCTCGGCCGTGCCGAGTTGTGGACGCACCGATCGGCAGGCATATAGTCTTCCGCCAAACCGCGCGTACGTCCCATCAAGTGGGATGCCGCCGGGCAGGAAGGGTGAATACGGCAGGAAGTTCTCCACCATTGGGGCAGAATCATCGCTGGGCATGATCAGCACGCTATCGGAAAATTTTGGGTCGGCGTGGAACCGGCACCACGACGTGGAAGCCTAGCGGGCGAAGTCGTATCCGATGGACCAGTCACGGTAGGGCGGCAAGAAACGAAGGACCAGCAGTGATTCACGCTGGGCTTTGATATCCGATGCGCTGGGAGTCTTGACCTTGGAGGCCTTGAGTAGTGCAGCGTGGTATTCCTCGAAGGTCCCGGCACCGGAAGCGTTCATCGCCTTGGCATGCTCAACGCCGATGTAGCGCAAATGCCATGGTTCGTACTTGTATCCGGTGACCTTCTCACCGTCGGAGGGGTAGCGCACGATGAAGCCGAATTTTTCGGCGTTGGCAGCCAGCCACTTGCCACCCTCGGTCTCCCCGAAGCATGACTTGAGATTGCAATATCCGCTGCTGAGCCCCACATCCGCGGCAAGACCCAACTGGTGTTCGCTGGTTCCGGCCTCCGCGGAGATGCGCATGGCGTAGTCGGTGCCGTAGCTGGCAACGTAACCGTTAAAGAGAACCTTTTGGCGGTCGTAAGAACGGTAGGCACTCAGCGCGCTCAACGACTGGGAGTCGGCACGAGCCGCCTGGAGCAGTTTTTCCAGGGCAGTTGCCGCTTCTTGACGCAGTTCGAGGCTGGTTCCCGAAACCGATCGAAGATCCTTGGGGGTGTAATTGGCCGGGGACAGGGGCTCGGCCCGACTGACCAGGGCCAGCACTGAAGCTTGATTCTTGGTCAGTTCCTCGGTCGTCGGTGCCTTGGGGGCACCGGCAATCTGCACCGTATTCACGGGGGCCAGGGGAGTGGCCTGGGCACCAAGAGGTGCCGCCGCAAGGCTGACGCCGAGCACGAGCGCGGAGATACCGACACGAAAGAAAGACACAAGGCCCCTTCGGAAAAAGCTGGATGGAACTATCTCAGGATAGCCGTTACCTACCGGTTCTCGCCTAGCTCGGGCCATGAAAGATGGGCGAGGATCGAAGATTGTGGCCATAGTTGATGATGGAGCTCGGGTCACCAATGCCGCGCGGACGGTAGGGATGGGATAATTTGTTACTGTGCTGATTTCTGATGGTGATATTCGACTCGAGCTCGCTTCCGGGCGTATTAAGCTCGACCCCTTCGACCCGGCGATGGTCCAGCCGGCAAGCGTGGATGTGCGCATTGACCGGTTCTTCCGGCTCTTCGACAACCACAAATATGCCCACATTGACCCGTCGATCGACCAGCCGGATCTGACCCGCCTGGTTGAGGTGGATCCCGACGAACCCTTCATCCTGCACCCGGGCGAGTTTGTGCTGGGTTCAACGTACGAAACCGTGACCCTGCCCACCGATGTTGCCGCCCGCTTGGAAGGCAAAAGCTCGCTGGGCCGACTCGGCCTGCTGACCCACTCGACCGCCGGATTCATCGACCCGGGATTCTCCGGCCACGTGACCCTGGAACTGTCCAATATGGCCACCCTGCCCATCAAGCTGTGGCCCGGGTCGAAAATCGGCCAGTTGTGCTTCTTTAAGCTTTCCTCACCGACCGAGCACCCCTACGGCTCCGGCGCCTACGGCAACCGCTACCAGGGGCAGCGTGGTCCCACCGCGTCGCGCAGTCACCTGAACTTCCACCGCACGATCTTAGAAAAGTAGTCATGCGATGCGGGGTGCCGCCAGAAGGCGCCACCCCGAATCGCGCGCAGCATTTTTGGTACCCGGCGCCGCTAGCCTCCTGCTCACCGTTTGCGGGTGAGCAAACCCAACGCCGTGACCATCTCGCGTTCCTCGATGAGTTCTTGAACCGAGCGATCGATACGAGCGCGCACCTCGGGATCCACGCTGAGCCCCTGCACGATTTCCAAGTTCCCGTGCTGGCCCCGAACCGGGAATGAACTGATCAGTCCCTGCGGCACGTTGTAGGAACCATCGGAAACCACACCCGCCGATGTCCAGGCGTCCTGGGTGCCCACAACCGAGTCGTGCACATGATCCACGGCCGCTGCCGCCGCCGACGCGGCAGATGATGATCCTCGGACGGTGATGATTTCCGCCCCGCGCTTGGCCACGCCCGGAATGAAAGACTCGGTCAGCCACGAGCCTACCGCGGTGCTTCCGCCCAGTTTTTCCTGGAGCACATCGCTCAGGTGGCGCGTGGTGCCGTCGCTGGATGTGAGTAGAGCGTGGGTGATGTCCGGGACTTGGGTCGACGAGTGGTTTCCCCAAATGATGACGTTGCTGAGGGCCTTCACCGGGACTTCCAGCGTGAGGGCCAGTCGGGCGAGTGCCCGGTTGTGGTCAAGCCGGGTCATGGCGGTAAATCGTTGAGCCGGGACATCGGGTGCATGTGCCGAGGCGATCAGGGCATTGGTATTGGCTGGATTACCGACAACCAGGACGCGCACATCATCTGCCGCGGCGGCATTGATGGCCGCTCCCTGCGGCGCGAAGATCGCTCCATTGGCCGTGAGCAGGTCCGCGCGTTCCATCCCCGGACCCCGGGGCCGCGCCCCGACCAGCAACGCCACGTTCGTCCCATCGAAGCCCTGCGTGGGGTCATCGGTGACCTCCACGGAGTTCAGCGTGCCGAACGCGCAATCGACTAGTTCCAAGGCGGTGCCCTCGGCGGATTTCATCCCCGCCGGGATTTCCACTAAGCGCAGATCCACCGATGTTCCTGGACCAAACATGGCACCCGAGGCGATGCGGAAGAGTAGGGCGTAGCCAATCTGGCCTCCGGCACCGGTCACTGTCACTTTCATGCGATCTGCTGAGTTCATGTTTTTATGCCACCACGCTAGGCGTTGTTTTGGCTAGGGTTGCGGTGGGCACCAACGCGGGGGCCTCGCACCGGAATGAGCAACAGCAACCCGAGAAGTAGGACCACCAAGATGCCCAGGATTCCGTAGCGTTGAGCCTCGGCGACGTGTGGGGCTGCCAGGGCAATGGCTGCGGCAAAGAGGGCGGGAGCCAGGAAACTGACGGCGCGGCCCGTGGTGGCATACAGGCCGAAGAGTTCACCCTCCTGACCCTGGGGAGCCAACCGGGCCAGGAAGGCGCGGCTGGAGGACTGGGCCGGGCCGACAAAGAGGCACAGCATCAATCCGAAGAGCCAGAATCCCGAGGCATCGGGGGAGAGGAAGACCCCCATGCCCGCGATCAGCAGCCCAATGAGTGATCCGATGATCACGCGTTTGGGGCCGATCTTGTCATCAAGCAGTCCACCGAGCATGGCCCCGAGCTCGGCGACCACGTTGCCGGCGATGGCGAAGATGATCACCTGCTGCAGCGGGAACCCGAAGGTTCCAGCGGCGATGATGCCGCCGAAGGTGAAGACCGCCGCCAATCCGTCGCGGAAAACGGCGCTGGCCAGGAGGAAGAAGACGGTGTGGCGATCCGTGCGGGCCAGAGCCACCACCCGGCGCCACAACTCGGCGTAGGACTGCAGGATGCTGAAGCGTGCACCGGATGATGGACCGGGGATCTCCGGAACGGCAAAAAGTACCGGAAGCCCGAAGCCGAGGAACCAGAGAGCCGAGAATACCGCGACCAGACGAAGGTTCAAGGCGTTAGTTTCGGAGGCGCCGGCCCAGTCAAAGAGCGGGGTCACCAGGGTGAACAGCACGATGGCCAGGGCCAAAATGCCACCGAGGTACCCCATGCCCCAGCCGAAGCCGGAGACCTTGCCAATGGTTGCTGGGGTGGAAATCTGCGGGAGCATGGCGTTGTAATTCACCGTCGCGAACTCGGAAAAGACCGAGGCCAGAGCGATGAGGCTCACGCCGAGAATCAGGAACCGTGGCTCCGGGAAGACGAAGAAGCAGGCGGCCGTCAGCCCGGCAACGATCACAGTGTTCACGCCCAGCCAGAAGCGGCGGCGCCCTCCGGCATCCGAACGTAGACCCGTGATCGGGGCCAGCAACGCAATGGCCAAGCCGGCGATGGCTAGGGCATTTCCCAAGACGACGGAATTGGCGTCCTTGTTCCCAAAAAGATCACTGGTCAGATACACGGTAAAGACAAAGGTGGTCATGACGGCGTTGATCGCGGCTGACCCCCAGTCCCAGGCTGCCCATGCCATGACGGGTTTGGTAATAATTTTCCGGTGGTCGGCCGAAGCATCAGATGCAACAGGAATCTCGCTCATGGGTGAATCGTAGCCGCATTGGAATAACTAGTGGTGTTAACCACGCTTTGGGCGCTACAGCACCGGGCACATTTCATTCAAATACCCCGGCATTAACAAACTGGCTTCCAGCATTATTCCCTTGAATACGGCCGGTACAACAGGGTGTTTTACCCATTTGCGGCGGCACGCGGCTGATAAGCTGAGAGCTGTCTTTTTGACCGTTTATTGCCAGTACGCTGGCCTATCGAACATAGGAGATCGTGTGCTCCTTGTCCTGATTGCGCTTTTCGCTGTTGCGGGAATTGCTCCATTTCTATTCCGGATGCTCGGCCGTTCAACGTTCTACGTTTTGGCTGCGGTTCCCGCTTTGGCCTTCGTCTGGCTTTTAGCTAATTTCTCGAGTTTCATCGAGGCCGATCAGGGTGCTGCCAGCGGTTCACCCAATGCTCCGCCGGTTCAGATGTTCAACTGGCTCCCGTCTCTGGGTGTGCACCTTGATTTCCGGATGGACGCGCTCGCCGCGGTGTTGTGCCTGCTGGTTCTCGGAGTCGGCGCCCTGGTGCTGTTCTACTGCGCCCGCTACTTCAAGAACGAAGATCCGCACACCGGAGCATTTGGTGCGCAATTACTCGCCTTCGCGGCCTCCATGTTCGGTCTGGTGACCGCCGATGACATGATCCTGATGTTCATCTTCTGGGAATTGACCACCATTCTTTCGTTCCTTTTGATCGGCTTCAACCGCACACGAATGGGCGCACGACGTTCCGCGCTTACGGCCCTGATGGTCACCACCTTCGGCGGGTTAACAATGTTGGCCGGGCTGATCATGCTCGGCACCGCCGCCGGTACCTATCGCATCTCCGAGGTCTTGGCACTGGCACCGGAACTCACCACGATGGGTACCTACATCGACGTAGCCATCGTCTTGATGCTGGTGGGTGCCATCTCCAAGTCGGCGCTGATCCCGTTCCATTTCTGGCTTCCGGGCGCCATGGCGGCACCCACACCGGTCTCCGCCTACCTGCATGCCGCAGCGATGGTCAAGGCCGGGATCTACCTGATTGCCAGATTCGCACCGGGATTCCACGAAACAGCGTTCTGGCAGCCGGTGCTGCTCTGGCTCGGATTGGCCACCATGCTCATCGGTGGTTGGCGAGCGCTGAAGCAAAACGACCTCAAATTGGTTTTGGCCTATGGCACGGTGTCCCAATTGGGTTTCCTGGTCTTGATCCTCGGGATCGGAACTCCCAACGCAGCCAAGGCCGGGCTGGCCATGATGTTGGCCCACGGCTTCTTTAAGGCAACACTCTTCTTGATCGTGGGAATCATTGACCACAAGTCGGGTACCCGCGATATTCGCCAACTTTCGGCCCTCCGCTCTTCCTCACCGGTGCTTTTTGTTGTAGCCGTCATTGCCGCGGCGTCCATGGCCGGCGTCCCGCCACTTTTCGGTTTTGTGGCCAAGGAAGCCGTCTACGAGTCACTGCTTGAACATGCCAGTAGCAACGGTGCTACCGGCATGGTGTTGCTGCTGGGCGTAATGCTCGGTTCGGCGATGACCTTCGCCTACGCTGCACGCTTCCTCTGGGGCGGCTTTGCACGCAAGGCCGGCATGGAACCCACACCGTTCCCGACGGTGCCATGGCTTTTCCTGGCCCCCTTGCTGGTACTCACCCTGGCTACCGTGGTCTTTGCCTGGGTCCCGGGCAGCCTTGAGGCGGCCATTACCCCCTATGTGGGGCTATTCCCGGCCGCCGCTCACCCCATCCACCTGGCCATCTGGCACGGATTCACCCCCGCGCTGGGGCTGAGCCTGGTGAGCATGAGCGTCGGTGTCTTGATCTTTGTGGCGCGCAAGCGGATCTCCAAGGTCCAGGCGATGGTGCCTGCCTACTTTGATGCCGAGCGTGACTACAAACTGATCATCACCGGCGTGGATAACCTGGCGATTTGGCTCACCGGACGAACCCAGCGTGGTTCGCTCTCGTTCTACCTCGTGGTGATCCTGATGACGGCACTGGTACTTCCGACCGTTGTTTCTTTGTGGCTCCAGACCCCGGCGCCGGGAAACCTGATCGCCTTTGATACCCCAGCCCAGCTGGTCATCGGCTGCATCATGATTCTGGGTGCCCTCGGTGCCCTGCAGGCCAACCGTCGATTCTTGGCCGTGCTGATGGTCTCGGTCAGTGGTTACGGCATGGCAGCAATCTTCGCCCTACAGGGTGCCCCCGATCTGGCTGTCACCCAACTCCTGGTGGAAACCATTGTGCTGGTCGCCTTTGTTTTGGCGCTGCGTGCCTTGCCGGTAGAACTCTGGAGCAAAAACCCCACCGGACACCGGTTGGTTCGAGCCCTCATCGGGATCGGCTTCGGAGCGTCGATGATTTACATTGCCGCCACGTCGATGGCCTCGCGCATCGCCGATCCGATTTCCCTGGCTTACCCGGAATTGGCCTACACCGGGGGAGCTGGCAAGAACATCGTGAACGTCACCCTGGTGGATATGCGCGCCTGGGACACCTTCGGTGAAATCACCGTGTTGGCGGCAGCCGCCACGGGTGTGGCATCACTGATCTTTGTCCGCGGACGCGGGGACAAAACCCTTAATGCCGCCTTAGTACCGCGTGGCTCGGTTGACCACGGCTCGGAGGCCATTGGCGGAGCAAGCCACAGCCGCTCGGGCATGGCGGTGGCCAAGAATTTTGCGATCTCCAGTAAGGACTCGTGGCTGGTCGCCGGGCATACCCTGGCTCCGGAACGACGTTCCATCACCTTTGAGGTGGTGACCCGGCTGCTCTTCCACACCATCTTGCTGGCCTCGGTCTATCTGCTGTTGGCCGGGCACAACACTCCCGGTGGTGGTTTTGCCGGTGGACTGTTGGCCGGCCTGGCGCTGGCCATCCGGTATCTGGCCGGGGGACGCGTGGAATTGGCCGAGGCCATCCCGGTCAGCCCCGGAACGCTGATGGGCTCCGGCCTAGCATTGGCAGCGGCCAGCGCCGTGGCGCCACTGTTCTTCGGTGCGCAGATCTTCACTTCCGCTGCCATCGAATTCAGCTGGCCGCTCTTCGGGGATCACAAGTTTGTCACCTCCACCATCTTCGACATCGGGGTGTACCTGGTGGTGGTCGGGTTGGTCATCGATGTGCTGCGCTCCTTGGGCTCGGAAATTGATGAACGCTCGGAGGGCCGCAGCCCTACCGATACCCATGACCTAGTTTCCGACGCAGAAACGGGGGTTGGTCGATGAGTACCAACGTCACCTTGTTGATCGTGATGGGTGTGCTCTTTGCGGTGGGCATCTATCTCTTACTCGAACGCTCCCTGACCCGGGTCTTGTTGGGCATTGTGGTGCTCGGCAACGGGGTAAACCTGTTGATCCTGGCCTCCGGCGGTCGCCGCGGAGAGGCTCCACTTTATGAGGCGGACTTGGGGGCCGAGGAATACTCGGATCCGCTACCGCAAGCATTGATCCTCACCGCCATTGTGATCACGTTCGCCGTCACCGCCTTCATGCTGGGGATGATCTACCGTTCCTGGGCCATCTCCCGGGCCGACGTTGTGGCGGATGATGACGAGGATCTTCGTGTCTCGCAGCAGTCAACCTTCGACTTCGAGGAAGACTCACCGGTCCCCGAAGACACCACCGAATTTGATGGGGACGAAATCCAACCCGACACGATCCAAGAAACGGGGCCACGCGCATGATCGATGCACCGCTTTCGGCCGTGTCCTTTGCCCCGTTGGCCGTTGCCCTGCCGATTTTTGGTGCGGCACTGGCCTTCATCATGCGCCGCAAGCGCCGCACCCAGATCACCGTAACCATCAGCGTTTTGGTCATCACCCTATGCCTGGAAATCTGGATGCTGGCCACGGTCTGGGGCGGCGGCACCTACGCCGTCACGCTCGGCGGCTGGGCACCACCCTTCGGCATCTCGATGGTTGTTGATGGATTCTCCGCCTTCATGCTGGTGGTCTCCTCCGTGGTCTGCCTGGCGGTGCTGCTCTACGCCACCAGTCAGGGCATGGCCGATGGGGACGAAGATGGGCCGGTGTCCATCTTCCATCCCGCCTACCTGATTCTGGTGGCGGGCGTATCAAACGCCTTCCTGGCCGGGGATCTGTTTAACCTCTACGTGGGCTTCGAAATTCTGCTCACCGCATCCTATGTGCTGCTGACCCTGGGCGGCACCGTGGCCAGAATCCGGGCCGGGACCACCTACGTGGTGGTTTCGGTGCTTTCCTCGATGCTGTTCTTGATCTCCATTGGCATGATCTATGCCGCCACCGGCACCGTGAACATGGCCGATCTGTCGCTGAAATTGGCAGAAATTGCCCCCGGCACCCAGACGGTCTTGCACGTGATGCTGCTGGTCGCCTTCGGGATCAAGGCAGCTGTCTTCCCGCTGTCCTTCTGGCTCCCAGACTCCTACCCGACGGCTCCGGCCCCGGTGACGGCCGTTTTTGCCGGGTTGCTGACCAAGGTCGGGGTGTACGCCATCATTCGCACCGAGACCCTGTTGTTCCCGGGAAACAAGTTCTCCACCGCACTGCTGGTGGTGGCCGGGTTGACGATGCTGGTGGGAATCCTGGGTGCCGTGGCGCAGACGGACATCAAACGTATGCTCTCCTTCACCCTGACCAGCCACATCGGTTTCCTGATCTTCGGGGTGGCGGTGGGTAACCAGCTGGCCATGGGAGCCACCGTCTACTACGTGGCGCACCACATCGTGGTACAGACATCGCTCTTCCTGGTCGCCGGGCTGATTGAACGCCGGGCAGGAACCTCCAACATCGATCGGCTTGGCTCGCTGGCCAAACTCTCCCCGCTACTGGGCATGCTCTTCTTCATCCCCGCCATCAACCTCGGCGGCATTCCGCCGTTCTCCGGGTTCCTGGGCAAGCTGGGGCTGGTGCAAGGTGGTGCCGAGATGGGGACCCCGCTGGCCTGGGTCCTGATAGCGGTCTCGTTGCTGACCTCGCTGCTCACGTTGCTGACCATCGCGCGCATCTGGAACAGGGCGTTCTGGCGTAAGGCAGAAGACGCGGTGGATCCGGATCCGCTGTTGCTCGTTGGCGTCGGGGCGAAGCGCGGGGCCACCTACGACATCGTGGCCGATGAGCCCGGGAGCAAATACTCGGACCGCGGGGATTCGGCGTTGCTGCCCAAAGGCATGCTGGCCATGACCGGGGCACTGGTGTTGGTGGGTGTGGCCCTGACGGTGTTCGCCGGCCCGCTCTTTGACTTCAGTGACAGGGCAGCGGAGCAATTGCTGAATCCGGGACACTACATCGAAGCGGTGCTGGGTAGTACCGAGGGGAATTCGCCATGAGTCAGGATCAACGACTAAACGACGCCAAGGATGAGCAGGGAACACCGCAGCATGCCACGCTGCGCCAGGAACTTCCGCTGCTCGTGGGGATGATGCTGGTCTGGGGTGCCCTCTGGCAGGACTTCGCTCCCGGCAACCTGGTCTTTGGGCTGCTGATTTCGCTGCTGCTGGTGCGGGTCTTTAGATTACCGCCGGTCATCCTCTCCGGGCGTTTTAATATTTTGCGTGCCATCGGGTTCATCGGTATCTTCCTATGGGACGTGGTCCGCGCCAGTTTTGAGGTCATGTACCTGGCGATCTTCCGTGGTCCGCGCACCACCAGTGCCGTTGTTGCGGTGGAATTGCGCACCGAATCTGACCTCCTGGTCACCTTTGTCGGTCACGTGCTGACGCTGGTGCCCGGCTCCTACATTGTGGAGGTGGACCGACGAACCTCCACCTTGTACCTGCACGTGTTGAACGTGAACAGCACGCAGGACGCGGAAAAGGCCAGGGCCGCGGTGCTGAAGATCGAGGAACGGTTAATTCGCATCATGGGAACCAAAGAAGAACTTGCTGCCCTAGCGACCGAGAAGTCCTCCGTTAGCAAGGAAGAGGGATAAGAATCATGCACATTGTCTTGTGGATTTGCGGCGTGATGCTCTCGATTGCCGGAGCCTTGGCCATCATTCGGCTCGCCAAGGGGCCATCGATTCTGGAACGTGTCATCGCTACCGACGTTTTGCTGCTCATCGTCTCCGCGGCGCTCTGCATTGAGATGACGGTGAATCGGCACATCGACAATCTGATCTTCGTGTTGCTGGCCGCGATCGTCGGCTTTGTCGGCTCGGTGACGGTCTCGCGCTTTGTGACGGATCGGAGGAACGCCTGATGTGGGACACCATCATTGACGTTATTGCCGGGACCTTTATGATTCTGGGCTGCATGATGTCCCTGGCCGCGGGGATTGGCATGCTCCGCTTCCCGGACCTGCTCTCGCGCCTGCATGCGGCCACCAAGCCGCAGGTGCTGGGCCTGTTACTGCTGCTCAGTGCCCTGGCCCTGGAGCTGCGCTCCTGGTCCGTAGTGCCGGTGCTCATCTTGGCCTGGTTGTTGCAGCTGCTCACCGCGCCCATCTCCGCGCACATGGTGGGTCGGGCGGGCTATCGCACGCGTCACCTGAAGCGTGAAACTCTCGTCACCGATGAATTGGCCGCGGTGGTGGCCGCAGCGGGGGAGCGCGAGGACCACGAGAACGTGACCAAGCCCTCGACGGACCGCACGGACTTTATCGATTAAAAAGACTCCGCCAGAGACAGCGAAGGGGACAAGAACGCGAGTTCTTGTCCCCTTCGCTATATCAGCGGGGCGAAGGCCGCCGCCGGCAGGAGACTACTTGGTGAAGCGAGCGATGGCCTTCTGGGTGCCGCGGTCGGTGAACACCTGAATGAGGGCAGCGGTGATGGCCGAAAGAACTGCGAAGCCGATGATTTGACGCATACTGGCCTCGGCCTGGGCTTCCTTGTTGCCGCGTTTGGGCGGCTGCTGACCGGTGAAACCCATCCATGCCTTGTCAACGAGCTTTCCTCCAAGGAAGCCTGCGGCAAGAGAAATGGCCGGACCGATTAGTTTCATTAAGCTGTTCATGGGCTCTCCCGACGTCTGGCGAAAATTTTACCTTCCCCAGCCTATCGTGAGGTAGCATCGAACAACTGAAACCATCACGACAGGGGAGCGTCGCAGCGAAGTTATTCGCTGTAGGCGCTGAGAGTGCGAATAGTCGCAGACCCTCGAACCTGCTCCGGCTAGTACCGGCGAAGGAAGTCGAGTTCTCAGGGGTGCCAGTAACGGTTTTCCCTCCCCTCCTTGTATCCAAGGAGGATCATCACCATGAGCACCACCCACCAACCCACCGGGCAATCTTCGGCGCCAGCAACCTGGCGAGTGGTTGACATTGTTATTGCCGCAGTGATCGCCGTTTCATCCGGCGTCATCTTCTGGGCCTGGAACACCGGGCACCATCTGCTAGATGTCCTCTTTTTGGCCTTCCCGCCGTCCTCGGCACTGCTGTCCGGAATGTGGCTATTTCCCGCTGTCCTCGGCGCACTGATCATTCGCAAGCCCGGCGCCGCGCTCTTCTGCGAAATGGTCGCAGCCTTGGTCTCGGCCCTACTGGGCTCCGAATACTCCTGGACCGTGCTGGTCTCCGGACTGATTCAGGGATTGGGCGCCGAAGCGGTCTTCGCCGCGTTCCGCTACCGCCGCTACAACCTGCCCGTTGCCCTGCTGGCCGGGGCCGCCACCGGATTATTCGGCGGCATCAATGACGCCTTCATTTTCCGTTGGTTCCCCGAATACACCACCAACATGCTGGTGATCTACGTGGTATTCATGACCATTTCCGGTGTCATCATCGCCGGACTGCTCTCCTTCTTCGGTACCCGTGCACTGGCCAAGACCGGTGCACTAGGAGCGCTGTCCAGCCGCAGGGCAGCCACCGAGCCGATCCTCTAGGACCGCGGAGCACCTCATGGGAACCGCATCGATGTTGCATGCCGCGGAAAGTGGAAACCGGCCATTGCGCCCGAACGCCACGGCCGTGTCTATCAGCGCCAAAAATTGGGGCTGGAGACATGCGGACCGTGCTGCCCCAGCGCTTTCGGGTCTGAATCTTCAGATCCCCGCCGGGTCCAGGGTCCTTCTGGCCGGGCCTTCCGGCGCGGGAAAATCCACGCTGCTCTACGCGCTGGCCGGTGTCCTGCACGAGGATGACGAAGCCCATTCGGAGGGCGAGCTGCTTCTTGACGGTGCCCCCGCGGGGTTGGGCCGCGGCTTGGTAGGACTGATGCAGCAGGACCCCGAAACTCAGGTGGTCCAGGCCCGGGTCGGGGACGATGTGGCCTTTGGCGCCGAAAACCTCTGCGTTGAACCGGAGGAAATCGCCCGACGCATCACCGAGGCGCTTGCCGCGGTGGGCCTTGAGGTGCCACTAGATCACCGCACCGCTGCCCTTTCCGGCGGACAGAAGCAGCGTCTGGCCCTGGCCGGGATCCTGGCCATGGGCCCGGGGCTGGTGCTGCTCGATGAACCCACCGCCAACCTGGACCCGGACGGGGTGCTGGAGGTGCGTGATGCGGTCATCAGTGCCGTGAACGCCAGCGGGGCAACACTCGTGGTGGTGGAACATCGCCTTGATGCATGGGCAGAACACATGGATACGGTGATCGTCTTGGAACCTGGCGGGGGAGTCGCCCATCAGGGAACCCCCGCGGAACTTTTTGCCCCCGGAGTCATTGCCGAGGAACTGAGCAACGCCGGGGTCTGGGTCCCCGGTTATACCCCGTTGCTCGATCCGCTGCCGGTGTCTCAAGGCCGCGGCGCATTATTGTTGGAGGCCAGCGACGTTTCGGTGAGCCGACATCGCGGTGGAGCGCCCGCCGCCAGTAACCTTTCGCTGCGCATCAAGAGCTCCGAGGCATGGTGTATCAGTGGGGCCAACGGGTCAGGGAAATCAACCTTCGCCCTGACCCTGGGCGGACTATTGCCCCAAACCTCCGGGAGCATACTGGCCGCCGGGGAGCTCGCCGCAGGCGGTGAAAATAGGCCATATAACTGGCGGGCAGCGGAACTGGTGGGCCGCATTGGCTCGGTCTTTCAGGAACCAGAACACCAATTTGTGACCAATACGGTGCGCGAGGAATTGGCCTTCGGGCCGGCTCACGCCACCGATCCGACCAACGGCAAGGCACTCTTTAGCGTAGAACAGATCGAGGCGAAGGTCTCCGCGCTCTTGGAACGTCTGGGGCTGGAACACCTCGCCGAGGCCAACCCGTTCACCCTCTCCGGTGGGGAGAAACGGCGACTCTCCGTCGCCACGGTGTTGGCGGCCTCCCCGCGGGTGCTGATTCTCGATGAACCAACCTTCGGCCAAGACGCTAACACCTGGCGCGAACTGGCCCAGCTGCTGCGTGAGGAACTCAGCAGCGGAACAGCGATCATCGCGGTGACCCACGATCGGGATTTTGCCGATGCCTTGGGTGCCCACAGCTTTGTGCTGGAGCCTGCTGCTCGCCCGGAAACGGTATCCGGTTCCGCGCAGAAGGCACCGGCGGGATTATTGGAGGCAGATGCCCGCGGTAGCGCCAGCTTTCTGGGCAAGGCCAACCCGCTGGCCAAGCTGGTCGCGGTGGTCCTGGCGACCCTCCCGCTGATCGTGTCCATGGATCCCGTCTCCAGCGGTCTGGTGGTCCTGGTGACCCTGCTGGCTCTCCCGCTGGCGGGACTGTCCATCACCCGCTTTGCCGCCCGCGGCTGGCCACTGCTGGTGGCGGCGCTCTTTGGTGCCTGGGGCACCGCCCTGGTGGGAAACGACTCCGGGGCGCTACTAGTGGATCTCGGGATCTTCACCATCACCCAGGGTTCGGTGGAGGCCGGCATCGCGACGGGTCTGCGCGCCTTTGCCGTGGCCATCCCGGCGGTCTTGGTGCTCTTCACCACCGACCCCACCGATCTGGCGAACGCGCTGGCGCAGAAGGCCAAACTTCCACACCGCTTTGTGCTTGGCGCGCTGGCGGGCATGCGGCTGCTGGGATTGCTGATCGAGGAATGGACCACTCTGGGCATGGCGCGCCGGGCCCGCGGAGTGGGTGCACGCGGTTCGCTCGGCGCGCGTCTGCGCGCCAACCTGGGCCAGGTTTTCGGATTACTGGTTCAGGGAATCCGTCGGGCATCGCGGCTGGCGGTGACCATGGAAGCCAAGGGATTCGGAACTAGCGAGCGGACCTGGCTGCGGGCCTCGAGCTATACCTTGCGTGATGCCGGAGTCGTGGCGGCCGGGCTGCTCGTGGGAGCCGGAGCCACCGTCGCGGCCATGCTGTTGGGAACGTGGAACCTGCTCTGGGGGTAGAAAACCCTGTGCACGGGTCGGTGGCACAGCTGGTGCCACCGACCGTTGTGCTCAATCAGCTTTCGTCAAAGCCCAGCGAAGCGATCGCCGGCAGGGTACCGGCGGCCAGATGTTCGAGCACAAAGCGTTCGTGCTCGGGCATGGGCTCCGGTAGCCTGGCCAGATCAAACCGCTGTAGGTCCGCGCATTTGTCCGGTTCCATGATGCTGGCGCTGCCCTCCCAGACGGTGGCACGGAAAAAGAAGTCAACACGATGCCCGAGTGGCGATCTGGCACCAGAACTGCGGTGCAGCGTGCCCAGGGGGAGCAGATCCTGGGGACGAATCCGCACACCCATTTCCTCACGGGCTTCGCGCAGCGCCGCAGCGGAGGCGGATTCACCGGCCTCCACATGCCCGGCGGCCGCGCACGCCCAGTGCCCATCAAGGAACCCCATATTCTGCCGCAATTGCAGCAAGACCGTTTCCGCACGCAGGAAAACCACGTAGGAGGCGGGGACCAACTGCACCAAGGTGCGACTCACGGTATCTCCCGATTGGTAGCTGCCGCGCCTAGGCGATGTTGTTCACCATCGCGGTGAGTTCGGCGTGCAATTCCCGATCCAGCTTCAGGGCGGTGCCGTCGATGGAATTCACCGGAGCGAGCAGCCGGATGCTGGAGACCAGCCACACCCCATCGGCATCCATCAGGTGTTCGGGGGTCAGCGGTCCGTAACCCAATTCCCACCCGGCCACACGAGCCGCCTCAAAAATGGCGCCCTGCGTGGTTCCCGGCAGAATCCCCGTTTCCAGGGTCGGGGTGATCAATCGCTTGATATCGCCGTCGCGGTGGGCCAGCAAGACCGTTGAGGTCGGGCCCTCCAGCACAATGCCGTCGCTGGAGGTGAAGATGACCTCCTCCACGCCCTGCTTTTTGGCGTGGCGCAGGGCGGCCATGTTCACCGCATAGGACAGCGTCTTGGCACCCATGAGCAACCACGGGGCGCGCTCGGCGGCCCGCGAGTCATAGCCGCGATCCAGCAGCATCACCGAGACGCCGTTCTCACGCTGCAAGCGTCCAGATTCGGCGGCGGCGGAGACCATCACCCAGCAGGTTCCTTCCGAGGTGCCCTCGGGGCCCCGGGTGGCCACCAGTTTCACGACCGCTTCGTCGCTCGGGGTCGCCGCATCGAAGGCGGCCACGGCGGTGCTGATGGCCGCGCGCCAGCGCTCCTCGTGCGGGAGGATGAGGTCGCAGGTTGATGCCGAGACGCGCAACCGCGCGAGGTGAGCATCAATCTTGCGCACGACCCCCTGGGTGT
Source organism: Paeniglutamicibacter sp. Y32M11 (assembly GCF_019285735.1). GTDB lineage: Bacteria > Actinomycetota > Actinomycetes > Actinomycetales > Micrococcaceae > Paeniglutamicibacter. The sequence goes on along the minus strand of NZ_CP079107.1, from coordinate 3,066,658 downwards.
AGAGCATCGATTCGAAAATCCCGTCCCCGCGCGTCACTCCTTGGTCAAGCACGGAGAGCTGGGCGGTGGCGGCGTTGGCGATACGGCCGGTGGAATTCTCGGCGTCAAGGAACACAAGTGCAGTCATGGATACCAGATTACCGCCGTCGGGGTGCTCTGCGCGCCGTTCATCGACTGCTGCCGGTAGGCTGAGATCCATCGGGTAAACGCCCGCTGGCAAGGAGGGGCCTGAATGAGCGAGGGCAACGACGCGGTGAATATTTGGGCCGCCCTGTGGTCAATCGCCGTCGGTGTGGAGCTCACCATCAGGATCCTGATGATCGGTGTTGTGCCGGGGAACAGGCGACCGACCACCGCGATGGCGTGGCTGCTGACCATCTTCCTTTTGCCGGGCTTTGGTTTACTGCTCTATCTCATGATGGCCAACATCAAACTTTCACGCCGCCGTATTGAGCGCCAGAGTCGGGTCAACCAGAGCATCCTTGACGCCACCCAGCACCTTATTGGGGAGCGATGGGCACCGGATGCCCCCGATTGGGTGGGCTCGGCGGTTGAACTCAATAGGACCCTGGGTGCCTTGCCGCTGCAATCGGGCAATGCCGTGGAATTTATTACCGGCTACCGCGAATCCTTGGATCAGATGCGCCTGGAAATCGATAAGGCCCAACACTACGTTCACGTGCAGTTCTACATCATCGGGTTGGATGAGAATTATGTGGAACCGATCCTCGACGCGCTCGAACGCGCGGTGGAGCGTGGGGTGAAGGTCCGCGTGCTCTTTGATCACCTGGGGACAATACGGGTCAAGGGCTATCGATCGCTGGTGAAGCGGATGAGCGCTTCGGGGATCTTATGGCGTCAGATGCTGCCACTGGCCCCCTTCCAGCGCCGGTGGCGTCGTCCGGATCTGCGTAATCATCGCAAGATTGTGGTCGTTGATGGCTCGGTGGCCTTCACCGGAAGTCAGAACCTCATCGAGCCGGGCTACAAGCGGGCCAGTGCCCACGCCATCGGTCGGCAGTGGGTGGAACTCATGGTGAAGGTTCGGGGCCCCTTGGTGACCAGCCTCGACGTCGTTTTTGCCACCGACTGGTCGCAGGAAACCGATGAAGACCTGCTCCATGACCTGGTCGAGGATCATGGGGATGAGAACCTGGATACGGATGCGGGGGAGGACATTGGCCAGCTGGTACCCAGTGGGCCGGGGTTTGAGGCGGAGAATAACTTGCGACTCTTTAACACCCTGATCTATTCGGCCACGGAACGTCTCTCGATCACCAGCCCCTACTTCGTTCCCGACGACTCGCTGCTCTACGCCATCACCACCGCCGCCCAGCGCGGGGTGGCGGTGGAACTCTTCGTCTGTGAAAAGGGAGACCAAGCGCTGGTCCAGCACGCCCAGCAGTCCTATTACGAGGCCTTGTTGCGGGCGGGAGTCCGCATCTACCGGTATCACGCACCGGCGGTGCTGCATTCAAAATGCATGGCGGTCGACGATGAGGTGGTGGTGATGGGCTCCTCGAATATGGACATGCGTTCCTTCTCGCTAAATTTGGAGATCACGCTGATGCTGCTGGGTGCGGACCTAGTCAGCGAGCTGATGAAGGTCCAGGACGAGTACCGGGCCAATTCCACCGAGTTGACGCTGGCTCAGTGGAATCAACGCTCGATCTTCAGCCGTTGGATCGATAACGTGGCACGGCTTTCGGCCACCCTGCAATAGCTGGGCGCGCCGTGCTCACTCCGCGGGGAAAACCGAGCCGAGGGCCGAGAGCACCCCAAAGGCCTTGGTCCGTACCTCGTCCCATTCCTCTTGCGGGTCCGAATCTGCGGTGATGGCCCCGCCCACACCGAGGTTCAGGTCCCAGGTTTCGGCATGCTCATTCCTGAGCATCACCAACGTGCGGATGACCACCGAAAGATCCGCTGCCCCGGTGGCGGAAAAGTAACCGACGGATCCTGAATAGAGCCCGCGGGCCTGACCATCTTCCAAGGAATCAAGGATGGCCATGGTCGAAACCTTTGGCGCACCGGTCATTGACCCGGCCGGGAATGCCGCGGCAATGGCCTCGGCGCGCGGGGCCCCGGGGCGTAGCTTCGCGTCGATGGTGGAGACCATCTGGTGGACGGTCGCGTAGGACTCGATGGCGCATAGTCGTGGCACCGACAGCGTGCCGGGTTGGGCGAAGTGGGAGAGGTCATTGCGCAAGAGATCAACGATCATGATGTTCTCCGCCCGATCCTTCGGAGAGGTCTCCAGCTCGTGGATCAGCGCGGCATCCTGCTGTTTGGTCTCTCCCCGTGGCCGGGTTCCCTTGATGGGTTCGGCCCGTAACCAGCCCTCGGCACCGACCGAGAGGAAGCGTTCGGGGGAGGTGCTGGCGACCGCGAGGTCCCCAAACCGCAGGTAATGCGCGAAGGGTGCCGGGTTGCGCTCACGCAACAGCAGGTAGTTATCCCACGGGGCACAGGGGACAGTTGCGGCATGTAGCGAGGTGGTCAGGCAGACCTCATAGCTATTACCGAGGCGAATCTGTTCCTTGGCCGCCAGCACCTTGGCCAGGTAGCTTTCGCGCTGATCTCGCACGCTGAATTGTGCGGCGAGCGGTGCCGGTAGTACCGGAGGTGGGGAGGACGGAAGCTGTTCAAGGAGCGTGCCGACGCGGGCAAAAAAGGCTGCCGGTTCACTTTCCGGGGAGGCGAGCAGGTGCACGGTGGCGCTGTGGTGATCGATGATGACCACCTGAGCCGGACGGATCAGTGCCGCGTCAGGTGGGTGTGCGGGATCGATGGAGGCGAGATTGTTGCTGCCTCCGGTTTCGCGTTTGAGTTCATAACCCAGATACCCCAGCCATCCGGGGAGGAACGGCAATGAGGGAGCCTGGGACAGCAAAGCACCGGTATCCCAGGCCGAAGCCAACCAGCTGAAGAATCCGGACGAGGTGCGGGCCAAAGCACTTCCGGTGCGCAACACCCCGGAGCCGGCGCGGTGTTCATACACGGAGCAGGCATCGGTGGTGGCCGCGGCCATGATCGAGTACCTGTTGCGGGCGCGAGGATCGGCAAAACTGAGGTTGCTGGATTCGAGGAGCACCGCGTGCTGTTCCTCGGGGTACAGCGCAGCAAAAAGCGCCGCGGCATCCGGTGCCGCGCTCAGGCAGCGATGCTCCGGGGCAAGCGCCGCAGCCTCGGCGCGCTCGGCGGCCAGGACCACCTGCGCGGCGGGCAGGGTGAGCAGGGCCCGCAAGACATGGGTTGGGGCCGAACCATCCGCCCGGTTGTCCACCGTGATATCCGCATGTTCTGGTACCGGGTCGGCGCTCAGGTAGAGGTTTTCCTGCTCGGCCCACTGCTCCCAGTGCGCGGCAAAAATCTCCCCGTCCCGCTCCAGCGCCCGTTCCTTGCGGGTGGCATCGGGGACCTGGACGTAGATCAGTACACCAAGTAATTCGCGGGCGGCGGCGCAGCCTGCGCCCACGCCCTCGATGATGATCACCGGGGCCGCATCAAGAGTGGAGGTCGGTCCAAAGGTTTTGGTGTTCCAGTTCCAGCTTTTCCACGCCGCGGCGTCGCCGCGGGCCAGGGGTGTCAGAACCTGCTGAACGTAGGCTTCGGTTCCTGCCTGCAGGCCGTCCCAACCGGGGTAAATGTCCTCGAGGTGGAAGAGCGCTACCTCACGGTGGCGGCGTAACTGGGTGGCCAGCTCGGCGGCAAGTGTGCTTTTTCCGGCGCCGGAGCGGCCGTCGATGCCAAGGACCAGTACGGGGCTAGTTGCCACGTTGGGGCATGATGTGGGCGCGCACGTAGTCGAGCACTCCCGGTAGGGCAGCATTGATCATTTGCCAGCACAGGCGGAAGTCGGCCGAATCGCCGAACCACGGGTCATAGATGCTTTGGCCTTCCACCGGGGCGCTGGCGAGGCTGGAATCGAAGGAACGCATCATGCGTAGTTGGGGGTGTGGGGCGGTGGCATCGGTGGGCAGCAGCTTGCCCAGCGCGTTGAAGTGATCCTGGTCCATGGCCAGCAACAGATCCACCCCGGAGATGGTTTCCTCATCCAGAACGCTGGCCCGGTGCTGCTCGGCATTAATACCGTGGGACTGCAGAATCGCGGCGGCCCGTGGGTCGATGGGTTGCCCCGCCTCGCCGTCGCTGATGCCGGCGGATTCGACCGAGACGTCGGTGATTCCCGCATCGTCGAGGGCTGTGCGAATCATGTACTCGGCCATGGGGGATCGGCAGATGTTGCCCGTGCACACTGTCATTATCCGGAACATGGTTTTAGTCTAGGGCTCTTACGCCCCTAGTGACAGGCATAAACACGACGGGCATGGATGGTTATCGGATTGTGGCCTTCGGCCATGGGCCTCACAACACCGAGTTGTGGCGGGTCAGTGGATGAAGACCAGCAGTGCGGCAACAAAGATGAACAGTGTGCCGAAGGACAGGTTCAGGATTCGTTGCCCGCGTTCGGTGGCGGTGAAGCGCGAAAAGCTCTTGGCGGTGGCGGCAAAAAAGAACCACATGACCATGATGTCCACAGCGACAATGGTTCCGATGAAGACCAGATACTGCGGCACCGGTGGGGCATCAAGGCGGATGAACTGCGGGGTGAAGGCCAAGAAGAAGACGATGGCCTTGGGATTGAGCAGGTTGACCCAGAATCCACGCCGGAACATCGAAAAGGCCGGTTCGCGGTCACTCGTACCCAGCGCCTGAGATCCGGTGGCCTTGGCAAGAATGAGCCGAATCCCCAGATAGATCAGGTAACCGGCACCCGCATAGCGGATGACCGTGAAGGCCAGCTCGGAGCGGGAGACCAGGAGGCCCACGCCCGCGGCAACGATCACCACATGGACCAACAACGCGGACTGTTGGCCCATGATGCCCCACAGGGAACGGCGGAAGCCCGAATTCATGGAGTTGGTCATGGTGTTGATCGCCCCGGCTCCGGGGGTGAAGCTGATCAAGGTGGAGGCGCCGAGCAGCGAAAGCCATAAGGAAAGTGTCACTCAAACAGTTTAGATGAGCACCGACAGACACCTTTCATCGTGGTCACGGACCGCAGAGTCATATGTTTCGGCGAACCATGGACTCCGGGGAGATAGCGGGGACGGTGTGGGAGCGGGCCACGTCCGCGTACCAGCGGGCCGATGCCTTGGGAATGCGCGCCTGCGTCTTGTAGTCCACTCGCACGATGCCGAAGCGTTTGCTGTAGCCAAAGGCCCACTCGAAGTTATCCAATAATGACCAGAGCAGATACCCGCGGACATCGGCCCCGCGGGAGATGGCGCGGTGCGTGGCGCGCAGGTGCGCGTCGATGAAGGCCAAGCGGTCCTTGGTGTCATCAACAAAACCGGAGGCATCTGGCTGATCGTTGTAGGCGGCACCATTCTCGGTGATCACCATCGGGATGCCCGCGGGACCGGTGTAGTGCTCCTGCAAGCGGAGAAGCAATCGTTCCAGGCCCTCGGGTTGTACCTCCCAGCCCATGGCGGTTTGTGGCAGTGAACGAGAACGGTCCCGCACCCGTTCACTGCCGACCGCGGGGGAGCGGCGGAGCAGGCCACGCTCGGAGGGGAAGGTTAATGCCGACTCCGGGACCGGGGGAGTCTGGGGTCCGGTGACCTGCACACCGTTGTAGTAATTAACCCCGAGCATGTCGATGGGGGTGGCAATGATTTCCATGTCGTTGCCGTGAATATGCTGTTCGAGCCCTGCCGCTGCCATGTCGTGGAGAACATCGGCGGGGTACTGACCGCGGAAGATTGGGTCCAGGAACACGCGGTTGAAGGAGCCATCGATGCGCCGAGCGGCATCAATGTCCGCCTCGTTGGTTGGATCGTGAGGATCCGCGACCGTGAAGTTCAGGGTGATCCCCAGCTGCTGATCCTTGGTGGCGGCTTCGCGCATGGCCGAGGTGGCCAGCCCGTGGCCCAAGAGCAGATGGTGTGCCGCGGCCACAGCCTCGGCCGGGTTGGTGTGGCCCGGGGCATGCTCACCGGCGGCGTACGAGAGGAAGGAGGAGCACCAGGGCTCGTTGAGTGTTGTCCACTGCTTAACGCGGTCGCCCAGATGATCAAATACTTCCACGGCGTAGTCGGCAAATCGGTAGGCGGTGTCGCGGTTGGCCCAGCCGCCGTGTTCCTGCAAGGCCTGTGGCAGATCCCAGTGATAAAGCGTGAGCCAGGGGGCGATGCCGTGTTCCAGCAGTTCATCAACCAGGCGGGAGTAGAAATCCATGCCCTGTGGATTCAGTCCGCGGTCCCCGGGCTTGATCCGCGCCCAGGAGGTGGAGAACCTGTAGGTGTCGAGCCCCAGGTCCGCCATGAGTGCCACATCCTCTGGCATCCGGTGATAGTGGTCGGCGGCAATTGAACCGTCATGTCCCTCGAAGACGGCTCCCGGTACCCGAGCGAAGGTGTCCCAGATCGAATCCTCGCGGCCGTCCTCATGGCTGCCGCCCTCAATCTGGAATGCGGCGGTGGCCGAACCGAAGCTGAAACCGGGCGGGAAGTAGAGTTCTTCGGCCGTGTTGTATGGAGCGGCTAGGTTCGAGGTGGCGTTCGTGCGGGGGCGTTCGGTCATGATGGGGCGATCCTCACTCATTGGTGGGCGGCACATGGCACGGTGGGTAGTGCTTCCGAGCCTAGTGGGCATTTCCCTTTTGATCCATGGTGAACCTTCCACCTCAGGGCCCGCGGAGCTGCGCTCGCCGATGGGGCGAGGGCAAATCCGCAACGGGGTTATTCTCCCTGCCCCATACTCCGTGCCCGATCGACGCCGGCGGTGGCCTGAGCCATGAAACGAGAAATGAGCTCCACCTCTTCGGCACTGTAATGGGAGATGACCTCCCGCATGGATTCGGCCAGGGGAACAAACATGGCACGTCCGTCGGCGAGCGCCTGGGGCGTCAATTTAATGCGCTGTACTCGGCGGTCCTTGTCGATCTGCAGTCGCTCGATATGTCCCCGGCGTTCGAGCCGGCCAAGCATGGCGCTGGTGGCGGGAGAACTGAGCTGCAGGGCGCGGGAAATTTCGCCGGGTGTCGGTGGGGTGCCGGCGCGCTCGAGGCGCATGATCAGCGCTAGTGCGTTCATTTCGGTGCGGTGAGTTTTGTGGAGGGAACCGGTTGCTTCCACATACCGGTCCGAAGCCTGGCCGAATTCCTGGAGCAGCAAGATGAGCGCGAAAGAAGCAGTGGAATCCATGCATCAAGTGTAGTGGGTCAACTTGAATTAGTTCCATTGTGGAAATACTATCTAAGTTAACGTCTTGCGAAGCATTCTGGCTCAGGCCGAAGCATAAGAGGAGAAAATCGTGATCGATCAGTCCCAGGGCACCGGCAAACATGTCGGGCACCACCAGAAGGAACCCGGGTCCACGACCCGCATGAGCATGAGATGGATCAGGGCCCTGCTGGCGGCGGTCCTGGTGGCGCTCTGGCTGGGGGTCTCGGCCGTGGGTGGGCCGACGTTCGGGAAACTCGGCGACGTGCAGACTAACGACCAGGCCGCGTTCCTCCCGGCCAGTGCCGAGGCAACACAGGCCCTGGAATGGCAAAGCAAGTTCCGCACCTCCGATGCCATTCCCGCTGTGGTGGTCGTGGTGGGCGAGACAAAACTTGATGAAGCCACCATCAAGGATCTGAGCACGGCACTATCAAAGTCGGGCGACCTTGACGGTGACGTGGCCGGACCTTTCCTCTCCGAGGACGGATTGGCCGCCGAATGGGTTCTCCCGTTGAATGGTCAGGTCGAGGTTGACGCCGCCGTAGATACCCTCCGTACCGAGCTCACCGACAGCGCACCTGCCGGAACCCGAACCTATGTCACGGGTCCGGCCGGATTTAGTGCGGATCTGGTGGAAGCCTTTGGTGGAATCGATGGGGTATTGCTGGGTGTGGCACTCGGTGCAGTCTTTGTGATCCTTCTGCTGGTGTATCGCTCGGTACTGCTGCCGCTGACGGTGCTCTTCACCGCCGTGGCCGCGCTCTGTGCCGCGGTTCTGGCCATGTACTTTATGGCCAAGGAAGGCTGGATCCGGCTCGACGGCCAGAGCCAAGGCATTCTTTCCATCCTCGTTATTGGTGCGGCGACCGACTATTCGCTGTTGCTTGTCGCCAGGCACAAGGAGGCTCTGGCCCTGGGGCAGGATCGCTGGGAAGCCGTGGTGACCGCGTGGAAGCGTTCGGTGGAACCGATTCTGGCATCCGGCGGTACCGTGACGGTCGGCTTGTTGTGCCTACTCTTCTCCGACCTCAACTCGAACAAGGCACTGGGCCCCATCGGGGCCAGCGGCATCGTGCTCTCGGTGATTGCCGCACTGACCTTCCTGCCAGCGGTGCTGGCACTCTTGGGACGAGCCGCCTACTGGCCATTTATGCCCAAGCCGACACCCGAGTTGGCCCCCGAAGAACTGCCGGCTGGCTTGTGGGGACGCATTGCCGCATTTGTTGCTCGTCACCCGCGACCCATTTGGGTGCTGACGGCACTGGTGTTGGCGGCGGGCGCCTTGGGATTGACTCAGCTCAAGGCATCCGGTGTTCCGCAGAGCGAAATTGTCTTGGGACAGACCGACTCCAGGGACGGTCAAGTTGCCCTGGGTGAGCATTTCCCCGGTGGGACCGGGAGTCCGCTGTTCGCGGTGGTGGAGGAGTCGGCTGCCACTGACCTGCTACCGTTGCTGGAAGCCAGCGATGGGGTGGCTTCGGCCTATATCCAGGCTGCCGATGGTGGGCCGGCGGTGGCCCAGACCGGCCGCGATCCACAGGTCGTTGAAGGTCGAGTGTTGTTCTCCATCACCCTGGATGATCCCGCGGACTCCGACGCGGCCAAGGCGACGTTGCTCAACGTCCGGGACATTGCTCATGGGCAGGACTCCGAAGCCCTGGTCGGCGGAACGACGGCAACACTGAGCGACACGGCCACCACGGCGCAGGCCGATCTGCTGAAAATTATCCCGCTGGTCCTGCTGGCTATTCTGGTCATCCTGATGCTGCTGCTGCGCTCAATTCTTGCCCCGCTACTGCTGGTGGCGACCACCGTGCTGTCGTATGGGACGGCGATGGGCGTTTCGGCCTGGGTCTTTAATGGCATTTTTGATTTTGCAGGCGCCGATCCGTCGGTTCCGCTCTTTGGTTTTGTATTCCTCGTCGCGTTGGGCGTTGACTACAACATCTTCTTGATGACACGGGTCCGCGAGGAGTCGCTCATCCACGGCACGCGCAACGGTGTGCTCCGCGGACTCGCCGTCACCGGAGGGGTGATCACCTCCGCCGGAGTGGTCCTTGCCGCAACGTTTGCGGCGTTGGGCATCATCCCCATCATGTTCCTGTTGCAGCTGGGCTTCATTGTGGCCTTCGGCGTCCTGCTCGACACCTTGGTGGTCAGGTCGCTATTGGTGCCCGCACTGGTGCACGACATCGGTGACAAAGTTTGGTGGCCCAGCAAGCTCGGGTCCAAAAGGTAACGGAACTCTCGTTGGGCGGTGGGCGGGGTACTGCTAAGCTGGATACTTGTAGATCGGTAAGGTGCGATTCTTGTGCCCGAAGGTCTATGCGTCGACTGATTAGATTTCCCGACCCGCCGCGTGCCCCGAGATGACTTGGGAGCGACTACGGCCGGTCGATGTGCGCTTTGCGCCATCTTGGCTCTCTCTTTCTTCGGCGACCACGCGCGCCGAAACCGTCGTGCGAAGCTTTGATAGAAAGTATTACGTGAGTCCTTCATTCACTTCCCTTGGTGTGCCCGCAATTTTCGCCGATGTTCTTGCCTCGCAGGGAATCGAAACGGCATTCCCCATTCAGGAAGCAACGCTTCCCACCACCCTTAACGGTGGCGACGTGCTCGGCCGCGGTCAGACCGGCTCGGGCAAGACCCTTGCTTTCTCCCTTCCGGTGGTTGCACGCCTGGCTGCTAACCCCAAGCCACGCAAGGCACGCTTCCCGCGTGCATTGATCATGGCACCTACCCGCGAACTGGCCACCCAGATCGCCAAGGTTGTGGAACCGCTGGCCAGGGCCGTTGACCTTCGAGTTGCCGTCGTCTTCGGTGGCGTCTCGCAGCAGCGTCAGGAAAAAGACCTGAACGCCGGCGTTGACATCCTCATCGCTTGCCCCGGTCGCCTCGAGGACCTGCTCAAGCAGCGCGTCGCCGACCTCTCCCGCGTGGAAATTTCCGTACTCGACGAGGCCGATCACATGGCCGACCTCGGCTTCCTGCCGGTCGTCAAGCGCATCCTGGATCAGGCACCGCGCGGCATCCAGCACATGCTCTTCTCCGCCACCTTGGATAACGGCGTCGACAAGCTGGTTCAGCGCTACCTGTCCAACCCGACCGTTCACTCGGTTGACGCTCCGACCGCCGCCGTGAACACCATGGAACACCACGTGTTCATGGTGTCCAACGACGACAAGAAGGAACTGGTTCGCACCCTGGCCTCCGGCAGTGGCCGCCGCATCATGTTCATGCGCACCAAGCACCACGCCAAGAAGATGGCCGTCTGGCTGACCAAGTGCGGCATCCCGACCGTTGATCTGCACGGCAACCTGAGCCAGAACGCTCGTGACCGCAACCTCGCGGCCTTCTCCGCAGGCGACGCTCGCGTATTGGTAGCCACCGACGTTGCAGCCCGTGGCGTACACGTTGATGGTGTGGAGCTTGTTGTCCACATTGATCCGCCGGCCGAGCACAAGGCTTACCTGCACCGCTCGGGCCGTACCGCCCGCGCCGGTTCGGATGGCATTGTGGTCACCATCGCCACCCCGGATCAGCAGAGCGACGTGAAGTCCTTGATCAAGGCCGCTGGCCTGAAGGTTCCGATGGTCAAGGTCACCCCGAACTCACAGGTCGTCATGGACGTTGTGGGCGATGTTGCCGCTCCGGTTGCCTATGTTGCTCCGCAGCTGCGCAGCACCGCGACCGTTCGTAAGGAAACCCTGACGGACTCCGACGCAGCAGGCGGCCGTGGCCGTCGCCGCGGCGGTCGTGGGACCGCCAAGAGCTCAACCGGTGAGGCCCCGCGCAGTCGCGACGAAAGTCGTGGTGGCGAACGCCGCACCGAAAACCGTGGTGGCGAACGCCGCACCGAGAACCGCAGTGAAAACCGTGGTGGCGAACGCCGTGGCGAGGGTCGCGGCAACGCGGCTCCCGGCTACCGCAGCGAACGTCGTAACGACACCCGTGGCGCCTCGGCTCCGCGTGCCGGCGACCGCCGCACCGATAACCGTGCCGACCGCCGTGCCGATATGCAGCAGGATGACCGCGATGTAGCTCGTCGCACCAATCCGGCAAACCGCGGATCTGCCGCGGCTCGCAACAACTCGGGCCAGCGCCAGGGTGGCGCAGCGAGCTCACGCCCGCCGCGCAGCAACAACACCATCGGTGACGCCCTAGGCGCCTCCAAGGTTGAAGCAGCCAACGGTGCAGGCCGTGGCGCAGGTCGTGGGCGCGCTCCGCGCCGTGCGACCTCACCCGCCTCGGGCAACCGCAACAACTACTAAGGATCGATTCGCGGCGTTGCCGCGGTAGAACCTGATCGCCGGTGGGCCCGGTCAAGCAACTCAAACGTTGCTTGACCGGGCCCACCGGCGTTTAAGCAACGGTAGTGAATTTCGCGGATGCGGATTCATCCCTTTGTCTGAATCCGCAGCTGACGTGGTCGGTAGAGATCATCCTTTGGTGGCACCGGTTTCCCGGGTGACAACCAATAATCTGGGAGGGAAGAACAGGCCGCTGGTGCAAGACCACCGGGGTCAACCGGAGCAGCAGAACAGATTGCCGCAGTGTGACATAGGAGTTTGACCATGATTGAGTCATTGCAGGATTTCACCTCGACGTTCCCTCCGGCACTGGCGTGGCTGGCGGTGATGCTTGCAGCCGCCATTCCGTTTGTGGAGTCGTACTTTGGTGCAGCGATTGGGGTCGTCATTGGCGTTAACCCAGTGATCGCGATCCTTGCGGCCGTGGTGGGCAACGTGGCCTCAATGTTGCTCATGGTCAACGGTGCCCACTTTCTGCGTAGAAAAGCGAGCAAAGGCACTAAGGAACCTTCCCAAAAGTACGTCAAGTTGCGTGCCGCCTTCGATAAGTACGGCATCGCCGGTGTTAGCCTCCTGGGCCAGACGATCCTTCCGAGCCAGATCACCTCGGCCGCGTTGGTGTCCTTTGGAGCATCCAAGGAGAAGGTCATTTTCTGGCAGGTTATTTCGATCATTCTGTGGGGAACCGCGTTTGGCCTGCTGGTGTACCTGGGCATTGACGTTATCGGCGCCCGTTAGGGGGCACGGAGGCTCACCGGTAAACAGCGGCAGCTCGTGGCCCGAAAGCCGACCCGTCGCGGCCGGTGATCGGAACTCGGCGATGCTCCCAGAGGGTGATCACTGAGGGCGAACGCGACTCTCAGCAAACTCTAAGTTCCTTGTCATTCCGGGGATTTTCTAGCTCCATGGCGGCAAATTTGACCCTTCAAACCCAAACTTGAGCCATGCGCGCTCAACTTTGAATTGACATCGTTTTGCACTTCGGTAAACTTGAGTGCAGAACGCTCAACCGATTGAATTCGGGTTGGTCGTTGGTTCATTTCCCCAGGTAAGAAGGAGCATCCTCATGTCTCGTGCCGTAGGTATTGACCTCGGAACCACCAACTCTGTTGTATCCGTCCTCGAAGGTGGCGAGCCGACCGTTATCGCTAACGCCGAAGGCAACCGCACGACCCCCTCGGTCGTAGCCTTCTCCAAGAGTGGCGAAGTTCTGGTTGGCGACATCGCTCGCCGCCAGGCCGTGAACAACATCGATCGCACCATTGCTTCAGTCAAGCGCCACATGGGCACCGACTGGACCATCAACATCGACGACAAGAAGTACACCGCGCAGGAAATCTCCGCACGTACGCTGATGAAGCTCAAGGCAGACGCCGAGTCCTACTTGGGCGAAAAGGTCACCGACGCGGTTATCACCGTTCCGGCATACTTCAACGATGCCGAGCGTCAGGCCACCAAGGAAGCCGGCGAAATCGCTGGCATGAACGTTCTGCGTATCGTCAACGAGCCGACCGCAGCAGCCCTGGCCTACGGCCTGGATAAGGGCAAGGAAGACGAGCTCATCTTGGTCTTCGACCTCGGTGGCGGAACCTTCGACGTTTCCCTGCTCGAAGTTGGCAAGGACGAAGACGACTTCTCCACCATCCAGGTCCGCGCCACCTCGGGCGACAACCGCCTCGGCGGCGACGACTGGGATCAGCGTGTAGTTGACTGGCTGCTGGCTCAGGCCAAGCAGAAGGGTGCGGACCTGTCCAAGGACAAGATCGCCCTGCAGCGTCTGAAGGAAGCGGCAGAGCAGGCCAAGAAGGAACTTTCCTCGGCCACCTCCACCAACATCTCCCTGCAGTACCTCTCGGTCACCGCCGATGGCCCGGTTCACCTGGACGAGCACCTTTCCCGTGCCAAGTTCCAGGAACTGACCAACGACCTGCTCGAGCGCACTCGTAAGCCGTTCAAGGACGTTATCGCCGAAGCCGGCGTCAAGGTCTCCGAGATCGCTCACGTGATTCTCGTTGGCGGCTCGACCCGTATGCCGGCAGTTGCCGAACTGGTCAAGGAATTGGCCGGCAAGGAAGCCAACAAGGGTGTGAACCCGGATGAGGTTGTTGCCGTTGGTGCAGCACTGCAGGCCGGCGTCTTGAAGGGCGAGCGCAAGGACGTTCTGCTCATCGACGTCACCCCGCTGGCACTGGGCATCGAGACCAAGGGTGGAGTGATGACCAAGCTGATCGAGCGCAACACCGCGATCCCGACCAAGCGTTCGGAGACCTTCACCACCGCCGAGGACAACCAGCCTTCGGTTTCCATCCAGGTCTTCCAGGGCGAGCGCGAGTTCACCCGCGACAACAAGGCCCTGGGCACCTTTGAGCTGACCGGTATTGCACCGGCCCCGCGTGGCATCCCGCAGGTTGAGGTCACCTTCGACATCGACGCCAACGGCATCGTCCACGTGTCCGCCAAGGACAAGGGCACCGGAGTCGAGCAGTCGATGACCATCACCGGCGGCACCGCGCTGTCCAAGGATGACATCGAGCGCATGGTTCGCGAAGCCGAGGAGCACGCCTCCGAGGACAAGGCGCGCCGTGAGGCAGCCGAGACCCGCAACGCCGCCGAGCAGTCCGCCTACTCGGTGGACAAGCTCATCAAGGACAACGAAGACAAGCTGCCCGAAGAGGTCAAGACCGAGGTTCAGGCCGACGTTGACGCCCTGAAGAAGGCCCTGGAATCCCAGGACAACGATGACGAGGTCAAGGCCGCGTTTGAGAAGCTTCAGGCTTCGCAGACCAAGCTGGGCGAAGCCATCTACTCGCAGGCTCAGACCGAGTCCGAGGGTGCCGAGGGTGCAGAAGCACCGCAGGCCGAAGAAGACATCGTTGACGCAGAGGTCATTGACGAAGACGACGAAAACGTCAAGAAGTAAGGGGCGCATCGACCATGTCAGAGGAAAATCACGACGAAGCTACCTCCCACGAAGAGGTTACTCCGGTCGACGAAGCCCATGACTCGGGCGACGCGTTGAGCCAGGCCGAGGCCATCCTCAATGAGGCCGGCCTCGACACCGAGGAAGCAACCCCGGTGGTGGACAAGGAAGCCGAACTGCGCGATGACCTATTGCGCCTGCAGGCCGAATACGTCAACTACCGCAGGCGTGTTGAACGTGACCGCGATGTAGCGCGTGAAAACGCCATCCAGTCGGTCATCGTCAACCTGTTGCCGGTGGTTGATGACATCGACGCCGCTCGCCAGCATGGTGACCTGGTTGATGGCCCCTTCGCGTCGATTGCCAACAAGCTCGACACCGTGCTCGAAGGCCTTGGCCTGCTGCGCGTTGACGAAGCCGGCGTGGCCTTCGACCCGAACATTCACGAGGCACTGATCCAGCAGCCAAACGCCGAAATTCCGGCGGATCACGTGGCGCAGATTCTGCGTCCGGGCTTCAAGAAGGGCGAGCGCGTTCTGCGTGCCGCCCAGGTAATCGTCTCCCTCGGAGAGTAATTACCACGGTGTGGCTCCTGCCCTAGGCGGGTGCCACACCAGCTACCAGGTATGCGGCGGTTCGCACCAGGTTCCGGTGATGGAGCCCGCGATCCGTCGCATACTTGGTGGAGTCAACACCCTAGATTTCTCCCCGCCGCGATCGATGAGCGGGTGAGCCACAGATTTTTTACAGCAAAGGAGGCGCCCGGTGGCAAGTCAGGACTGGGTCGACAAAGATTTCTACGCCATTCTTGGCGTCTCCAAGGACGCCAGCGACGCGGACATCAAGAAGGCGTATCGGAAGATGGCGCGCAAGTTCCACCCGGATACCAACGCCGGGGACCCCGAGGCCGAGCGCAAGTTCAAGGACATCACCGAGGCCAACGCGGTCCTGTCCGACAGCGAAGAACGTCAGCAATACGACGGCATCCGGGCCATGGGCTCCGGGGCACGCTTCAGCGCCGGCGGACAGGGTGGAGGCCAGGGCAACGCCGGCTTCGAGGACGTCTTCTCCAACCTCTTCGGCGGTGGTGGCGGATCCCGACGTGGTGGTCAGGTTCCACCGGACTTTGCCGACCTCTTTGGCGGCGGTGGCTTCGGCCAGCAGGCACCACGCAAGGGTGCCGACCGCACGGCAAGCACCTCGATCTCCTTTGCCGGTTCCATGAAGGGAACGACCATTGGGCTGCGTGAAGCCAATGGTGAGATCATCGACGTTCGGATTCCTGCCGGCATCAAGGACGGGCAATCGGTCCGCGTGCGCGGCAAGGGCTCCCCGGGCGGTGCCGGCGCGGGGGACCTGATTGTGAAGGTCACCGTCAAGCCACACGGCTTCTTCATCCGCGAGGAGAACAATATCCGGATTCACGTCCCGATTTCCTTCTCCGAAGCCGCACTCGGTGGCCAGATCGAAGTCCCCACGCTCACCGGGGAACGAGTCAAGATGAAGGTTCCCGCGGGTTCGGCCACCGGTCGCACCCTGCGCCTGAAGGGCCGTGGGGTTGTCACGTCCAAGATCAGCGGCGACCTGCTGATCACCCTGGACGTGGTCATCCCGCAGAACCTCAGCAAGGAAGCACAGGAGGCCGTCGAGGCCTTCGCCGCAGCCACCAAGGATGAGGATCCGCGCGAAAGCCTGTTCACCCGCGCAACACTCTAGTTAACCAAGCGCCTCGTTCCGCCATTGCGCGGCGCGGGGCGCTTGTCCGTACCAGGATTTTGGCTACGGTGGAACATATTAGAACGGAAGGGCAGTGATCATGGCTACTGACCGACTGAGGCCGATCTTTGTCATTTCCATGGCAGCGGAGTTGGCCGAGATGCACCCCCAGACGCTGCGGCAATATGACCGCCTGGGTCTGGTGTCCCCCTCGCGGCAGGGCGGAAAGCAGCGTCGCTACTCGGAGCACGACGTTGAACTATTGCGCGAAATTCAGCGGCTTTCCAAGGACGGTGTCTCCCTGGAGGGCATCAGGCGCATCATGGCCCTAGAAAACCAGGTGGCTGCCCTGCGCTCACGCGTGGGGGAGTTGAGCAACGAAGTGTTTGCCTTGCGCAGCGCCCACCAGGCCATGGGCCTGGGACGAGTTTTCGCCGCCGGCAGCACCGGCGATGTGGTTTCCCTGGCCCGCGGACAGCGCCCGCGCGGCCGCAGCCAGGCCGTGGTGGTGTGGAAGCCGCGTAACAAGTAGCAGTGCCCACCGTCGGCAAGGGATAAGACCATGACACCAGCTACTCACTACGCCGGGTTATCGGCCATGGCCCATCAAAGATTCGAAGCACTCTGCGCCATCCGTGGGCACCTGCGCGGCACTCACCGGCAGGCACTGGATGGGACGGCCCATGCCTTGCGTCGAGGTTCCATGGACCCCGCGATTCCGTCCCGTCATCTTCTCTTTTTGGATCTCTCGGCCAGGGAGCCGTTGGCAGCGATTGCTGTCGGTGATCTTGACACCGCCAGCCACGTGACATTCCAGCTCTCCGGGACGGGGATTCGAGCCCGCAACGCCCTGTGGGGGTCGGTGCGCGAAGCCGGACAGCTATACCTTGAGCAACTCCGCGTCGGAGCACCAGCGCCGGCCGTGGTGGCCTGGCTGGGCTATCGGACACCCAACCTCGCCAGCGCCCTGCTGAACATTGCCGCGCGACGAGGAATCAGCAGGCTGGCGGAGGACCTGAGTACCTTTGCTCGGCTGCGGCCAGATCGCCCGCACCTGGCCATCGAGGCCCATTCCTACGCTGCATCACTGGCCGCTCAGGTCCTTGATGCCCAATCCGACTTTGGAGCTCAAGTGCAGGCCCTGGCCATGATCGGATCGGCGGGAATTCCCAGGATTCTCTCGCGCACGCCGGATCGGTTAAACATCCCGAAACAGAACATTTATGAGGCCATCGCGCACGGGGATTACCTGGCCATGCTGGGGCGCGCATTCTCGGGACGACAGCTACTGAACGGCCACGCCTTTAGTGTGGGGGCCATGCCCGAGCTGGGCCTGTACGCGGCACGAGGACATAACACCTCCCGGTTCATGGACGGGAACTTAGATTCGCCCAGAGGCTACCGGGATCCGGACACACTGTCCCTGCGGAACATTGCCTTGATCACCACCGGACAGCAGCCCTTGGCTTAAAGCAGAACGGGGCGGAGTGAGGCCTTCGCCTGTCCACCGCCCCGCCGAAGACGTTCTAGAGTGCCTTGCGGTAGGCCAAATCGAAGATCAGGCGGCCAGCCTTCAGGGCCTTGCCCTCGAAACTGGTCAGGGTGCGGCCCTCAAAGCGCGGGGCCCAGCCGCCGAGCTCATCAAGGAAGTCCGGGTCCGGGTCCTCGTTTTCGAGGCCCAAGCGGCGGACATGGGTGAGGTTGCTGTCCTCACCGGATAACTCGCCGGCGTGCAGATTGGTGAACGCGGGGGAGGCGTCAAAAACTTCACGCATTTGTTCGGCATAGTTGGACCAGTCGGTGGCCAATCGGATGACTCCACCGGGCTCCAAAACGCGCTCGAGTTTGGGTAGGAAGCTTTCCTTGATCAAGCGGCGCTTGTGGTGGCGTATCTTGTGCCACGGATCGGAGAAGAAGATCCAGATCTCGGCGACGGATTCTGCCGGCAGCATGGAGTCGAGGGCTTCTGGAGCATTGGCTTGAACCGCTCGCACATTGCTCAGCTCGCTGTTTTCAACGCGCACCATCAGCGCTGCCAGCCCGGGCAGGTAAACTTCCACCGCCAGGAAATCGGTGTCGCTATTCTGGCTGGCGGCAAAGGCCATGGCCTCGCCGAGGCCCGAACCGATCTCAACGATCAAGGGGGCCTTGCGGCCGTAGAGAGCCTCGGCATCGAAGGTGTAGCCTTCGCCCACCGAGGTGTCGGTGCGCTCACGCGGAGGATCAATGATGTACTTGCTGGCCGTGCGTTCCCAGGCATCGGCGCGACGACCATGCAGACGGGTGCCGCGTCGAACAAATGACACAGGCTCGGGCTGATAGAAGCTGAGGTCGTCGACGGCGCGGCCGCTGGTCGGCGCCTTGTACTCTGGGGGAATGCTCATGAGCTTAAGCCTAGCGAACTTCAGCGTCGGTCTTTCCCCGCCTTGGGTGCCGTCTTGGTCACCGGATGTGGCCCAGATGAGTAGGTTTCTCCGGGCAACAGGCCCGTTTGCCCCATCAGTTCCCCGACGGTGACCAGAGTGTATCCCTTGGCCTTGAGGCCCGAAATAACCGCGGGAATTGCGTCAACGGTGCTCGAATGGATGTCATGCATCAGCACGATGGACCCCGGGGTGCTCTGTTGTACCGCGGCCTTCACGACCTTTGCGGTGTTGCGGTGCTTCCAATCCAGGGTGTCGACGTCCCACAGAATGACCGGGGCCTTTGCCGCCCGATCAACGGCGGAATTGCGAGCCCCATAGGGAGGACGTAGCAAAGCGGCAGATGACCCCACGGCCTCGGTGATCACGGTGTCGGTGCGGTCAATCTCACGTCGAATCTGGGCGAGGGAGAGCGATGGTAGCGATCGGTGGTTCCATGTGTGATTGCCAATTTGGTGTCCCTCAGAGACGATGCGCTGCAAGATTTGTGGCCGCAGCTTCGCGTTGGGACCCGTGACGAAGAAGGTCGACGGGGCATTGCCCGCCTTCAAATGGTCCAATAGCTTCGCTGTCTTTGGACCCGGCCCGTCATCAAAGGTCAGAGCAACACATTTTTGGGTGGAACAGTTGATCGAGCGTCTCTTCGGAGCCACCGTGCCCTCTGGCGCTTGCGGGGCGGCAGGATTTAACTGAGGAACCTTTGCCGTAGTGGAGAGCCGGGAGTGCAAGCGGCTTAACGTCCGTGGCGAGGTCAGCGTGGAGCGTACGCTGGTTCCGAAATCCGATAATAGGTCGGTGACCTCTTCGGCCTTGACCGAAACCATAAGAGGGCCGCGGGCTTCGGTGCTCGGCGCATCGTCGTCCAGTTGAACCAGTGCGTTTCCGCGCAGGTCGAAGGTCACCGAGTCCAGCCACGCCTTCTCAAGCAATAGTGGGCTTCTGGTGTGACGTTGAGGATCGTTGTTAAGTTCCCTGGTCACTAACTTCTTGAACGTTACCCAGCTAGCGTCGGTGTCAAATAGATCTCGCGTGGTGCCTTCGGCATGATGTTTCAGATCAAACCACTGAGTCTGATAGTTGGTCCCACTGGCGGTATCGGTGGACTCAAAGCTCTCGATTCGGATGCCCATGACATTCTCGGAAATGGCGACGAGGTGACTACGTACGTTCAACTCCGCCCGCGGGCTGACAACGGTCCGTGCTTCGGTGTCGACGGAGGTTGTGAACGCTGATATTTTTGCCGCAACGAGTGCTCGCTGGGCCTCGGTGATTTCGGGGTTCGAGGAGACTTCGAGGTGCTTGGTGAAGATATGCCGGTGCTCATCGGACCGCACAACGGCTTCTAACCCGGGCATCAGGATCAGGGGTAGCGAATTGAAATGATGCTGATCGCTCCCGGTCTCGCTGGCCGCCTCTTCCTGCACTAGCGGAGGGGGCGAGGGGGCTGTGGGGACCGACGCGCAACTGGTGAGAAGCAAGAGGGAAACGATTCCCCAGAGGATCAGCGGTGATTTTCGAGCAAACGCGTGCGGCATTCAATTATTTTCGCATTTTCAATGGAATTAATTGAATCAACTCAACTGCGGTGACGAGTCGGTGGAACCTTGGATTCGTAAGTCCGGGGGAAACTCAGGGTGTTCCCCGATGGCGTGGTGAGGGTTTGTGTACCAAGCTGTAAATATGCGAAACACTCTCTCCATAGTCCTGAACATCATTTGGCTCGTTTTTGGCGGCATCTGGCTGTCGATCGGCTATATGGCGGCGGGCATCATTTGCTGCATCCTTATCGTGACGATTCCCTTTGGCATCGCGTCCTTCCGCATTGCCCTCTACGCTTTGTGGCCGTTCGGACGCACCGTGGTCGACCGTGGCAGAGTGGGAGCTTTCTCCACTATTGGAAATGTCATCTGGGTTCTGGTGGCGGGTATCTGGATTGCCATCGGCCATGTGCTGACGGCAATCCCCATGTTTGTCAGCATTGTGGGCATTCCCTTGGGCATCGCCAACCTGAAGATGATCCCTATTTCACTCATGCCCTTGGGCAAGGTCATCGTTCCGAGCACCCAGTACCTGCCGACGACGCGATAGCTCCACCACGACATCCGGCAACGGCGGCGGGCTGTCTCGGGTTACTCGCCTCTCTCCAAGCGGACTAACTTGAGGGGAGTCTGCCTGCGTCATTAACCATCGGTCAGCCCGCTCGCCACACGGCGCGGGCTGATTCTTTTAAACGCGGAAAGCGAGGCTCGTGCGCACCACGTCATGACTACCGTGGAAAGAAGAAGCTCAAGAAGCCCCCAGCCCCCCTTGTTTATCGGCGAATCGATTTCTAGTCTGGGGAGTGGCAAATTCTGCCAAAGACCGAGGGATGGAAACGACTCATGAGGGACCTCATCAATTGCCTGTGGTTTGACGGGCGTGGAGCCGAAGCGGCCTTGTACTACACCGGAATCTTTCCGAATTCAGCGATTTCTTCACACCTAGACATCAACACGGAGGGAAAGCCTTCCAGCGAGCCGATGACGGTGGAATTCAACCTTAATGGCAGAGCATTTGTTGCCCTCAACGGTGGGCCGCAATTCACCTTCAACGAAGCTGTCTCCTTCCAGATCATGTGTGATGATCAGGCCGAAGTCGACTATTACTGGGAAAAGCTCACTGACGGTGGTGAAGAAAGCCAGTGTGGTTGGCTCAGAGACCGTTTTGGTGTGTCGTGGCAGGTTGTCCCGGTGCGGATGGCTCAGCTGCTGGGGGACCCGGACCCGGAAGTCGTCCGTCGAGTGGTGGAGGCCTTTATGCCCATGAAGAAGCTGGACATCGGTGTCTTGGAGGCGGCGGCCAGGGGCTAGCGTCATTTTGATGTACTCCTGGGGGTCGAGTCGGTTCCTACGTGCTGGATGCATGAGCGGTTCGAGGCGGGGCAACGGCAGAGGGATGTTCTAGGAAGCCGCGGGTGGGTGCGGTGTTTTTCGATCGAAACGCTGAAGCGTTGGCGATCCCTGATCGGGTTGCCAACGCTTCAGTGATTTAACAGGAATATTTGCCTTCTGCGCATAGTTGAGTGATATAGACTCAAGTTTGAGCATAGAGCCAACCACGAAGGGATGAGCATGGATACCAAGCTGACCACCAAGAGCCAGGAAGCACTCTCCGCATCGGGAATGAACGCCTCGACGGCAGGAAACCCCCAAGTGGAGCCCGCACATCTACTAAAAGCCTTGGTCGACCAACGCGAGTCCGTCGCCGTGGCCCTACTGAAGGCCGCTGGCATCGACCCGGACCAGGTCTCCGTTCAAGCCAGCGCGGCTATCAAGGCGTTGCCCGCCTCTTCCGGAAACAACGTGGCCCAAGCTCAATACTCCCGCGCCATTTTGCAGACCATTACGGCTGCCCAGCAGGCGGCAGCAGCCTTGGGCGACACCTACGTATCCACCGAACACTTGCTACTGGGACTCAGCGAAGATACCGGGGCCGCCGGTAAGGCGCTGCGGACGGCCGGTGCCACACGAAAGATCCTCGATACCGCACTGCCAACCATTCGTGGAGACCGCAAGGTTAATAACCCCGATCCCGAAAATACTTTCCAGGCGCTGGAAAAGTTCGGTACCGATATGACCGCTATCGCGCGGTCGGGAAAACTCGACCCGGTTATCGGGCGCGATGCCGAGATTCGGCGCGTCGTCCAGGTGCTCTCCCGCCGGACGAAAAACAACCCGGTACTGATCGGCGAACCCGGTGTGGGTAAAACAGCGGTCGTCGAGGGGCTGGCTCAACGCATGGTGGCCGGAGATGTTCCCGAATCCCTGCGTGGCAAAACCCTGATCTCCTTGGACCTGGGGTCCATGATCGCCGGGGCCAAATACCGTGGTGAATTCGAGGAACGGCTCAAGGCAGTCTTGGAGGAAATCAAGGCCTCCGACGGGCAGATCGTCACCTTCATCGACGAGATTCACACCGTAGTGGGGGCAGGTGCCTCCGAAGGCGCCATGGACGCCGGCAACATGCTCAAGCCCATGCTGGCCCGCGGCGAGTTGCGCCTGATCGGTGCCACCACGCTGGACGAGTACCGCAAGAACATTGAGAAAGATCCCGCCCTCGAGCGTCGCTTCGCTCAGGTATATGTGGGGGAGCCCAGTGTTAACGACACCATTGCCATCCTGCGCGGTCTCAAACAACGTTACGAAGCCCACCATAAGGTCACCATCGCCGACTCGGCACTGGTAGCGGCGGCGACACTCTCCAATCGCTACATCTCCGGACGCCAGCTTCCCGACAAGGCCATCGACCTCGTTGATGAGGCGGCGAGCCGACTGCGCATGGAGATTGACTCGGCACCGGAGGAAATTGATGCTCTGCGGCGCTCCGTGGACCGGCTGACCATGGAGGAACTGGCGTTAAGCGGGGAGACCGACCCCGCATCGCGGGATCGCCTCGAGGTATTGCGCGCCGACATGGCGGATAAGAAGGAGGAGCTCGATGCGCTTAATGCGCGCTGGGAATCGGAGAAGGCAGGACTGAACCGTGTGGGCGACCTCAAGGTGCGCCTGGATGAGTTGCGCTCGCGTGCCGAGAAGATGCAGCGCGAGGGCGATCTTGAGGGTGCCTCGCGCCTGCTCTACGGGGAAATCCCCGCACTTGAGAAGGAGGTCTCCGATGCTGCCCAGGCGGAGGCCAGCGCGGTGCCCGTGGAACTGATGGTCGCCGAAGAAGTCACGGCCGATGACATTGCCGAGGTAATTTCCGCCTGGACCGGGATTCCGGCCGGGAGGATGCTGCAGGGCGAAAGTCAGAAGCTGCTGGAAATGGAGCAGTTCTTGGGCCATCGCCTCATCGGTCAGGCCAAGGCGGTGGCCACCGTCTCCGATGCCGTGCGCCGTGCCCGCGCCGGGATCTCCGATCCCGACCGGCCGACCGGATCCTTCCTGTTTTTGGGCCCCACCGGCGTGGGTAAGACCGAGCTGGCCAAGGCACTGGCCGACTTCCTCTTTGATGACGAGCGTGCGATGGTGCGCATCGACATGTCCGAATACGCTGAAAAGCACTCGGTCGCCC
Source organism: Paeniglutamicibacter sp. Y32M11 (assembly GCF_019285735.1). GTDB lineage: Bacteria > Actinomycetota > Actinomycetes > Actinomycetales > Micrococcaceae > Paeniglutamicibacter. Next base: position 3,043,005 of record NZ_CP079107.1, on the reverse strand, counting down.
GACTGGTCGGTGCCCCTCCGGGCTACGTCGGCTACGAAGAGGGTGGACAGCTCACCGAGGCCGTACGCCGCCGACCCTACTCGGTGGTGCTACTCGACGAGGTAGAAAAGGCCCACCCCGAGGTCTTCGACATCCTGCTTCAGGTTCTGGATGATGGTCGGCTGACCGATGGTCAGGGACGCACCGTGGACTTCCGCAACGTCATCTTGATCATGACCTCGAATCTTGGTTCGCAGTTCCTGGTTGATCAGACGCTGGAGGAGGACGTTAAGCGCGCGGGAGTGATGAACTTGGTGAATGCCGCGTTTAAGCCCGAGTTCCTGAATCGGCTGGATGACGTGGTCATGTTTGATCCACTCTCGCTGGATGAATTGGGCTCGATTGTTGCACTGCAGGTCGACGCGCTGGCTGGCCGTTTGGCGGCTCGACGTCTGTCCCTGGTGGTGGATGACGACGCCCGAGATTGGTTGGCCTTCACCGGCTTTGACCCCGCCTTTGGTGCCCGTCCATTGCGTCGCCTGGTGCAGCGCGAGATCGGAGACCGGCTGGCCCGCGCACTCCTTGCCGGCACCATCCAAGACGGAGATACCGTTGAGGTGGGGATCGGTGCGGAAGACGCCGGGCTGACGCTCAGCTCGCGCCGTGGCTAAGCCAGCCTACGTAGCAGGCTAGTGCCCGGGGACCGGAAACGGTCCTCGGGCACGAGTGTTCGGCGGAACTAGGTGTTCTGGGCGGGAGTTGGAGCGGGCAGCATGGAGATGCGCACGCTGCCCTCGTTTAGAGCCAGAAAGCAGTCGACAACCCTGTCACCACTTTTCCAGGATGACTCGGACGGTCGAGAAAAATGGTATGACCAACCGGCATCCAAGGGGCTGGACGGATCCAGCGCAATGGACTTGCAGAGCTTCTCGGAGGTATCCAAAATTTTGGCCGAGCCTGGGAAGGTGTCCCCGTCGAGGCTAAAGCTTCCGATCAATTGCGCGTTGTGCGCCGTCTGACAGGTCACCACCGTTGAGGTGTCCAGCGGGCTGGTGAAACCCTGGAGGCAATCGGCGCTTTCCAATTGGTCGGCCGGAACTTCGGTGGCGATCACACCATCGATCCCCGGTGATGCGTTTCGTGTCACGTCCGTGGGCGCATTTGAGGCAGCATCCTGGCCAAAGAATTTATTGGCCCCGTAGATGGCGACCAGGAGAATTCCCAGCGCGCCGACGAGTGCCCAAAGCGCCGGAGCGCGCCACCACGAACGGGCCGTTGTCGAGGCACTGAGAGCCTGATGAGCGGCGTTTGACTCCGGCTGTGGCAGATCAGGCAAGCAAGCTCCCCGGTGGGTGGCAGTCGACTCGGTGGACAAAATAATACTCTACCGGCGGAACGGCGCTTCGGGGCAGGCACTCGCCGCGGAATCATGTTAACCTTGAGACACGAAAGAATTAGTCACATATTCTGGGGCCTCCGCCTACTTAAGACCGGACCACCTCCAGATCTACTGAAAAAAGGGGGTCACGCCATGGGGCGCGGCCGTCAGAAGGCAAAAGCGACACGGCAGGCCAGGGACATGAAGTATTTCTCCCCGGCCACTGATTTGTCCGCCTTAGAACGCGAGCTTGGAAAGAATCGTGGACATAGTGCCACGATCCCAAGCCCTGTCGAAGTACCTTACGAGTCCGATTATTCGGATTACGAAGATAAGTACTCAGACGAAGACGACGAGGACGACCAACGGCGCATCAGCTGATGTGCCGACTCCCTGTAGTGACCCCGGAGTAATCCGTGGTCAACGGTTCTCCAAAACGTATATACGGCAACCGTGGCCGCCACGCAGAACATGCGTTGGTGACCGCGGTCTTTGTCGTATCCGATGAATTGGGTGTGTGAAGATGCTTCACGAAGGAAAACTCGGCATAGAGATGGCCCACCGTGCTGCCATCCGATCCATCGAACGGGTGGTGGGGGAGATCGCACCGCTCCAAGACCCCGAGGTGGCACGTGGTGGCATCGCCAAGATGCTCACCGCGGGTTCGGTGCTGGTGCTCACCGGTGCGGGGGTCTCCACCGACTCCGGAATTCCCGACTATCGAGGTCCCAATGGATCCCTGCGGCGCCACCGGCCCATGACCTACCAGGAGTTTCTGCACGAACCCGCTGCCCGCCACAGGTACTGGGCGCGAAGCTACGTCGGATGGCGACATATGGCCCTCGCCATGCCGAACGCCATCCATCAGCGTCTGGCGCGCTGGGAAACGGAGGGCTTGATCGCAGGCGTTGTGACCCAAAACGTTGATGGCCTGCATTTGGCCGCCGGATCACAGAACGTCATCGCGCTGCATGGGGATCTTGAACAGATTGCCTGCCTGAACTGTGGCGCCACCGAACCCCGCGTCTCCCTTGATCGTCGGCTCCACGAGGCCAACCCCGGTTACCTCGAGGCCGTTGACCTTGATGTTTCACTGGTCAACCCGGATGGGGACGTCTCCCTGGATGAGCGGCACGTCGCTCAGTTCATCATGGTTTCCTGCCTGGTCTGCGGCTCACTGGCACTGAAACCCAACGTGGTCTATTTCGGGGAAAATGTTCCCCCCGAACGCAAGGCCCAGCTCAAGGAACTTGAAGCGGTCTCCAGCTCCTTGCTGGTCATTGGGTCCTCGCTGGCCGTGATGAGCGGCTACAAGCTATTGCTCGACGCGCGGGCCGCTGGCAAGCGTGTGGGGCTGATTAACGGCGGTCCCACCCGTGGGGACGCCAAAGCAGATTTCCGCTGGCGCGCAAACATCGCTCAGGCACTCGAAATGCTGGAAGTCAGCGACGCGGTGGAAGCGAAACGCCCCATGTAGCAACGCCGGAGCAGACGTTAAGACACTGATGGACGGTACCCAGAGGTACCGTCCATCAGTGTCTTAGAGCTTTTTGGCTTAGAGTGCGAAGGCTCCGCGCATCAATACTGCGCCACCGTCAACACCCTTGGCACCCTGAACGTAGTCCAGTCCAGCGCCCTTGGCCTCGTCGGTGATCGAACCAACGGTGCCCATGACCCATGAGGTCATGCCGCGTGCGTTCAGGCGGCTCAGTGCAGCGTCGGCTACGGAGGCATCCACGATGGCCACCATGCCCACGCCCAGGTTCAGTGTGCGCTCCAGATCCGGCTGCGGTACGGAACCGAGCTCGGAGATGACCTTGAAGACCGAGGGCAGTGCCCAGGAGTTGCGCTCCACGGTGGCCATCAGACCCTGCGGCAGCACGCGGGCCAGGTTGGCCGCGAGGCCGCCACCGGTGACGTGGCTGAAACCGTGGATCTTGATGGCCCCATCAACGTTGAACGCGCGGATCAGATCCAGGCAGTCAGCGGTGTAAATGCGGGTGGGAACCAGCAGTTCCTCACCGAGGGTGCGGCCGAACTCCGGCACGTGACGGTCAAGGGCCCAGCCGGCGTGCGCAACAACGCTGCGGACCAGTGAGTAGCCGTTGGAGTGAATACCCGAGGCGGCCATGCCGATGATGACATCGCCGTTTTTCACGCGCTCCGGGCCCAGCAGGCCGTCGGCCTCGACGATGCCCGTCGCGGCACCGGCAACATCGTATTCGTGCTCGCCCAACAAGCCCGGGTGCTCGGCGGTTTCGCCGCCCACCAGAGCCGTGCCGGCAATCTTGCAACCCTCGGCGATGCCGCGGACGATGTCCGCGATGCGCTCGGGAACTACCTTGCCGCAGGCGATGTAGTCGGTCATGAACAGCGGCTCGGCGCCGACCACCACGATGTCATCCACCACCATGCCGACCAGGTCCTGGCCGATGGTGTCGTGAATGTCCATGGCCTGGGCGATGGCCACCTTGGTGCCCACACCATCGGTGGAGGTCGCCAGCAACGGCTTCTTGTAGGAAAGGAACTTCGAGGCGTCGTACAGGCCGGCGAATCCGCCGACTCCGCCCAGAACGTTGGAGTTGTGAGTGGCCTTGATGGCACCCTTCATCAACTCAACGGCGCGGTCACCGGCCTCAACATCAACACCGGCCGAAGCATAGGTGATACCGGAATTCTCAGGGGTGGCGCTGGTCATCTCTGAAACTGTCCTTTACTTAGTTGCTCGGGTTTTGTCTTCGGCGGTGAGGGTGGACTCAAATTCAGCATCCGGGCCCGGCTCACATCCCGCCTGGTTGCTACTTTCAAGCAAGTTCTTGCCGATGCGATCCGATGCCGGCAGGGCGATCGGGTAGTCACCGGTGAAGCACGCGGTACACAGACGTTCACGCTTCTGCAGCGTGGCGTTGATCATCCCGTCCTCGGAAATGTACGCCAGAGAATCGGCGCCGATGGACTTGCCGATTTCCTCGACGGCCGCACCATTGGCAATCAGCTCCGCGCGGGTGGCGAAGTCGATGCCGTAGAAGCAGGGCCACTTCACCGGGGGAGAAGAAATCTTCACGTGCACCTCGGCGGCGCCGGCCTCGCGGAGCATCCGCACCACGGCACGCTGGGTATTACCGCGCACGATCGAGTCGTCAACGACCACCACGCGCTTGCCTTTGATGACCGGCTCCAGGGCGTTGAGCTTGAGCTTGATGCCCAGCTGACGCAGCGTCTGGGACGGCTGGATGAAGGTTCGACCAACATAGGCATTTTTCACAAAGCCATGGGCGAAGGGGATACCCGATTCCTCGGCGTAGCCGATGGCCGCCGGGGTGCCCGATTCGGGGACGGGGATCACGATGTCTGCATCGGCGGAGTTTTCGCGGGCCAGCTGACGACCCATTTCTACCCGAGATTCGTAGACCGAGCGGCCGTTGATGGCAGCATCGGGACGGGCCAGGTATACGTATTCAAAGACGCAGGCCTTGGGAGTGGCAACGCCGAAGCGCTGCGAGCGCACCCCATCCTCATCGATGGCGATAAATTCGCCGGGCTCGATTTCGCGGATGAAGCTGGCGCCAACGGTGGCCAGTGCCGCCTGTTCGGAGGCCACTACCCATCCGCGTTCCAGCCGGCCGAGCACCAGCGGGCGCACACCGTAGGTGTCGCGTGCCGCATAGAGGGTGTGTTCGTCCATGAAGACGAAGCAGAAGGCACCGCTGAGCTTGGGCAGCAGTGCGAGTGCTGCCTCCTCGAGTGACTCACCCGAGTCACCATTGAGCAACGCCGTCACCAGTGCGGTATCGGTGGTATTACCCTGGGCGATTTCGCCACGGATTTTTTCGCCGGATTCGGCGTGGACAGAGTTGACCATCTCCAGCAGTTCTGCGGAGTTGGTGAGGTTTCCGTTGTGAGCAAGTGCCACGGTGCCAGCGGCAGTGGGGCCCAGCGTCGGTTGGGCATTGGCCCAGTGGCTGGCTCCGGTGGTGGAGTAGCGGCAATGGCCGATGGCCAGATGCCCGGGCATCGCATTAAGGGTGTTTTCATCAAACACCTGCGAGACCAGACCCATGTCTTTATAGACATTGATCCGTTCGCCGTCACTCGTGGCCAAACCGGCCGATTCTTGCCCGCGATGCTGCAGCGCATACAGACCGTAATAGGTCAGTTTCGCTACTTCTTCGCCGGGGGCCCAAACTCCAAAGACGCCGCATTCATCCTGCGGGCCCTTCTCGTTGGGCAAGAGGTCATGATTAAGGTTTCCATCGCCACGCGCCATAGAAATTATTCTCTCACGAGCCGCTGGCTGCATTTCCCGTGAAGTGACGCACAATCGAAGTTCTACTGGTGTTCTGCGGCACCCATAGGCACGGCAAGCGCTCGACGTGCCTTTTTGCGTGTGATGCGATCCACAATGAGGAAGGCGATACAGGCCAACGTTACGCCGACAAAGCCAAAACCGACCGAGAGGAAGCCAGCGACCGCCGCACGAGTGAATTCCGCGGACTCCTCGCCGGAATAGGCGGAGATGAAGGCGATGATCACGCCGAGAAGGGCACCAATGCCCATGAACGGCCAAAACTTTGGTGCTGCGTAAACGAGCACCTCAACGTCGCCGGATTTCTTACTCGCCGGGTTGGGGGTGCTGGGGTGCTGACTGGATTCCATAACTACAAGGTTACTAAACCAGTGGAAGCTCGCCCGACAGGTCCGCGCGCAGCCCCGAGGCGGTGACCCTTCCGGTGGCCAGCGCGGCATCCCACGCCAGGGTGCCGGCCGCCAGGGCCAGCCAGAGCTCGGCCGGTAACTCGATGACATTCGGCGGGGTGCCACGGGTGTGTCGGGGCCCGGGGATGCATTGGGTCACCCCAAAGGGCGGCACCCGCACTTCCACGGAGTTTCCCTCGGCGCGCGTTGCCAGTTCCTCCAGGGTGTAACGCACGGCCATGGCCAGCACCGGACGCGGTGGTGCTTCGGCCCCGGAGGCTGCGGCCTCGATCCAGCGGCGAAAGGCCCTGGAGCCCTCGGCCGGATCGATGCGTCGTTTGATGGCCAAGGTCTAGCTTTCCAGCTGGTTGATCACGTGGCTGGCCAGCCGCACCGAACCGACGGGGACCTCGCCTCCGAGCACCGGACGGGTCAGCTTGGGAAGCACCGATTCGAGTTGCGCGGTGGTGATGGCTCCGGCATTGGCCAGCAGCGTGAGCCCCAGAAGATCGGACCCGCGGCCGGATCCATCGAGCATTTTCACCGCTACCGCGGTGCCATTGGGCGCGGCCATGACCAGCACGCCCTCGGCACCCAGCTTGGCGATCACTTCAAGATCTTCCATCACCACGGAGTTGGGCAAGCCGTGGCCCTGAACCGCCCATGGGTAGTCGAGCATCGCGGTGGCGATCGTGGCGGCACGTGCATCGGCATGCTTATTACCCGGGGCCAGCGCCAGCTTGGACACCGCGCGGGCCAGGCCCGCGAGCGAAATGACGGGAACCGGTGCTCCACAGCCATCTACACCCAGATGTGAAATCTTTTCGCCCGCGTATTCCTCGATCACGGAAATCACGCGTTGCTGAACCGGGTGATCGGGGGAGAGGTAATTTTCGGTGTCCCACCCATTTTCGGTGCAGGCCCACAGGAACGCTGCGTGCTTGCCCGAACAATTGAAGGCGATCTTCGACTTGCCTCCACCCTGACGAATCAACTCGCTGCGGGTTGCCTCATGTGCGGGCCAGGCCTCGGGGCAACGCAGTTCGGCCGAGCTGAGTCCCGCAGCCGCGAGCATGGATTCGACCACGTCGGTGTGCTCGGTGCTGCCCACATGGCTGGCACAGGCCAGGGCCACCTGGGCACCACGCAACGGCACGCCCAATTGCATCGAGGCCATGGCCTGGAAGGGCTTGAGCGTGGAGCGCGGGAAAATCAGCGTGTTGGGGTTGCCCAGGGCGAACGTGATCTCGCCGGCGGCATTGATGACAACGGCCGTGCCTCGATGCCGCGACTCGATGAAGCCATTGCGTTCAAGGACAACAAGATCAACGGTTTCGGAGGCGAGCTGCGTTTCGGACATGTGATTTAGTTTACGTGCTCCGCACGTTGAAGCAGCGCAACAATGAAGTCCGCGTCGGGATCCGCCGGGCGCATGTCCCACGTGGAAAACCGGGCCGTAAATTCGAGCCCCGCCGCGCGCACATCCGCTGCGAAATCAGCGGGCGCGTAGCCCAGACTCGGCGAAAATCCCAAGACCAAACGGGCCTCGGGAGCCAGATGCCGCGCGAGTGAGTTCAGCACCTGCGCCTGGGTGCCGGGGGCCACAAACGCCAGGACATTTCCCGCGGCAAACACCACATCAAATTCCTCGACACCACCGTTGGCCACACGCAGCTCGAAGCTGGCCAGATTCCCCGGTATCCACCGCGCATCGGGGAAGTCATGGGCCGCGGCGCCCAATAACTCCTCATCCAAATCCACGCCCGTGACCCGGTGCCCCAACCGGGCTAGGGCACCGCCCACCCGACCGGTGCCGCATCCAGCATCAAGCACCCTCGCCCCGCGCGGCAGCAGCGCATCGATAAAGCGTGCCTCACCGTCAAGGTCCACTCCCTGCGCCCGCAACTGGGCAAAACGTTTAATGTAGTTCTTGGCCTGCTCCGGGTTGCTCTGAGCCCGTTGCTGCCACAGTGTTTCTTCGTCCATGACTTGAGCATAGGCGCAGCACCCGGTAGTGGGTCAGTGCGGCAGGCCAACGCACATTACGTCGCGGTGAGGTCTTTTGTCCGCTACGCCCGGGTCAAACCCGGTAGGCTTTAGCCTCGTGAAGGTACTGGTTATTGGCCCCGGCGGCCGCGAACATGCACTGATCCGCGCACTAGCTGCGGATCCCTACGTCACCGACCTACATTGCGCTCCGGGCAATGCTGGGATCTCGCGTGATGTCTCCACCCACCAAATCGATGCACAGGACCCGGCCGCAGTGCTGGCCCTGGCGCGCGATCTGGGCTCGGATCTGGTGGTGGTTGGCCCCGAAGCGCCCCTGGCGGCAGGTGTTGCCGACGTCCTGATCGAGGCCGGCATCCCCGTCTTTGGACCCACCAAGGCCGCGGCCCAGCTCGAAGCCTCAAAGGCCTTCGCCAAGACCGTGATGGCAGCGGCCGAGGTTCCCACGGCCATGGCCCGGGTTGCCACCACCACGCAGGAAGCCGCCGAGGCGCTTGATGCCTTTGGTGCTCCCTATGTTGTTAAGGACGATGGCCTAGCAGCCGGCAAGGGCGTGGTGGTCACCAACGACCGCGCCGAGGCCCTGGCCCACGCCGAGACCTGCTTTGAGGCCGGCGGCACCGTGGTCATCGAGGAATTCCTCGACGGCCCGGAGGTTTCCCTCTTTGTCATCTGCGATGGCACCCACGCCGTCCCACTGGCCCCGGCCCAAGACTTCAAACGCATCTTTGATGATGATCAGGGCCCGAACACCGGCGGCATGGGCGCCTACTCGCCGCTGCCGTGGCTCCCGGCCGGCTTCGTGGACGAGGTCATGGAACGTGTCGCCTACCCGACCTTGCGCGACATGGAACACCGCGGAACCCCCTTCACCGGTGTGCTCTACTGCGGCCTGGCCATCACCACCCGCGGCATCCGCGTCATCGAATTTAACGCACGTTTCGGCGACCCCGAGACCCAGGCCGTGCTCGCTCGGCTCAAGACACCGCTGGGCGGCCTGCTGATGGCGGCGGCCAAGGGTGAACTTGATGACGCCGAGGTTTTGCACTGGCGTCCCGAGACCGCCGTTGGCGTGGTCATGGCGGCAGAAAACTACCCCGATTCACCCATCAAGGGTGCCACCATCACGGGCATCGACGCCGCCGAAGCCATCGAGAACGTATCGGTGCTGCACGCGGGAACCACCAACAACGAAGCCGGCGAGGTCATCGTTGATGGCGGGCGCGTGCTGGCAGTCGTAGGCCTGGGCGCAGATCTTCATGCAGCGCGCAATTCGGCCTACGCCGGCGTGGCAGCCATCTCCTGGGACGGTGCCCAGCACCGTAACGACATTGCGCTGAAGGCCGCCAACGGCCAGATCAGCGTCTCGGAAGGAACACACTAAATGTCAGGCCTGCAAACCGAAACCCTGGATCTGCCGGGATGGACACACCACTATTCGGGCAAGGTCCGCGATCTGTACATCCCGGCCGGTTCCACCTTTGAGGAAACCGACCGGGTTTTGGTGGTCGCCTCCGATCGCATCAGCGCCTTTGACTTTGTGCTGGAATCCGAGATCCCCGACAAGGGCAAGGTGCTGACGCAGCTGAGCCTGTGGTGGTTCGAGAAGTTGGCACAATTCCCCAACCACGTCATCTCCACCGACGTCCCCGACGCCGTGGTGGGCCGGGCGATGGTCTGCAAAAAGCTCGACATGTTCCCGATCGAATGCATCGCCCGCGGGTACCTCACCGGCTCCGGCCTGGCCGAATACAAGGATCGTCAGACCGTCTGCGCGTTGCCGCTGCAGGCCGGCATGGTGGATGGTTCGAAGTTGGATCCGGCGATCTTCACCCCCTCGGCCAAGGCCGAGGTCGGTGAACACGACGAGAACATCACCTTCGAGGAAACCGCTGCCCGCATCGGCGGCCAGCAGGCTGCCGATCTGCGTGATGCCACCCTGGCGTTGTACACCCGCGCCGAGGAGATCGCCCGCGAACGCGGCATCATCCTGGCCGATACCAAGGTGGAGTTCGGGATCGATCCGGCCACCGGCGAGATCACCCTGGGCGATGAGGTGCTCACCCCCGATTCTTCACGCTTCTGGGATGCGCAGACCTACTCACCGGGCCAGGCTCAGCCGTCCTTCGACAAGCAGTTTGTCCGTGACTACCTCACCTCGGCGGCCTCGGGCTGGGACAAGAACTCCGATGAGGAACCTCCGGCACTTCCGGCGGACATCATCGAGCTCACCCGTGCACGCTACATCGATGCCTACGAGCGCCTGACCGGTCTGACCTTTAGCGCCTAAGTCACTCATCAACAAAGCCCCCGTTCATTTTGAACGGGGCTTTGTTGTGCCGTGCGGCGGTCGGGGTCTTGTTGACCGGGGGAGTGAAGCCCGGGGCTAGACCAACGAGTCGCGCCAGGCCTTGTGCAGGGCGGCGAAGCGGCCTTCGGAGCTGATCAACTCCGCCGGAGTACCGTCCTCAACAATGTGCCCGTCGTGGACCACCAGTACGCGGTCGGCGATCTGCACCGTGGAGAGTCGGTGCGCGATGATCAGCGCGGTGCGGTTGCCCAGCAGGGTCTGCAGCCCGCGCTGCACCGCCCGCTCGGAGGGAATATCCAACGAGCTGGTCGCCTCATCGAGGATCAGCACCGCCGGATCGGCCAGGAAGGCTCGAGCGAAGGAAATCAGCTGGCGCTGACCCGAGGACACGCGCCCGCCTCGCTTGTTCACATCGGTCTCGTAGCCCTCGGGCAACGCCGTGATGAATTCGTGGGCGCCCACGGCGCGGGCCGCCAGAATGATCTCCTCGATGCTGGCCCCCGGTTTGCCCAGCGCGATATTATCGGCCACGGTGCCGGAGAACAGGAACGCCTCCTGGGTCACCATGACCACGTGCCGACGCAGATCGTTGTTGGCAATATGTTCGATCCGCACCCCGTCCAGGGACAAGGAACCGGAGCGCAGGTCATAGAACCGGGCGATCAACTTGGCCAGCGTGGATTTACCCGCTCCGGTCTGACCGACCACCGCAATGGTTTGACCCGCCGGAATCGTCAGGTCAAAGCGGTCCATGATGACCGGCCCGTCCCCGTAGCCAAAGACGGCATCCTTAAACTCCAGCCTGCCCACCACGCTTTCCAGGGGCTGCGGTTTCACCGGCTCGGTGACCGTCGGCTCCTCCTCCAGGAGCCCGGAGACCTTTTCCAGGGCGGCGGTGGCCGACTGCAGGGACTGGTAGAACATGGCAATGTTTTCCACCGGTTGGAACACCCGCTTGGTGGCCAGCAGCAGCGCCACCAACACGCCCACGCCCAGTTGGCCGTCAAGGATGCGGAAGCCGCCCCAGGCCAGTACCGCGGCGACCGACAGGTTGCCGATCAGCACCAATGATGGCTGCAACACCCCGAAGAGGTTGATGGAGCGGATGGAGTTGTCCCGGTATTCCCCGGCGACCGTGGAGTAGCTCGCATCGTTGATTTTTTCCTTGCGGAACGCCTTCACCGCGCGGATACCGGTCATGGTTTCCACGAAGGAGCCGATGACTCGGGCCGAGACCACCCGCGACTCGCGGTAGACCACCTCGGAGCGCTTCTGGTACCAGCCAAAGAGCAACCAGATGGGCGCCGCCGCGATCATCACCACCAGTCCGGAGCGCCAGTCCAGCACAAAGATCGAGATCAGGGTGAAGGCCACAAACACTCCGGCGGAGACCAGCTCGGAGATGCCCTGGTCCAGCAGCTCGCGCAGCGTCTCCAAATCCGAGGTCTGCCGCGAAATAATGCGACCGGAGGTGTAGTTTTCGTGGAACTCCAGGCTCAGCCGTTGGGTGTGTCTAAAGACGCGTAGTCGCAGATCTAGCAGCATGGCCTGGGAGATTTTTGCGGTGCACAGAATGTACCAGCCCAACAGGGACCCGGCCGTGATGGCGGCCAGCACGTATGCGCCGCCGGTGATGCCCAGCACCGCCCAGTTGCCGTTGCGCACCTGGGGCAGGCCCCAGTCGATGGCCCAGGCAATGAGTAGCGGGAACGCGACGCGGGCAACGTTGGAAATGACCACCAGCACCACGGTAAGCGCCAGCATCTTCTTCTGGGTGCTGGCCAGCACGGCCAGCAGCTTCCACGAGCGGGCGCGGATGCGTTTTCGTTCCTCAAGGCTCAGGGTGATGGCATCCTCATTGGCCACCCCGGTGTGCTGGCTCATGCTTCAGTTCCACCTGTCAGGGAGATGATGTTGGATTCCTCGTCCTCGAGGCTGGCGATGACGTAGCGGTAGTGCTCGTTGCGCCCCAGGAGCTCGGAGTGGGTGCCCACGTCGTTGATCTCCCCGTCCTTGAGCAGCGCCACCCGATCGGCCAGGGCCACGGTGGAGGGACGATGAGCAACAATCAGCGTGGTGGTCCCGGCGAGGGTACTGCGCAGCTTCTGGGTCACAGCTTCCTCGGTGCGCACATCGAGGGCGGAGAGTGGGTCATCGAGCACCAGCACCCGTGGTTTGGCGGCGATGGCGCGGGCCAGCGCGATGCGTTGGCGCTGCCCACCGGAGAGCGAGAGCCCCTCCTCGCCGATCACAGTATCCAGAGAATCGGGCAGAGTGCGGGCGAAGCCCGCCTGAGCCGTATCGATGGCTTCATCCAACAGGGCATCCAATTTTTCTTTTTCGTATTCGGGCGCGCCAAGCAAGACGTTCTCTCGGATGGAGGAAGAGAACAAGATGGTGTCTTCGAAGGCCACCGCGACGTCCTGGCGCAATTCGATCAGATCGCGATCTCGCACATCGACCCCGTCGATGAGCACCTGCCCGCCGGTGGCGTCGTACAGCCGGGGAACCAGCTGCAGCAGGGTGGATTTTCCGGTGCCGGTCATGCCGACCAGTGCCATGGTTTCCCCGGGGCGCACCAATAGATTGATGCAACGCAGCGTGGGTGGTGCATCCTGGGCGGTATCGGCGAAGCGGAAGGCCACGTTGCGCAGCTCGAGCTCCCCGCGCCGCTGGGTGGGTGTCACTGGTGTTTCGGGGGAGGTGATGGTGTTTTGGGTGTCCATGACCTCGAAATGGCGGTCCAGCGCGGTCTTGGTGGTCAGCGTCATGCCCATGAGCATGCCCATGTTTTCCACCGGGCCGGCCAGCACCATGGCGGTGGCGAAGTAAGCCACCAGCGCACCCACGCTCAAATCGCCCTGTGCGGTGAGCCAGAGACCGGCCGCAAGCCCTAAGCCCAAAGTGGTTTCGGGGATGGCGACCACAAAAAGAATGAATCCGGCCAGGGTCTTGGCCTTGGAAACCTCGGTGTCGCGAAGTTGTTTTGCCTGGGAATTAAAGCCGTCGTACATGTGGCGGCCACGTCCAAAGGCCTTGATAACGCGAATGCCGTGGACCGATTCCTCGACGGCCGTGGCGAGGTCGCCGGCCTGGTCTTGGCTCAGGCGGCTGGCGGCACGGTAGTTGGATCGGAAGTGGAATGCCTTGATGGTGATGGGGATGGCCCCGGCCAGGTAGATGGCACCCAACACCCAACTGGCGCTGAACATCAGGCTCAGGCCGGCAATCACCGTCACGGTGGAAACCACCAGCATCAGGGCGCCAAAGGCCAGCCAGCGGCGCAGCAGACTCAGATCGGACATGGACCGGGAGAGCAGCTGACCCGAGCCCCAGCGTTCGTGGAAGGCCACGGGGAGCTGCTGCAGGTGGGCGTAGAAGCGTACCCGCAGTTGAGTTTCGAGGCGGGCCGCGGGGGTGATCACGAATTGTCGACGCAGGAACACCAGCAGCGCCTCGAGGAATCCGAGCCCGCCGATCAATGCCACCGCGTACCAAACCGCCGAGCTCTTGCCCTCGGGGTGCAACACGTCGTTGACCAGTGTGGCTAGGACCTGGGGGATGGCCAGCGCGACGAGGCCTGCAGCCAACGCGCACAAGAAACCGCAGAACAAGCGCGGCAAGATGGGTTTAACGAAGGGGCCAAGCCGCGCAAAGGTCTTGCGCACAGTGGGCGTTCCCGCCGCGGGTGAGTGTCCTTGTTGTCTTGCCACCGGTGTCCGACCTCACTTAATGCGCGCGTATTCGCTACGTAAAATACCTTACAGTGTGGGGTTGGGATATTTCAATCGGTTGCGAAAGCCTCAGGGACGAGCGCTCAACGTGAGCAGAACCGCTTCCGGCGGGCAGGCGATCCGCACCGGAGCAAAGCGTGAGGTGCCAATGCCCGCAGATACGTTCAGCGGCGTGCTTTTCCCCGCCCATTCCCAGGTGGTGAGCCCACTGGCCCGCCACGTCGGCAAATCACAATTGGTCACCAGCGCCCCATAGCCGGGGATACAGATCTGTCCGCCGTGGGTGTGTCCGGCCAATATCAGGTCCGCGTCCGAGGCCGTGAAGCGATCCAGGACCCGCTGGTACGGGGCATGGGCCAGCGCGATGCGAAGATGCGGGGCATCAAAAGAGGAGGCCGAGCCGGCCGGCCAACCAGCAAACCGGTCATAGGAGAGATGCGGGTCATCAACTCCGGTGAAGTCAAGGCGTGTGCCTCGCACCGGCATCGAATAATTTCGGTTGGTCATGTTGACCCAGCCCGCGGCGCCAAAGGCACGGTGCATTGCTTCCCAAGGCAACTGATACTTCGGGGAGTTGCGGGGGACCGAAGAATCCTTCCTCAGGTACCGCAGGGGGTTCTTCGGTCGGGGACCAAAGTAGCAATTTGATCCCGGAACAAAGGCGCCGGGGAAAGCCATGAGCGGGCCCAACGCAGCCAGCAACGATTCAAGTCCCCGCAAATGCCCGAGGTTATCTCCGGTGTTGATCACCAGGTCTGGTTTCAGGTCTGCGAGCGAGTGGAGCCAGCGGCGCTTGAGTTCCTGTCCCGGCACCATATGAATATCCGAGAGATGCAAGATCCGGATGGGGGCGGACCCCGTGGGGAGCAGAGCCAAGTTTTCCTCGCGCACCACAAAGCGGGTGGTCTGGCTCAGTCCATAACCGAAAAGTGCCGTTCCCGCCGCAGCGGCAGCACCAACCGCCAAAGCGGCCCCACGCGCTGTGCGTGAGACCGCTTCGGTCATGGTCGTCGAGACCGGGAGAGGATTAGTCATCGCTCTTAGCATCGGTTGAATTGTTGTTCCCGTTGCCATTGCCGTTCCCGTTGGAGTTCCTATTACCGTTATTGCCGGTGTCCGAGGACTCGGAGGTGCTCGGAGCCGAACTACTCGGAGCCGAACTACTCGGAGCGGAGCTAGCCGGTGCTGAGCTGCTCAGGGCATCGCTACTCGGTGCGGAGGTGCTCGGAGCCGTAGTCGGTGACGGGTCCGTGGTGGCCGGCGCGTCGGCTTCGTTGTTCGAGTCGCTCTGCGCGGAGGCGCTGGAAGGAGTCGACTGGGGAGAGACTGAGCCCTTGCCCAATGAATCCGTCGAGTACAGGTCCCCGACTTCCTTCATGTAATTGACCCACAGCGGGCTTGCCCAGGTGCCCGAGTCAACCCAGGAACGAGTGACTCCGGCAATCTCATAGCCCGGAGTCTCCAGATTCCGCTGCTTGTCCCAGCGGCCGACCCAGGCCGCAGTCGACATGCCCGAGGTGTAACCAACGAACCAGGTGGAGTTGGCATCGTTGTTCGTACCGGTCTTGCCAGCGATCGGGTAGTTGATCGCTCCCTTGGCAACCTTTTGGCTGGCGATCTTCTTCAGTGTGCCGTTCAAATCGGACACCACCTTAGGGCTGAGTTCTTGGCTACAAGTCACCGGCTTGACCTTGTACTCGTTGCCGCTCGCGTCGGTGACTGAGGTCAGCGCTCGGTTCTCGCAGTACTCACCGTTGTTGGCGAATGCAGCAAACGCGGTGGCCTGAGCCAGCGGGGTGATTTGAGCCGAACCGATGACGAAGGACGGGTTGGCCGGGGAAATCGGCTGTGCGGTGGTGGTCTTCTTACCGGTGGCCAGGTCGGTGTAATTGGCGTAGTCGACGAGACCCAACTTCTCCGTGTTTGCGGAGATGTCACAGAGATCAAGCTGGGACGCCTCGGCCACCGTGAAGGAGTTGACGGAGTTGAATAGACCGTAGTCAACCGTTCCCGAAGAGGCCCATGAGTTCACGGCGTTGGCAGGATCCCAGCCACCGCCCACCGTGGTGTAACCGGCGGGCAAGCAGGAAGCCTCCCAATGGAATGACTGAGGGTACATTTTTCTGTTCGGTGCACTGATCCGTTGGCTCATGGTGTTTCCGGCTTGGAGCCAGGCCAACGTGGTGTAGGGCTTCATCGTGGAACCACCCTGGAACCCGCCGGCTCCACCCTTCGAGGATTCAACGGCGAAGTTGTACTCGGTGAATTCCTTGCCCTCAGCGGGGGAGTACGTCTTGTTCTGGCCCATGGCCAGGATGTTGCCCGAGCCGGGTTCAACGGTCACGATGGACGCGCCCATGTTCGACTTGTCGTTGGCCGGGATCATGGCCTTGGACTGCTTTTCGGCTTCCTTCTGAAGCTTGATGTCTAACGTGGTCTTGATGGTCAAACCACCACGGTAGAGCAGGGACTCGCGGGCCTCTGCGGTCTTGCCGAAGGCGTCGTCGCTGACGATGAGCTTGGTGACATAGTCACAGAAGTAGGCGGCCGAATCGGCGGCGATACATCCGGAGAGCGTCTTGTGCGGCTTCAAATTTAGGTCCGAAGCGACGGCCTTTTTGTACTCAGCCTTGTCGATGGCACCGGTGCGCAGCATGGCGGCGAGGACGGTGTTGCGGCGCTTAATGCTTCGTTCCGGGTAGCTTTCCGGATTGTAAGCGTTGGGCAGCTGAACCATTCCGGCAAGCATCGCTGACTGCTGAAGGTTAAGATCCTTGGCATCGATGGAGTAGAAGCGCTGTGCCGCTGCCTGAACGCCGTAGTTACGTCCGGAGAAGAGCACGAGGTTTAGGTAACCCTCAAGGATCTCATCCTTGGACATTTCCTTTTCGATGGAGATGGCCAGCTTGGCCTCACGAGCCTTGTCGGCAATGTTCTTGGTGCCGGAGATCGTCATCTCCGAGCGGTCCACGCCATTAACTGAGTCCGAGTTGATCAGCAGGTTGTTGACGTATTGCTGGGTCAACGTTGAAGCACCCTGCTGGGACGAGGAGGTGAAGTTGTTCACTGCCGCGCGGGCGATGCCGCGCAGATCCACGCCGTTGTGCTGATAGAAGCGTTCGTCCTCGATGGAGACGATCGCCTTGCGCATGACGGGGGAAATATTCTCCAGCTTGACCGGCTGGCGATTCTCCGAGTAGAACGTGGCGATAGTCGACCCGTCCTTGGCCAAAATTTTGGAGGGTTCCGCAATCGGCTCACCGGCGAAGCTGGCCGGCAAGGCGTTGAAAATATCCACACCTGCGTTGGCGCCGCTGCCGGCGAGAGAGGCGACCGGGACCATGAGTCCTGCCGCAAGTACGCCACATAAGGCGCTCACCCCAAAGAAGGCAACGATCTTGCCAAGGGTGGTAGCCGTATCAAAAAACGGGGACTTTTTAGCTGCCATGCGTACTAGTTTACAAGGACGCGCTAACGTATCGGTTATGACGAAATGGGAGTACGCCACTTTACCGCTCATTATTCACGCCACGAAGCAGATTCTGGACCAATGGGGAGAGGACGGTTGGGAGCTAGTTGCCGTCGTCCCCGGACCCAACGGAAATGCACCGGTCGCCTACCTCAAGCGCCCCAAGGCCTAAGAAAAGAAACGAGTAATTTCTATGCAACAAGAGACTTCCTCCGCAGTTGAGGCACGACTGGCCGACCTCGGCCACACCCTTCCGGCCGTCGCTCTTCCGGTGGCCGCCTACGTACCAGCGACGATCACCGGTAACCTCGTTTACACCTCGGGGCAGCTGCCATTTATTAATGGGGAACTCACAGCCAGCGGAAAGGTCGGTGCCGCAGTTACCGCTGAAGCAGCGGCCGAACTGGCACAGGTCTGTGCGCTGAACGCCCTGGCAGCCATCAAGGGTGTCATCGGCGACCTGGACCGCATCGTCCGCGTGGTCAAGGTTGTCGGCTTCGTTTCATCCGATCCGTCCTTCACCGGGCAGCCGGCCGTCATCAATGGAGCCTCAGAGTTCTTGGGCGCAGTCCTGGGCGAAAAGGGCGTACACGCCCGGTCGGCCGTCGGCGTGGCAGCACTGCCGTTGGACGCACCGGTTGAGGTCGAACTGATCGTTGAGTTTGCGTAACAATACTGAAAACGGTGGCCCCGTGAACGAGGATCCTGTGGTGAAACCGCGGAACCCGTCCACGGGGCTGTTGCGTAGACTTTTTGACCTCCCGCCGAGCCAATATGATGCGGCGGAGAATTGGGTTTCCTTTGGAAATCGCACCCCGCGGACCGTGCGTCGCGCTTCTTCGGTGGTGCTGATCCGCGACTCGCCAAAAGGTGTTGAAACTTACCTCGGATATCGTCCCGGCGGTTCGCCGCTCGGGAGTGTCGCCTTTCCCGGTGGAAGCTTGGAAAGTGTGGATGATCACGACATCCCTTGGTACGGACCAAGCCTGAGCGAGTGGTCCAAGAGGTTGGGCATTCTTGACCAGCGCTTGGTCAAGGCGCACATTGTGTGCGCCATCCGGGAACTCTTCGAAGAAACGGGTGTCCTGCTAGCGGGAACCGACGAACTGTCCGTGGTGGAGAACTGCGACAGCGAGGACTGGATGGCGGTGCGCGAAGCGGTGGCCGGGCAGGACAAGACCCTGGCCGACGTGTTGGCCAAGCGCGGGCTGGGTCTACGTACCGATCTGTTGCGTCCGTTGTCGCACTGGATTTCCCCGAACTTCGCCCTGCGGCGTTTTGACACCCGCTATTTCGCGGCAGCACTACCGGTTCGTCAGGAACCAAGCTTGCTGCGGGGCAAAGGCGTCTGGGCTAGTTGGAAGGTAGCCAGCGAGGTCGTCGCACAACGCCTTTCAACAACGTTGGGCGACGAAGCGGACGCCGTCGACACTCGGGGCCTGCCGCTGAGCAAAATCACCACGCCAGCGGTGGAAGTCATTCTGGAAAAGATTGCCTCCACTCGCGGAACCGTGGCATACCTCTCCGTGCGCCGTGAGCTCAAGAGCTACCATCCTGAGCTGGTTCAGGCCGATGGAAAGTTCTTTTTGGACGTGACCACCACGACCGCTGCCGAAGGCGGCGGACTGGGACGCGGCCGCTAAACACTCCCGCGACCTCGGTCGTGCCCAACGGTTACCTGAACCACGTAGAAACGACTGTGGCCGGGAACCCCTTGATAGGGGTTCCCGGCCACGGCCGTTGATGCACTGATGCGTTTTAGCGTGAACGCTGACGCAAGCGCTGAATATCCAAGATCACGACTGCGCGTGCTTCCAGACGCAACCAACCACGCTGGACGAACTCGGCCAAAGCCTTGTTCACGGTTTCGCGTGAGGCACCAACCAACTGAGCCAATTCTTCCTGGGTCAGTTCGTGGGCAACCAAGATGCCGTCGGTAGCGGGACGACCGAAGCGGTCTGCCAAATCCAGAAGTGCCTTGGCGACACGGCCCGGAACATCCGAGAAGACCAAGTCGGCCAGCGACTCGTTGGTGCGGCGAAGACGCGAGGCCAAGGCCTGCAGCAGCTGCACCGAAACCTCCGGGCTGGTCTGGATAACTTTGCGCAGGTTCTCGTGGCGCAGGCCAGCCAGGCGCGTTTCCGAAACCGCGGTGGCGGTAGCGTTACGCGGGCTCGGATCGAAGAGTGCCATTTCGCCGAACAACTCGCCCGGGCCGAGAACGGCAATCAGATTCTCACGACCGTCCGAGGAAGTGCGTCCCAGCTTGATCTTTCCCGAAACAATGAAGTAGAGCTGGTCGCCCTGATCGCCCTCGCGGAACACGGAGGCACCACGGGAAAGATCTACTTCGGATAGTTCTTCAGTCAGTGCAGAGAACACCTCGTCGCTCAATGAAGCGAAAAGTGGTGCCCGACGCAATACCTCGATGTCCATAAAATCTCCTGTCAACTGTCGTTAGCGCTGTTCCAATTGTGCCGTACGGTTGCCCCGTGTGACAGCTTCCACACGCCAAAAGGCCCTAAATGTGGTTAGAATCGCGGGCATTTGATCCATGCCCGACTAGACTCGGGGCAAGAAATAGTGTTTTAGGCCCGTTTTGGTGCCCTACAACACCGAATGAAGGAGTGGAGTCCGGACTTGATATTGGGATTGTCATGGTTGGATCTGTTGCTCATCATTTCATTGATCAGCTTTTTGGCCTCTGGCCTGCGTAAAGGCTTCTTTGTCACGCTAGGGGCCATCATTGGCTTCCTCGCTGGTGGTATAGCAGCCTTCTACGGAATTCCCCTCGTGGCAACCTGGGTCAGCAACCCCGGCTGGCGCATTTTCTGGATCGTCGCCGCGGCCGTGGCGTTTATTTTGATCGGCCAGGGAATTGGAGCGGCCATTGGTGCCAGAATCCGCTTATGGCTGAACTTCCCGGTGCTGAAGTCCTTTGATCGCTTCTTGGGTGGCATTGCCAATACCGTCATGGCGGCATTGGTTATCTCCGCCATCGCACTGTCGGCGGCGACCATGGGTGTGCCATTGGTATCCCAGCAGGTGGCGGACTCCAAGGTCCTGACCACGATCCAGAAATTGACGCCCCGCCCCCTCACCGACTTCGTGACAGAGGCTCGAGCCCAGGTCATGGGCCAAACCATTCCCGAGCTTTTTGAGCCCTTTGCACCGCAGGTGGAAGTCGCGGTACCGCAGGAGTCGGAACTCGGCACCGCGGTTGATGCGGCCGCCGAATCGGTGGTCAAGATCATCGGCACCGCTTATGCGTGCGGTGTGAACCAATCAGGTTCGGGTTTTGTCTTCGCACCGGACCGCGTCCTCACCAACGCGCACGTGGTGGCCGGAATTACCGAGCCCTCGGTGACCACACAAGACGGCAAAGTGCTCTCGGCCAGTGTCGTCTACTTCGATTCGGTAACCGATACTGCGGTCTTGGACGTCCCCGGTCTGGGCCTGGATCCGCTGCAGCGAGGTAGCGATCTAGAGCGCGGTGACACCGCTGCTTTCCTCGGATTCCCCGGTGGCGGTTCATTCCACGCCCGGGGTGCGGTGATTGAATCACTGAGCACCATCGCCATTCAAAACATCTATGGTGCCGAACCCTCGCCGTTACGTATCTACCAGCTGGCCGGTGATGTTGAACAGGGCAATTCCGGCGGTCCGCTGCTAGATGACCAGGGCCAAGTTGTTGGCATGGTGTTCGCCAAGGCCAAGGGCGATACCGAGGTCGGGTACGCCCTGGCACTCGAGGAAATTAACACGGCGATCAGCCAATCGACTCGTGCTCAGGACTCGGTTCCGACCGGGGCTTGCTCGCCCCACTAGCCACTAGCCACTAGCCTCAAACGAAGAGGGCTTCGCCGGGCTGGAAGCGGAACTAATTCAATGGCTCCGCCTCCAGCCCGTTTCCAGATCTGGGACCCGGGGAAGTTGCTAGCGGGTGAGGTGAGCCAGCTGATTGATGGCTAAGGAATACCCGTTGGTCCCGGCTCCCACAATCACCGAAGCGGCAACGGGGGAGATGTACGAGTGGTGGCGGAATGACTCGCGACGGTGCACATTGGAGATGTGGACCTCGATGACCGGCAGCTCGACCCCGGAGATGGCATCGGCCAGGGCGATGGACGTGTGGGTGTAGGCGCCGGGGTTAAAGACGATGCCGCTCACCGTGCCACGTGCCGCGTGGATGGCATCGATGAGCACACCCTCATGATTTGACTGCAGGAATTCGACCTCGAAGCCCGCCGCAGTGGCAGTAGCCCGGCAGAGCTCTTCAACGTCTTTCAGGGACTCGTGCCCATAGACGGCGGGTTCCCGGGTGCCCAAGAGGTTCAGGTTTGGTCCATTCAGGACGAGAATGCGTTTGGTTTTCTCTTCACTCATGGCATCCACTGTAGGTTGTGGCCCGACACATTCTGGGTAGGGCCTTTGCACCTTGCGTTAAAAGACGTGGGGGCGGGAAAGGCTCTGGCCCTTCCCGCCCCCAGATGTCTGGGTCCTGCGGTGGTACTACTTGCGCATCGAATCGGCGATCTGCGTCATGACGGTGTTATCCGCCAAGGTGGTTGCATCCCCGACCTCGCGGCCCTCGGCAACATCCTTGAGAAGTCGGCGCATGATCTTGCCCGAACGCGTCTTGGGTAGCTCGGGAACCACCAAAATGTGTCGCGGCTTAGCGATAGGGCCGATGTCCTTGCCCACGTGGGCGCGCAGCGTTGCCACCACGTCCTCGCCCTCCGGTGGGTCAATCTGCAAGATGACGAACGCGACCACTGCCTCGCCGGTGGTCTCGTCCTTGGCTCCCACCACCGCTGCCTCTGCCACATACGGGTGGGCCACCAGCGAGGATTCGATCTCGGTGGTCGACAGGCGGTGGCCGGAGACGTTCATGACGTCATCCACGCGGCCCAGCAGCCAGATGTCCCCATCCTCGTCCTTCTTGGCGCCGTCGCCGGCGAAGTACATGCCCTCAAAACGGGACCAGTAGGTCTCCTTGTAGCGGTCCATGTCGCCCCAGATGCCGCGGAGCATGCCCGGCCAGGGGTCACGGATGACCAGGAAGCCGCCCTCGCCGTTGGCTACCGACTGACCCATTTCGTCAACCACGTCCACGGTGATGCCGGGGACGGCGGTTTGTGCCGATCCGGGCTTGGTGACGGTGACGCCGGGCAGCGGGGCGATCATGTGGGCGCCGGTCTCGGTCTGCCACCAGGTATCAACAATCGGGGTGGGGTGCTCTTTGCGTTCCCCATTGGCTCCGTTATTGGAGCCGATGACGTCGCGGTACCACATCCAGGCCTCGGGGTTAATGGATTCGCCCACCGAACCCAGCACACGCAGCGAGGACAGATCATAGGAATCCGGGATGCTCCGGCCCCACTTCATGAAGGTGCGGATGGCGGTGGGGGCCGTGTACAGGATGGTCACCCCGTACTTGGCCACGATCTCCCACCAGCGGCCCTGGTGGGGGGAATCCGGGGTGCCCTCGTACATGACCTGGGTGGCTCCGTTGATCAACGGGGCGTAGGTGACGTAGGAATGGCCGGTGACCCAGCCGATGTCCGCGGTGCACCAGAACACGTCGGTCTCCGGGTGCAGGTCGAAGGTATCGCGGTGCGTGGTGGCGGCCTGGGTCAGGTACCCGCCGGTGGTGTGGATGATGCCCTTGGGCTTGCCGGTGGTGCCGGAGGTGTAGAGCACAAAGAGCGGGTGTTCGGATTCGTGGCCCACGGCGGTGTGCTCGGTGGGGGCCGAATCAACTACATCGCTCCACCACTGATCCAATGAATCGTTCCAGACGACGTCCTGGCCGTTGCGCTTGACCACGAGCACGTTTTGGACGGTGTGCCCTTCCTTGTCCAGGGCCTCGTCGACGGCGGGCTTGAGCGCCGAGGGCTTACCGCGGCGCCAGGTGCCATCGGCGGTGACCACGAGCTTGGCCTCGGCGTCGTCGATGCGGCTGCGCAGCGCGTCGGCGGAGAACCCACCAAAGACCACCGAGTGGATGGCGCCGATGCGGGCGCAGGCCAGCATGGTGATCACTGCCTCCGGGATCATCGGCAGGTAGACGGCGACGCGGTCGCCCTTGGCCACGCCGAGGGACTCAAAGGCGTTGGCCGCCTGCTTCACGGCCGTGGTGAGTTGCGCGTAGGTGTAGGTGCGGGTGTCGCCCGGTTCGCCCTCGAAGTGGATGGCCACCCGGTCTCCGAGTCCATTTTCCACGTGGCGGTCAAGTGCGTTGTACGCGGCGTTAACCTTGCCGTCGGCGAACCACTTGGCCACGGGCGCCTGTGACCAGTCCAGAACCTCGGTGAAGTCGGTGTCCCAGGTCAAGACGCTGCGGGCGGCATTCGCCCAGTACCCCAGACGGTCGGCGGCGGCTGCCTCATATTGCTGCGGCTTGGCGATGGAGGTTGCGACGAATTCGGCGCTCGGGGCAAACGAGCGCGTTTCATGCGAGAGGTTATCCAACGCGGGGGTGTGGGTTTCCGACACGAGTATGGTCCTTCCAGTAACAGACAAAAATTTCCTGTGACTAACGTTACAGCCGCGCGGGTTCTCACGTGCTTTCCGTCACAAGCATGACAGTGGAGGGTGGTAATTCTGCGGTGAACGGTGATTTTCGGCGATTGCTGGATACTGGCGGTCAACCGTGCCCCGGCAACTCCGTCTCGGAAGGGGGGTACCGGATGGTTAATGCCTCCATGGCCGTGTCATGAACAACACCTCGGGTAACCGGAGTGCCGAATCACTGCGTTGGTGCCCCGGCGCGGATAGTGTTGGAAGTGATCAATGTGGTCCGCCGACCGTATTTACTCGCCGGCCACGAGACACGAGCTAACAAGAAGCGGAGTCTTCATATGGAAACGGTGCATGCCAAGGCACAGGGTTCGCAGCCCGACCACACGCCCAAGACTGTCATCGGACCACTGACGGCCCGCGATGTTGTGGTGCTGCTCGGCGGGCTGCTGGTGTTGGTGGGCTCCTTCCTCCCGATCCCGTGGAGCAAGACCGTTGCCGTTAATATGTGGATTTTCCCGGGCCTGCCCTTCCACTTTTTTGTCTCGGTACTGCTTCCCCTCGCGATTGCCGCCGGATTCCTCTGGCGTCGACTCCAGGGCCATTCGCGGGTTCGCGTGGGCTCCCTGAGCCTTGATCAGGCCGCTTCCGTGGTGGCGATCATCGCCTCGGCCTACTTCTTAAATTCCTACGTGGCCTCCATGGCCCCGGCCTACCTGATCGGGTTGTTTGGCGGCCTGGCGATGGTTGTCGGCACCACGCTGGCCAGCTACCTCGGTGCCTTCCGCGGTGATTTTGTGAGTGGGGGTGAATCGGTGCTTGGTTCCGATGTCTACCCGGTTCCCGTGACCAAGAAGGACAACAAGGGTGCTGCCGCGGCAGCCGAGGCTACCGATGATCACGAAGAGGTCATCGGCGCCAGCAGCACGGGGGATTACCACGCACCGTCGGTGCCGCGGACTTCGCACTCAAGCACCGCCACCTCCGATGACGCTCACACCGATGACCCTCACGCCGTCGTCGATGTCGATTCTCATGTTGAGGCCGAGCCGGTTGCCGAGATCGTGACCCCGACCCCGGCGGTTAAGACACCCGTTGTTGTTGCACCGACGTCCACCTCAGCTTCTGCTGCCGCCACCGATAATTCCGCCGCCGATGCTCATGAGCTGACCCCGGCCGAGTCGGAGAATGTTCCGTCCGCGGCTGAGGTCGCCGTTCCGAAGGCGACATCCGCCTCGGCTATCTCAGCAGCCGAGAACGATGCGAAGTTCAAGGCATCGACCACGGGGGCCGAGGCGGCGCGCGACACTCAGCCGAAGGACTCCCCGGCGGAGAAGGGACCAACTCCCGAGGCCCATGCAACATCTGCCGTTTCGAACGATGAATCTGTCCCCGCCGAGTCTCCCGTGACTGCGCAGAAGCAGTCCACGAAGCTTGAGGATGCCGATGACCTCGCGGTAAACAACGCCAGTAACACCCCCGACGCCAAGAACGTTCAGGACACCAAAAACACTGACGACCTCAAGAGCGCCAACGACGTCAATGGCACCAACGACGTCAAGGGCACCGAGGCCCCACAGAGCGCCGGGGCAGCGAAGCTCGCCGAGTCCGTGGCCCCCCAGGAATCGGCCACGGACAGCCGCAACGTCGGCGCGGAAAAATCCGCAACGCCGGCAGCATCACTCACCGCGACGTCAGCCGCGCAGAGCCCGGTGGCAAAAACCACGACCTCGGAAACCGAAGCCAAGGTGCCAAAGCCCGGTGCACCATCGGGCGTGAAGCCTGCCGCTGGGCAGTCCGCTGCCGCGCATCCGGCCACCAGCTTGAGCCCGGCGGCCCCGGTAGACATCAAGGCCACCGCGGCACTATCCCGTGCCGACATTCAGGCGCACCAGGAGGCAGCGGAGAAGGCGAAGGCTCGGGCCGCTGCCGAATCCGAGCAGGGCTTCGGGGCCCGCGCCGAGGTGCAGGAACCGGAAGAAAAGCACACCAGCTTCTGGTTTGCGCTCAACGCCCCGCGCCCGGTGTTCCACCCCGGTAACGGAAAGCAACTGGCCATGATGCAGCCGGGCACCTGGATTCTGTGCCTGGAGGACCGTGGCACCGAATACCTGATCAACCAGGCCAACGGAACTCCCGCGGTGCTGCGCAACCTAGATGACCTTCAGTTCCCGGAACAGTAGGAATGCACACGGAAGAAACCCCGCTGGGGCGTAAACGTCGGGCCCGGAAAATTAACCGGGTACTGGCCGAAACGTACCCCTATGCGGTGCCGGAGCTCGATTTCACCAACGCCTTCGAACTCTTGGTGGCCACGGTGCTCTCCGCCCAGACCACCGATGTGCGGGTCAACGCGATTACCCCGGCACTGTTTGCCGCGTACCCCGATCCGCTGTCCATGAGTCAGGCGGCACCGGAGGCCTTGCAGGAACTGATCCGGTCCACCGGTTTTTTCCGCGCCAAGGCCAACTCCCTGCTCGCGCTATCCAACCGCCTGGTTGACGTGTACGACGGGGTGGTCCCGGGACGGCTTGAGGACCTGGTGACCCTGGCCGGGGTCGGGCGCAAGACCGCCAACGTGGTGCTCGGTAACGCCTTTGGGGTTCCGGGCATCACCGTTGATACGCACTTCATGCGCCTGTCGAAGCGCTTTGGCTGGAGCACGGAAAGCGACCCGGTCAAGATCGAACATGAGGTAGCGACGCTCTTTGAGCCGGGGGACTGGACCATGCTCAGCCATCGCGTGGTCTTCCACGGCCGCCGTGTCTGTCATGCCCGCAAACCGGCCTGCGGCGCCTGCCCGCTGACCACACTCTGCCCGGCCTACGGGGAGGGCGAGACCGACGAGGTGAAGGCGCTTAAGCTGCTCAAATATGAGCTGGCACCGGGCCGCGAGGAGCTGGCCGCCAAGATGCGCGCCGGAGCCACACGAGCTCAATTGCGTGCGGAAGGATACGGGTTAGAAGCATGAGTGTACGCAGCGAATTACGCGCGATGATCCGGGCCAAGGCGCACCTGTCCGGGCGTGGTCCGGAAGCTGCCACCAAGATGCCCTCCACCTGGGTGTTTAACCCGCTGGATCCGACCACCGCGAAGCATGCGGCGGTGCTGATCCTCTTTGGCCGGCTGGATGATGTCCCGGCGGCCAGCGGGGTGAAGTCCGTTCACGAGGACCTCGATGTGCTCTTTGTGACCCGTGCCGACACGCTACGCAAACACGCCGGCCAGGTGGCCTTCCCCGGCGGCAAGGTGGACCCGGAGGATACGGACGCGATCGCCGCCGCCCTGCGCGAGGCCCAGGAAGAGACCGGGCTGGATCCGGCGGGCGTGGAAATTTTGGGGGTGCTGCCCGATGCGGAGCTGCCCATCACCAACTTCATCGTCACCCCGGTCATCGGCTGGTGGCACCAGACCTCGGAGGTATTTGTGGTGGACACCGCCGAATCCTCCACCGTTTTCCGCGCCCCGGTCGCCGACCTGCTGGATCCGGCCAACCGGGTCTCCTCGGTCATTCAACGCGACGGGCAGCGCTTTTGTGCCCCGGCCTTCGACGTGGACGGCGGCTTCATCTGGGGCTTTACCGGGATCTTGTTGGATCGGATCTTCAACGACCTGGGCTGGACCCTGCCCTGGGATGCTCAGCGCGAAGTGCATATCGGCGTTGGCGGGCCACACACGCCCTAGCGGGCCACCGGCCCGGTCCTACTTGGCCTGGTCATAAGAATTCACGATGACGGCGGTGACCGGGAAATCCACCGGAATGGTGCCAAAGAGCAGCTCCGAGGCCGCCTTGGCCGACTCGTGCACCAGCGCGATCACTCTCTCACCCTGGTCCGCCGGGACGTGGAGCATGATCTCATCGTGCAGGAAAAATACCAGCTGGCCGGCATCAATGCCCGCCGCCCGGCTCGCCGACAGGCGCCTGCGCAATTCACTCATCCAGCACAGCGCCCATTCGGCGGCGGTGCCCTGCACAATGAAGTTGCGGGTGAAGCGGCCACGGGCCCGGCCCTCGGCCTCCACCGCACGCGCTTCGGCCTCCGAGCCGGTGCGCGTCTTGGCCCTCAGCCAGGCCTCCGGCGCCGGCGGGGTGCCGCGACCCAGGAACGATGACACCCCGGCTCCGGCCTCACCCTGGGCCGCTGCCCATTCCACTAGGGAAACGGCCCGCGGGTAGGTGGCCTTCAACTTGGGCAACAGCCGTCCGGATTCGCCACTGGTGGCACCGTACATGGCCCCGAGCATCGCCACCTTGGCGTGCGCCCGATCCCCGCCGAAGCCGGCGTCGGCAATGCCCTGATACAAATCCTTGCCGCGGGCGGCGGCAGCCAACGCGTCATCACGCGAGAGCGCGGCCAAGATCCGTGGCTCCAACTGCGCGGCATCGGCGACCACCAGCACCTTGCCCGTATCGGCCCGCACCGCCGAGCGGACCTGATGAGGGATCTGCAGTGCCCCGCCGCCATTGGAGGCCCAGCGCCCGGTGACCACCCCGCCCACAATGTAGGTGGGGCGGAACCGCCCGCGATCCACCCAACGATCGAGCCACACATAACCGTTGGCGTTGGCCAGCCGGGCGATCTTTTTGTAGGCCAGCAAGGGTTCGATGACCGGGTGTTTGATCTCCGTCAGTTCCCAGGCCCGGGTATTGCTGATCGCGATGCCGGCCCGGTTCATGGCCTTAAGCAATTCCGCGGGGGAGTCGGGGTTGAGCCCCGGGGCATCAAGGAGTAAACGCAGGGTTGCGGCCAACGCCTCCATCTTCGGCGGACGGACCCCGACAGCGACCCGAGGGCCCAGCGCCTCGCCCAGCAGCCGATGGTGTTCGGCCACATCCCAGGGCACCCCCGCATGGGTCATCTCCGCACCGATCAGTGCTCCGGCGGACTCTGCGGCCAGCAGCAGGTTCAGCCGATGACCGCGCTCGGTGGCCGGGACGGCAGCGCGCTGAGCCAGAAATTCTGCGAGCACATTTTCCAGCGCGGCACTGTGGTTTTTGGGTTCACCGAACAGCTCACCCTGATTCTCCGCGACCCGGGCCGGCGGCAACAGGTGGGCGGGTGCGGTGGTGGAGGGATCCGGAAGCGCGCGAATCGAATCGAGGTAGGCGCCGGGGACGGCAAAGGGCGTATTTCGCAAAATGGTGCGGGCCAGTGAGAGGTCATGGACGCGTTCGATCATCACGCCGGCGGCCAATAGCTGGGGGTACCAGCCCTGGACCGAGTCGAAGACCCAGCGCGGTTTTTTGGCCTCCAGTTCTGCCACCACCGTGGCCAGGGTATCGCCGTAGACCTGAACCGGGGGGAACAACGCGGTGCCCGATCCGTCCACGATGGACACCACCGCGGTGGCTGCCTCGGCTTCGGCGTCGGACTGAGAGATGGAGTGGGTGGCCACTACCGCAAATTGCTGCACGCTCCATTCTTGCAGGCCGCGCCACCGCCTTGGCATCGCGCCTCACTTTCCCCTTGCCTTGCCCCACCTTCCCGCACCAGTGTCCCTCGGGCCTCAAACGGACTTATCCAGTGGCGGAGCTCAAGGGTCTTATGCCCGATGGGGCACCGGCATCACGCTGGGAGGCATGAAGGAACCCAGCAGATTTGTCGCCCGATCCACTCCACGTCCACGCACCCTGCAGCTGCCGGCGCTGGCTGCTGCCCGTACCAGGGATCAAGAACGCTTTTTGTCCCCCGAGCCGGTGCCCGAGCCGGTGCCCGAGCCGGTGCCCGAGCCGCAGGTCCGCAGGCTCCCGACCCCGTTGTCTCCCCTCCATGGTGTCCGAGTCTCGGTGCGTGTGCCATCGGCCGCCGAAACCGCTGGGGCCCGGCCCGCCGAATTGGCGCGCGCCGTGCTGCTCAGCCGCGATGTGGAACTGGCCCAGGCGCTGGCCTCGATCGCCGTGGGGGCGGGCATCGAACTGGTCTTGGCCCACGACGGGGCCCACCCGGAGGCGTGCGGCAACGAGGTCATCCTGGTGGGAGCCGACGCGGTGGCCGAGCTGGGAGCCATAGCTGCCGGATGCACGCTGATCCTCACCGGCACCCAGGAACACCAAGACATCCTCTGGCGCGCCGCGGCGGCCTCACCCGGGGCACGCGTCGCCATCCTTCCACAGGCCACCGCCTGGCTCGGCGAATACCTCGGGGAACTGGGACTCCATGCCGGGCGAGCGCACGTCACGATCGTGGCCGGAGCCCGCGGCGGCGTGGGGACCAGCACCTTCGCCGCACTGCTTGCCGCGAGCGCAACACTGGCCGGCCAACGCACCCTGCTACTGGACGCCGATCCTCACTCACCCGGATTCTGGCCGGTGCTCCGCGCCCGGGCGGCAGACGGGCTGGGCTGGGAGGACCTGGAGAATTCCCGTGGGCAGCTCTCACCCGGGCAACTAGCCGAAATCCTCCCGCTGGCACAGGGCACCGCGGTGCTCTCCTGGATCCGCGACCCCGGCGCCTTTGTGCCATCCGTGGCGCTGCTGAGCGAGGTCCTGGCCGCCTCGCGGCGCATCTATGAACGCATCGTGATTGATGCCGGGCACATCGGCTCCGTCCCGGCGGCCATGACGGCGCTGGCCACCACCCGGCTGCTGCTTTTGGGTGCCGGGTCGAGTTATACGCCCGGTGCCGGGCAGCGGCTGGGGGACCAAGCCCACCCGTGGCGTCTGATCGTCAGTGGCAAGCTCACCAGCGGAACCGATACCCGCATCGTGGCACAGCGGGCGGGACTCGAATTGGCCGGATACTTTGCCCCACGGCGTTCCATCGCGCGGGCCGCCGCGGCGGGAGGGCTGATGAACGTGCTGGTCCATCGCTCCTTACGGCGAACCGTGGCCCAATTGGGGCAGGGGTCGGAGCCGGCGCAGGTCCTTGAAACCCACGAAGCGGCCGCGGCATGAGTGCTCAGCGTGCTCAGGGTGCCCGGGGCCGCCGCCGCTGGGAAGCCCCCACGGTACTGCCGGTGTCGCTGGCCAACGCCGAGGTGCTCGAAGAAGCGCGCCTTCGCGCGATGGGCCAGCACGGAGAACTCAGTGAGGTGGATCTGGCGTCAGCGGTACGGGCCACCGGGCGGGTCATCGGTTCGGCGAGCAGCACCGAGATGCTGCGTTCGCTCAGTGATGACATCCACGGGCTGGGCATTCTTGAGCGACTGGCCGAAGTCCCCGGCACCACCGACATCCTCATCGACGGCCGCGGACGGGTCTGGGTGGATGGGAGTAGCGGACTGCACGCCTCCGATACCGCCTTCAGCGACCCCGGGCAGATTCGCGCCCTAGCGGTGCGCCTCGCGGCAGCCGGTGGGCGCCGCCTTGATGACGCACAACCCTTTGTTGACGTGTCGCTGGGGAACTACCGCATCCACGCGGTGCTGCCGCCGATCTCCACCGGCGGCCCACTGCTCTCCATCCGCATCCAGGGGAGCAAGAACCAACCGCTCGATGCGCTGGTCGCCGACCCCGACTGGTTAGCGGCGCTGAAGGCCATCGTGGCAGCCAAATTGAACTTTCTGATCTCCGGCGGCACCGGGGCCGGGAAAACCACGTTGCTCGCGGCCCTGCTGGCCTCCGTGCCTGCTAACCAACGGATCGTCGTGGTGGAGGACTCCGCCGAGCTCACCCCGGCCCACCCACACCTGGTGGGGTTGCAGTCCCGCAGCGGAAACGTGGAAGGTGCGGGAGAAATCTCGCTGGAGGTCCTGGTGCGTCAGGCACTGAGGATGCGACCGGACCGGCTGGTGGTCGGGGAATGTCGCGGAGCGGAGGTGCGCGAATTCCTCGCCGCGATGAACACCGGACATGAGGGAGCCGCCGGAACCGTGCACGCCAACAGCGTCATGGCCGTCCCCGCGCGACTCGCGGCGATGGGTGCGCTGGCGGGAATGGACTCGGCAGCCACGGCACTACAAGCGGCCAGCGCCCTGGACGTGCTGGTTCATCTGCGCCGCGATCCGGCCACGGGGAGACGTTCTCCCATCCAGCTCGGCCGCCTCGTCCTGACCACTCACGGAACCCTGGCGGTACAGCTGATCCACGCTCAAGGCACCGAACCAGCTGACCCCGAGGCACTGACCTGGTTCCGCGAGCGGCTCGACGCAGCGGGTGAAGGGAGCCCCTGGTGATCACCTTCCTTGCCGTGCTCCTGTTGGGGGCAGCGGGCTGGCTCTGGGCGGCACCGGGGCCCACGGCCGGGCCAAGCCGGCAGCGCCCGGCGCCTCGGCTCCGGCGTCCGGGGCCCAGACGTTCCACCCTCGCCCTGGCCACGGAGCAAAACGCCACGTTCATTCGGCAGCTCGCGGCGTTACTGCGTGCCGGTATCGCACCGGCCGCAGCGTTTGGCCTTCTGGCAGATATCTGGTCAACGGGCAGGAGCGCCGGTGAGGTGGACATCCATCGAGGTTGTACCCGGACGCTGGCCCAAATACATACCGGGGGAACGCTGCAAGAGGGTCTATCCGCTCATGGGGCCTCGCACCCCCTCCCGCGTCCGGAGAATCGTCGCCTGTGGAATCGCTTGGCCTGGTGCTTTGCCATCTGCGAACAATCTGGAGCCGCGCTCGCCGATCTGCTCGACACCCTGGCCGAGGAACAGGAAAGCGCGGCCGATCTGCACAGGGCCCTGCACGCAGCACTGGCCGGGCCGCGGGCCACCAGCCGGTTGCTGACCATTCTTCCCGGCATCGGGTTGGGGCTCGGTCAGCTGCTGGGCATCAACCCCTTCGTCATACTCACCATGAATCCCGTGGGCCGCATCGCCCTCCTCTGCGGAGTCATCCTATGGCTGGTGAACAAACTCTGGTGTGCCCAGATGCTGCGGGCCATCACGGCGAAGGTGCCATCATGAGCGCCGTGCTGGCCGCGGTGCTGCTCTGCGGAGCGGCAGTGTGGATAGCACTGGGCTCCCCGGAAAACCGCGGCACACCCGGAGCCGGACGTGGGCACGGGCAGGTAGCCAGATCCGGTGAATCGCAGACGGAGACGGAGACCGAATCCGTACCGCTGGTCTTGGAGATGTGTGCGACGTTGCTGGAGTCGGGGCTGCCGCTGCGTTTGGTGCTGCGCATCATCGGGGCCAACGTTCCTGGCTACGGCTCCCTGGATAGGGTGGCTCGCGCCCTGGAAATGAACGTGGACTGGGAACGCGCCTGGACCCAGGGCAGCACCGTGGTGCGTGAACTTGAATCCACGCTGCGCTTTACGCAACTGTCGGGAGCACCAGCGGCGGCACTTTTGCGCTCCTGCGCAGCGGCTGCCCGCAAACGAGGTGTGCGTGAGGCCGAGGCCCGGGGCGCGGAATTTGGCATCAAATTGGTGGTGCCGTTGGGGTTGTGCGCGTTGCCGGCCTTCATCGCCCTCGGGGTGGTGCCCGTGGTGATTTCCCTGCTTCCCCGGTTATGAGCCTTCATGCTTTCTAGCGCATCGGGGTTATCCCCAACCGGACCGGAGGCCGCCGCACCACCCATGGTTGTCCCCGCACACTCGTAGTGAAGTTCACCGGTGCACACCCGGCGCCGGATGACTTCCAGATCTCCAGGAGCCCACCTCAACTCAACGTGAAGGACCCATCATGGAAAATGACACCAACGACGCAACACCCGGCCACATTGATCTGCAGCACAACGCGGAATCGAGCACCGGTCTACTCAACGACGAAGCAGGCAGCACCACCGCCGAATTCGCCGTCGTCACCCTGGCCGCCGTCGCCTTCGCGGGACTCTTGGTCAGCATTCTCTCCAGCGGAGATGTTCGCGGGCTGCTCATGGGCCTGATCCGTCAGGCCCTGTCCTTCTAAGAAGGAAGTGAGACCATCATGGCCACGAAATCACAATCCGGCAGCGCGACAGCGGAAGTGGCGGTTCTGCTGCCGGCCGTGGCCATCCTGGTGGCACTTGTTGTGGGTGTGGGTGCCGTGGGTGGGGAACAGGTCCGTATCCAGCAGGCGGCTAGTGCAGCGGCTCGAGAGCTGGCTCGCGGTACCGATGAGGCACAAGTTACTGGTATCGCCCGCCGGATCGCCGGGCCGAAGATCAGCGTCGGCAGTTCCTACGGTGGCGGATATGGGCACGTGGTGGTTCTCTCCGGAGTCGCGTTGCCGTTACTCGGTGAGGTTCATTTGCGGGCCGAAGCCAACGCCCGCATGGAGCAGCAACCATGAGCCGCGCCAGCAACCACACGGAGGAAGGAAGCGGAACGGTGCTCATGCTCTCGGTCGTATGCGTGGCAGCTCTCGGACTCATGGTGGTGCTGATCTTCACTGCCGTGGCGAAGGCAGGGGCCACGGCAGGAACCGCCGCGGACCTGGCGGCATTGGCCGCGGCCGATGCCGCACGCGGGCTGGCCACCGGTGATCCGTGCGGAGTTGCTTTACGCACTGCCTCCGCGAACTCGGCCGCACTGGTGGGCTGCACCCGAGCTGGCCCCAGTGGTGAGGTCGTGACCGTCAGGGTTAGCGTTGCGGTTGCGCCAATCGGATGGCTACCCGATCTGACGCGGGCATTCTCGGTCGCCCGGGCCGGGCCACCACCGCAACCGTGGATCCTGCCCTGAAAATGACGGGAACTGATCCGGCGGGCGGGCACGGCCACTCCTACTGGGGTGCCGCGTCCGCCCGTTGTGCTTCATGCAGGATGGCGCCGAGC
Organism: Paeniglutamicibacter sp. Y32M11; assembly: GCF_019285735.1. Lineage (GTDB taxonomy): Bacteria > Actinomycetota > Actinomycetes > Actinomycetales > Micrococcaceae > Paeniglutamicibacter. The sequence goes on along the minus strand of NZ_CP079107.1, from coordinate 3,008,278 downwards.
AACAGGATCGCTGCGGCCTTGTTCAACGGGTTGTTCTTGTTGCCGCATTTGGGCGACTGCACGCAGGAGGGGCATCCGGTGGCGCACTCACAGGCGACGATGGCATCGCGGGTGGCACCGAGCCATCTGACCGCTCGATCAAAGCCGCGCTCGGCGAATCCCGCTCCACCGGGATGCCCGTCGTAGACGAAGATGGTGGGCATCCCGGTGTCCATGTGAAGGGCAGTGGAGACCCCGCCGATGTCCCACCTGTCACTTGATGCCACCAATGGAAGCAGGCCGATGGAGGCATGCTCGGCAGCATGCAGAGCACCGGGGAAATCTTCCGGGGTGATGCCCGCGGCCAGCAGCCGCTTTTCGGGAATGGTGAACCACACCGACTTGGTGTGCAGGTCGCGAGCCTCGAGTCCGAGTGGTTCCTCCGAGAGGATTTCGTTGCTCATCACCGATTTGCGTTGGAAGGACACCACCTGGGTAGTCACCACCACTTCTCCGAAGTTCGCGGTGATCGGACCCCACGTTGCCGTGCGTTCGGTGTTGATGACCTCCACCGTGGTGATGTCCCTGGCTTGGGTGTAGAAGTCGGGGTTGGCACGGGTGACCATGACACAGTGGTCGGTTTCGTTGAGTTCATCCACCACGTAGGTGGCACCCTGGTGCACATAAATGGCCCCGTTGTGCGCTTGGTAGTGAGTCTGCGGAGAATCCATCGTTCCCAAGAGGGCTCCGGTCTCCGTTTCGATGATACTGACCGGTCCGCCACCGTCAGCACGGAGATTCACCATGGATGCAGCATGTTCGGGGTGAGTCCAGAACCAGCCAGCCGGTCGGCGGCGCAGGAATCCGCGCTGAACCAGCGAATCAAGCAACGCCGGGGCGGTGGGACCGAATGCGGACAAATCCTCCGAACGCAGGGGAAGTTCTTCGGCCGCGGCGCACAGATGCCCGGAGAGCACATAGGGGTTCTCCGGGTCAAAGACGGTGGCCTCAACTCCTGCCTCAAAGATTGCTTCCGGGTGATTCACCAGATACGTGTCTAGGGGGTCGTCGCTGGCCACCAAGACGGCCAAGGAGTCTTGACCCGCTCGACCTGCCCGTCCGATCTGCTGGAAAAAGGAGGCCCGGGTTCCGGGCCACCCGGCCACGAGCACCGCGTCGAGTCCGGCCACATCGATGCCCAGTTCTAGGGCCGAGGTTGAGGCGACGCCGAGGAGGGTGCCGTTGCGTAACGATTTTTCCAACTCCCGGCGTTCGGCCGGAAGGTAACCGGATCTGTAGGCTGCGACGCGCGCGGGTAATGATGGATGGACTTGGTCGACCATCGACCGGGTAATTGTTGCAATGGTTTCGGCGCCGCGGCGGGACTTGATAAATGCGAGGGTGCGGACCTGAGAACAAACGAGGTTGGCCAACAAATTAGAGGTCTCGGCGATCACCGTGCGTCGGGTTGGCGCGCCATTCTCACCGTGGAGATCGGTCAGTGGAGGCTCCCATAGTCCGATGGTCACAGACCCCTTGGGGGAGAAGTCGTGGGTGACCTCCGTTGCCGGTGCGCCAATGAGTTTGGAAAAGGACGCGGCAGGTTCGGAACTGGTGGCTGAGGCACCAATGAAGACCGGGTTGGCACCGTAGTGTTCACAGATACGACGAAGACGCCGCAAGAGGTTGGCGATGTTCGATCCAAAGACCCCCCGATAGGAATGGGCTTCGTCGATGATCACGAACTTCAACCGACGCAACATCCTGGCCCACCAGGTGTGGTTGGGAAGGATGCCGTAGTGCAGCATGTCGGGATTCGACAGGATGAAGTTGGAATGGTCGCGGATCCAGCGTCGAGCCGATACTTCGGTGTCCCCGTCGTAGCCGGCGGCGCGAACCGTGGGTAGGGAATAGCCTTCGATGGCGCTGAGTTGGTCTGCAGCCAGAGCCTTCGTCGGGGCTAGATAAAGCACCGTGGCGTCGTTGGGAATCAGGGTGGCTTGATTCTCCAGCGAAGAAACATGAATCGCGTTCAATGCCGGCAGCTGATAGGCCAACGACTTTCCCGAGGCAGTTCCTGTGGCCACGATGATGTTGTGGCCCTCATGTGCGAGATTGGCGGCTTGGACTTGGTGGAGCCATGGTGTTTGAACTCCCGAATGTTCAAACGCGGATCTGACATCGGGGTGCACCCATTCGGGCCAGGGTCCAGAGACTGCTTCGCGTGCCTCGATGATCCGAGAATGGAGCAGCGCCTTGGGGGTGGGCCCGTGGCCGAGAAGGGCGATCTGTTCCGAGTATTCGTTCACTGCTTCATTGTGGCATCACCTGCGGCCCAGCCACGTCATATAAGACAAAAGTGGTGGACCCCGCTGTCGCGGGATCCACCACTTTCATTGCTTATTAGACGAAGCTTAGGCTTCCTGTTGGCCCTCGAAAAGCACAACGTTGCCCAGATCGGTCCAACCCAAGAACTTGTAGAGCTGCTGGCCATCAATGCTGGCAATCAGCAGGCCTTCTTCAACATCGTGTTCAAGGGCTAGCGAGACAAGGGTGCGCATGATGAGGCTGCCAAGACCACGCCGGCGGAAATCCGGAGCGGTGATAATGCGGTCGAAGATCGCATAGCCGTTGACTGCCGAAACGTGGCCACTAGCGGCAACGATCGACGGGTCATCTTCGGGGTGGATAGAGACGTATGCGTGTGAATCGTCGCGCTCGATTTGGAAGGCAAAGCCTTCGGCGGGCAAAGGTGCCTCGACATCGTGGCCGACCATTTCGGTCACCATCAGGATCTCGTTAGCGTTAATTACGGTGAGACCAGCCGCCTGAGCGGCGTCGATGAGGCTCGATGTCTCGTTGGCGAAGGCAGTTAGCCGACGCTTGGGGTGCTTGTTGAGCGTCTCGGCGACGGCCACCAATTCCTCATTGGACGGTTCATAGATGACGTACTCCCAGTCTCCGGAAGTGTCGTGACGAAGGGCAGCGTGAACGCGGCCCTCATGCCGACTTTCGTAGCCTCGAGCACCGGCCCAGCCGGTAACCCATGTGCCAATTAATTCATCGCTTGCAGTAGATCCCATACATCGACCCTACCCCGTGAACAACCTACTTGCAGTGCATTTATGACAACTGTTGCAAGCTTGAAACACAGTGTTTACCCGGTGATGGTTGCCACTTCACGCGCACACTAGTGGTTTTAGGCCCTACCCTTAATAGCGTGTCGCAGAACCGAATTGTCTTGTATTACGCATTTACTCCACTTGCCGATCCAGAGGCTATACGCCTGTGGCAGCGGGCCCTGCTCGAACGGTGGAACCTTCGTGGTCGCATCATCATTTCCAGCCAGGGGATCAACGGAACCGTTGGCGGTGAAATCAAAGATGTAAAGGCCTATGTGAAGGCCACCCGGGAGTATCCACCGTTCAAAAAAATGGATATCAAGTGGTCCGACGGCTCGGCCGAGGACTTCCCGAGAATCTCAGTCAAGGTTCGCGACGAAGTGGTGTCCTTTGGGGCCCCGTCCGAGCTCGAAGTCGACGAGAATGGCGTGGTCGGCGGCGGCGTACATCTCAAGCCCGAAGCCCTGCATGAGTTGGTGGAAACCAAAAAAGCAGCCGGTCAAGAGGTGCTCTTTTTTGACGGGCGCAACGCCTTTGAAGCGCAGATTGGCAAGTTCAAGAACGCCATCGTTCCAGACGTCGAAACCACCCATGATTTTATTGCCGAGATTGAATCGGGCAAGTACGACGATATGAAGGACCAGCCCATCGTCACCTATTGCACCGGTGGCATCCGCTGTGAAGTGCTTTCCTCGCTCATGGTCAAGCGTGGCTTCAAAGAGGTTTACCAAATGCAAGGTGGCATCGTGCGTTATGGGGAAACCTTTGGCGACAAGGGCCTGTGGGAAGGATCACTTTATGTCTTCGACAAGCGCATGCACATGGAATTCTCCGAAGATGCCGTGACCATCGGGAAATGTGTTGGCTGTTCGGCACCCACCAACAAGTTCGAAAACTGTTCCAACCTCACCTGCCGCAATCTTCGTCTTTTCTGCGCGGACTGTGCTGCCAACGACGAATTGCGCCAGTGCACCGAATGCGTGCCCGAACCGAAGGGCTCACTCGTCCAGTAAAGCGGTTCTATAGGTGGCGATCTGCCGATTGCCACGCAGTAGCGTGGCGTTAGCAGCCAAGGGGTGGTCATCATGCGCCCGGTTTGCCCCGGGAGTTCGGTGAAGACCCCTTGGTTACGCGCTTGGCATGCTCTCTGGCCACATGCCAGCGGCTCCGTCACCGGGCTCCAGCATTTCGCTTTCGGTATGGAAGATCTGCAGACCACGCGCCTGATAGTTCGCCAAGGCCGCCGGTCCATCCAGCGAACAGGTATGTACCCAGATTCTGCTCACCGGTGGGAAGGACGCCCAACGCGCGTCAAGATCCCATGCCCGTGACATGCCCTCGGATAACAGTGCCCCGCCTAGTCCGTGGCCAATGCTCTGTGGAAAGAGTCCAAAGTACATGATTTCCACCTCGGTTCCGGTTCTTTCGACCCGGCCGACCAGCTCCAGATATCCGGCCGGTGCGCCATGAAGGTAGATGACGTACGTTTCAACTCCTGCGGCTTCGAGCAGGGATGCCCACTCGGCGCGAGTTAACGACAATCTGTCGGACCAGTTCCAGCCACTACCCACACCCTGGTACAGGTACTTGCTGAACTCCGGAGTCATGGCCTCGACGCGCTCGATTCGTGCCCCTGCGGGCAACGTTCGGGTGCTTCGGCGGAGCTCGGAGACGGAGAGCTGCTGCAAGTGGGTGGTGGTGACCTCAATCATGAGTTCTATCTTAGGCATCGCCGTCCCGTGCCGGGGAGCTGATCGCTAGACTGTGAAGCGTGACTTCCACCGAAAACTTTGCCCAAGTTCCCGATGCCCCGCGCAGTGACGATGTCAGTCTCCTTGAGCAGTTGGCCGGTGATTTGCGCCGCGCCACATTCCACCATGAGGCGATCACCGAATTTCTCGGTGACACCGCGCACGATGCGTTGCTACGCGATCAGCTTATTCCGGCGCTACGCACCATCGCGGCGTTGGATGCCCCCACGCCGTTGAGCACCACCCTAGGCTTGTTTATGCTCGGCGTCGAGGTGCCGGAGGGCGAACTTGCTGCTGCCTTCCCGGCCACGGGGATCGCCGGGCTTCACGGCCTGGGCCTCATCGAACCGGCAGAGTCGGGAGAACTTTGGCGTGCACGCGTTGATTTGCGCACCCATGCCTCCGATGCTGATGCGGAAATTTGGGTAGCCAGCGATTTGGGTGCGCACCAGCGTGCCGGGGTGCTGCGCCACGATCACGTGCTGGGCATTGGCCAAGCGTCCTTGACCCTGGCTCAGACGACCGTGCGGCCGCAGGTCCGCTACGCCCTGGATTTGGGCACCGGCTGCGGTATTCAAGCTTTTCATTTGTTGTCTCACGCAGACCGGGTGGTTGCCACAGATATTTCGGCGCGTGCATTGGGGTTCACCCGCTTCAATTTGTTACTGAATCACCAAGCGTTGGCCATCGATCCACACGACCTGCAAGCACGTGTTGACCTCCGTTTGGGGTCCCTATTAGACCCGGTTCGGGGTGAAGAGTTTGACCTGATCGTCTCCAATCCGCCCTTTGTGATCACTCCCCGTTTTGCTGGGGAACAGGACGCGGATCGTTTTACCTACCGCGACGGCGGGATGCCCGGCGATACCCTGGTATCCACGCTTGTCAGCTCCCTTCCCTCGATTCTTGCCCCGGGTGGAACCGCACAAATGCTGGCCAACTGGGAAATCACCGAAGTGGTAGACGAGGAGCAAGCTCGAGACTGGACCGCCGGCCCGCGTTCCTGGCTCGGTGCCGATACCGAAGCCTGGTTCATCCAGCGTGAAATGGTCAGCCCGACCGAATACGCGGAGACTTGGCTGCGCGACGCCTCGCAGGGCAGGGACCCGTTGGCGTTTGCCGAGCAATACGGTGCGTATCTTGATGACTTTGCCTCACGTAATGTCGGGGCCATCGGTTTTGGCATGGTCTGGTTGCGCCGGCCCGCGACAGGAAAAAATGGGATGGGAGTCAACTTCGAAGCGATCGGTTATCCCATCGAACAACCCATCGGTTCGTACCTGACACGCGATATTGCCGTGGCCGATGAATTGGTCGCACATGATGTTGGCGACTTGCATTTGGTGGTGGCCGAGGACGTGACCGAGGAACGTCACCAGCGACCGGGCGCGGAGCACCCCGGCGTGATCTTGTTACGCCAAGGTGCAGGTTTACGGCGAACCGAAATATTGGACACCGCACTGACCGGGTTTGTTTCTGCCTGCGACGGTGATTTGAGCATATCGTCACTAGTCAATGCGCTTAATTCGTTGATAGGCGAGGGTGATCCAGAGTTTTCTTCGCGGCTACATGAAGGAGTTGTGCGGCTTATTAAGCACGGGTTTCTTTTGGAGATGCGAAACAACCGCTAAAGTTTTTTGATATGAGTCAGAACACATCCCCGGAGGCAGGCGTTAAACCCGTCAGCGTGTCCCCGGCGCCCGCCGCACCGGTGTCGATTAGCGACCCGCAAGCCATCCGCGCCCTTGCCCACGAGGCGAGACTGACGGTGCTGGAAGAACTTTTTGCTTCGCAGGCAACACGTACCGCTACCGAACTGGCCACGCGCTGTGCTCTGACTCCGAGCGCCATGAGTTATCACCTGCGTGCCCTGGAGAAATACGGTTACGTGATCCGTGCGGCAAGCGAGGGTGATGGCCGCGAACGCCGCTGGAAGGCTGCCGGCAGCCAACTGGTGCTTGGCTCACTCTCGGACTCGACCAGTGCGAAGAACGCCTACCTCAACGTGCAGCTCAACGCCTTCCGCGACCGACTCTCGGCGGAAATTAACCGTCGTGATAAAGAACGCAAGGAAGGTCATGAACCTGCGCCCGATCGTGCTCCGGTACTGACCACCGGTGTGGTGTTCCTCTCCGAGACTCAGCGCAAGGAATTCATCACGAAGGTCTATGACCTGCTCTATGAGTACGAGGATTTGGCCGAACCCGAGGCTCGTGGCGTGGATGGGGACCGGCTCTACTATATGCTTTCATTTCTCCCCGAGATCCGCCCCGAAATGGGGGACTAGGTTTCTCTCGTGGGCCGGGTAAACGCTATTTGAGGTTCCCAGCTTGCCGAGGTGCGCAAAATTGCGGCTAACCTAGATCAGGGAATGTGCTGTGCGCCCACTTTGGTGCACCACTGGTTGCTAATAGGAGTGCTGTGCCCGCCAAGGCCAAGGAAAAGACCGGTATGAAGCTCGTGATCGTGGAGTCTCCTGCTAAGAGCAAATCTATCGCCAAGTATTTGGGCGATGGATTTGAAGTTGATGCCTCGGTGGGGCACATTCGAGATTTGGCGCAACCCGCCGATCTGCCCACGGAGATGAAAAAGGGGCCATACGGCAAATTTGCCGTGGACGTCACCAACGACTTCGACCCCTATTACGTCGTATACCCGGATAAGAAGAAGCGTGTGGCCGAGCTCAAGGCGAAGCTCAAAAATGCCGACGCACTCTATCTCGCGACCGATGCGGACCGCGAAGGCGAAGCCATCGCGTGGCACCTGCTCGAGGTGCTTAAGCCCAAGGTTCCGGTCTACCGCATGGCCTTCACGGAGATCACCCAAGAGGGCATCAACCGTGCCATGGAAAATATCCGCGAACTCGACACCGACCTGGTTAATGCCCAGGAAACCCGTCGTGTGCTGGATCGTCTCTACGGCTACGAGATCTCCCCGGTGCTCTGGCGCAAGGTGGCCCGTGGACTGTCCGCCGGCCGTGTGCAGTCGGTGGCAACTCGCCTGGTGGTCGAGCGCGAACGTGAACGCATGGCGTTCCGCAACGCCTCCTACTGGGATTTGACCGGAACCTTCGCCACGAATGCCGGCGAATCCTTCGGCGCGAAGCTCTCCAGCGTTGACGGTGCCCGTGTGGCCACCGGCCGCGACTTCACCGACCGCGGTGAACTGAAGACCCCCAAGTCCGGTTCCGTCGCTCACCTGGACGAGGCCGGTGCCACGGCACTGTCCAACGGACTGGCCGAGGCCGATTTTGCCGTGACCTCGGTGGATGAAAAGCCCTACACCCGTCGACCGGCAGCCCCGTTCACCACCTCAACGCTGCAGCAGGAAGCCAGCCGCAAGCTGCGCTGGAGCTCAAAGTCCACCATGCAGGTCGCCCAGCGCCTGTATGAAAACGGCTACATCACCTACATGCGTACCGATTCGGTGTTCCTGTCCAACGAGGCAGTGAACGCCGCCCGCAAGCAGGCAGCAGAACTTTACGGAACCGACTCGGTGCCGGATAAGCCGCGCGTTTACAAGGCCAAGAGTGCAGCGGCGCAGGAAGCCCACGAGGCCATCCGCCCCGCCGGTGATTCCTTCCGCCGCCCGGCCACCGTCCGTGCCCAGCTCTCGGCCGATGAATTTAGGCTCTACGAACTGATTTGGAAGCGTACCGTCGCCTCGCAGATGTCGGACGCCAAGGGTTTCACCGCCACCATCAAGCTGGCCGGTGAAGCCACCACGGGGCAGCTTGCGGAGTTCTCCGCCTCCGGCACCGTGATCACCTTCCGTGGCTTCATGGCCGCCTATGAGGAAGGCCGTGACGCAGCCCGCGAGGCCGAGGCGGCCGACGCGGCAGAGGAAGCACGCCTGCCCCAGCTTAAGGTCGCCGACCCGTTGGCTGGCACCGGCATCGACGCCATCTCCCACACCACCTCCCCGCCGGCGCGCTACACCGAGGCCTCGATCGTCGCCGAGCTTGAAGCTCGCGAGATCGGTCGCCCCTCGACCTTCGCCCCGACCATCTCCACGATCATGGATCGCGGATACGTGACCAAGCGTGGCGGCGCCCTGGTGCCCAGCTGGATCGCGTTCTCCGTGGTGCGTCTGCTGGAAGAGCACTTCGGCAAGTACGTCGACTACGACTTCACCGCACGCCTGGAAGATGATCTGGACGAAATTGCGCACGGCCAAAAGGGTCGCAGCGCCTGGCTGAAGGACTTCTACTTCGGTTCCGAGGCCACCGGTGAGGCCGGCCTGGAATCGGTGGTGAACAACCTGGGCGACATTGACGCTCGCGCCATCAACTCCATCGACATCGCCCCGGGCATCGTCCTGCGCGTGGGCAAGTTTGGTCCGTACCTGGAAAAGCCGTTGCCCGCCGATGCCCCCGAGGGCACCGACCCGCAGCGTGCCAATGTGCCCGAGGATCTGGCTCCGGACGAGCTCACCGCCGAAAAGGCCATCGAGCTGATGGAGCAGCAGGGTCCGAGCGAAAACGTGCTCGGCGTTGACCCGGAGACCGGGCGCACCATCGTGGCCCGGGACGGACGCTACGGCGCCTACGTCACCGAGGTCATCGTGGAGCCCACGGCCGAGGAATTGGCCGCACTGCCCGTGGAGTACTACAAGAACGGCAAGCCCAAGCCGCCGAAGAAGCCGGTCAAGGCCAAGCCGCGCACCGGTTCGCTGTTCAAGACCATGAGCGTGGAGTCGGTGACGCTCGAGGAAGCCCTACGCCTGATCTCGCTGCCGCGGGTGCTGGGCGCGGACGCCGAGGGCGTGGAGATTACGGTGCAGAACGGCCGTTTTGGGCCCTACCTGAAAAAGGGCACCGACTCGCGCTCCATCGGTACCGAGGAAGAGATCTTCACCATCACCTTGGAAGAAGCGTTGGAGATTTACGCAACGCCGAAGGTTCGTGGCGCGCGTGCGGCCGTGCCGCCGCTGGCCGAGTTTGGTGTCGATCCGGTCTCGGAGAAGAACATCGTGGTCAAGGAGGGACGCTTTGGTGCCTATATCACCGACGGCGTCACCAACATCACCATCCCGCGTGATACCACGCTGGAGGAGCTGACCCGGGAGCGGGCCATCGAGCTATTGGCCGATAAGCGCGCCCGGGGACCGGTCAAGCGCAAGACCGCTGCCAAGGCCCCGGCCAAAAAGCCGGCGGCCAAGAAGGCTCCGGCCAAAAAGCCAGCGGCCAAGAAAACTAGCAAGTAGCCCTCGCTAGCGAGGACCGAGCAAGAGCATGAAGGGCACAGAATGAGGCTGGGCGTACTGGATATTGGATCGAACACGGTCCATCTATTGTTGGTGGATGCCTATCCGGGCGCCCGCCCCGTGCCCTTTGCCTCGCACAAGCGGGCCCTGTCGTTGGTGTCCTTCCTGGACGAAAACGGGGCCATTAACGATGCCGGGCAAACCGAGCTGTTGGACTTTGTGCACGAGGCGGCACAATTTGCCATCAATCATCATGCCGAGGACCTGCTGGCCTTCTGCACCTCCGCCATCCGCGAATCGGCCAATGGCGAGATGGTGCTGGCTCGGGTGGTGAATGAAACCGGTGTTCAGCTCACCGAGCTCACCGGTGAACAGGAGGCCGGCATGACCTTCCACGCGGTGCGCCGCTGGTTTGGCTGGAGTGCCGACACCATCTTGAACCTGGACATGGGTGGCGGCTCCTTCGAACTCGCCCTGGGCGGGGACGAATTCCCCAGCGTGGCCCACTCGGTACCACTGGGTGCGGGCCGGCTGACCCGCGAATGGCTGCCCGAGGATCGTCCGTCGATCCAAAAACTCAAGGAAATGCGCCACTATGTGCGCGATGTGCTGGCCGAACCCGCGGCCGAGCTGCGCCAATTTGGCAAGCCGTCCATGGTCACCGGCACCTCCAAAACCTTCAGGTCGCTGGCCCGGATCACCGGTGCTGCGCCCAGCGCCGATGGACCGTATGTGAAGCGCGTGCTGCGTGCCGATTCGCTCAAGTTGTGGACCAACCGGCTGACCGCGATGAGCTGGGATGAGCGGGTGGAATTGCCCGGAGTCTCGGCGATCCGTGCCCCACAGCTGCTCGCCGGTGCCGTCGTCGCCCTGGAAGCCATGAACGCGCTGAAGGTTAAATCCCTGCGCATCTGCCCGTGGGCACTGCGTGAGGGTCTGATGCTGCGCCGTTTTGACCACGTTTTATTTGACTCCACCGCGCCGCTCAGTAGTAGCGTGGGTGTTGGTGAAGTTGCCTTGGGTAGGGCCTCGGCCCTGTCCTTGGCGCAGGGAAGTACCGTTCTTTAGGACCGAAACATAAGGGGCACGTTCCATGATTGATTCAGGTACACAGGGCAGCGCCCCCATTCCCGTTGCGCTCTCCAGCGCCTCGGTTTATCCGTTGAACGTCCATGACGCCTTCTCCGTGGCCCACGATTTGGGCTACGACGGGGTGGAGGTCTTGGTCACCGGAAACCAGATCTCCCAGGATGCCGCCGCGCTGAATCGGTTAGCCGAACGCTACGACCAACCCATCATGGCCATCCACGCGCCCACGCTCCTGTTGACCCAGCAGGTCTGGGGCACCGCGTGGAACAAGATCGAATCGGCCGCAGCGATGGCCGTGGAGGTGGGGTGCGATGTGGTGGTGGCGCACCCGCCCTTCCGCTGGCAGGGTACCTACGCCACCGAATTCTCCACCGGCATCCGCCGGATCATGGAGGAGTACGGTGTGAAGATCGCGGTGGAGAACATGTACCCGTGGCGCGCGCGGGGACGCGAGGCAAAAATGTATCTGCCGCACTGGAACCCGATCCCCGAACCCTATGAGTTTGTCACCTGGGATTTCTCCCATTCGGCGATCGCCGACATGGACTCCGCCGTGGCCTTCCGTGAGCTGGGGCAGCGACTGAGCCATGTGCACCTGTGCGACGGGATGGACAACGGCAAGGACGAGCACCTGGTGCCCGGCCGCGGCACCCAACCGGTGATCGAAGCGATTCAGTACCTCCGTGATGTCGCCTGGGACGGAGTGGTGGCCGTGGAGGTCTCCACCCGTAAGGCCAAGGGTGCCGGGGAGCGCGAGGCCTGGCTGGGCGAGACGCTGGAATTTGCCCGCCGCCATCTGGACCAGGTGAGCACCGGCGCGCAGAGTGGGACACATTCGATCTAGGCTCCCGGGAAGCCGTGGAAGAATGGGCAGATGACTTCAGCGCCTGTAACTTCTGCCCGTACCGAGAACAAACTTGCCTTCCTGGGCACCGGTTCCATGAATGGGGCGGTGCTGCGCGGCATCATCGCTTCCGGTTATGACCCGCGGGCGATCACCGCCACCCTGCGCAGCGATGACAAGGCCGAGGCGCTGCGTGCCGAAACCGGTGTCACGGTGCTGATTGGTGCCCAAGATCCAGAGGCCAACCTCAAGGCGGTGCGGGATGCCGACATCGTCTTCTTGGGTGTAAAGCCCGTGGGCATCACCGCATTGTGCGACGAAATCAAGGATGCCCTGAAGCCCAGCGCCGTTATCGTTTCGGTGGCCGCAGCCATCACCATCAGCATGATGGCCGCGCACCTGAATCCGGGCCAACCCGTGGTGCGGTCGATGCCCAATACGCCGTTGAAGGTGGGTGCCGGCGCGGTGGGCGTCAGCGCCGGGGATTCGGTCTCCGCGGACGCGCTGGAGGCCGTCGTGCAGTTGTTTGCCGGTTCCGGTGTGGTGCACGTGGTTCCGGAGGCGCAGCAGGACGCGGTGTCTGCCATCAGCGGCTCGGGACCGGCGTACGTGTTCTACCTGGCCGAGGCCATGGCCGCGGCGGGCGTTGAACTGGGCCTGGAGCCCGCTCTGGCGACCGATTTGGCCCGTGCCACCGTTGCCGGGGCGGGGAAGATGCTTTCCGATGCGCAGGCCGACCCCTCTGCCCTGCGTCAGGGCGTCACCAGCCCCAACGGCACCACCGAACGGGCCATCGCAACCTTTGATGAGACGAACCTTTCTCAGATCATCGCCCGCGGGGCGGCAGCAGCAGCCGCACGTGCCGCGGCGATCACCAAGGAACTGGCTTAAACTCAACGGAACTGGCCTCACAAAAATATGCGTCCCCTCGTTCGAACGAGGGGACGCATATTTTTGTGCTGCGGGTGCTGCCATCCGGGTTTAACTCGGAGAGATGAGCGCCGAGCTTCCTTAGGGCCGGGCGGCGAAGCGTTCGAGCAAATCCACGTGGCCCGAGACGATCAACACGTCGCGCCGGGTCACCTTGGTATCGGGCTGGGCGTAGGTGAAGTCCTCGCCGGGGGATTTCACACCCACCACGGTGATCCCGTACTTGGAGCGGACCTGAGACTCGGCCAGCGTGAAGCCCTGGGTTTCCTTCGGCGGGTACATTTTCACGATCGCGAAGCCATCGTCGAACTCGATGAAGTCAAGCATCCGTCCGCCGACCAGGTGGGCGGCACGCACTCCGGCGTCGGCCTCCGGATAGATCACGTGGTTGGCACCGATACGCGTGAGGATCTTGCCGTGGGAGGGCGTAATGGCCTTGACCCACAGGTGCTCGATCCCCAGATCCACCAGGTTCACGGTGATCAACACCGAGGATTCGATGGAGGTACCCACCCCCACCACGGCCGAGGCGAATTCCTGGGCTCCGAGCTGGCGCAACGCATCGATGTTTGTTGCATCCGCCTCCACGACGTGGGTCAGCACCGAGGCCCACTTCTGCACCAATTCCTGGTTCCGTTCGATGGCCAAGACCTCGCGGCCCTGTTTGACCAATTGTTCGGCCACCGAGGCGCCAAAGCGGCCCAGCCCAATGACTAGCACCGGGGCGTTGTGGTCGGTGTTTTTCTCAGCCAATGATGGGCCTCTCTTCGGGGAAGTGGTAGAGCTGGTTGCGTTGGCGCAAGGTCAGCGCGGATGCCAGGGTAATCGTACCGATGCGACCGGCAAACATCAGTGCGGCGAGCACGTATTTGCCCGAGGGCGGCATTTCGGCCGACAGATTGGTGCTCAGCCCCACGGTGGCGAAGGCCGAGATGGACTCGAAGAGCGCTCGGGAGAGTGAGGTGCCACTGATGATCAGCAGGGAGGCCGTCGCCAGCATCACCAGCGTGGCACCAAGGACGATGACCGAGATGGCCACGCGCATGGTTCCCTCCGGAATGCGCCGGCCAAAGGCGCGCAGATCTGTGTCACCGCGGGCCTCGGCGAAGATCGCCAAAAACATCACCGCGATCGTGGTGACCTTAATGCCGCCGGCGGTTGACGCCGAGCCACCACCGGCAAACATCAGGGCGTTGGTGAGCAGCATCGTCACCTGATTCATCTCACCCTGATCCACCAGATTAAAACCGCCGGAGCGGGTCATCACCGAGGCGAAGACCGAGTGGATGACCTTATCCCCGGCATTTAGGCCGCCGATGGTGTTGGGATTACTCCATTCCGCGGCGGCCCAGAGCAGCGTGCCGCCCACCAGCAGGATGCCGGTCACCAGCAGGGTCAGCTTGGCGTGCAGCGTCCACTTCTTGGAATTGAAGCGATGGGCCAAGAGCACCATCAGCACCGGGAAGCCGAGCGAGCCCAGGAACACCCCGAGCATCAGCGGCACCAGGATCCACAAGTCCATCTCATAGGGGACCAGCCCGTCGGAGTGAGGTGTGAACCCTGCGTTGTTAAAGGCGGAGATGGAGTAGAAAACGCCATGCCAGAGGGCCTGGCTAAACGGCTCGCCGAGGATCAAAAAGCGCGGGATGAGCATCAACGCCAGCGCCACCTCGATGGCCACCGAGGTGGTGATCACGATGCGCAGCAGCGAGCCGACCTCACCCAGGGTGGAGGCGGCGGAGGTGTTCATCGAGTTTTGCGCCATGAGCTTGCCGCGGACGCCCAGACGCTTGGATACTGCCAGGGAGAGCACCGAGGCGAGGGTCAGGATGCCCAAACCACCAACAAATACCGCGATGATCATCACCAATTGACCAAAGAACGACCAGTGGGTGGCGGTCGAGACGACGGTCAGGCCGGTGACACAGACGGCCGATACGGCCGTGAAGAAGGCGTCAACAAAGGCGGTCCGTTCGCCGCTGGCCGATGCTGCGGGAAGCGAAAGCAAGGACGAGAACAGCGCGATGACCAGAACAAAGGCGAAGAGCGCCAGGCGGGCGGGGGAGCGGACGGTGAAATCCGCAATCATTCGCCGCCAGTGGCCCAGTCGCTTGCGCCACGGGGCCGGTGCACCGGATTCGGTGGTGGGCCGTCGTGTTGCGGCGGTAGAGGGAATGCTTCCCATGGTGATAGCTCGGCTCCAAGACGTCGACATCTTCGGTGCGAAGGCCCTGCCCCGCAAGTTCCCACAATAAACCATGACGGGTCTTTGGTCCTTAGCATGGCACCCCTGGGTGTCTTGGCACACACTCGGGTGATCGATCGCGTAGCCTGAAGGGGTGTTTTCTGATACCAAGCCCGCGCCTGCCACCCAGGTGATCTGGAGCGATGAGATGCTGGCCTATCGCTTTAGTGAAACTCATCCGATGCACCCGCTCAGGCTGGAGCTCACCGCACGACTGTGCGGTGACCTTGGCCTCTTTGAGCGGGAGAATCTGCGTGTTGTTGCCCCGCGACTGGCCACCGACGATGAGCTTGGTCGCGTTCACGAACCCGAATACATCACCGCGGTGCGTGCCGTCAGCGCGCACCCGGAGGTTCCCAATGAGGCCCGCGGGTTGGGCACCGAGGACAATCCCGCCTACGAGGGGATCCATGAGGCCAGCGCCAGACTCGCCGGCGGCTCACTGCAGGGGGCCACAGCGATCCTCGAGGAACGCGCCCTGCACGTAGTGAACTTCGGCGGCGGCATGCACCACGCGGCACGGGGCAAGGCCAGCGGCTTCTGCATCTACAACGACACCGCCCTGGCGATTCAGCGATTGCTTGATGGCGGGGTCTCCAAGGTCCTCTACATCGATGTTGATGCCCATCATGGGGACGGTACGGAATCGATCTTCTGGGACGATCCCCGCGTCATGACAATCTCCCTCCATGAAACCGGCATGTCCCTCTTCCCCGGAACCGGCTACGCCAATGAGATTGGCGGGCCGGCGGCGCAGGGCACGGCGGTGAACATCGCCGTGCCTCCACGTACGGGGGACGCGGGGTGGCTGCGCGCCTTCCATGCGGTGGTTCCGCAATTGGCTCAGGCCTTTGCCCCGGAGGTCATCGTTTCCCAACACGGTTGTGATGGACATAAGGATGACGAGCTGTCCAACCTTCGCCTGAGTGTTGACGGGCAGCGGCAGAACGCGTTGGATATTTGCGAGCTGGCGGACCGGTTATGTGCCGGACGCTGGATTGCCACCGGTGGCGGCGGCTACAACATCACCGCCGTGGCCCCGCGAGCCTGGAGTCATCTGGTGGCTATTGCCTCGGGCAAACCTGTGCCCTTGGCAACACCGGTCCCCGGTCCTTGGCGTGTCTATGTTCATGAGCGCTACGGTATTTGGCCGCCGGAATTCATGGGCGATAACGCCGAATTGTGGTGGCGTAGCTGGGAAGTGGGTTATGACCCTGCCGATCCGGTGGACCGCAGCATCATGGCCACCCGTAAGGAGATCTTCCCGCTCTTTGGGCTGGATCCCTGGTTCGACTAGGACGCACAAAGATGCCCCCACGCGCATATGCAGATAGGGTTATGTGGTGGCTCATGATGATATTTTTACCGCGCTGGCCGACCCGACCAGACGACGGTTGGTCGATACCCTGCGCGAAGAATCGCTGTCCGTAGGATCGTTGGTCGAAGAATTGGGTGTTTCCCAGCCGACCGTTTCCAAGCACCTCAAGGTCCTGCGCGAGGCCGGGCTGGTCTCCATGCGCGCCGATGGACAGCGCCGCTTTTATGCCTTGGAAACCGAGACCTTCCTCGAACTGCAGACCTGGCTTCGTGGGTACCTGCCCGCTGCGCCCGAGCTGGTGGTGGTTCCCGAGAAGAGCCAGTTGGAGGTGCACGCTTCTTCGCACGATGTGACTAGCGGTGCGACGGTGGCAGCGGCACAATTGGGCAGAACCGTGGGCCGTTCCCTCGAGCAGGTCACCGGCCGTGCCCAGGACTTCCTTGAGCGCTTTCCGAAACGCAAATTTGGGCGCAAGCGCTAGGCCCGGCGGCACCAACCACCGGGGTATTTGAGCACTCATTTGTGTCGAGTACGTTACGTCCCGATGCATTATTGATGACGTCCGGTTATGCCCAACCCCTAGCGTCATGACATTCTCAATCCGGGCAGCGTTGCCAGAAACGGCGTAAGCGTGCCCTTATGCCTGCCCCAAGTGATGAGGAGAATAAGACTTGGACCAGCAACTAGCGATAATTCGCGACGAAGTGTTCCGTCGTAACCCCGGTGAAGCAGAATTCCACCAGGCGGTAACCGAGGTTTTTGACAGCCTCGAAGCGGTGTCACGCAAGCACCCCGAATACGCCGAAGCAGCAATTCTTCAGCGCATGTGCGAACCCGAACGCCAGATCATTTTCCGCGTGCCGTGGATGGACGACGCCGGCCGCGTGCAGATTAACCGTGGTTTCCGTGTTGAGTTCAACTCGGCGCTTGGCCCGTACAAGGGCGGCCTACGCTTCCACCCCTCGGTGTACCTGGGGATTGTGAAGTTCTTGGGCTTTGAACAGATCTTCAAGAACTCACTGACCGGTATGCCTATTGGCGGCGGCAAGGGCGGCTCGGACTTTGACCCACGTGGCAAGTCGGACGCCGAAGTCATGCGCTTCTGCCAGTCATTCATGACCGAGCTCTACCGACACATCGGTGAATACACCGACGTGCCGGCCGGCGACATTGGTGTGGGCGGCCGCGAAATCGGTTACCTCTTTGGACAGTACAAGCGCATCACCAACCGCTACGAATCCGGAGTTTTGACCGGTAAGGGCATTAGCTGGGGCGGATCTCTGGTTCGGCCAGAGGCCACCGGCTACGGTGCCGTGATCTTCACCGACGAAATGCTGAAGACTCGTGGGGCGTCCTTCGACGGCCAGCGCGTCGTGGTCTCGGGATCCGGCAATGTTGCCATCAACGCGATCGAAAAGGCCCAGGCCTTGGGCGCTCGCGTGGTGTCAGCCTCAGATTCCGGCGGCTACATCGTGGATGAACGCGGTATTGACGTGGAACTGCTGCGTCAGATCAAGGAAGTCGAACGCGGACGCATCAGCGATTACGCCGAACGCGCCAAGTCCAAAAAGGTGAGTTATGTGGCCGGCGGAAACGTCTGGGACGTTGACGCCACCGTAGCCCTGCCGTGCGCCACACAAAATGAGCTTGATGCCAAGGACGCCAAGAAGCTAATCAGCTCCGGTGTCATGGCCGTGGCCGAGGGCGCCAACATGCCGTGTACAGCCGCAGCAACCTCGCTCTTCCAAGATGCCGGTGTGCTCTTTGCACCGGGCAAGGCAGCAAACGCCGGTGGCGTGGCTACCTCCGCGTTGGAGATGCAGCAGAACGCCAGCCGGGATTCCTGGAGCTTCGCACACACCGAAGCACGCCTGACTGAAATCATGGTGGGAATTCACGATCGCTGTGCGTCAACTGCCGACGAGTACGGTGTCCCGGGCAACTATGTTGCGGGCGCCAACATTGCCGGCTTCGTCAAGGTCGCCGACGCCATGCTGGCGCAGGGTCTGATCTAGGTCGGTAGCACCAGCTAAAAACGACTGACCTTTGAAGCGGGTTGGGAAGAGTGGAACAGCGATGTTCAGCTCCTTCCAACCCGCTTTTGTGTAACAGTGACGAATTGTGAAGCCCGCGCGGGCGGGCATTATTTGTCAATCGTTCTTAACGGTTGTATGTTTCAACCCATGACTAATCGTTGGTATGCGTATTTTGTGTCGGCTCTGGAGGAGCCTAGGACGCGGTAAATTCGCATACCCACCTTCAGAGTCGACAAGGGCCGCAAGCTATTGCTTGCAGGCCCTTCGCTATTTTCACGATAGCGGCCCTGAAGGAATTGCAGCGAGAAATCAACGGGGCCGCAAATAAACTACTCGGCCCCCGTCGAATCGCGGGGTCTCACCGAAAGGCCACCGATCATGATCAGCAACATCAGCCCCGCCGTAAAAGAACAACCGCGCTTCAACACCAACGAGCGCATCACCTCCATTACCGAGCTGCCGACCCCGGCAGAACTGATAGGTGAACTCCCGGTGGGGGATGCGCAGGGCTACCGCATCATGAGAGCCCGCCAGGAGGTCCGTGCGGTGCTCTCAGGCCTTGACGAGCGCCTGCTGGTAATCATCGGCCCATGCTCTATTCATGACCCCGTAGCGGGGCTTGAATACGCTGCGAAGCTCGCTGCTGCTGCCAAGACGCATGAGGGCGAGTTGCTGGTGGTCATGCGAAGTTACTTCGAAAAGCCACGTACCACGGTGGGCTGGAAGGGTCTGGTTAATGATCCGCACCTTGACGGTAGCCACGACATGGCCGCCGGCTTACGAATTGCGCGCGAATTCACCCTCGCCGCCAGCAATTTGGGGCTACCGTTGGCCACCGAGTTCCTCGAACCGTTGAGCGCTCAGTACCTCGCCGATGTGATGAGTTGGGGGGCCATCGGGGCCCGCACCACCGAAAGCCAAACGCATCGGCAGTTGGTCTCGGGTCTTTCGATGCCGGTGGGCTTCAAGAACGGCACCGACGGATCGGTTCAGGTCGCCATCGACGCCTGCCAGGCCGCTAGTGCCCCGCAATCGTTCCTTGGTATTAGTGATGACGGTCGCACCGCGATCGTGACGACCACCGGAAACCAGGACTCCCACTTGATTCTGCGTGGGGGAGCGGATGGGCCAAACTACGGTGCCGAGCAGGTTGCTGCGGCGTCCGCGGCCATGGCCGGATCCGGTATGAATCCGCGTCTGATCGTCGATGCAAGCCACGCGAACTCCGGAAAATCAGAGCTTCGCCAGGCCGAGGTTATCGGCGAACTGGCGGCTCGCATTGCCGCTGGCGATCAGAGCATTGCCGGGATCATGGCTGAAAGTTTCCTTGTGGCGGGCGCGCAGAAGCACGATCCCGACGCCGTGGCAGTGGGCGCTGATGTGCTCGGTGGGTTGCGGTACGGCCAGTCGGTCACCGATGCATGCATGAACTGGGAAACGAGCTCTGACTTGCTGGACACCCTGGCCGCAGCGGTGCGCGTCGCACGCTAGTTCTGTGACATGGAGACAAAACGCAACCGATTGATGGCTCATAACTGGTCCGAATCGTTCACATTGGCCCCGCGAGCCACTAAAGTAACACTAAAGGACATAGGGTATCTTGGGGTGTTGGCGCGGACCGGAGTGTTCCGAAGTCCGAGCCACGGCATGACTGCTATGTGAATATTGTCAGGAGAATCAAGGAATGGTCGAATCGCAAAACTTTGCCAGCGCGCGTTTCATGACGGTGGCCGAGGTTGCCGATGTGATGCGTGTTTCAAAGATGACGGTTTATCGACTCGTCCATTCCGGTGATTTGCCGGCCGTTCGCTTCGGTCGCTCCTACCGAGTCCCAGAGAACGCCGTGCAGGAATACCTGCGGGCAGCCGGATTCGGTCGAGACTTCAACACCGGTTAATTCCGGAGGTTTTCACGAGTGGTCAGAATCCGCTCTGGAAGCAGGTAATCTGTTAAGGAACGTTTAACGTCCAGTTGGCTATTCTGGTGCCTTGGTGCCGCGGTAGTAGTAGTCGGCAATCGAATCAGTTTGTGAGGAACCAGTATGGGCTCTGTTATTAAGAAGCGCCGCAAGCGTATGGCTAAGAAGAAGCACCGTAAATTGCTTCGTAAGACCCGCCACCAGCGTCGTAATAAGAAGTAAATACCAGTTTCCGGGCTTGCTCGGAGTTGCGTATGTAAAAAGGTGTGTTTCCCCCTCGGGGGAAACACACCTTTTTCATTTATTCGATAATTGAAATTCAGCGCCCGCGAATGGCGCTAATGCTTCGCCATAGTCCCCAAAGAGCACCGGAGACTCCTGCCGCCTTCAGGCCAAAGGCCGCAGCTTTGCGTCCGGTCCGGAAATCATAGGTAGGCCAGCTTCGGTCCATGGCGTAACGACGCAGCCTGCGATCGGCATTAATGGCTACCGGGTGTCCCACCGCCTCTAACAACGGTATGTCGTTGTGCGAGTCGCTATACCCCCAGCAGTGGTCAAGATCCAGGCCCTGTTCCTCAGCTAGCTCTCGCACGGCTGTCGCCTTCGCCGCTCCATGGAGGATCTCGCCGACGAGCCGACCGGTGTAGGCGCCATCAACATGTTCAACGCTGGTCCCTAGCGCGCCACTGAGACCCAGCCTCCGAGCCATGACCGAAGCCACCTCCAGAGGAGTGGCTGTTACGAGCCAGACTTGGCGACCGGCGTGTAGGTGCTGTTCGGCGATGGCGCGAGTTCCGGGCCAGATCTTTGACTCAATGAACTCGTCATAAATCTCGTCTCCCAGCGCAACCATGTCCTCAACGGAGAATCCTGCTGCCATTAAAAGCGCACGATCACGGATGGCCTGAATGTCTCCGAGATTTTCTCCTCGGGTTAAAAACCGCAATTGGTGGATGGCGAACCAGAGGACCTCTCGCAGCGTAAAGGCGCGGCGTTGATAGAGTTTTCGGGCCACCGCAAAAAGCGATGCCCCGCGCATCATGGTGTTATCTACGTCGAAAAAGGCCGCACCTGCGACTGGCGGGGCGGGTTCATGCCCGAGCTCGGATGGGGAAGGAAGGGTGGAGGGCATCCGCCCAGTCTATTGCAAACTTTTTTGACCATAGCGGTAGCGTTGGTTCATGAGCAGCGTGAAGAGACCCCGAGAAATAGTTCTGTTGGTTCGTTCGGGATGCCATTTGTGCGAAGCGGCTAAAATGACCCTTAATGAGGTCACCAGCAGACTGGGGTATAGCTGGAAAAGTGTTGACATTGACCAGGACGCGGATCTCTTATCCAAACACTCCGAAGAAGTTCCCGTGCTCTTAGTTGACGGACGGGTCCGGGATTTTTGGGTGATCGATCCACAACGCTTGGAGTCCTTGCTGTCCAGCTAACCGTGGTGCCACCGATGAGGGTGGTTGGTAAAAGTTGTTGTTATCCAATGAATTGAGTTAGAACACAATGTCCACCGAGGACCACACCGAAGACAATGGAGTCCCTGCGGGTGTCACGGAACTATCGGCCGCGCACGGTCAGGCGCTGGACCAGGAGTCAGCTCAGCCAGCCGTTGGTTCGCTTACACGGATCCTGCCCGAGGCGACGTTGGCGCGCCTGACACAGTATCTACGAGCCCTCATCAAATTGAAGGCCAGCGGCGAACTACGGACATCTTCCGGGGTACTGGCAACGGCGGCCGGAGTTAATCCCGCGATCTTGCGCAAGGATCTTTCTTTACTGGGCTCGTATGGGACCCGGGGCGTGGGATATGTGGTGGTCGAACTGACCGAGCATATTTCCAAGGCGCTCGGTTTGTTGCAGCAGTGGCGTGTAGCCATCATTGGTGCAGGTAACTTGGGGCGTGCGTTGTCCGGATACGGCGGATTCCGTAGTAGAGGATTCGAAATCGTCGCGCTTTTGGATGCGGCACCGGAGGTTATTGGTACCACCGTGGGTGACATGGAGGTCCAAGATATTGCCGACCTAGAAAATATCGTTCAACTGTCTAAGGCCAATATGGCCGTCTTATCTGTTCCGGGCATTTCTGCCCAAGATTTGTGCGACAAACTGGTGGACTGCGGGGTGCGAAGCATCTTGAGCTTTGCCCCAGTGGTACTCAACGTCCCAGCCGGGGTGAATTTGCGCAGAGTCGACTTGGCCACGGAGCTACAAATCTTGGCTTACCACGCCCAAAATCTAGAAGCTTAGCGCCTATAGCCATGGATCGGCATGTTCAAGGTGCCGGGTCAAACGAAAAGTGGTCCGTGACCTCGCCAAGTTTGGCGAGGTCACGGACCACTTGCTTATTAGGGACGCTTAGCCGCGGAAGCCAGCTGCCCGTGCAGCCCGCCGGGCGGCGATGTACTGGCTGGAGGGACGCAACCAAGCGAACACGACGCCGACGATGCCGAGGATTACCGCGACAACCATGATCAAGCCACCGGCGAGGTTGAACAGCGATAGGGCGGCAAGTACTGTCGCGAAGATCCGGGCAACGTTACTACCCTTGCGAACCATGAACGCCAGCAAGACGTAGATACCCAGACCAATCAGCGCGAAGACGATCACAAAGATTCTCACCATGGGAATCATCTGTTCCAAGCTACTGCCTGACTGGGCGAGAAGATCTTCCATTTCGGGTGCCATCGTGAGCGAATCCCGGATGGCCGAGTCGGTCAGGGTGAGAAGCATCGAGGCGAGGAAGAAGACGCCGGCGGCCAGGATGGCCCAGAACGACGTGTCCAATTCCTTGGGACGCTGGGTTGGCATCTGAGGCGCGGGGAAATTGCCCTGCGGTGGTACCTGGAATCCACCCGGATACGGCTGCTGTCCGTAGGGGCTATTGGACTGCTCCGGTTGGCCGTACGGGTTTGGATTCTGGCCGTACGGATTCGGCTGTTGAGCACCAAACTGTGGTGTCTGCCCAGCAGCGTTGGGATCAAGCGGTGCGCGTTGCCCGTACTGCGGTGGGGTGGGCTCTCCGGACGGAGTCTGTGGGTTCTGGGGATTGTTCTCTGGGGTGGACATGAGATGCTCCTCGTGTTGGAAACTATGACTTACTACTCACGATATCGGTTAGAGATTGGTTTAGGCCCCCTCCAAAAGGATGGTTTTCTTGGGGGAAGTGAAATCACTCCGAGGCCAAGACCCGCAATAATTCGCCCAATATGGCCACATTCCGATAGTACGGAGGCGATGAGGTCCGTGTTGCCACCCGCAAGGTGGACCTCCGCGCGCGGCGAAGGCCGCGATGGGCCTGTTTAGGTTACGGAACAAAGTTTTGAGACACTTAAGCCATGTCGACTGCCACCGTTCACCTGCTGCGTCACGGCGAAGTGTATAACCCGGACAGGGTGCTTTACGGTCGTCTACCTGAATTTCATCTTTCCGATCTTGGCCACCAAATGGCCGACAGGGCGGCCGAGTATTTCACGGCGCAACGGAACGCCGGAGCAAACATCACCCATCTGGTGTCTTCTCCGCTGGTTCGTGCGCAGGAAACAGCCAAGCCCACGTCGGATGCCTTGGGCCTCGATATCGTTACGGATGATCGAATTATCGAGGCAGCGAATCGCTTCCAGGGTCTTTCTCAAATTAAGCGTCGACTCAAGGAACCAAAGTACTGGTCCTACGTCGTCAATCCATTCCGACCATCCTGGGGGGAGCCCTACCGGGACCAGGTGGAACGAATGATGACCGCCATAGTTGAACACCGCGATCGTGCGGTAGAACTTGGTGGCCCGGGCGCGCAAGCCATCCTGGTCAGCCATCAGCTGCCCATTTGGGTGACACGCCGCTCTGCCGAGGGCAATGCCCTATGGCATGATCCGCGGAAACGCGAATGCACTCTCACCTCCGTGACTAGTCTGGACTTTGAAGGTGAAAGTCTGGTCGCAGTCCGTTATGCAGAACCTAGCGTGGATCTTTTGGTCAACGCTGCGAACATCCCTGGAGCTTGAGATCATGACCGATCCCACCTCGTCCCAAGCCGCGCGCTTGGGACGACGAACACTGTTGCGTGCTGTCGTGCTCGGCGCCGCGATCATCCCATTGGCTGCATGCGTCGGCGAAGAAGACCCGCTGGCCAAGCAGGCTCGTGAAGGCAATAACAAGAACTACATTGCCGGCGATGGATCCGTCGAGGAATACGCTCCGGAATCCCGCACCGCACCGGTTGAAATTAAGGCAGTTGCCTATGACGGATCTGCGATTGATTCCGCTGATTGGGCTGGCCAAGCCACCATCTTAAACTTTTGGTATGCAGCCTGCGCTCCGTGCCGCATCGAGGCCCCACACATGGTGGAGCTGAATAAGGAATTCGGCGACAAAGCACAGTTCATCGGCATCAATGTCCGAGATGAGAAAGACGCTGCGGAAGCCTTTGAACGAAACTTCGGCATTAAGTACCCCTCGGTGCAGGACACCGAGGGCACCATCCAGCTGGCGATGACCAAGTACGTTCCGCTTAAGGCCGTGCCGACCACTCTTGTTCTGGACAAACAGGGCAGAGTCTCGGCTCGAGTGCTTGGCGCGGCGGATAAAACGACGCTGAAGGCTCTGATCAATACGGCACTGACCGAGTCATTGTGATCAGCTCCGCGCTGGTCAACGCTATGATGCTTCCTGCCCAAGGAAACCAGTTCGCCGAGATCATTCAGGATGGCTCGCTGGTTCTTGCCGTTCCCGTCGCCATTCTTGCCGGTTTAGTCTCCTTTCTTTCCCCTTGTGTGTTGCCCCTCGTGCCTGGATACCTGGGTTATGTGACGGGTTTGTCCGGTGCCGATCTTGCCGATCAAAAGCGTGGGCGCATGGTGGCAGGAATTGGGCTGTTTATTCTTGGCTTTACTGCCGTGTTTGTCATGGCGGGTGTGGTCTTTTCACAGGTCGCCGCTTGGATGCAGTTCAAGGGTTCCTGGATCACCCAGATTCTTGGAGTGGTCGTGATCCTCATGGGTGTGGTCTTCTTGGGCGGTTTTTCGTTCATGCAACGCGATGCGAAGATTCACAGGAAGCCACCGGCCGGCCTCTGGGGAGCCCCGGTCTTGGGAGTCACCTTCGGGTTGGGATGGGCGCCATGCATCGGTCCTACGTTGGCTGCCGTTCTGGCCATGAGCACGGGTGTTGACCCGAACCCGGCGAAGGGCGCTTTATTGACGTTCTTCTACTGCATGGGTCTTGGGCTGCCATTCCTGTTCATCGCCATGGCTCTTCGCCGTGGCATGGGAGCCATGAAATTTTTCCGCCGTCACCAGCTCGCGATTATGCGCTTCGGCGGGGGCATGCTGATTCTTCTCGGAATTCTCATGGCCACCGGCCTATGGGGAGTGTGGGTTTCGCAATTGCAAGACTGGTTCGCTAACGAAGTGAAGTTGCCCATTTAATGAAAAAGCAAGACATGAAAAAAGATGTTGCCGTTCCAGCACTCGATTTCTTAGGGATGATCCGCTGGGCGTGGACTCAGCTGACCAGCATGCGAACGGCACTTTTCCTGCTGTTGCTCTTGGCCGTGGCGGCCGTGCCCGGGTCCCTGTTCCCCCAGCGGTCGATCAATCCAGAAGATGTCACCACCTATCTGGCGAACAAGCCGACGCTGGGCGAATGGCTTGATCGCTTCCAGCTCTTCGACGTCTATTCCTCGGTGTGGTTCTCGGCAATCTACCTATTGCTGTTCATCTCGTTGATCGGCTGCATCCTGCCGCGTGTCAAGAAGCATGCGAAGGCCCTGCGCACGCCACCGCCACGAACACCGTCCCGGTTAAACCGACTGCCTGAGTACGGAACCATCGAGATCCAGTCGGCTGAAAAGTCGGGTCTGAGTGACGTAAATATCGTCCAGCAGGTCACCAAGCTCCTGAAAAAGCGCGGTTACCGGTCGGAGGCCCGGATTGAGGGTTCCAACCCTTCGGTGGGTGCCGAACGTGGGTATACCCGAGAAATTGGTAACTTGCTGTTCCATATTTCGCTCGTGGGCCTGTTGGCTTCGGTCGGCATCGGTGGCGCTTTTGGATACAGCGGTCAGCGTGCGCTGGTCGAAGGGGAAACCTTCGTGAACTCGTTAGTTTCCTATGACAGCTTCACACCGGGGAACTTATTCAAAGACGATTCCCTTGACCCATATTCGGTCAAACTGGATAAATTCAACATCACCTTCGATCGTGAATCGACCACACACTTCGGTCAGCCCATCGATTTCACTGCCGAGGTAGAAACCCGGCGAGGACCTGACGCTGAACCGGTAAAAGAGCTCCTTCGGGTTAACCATCCGCTGCGCATTGATGGCGCCGATGTGTACCTCGTGGGCAACGGCTATGCCCCGGTGGTCACGGTTCGAGACGGCAAGGGAGATATCGCCTTTAGCGGTCCTGTTATTTCGGTGCCGCAGGATGGCATGTACACCTCGTTGATGGTCATCAAGGTCCCCGATGCGACACCAGACCAGCTGGCTTTCCAGGGATTCCTGTTGCCGACCGCCATGACGGACGAAACAGGCTTTGCCATTTCCGGTGATCCGAACGCCATCAACCCACAACTGCAGCTGAACTCTTTCTACGGCGATCTGGGCTTGGACAATGGAAATCCGCAGAACGTCTACGTCCTTGAAACCGATCAGCTCAAGGAGCTCAACAGCAGGAACCTGGACGCGGGCGGCATCGTGCTGAGCGCCGGCCAGACCTATGATTTGCCCGACGGTAAGGGGAGCATCTCCTTCGACGGGCTCAAACGCTTCATCGGTGTTGACGTCGCCTATGACCCGAGCAAGAAGCCGGTGGCAATCTTTGCGGCCTTGGCGCTCTTGGGTCTAACCATCTCGCTGTTCACCCCGCGTCGTCGTGTCTGGGTGAAGGTCAAGACGACGGTTGACGATTCTGGCCGTGAAGAGCGCATAATCGAATACGGACTGCTTGCCCGTGGTGAAGACCACCGGCTTGATTCCGAAGCCAAGGAATTGCGTAAGCTCCTTGAGCAGCAGTGGCCCGCCGTTGAGCGAGCCGGAGTTTAGGAGAACTTATGGATATCAACACACCCACCATTGATGTGGTCTTAGGGCAATACAGTGACCTGTTCATGTTGCTCGCAGCGATGGTCTATGCCTCGGCTTTTATTGCCTTCGCCTGGGATTTAGCGAAGTCCAGCAAGCTCATCCAAGAAATTGACGCTGCGACGGTAGCTTCCGAAAAGAAGCTTCTCGTTGCTGCCGGGTCGGTTCAGACTCCGGCTGCGGACAGCACGTCAAATGCGTTGGTGAATGACGCAATGACTTATACGGTTGCTTCAAAGAAGCGCGGTGCGGCTAAGGTTGCCGTCGCTTTGACTTGGCTCGGCGTCATCATGCAGGCCTTTGCCGTGATCTCCCGAGGAATCGCTGCACACCGTGTGCCGTGGGGAAATATGTATGAATTCCTCTCGACCGGTTCCTTCCTGGTGGCTTTGGTCTTCTCACTCGTATTGCTGAAAAAGGACCTGCGTTTCATGGGTACCTTCGTCATCGGTCTGGTGACGGTGATGCTTTGCGGAGCAACCATGGGCTTCCCGACGCCTGTCGCGCACTTGGTACCGGCCCTGCAGAGTTACTGGCTGATTATTCACGTTTCCATCGCCGTGCTGGCCTCTTCCTTGTTCACCATCACCTTTGCCATGAACGTTCTTCAGCTGTTGCAACATGCTCGAATTGATGCACTGGCGGCCGGTAAGCCGGACAAGTTCCCGTTCATGAAGCTTGTTCCTGGAGCTGCTGCGCTGGAGAACTTCGCGTACCGGATCAATGCGGTGGCCTTCGTGATGTGGACCTTCACCGTGATGGCGGGTGCCATTTGGGCAGAAGCCGCATGGGGCCGCTACTGGGGCTGGGACACCAAGGAAGTCTGGAGCTTCGTGATCTGGGTCGTCTACGCAGGTTACCTGCATGCCCGCGCAACAGGTGGCTGGACGGGCGCTCGCTCGGCCTGGCTGAGCATCATCGGCTACCTCTGCATCATCTTCAACTTCACCGTGGTGAACATCTACTTCAACGGACTTCACTCGTACGCGGGCCTCTAAGCCGCGCGTTTCACACCGGTGGCTCCGTACCCTCCCTGCGGCGGGTACGGAGCCACCGGTGCGTTAAGCCCCGTCCAGATGGCGGCTGCTACCCTGTGGCCAAAGGTCGTGAACGCGTCGCTGGTAGCTACGAAGCGAAATGACAATTGTTCGAAATGACGCGACCTAGCGCAGAGAAGCGCCCGAGGGCACCTATCTAGTCGTCAACTTGATCGTTCATGAAGCGACGTACTTTTTAACGGAAGTCTTCATCGGTGAGTAATCTCAGTGGCGCGGATTGTTATCCGCCCCATCCACGACCAACGGCTTTTGTCTCTTCTCGAGCGCTTGGAGCGTTGTGGCGACGGCACGGAAAGGTCTCTGCCACAAGAACTTCCCGATTCGCTGGGCACCGAAGATGGTGAATCGTGGGTGCACTATGGAAGCCAGCGGATTGCGTCCTGGGGACCAAGCGGCACTCGGTGGCAACGGTTTAGACAGCGGGTCTGCGGCTGGCGACCGGCCGCCGCTCCCGGAGGGTCAGAAATCAACGGTGGATCGTGACGAGGCTCACTGCTGAAAATTCTACGTTTTATCCGATAAGGGTGCGAAACGTTGCCCTGGAGGTCACTCGATCGTCTAAAAAAGCTGATTCCATGGGGGATTTCGACGAATTGACCCCTCGATTAGGTGACTGGGCAATCCACTGTTATTGTTGTATCTACCGACGCGGGGTGGAGCAGTTCGGTAGCTCGCCGGGCTCATAACCCGGAGGTCACAGGTTCAAATCCTGTCCCCGCCACAAAGAAAATGATCCACTCTCCTGATTCAGGAGAGTGGATCATTTGGTTTAAGCAGTGAATCGCCGCCCGTCGAGGCTGGAGCCAGAGCAAGCATGCCAGCCCGCAGATTCGAGGCAATGCGCCGGGGCTAAATATCTAACAATTAATTGGCGAAAGATCCCAAAGTCATCCGGAGATCTCCTCGTCTCTTCGAGGGTCAATGAACCGCATTAATGCTGATAATTGCTCGATTCCTTGCATCATTTCAATTTGTGCTGTTATGCTCAACAATTGTTGGCCTGATCTTAGCGCTGACGATTAATCATCCCGATCCACGGGAACCGGCCTGAACTGAAGGGAAAGTAACATGTTGAAATTGCAATCGACTCAACTTGATACTTGCTCCCTGCGCGCGTTTGAGCGCCAGTACCAGCAAGAACCAGGCCTACGGTTGCCCATGTTTTAGAATTCTGCACGCCAGCAGATATCAAACCCCGCAACCACACCATGGTTCGGGGTTTCTTTTTTGGATCCGATTGTCTCCCCGAATCTATCCCTTTGCCGCGGAATCGCCATGGCAAAAGACCTCACCAGAAAGAGAAATCGTGGAGACCATCAACAGCCGGCTCAAGAATTGGGCGTCCATCCTGGATGAAAAGACCCGTGAGCAGGCCATCACCACCGCGAAGATGCCGTTTATCTTCCCCCACCTTGCCCTCATGCCCGATGCGCATCTGGGTAAGGGTGCCACCGTCGGGTCGGTCATCCCGACACTTGGTGCCATTATCCCCGCCGCCGTGGGTGTCGACATCGGTTGCGGCATGATCGCGGTAAAGACTCAGTTCACCGAAGAGCAGCTTCCGAAGGACCGTAAGAGCCTTCGTGAGGAGATCGAACGAGCCATTCCGCTGTCCGCGGGTAAGTACAACCGCAAGGTCGTAGCCACGGCTGAACCGCGCATTGCCGCGCTGAAGGCGCTGGCCGAAACTGCGGGATTTGATCCGGGGGACTACGCCAAGAATTGGGAACTTCAGCTTGGCACCCTGGGCTCGGGGAACCACTTCATCGAGGTGTCGCTGGATGAGGACAATAACGTGTGGCTCTTTTTGCACTCGGGCTCGCGTGGCGTTGGAAACCGGATTGCTACCAAGCACATCAAGGTCGCCCAGCAGGTCGCCAAGAAGTACTGGATCGATTTGCCCGATCCCGACCTTGCGTACCTGGTGGAAGGGACGGAGGAATTCGATTCTTATATCCGCGAACTGCGCTGGGCTCAGCACTTTGCCTTGCTGAACCGAGAGGAAATGATGGATCGGGTGATTCGGCAGTTTACCGAATGGGTGGGAGCAGAGGTACAGGAAATTGAACGCATCAACTGCCACCACAACTTTACCGAGCGCGAAACGCACTTTGGAAAGTCGGTATGGCTGTCCCGTAAGGGCGCCATCCGTGCCCGCGAAGGGGACCCAGGCCTGATTCCGGGCTCAATGGGCACCGCTTCTTACGTTGTTGTTGGCAAGGGGAACCCTGTGGCACTGTGCTCGTCGCCGCACGGGGCGGGACGAGAATACTCCCGTACGGCCGCCCGCAAGGCGTTTACCATTGACCAGCTGCGTGTTGCTATGACAGGCATCGAGTACCGGGATACCGACGCCTTCCTTGACGAGATTCCCGGAGCTTACAAGCCGATTGACCAGGTCATGGAGGATGCTGCCGATCTCGTGCACGTGCGGCATAAGCTACGCCAGATCATTAACGTCAAGGGCGATTAAGCCCAAGGGGCGGGGTGGGTCAGAACTAAGCTGGCCCACCCAGCCCCTTGGCTGTGCTTGGTCTAAATGGCTGAAACTATGGAGTGTGCCGAGGGGTGTCCTCGGTGGGGTTGCCGCCTTCGTCGCTCTGGTCCCCGCTCTCCTCGGCCTTGCGTTCACGTGCCTGAAGTTCGGCTTCCTTGCGGCGCAATTCCTCCTCGCGCGCCTTCTGGCGTCGCTGCACTTCGAGGTTTCGAAGGAACTCCGGATCATCGTCCGGAGCGCCGGTTGCGGTACGCGTTTCTTTTTTTGGGTTGCCGTAAGCGGAGGCCGGTGGCCGACCCAACCAGAACCACAACCCCGCACCCAGCAGGGGCAGCAGAATGATGACCGCCACCCAGGCCATCTTGGGCAGCGAACGGACGTCGTTCGGACGCGCTCGCACGCATTCGATCAAGGCATAGATGGTTACTGCGAGTGCAACCAATGCCAAAAAGATAAAGTTCCGGACCATAGCTATAGTCTAGTGAATTTATCTGTGTATCAGCTGCGTCTAGACTGGGGTGGTGCAGTTCCTAAAATTCTCCCTAATTCGTTTGGTCATCTTCTTCGTTGTATTCCTACCCTTGGTCTACTTTCTGCGCTGGCCCGTTTTCACGGCCGGCCTCGTTGGCCTCGTGTTTGCCTTTGCGTTGAGCTATCTCTTCCTCAATAAAATGCGCTTGGCTGCCAGTGCGGATGTGCAACAGATGTTTGCCTCCCGCGGCCCCAAGAAGTCCAAACACGATTTGGACGACGAAGAAGCCGAAGACCGTTTCCTCGACGGCAATAAGTAGTTTTAGCACCTCCCCGTGAGCCAGATCGCTGGTTGATGTACCGCGGGAGCCGCTACAAAAGCGGGCACTACAAATCGGCGACGTGTTCGAGTCATACCGCTGCGCCATAGCGGCGTTGCCGGGACCAGTCGTCACGGCTCCACGTTCATGATGTGGGCCGTCTCTGTCGTCATTCATCGGGCCCGAGGTGCCCTCGCGACAGTCTCAATGGGAGAGAGGCGCGCGACTGACGCCAGCCCAGCCGCTTGAATGTCTGTTCCGTCGCGTCGAATCTCCGTTGCCGGCCAATTCCTCGAGTCCCGCCCCCGGCTCATGCCAACACAAAGGGCCCGGTCAGCAACGACCGAGCCCCAGGATCTTCATGACCGTGCCCCTGGGCCAGCCATTTTTGTGCGAACTACTTGAGGACAATGTCCATGAGGATGGCCACGGTGAAGAGCGCGGCGTAAACCATGTTGATAATGCCGGTCTGCTTCAATACCGGGATCAGGGCACCTCGTTCGTGATTGCGCAGCACCGTCCAGCACGGGAGGATGCTCACCAACATGGTGAGCAGGATGATCCACATCCAGGGGTGGGTGGTAACCATGACCAACGGCAACATGATGGCGATGGCCAGCATCATGACGTAGCTAATGCGTGCTGCTGGGTCGCCCAGCCGCACGGCTAAGGTCATCTTGCCGACTTCCTTATCGGTAGGAATATCGCGGATGTTGTTGGCCATCAGTAGCGCGGTGCCGATGAGACCGGTGCCCACGGCCCCCACATAGGATCCCAGCGTGAGCTCGTGAATCTGCGTAAACGTGGTTCCTAGGGTGGCCACGAGACCAAAGAAGATGAAAACGAAAACTTCGCCCAGCCCGCGGTAGCCGTAGGGGTTCTTGCCGCCGGTGTAGCCCCAAGCGGCAAAAATTGCCGCAAGGCCGACCAACAGCAATGGCCATGAAGCGGTGTATACGACCAGGAAAGCGCCGACTATTCCCGCAATACCGAAGCAGCCGAAGGCGGCATTACGCACGGATGTTGGTTTGGCCAGTCCCGATCCCGTCAGCCGCAAGGGTCCAACGCGGACATCGTCGGTGCCCCTGATTCCGTCCGAGTAGTCGTTGGAGTAGTTAACCCCGATCTGCAACAGCAGACCAACAATCAGCGCCAAGAGCGCTTCGAACCAGGCGAGCTTGCCGGTGACGTCCACTGCCGCGGCCGTACCAATAACCACCGGGGCAATCACAATGGGAAGGGTTCGCAAGCGTGCGCCAGCAACCCATTGGGCAATCGTAGCCACCATTTGTCCTCTCGCTACTTACAAAAAACGTGCAGCATTCATTCTCCCCCTTCCCACCAGTGGGGGAGAAATTAGCGATTTAGCCGGCGCCGGCCGCCAGCAGTGCGGAGAGTGACATTCGGTCAATTTTGCCATTGGGTAGCAGCGGCAACTCGTTGAGCCTTTGCACGCGACGGGGAACCGCTGCGGCACCCAGGGTTTCACGCACCGCGTCGGCCAGGGATTCGGGGCTGGCGGTGCCAGCATAGGCCGCGCCGATCTGCTGGCCCCATTGAGCATCGGGCACAGCGACAACCTGAACGGCGGTCACGCCTGGCACGGATTCGATAATGCGTTGGACCGCCGCGGCCGAAACCTTGACGCCGCCGGTGATGATCACGTCATCCGCGCGGCCACTGACCGAGAGCACCCCGTCGGTGTAGCTTCCCAGATCGTCGGTGGCGTACCACCGTGTGCCTGCGGCATCGGTGCTGAAATGCTGTTGCGTGAGCTTGGGGTTTCCGAGGTAGCCAGCGGCAATGGTGGGACCGCCCAGCATGATCCGCCCGTCGATGACCTTGACCTGTACTCCGGGCAGCGCTTTAGCGTCGTAAACACACCCTCCCGCGGTCTCGCTGGAGCCATAGGTAAGGTGCAGCTTCAGGGAGTGCTTGGCGGCCTCTTGAAGCACCGCACGAGGGGCCCGGGCCCCGCCAAGGAGGATTGCGTCAAAGCGCTGCAGCGTGGAGATCGTTTGTGCGTCGGGATCCGTGAGCAGACGCTGCAGCTGGGTGGGGACCATGGATACCAGTCGCCGGCGATCGGTCAACGCGGAAGCGGCGTCGTTAAACCCCTGCGCGGCGAAGCTCTGCTCCAGATCCATCGCCCAGGGGCGAGTCCCGGCGTAGAGACTGCGCGTGAGTACGGCAAGGCCTGCGACAAAATGCAGTGGTAGGGCCAGCAGCCATTGACCCTCGAAACCCAGGTGCTCCGCGGTGGCCATCGATGATGAGGCGAGGGCCTCGACGGACAGCGCGGTGCGCTTGGGCGTGCCGGTGGAGCCCGAGGTGCGAACCACCGCGGCGATCTCCCGATAATCCACCAGTTCCGCACTCGGTACCTCTTCAATCAGGTACTGATTGCCGGTTTTCCCGGGAAGGATTTCCACGGCGGCACCCTCGCCGTTAAGCGATGCGGTGAGGGCCTGGAGTGCGAGTTCTGGATTCATGGAGGAGTTGAGCTGCCTTTGTACAGGTGGGGACTGGTTAGCCGAGCAGGGGGAGTACCGCTTAGAAGTAGTACGGGTGCCCGGACCAGTCCGGATCGCGCTTTTCCAAGAACGCATCGCGGCCCTCGACCGCTTCATCGGTCATGTAGGCCAGGCGTGTGGCTTCACCGGCAAAGACCTGCTGGCCTGCCAGACCGTCGTCGGCCAAGTTGAAGGCAAATTTCAGCATGCGGATGGCCTGCGGGGACTGACGTGCGATGTCGGCCGCATATTCCAGGGCAACCTCTTCCAAGCGTGCGTGATCCACGGCCTCGTTGACCGCTCCCATGGCCACCATGTCCTCGGCGGAGTACTCGCGGGCCAGGAAGAAAATTTCCCGGGCTGCCTTCTGCCCAATTTGGCGGGCCAGCAGGGCGGAGCCGTATCCGGCGTCGAAGGACCCAACCGTCGCATCCGTCTGCTTGAACTTGCCGTGCTCGCGGGAGGCGATGGACAGGTCCGAGACCACGTGCAGCGAGTGTCCGCCGCCGGCTGCCCAACCGTTAACCACTGCGATGACGACCTTGGGCATGGTGCGCATCAGGCGCTGAACCTCAAGAATGTGGAGGCGTCCGGCGCGGGCGGGGTCAATGGAGTCTGCCGTCTCGCCCTCGGCATAGCGGTAGCCGTCGCGGCCACGGATGCGCTGGTCCCCGCCGGAGCAGAAGGAATGCCCGCCGTCCTTGGGGGAGGGGCCGTTTCCGGTGAGGAGCACCGTGGCCACGTCCGAGCTCATCCGGGCGTGGTCCATGATGCGGTAGAGCTCATCAACCGTGCCGGGGCGGAACGCATTGCGGATCTCGGGGCGATCAAACGCGATGCGGACGGTGGGCAGATCGCGAATGATCTTCCCGTCGGCATCGCGTTCCACCTGACGGTGGTAGGTCATGTCTTCAAGGTCAAAACCTTCGACCACACGCCAACGCGTGGGGTCAAAAATATCGGAGACTTTGGCTGGCAGCTGGGTGTTTGATTCAACGATGCTCACAATGATGAATGCTAGTGCCTCACCGGTGGCTCGGGCGAAATGAGTAAGAGCACTGTTGACTGCTCGGCAAGGTGGCGGTTCGAGCTCGATGCGGTGTTTGTTGTCTGCGGGTCTCGAGGTGGAGGCCGGCGCCGAGGTACCGGCACCTCGATTCTGCAGTCACGACGGGGCCCGAGGTGGAGGCTCGAGGGGACGATTTGAACACTATTCGTCGAACGTTACTCTGCCAGCCTTAAGACGAAAAGTGGCCCTTCACCTGATGCGTTGTGCGATTATTGCGCCTGAACTTGAGGAGCCAGTGGTGTGGCTCGTAACACATGGTTGTATATTACGCGACCGCGCATGGTGTAAGTTTGCCGATTGCGTCCCTAGTCGTGTGACCGACCACCCTCAGTCTGACCTAGTGGGCGCCTCTTGCCTTTATCCAAGCGGGAGTTTTCAGTGATAAAGGAGTCACGCGTTGGAATCACGCCAAGTGAACCAATACCAGCACCACCCCTCGACCCCACAAGCAGGAGTCACGGCGGAGGGATATAAAAAAACCCTGACTCGACGTCACGTCCAGATGATTGCCATGGGCGGCGCGATTGGTGTTGGTCTGTTCATGGGAGCTGGTGGTCGTTTGGCCACCACCGGCCCCGCCCTGATTTTCTCGTACGCCATTGCCGGGGTCATCGCCTACTTCCTGATGCGTGCGCTGGGCGAGCTCATCATGTACCGCCAGTCTTCGGGATCCTTTGTGTCCTACGCCGGTGAGCTCTTCGGCGCCAAGGGCGCTTTCCTCTCCGGGTGGATGTATGTCCTGAACTGGGCCATGACTGGCATTGCCGAACTCATCGCCATCGGGTTGTACTTCACCTACTTCTTCCCCGGAGTTCCCGTCGAAGCCGCGGCGCTGTGCGCCCTGGGTCTGCTGGTTGCGGTGAACCTATTCAGCGCCAAGGCGTTTGCCGAGTTCGAGTTCTGGGCATCGTTCCTCAAGGTGGCGGCGATTGTGCTCTTCCTGTGCATCGGCATTTACTTGGTGGTGACCAACGCCCAGGTCGGTGACGGACATGCTTCGGTGTCCAACCTCTTTGCCGGTGAGGGTGGCATGTTCCCCCGCGGGTTCATGATCACCATCCTGGTCCTCAACGCCGTCATCTTTGCCTACAACGCCATTGAACTGGTCGGCATCACCGCCGGGGAAATGGAAGATCCGGCCAAGGAAGTGCCGGCCGCCATCCGGGCCGTGGTGGTTCGTATCGTCGTTTTCTACGTCGGTTCGGTGACCCTGCTGGCCATGATTGTGCCGTGGAACCAATACAAGGCCGGGGAAAGCCCGTTTGTCACAGTCTTTGACCAGCTCGGCTGGGGCTGGATCGGTGGCGTGATGAACTTTGTGGTCATCACCGCCGCCCTCAGTTCCTGCAACTCGGGCCTGTACTCCATCGGCCGCATCTTCCGCGCCATGGCCAACAACGGCCACGCACCGAGGTGGCTGACCAAAATGAACAAGCGCTACGTTCCCTACGCGGGCATCCTGGCGATCTCCGGCGTGTACTTCGTGGGCATCATCCTCAACGTCTGGCTGGGCGGAACCTACGCCTTTGACCTGGCGCTGAACACCGCCTCGATCGGAGTGCTGTTCACCTGGGCCTCGATCTTCGCCTGCCAGCTGATGTTGCGCAAAAAGCGCGGCAAGGTTTCTTCGCTGCCCATGCCCGGGTCACCGTACACCAGCTGGGCGGGCCTGATCGCGCTGCTCGTCATCACCGTGCTGATCGGTTTCGACACGCTGACCGGTCCCGACGGCGAGGTCTTTCACCTCGGGCTCTACACCATCGCCTGCATTCCGCTGATTGCCATTGGGCTGTGGTTTGGCTGGCAGAAGGCCAAGCACAATACCGCCAAGAGTGAGCTCTACTCCTAACCGGCGGAACCTCTCCTTTCCTTTCCTTTTACGAGGCATAAAATGACGGGCGGGAGGCCCGGTAGCGGATTGCTCCGCTACCGGGCCTCCCGCCCGTCGATTTTTGACGTGGGAAGGTTCCCTGTCGGGGAAGATCCGCACAATTGATGCTCGGTGTTGTCTCCGGGTGCGCTAAGCGTCGGCATCGGCCAGAATGCCCGTGTCATGAGCATCTGGCACCGCGGTTCCACGCAACGAAGCGCCAGCGGTTTCCGGCATGTACCGGGTGGCCAGCAAGCCAATGAGGCAGGCCGCCATCATGTAGACCGCGGGGAATAGCAAGAACCCGCTGGCATCGATGACGCCCTCGTTCACTATCGCCGCAGTGCCGCCGAAGATGGCGGTGGCCACGTTGTAGGTGACCGCGAAACCGGCAAATCGCACGTGGGAGGGGAACATAGCCGGGAAGGTCGCGGTGATGGTGGCCAATTGCGGGATGTACAGCAGGCCCAAGATGGCAAAGCCGAGGATGGCCAGCGGGAAACTTCTGCCCATCAACCAGAACAGCGGCAGCGCCAAGACAAACAGCCCGACCAGGGATCCGATCCACAAGGGCTTTCGTCCCACCTTGTCGGAGAGGGAACCGGCGAAGGGGATGACCGCCATCATGGCTACCTCGCCGATGAGGATCACCATCAGCGAAGCCTGTGGATCCAATTCCAATTGCCCCTCAAGATAGGTGGGCATATAGCTCAGTAGCGTGTAGTTCACGACGTTTAGTGCGATCACTAGTCCGCTCATGACTAGCATGGGACGCCAGTAACCGCGGATCAGACTGGCCAAGGAACTGTGCTGTTGAACCTCGCCGCGTTCCTCGAGTTCCTGGAAAACGGGGGTGTCTTCAAGCTTGTTGCGCAAGTACCAGCCGATGAGCCCCATGGGCAGGGCGAGCATAAACGGCACGCGCCAACCCCAAGCCATCATTGCTTCATCGCCCAGACCCACCTGCAACAGCAGCATGACGGCAGTGCCCAGTGCGAAGCCGCCCAGCGTGCCGAATTCTAGGAATGAGCCCAAGAATCCACGTTTTTTATCGGGGGCGTACTCGGCCATGAAGGTTGCTGCTCCGCCGTATTCGCCGCCCGTGGAGAAGCCCTGAACCATCCGCAGCAAGACCAATAGCACCGGAGCAAGTATGCCCACCTGCTCAAAGGTTGGCAGCACGCCAATGAGGAATGTGGAGAGTGACATCATCACGATGGTGAGTGCTAGTACGTGTTTGCGTCCGAGTTTGTCGCCCAGCGGGCCCCAGACTAGGCCGCCGATGGGGCGGACCAGGAACGAGAGGGCGAAGGTACCCAACGCCATCAGGGTTCCGCCCTCGGTGGGGAAGAAGTGGAAGGAGATATAGGTGACGGCCACGGCGTAAACGCCGTAATCGAACCATTCGGTCATGTTTCCCATGGCCGAGGCCGCGGTGGCCCGGCGAATTTCCCGCCGCCCATCCGGGGTGGAGGTATCGGGACCGATGGCGTGGTCAAAATCCACGGGATCGGTAGTTGACGATGCGATTTTTGGTTTTGTTTTGGGTTGGCTGTTATCCGGTTGCATGACTGCTCCGTTGCTTTCAGCTTTCCGTCGACCGGATTCCTGCCCAAATCTTGGGGGACTGACTTGGACAGTAACGGTCCACGATCCGGGCGCGGGTGCCCCCGGAGTCGGTCAAGTGGACGACGATACGCCCGTAGGCATTGCGAGTCAACGCGAAGAGGATTGTGTCCCGGGAGGTTGACCCCGAAGGTCGCGGGGTGGGATTGTATTAGTGAACGAATGGTCGGTAATTGTTTCTGGCGTACTCAGAAACAGCTTTTCGGAGCCAACACCGGGAGCCAGAGCGGGATATTTGAGTGGGAAGTATCCGCTGCGAAGTCCCGCGTATGACCCCAAGATAAAAGGAGTTTTGATGACCGAGGCTTACTTGGTGGGCGGAGCCCGCACCCCGGTGGGACGTTACGGCGGAGCACTATCCAGCGTGCGCCCCGACGATCTGGCCGCGCTGGCCATTCGTGCGGCGGTGGAACGCGCCGGCATCAACCCGGCTGACGTGGACGAGGTCATCTTCGGCAACGCCAACGGTGCCGGTGAGGAAAACCGCAACGTGGCCCGCATGGCCTGGCTGCTGGCCGGGTTCGAGGACACCGTCCCGGGCATCACCGTGAACCGCCTCTGCGCCTCTGGGATGAGCGCCATCACCATGGCCAGTCACATGATCAAGGCCGGTGCCGCCGACATCGTCGTCGCTGGCGGGGTCGAGTCCATGAGCCGCGCACCCTGGGTCATGGAAAAGCCGGACAAGGCCTTCGCCAAGCCCGGAGCCAGCTACGACACCTCGATCGGTTGGCGTTTCCCCAACCCCGAGTTCCTCTCCGGTGAACTCTCCCGCGAGGGCAAGACCACCTTCTCAATGCCGGAAACCGCCGAAGAGGTCGCCCAAGTTTTCAACACCAGCCGCGAAGACTGCGACGCCTTCGCCGTGCGCTCCCACGAACGGGCACTGGCCGCCATCGCGGCCGGGCACTTCAAGGACGAAATCGTCCCGGTCATCGTCAAGACCCGCAAGGGTGAGAGCGTCGTTGACACCGACGAGGGCCCGCGCCCCGGCACCACCTTCGAGGTGCTCTCCGCATTGCGCCCCGTGGTCAAGGGCGGCACCGTGGTCACCGCAGGCAACGCCTCAACCCTCAACGACGGCGCCTCAGCGGTCATCGTCGCCTCCGCGGCGGCCATCAAGAAGTACGGACTGGTGGCGCGTGCCCGCATCATCGACGGCGCCTCTGCCGGCGTGGCCCCCGAGATCATGGGCGTCGGCCCGGTTCCGGCCACACGCAAGGTCATGGAACGCTCCGGCTACAAGATCGAGGACCTGGCCGCGGTCGAACTCAACGAGGCCTTCGCCTCGCAGTCGCTGGCCTCCATGCGCGAACTGGGCATCAACCCGGAGATCGTGAACAACGACGGCGGCGCCATCGCGCTCGGGCACCCGCTGGGTTCCTCCGGCTCCCGCATCGTGATCACCCTGCTGGGCCGCCTGGAACGCGAAGCCAAGGAGGGCGGGTCGAAGCTGGGCCTGGCCACCATGTGCGTCGGCGTGGGCCAGGGCTCGGCCCTGCTCATCGAGGGAGTTTAGGCGTGGCTGAGCAGTTGGACACCACGGGCTTGAAGACGCTGAAGGTCACCGAGTCCGCGGACAGGCTGCTGGTGCAGCTTGACCGCCCCGAGGTCAAGAACGCCATCGACCAGTCGATGGTCGATGAGCTGCACGCGGTGTGCACCTATCTGGAGCGCACCCCGAAGGTCATGGTGCTCTCGGGCACCCCGGCCGACGCGGAAACCGGCACCAAGGGCATCTTCGCCTCCGGCGCCGACATTGCCCAGCTGCGGATGCGCCGCCGCGACGACGCGCTGGCCGGCATTAACTCGGGCATCTTCGATCGGCTCGCCAAGCTGCCGATGCCCGTCATCGCAGCTCTCGACGGATTCGCCCTGGGTGGCGGAGCCGAGCTGGCCTACGCCGCGGACTTCCGGATCGGCACCCCCGAATTGCGCATGGGCAATCCGGAAACCGGACTCGGCATCATGGCCGCAGCGGGAGCCACCTGGCGCCTGAAGGAACTGGTGGGCGAGCCGCTAGCCAAGGAGATCCTGCTCGCGGGCAAGGTGCTCACGGGCGAGGAATGCCTGAGAGCTGGACTCATCACCGAATTGGTTCCCGGTGCCGAATTGCTGGCAGCGGCCTCGGCTCTGGCCGACCGCATCGGCAAGCAGGACCCGTTGGCGGTACGCATCACCAAGTCGGTTTTCCATGCCCCGCGAGAGGCGCACCCCGTCATCGACACCCTGGCCCAAGGAATGCTCTTTGAATCCCAGGCAAAATTCGACCGCATGCAAGCCTTCTTGGATAGGAAGAAAAAATGATGGAAACACTTCCCAACTCGCTGCCCGCCAAGGTCGGCGTGCTCGGCGGCGGCCGGATGGGCGCCGGCATTGCCCACGCCTTCCTAGTTAATGGCTGCGACGTCGTGGTCGTTGAGCGCGATGAGG
This sequence comes from Paeniglutamicibacter sp. Y32M11, assembly GCF_019285735.1. Lineage (GTDB taxonomy): Bacteria > Actinomycetota > Actinomycetes > Actinomycetales > Micrococcaceae > Paeniglutamicibacter. The sequence goes on along the minus strand of NZ_CP079107.1, from coordinate 2,966,906 downwards.
CTTCCGCCCAGGGCGCCCGGGAACGTGTGGAGTCCGCGGCAGCCAAGTCGATCGAGCGAGGATCGGCCGACGGGAACCTAGGCGAGATGCTGTCGCGGTTCGATGTTTCGGTGGACTACGCGGCCTTTGCCGACCGCGGGCTCGTCGTCGAGGCCGTTCCCGAGATCTGGGACCTGAAGGTCTCCTCGCTGAAGAATGTCGAGGAGAACCTCAGGACCGACGCGATCCTAGCCTCCAACACCTCCTCACTGTCGATGAGCGGGTTGGCCGCCGAACTGCAGCGCCCGGAAAATTTCTTAGGCCTGCACTTCTTTAACCCGGTCCCGGCCTCAACCCTGATCGAAGTGGTCATTGCCAAGCAGAGTGCCGAGGAAGTCATCACCAAGGCCCGCGGCTGGGTTGCCGGGCTGGGCAAGACCGCGGTGGTAGTTAACGACGCACCGGGGTTTGCCAGCTCACGCTTGGGCGTGGCCATTGCCTTGGAAGCCATGCGCATGGTCGAGGAGGGTGTGGCCAGCGCACAAGACATCGACAATGCCATGGTGCTGGGCTACAAGCACCCGACCGGTCCGCTCAAGACCACCGACATTGTTGGGCTGGATGTGCGCCTGGGCATCGCCGAATACCTGCACCAGACTCTCGGTGACCGCTTTGCCCCGCCGCAGATTCTGCGCGACCTGGTGGAGCAGGGGCATTTGGGCCGCAAGACCGGGCGGGGCTTCTACGACTGGTCCGAGTCCGCGAGTTAGCACGTGTTTGCCAGACGGAGGGGTGCCGCGTTGTGACTCGGCGCAACGCGGCACCCCTGCTTCATCCGGAGTGATGCATCGGGGCGAAAATGGGTCGGCGCCCAAGTATTCGGTAGCGTGGTGGCAGAGTCGTCCGGGCACAGGGACGACCAGAGTGGAAGGCAAGCACCATGTACGTCGTCACCAACCGCATTGAGGTTCCCGCAGAACGCGCGGCAGCTTTTGAAGAGCGTTTCATTTCCAACATGCGTCATAACCTCCCCAAGGTTCAGGGCCTATCACGCGCGACACTCGATAAGCCGGTAGATCCCGCGGCCGCATACAAGGTGACCATGGAATTTGTTGCGGAGTCAGATTTTATTACCTGGCGAGATTCCGAAGCTTTCCGCACCTCACACGGCCGCCCCGCCAACACCACGCAGGCAGCTTCGAGCCCTGCGGCATCGGCCGAGGCTTCAGCCCCGCGACCCGCCACCGGTCCGGAGCACCACACCCGCCTCGAAACCTTTGACGGCACACAAGCCTAGAAACGACGGAGCAGCGTCATGACTCAATCCGGGGACGAGCCACAGTGGGAGGGCGCAGTCAACGCACGCCACGTGCTGGGCAGCATCTATCGCATGGGCCGACGCGAGTGGCTCACCAGCCTTGGCTGGCAACAAGCCCACGCCGACGGCGTAGAAACGGTCATTGATCTGAGGAACCCCGAGGAGGTACGTCGGCGTCCCACCGATCCGCAGATTGATGCGGCGGCCACCGCCGGAATCCTCATCATTAATGCCCCCACCGAGGAACCCGGACATCCGGTCTTCGAGCGGCTGGCCGTGCCCTATATGAACCATCCGCGGATGTATCCGGTGAACCTCGAGATTTTCCCCGAACGCATAACCGAGGTGTTCCACCAGATCGCTGCGGCCAGAGGAAAGATCGTGCTGCATTGCTCGGCCGGGCGTGACCGCACGGGATTAATTGTCTCCATGCTGCTCAAACTGGCGGATCGGACGGATCTGCTCGAATCCCAATATGCTGCATCACTGCGCGGGATCAACGAGTGGCACAAGATCAGCCCGGTCAAGCACCCGCATGAGTCTTACATCGAGGAGCATGACCTCATCGCTCCGTTGAACGAGCGACTGGAAGCACTCGGAGCCTTTCTCGACTCCCTTGGTGTGGAGTCTTTCCTGCTGGCGAACGGGCTACACCCTGAGGAATTGGAAGCCATCAAACAAAAGCTGGTGTGAGCCAGAGCGGATGCGTGCCCCGGACGCGTCATAGGCTAGGGCCATGACAAAGATTGAACCGTTGGTGTTGCGCGGACCCCTGGTGACACTGGAACCGCTGCGACACGAGCACCATGATGAACTGAGCGAGGCGGTGCGCGACGGGGAGGTCTACAAACTCTGGTACACGGCGGTGCCCACGCCGCAGCTGATGCGCGAGGAGATCGATCGCAGATTGGCGTTGCAAGAGGCCGGATCGATGCTGCCATTTGTGGCCCGGCGCAATGCGGATTCCATGGTGCTGGGCATGACAACGTACATGGACATCGACCCGACCCTGCCCAGAGTGGAGATCGGTTCGACCTGGAACCGAGCCTCGGTGCGCGGGACCGGGACCAACGTTGACTCCAAGCTTTTGCTACTCACCCACGCCTTCGAGGTCCTGGGCTGCCCGGCGGTGGAATTCCGCACGCACTGGATGAACATGGCCTCCCGTGCGGCTATCGAGAGGCTCGGGGCAAAACTTGACGGGGTGTTGCGTGCGCATCGGCGCATGGCCGACGGCTCGCTGCGCGACACCTGTGTTTATTCGATCATCGCCTCCGAATGGCCCCAGGTCCGCTCCGGTCTTCATCACCGGCTTCAGCGGCATCTGGAATCCGCGGCGTAGCATCCCCGGAAGCTGTTCATTGAACCTAAAGGGCTGCCCGGGCCGGTCACCCGAAATCCGGGTGGCCCAAGAACCGCCAATGGTGGCGCTACTTGGGACACCCGGACATTCGGACTGAGTTCGCTTAGAGTCCGCGACCGGCCAACGGGTTGGCCAGCGTGCCGGCGTAGATGAGGCCGCCGGACTGGTCGGTGAGGTCAAGCATCTGCGCGTTATTACGCAGCTGAAGCCGGTTCAGGCAGGAAAGCTCGAAGGACTCGGCAAACAGCTCGAGCGCGTCAAAGGCCTCGGCGGTTTCCGGGTTCCGCTTGCGGTAGGCGAGCAGTCGATCCGCCGCGGTGCCCCAGAACTCATCTTCCGAGCACACGCCCTCGCGCGCCAGTGCCGGAGCCAAGAACCGCAAGAAGCAGTCCACCACGTCGGTAAAGATGACCAGTCGCCGTTCCGGTCCCGTGACCTGGGCGCGGATCCGTTCAACCGCGGGCGGCAGGTCCTGGTGATTTCCGAGCACCGCCACCTCCTCGGCGAGGTCCTTGTGTAGCACGCGCACCGGCACCGAATTCTCCAAGACCAGGATGACGTTTTCCCCATGCGGCATAAAGGCCAGGTCATAACGGCACAGGCAGTGAACCAAGGGTACGAGGTAGGCGTCGAAATAGCGCGTGAGCCATTCGGATCCGGAGAGTCCCGAACGCCGGATGTGCGCAGCGGTTAGTGAGGCGCCGGCGGCGTCGATATGCAGCAGTGAGGCCATCGTGGCCAACTGTTGGGTGGGCTTGATGAGCGCGGCGGGGGACTCGCGCCACAAAGCTGCGAGCATCTTGCGCTGCGGAGCATCGGCACCGGCGGCTTCGAAGAGCGGGGAGGAATACCCGACCGCGGCGATCTCGCGTAAGAGGCCCAGATTTTCGCCGTTGAGCTCAGCATCGCCCGCGAAGACCTCGGTGAGCCACAGGTTGATGGCCGGAGTGCCAGCCATGTAGGCGGCCGATAATCCGCGCATAAAGCCCATGTTCAGCACCGACAATGCCGTCTTGACGTAGTGGCGGCTCGGAGAGCTGCGGTTGAAGAAGGTACGGATGGACTGCTGTGGCTGGTAGCGATCCTCACCGGCACCCAGATGCAGCAGGTGACCGCTGGCGATATCTGCGGCAAAGACCACCGCGAGCTTGTTCTCCCACTGCCAGGGGTGGATGGGCAGCAGGATGAAATCGGCCGGATCCAGCGTGCTACCGGCACAGGCCGCGGTGATCCGAGCCTCAAAAAGCTGCAACTGCGGCCTTCCAAGTTCCTCGGTGAGCAGGGAATTGATATCAAGTCCGGGCAGCGCGCTGAAGTGGGCCCGGGATTTGTGGGCCGCCAGCCATTCCAAGGCGATGACGGCACCGGTTTCCGGAGCGAAGGAGAGGTAATCGTTGGCCCCGAGTCCCAGCCGTCCGTTGTTGGCCACGAAGCAGGGATGTCCCTCGGTCATGGCCGCTTCGGTGCGCTGGAAATCCACGATGGTGTCATCGGTGCCGGCGGCCAGCTCGGCGGAGCTGAGAGTGGAGTGCAATTGTTTATAGCAATGTGAGGCCAGGGTGCTGCTAATTTCCTCGAGGTACACCGGAAGTTGCGCGGCGGAGATGCCCAAGACCTCGCGGAACGTGAGGATAAAGCCGGCCACCTCAACGGCGGCACTGCGTCCCTGAATCTGTACCGAGAGCGAAACCGGGTCGATGATCCAGTGTTCTAGCTGGTGCCGCGTGGCGGTGAACCGGTATTGATGATCGCCGTGATTCACCAGCCAGCCCGTCTCGGTGGCTTCGGGGGTGAGGATCCGCTCATGAGTGAATTCGGCGATGGCCTTGGCCAGTAGATGCCGGTTGGCTACCTCCCAACGTTCGGCGGATAGGTGTGCGGTAACGCTGGAGGCGCGCCCGGTGGCCGCCACAAAGTCCGCTCGTGTGCACCAGGACAGCAGCGCGGTTTTGGCCGGGGTATCGTCGCCGGCCGGCAACTCGATGCGGTGCTGGGCCCGGAACCCGAGCCGGGAGTTCAGTGAGTGGATGGCGGTGTTGGCTGCGTCGGGCTCAACCACCACCCGTAGCACCGCCGGATCGCTGAAGAGGTGGGCCAGCGCGGCTTCCATGACCGCTGCGCTGAATCCCGGTAGGGGACCGTCGGTGCCGGGGCCGGCGAGCAGCAGATGCATTCCCACATCACCGTGTTGGTGGGCGTAGCGCCCGGCCAACACCGAATGCTCGGGGGCGTAGTGCTCCAGCAGGAAGGCAGGAGTCTCGGCGGATTCATGCTCGCTGCCGGTTTTCAGACCCAGTAGCACGTGGTGGTGTGGATCGGCCTCCAAGGCCTCATACGCGTCGCGCACCTGTTGATGGGTGCAGCCCAGCATGCCCCAGTAGCTGGCACGTTCGGTATTCACCCAGCCGTGGAGCAGCGCCGAATCGGTGAGTGGGTCAAAGCGGCGCAGGGTGAAGTCCGTGGCCGCGGGGATGGTGAGACGTTCAAGGGTGGAGATCATGCTCTGGCTCCTAAAAGTGCGGGGGCAGGTTGGTCGCTGGTAGCCGCATCGGGGCTACCGAAGTGCTGGAAGCCGATGCGTTTTTCCACCAAGTAATGTTCGCGGCCCAGGATGCGGTTGATGATCACCGCATTGCGGTACGCACCCATTCCGAGATCCGGGGCGGTAAAACCGTGGGTGTGTAGCTCGGCATTTTGTACGAGGATGTCGCCGGGGGAAGTGATGGCATAGTTGCGATCCACCGCCAGACGCCCGTCGGGCAGCCGGTTGACGCGCTCCCCGAGTCCGGTGAGAAATTCCGGTTCGCGGTAGGCATAGCCGGTGGCCAATACCAAGGTGTCCGTGACGGTGGAGAATTCCCCGCCGTCGTCCTGATTGCGCAGGTTGATGTGCAGGGCACCGTCGTGGTGCTCCACCCCTTGCAGGGCAGTTGCGGCGCGGAGGGTCACCGGGGCATGCCCGGAGACTTCTCGGCGGTAGAGCATCTCGTGGATCTCGTCGATCAGATCCGCATTGATGCCCTTGTACAGCCCCTTCTGGCTGGCGGATAGCGCATCGCGGGTGCCTTGTGGCAGTGAGTGGAAGTGATCGATGTACTCCGGGGAAGTCATCTCCAGGGTCAGCTTGGTGTATTCCAGTGGGAAGAAGCGCGCAGAGCGTGTCACCCATTGCAGGTGTTGATCCGGGCGCAGACTTCCGAGCAGGTCGGCGAAGACCTCCGCGGCGCTTTGTCCGCTGCCCACCAACGCAATGCGGGAGCCGGAGGCGATCGTTTCGCGCGCCGGACGGTAGCCGCTGGTATGCACGACTGCCGGGGAAGAGAGCACACATTCGGGAACGGAGGCGGGAACGTACGGGGAAGTGCCGGTACCCAACACCAGATGCTTAGTGCGTACGGTATGCACGCCTTCGCTGGTATGCACATCGAGCTCGTAGACCCCGTCAGCGAAGCGGGCGGCCGCCACATGGGCGCCGAAGCGTACCGAGGGCAGGCGGGCCGCGGCCCAGCGCAGGTAGTTGTTGTACTCCTCGCGCAGCGGGTAGAAGTTCTCGCGAATGTAGAACGAGTAGAGGCGCCCACTCTCCTTGAGGTAGCTCAGGAATGACAGCGGGTTCGCAGGATCGGCCATGGTCACCAGATCGGCCATGAAGGGAACCTGCAGGTGAGTACCCTCGAGCATCATGCCCGGGTGCCACGCAAATTCCTCGGCACTTTCGAGCACCAGCACCTCCAACCCGTAAATGGGATCGGCCAGGGCCGCGAAGCCGAGGTTGAAGGGGCCGGCGCCAATGCCAATGGCGTCGTAGATGCGTGTGGTATCCAACGTGGTGATGCTCATACCGACACCTCCATCGGTGTGCGCTCGCCGGACAATCGACGGCCGTGGGTCACGATGGCCTCAAGGATGGCGGTGACGTCATTGATGGTGGTCTGTGGGTTAAGCAGCGTGAGCTTGAGGTAGCGCACCTGATTGATGGTGGTGGCGGCCACCATGGCTTCGCCCGAGTCATAAAGCGCGCTGCGGATCTTATTGCTCAGCGGTTCCCCGCCGGTCTCGGGGACCTGCGGCACATAGCGGAAGACCACGGTGCTCAACTGGATCTCAGCGGCCAACTCCAGCTCGGGATGTGCGGTGACAATTTCACCCGCCGCCGTGGCCAAATCCATGACGGTATCAAACATGGATCCCAGCGCGTCGGCACCCAGGGTCCGCAGCGTCACCCAGAGTTTCAGTGCGTCAAAGCGGCGGGTGGTGGCCAGGGACTTATCGACCTGATTGGGTGCGCGTCCCGCCTCGGCGGCCGGGTTGAGGTATTCGGCGTGGTGCGAGACCAACGCCAATGCCGCGCGGTCCCGCACCAGGATGGCGCTGGAACCGATGGGCTGGAAGAACGACTTGTGGAAGTCAACCGTCACGGAGTCTGCTGCCTCGATTCCGGCAAGCATGTCGCGGTGCCGGGGGGAGGCGAGTAAGCCGCCACCGTAGGCGGCATCCACGTGGAACCAGGCATTGTACTGGGCCGCGAGGGCACCAATGTTATGCAGGGGATCGATCGCCCCGAAGTCGGTGGTACCGGCCGTGGCCACGATGGCCATGGCGCGGAATCCGGCGGCCCGGTCCGCTTCCAGGGCGAGTGCCAGTGCGTGCGCATCCATCCGGTGAAGCCCGTCAACGGGGACGGAAACCACTGCCTCGGCGCCCAGCCCCAGCAGGGACGCGGAGGTGGAAATGCTGAAGTGGCTGTCGGCGGAAGCATAGATCCGCAGTCCGGTCAGTCGTTCGGGCAGACTCCCCACAAGTCGTGCCGTTGCGGTGTTGCGGGCCAGCAACATGGCCTGCAGATTCGAGGCGGTACCGCCGCTGGTGAAGACTCCATCGGCGTCGGGGCCAAGGCCCGCTAAGGACGCCGCCCAGTCGATGAGACGCTGTTCGATGAGTGTGGCACCGGCACTCTGATCCCACGTATCCATCGAGGTATTCACGGTGGTGACTAGGGCTTCGGCGGCAATGGCCGGAAGCACGATCGGGCAATTCAAATGCGCCGCATAACGCGGATGATGGAAGTACACGGCGTCGCGGAGGTAAAGCTCGGTCGCTTCATCAAGTGCAGCGGCGGTGCTTCCCAGTGGTGCGCGTAGGTCCACGGCATCAAGCCGAGCACGCAATGCCGCGGGACGTGGTCCGGTGGTGGGGCCGCTGGCCGCCGCGATGGATCGTGCCGCAAGCTGAGCCGCGGCACCGAATTCCTCGGCCATGCGTTCGGCGGTGTCGCTGTCGAGCAAATACTCGGCGGCGATGTCGAAGGGTGTGGACAGGGTCTGCGCCAGGGGACGTGGGGGCGTCATGGGGCTCCTTTAAGATCGGGGATCGCCACGAGACGGTAAGCAAAGGTTATGCTTACCTAACTCGTGCCGTGACATTAAAGACATACGAAAGGGTGTTAATACAACTTAACTTCAATCAACAACCAATAAAGCCCTAGTCGGGCGGGCATAAGTGTCCGTCCGACTGACCTGTACCCGCCACGGGGCGCCGTGGGCCCCAGCGCACGCGTCACACTTCGCAAAGTTGCCCCAAGGCTTCATCCCGCACGATCTGACCTCGGGTGGCGCCATGGGCGTGTCAGTTCCCGGCGGGGTATTCCTGCTCGGTTGAGGTGAAGGTTGTGACGCTCAATTCCATCAAGGACTCCTGCACGTAGCTGACGTCAATCTGGCGGGCACGATGATCCTCCGAAATGCCGAAGCCAAAGCCGGAGGGCCCCTCTGGGGAGCAGGAAGATTTACCGCTACCGACACTCCGTCCCGTCACGTCGTAGACCTCAAAACGTGCATCGATGCTCTCCGAACACGTCATTTCAACGATGATCGAGTCGCCCGACTGTTTTTCGGGCAACTCAAAGCGCATGCCTTGGGCAAGGCGCTCGGCCAGAAGCACCCGTTCGCTCCCGGGAACGGCATGATCGAGAGGGTGTTTTCCCTGCTGCACCTGGTAGGCAACAGAGGACTTATGCAATGCCATGATTCGTTGTTCCAGCCCGTCGGTAGGGCTTAGCTGCGACGGCAATTCAGGCGCTTGCGAAGATGCGGTGATGAGAGGCGGGAGAACTGGTTCCGCGGAACTGGACGGCATGATGGGATCCGCCGAACCGTCGTCAAGGGGTACGCAACCCGTCAACAGTAGTCCCAGACCCGCGAGTCCGGCCACCATCCTTGGAATTCGGTTCATGACCTGAGCCTAGGCAATAAAAGGTGACCTTGGTGAGTCTTTGAGATAACGATCCGAGCCGTTTCGGATTGAGCCGGATCCAGCTACGCCCACCGAGCATTGCCCTGCACTGTGGTGTGGGGAGATCAGTTGACTGTCAAACGTGACCAGTATTGTGCCGCCCGGCGGGATCGGTTAACTACTTTCGAGCCCGAGCGCCAAGCAGGAATTGGGGTGGGACGCCGGTCGATAACCTCGGTGAGTTCCCTGGCTGCACAGGCCGGATATTTGACAGCCGTGGTCTCTCGGCCGCAGGATTGAAGGGTCCCATTGTCTTTCGTCAGGACCACGACGTGTTGCTAGTTCTCGCCTTCGCCTAATCGCGCCAAGGAAACACCATGATCTCCACCCCGCACGCGGGGCAACGTGAGGTTGTGGTCATGTTTCGGCGCATCCTTCGCCGAAATGAGAACCACCATGCAACACCCAAACCCCATCATTATTGACCGCCTTGGCTTTTCTTGGCCCGATGGCGGAACCGTCTTTGATGACGTCTCAACGACATTCTCCCGTGGCACCACAGGTTTGATCGGGCCCAACGGATCGGGCAAATCCACGCTGCTTCGGCTGATCGCCGGAGAACTCGAGCCCACGCGAGGCACGGTCCATACTCACGCGCACCCGTCCTACCTGGCGCAGGACGTTGTCCTAGACACCCGCCGACGCGTGGCAAGCCTGATGGGCATCGCTGACACTCTGGCGGCGCTGCACCGAATTCTAGACAACACGACCGAGGACCTGATGCGGGATATGGATCTGGTTGGTGATGACTGGGACCTCGAGGAGCGGTCGGCCGCACTGCTAAACGGCTACCTGAATGCGGAGGTGACACCCGAATTCCTGCGGCGCACCGTCGGTACCCTGTCCGGCGGGGAAACCATGGCGGTGGCGCTAGCCGGCATGGAAATCCGCGGCGATGGAATCGCCTTACTTGATGAGCCGACCAATAACCTTGATCGTTCAGCGCGTCACCGACTTTACGAAATGGTTGAACGCTTCTCCGGGACCATGCTGGTTTCCACCCACGATAAGACACTGCTGAAAATGCTTGATTCCCTCATCGAGCTGCGCCCGGTCAACGTGCGCGCCCTGCGTGCCGAGAGGATGGATCTGGTGCGCTTCGGCGATTGGGATTCTAGGGAAGAATCCCTAGGTCACGAACGCGAGGGTGCCGCCAGAAGGCTCAGCGATGCGCGCCGCAAGTTGGCGCTCGAGACGCGGCAACGTCGTGAGGCGGAAACCAAGATCGCTCGGCGTTCCAAACAAGGTCAGAAGGCAGCGGAATCCATACCAAAGATTCTGGCCAACTCGCTGCGCAATAAGGCAGAAGTTTCCGCGGCGAAGAACCGCGGCATCATGAAATCTCATGAGTCAGAAGCCCGCACCGAATTAGAAGCGGCCCGTAATGGGTTACCCGTGGAATTGCGGATCGGAATCGATCTGCCGCACACTCACGTTCCCGCCGGGCGCAGCGTGGTTGAGCTGCCGGTTGCCGCGATTACTCGCGGCAGCGTGCTCGAAGACGGGGAGCCTCTGGACAAAGACTCGATGCTGGGCATCAGGGGACCAGAACGCATCACCCTGGTCGGTGGAAACGGGGTGGGCAAGTCGACGTTGCTGAATCAATTGCAGACGCGATCGCGGGTGCCGGTCGGATTCCTCCGTCAGCGACTTGCTGCCGGGGGAGGGGAAGCATGGGCCGGGCTCCATGACGGACTAAGTATGTTAGAAAATCTCAGGCTTTCCGCGCCGAGTGTGGAGCCGGGGTTCTTGCGGGAGAAGTTGGCAGCATTCCATTTCCGGGGCGCACGCGTTGACGAACCGGTGGCTCAGCTGTCGGGTGGGGAGCGGTTCCGGGTGGCCCTGGCGATGATTCTGCTGGCAGACCCCGCCCCACAGTTGCTGATACTCGATGAGCCGACCAACAATCTAGACATGGGCACCATCGAGCAGCTGCTCTCGGCGCTGGAATCATTTGCCGGTGCCATGGTGGTGGCCAGCCACGATGAGGAATTCCTCGCCGCGCTGGCCACGGATCGTGAATGGGAAATGCAACGAGGCGCTACACCGCCGGGCGCATGACCTTCCGAGCATGAGGCACATGCACCGGAGCGTGCGCCACGGCCCGTGCGCCAACCTCGGCCAAGGCAATCACGGCAAAGGCGTTCAGGCCATGGAGGATCCCCACCCAAGCGACCTCGAAGGCCATGAAAGCCAACGAAATTTGCAGCGCAACGGCGAGCAGCAGCCACAAGGACCACTTCAGACCGGCGTGGGCCAACAGTGCGATGACCAACAAGACCAGTGCCAACACCGGGACTACGTACATCCCGACCATGCCATGCATGATTCCGGCCAGCGGTGGGCCTTCCGGAACATTTCCGGCGGTGATCATTCCAATAACGTCGAACGTGCCCCAGGCGATTAACGCGGCCTGGACCACAACAAATGCGGCAATAATGTGAGCAACAACCTTGTATGCGGTACGCAAGGTAAAAGTCCTTTCTGGAAATTGCTCAGGGTACTTACTGTGTGAAGGCCGGTCGGGGCCACGTGGCCGCTGCCTCAACAGCTGGGTGCGAGTGGAAAGTTCCGTATGGGCGGCCCAAGCAGAATGGTGGCCCAACCATAGTCCTCCACCCGCACCGATACCAGCACGGTTGAGCTGTCAAAGGTGGCGTAATGCTGTCCGTTCGGCGGCTCGGCTCGGCTACCTCACCAAGCCTCCGCCAGTAACTCCGCCAGCAGCTCGTCACTGTCCACTTTTAGGCCGCGGGACTGGAACCACGTGCAGATATTCTGACAGTCGCGGTCAAGTAACTCGGTGCCTCGATCGTTACCCGCTAGATCAACACATTGTGGAAGATCTATGACCACGATCCGGTCACCGGCGGCCAAGATGTTGTATGGCGAAAGATCGCCATGCGCAAAGCCGAGCCGGGCAAACACCTTCATGGCCGCGACGATTTGGTCCCAGTATCTCTGCAGACGTTGTGGGTCGGGATGGGTATTTTTCAGCCGCGGTGCTGCCGCCCCGGGGAATTCTGGGTCCTCGATAAATTCCATCAAGATTTCGGTCCCCATGATTTGCACCGGATAGGGAACTGGAGCTCCTGCTTCGAAGCACATTCGCAGGAATCGCCACTCGGAATCGGCCCATCGTGATGCCTCCACCAACCGACCGTAGGTGCTGCCATTTTTCAAGGCTCGGGCATCACGCGAGCGCTTCACGCTCCTACCCTCGGTGTATGTAGAGGATCTGGTGAAGGTTCGTTCTTCGAGGCCACGGTAACGTTTGGCCGCCAGTAGCGTTCCGTACTCGGGTATGGCTCGCTCTATCAGAAAGACGTCTGCTTCCTTGCCCGTTTTGAGAATGCCGAGTTCGGTGTCGATGGCGCCGGCGTCTTCGATGACAAATTCCGGATAGGGCGCGGGGCCACGCATGAGTTTTTCCGTTGCCGGCCACGTCGACCAGCGTTGGTCTTCGGCTAGCTGATCATCAAGGTAATTCCAGTCCTCCGCACGATCCGAACGTTGAGTTCGATTGCCGGGTGAACGAGGTTCAAAGGTTTCTGGAGAGAAGGTGTTTCGGTTTTTCTGCATTGCTTGAGCAACTCCTGGAGGAAAGAAGAGTAAGTATCGGGGTCATCGTTAGGACACTCATCGGGTTCCTCCTCGGGTCGTTGCTTATGGTGGTGTTCCTAGAACACCACAACTCATTGATATATGTCAATCACTTGATTAAGATGATGGATTCGGAGATTGAACTACTTCTTGATGTCGATGATCAGGTTCGTGATCCGTAGGGTGCACAAACGCTCGCCCGACTCGTTCTCGATGATGACCTCATGACTGGCCATGCGCCGGCCCAGACTGATGGGTGTTGCCGTAATGGTGATCAGACCGCTGCGGGCACTCTTGTGATGAGTTGCCGACACATCAACGCCCACCGCCGATTTCCCCATGGTTGAAGCGTGTTTCACCGCAGCCCAGGAACCCACGGCTTCACCCACTGCCAGCGATGCGCCTCCGTGCAGCAGTCCGAAGGACTGACGATTTCCCTCCACTGGCATCGTGGCGACCACGCGCTCAACCGATTCCTCGATGATTTTGATGCCCATTTTGATATCCAATTCACCGAGGGCAATTTGCCAGACTCCATCAATGGAGGATGCTGCGGTAGGTGCGGTTGGTTGCACTGCGTCCATGCTGTACTTCTCCTGAAGGTTGGGGCTGGATCAAGTCCGAGGCTCGTGGTGTTTCAACTCATACTGTACTGTGGTTGCTAATACTGACCGATCGTTCAGGAAGGATTTCGTCGATGACGACAACTCCCATGGCTCCACTGGTTCCCAGCTTCATTCAAAACTCGTGGTGGACCCCCACCGAGATCACCGGCGGCACCGCTGTCCTCGACGCCAATACCGGATCGGCGCTGGTAACGGTCAACAGTGACGGGCTTGATTTAGCAGCAGTGGTTGACTACGGTCGCACCGTCGGCCAGCGAGAACTGGGCAAACTCAGCCTCCACGAACGAGCCCTAAAGCTCAAGGAGTTGGCGCAGTTCCTCAACGAACGTCGCGAAGAGCTCTATAAACTCTCCTACCAAACCGGAGCCACCAAATTTGACTCGATGGTCGACATCGACGGCGGCATCGGCGTGCTGTTCACCTTCTCCTCTAAGGGACGACGCGAACTTCCAAACTCCAACGTCATCCTCGACGGGCCCATGGAGGTGCTCTCCCGCGACGGATCCTTCGCCGGCGAACACATCTACACCCGCATCCCCGGGGTCGCTGCCCAAATTAATGCCTTCAACTTCCCGGTCTGGGGCATGCTCGAGAAGTTCGCACCCGCCTTTATCGCCGGGGTGCCGACCATTGCCAAGCCAGCCACACCCACCGGCTATGTCGCCGAGGCCGCCGTCCGCCTGATCGTTGAGTCAGGAATCCTGCCCGAGGGCTCGCTCCAACTAATCTCCGGATCCGCGCGCACGCTGCTTGACGTGCTGGACTACCGCGATATGCTCTCGTTCACCGGATCCGCCTCCACAGCGTCCGCCTTGAAATCCCACACCAACGTCATTGATGGGGGAGTGCGCTTCACGGCCGAAACGGACTCGCTTAACGCCGCCATCTTGGGTCCCGACGCGGTGGTTGGCACCCCGGAATTCGACGCCTTCGTTAAGGCCGTCACCACGGAGATGACCTCCAAGGCCGGTCAGAAGTGCACGGCCATCCGCCGCAACATTGTGCCAGCAGCGCTGGTTGACGACGTGGTCAAGGCGGTGGGTGATCGCCTCAAGGAGCGGGTGGTGATTGGTGATCCGCGCGCGGAGGGAGTCACCATGGGGGCCTTGGCGTCATTGGAGCAGTTGCGAGACGTGCGAGCCGCAGTCGAAGCCATGATCGCAGCCGGCGGCGAAATCGCCTACGGCACTCTCGACGCCCCGGTGGTCCGCACCACGCAGGGCGAGGAAAAGACGGTGGATGCGGGAGCGTTCATGTCTCCACTGCTGTTGACCTGGGACGACGTGGAAAACGAAGCGGTCCACAGCCTCGAAGCATTCGGACCGGTGTCCTCGGTCATTGGTTATTCGGACCTCGAGGATGCCATCCGCCTGGCCGCCAAGGGCTCGGGATCTCTGGTGGCCACCGTGTGCACCAATGACCCCGATAGCGCGCGCGTCCTCACCACCGGCATTGCCTCGCACCACGGCCGCGTCCACATGCTTAACCGTGAAACCGCGCGCAGCTCCACCGGCCACGGCTCCCCGGTTCCGCATCTGGTTCATGGTGGCCCGGGCCGCGCCGGCGGCGGCGAGGAACTCGGCGGCATCCGCTCGGTCAAGCACCACATGCAGCGCACCGCCATCCAGGGCTCGCCCAACATGCTTACCGCCGTCACCGGTATCTGGCACACCGGTGCCGATCGAGTGATCGCTGGGGATGCTGCGTTTGGCGCCGTCGAGGGTGCCATTCACCCCTTCCGTAAGTCGTTGGCCGAACTACGGATCGGAGATGCCTTCGCCTCGCCGCTGCGTGTGGTCAGCCTGGAAGAAATCACCGCATTTGCCAACGAAACCGGTGACACTTTTTACGCGCACACCGACCGTGCCGCCGCTGAAGCCAATCCGTTCTTCCCGGGCATCGTGGCCCACGGCTACCTCTTGGTCTCGTGGGCGGCGGGACTCTTTGTCCAGCCAGCACCGGGACCCGTGCTGGCCAACTACGGCCTGGAGAACCTGCGGTTCATCACCCCGGTGCCGGATGGAGACTCCATCCGGGTCACGCTAACGGCCAAGAAGATCACGCCGCGAGTGACCGACGAATACGGAGAGGTTGCCTGGGATGCCGTGATCAACAACCAGGACGGCGAGATCGTGGCTACCTACGATGTGTTGACCCTCGTGGAGAAGGAAAACACCACCTACGCCAACTGGGCCTAGGCACCTGGCCGCTCACCTCGGCGAACAACAACGGTGGCTGGCCGCCAGCACCCCTCTGGAGTGCGCGCGGCCAGCCTTTGTTGTTCCCGGATCAGCCAACGCGACGCGCCCGCACTGCTCGCCGTGTCCGCTGGTGTGTCGGATGTGAGAGGGTAACGGCAGAGAACACGGATGCACACGGTTCGCGTACCAAGCGCACCGACCGTTGGCACCAGGAACGAGGGTAAATGAATTCACCAGCGCTTCACGAAGCTACCTCGTGGACCGAACGCGAGCAGATCGACTTCTTCGAATCCGTCGAGTTCACCGAAATCCTGACCGACGTGGTCCGTCCCATGGGCCTCGACGAAGCCACCGTCACCCTCGCGGAACTACACCACCGGCCCGGAGCCGGGGTCTCGGGGGTCTTCACAGCCACGAACGGCTTAACAAGTCTCTACCTTGGGGCCACCGCAGAAACCCTCAGTTCCGTACCCGCCGGCACCGTACAACTGGACAGCGGGCGGGGAACCGTCATCATCTGGTTGCATCCAGCGGACCCGCTGCTGCCCGGTCTGGCGCTGGCCACTACCCCAGAACTGGTCGAAGCGAACTGGGGTAACGGGCAGTCCCTGTCGAAGCTGCAGACCTTGGCTTACCGCCCCCTGCGCCGGGCGGTCCTGCTGGCGCACTTCGATGACGGACACGACCTGTTTCTCAAGGTCCTGCGCAAGGACGCACAGCTTCTCTACGACAAGCACTTGACACTACTGCGTGCCGGAATCCCGGCATCTCGACCCGTTGGGCCGCCGGTGCAGGGCGTTGTGGCTTTTCATCGGGCCAATGGGGTGCCGCTGGCCGAAGACCTGATGGCAGCGACCGACCTGCCGTTGGACCCGCAACGCATCATCGAGCTGCTTGACTCACTACCGGTAGCACTCATGGAATTTCCCGCTCGGCCGGCTTGGTCGGACCGCATGGATTGGTACGGCCATGCTGCGCAAACCGCCGTGCCCGATCAGGCGGCGCGCATCGGTGCCCTGAGTCAAGAACTGGCCATGGTCCTAAAAACCGCGAACCGCGGAAAACTAGTGCCCAGCCATGGGGATTTTTATGAGGCCAATATCTTTGTCACGAGCGGACAGATTTCGGGGCTCTTGGACATCGACTCGGCCGGCCCAGGCTATCTCGTTGATGATCTAGCCTGCTTTCTCGGTCATCTGGCGGTCCTGCCCAGCTTGGACGCGCGTTACAAACTGGTGGACGATTACCTGGAGCGCTATGCCCAATTCTTTGGGCGGGAGCTGGAATCTCGTGGCATAGCAGCGCAGGGGTTGTATGCCCGAGCGGGGTGCGTGGTCTTGTCCCTCGTGGCAGGCGCCCGTGATGAAACGAATCCCGACTGGCACGGCGTAGCCATGGATCGCTTGAAACTAGCCGAGGATTTCTTGGTTCGGGCCAGCTAGCGAGCAAGATGAGAAGCTTCTCATTCGGCTCTCCCTTTCACCTCATATTCATTGGCCATGATGGAAACAGAAGAAGAACATCGCCACGAATGAAGGGTTAGACACCATGAAGAAGTCACGCACATTTTGGTCCATTACCGGAGCGCTGGGCGTAGTTGCTATCGGAGCCGGTGCCGCCGTCGCCCAGCCAGCAGTTCCCGTCAAAGAGTCGGTGGTTGTCCACGAGCAGTCAATACAGCAGGATTCCTCGGCCTCAGGACAAATGACCGCCGCGGCGGAAACCTCCGCACCGTCGGCCGTATCTGCGAAATCAGCGACGTCTCCGGTGTCGGCCCAGACTGCGGTGTCGCCGGTTTCTGCAAAGTCCGCTGTTTCGCCGGTGTCGCCGGTTTCTGCACAGTCACCGGTATCTCCCGTTTCTGCACAGTCACCTGTTTCGCCGAAATCCGCCCCATCGGCAGCCAGCGCTGCCTAGCGACTAGAGTCAAGGACGTACCCGCCAAACGTCAGCACCGAACTCTGGCCTGACGCGTGTGAACGCATGGCCCGGAACGGTTTAGCGGATGGACGAGCATGCCAAAGGGTAGGGTGACTGCATGAGCTACGCCTTGATAATAATCGTTGGGCTGTCCGTAGGCATGCTCTGGACAAGCACTCAGATCCCCAAATTCCGCTTGCTGCCAATGATCGCAGCAACGGTAGTTCTACTAGCGTGCATCTACTTCATCAACCTTATTCCTGCACTGAATTCAAACCAGTCGACGCTGTTTGGAATTTCAGGGATTGCCGGCGCGCTCTTAGCTCCGGGAATTTTATGGAAAGGGCATCCACTTCTTGTAGGCCTTGGCTTCTTTGAGCGACTGAAGTACTCCTCAAGAAACCTGCGAATGTTGCGTGAAAGCCTTGACGATCGGGCTCCGCAAGATTGACTAATGGGGAATCGATCTGCCGTTTGCGCAAGACATCATTCTCGGGATAATTCAATTGCTGGCGCGATGACCCAACCTCCATGTTGGGTCATCGCAGTCGTCATTTTGGGATGATCCGTCGGTGATCAGCGGATCATGCCACCGGGATGAGGAGCCTTTTTAGGAAGGGTCCTCGAAGCGATAACCCATACCCCGAACCGTGGTGAACCATTCTGCGCCCAATTTGTTGCGCAGATAGCGCACGTAGACGTCCACTACGTTGGATCCGGGGTCAAAGTCGTAGCCCCACACGCGGGAGAGCAGCTGCTCCCGGCTGAGGACCTGGCCCGGGTTCCGCATGAAGGCCTCGGCCAGACCGAATTCCCTGGCGGACAGGTCAATCTCCTGACCGTTCAAGCGCGTGCGGCGGCTGCCACAATTGAGTTCCAGTGGTCCCACACGTATCACTTGGTCTTCCATGGCGGTGGCCTGCGGACGTAACCGCAGGCGGACCCTGGCCAAGAGTTCTTCGAAGCGGAATGGCTTAGCCATGTAGTCATCCGCTCCACCCTCGAGCCCCGCCACGGTGTCCTCGATGCTCGACCTGGCAGTCAGGATGATGACAGGGGTGTCAATGTTGGTGCTTCGAATGCGTGACAGGACGGAGAATCCGTCCTCGTCGGGCAGCCCGATATCAAGGATGATGAGTTCGAAGTCGCCAATTTGGGCCAGATAGCCACCCTCCTTGCCCGTGTCGGCCACCGTAGGTATATAGCCGGCGGCCTTGAGTCCCTTGGCAACAAAGGAGCTAATCCGACTTTCGTCCTCAATGATCAGTATTCGGCTCATCTTCTTCTTTCTGCAAGGTTGTGGGGATCTCTATGACGAAGGTTGAACCGATGCCGACATCCGAGCTGACCCCAACGGTTCCCCGGTGAGCTTCGGCGATGGCCGAGACAATGTTCAAACCCAGGCCCGAACCTTCGGTTCGTTTGGAATTCTGGCCGCGTCCGAACCGTTCAAAGATGCGATCTTGGTCGGATACATCTATGCCGATTCCCTCATCGCGTACCCAGAAACGCAGTACCGATCCGTTGTGCTGGTCGGTGGCGATGTTAGTTCCGAAAGTAATTGTGGACCCGACGGTGGAGAATTTCACCGCGTTGGAACACAACTGAAGCATCGCTTGGGTGATGCGCTGGGCATCAAGATTGGCGGTGGCCTCCACCCGGTTTCCAATGCGCCAATTACGCTGACCAAGCGTTCGGGCCTTGTCCAGTAAGTCATCGAGCAGGGTTCCGACATTGGTGGGTGCGAGCTGGACAAAGCCGTCGCTGTTGGAGGTGGCGAGGGTGACCAGATCATTGATGAGGAAAGACATTCTGTCCAGTTCCGCCATCGCGATCTCACGTGCCTGGTCAACATCATGGGGGTCATTAACATCCATCAGTTCCAAATGACCCTGGATCACGGTGACGGGCGTTCGGAGCTCGTGGCCAACATCGTCCAGGAGCTGGCGTTTGGAGATCATCGCGTTTTGAACGCGGTCCAGCATGGCGTTGACGGTGATCGTGAGCTCAGCCAAATCATCCCGGCCAACCACTTCGATGCGCTGGGACAGATCGGATTCGGAGATCTGCCGGGCGGTGTCGCGCAATAGCGTAACGGGGCGCAACAGGCGGCCAACCAGTAGCCAGCCGACGGCTCCGGCTCCCAGCAGAATGACGAGCCCGACCAACAGGTACATCATGAAGCCCTGATTCAAAGCGCGCTTCTCGGCCGTGTAGTCGTAGGCAAAGAACAGGTGGGGAGTCGATTCATCACGTTCAAGGGACAGCGGGATGCTCACCACGCGATAGACGGATTGACTGGTCGGCACCGTCTGAAGCATCACGCGATCGGTTGGGGCCCGATGCACTGCCCAGTCGATGAACCCGGGGTCATTCTCCGGACGCATCTTCACAATTTCGGGGGCTGTCCAGCGCACCGAACCGTTAAGCAGACTCAACATTCCCTCATTTTTCGCGGGCAAGGTCTGTTGCATGGCGGCATACAGCAGTGCCTCGGCCGTGAGCGGTTCGACGGTTGTCGCCATCTGGCTGCTTCGATCGGTCAGGACTTGGAATTCCTGCACGCTGCGCTTGAGTGAGTCATCAATACGCGCATCCATGGAGCTAACCTGCAAGAGGTAGACCACCGTTCCGGTGACTGCGAAGGCTAGCGTGATTAACCCGAGCATGCCGGCCAGCACACGGGTGCGTACAGAGAATCCGCGGCGCGGGGTCCATTCCTTTTTCTTTGTAGCAGACAGCAACCGAACGGGATCCTTGAGACTAATCATCAGCGTCATCCCCGTCGTCATCGTCATCGCCGTCATCGTCGTCGTCCGCGTCGGAGGGCGGAAGCGGTTTTACCGGGGCCCGCTTGGTCGGCAATGGCGTGGACTTCGGCTTGGAAGTCGTCTTGGGCGCGGGGGTGGACTTCGGCTTCGAGGTGGTTTTAGGCGCTGCGGAAGTTGAGGGAGTGGCTGAATTGGTCGACGGTGATGGGCTGGGCTTAGTCGATGAGGGCGAAGGCGAGGCCGGGGTCGGCGAAGGCGTCGGGCTGGCCGTTGCCGTGCCAGGCTCGAGCGTGATCGCGGGACCCAGATTTACCGACGGTGGATTGGATAATTCGGAGGATACCCAAAAGGCGGTGAACCCCAACACCAAAAGGGCAGCCAATCCGGCCGCCCACTTGCCCCATCTTCCCAATCCCATGACAACCAGTATTGCCGATATTGATGAGACCCACATGAGAAGCCAAGTTCTGGGGTGCTGGCAGCCCGAGAAGCCCAGATCTTCGAGCCATCTATCGAGGGCGGGAAGCTGCCGCATCTCCGATCAGGAGAACCATCAGAGACAAAAAACGCGAAGGCCCATCTCACCCAGCCCGCTTTCATAGAAATCGGTGGGGGAGATGGGCCTTCGCAAAATGAGCGCAGCGAGCCTAGTAGGCCTTGACGCGCTGTTCCACGATCAGGTGGATGAGGGCGAACTGGCCCTTCTCATCAATCGCTTCAAGGGCCGCCTGCAGTGCTGCCGGGATGTCGCTGTCTTTCTCGACGCGAACCCCGAATCCACCAAAGGCCTGGGCCATCAGGGCGAAGTCGGGGTTCTTGAGCTGGGTACCGGAAATGCGTTCGGGGTAGTGGCGTTCCTGGTGGGTACGGATGGTGCCGTATTCCTGGTTGTCCATCACGATGACCAGCGGGGTGGCACCGTACTGTGCGGCGGTGGCCAATTCCTGGCCGTTCATGAGGAACTCACCGTCACCGGCAATCGTAACGACGCGGCGGCCCGGGAAGTTCAGTGAAGCGGCAATGGCCGAGGGCACCGAGTAGCCCATGGAACCGTTTCGTGCCGAAATCATGGCCGCGTAGACCTCGGTCGGGAAGTAGCGGTGTGCCCAGTTCGTGTGCTCGCCGGCACCCAGGGTGATCATGGCGTCGTGCGGTAGGCCGGTCACTAGGTTGGCCATCATGGTGTCCATGCGTGCCTGGCCATCGGTGGGAGCGGCGGAGGGCAATACGGCAAACTTTTCCTGCTCGCCGCGCATGCGATCGGTGAAGGACTTCCATTCCGGTTTGTCGGCCAGATCCATCATGACCAGGTCGCGCACGAAAACGTCGGGCTTGGAAACGATCTGGTGTGACACCGGGCCCGAACGACCGCGCAGCGACGGGTCGATGGTGACCAAGAAGTTCTTCTTGGACCAATCCTGACGCACCAAGAAACCATCGGTGATCACATCTCCCGGGACGGTGCCCACGAAGACCAGCAGATCGGTTTCCTCGAGTAGGTCATAGGTGGGCTTCGGACGGCCATAGCCGATCGGGCCAACATAGGACGGGGAGCTAAAGGGGATGGTTCCTTCGCAACGCCACTCGACGGCCGCGGGCAAGTGGTGCTCTTCGAGCCACGAGGTCAGTGCGGTGGTGCCTTCCTGGGTCCAGTCATTGCCGCCCAGTACAAACAGCGGCTTGGTGGATTCTTCCAGGGCGGCCTTGAGCTGCTTCCAGTCGGTAACCGTCATGCCGCCGGTGGCCACGGGGATGACCGGGTGCAAGGTGGAATCGACCATTTCGCGAATGATGTCTTCGGGGAGGCCAACAACGACGGGGCCCGGGCGACCGCTCATGGCGGCGAACATGGCCTCGGCAACAATCTCCGAGGCGCGTTCCGGGTGGTCAAGAACCATCACGCGCTTGGCGCCGGTATCAAACCAGCCCTTGATGTCGAATTCTTGGAAGGCCTCGCGGTCACGGTGGGCGAAGGGGATCAGGCCGACAAAGAGGACCATCGGCGTCGAGTCCTGCCATGCGGTGTGCAGACCCACGTGGGCGTTGGCCGCGCCGGGTCCGCGGGTCACCATGGCGATGCCGGGGCGCTGGTGCATCTTGCCGTCGGCCTCGGCCATGTAGGCGGCGCCGCCCTCGTGGCGGCAGACGATGGTTTCGATGGGGGAATGGTGCAGCCCATCGAGAACCTCGAGGTAGCTTTCCCCCGGAATCACGTAGGTGCGCTCGACACCATGGGCCACCAGGGTGTCCACAATGATGTGGCCGGCAGATTTCTTGGCCGTATTCTGGGCGTCGGTCTGTACTTCTAGCGTTTGGGCGCTCATGGCGTGTGCTCCTTGCTGTCTCCGTGGAGTGCGGGACAAGTGTTGCAGTGTGCGGTACTACGTTGTGCCGCACAGTGTCGAACGAATTCTCAAGTTTCAGCAAATGTACATGATGCGCGCCACAAGCCAGCATTATGGGACGAAACGCTTCTGTCATATTGGGTCGTTGATCACAATGACTTGTTTTCATCGCGAAATCTCCCGATTTGCTTGCCCGCACTCTGGCATGGATGCCCCGGTGCGATTTTTTAACGGCGACCACGGCGGGGGGTGCGGCCTGTTTGTTGCCCGTCGGCGTTGTTGAGCATGAGTGAGGAGGCCGCGGCAAAATTCCGCGGCTAGGGTGGTTTCATGAGCATGGAAGAGAAACCCGCAACAGGTGCCCGCTTGCGTCCCTGGACGGACTCGGCCGCCGACGTTCAGGCAGTCATCGCCGCTTTTGACGCCGATGACATGGCCGCACAGGCTGCCGAACCCATCAACGGTGAGGAGGCGGCCAGACGTTGGCTGGCACCCTGGCTCGAACCCGATGGCTCCCACGTTGCGGCCTTTGCCATCGACTGCGGCGGAATGGCATTGGGCCATGTCATGGCGGGTGCCATTGATCGGCGTCACCAAACTGCGTGGATCTCCTATTGGGTCTCACCTCTTGGGCGAGGAAAGGGTCTGGCTTCGGCGGCGCTAGCGACGCTGGCCGAGCACTGCTTCGAGACCCTAGGCCTGCACCGTCTGGAATTGGCTCACCGCACCAACAACCCCGTATCGGGGAGGGTGGCGATGGCGGCCGGCTTCCTCGTTGAAGGGCTGGAGCGAGAAAAGCTCATGTACCTCAACGAAATGGGGGAGCCTGTGCGCTTTGACGTGCAGACGCTCGCACGACTACGTACCGATCCAGCACCTCAGATCACCGCGCTCGAGATCGTGAACATGTCAGCGTAGCGCCATACAACTAGGGACCCCAGCGCCAATGGCTGGGGTCCCTAGATTCGACGTTGTGGCCGAGGTTCTTGGCTAAGCGGAGTACGGGCTCGGCGGGTACTTCACGTCTGCTGCGGCGGCAGTATCCGCGCTACCGGCCACGGGCAGGGAGCGCCAGGAAATCCAACCGTAGATGCCGACCAAAGCCTGGAAGACGTTGAGCCCCAGCAGTGCGAGCGCCGGATTGTTGCCGAAGAGCACCGCGACATAAACGATGCCAGCAACGGTGGCAGCCAACCACGCCCAGCGGTATCCGCAGGCGATGCCGATGAAGGCAACCACCAGAGTTGCCTCGGCGATAAACGACATCCAGATCGAAGCGTTTCCGTCGCCGAAGATAAATCCTTCGGTCAGCATGCGGCCCATGCGCAGGGCGGTGAAGATGACGACGAAGGCTAGGCCGATCAGCAGCGACTTGATGCTGAATCCTTGGACGATGACCTTGCGGCCAAACTTCCCCGACGCTTCAAAGCGGGAGAACCGCCAGAGACCGAAGGCCGCAGCGAGCAATGCCGGCACCGCGTAGAACAGTAACGAGGCTTCGTACTGCAGCGCGATCACCAATGGGCCAGCGAAGATCGCCAGAATCTGGGCCCACCAGCCGAGATCATTGCCTCGGGCCAGCACCACCAGAGCAATGCAGCTGAGCAGGGTCGAAATCGCAAAGAGTGCTACCTGAGTGCCGGAATCGGTCCCGGGTGCCTGAGAAAAAAGATTGTAAAAAATTACGTCCACGAAGAATGACTGCCTATTCACAAAGAAAAACGGTGGGGGTGCGTTGTGCTGCCTCAGCTACTGATCGTAGCGCGACTTGCTGAGACGTACCCTATTTCGTGTTCCTGTGTAATCCATCAAACATCATGGTGATGGCGTGCTCTTCGACCTGTTCGGCTGTGACGTTTCCATCTTCCCTGAACCACTCGACCAGCGAGTTGATGGTGCCAAAGAGTAGGCGCGTGGTGGTGCGCGCATCGATGTCGCTTCGCAGGGAGCCCTCTTGCTGGGCCTGGACCACAAGGTCCGATACCCGGCGGTCCACCGCGCGGCGGCGTTCCAGGGCATCACGTTCAATCTCGGTATTGCCGCGCAGTCGAAGCAGCAGCGTCACGTACCTCTGACGTTTAACGAGGACCTGAATCGTGGAGCGGAGGAAGAACTTCAGGCGCTCTTCCGCGGTGCCAACGGTGGCACGCTCGTCCTCGACGATGGCCTCTAGGGGAATCAGCGCCTCATCGAGGGCCAAGCGCAGCAGGTCACCCTTGGAGGGAACATGGTGGTAGATGGCGGACTTGCTGATGCCCAGGCTCTCCGCGAGCTTGCCCATTGAAGTGGCATCAAAGCCATGCTTGTTGAATAGCTCCACGGCGATGGAGAGCACGGAGTCCTGGTCGTATCCGGGACGTCCCCGCTTGGTCGGTGAAGAGTTATTAACGCTGACAGTCATAATGGCTCATTCTCTCACGATCGGTCGGTCGGAAAATGGCGGTGGGTGAGAAACCAAGGGGCGGGAAACGGTGACCCATCTCCCGCCCACACATGTTGGTGTCCGCTGCGCTATTTATTGCGCAGATCGTAGATGCGGCGCAGCTTGCCCGAGGAGCGCGCTAGTGTGCCCGGCTCCACGACGTCGATGGCGCAGGAGGAACCCACATGGATCTTGATTTGAGTGGCAAGTTCCTTGGCAGCTACCTGGGCCCGCTCGGTGCTGCATTCCTCGCGACGCTCAATGCGCACGGCAAGTTGGTCCATGCGCCCGGGGCGGGTGATCTCCAGCTGGAAGTGCGGGGAGAGACCCTCAATCCGCAGAGCGATCTCTTCGATCTGCGAGGGGAAGAGATTAACCCCGCGCAGGATGATCATGTCGTCGCTGCGCCCGGTGATACGTCCCATGCGGCGATGGCCCGGGCGTGCGGAGCCGGGCAGCAACCGCGTGAGGTCGTGGGTGCGGTAGCGGATGATCGGCAGCGCTTGCTTGGTGAGCGAGGTGAAGACCAACTCACCGTGCTCCCCGTCGCCCAGGACCTTGGTCGGGTCAAAGGCATCAATGATCTCCGGGCGGAAATGATCCTCCCAGATGTGGCTGCCGTCCTTGGTTTGATTTGATTCCCCGGCGACACCCGGGCCCATCACTTCGGATAATCCGTAGATGTCGCAGGCGTCGATGTTGAACATGACCTCGAGTTCGTGACGCATTTCCTGCGTCCAGGGTTCGGCGCCAAGTACGGCGGTCTTCAACGAGGTTTTACGCGGATCCAATCCGGCGCGCTTCATCGCATCG
Source organism: Paeniglutamicibacter sp. Y32M11 (assembly GCF_019285735.1). GTDB lineage: Bacteria > Actinomycetota > Actinomycetes > Actinomycetales > Micrococcaceae > Paeniglutamicibacter. Next base: position 2,941,254 of record NZ_CP079107.1, on the reverse strand, counting down.
CCGATCGTCAGCAGATAGGTCGGCGTGCACAAGATGGCGTCGGGCTCGAAGTCCTGAATGAGCGTGATTTGCTTCTCGGTCTGTCCGCCGGACATCGGGATCACCGTGGTGCCCAGGCGCTCGGCCGCGGCGTGAGCACCCAGTCCGCCGGTGAACAGACCGTAGCCGTAGGCGTTGTGAACCTTCCATCCGGGCTTAACACCGGCGATGCGCAGGCAGCGAGCGCCCAACTTGGCCCAGTCATCCAAATCCTGTTGGGTGTAGCCGACCACCGTGGCTCGCCCCGTGGTGCCGGAGGAGGCATGGATGCGGGCGACCTCGTGCTGCGGGACGGCGAACATGCCAAACGGGTAGGTCTTGCGAAGGTCTTCTTTTTCGGTAAAGGGGAACTTGGCAAGGTCGGCCAGTTCCTTCAAATCGCTCGGGTGCACGCCGGCCGTGTCGTACTTTTCCTTGTACAACGGGACACGGTCGTAGGCGTAGGCCAGCGTGTCCTGCAGGCGAGTGAGCTGGATCGATTCGATCTGATCGCGACTCATGGTTTCTTCGGGATCCAACGGATTAGGCAGTTCGACCCGAGCGGATGGCTGGTTCATCATGTGACCTTACGTGCGAAGTGGAGAGGGGGCGGAGTTTAAAGTTTTGGCGCGGCTGCGGAGGGCTTGGGAATGGTGCGGGAACGGCCGCGGAATTCTGCCAGCACCTCGTCGTCGGCATCCGGGACGCTTTGAAGGACCTGGATGTCGTAGATGCCGCTGCGTCCGGTTTGCTGGCGACGTTCTGCCACTGCGGTCAGTGTGCGGCCCGGGATCCCGGGCTTGAGGAAGTTGATATCAACACCGGCGGCCACGGTGATGGTGTCGGTCGAGCCGAGGTGCGAGTTGCAGGCCATGGCGAAGGCCGTATCGGCGAGGGCAAAGATCATCCCGCCGTGAGCGATCCCGAACCCGTTGAGCATTTCTGGGCGCAGAGTCATGGAGATGGTGGCCCGCCCCTCGGAAACCTTCAGCACCTCGATGCCCAACCATTTGGCCGCATTATCGTTACGCAAGATGGGATGCATCGGTTGTGCATCGACGCCAGTGTCGCTCATAGAAGACCTCTCAATTATTTACCGAACGATCATTAGGTAATCCTGAAATGTGAGATAAGTCAAGACGAAGGACCCGCAATGCCGAATTTTCGGGGAACAAGACGTGACTTAATTTCTCTGCACAGCATGGAGTGTCCAACCCCGATCCTTGGTCGTGACCGTCGGAATCGAGCTCGCCGGCAGGGACGAAAGTCCCTACCGGCGAGCCGTCTGCGGCGGCAGACTGAAACTAACGAAGCACATCGTGACACTCAAAGGGGCTGAAACCAATGCGTGGTTGGAGACGTTGGGAAGATTGGACAGTCGTGGTTGTTGGCTTGATCATGGCGCTAACACCCCTGTGGTCCGCCGCCATGGGGGATTCGGTGCCCATGCTCATCACCGCCGGTGCCTTGCTATTTGTGGTCGGGATGATCAATCTGGCCGGACCCAACCTCTATGGCATAGAAATTGGGCAACTCTTGGCGGCGGGCATCGCGATTATCCTGCCGTGGCTGGGCAATTTTGCCGGATCCAATATCCCCGCAATAACGGCTTGGATTGGGGGCGGCATTGCCGTGATAGCCACCGTGTTGGCTATGAAGCCGAGTATCGATTCTTCGCATCGGTTACAACACCATCATGGTTAGTACCGGACCAAGGAGCGGTGCCCGTCGAAGCCGGTGAACTTCGGTGCGCACCGCTCTACGCTGAAGCTACGCCGGTGCTTAATCCTCACTCGAATCATTCCGAAGGATCCGTTGATAGAGCTCACGGATAAACGGTTCCTTGTCTCGGTTATAGTCCATCACCAGTCCCATCCCGCCGCCACTCTCATTAATGAGCGCGGCACTGGCCAGCTTGATCCGCGCATAGGCCTCGCGGTCGGTTCCATGGGTAGATAACCAATCGCGGAACAGTCGCATTCTGGCGGTCTCCGGGGAGCCGATAGCAAAAATATGAATATTCGCCGCCTGCTCGCCGGGCCCGGCAACAAACAATCGGTGACCATACCATCCGGATTCACGCAGCCGGAAGACGAAGCCGGCGGCAATCAACGCGTCAACGTAGTCGGCTTCGGACCCGGGATCCGCGACGCTGAGCACCACATCAATCACCGGTTTGGCCGGCAATCCGGGCACCGAGGTAGATCCCAGATGTTCAATGGCTAGTGCCCGCGACCCCAGTGCCGTTCCGATGCGTTCGGCGAGCGCTGCAAAATCTTGCGACCAGGATGCCGACGGTGGATGCACCACTACCGGCGCCGGGGCCGGTTCCCCCTGGATCCACTCCACGGGTCCGTCATCTGTTACCGGGTGACGCAGCAGCGGAAGGTGGGGCAGTACGCAGAGGTAGCGGCGGCGATCCGGCCAGCGGGGATCGGATGGCGAATCGCTGATCTGGAAGCCGGCGGCCCGGTAGAAGCCGATGGCGTCGTCGTCGGTGCGCGCGATGACCATGGCCGCCTCGTTCTCTTGGATCCGGCGCGCCAGGGCGGTGGCCACCCCCTGGTGCCGCACGTGCGGGGCCACGGCGAGGTACTCGATTTCCACCGCGAAGGCACTGATCCGCCGGTACACGGCCAGCGCGGAGGGTTCCCCCGCCGCATCGAGCACCACGAGCAGGTCCAGATCCTTGATCTCGTCGAAAAGAGCGTCGAGGTCCGCACCGGTGGCATCCGAAGACGCGGTGAGCAGTGCCCGGAACGCGGGGTTCGTGGTGAACCCCGCGCTTCGGGAGCGGCTGATGTGCGGTGTACTCATGCGCCTTCGGGGTTTAGGCCCAGGGTGTCAAGAGCGAAGGCGTAGTCCCAGGCGCGGGTCTTCCAGCCTTCATAGCGTCCGGAGGCACCGCCATGCCCGCCATCCATTTCGATCTTCATCACGATGGGGGCGGTGCCGGTGGTTTCCTCACGCAGTTTTGCTACCCATTTTGCCGGCTCGACGTAAAGCACGCGGGTGTCGTTCAGCGAGGTGACGGCTGCAATCTTCGGGTACGGCAGGGCGGCCACGTTCTCATACGGGCTATAGGACTTCATGTAGGCGTAGACGTCCGCATCTTCGATGGGATTGCCCCACTCCTCCCATTCCAGGGCGGAGAGCGGCAGCTCCGGATCCAGGATGGAGGTCAGTGCGTCAACAAAGGGACCTGGGCGATGATCCCGGAGTAGAGCTGTGGGGCGAGGTTGGCGATCGCACCCATCAACAGTCCGCCGGCCGATCCGCCCAGGGCGACAATGCGCGCTGGATCGGCCCAGCCGGAATCGATGAGGTAGGTGGTGGCGTCCACAAAGTCGGTAAACGTGTTTTTCTTGGTCAGTTTTTTGCCATCGAGGTACCAGGCGCGGCCGAGCTCACCACCACCGCGTACGTGGGCGATGACAAAGACGACGCCACGGTCCAACAGCGATAACCGAGGGATGCCGAAGCCCGGATCCATCGACGCCTCGTAGCTGCCGTATCCGTAAATCAGCACCGGCTGCGGCGTTGTCTTGGTGACATCCTTGCGGCGCAGGATGGTGAGCGGAATCTTCGTGCCGTCGCCCGCGGTGGCCCATTCGCGGGTCGCGAGGTAATGGCTCGGATCGTAGTCATTGACCTGGGTCTGCTTGCGCAGGGTCAGCGTTCCGTCGGCCAGCGTGTAGTCATACACTCGCGCGGGGGTGAAGTCGGAGGTGTAGGACAGGCGGATCATCGGCGCATCAAGTTCGGCGTTGGCTAAGCCGGCGGTGTAGAGCTCCTCGTCGAAGGAGGGTTCCACCGGTTCCTGCTGCTCCGGGGTGCCCAGATTCGCCAGCGGGAGGATCGCGATGCGTTCGGTGGTGTCCTTGCGGACGGCGATGATCAGGTGGGTGGCGGTGGATGCGGTGCCCTCCACCTTGACGGTGTCCCGATGTTCAATCACCGTGTCCCAGCGCTGCTGCGCATAGGGCAGAGTCAGTTGGTCGGCGCGCAGCAGCGAGACCATATTGTTCAGCGCATCGCGGTCATGGGTAATCACGTAGCAGCGCTCGGCATCCAAAGTGACCGGATCCACGGTGTGCAGGATCTTGTGCTCACGCGAAATGAGCATGACGGGCTGGGCCGACTCGTTGAGCAAATCGAGGGTGAGCGTCTCGGAGTATTCGGAGTTGCCGATCGAAATCAACAGTTCGGTGCGGTCGGCCGAGAGGTCAAAGCCCAGCCACATGCCCGGGTCATCTTCCTGATAGATCACGGTGTCGGTGTCCGGATCGGTGCCCAGGGTGTGTGCCTTGATCTGGTGGGGGCGCCAGGAGTCATCCACCACGGTGTAGTAGACGCGCGTCCCGTCGGGGGAGAACGCCAGACCATAGAACACATTTTCGATTGTGTCGGTCAGCAGTTCACCGGTGGTCAGGTTCTTGATGCGCAGAGTGAAACGCTCATCCCCGGCATTGTCCTGTGCATAGGCCAGCAGCGTGCCGTCTTCGCTCACGGCCATGCCGCCCAAGGAGAAGAAGGGCTTGCCCGCCGCCTCTTTGTTTCCATCAAGGAGCACCTGTTCGCCCTCGATCTCGATTCCTGCCTCAATGGCCGGTGGGGTCCAGTCCACTTCAAGATCACCGGTATCGGTGGCGGCGACGCGGCATTGGATGGCATATTGCGAGCCTTCGGCGGTGCGCGTGAAGTACCACCAGCCGCGCTTACGGGCAGGAACCGACAGATCGGTTTCCACGGTGCGAGCCTTGATCTCGTTGAAGATCGCTTCGCGCAGGGAAGCCTGGTTGGCCGTCACCGCCTCGGCGTAGGCGTTCTCCGCCTCAAGATGCGCTACCACCGTGGGGTCTTCCTTTTCACGCAACCATTCGTAGTGATCGGTGAAGGTATCCCCGTGGTGTGTCCTGAGGGTAGGAATCTTGGGGGTCTGCGGGGCAGCGGGTGCGGAATCGACGTGGCTCATGGTTCCATTCAATCGGAAAACTGCGCGTATGCGCCCATGGCTTCGCCCAACGCGGACAACATCATGTGGCGCTGGGCCGCGTCTGGGCTGCCAACACAACAAGGCGGCCCTCCGGAGCTATCCGGAGAGACCGCGTTGCCGAGCTGGGGTGTGCGGGTAATACCTGGGAGGGGAGCTTAGCGCTGCGGGGTCAGCGTCTTGGTGTACTGCACGGCGCCATTGGCGTTGATCAGCTTCACGGTGAACTCCGATCCATCCCCGGCAACATCAACGTGGCCAAAGTACTGGTGATCACCGGAGCGCGGGGAACCCAGCGGGGGACCTGCCTGCTGGAACTCGACCTTGGGGCCGAACGTGCCATCGAGCGTATTAGGACCGAAGGACCCTGCATTGATGGGACCGGCAACAAATTCCCAGAACGGGTTGAAGTCCGTGAAGGCTGCCCGCTCCGGGGAGTAGTGATGGGCAGCGCAGTAGTGCACGTCTCCGGTCAGGAAGACCACGTTTTTGATCCCGTACTTCTTGATCGCAGCGAGCAATCGAGCCAGTTCCAGCTCCCGACCTAGCGGGGCACCGTTCTCGGCGTTGGAGATCGACTCTTGGGCCTGGCCATCGGGGACAATCAGCCCCAGTGGCAGGTCATTACCGATGACCTTCCACGTGGCTTCCGAGGCGCGCAGCGAGGAAATGAGCCAATCCAGCTGTTCCTCACCGAGCAGCGCCGTCTCCGCGGCCTCCAATCCGGAAGTGTTCTTGCCCTTATATGAGCGCATGTCGAGGGCAAAAACGTCCAGGTGCGGGCCGCGCCTGATCTGACGGTAGATGCGGGAGGCTTCAAAACCCGTGCCCGGGCGCAGGGCACGCGCGTCGGCAATGGGCATATATTCCTGCCAGGCCTGCCGACCGCGGGCAGCAAGCGTATCCACCTCACGCACCGTATAACGGGGGTCCTCAAGAATTTCTCCGGGGTACCAGTTATTCACCGTCTCGTGGTCATCCCATTGCGCAATGACCGGTACCTGCGCATACATGGCACGCAAATTAACATCCATCATGTTGTAGCGATGGCGCCCACGGTATTCGTTGAGCGTTTCTGCCACCTTGGAGACTTCCTCGGTCATCACGTTGTGCCAGATATTTCCATCGGGCTCGCGCATTTCCGCCGACATGGGCCCATCGGCGTAGATGGTGTCACCCGAGTGGATGAAGAAGTCGGGCTTGGTGGCTGCCATGGCGGCATAACCGCGCATTCCACCGATTTCCTCATTAATGCCGTACCCCTGTCCCGCGGTATCGGCGGTCCAGACAAAACTCTGTGCCGCTGACTCTTTATTCCGTCCCTTGCCCTGCGCCGGGGCGGTGATGAAGGAACCCCGGCCACTTTCCCCACGGCGACCGGATTCGTCCTCAAAGAACAGCTCCATCTCAAAGCGAGTTCCCGCGGGCAAACCGCGCGCGTTGATCTTGGCGGTGAAGTCGGTTCCCGCGTGTGCCTGGGAGCCCGAGAGCTTCACCGTGCGGGCAAATCGGCCCTTGAGCGGATTGCCCTGTTGGTCGGCTGCCCGCAGGATGGCGTGCAGGCGCCCCTGATCGGAGGCCCGGGACCACAGCACTGCGGAATTAGTGGAAACATCCCCGGTGGAGATGCCCGAGGGCAACGTCAGGCGGCGAGAAATCAGTGAGCCAGCGCCCGATTGCGGAGCGGCGAATGCTGCGGGCACCGAGAATGAGGTGGCGGCAAGGGCAGAGAAAGCTGCGGCACCCTTGAGCAGGGTCCGGCGTGAGGTGGGAGTATCCATAATTCGAGCAAACCCCACCTCGGCGACCAGAAATCAACGGCTCGGTGAACAGCAGCCCCCGCGCTCCTTGCCCCAGCACCAATTGATCTCCACGCTCGAATTACACCTCAATGACTGGTTAGCCGGGATAGGCACGGGATAACCACGGCTCGCGCTCGCCGGATGTGCAGACACACCACCGGCGAATAGGGCAAACGCAGGTGAGGATCCAAGGTCTTCGAAGCGCCGCGATCCATACCCCGGCAACCCCGAGATATTGGGTCGGTTGGTGTTATGTGGTGCAGCCGCCAGGAGGCTTCTCAACCCCTGCCGGGGCCATGGGTAGGGTGTACCAAGCGCTGTGAGCTACTAGGAGGTTGGAGGTGGATTCAGCCCTGCGATAAGGTCTCTAAGCGACAGCGCATGATCTACCATTTCAGATGCTATCGCCGCCACGCCCGAGCCTCTAGGCTATGAAGCGTTATAACACCGCCACAGGACGTGGGCGGATCCCACACTAAGGAGATGAACGACCCTTGACAGAGTCCAGAAAGACACGGGCCCCAAGGGCCTTGCTTCGGGCGGTGATTGCCGGGCTGGCGGGTGTGTTTGTGCTGCTCGGCGGCGCTGGCGCCGCAATGGCCCAGCCCTCAGACAGCAACGTCGAAGGTAAAAACTTCGTCATCGGCACAGATACCACCTTCGCTCCCTTCGAGTTCAGGGCTAACGGCGAGCTCGTTGGTATTGATATGGATCTGCTGCAGGCCATCGCCAAGGACCAGGGCTTCAGCGTTGATATCAAGTCCCTGGGGTTCAGCGCGGCACTGGCGGCCCTGAGCTCTAATCAGGTTGACGGTGTCATCGCTGGCATGTCGATCACCGATGATCGCAAAGCCATCTACGACTTCTCCGAACCGTACTTTGAGTCGGGTGTCCAGATGGCCATCGCCAAGACGGATGACTCCATCAAGGGTTATGAGGACCTAGCGGGCAAGACCGTGGTTGCCAAAACCGGCTCGGAGGGTGAAACCTACGCCAAATCGATTGCCGGTGAGTACGGGTTCACGGTTAAATCCCTTGACCAGTCGGCCACCATGTACGAATCTGTGAAGTCGGGTTCGGCGGTAGCAGTCTTTGATGACTACCCGGTGCTCGCCTACGGGGTTTCCCAAAACAACGGGCTGACCACGGTGACCGAGAAGGTTCCGGGCGGTTCATACGGATTCGCCGTGAACAAGGGTCAGAATCCTGCCCTGCTGGCGGCGTTTAATGACGGTCTGGCCAAGCTGAAGGCCAACGGCGAATACGACAAGATTTTAGATAAGTACCTTGCCGATCCGGCTTCTGCTGTCCCGAGCAACTTCTGGGAACGATTGGGCAATTCCATCCCCGCGTTGCTGAACGGTCTGGGACACACGATCCTCGTGACGGCAATTTCCTTCGCCGTCGCGATGGTTCTGGGTCTGCTGGCAGGGTTCATGAAACTCTCCAATAACATCGTGGTGCGCGGAATTTCCACCACGTTTGTGAACATCTTCCGTGGCACCCCGCTGCTGCTCTGGGCCTTCCTGTTCTACTTCGGTGTTCCGCAGTTGACGGGTCTGCCGATGAGCATCTGGGTAGCTGGCGTGTTGACGCTGTCGCTGAACTCCGGTGCCTATGTGGCGGAGATCGTTCGTGGAGCGATTCAGTCGGTGGATCCCGGACAGCTGGAAGCCTCGCGCTCCCTGGGCCTGGGTTACGGCAAATCCATGCAGAAGGTTGTTGTCCCGCAGGCCTTTAAGATGATGACTCCTTCGCTGATCAACCAGCTGATCATCATGCTCAAGGATTCCTCCTTGCTGCTGGCTATCGGATTCACTGAGCTGCTTTACCAGGGCCAGCAGATCTACGCCGCAAACTTCCGTATCACCGAGACCCTGCTCATCGTGGGCGTCATTTACTTCGTTGCCATCATGGCCCTGACCAAGCTGGCAAACTACGTCGACAGGAGGTTCAACAAGTGAGCGCATCACCAGTTGAAACGAAAAAACCAGCAAAGATCACCGTCAAGGGGCTGCGCAAGTCATTCGGAACCAATGAGGTTCTTAAGGGCATTGACGTGGAGATCAGTGAAGGTGAAGTTGTCTGTGTGATCGGTCCCTCGGGTTCCGGCAAGTCCACGCTGCTGCGCTGCCTGAACAAGCTCGAGGAAATCTCCGCTGGCCACGTGGTCGTAGACGGCTTTGACGTGACCGATCCGAAGGTCGACATCAACGAAGTTCGTCGCCACGTGGGTATGGTCTTCCAGCACTTCAACCTCTTCCCGCACATGTCCGTGGCGGAGAACATCATGCTGGCTCCCGTCGAGCTGAAGAAGGCGACCAAGGCCGAGGCCCGGGAACAGGCGCTGACGCTCCTTGAGCGCGTCGGTTTGAAGGAGAAGGCCGACGCCCGTCCGGCGTCGCTCTCCGGTGGTCAGAAGCAGCGTGTGGCTATTGCCCGTGCGCTGGCCATGAACCCGGGCATCATGCTCTTTGACGAGGCCACCAGCGCCCTTGACCCGGAAATGGTCGGCGAGGTGCTTCAGGTTATTCGTGACCTGGCGGCCTCGGGTATGACCATGGTTTTGGTGACGCACGAAATGGGCTTCGCCAAGGAAATCGGTGACCGGGTGATCTTCATGGATGGTGGTGTGGTCTGCGAATCCGGCCCGCCGGCCGAGCTGTTTGGCAACCCGCAGCAGGAGCGCACCCAGGAGTTCCTCTCCAAGGTTCTCTAGCCCCACCAGTCATGGCCGCAGCATTGCCGAAGAGCAGGTATCTTCGGTGATGTTGCGGCCATTTCTCGTTGTGTGTGGTGGAGGTGCGGTGGACCTGAAGACAGCGAAGCCAACAACGCTCTCCGGCGCGAGAGACCAGTGCAGGCACCGGTGGTATTAGTTGCCGCTGCGGCGCAATGTCAGACTGAGCTTATGACCGTTAAGCTCATCCCCATCAGTTCCCAACAATTTCCTGCATGGCTCAAACGTAGCTGCCAGGAGTACGAAACCGATCTTGTGGCCACCGGTGAGTCTCCAGTCGAAGCGCATCGCCGGGCGCACGCGAGCCTCGAAGCAGCGTTTCCTGAGGGCGCACCGAGTTTGGATAACGCCGTGTTTGATGTCGTGGACGAGGGGTCTAGCGTCGGTTATCTCTGGGTTGGAACCGATAGCTCCGATGACCCGCGCTCATGGTGGGTCTGGGACATTGTTATAGATGCGCAGCACCGAGGCAAGGGATGGGGGAGGGCAACCATGAAGCTAGCGGAGGACTATGCGCGTTCCCACGGTGCGAACACCCTTGGCCTCAGCGTCTTTGGATTTAATCACGCGGCCAAGGGACTCTATGAATCCATGGGCTACGAGACCGTGACGACCAAGATGAAAAAATCCATTTAACACACGGCGGCTCGTAGCGGGTGTTCCCGAGGTAAATTCTTGGCGCTGGAAAAGATTTCAGAATACGCGCGATTGGATTGTCCCATACGGCAACTTTTGCTACGAGTCGGGGTGCCGGCCGGTTCCGTAGGCGACGCCAGGTGTGGGACTGCCGATAAGTTGGCTGACGGTGACGAAGTGATAGTCCTGGGCCGCTAGGTCGGCCAGAAACTTCGGCATGGCGTCGACGGTTGACTTGTGGATGTCGTGCATCAAGACGATCGAGCCAGGGGTGATTGCTTCAGCGGCCTTGATCGTCTTTTTGGTGTTGCGAGTCTTCCAATCCATGGTGTCGACGCTCCACAGTGCCACCGGGGTGTTAAGTGATTTTTTGAGGTTTTCCGGAATCTCACCGTACGGTGGGCGAATCAACGTGGGGTTCTCACCCGTGGCCTCCTTGATGGCCGCATCAGCTTTTTGCAGTTCGGTTTCTGCTCTGGATGTGGAAACCTGGCTCAAGCTCTGGTGAGACCAGGTGTGGTTGCCGATTTCATGTCCCTCGGTCAGTTCTTCCTTGGCTATGTGAGGAAACTTTTTGACGCTTTTCCCGATGAGGAAAAAGGTGGCCTTGGCGTTGTACCGATCAAGTATCGACAGCAGCGATTCGGTGTAAGTGCCCGGTCCATCATCAAAGGTCAGGGCAACGCATTTAACTTGGCTGCAGTCGGGGATGGGGACTTTCTGATCCGTCGGTGATGCGATGGCTTGATCCGTTACGTTGCCGGGCGAGGCGCCCAATGGGTATCCCTGCCACCTTTCGCTCAGGGGGGCAGCGCATCCAGAAACTAGGACTAGGCAGAAGAGTGCGGCAAAAAGGCGAAGCGGTGTGGAGCGGGAAGACATGTCGACAATAGTGCCTGCTTAACCTGCGAAGTTCCTCCATCGAGGTCCCCTTCGACGAAAGTTAGGCCGAGTTCTTATGGCCCAAAGATGGCTCGCATGAAGAGCAACGACGAGCATTAAGAAGCAACACTACTTCCTTCGCTTGAAGTTTCAACTAAATATGTGCGATGGTTATTAAGAACCAGCGGACGGGATGTTTCTCCGCCGCCGAGCCAGAACCATTCCCCGGAATCTGGTTGCGACGACATAGCTCTTAAGGAATTCTCATGGACACTGCAGCAAAAAACGCCTCATTACTCACCGCCGCCCAGACAATCCTGCGCGTAGTTATCGGTTTCCTCTTTGCCGCCCACGGCTGGCAGAAGTATTTCCAGTTCACTCTCGATGGCACGGTGGCCGCCTTCGGCCAGATGGGCGTTCCGGCGGCCTCTCTGGTGGCACCCGTAGTGGCAACCCTTGAAATCGTTGGTGGCATTGCCCTGATCCTCGGCGTTCTCACCCGCATCTTTGCCGTCCTGCTCACCGCAAACATGCTTGGCGCGCTCTTCATGGTCCATGTCTCGGCCGGTGTCTTTGTTGAAGTCGGCGGCTTTGAGCTGGTACTGGCGCTGGCTGCCGGTGCTGCAGTTGTTGCACTGCTCGGTGCCGGTCGCCTCTCCGTGGACCGCTTCATTCCGGGCCGCATCGCCGCCTAGTCTCCATAGCGAAACAGACAGAACCCCCGTGGTCGCCGGTTGAATCCGGTGACCACGGGGGTTCTGTTTAGTGCTGCGAAGTCCTACTTGGCGTCGATGGGAATCAGCAGATCCTTGACGGCCGGGTCGGTACGCAGGAATTCCTGAACTGCCGGATCTTGGAAGGCCTTAACAAGGTTCTTCACATTTTCGGTGTCCTGGAATTCGCTGCCGATGGTCAACTGGCCGGCGAACTCGTCCGGTGCGGCCGGTGCGTAAATCTGCTGTTCCAGTGGAACCTTGGCTGCCACATAGTACTCGGTGTAGCCAACTGTGGCATCCAAGTCGGGCAGGGAGCGAGACTGGGCGGCGAAGTCGAGCAGCTTGAACTTGATGTTCTTCGGGTTTTCGGCGATATCCTTCTGAGTCGCCTTCCACTTATCCACGCCGTCGGCCAGCTTGATCAGACCGGCGCGCTCGAGCAACCACAACCCCTGGGCCTCGTTCGCCGGATCCGAGTACAGCGAAATGGTGGCACCGTTCGGGATTTCCTCAACGGACTTGTACTTCTCGCTCCAGATGCCAAATCCCCAGCGGAAGACGGGAACAGCGGCGGTGAGTTTGAAGTCCGGATTGGCCTCAAGAACCTGAGAGAGCCACAATTTGTGCTGGTAAATGGTTCCTGCGACCTCGCCGGTGGATACGGCGCGGTTCAGCGTGGTCGAATCGGCTAGGCCCTTGAAGGCAACCTTGATGCCATATTTCGGCGCGACTTCCTCGGCGACAAAGTTCACCAAGGCCTGCTCGGCGTGGTTGCCTTCGGCGGTGACCACGGTCAGCGTTGCGCCGGCAACATTGTTCGGCGATTTTGTCCCGGAGCCGGCGTTGATGGCCACCGTAGCGATGATGGCAGCCGCCACGGCAATGGCTCCCACGGCCCAGGGCCATTTCTTCTTCTTACTGATGGTGAAGCCGTGGTCATCTGGGCTGGGAGCAGTCTTCGTATCGGTGGTGCTCATGAGGGTATGGACCTTTCGAGTGAACGGGTGCGAGTGTCGGTGGTGCGTGGTGAGGTGGTGATGGGATTATTTGCGGCGGCTGAGGTGCGGGGTGGCTGCCCGCACCAATGCATCTCCGGTGAGCTGAACGATCGTGACCATGAGAATCAGCAGGATGACGGTGGCCAGCATGACGGTGTTGTCAAAGCGCTGGTAACCGTAGGTGACGGCGACGTAGCCGATGCCACCTGCGCCGATGGTTCCGGCGATGGCCGAGTACTCGATCATCGCGATGGTATTGATGGTGAGCCCGCCCAGAATCGCTGGAACTGCCTCACCAAGCTGGGCCGTGCGAATGATTTGCAGGGGCGAACCGCCCGAGGCACGCGCCGCGGCGGTGACCGAAAGCGGAACATCGCGCAAACAGTTCTCCACCAACCGAGCGAAGAAGGGGATGCCGGCCAGTGACATGGGAACGACTGCCGCGGCAATGCCAATGTTGGTGCCGGTGATAAAGCGGGTGAACGGGACAATCGCCGCCATCAACACCAGGAACGGCAGTGAGCGGCCGATGTTCACGATCCAGCTGAGCACCGAATAGGTGCCTTGGCGTTCGAAGAGTCCACCCGGAGCCATATTGTGCAGCGCCACGGCGATCGGGGTTCCCACCACGATGACAATGAGCATCACGATGCCGACCATCGCAAGTGTCTCGCCGAGGGCCGGAAGCAGAAGTGCCGGCAAATCGGCCAGTGCGGTATCGGACAGCGCGTGAATCTGGACTGCCGAGGAAATGTTTAGGCCCATTGGAGATCCTCAGTGGCTCGGGTATCGGACGAGTGATCAAGCGCGGAGTTCGCGATGGCGAGTTCCCCCGGGATTGCCCGCAGCCCATGGCGGGCGAAGGCGGCGGTGGCCAAGTGCGCGGGGGCACGGAGCCCGACCGTGGCGTTGCCGGTGCTAGTTCCGTCAATGCTCTGGATGGTGGCGGCCAGCAGGGCTACCGGCTCTGCCAGCTCGGCCGAAACCAGCTGAAGCCAATCGCTGGGTACTTTTCGCGAGTCGTAGGTGACATGCCAGAGGCTTGAGCCTGCTTCGGGTTCTGCCGGCGAGAGGTGAGGTTGCAGGGCGCGTCCCAGGGCCGAGTCGTGGTCGGTAAGCAGGTCCACCAACGATCCTTGTTCGGTGATCCGACCGTTCTCTAATCGGGCGGCGGAATCGGCAACGTGCAGCACCGTATCCATTTCGTGGGTAATGAACACCACCGCCAGATCCAGATCGTCACGTAGCTGGCGCAGTAGCGAGACGACGGATCGGGTGGTTTCGGGGTCGAGGCCCGAAGTGGCTTCATCGGAGAGCAAAACCGCCGGTCGCAAAGCTAGTGCCCGGGCAATGCCCACCCGCTGCAGCTGGCCACCGGAGAGCTCAAAGGGGTAGTGGTTTGCACGGTGCGAGAGCCCCACGCGTTCAAGCAGTTCGCCGACCCGCGCCTTGGTTTCTGCCGGGGTGACACCGAGATACTGCAGCGGCAGGGCGATGTTTTCGGCGGCTGTGCGGCGGGAGAGCAAACTCGCCGACTGAAATACCGTGCCGATGCGGCGTCGGGCCACACGCAATTTGCGTTCGGGTAGCTGCGCTAGGTCCTCACCGTTGACGATCACCTGACCCGAGGTCGGGCGTTCCAAGAGGTTGATGCACTGGGCGAGCGTTGACTTGCCGGCGCCCGAGGGGCCGACGATGGCAAGAATTTCGCCGTTTGCGACGTCAATGTCCAAGTTGTCCAAGACGGTGAGGGATTGTTCTCCATGTCCGTAGACCTTGGTGAGGTTCTTCAGGCTGATCATGCTGTGGGCTCTCATGCTGGCGTGGTGCCGTTTGGCACCTTTCGTGTGGCGGCTCCGTGTGGCTCGGAATTCCGGGGGACTTCATTAGTTTGCGGTCGGGGGATAGGGCGCCGCTACGGTGAAGTCACGCCGTGGCATGTGAGGAAATATGACGACATGTTGGCCGGTCAATCCATCGTGATCTATTACGTTTCATGTCGGTTGGGCTAAGGCCATCGACATGTTTCTTCATTCTTGATTCGCGGCAGCACAGCACGTGTTATCGCGATCAGGGGAGGGCGCAGCCAAAACCGGAGAGCGAGTGGTTACCGGCCCGCCGGTTACTGTGCACTATCGGTTACGGGAGCTTCCTCGAATCGCGGTGTCCCGTCACGTTGCCGTTGGCTCAAAAATTTTCCCTGCTCGCAAGTCGTAGCGGGCCACTCTCATTGATGGCCACAGGATTGGGTGTTCCATAGATGGGGGAACGCCTACAGCCACTTCTTCGGTGTGCACACTGCATCCGAGCTGGTCGGATTTATCGCCTTGTTCTTAAGAATGGCGTCTGCTTAGACTGTCGCTGTGAGTCTGATCTTGGATGAAGGACCCTTTTTTCACGGCACAAAAGCTGATCTCCGGGAAGGCGATCTCCTAGAAGCTGGCTTTCGCTCGAATTATCGTCCGGAGGTCGTGATGAACCATATCTATTTCACCGCGCTTCCAAATGGTGCTGGACTCGCCGCGGAACTCGCGCAGGGTGACGGCGTCCCTCGGGTCTATGTGGTTGAGCCGACCGGCATGTTCGAGAATGACCCGAACGTGACCGACAAGAAGTTTCCGGGCAACCCCACCCGTTCTTACCGCAGCAGAACCCCACTCAGGATTATTGGCGAAGTCACCGATTGGCCACGACAGACGACCGAGGCATTGCAGGCTTGGAAAGAGCGCCTCGCGGAGCTTCGCGCCGACGAACGCGGTGAAATCATCAACTGACGAATATCGTTTTTGCGCCCGGTTCGGCTGATAGTTCGGATGGAACGCACGAGCGACTCCCTATGGGAATAGGGTACAACGACATTACGTGGGGCAAAGTCCATCAGTCGGTGACTTGTAGGGTGGGGGATATGAGTATTAGTAGAAAGTCGCAGTTGGCCTTGATACTGTCCATTGCTCTGGTCGTTTCCGGTGCTCTTCTCATCACGTTCTCAAACTTGGGGATCCTGGGATGGGTCTTGATTCTGTTGGGCATAGGCGCGGAAATAATCGCCGTTACACGCAAAAGAACAATGCTTCAGTGACGGCGAAATTTCCGGCGAATATGACGTTGTCAGCCTCGGGGAATTCAACGATCCGTTCTGATGGATCAACTTCATCTGCCCTAGCTGATCGCGAATTGGAAAGCTGGATTGCCGAGGTGCGGGAAAATCCGGGCCCCTCGTGCGCTGCGGTTGGCGTGCAAGCCCTTCGTGCTGACTCCGAGGCACGCGCCAAATCACGCGTTCCTGGGCCCGAATTGCCTAACGTCAAAGACCTTAGTGCCGATACAGGGTTGAGTTGGCGTCTGTATCGAGCAAGTCATGAAGAAAAACCAATGGTGATTTACCTGCACGGAGGCGGGTTCGTCTTCGGAGATTTGAACTCTCATGATGGAATTTGCCGGAGACTGGCACTAATGGCAGATGTAGCAGTTCTGGCCGTGGACTACAGGCGCGCACCTGAAAATCCCAGCCCCGCTGCTGTGGACGACGCGGTAAGCGCTTATACCTGGGCAGTGGAACACTTATCCGAGCTAGGTGGCTCGGCACAGAATGGCGTCGCATTGGCAGGTGACAGCGCAGGAGGCGCGATTGCCTTGTTAGCCGCAACACGGCTCGTTGAAGACTCGATGTCACCTTCGGCGCTATTCCTCGGATACCCAAACGCCGATATGACCCTTGGCCAACAAAGTATCACCGCGAAGGGCAACGGGTGGAGTCTCGACTCAGCCGACCTTTCCTGGTTTGTTGAGCAATGGGTGCCCGACCCCAGCCGTCGAGATTACCCGACGGTTAGCCCGATACATGCTTCTTTGCATGGTTTGCCCGCGGTCATGCTCATCACGGCCGAACACGACCCCTTAAGGGATGAGGGTGAACTACTTGCTGAGAAACTACGAGGTGCAAACGTTCCCACGTGCCATTACATGGAACGGGGACTCGTGCACGGTTTCTTCGGACTGACACATATCTCTCCGGCGGCTGAGCATGCAGCAAGCCGGGCCTTCGCTGATTTCGGGAAGTTTCTGCGCGAAGCTACCAACCAACCCCATGCAAAACCTTTTCAATGCTAAGTAAACGATTCGGTGCTCTGCGCTGAGGGCCCGGCAACTCGCTGTCGGGGGCATCGCGCCTGCTGCCGACGGACTCGCTCGCCGGACATGCTCCTGACGAAACTGCGCACTAGGATGAGCCTCTATGAGAGAGATTGACCAGGAAGTTAATTACCTCCGGTTCGAGCGAGTTGCCCCGGACGATGTTTGGGCTGAAATCGCGAGTCTCATCGTCTTGAGCTTTGCAGCCCCTCCTTACAATGAATCACCAGACGAATTGCAAAGCATTGATCAATGGGGCCGCGAGAAACTTGCTAGTCCTGGTGGGCGACTTGTCGCGGCGAGGCACGATGGACACTTGGTCGGCTTTGCGTTATCTCAGAGACTGGATCAGGACAGCTCTTGGCTGCGACGACTAAACGCGATGCTGCCCACGCTAGACGCGGAAATCTCGCCTTCGAGAACCGTAATTATCCAGGAACTCGCTGTCGACGAAAACTTTCGAGGCCGGGGGATAGCTAAACAGTGCATCCGTGAACTCCTGTCGAGCCGAACCGAACAGGATGCCGTCTTGGGTGTTTTCGGCCAAGCCTCCCAGGTCCGAGAGATTTATCGGCACTGGGGGTTTTCGGAGCTTGGAACCTCTCCCATTTACGGGGGAACCGTAACTCTACATACCTTGCATCGCAAACTTCCTTGGACGGCCTAGACATCAATCGGTAACCCGTCTCGCAAAAAGCGCTTGGCTTCCCGGACCATATCGTCACGGTAACTCAGTAAAGAACTTCGTGCGGAAGAATTATTAACCACGATCGGAATCACCAGACGCGCCGGCTGGTACCGGCGGTACAGGGTCGGAAACGCCGAAAAGTATTCCGGCGATCGATGGATGGCCGGTGTCCAATTTCTCGGTGGCCTGGACCATTGAGTTCAACGTCTGGCCCGTCTGCACGGGAAACCCACTGCGGGACTTGTGATGGAGAATTGAACTCCACTGGCCGCCGCGACTCTCGGAATCACAAAATTGTTGAAATGGGTGATTGGCGTAGGTGGAGCGGAAGATTCCGGAATGGCTTATGTACCCGCTCGGACTGCTCCATTCAATAGGAAACTAGCTTTTGCCAACGGTGAGTGCCAGCGCCCCACCAAGGCCGATCATGACCACGCTGCCACCAGCACCCATATGGGAAAGGCGTTTCGGGTTACGGGCAAACAATGCCGGTGCTGTGCCGAGCGACACCGGAAATGCAACATTTTATCTGTGATCGCCCCTCGATCGGCGCACCGTTTCGGATGCCAATCGAAAAATGAGGTAGACAGGTGTACGACCGTTAGGGTTCATTAGTGGCAAAAATTGTTGTCCAGGCCTTTACGTTCTCGCCGAGTTCGAGATGCACCTCTATAGCGTTCAGCTCCTTTTGCAGTATGGACACGCTAGCGATTCCGCCTGCGTCAGCTCCGCAGTCACTAGCGCCGATCCTTACTCCACTGCTGAGAACGATGTCCCACGATGATGAATCTTCACATGAAACCATGAATCCGACTGAATCGAATCCAGTAGGCACTTCACCGATTGGCAACTCAATTGACCCAATACTTTCTACCTCGCCGATTACTCGGCTTGACTTGGCGAGACGCTGAACAGATTCCGAATGCATCTTATAGATATCAGTCGTCGTCGAATCGGCAGAGTCGGGTGAAACGGGGGAACTGCCTGTCATTTCGGCAGGGTCAGTAGCTGCTGGCGTAGAGACGCCAGTACAGGAGACCAAGAGCAGCGAAATTAGTGTTAGTCCTGAAATCGCCCGTAGATACGTTGGGTCATGAGGAAGATTGTCCATTACTAATACATAATCAAGCTTGCGTGTCGCACGTATATCACCGATTATTTTTTTCCAGGCGATTTTACTCAAAAATTCAAGCACTTGAACTGTCTTTTTGGAATCTTGTGGGCGGGAGGAGAAGTTGTCTATTCTCGTTACAAAAGTAGGTTTATTCGAAGAAGTCTGACGAAAAATCGGCTGGCTTAGTACCTTCCTTGCCAGTTAGGGAGTGTCGAAATCGGATCGCAGAAGACTTCCGAGGTCTAGCTGAAGTGCAGGAATTGATCCTGCACGCCTACTGCCGACGATGCAGCGGCCTTATTGGTCCGACTCATCTGCGAATGACCAGCCCCCGCTGAGGAGGTTCTTGTGGTGGCGCTCGGTCCGAGTGGCATTCGGCGGCAGTGAACGCACCAATGCTTGTCAGCCCTCGGCGTGAAGTCTCCACCGAGAAGCAAGCAAGCCGGCACATCGCCTCGGGTGAAGTGAATTTGCCTTGCTTGTAATGGAGTAAAACGGCCCGGACGGCGAGAGCTGATTGACGAAAAGGCGATCGTCCGCATATCCTGAACGAACGGTCAGTAAATAATTCTTTGTCACAGTGAGGTGAGCTCTATGGCTACGCAGCAAGAAGGCGGCGGAAGGCTATCCGCAGTACTTTCTCCTGAGGAGCAAGCAGGGCAGGATCGGTTTAATCAGATCATTGCCGAAGACTCGCGCATTGAGCCGCGCGACTGGATGCCCGAGGCTTACCGCAAGACCTTAACGCGGCAGATGTCGCAGCATGCCCACTCCGAGATCATCGGCATGCAGCCCGAGGCCAACTGGATTACCAGGGCGCCGTCCCTGAAACGCAAGGCCATCTTGATGGCCAAGGTCCAGGACGAAGCGGGCCATGGGCTCTACCTCTACTCGGGAACCGAAACCTTGGGCACCCCCCGAGACGAGCTAAACGACCAGCTGATGACCGGCAAGGCCAAGTACTCCTCGATCTTCAACTACCCGGCACGATCATGGGCGGATATGGGCGCCATCGGTTGGTTGGTTGACGGTGCTGCCATCGCCAACCAGGTTCCGCTGTGCCGCGCCTCGTACGGACCCTACGGCCGAGCCATGGTGCGCATTTGTAAGGAAGAATCCTTCCACCAGCGTCAAGGCTTTGAGATCCTTTTGGAACTCTCCAACGGCACCCCGGCGCAGAAGAAGATGGCGCAAGATGCGGTTAACCGCTTCTACGCCCCCTCGCTGATGATGTTCGGACCTCCGGATTCCGATTCCCCGAACTCCGGGCAGTCCACGGCCTGGAAGATCAAGCGTTTCTCCAACGATGAATTACGCCAACGCTTTGTGGGCATGATCGTTGAACAGATCAAAATTTTGGGCCTGACTCTGCCGGACCCCGAGCTCCGCTTCGATGCGGAAACCGGAACCTGGCTCCACATGGATCTGGACTGGGTCGAGTTCAAGGCAGTAATCGCCGGCAACGGACCGTGCAATGCGCAACGCTTGCAACGCCGACGTGATGCACACAATGAAGGCGCCTGGGTGCGCGAAGCAGCAGCCGCGTATGCGGCAAAGATGGCTCGAAAGACTGAGGTTGCATAGGTTATGACGGATACAAACGGTACCTGGCCGCTCTGGGAAGTATTTGTTCGCTCCTCCCGCGGACTCTCTCACGTCCATGCCGGATCGTTGCATGCACCGGATGCGGAAATGGCACTGAAGAACGCGCGTGACCTCTACACCCGACGCAACGAGGGCATCTCCCTGTGGGTTGTGGCCAGCACGGACATCATTGCCTCAGACCCGGACGCCAAGGGCATGTACTTCGAGTCCCCGCAGGGCAAGGACTACCGGCACGCCACGTACTACACCAAGAGCGAAGGCGTGAAGCACCTGTGAGCACACACGAAATTGACCACTCACTCGATAGCTTCGGCGACTCCAACGCCTCGGCCACCCGCGTCACCCCGGGCAACGCCCTGCGCCCCGAGGACATTGCCATCGAGCAGGTTAAACCCAGCGAGCAGGTGGCCGAATACGCCCTGCGGTTGGGCGACGACGCACTGATCTTGGCCCAGCGACTCTCGCATTGGATCTCCCGAGGTCCGGAGATCGAGGAAGACATCGCTCTGGGCAACATTGCCCTGGACCAGTTGGGCCACGCCCGTTCCTTCCTCTCCTACGCCGCGAAGGCCTGGGATAAGACCGAGGACGATCTGGCCTACTGGCGCGAGGAGGAGGACTTCCGTTCCCTGCACATCGTCGAGCAACCCAACGGCGACTTCGGTGTGACCATCGCACGCCAGCTGATCATCTCCATCTACCAGCACCTGCTGTACACGGCATTGCTGGATTCCAGAGATCCGACGATTGCCGCCATTAGCGCCAAGGCCGTCAAGGAGGTCGACTACCACCGCGACCACGCCATCGCCTGGACCCTGCGCCTCGGCCTGGGCACCGAGGAATCGGCTCGCCGCATGCGCCACGCCTTAGATGTGTTGTGGCCCTATGTGGGGGAGATGTTCGAGGACGAGGAGTTGCACGCAACCCTGGGCGACGTGGCCGTTGCACCCTCAACGCTGCGCGCAGCCTGGGACCAGGAATTCTCCGCCGTACTGGCCGATGCCGAACTGGCGCTGCCCACCATTCCCTTCGCGATGGCCCGCGGCCGCCGCGGCGAACACTCCGAACACCTGGGCTTCATTCTGGCCGAAATGCAGGTACTGGCGCGCAAGCACCCCGGCGCCAGCTGGTAAGCAAAGGACCCGAAAAATGATTGCCACCATCACCGAGCTGCGAGAGATCGCCGCACGGGTTACCGACCCCGAGATCCCGGTGCTCACCATCGCGGATCTCGGGATCCTGCGGGACGTGGAGCTTCAGGAGGACACCGTAGTTGTCACCATCACCCCCACCTATTCAGGATGCCCGGCGATGGACGCCATCACCGAGGACCTTGGCACCGTCTTCAAGGCCTCCGGGTTTGAGAAGGTCCGCGTCAACTTGGTCCTTTCCCCGGCTTGGAGCACCGACTGGATGAGCGATTCCGGCAAGGCCAAGCTCGAGGCCTACGGCATCGCCCCTCCCACCGGAACCGGCCACCGTGGGCCCGTAACTCTGGGACTGGGCGTGAAATGCCCGCAATGCCACTCACTAAATACCAAAGAACTTTCCCGTTTTGGCTCCACCTCCTGTAAGTCCATGTACCAATGCAAGGATTGCCTGGAACCCTTCGACTACTTCAAGGTGCTCTCATGACAGACACGACTGCTTCCCTCCCTGGCGACACGGACATTGATCCGGAGATCCCTGGCCGCCGCCGCACCACCTTCCATACCCTGAGCGTCGCCGAGGTTCGCCGGCTCACCGCCGATGCCATCGAGGTCACCTTCGAGGTCCCCGCCGACCTCGCCGGCCAGTATGACTACCTGCCGGGCCAGTACGTGGCCCTGCGCAAGGAACTCGAAGATGCCGACGGCAACCTCGTGGAGCTGCGCCGCAGTTACTCCATCTGCGCGGTACCTACCCCCGGGGCCATTCATGTGGCGATCAAGCGCGACATCGGGGGGATCTTCTCCACCTGGGCCAATGAGTCACTGCGGGCCGGAGACACCATGGATGTCATGAGCCCCACCGGCGGATTCATTTCCAAGCACCAGATGACCGGGATGAATGATCCCGAATCCATCAACGTGGAAACCGAAGATACCTTTGTAGCCGTTGCTGCAGGCTCGGGCATCACCCCGGTCATGGCCATCGCCCGCACCGTGCTGGCCGCCAATGAGAACGTGCATTTCGACCTCATCTACGCGAACAAGGCCTCGATGGACGTCATGTTCCTAGAGGAACTGGCAGATTTGAAGGACAGGTATCCGGCCCGGTTTGCCCTGCACCACGTGCTGAGCCGTGAACAGCGCATCTCCCCCTTGCTTTCAGGACGTATCGACGCCGAGAAGCTGAATAAGCTGCTCGGTGCCGTCATCCGCACCGACCAGGTGGACGAATGGTTCCTGTGTGGTCCCTTCGAGCTGGTCCAGTTGGTGCGCGATAACCTGGCCGCCCAGGGCGTGCCGGCGGAAAAGGTTCGCTTCGAGCTATTCACCACCGGGGAACCCAACCGCCCGGAGGGAAACATTGGCCGCCCGGTCATCATTGACGACGCGGATGAGACCTACCAGATTGAGTTTAAACTCGACGGCTTGCAGGGCGAGGTTAAGAGCCCGGTTAATGCCCGTGAGACCATCCTCAACGCCGCGCTGCGAGTCCGACCGGATGTTCCCTTCGCCTGCGCCGGCGGAGTGTGCGGCACCTGCCGTGCCAAGGTCGTCGAGGGCGCCGTGGATATGGACGAGAACTACGCCCTAGAGCCGGACGAAATCGAAAAGGGCTACGTGCTGACCTGCCAGTCGCGCCCCACCACCGAACGCGTCCTGGTCGACTACGACGCCTAGCCGCTATCCACCAGGCCAAGGATCCATCCGCAGTTGCGGGTGGATCCTTGGCATAGGATCAACAACCGGAGTGAACACACCATCATGATTGAACTGAACATCACCGCCGGCGTGGCCGAGATCGTGCTCAACGCCCCGGAAAAGATGAATGCGCTGAACGAGGCCGCGCTTGATGAACTTGCGGCCGCCTACGACGAGGCCGCCGAGGGCGTGGAAACCGGTCAGGTGCGGGCGCTGCTGCTGCGCGGCGAGGGCCGAGGCTTCTGTGCCGGACGCGATATCTCGGGAGTGGTTCCTGCCGACGATGACGTCATGGGCTACCTCGGGGGCAAAGTCCAGCCACTGCTGGTGAAGATGTCCTCGTTCCCAGCACCTACCTTCGCCGCCGTGCAGGGTGCCTGCCTGGGTGTCGGGCTCGGTCTGGCGATCGCCACCGACGTGGTCTACGTGGCACAGAACGCCAAGATCGGTTCGCCCTTTGCCAACCTCGGCGCGACCCTGGATTCGGGCGGACACTGGCTGTTTACCGAGCGTCTGGGCACCCACCGCACGCTGGATCTGATCTACACCGCGGAGCTGATCAGCGGTGCCGACGCGGTGGCCTCCGGGCTCTTCTCTCGAGCCATGGCCGCCGAAGAATTGCTGGAAAGCACCCGCGGGATCGTGGCTAAGGTGGCCAACGGTGCCACCGAGGCCTTCCGGGTCTCTAAGGAACTGGTGGCCCAGATTCGTGACCAACGGTTGGGCCTCTGGGAATCGATGAAAGAAGAGAACCAGGCCCAGGCCGACCTGTGCGCCACCGAGGACTACGCCGAGGGATTCTTGGCGTTCCAGGAAAAGCGGAAGCCGATCTTCAAAGGCTAAGCCCTAGTCCTGAAGGCTACTCTCCAGAATGGATGAACCCTGCCACTGCCGCTTGCCACAGTTCCTTTACCTTCGTTGATGTCCGGCCTAGCTTTTTATGAGGGTGCCGGAGCGCGGCAAGGCAAGCAGCGGCAGAGCAGCAAAAGCCGTCAGTGCAACCCAGATCCACATAGCCGGTTGCAGGCCAAACCCATCACCGGCCAGCCCGCCAATGATCCCCAGCACTGGCACGGGGCCCATGGTGAACACGAGCCGGAACCCTTGCTGGCGTCCCATCATCTCGTCCGGGGTGAATCTGGCCAGCAACCCATAGGCCGTCGCGTTGTAGCTAACGATCAGCGCGTTGTAGAGCACCGAGTGGGCGATGACCAATATGAGCCCGATGCCCACCACACTGCCGGCCAGCGGAATCAAGGCCACTGCCAGGGGCAGAGACATCACCGATAAGGCGAGGACCCTGACTTCACCCAGCTTGGACACCAGCGCTGGCACCATCAAGGAGCCAAGCAATCCGCCGATGGCAATCGTGGAGATGACCAACCCAATCACCTGAGGGGTGAAACCCAAGACCTTCACGAAGTAGAGCGTCTCTACCGCCGAGCCGAAGGCCAAGCCCATGTTGGTGATCGCCGAGGAGGAAATGAGCGCACGAATGGTTCGGTGTCTCAGGGTGAAAAGTAGCCCCTCAGCGAAGGATTGTTTGAAGCCGATCCGAGGTGTTAGCTCCTGCGCGGGAAGCAAGGTCGCGGTCTTTTTACCGAATCCCCACAGTAGGGTCGCGGCGGCCAGAAGATTTGCCGTTCCGGCCACCAACAAGGTGAACGGTGCCGACATGATGGCCACCAGAACGCCTGCCAGCCCCGGGGCGATGATACCCACCGACGTATCGATGGTTTCCTTCCGGGCAAAGGCGGTCGACACCAATTCACGTCCGACCAGTCCCGGTATGGCAGCGCCCGCACCCATGGACCACAGCATGCCCGCCACTCCGACCAGGAATGAGACGGCGACCAGCTGCGGATAGCTCAAGACGCCCAGCATCCAGCTCAGCGGGATAGAAAATATGGCCAGCCCGCCAGCCAACTGGGCCCACATCATGGTCTTGATGCGGTTAACCCGATCGAGCATGATTCCTGCAGGAATCGCCAGAAATAGGAACGCCACCGATTCGGAGGCGTTGAGGATCCCGATCTGGGTCGCGTTGGCACCCAAGGCGTAAATCGCCACCAGATCATTGGCAACGTTCAAGACACCCGAAGCGACGGCGCCAAAGGCCACCGACACTAGCAGGGTTCCAAAGCCCGGTCGGCTACGCAGTCGGGGTGGCGCGACATTGTCCAGCTCCGGGTCCTGTCGCTGACTCATGGCAACCGATCTTTGGTGGGCTTGAATACGGTCTTCCCGATGCTACCCGATGGATTTTGGTCGTTCAGCCGTTGCTTCTTCTACTGGTTCGCCGCGCAGCAGGGCCGACATTCTTGCTCTGGCTTGCCTTCCCTCCGGGATCGGCAGCAGCGGGTAGACATGGACCATATTCAGTGCCTCATGAAATTCTGTGGGCACCCCGGCGGCACGGGCCTTAGCGACCAGAAGCTTGGCGTCCGGGTTGGTGATGTCTCGGGTACCGACGAACACGGTGAGGGGGCCAAGCCCCGACATATCGCCGCAGAGAGGGCTGACCATCGGGTTCGTCAATGAGAGTCCATCACGCCAAAGATCCACGGCCGTGTGCAGACCGGGCCGAACCAACCACGGATCATCTGGCTCCACGGCGTCAATCTCCGGATTGCTCAGGCTCAGATCCAGCGCGGGAGCGATCAGCACGGTGTGGGCCAGGGCCACCTGATCATCTCGAAGTAGCAGGGACGCTGAAAGCGCGATTTGGCCGCCGGCCGAGTCGCCCACCACTGAGACGTTGTTTGCACCGTGTTTTTCGCAGAGGCTGCGAAGTAGCTCGGCGATCCGGGGGACAACACTCGCTGCTGTTCCGTGGGGTGCCAACGGATAAATGGGAACCAGTATCTGCGAGCTGGTGGCAGTGGTCAGCTCGGCGACAAGCTGCCAATGCTGCGGGGCAATTTGGTTGATCCATGCGCCGCCGTGGACATAAACAATGTGTTGTTGTGGAGTGGTTTCGGCAGGAACCACCGTGTAAAGGGGCCATCCGCGGTCATGGTCCACCGTGATGGATACACCTCTCAGGGCGCGCCGTGGTGGACCATAGGGTTGCGGGCGCAACTGGCGATCGGCAATGAGCTTTGAGGTCTCATCAACACTGGCGAAACGGCGGCGGTAGCCGAGGGCTCTCAACAGGGGAGGAACCAAATAGCTGGCAAGACTGGACATGATGTACTCCTTGGCGGGAAGTTGCGAGATCACCCAACGGCGACTGACCGCACCATCTCACGATTGAGTGCGGAGCTGACGTGCCGTCTGGGACGGGCTAGCGGGTATCAACGTCCTCGAAGATCAGGAAGGTTTGTGTGTCGAGCACACCCGGCATGGATTGGAGCTGGTCGAAGATGACACGACGCAAGTCAACGTTGTCCCGAGCGCGCACCAGCAAAATCACATCGAAGTTTCCCCCGACCAAACCAATGTGGTGCACCTCCGGCATCGCGGAAAGTCGTTCACGCATCTCTCGCCAGGAATGCTGGCGCAGCTTTAAAGTGACATAGGCGCTGGCGCGGAGCCCCGCTCGCAGCGGATCAATGACGGCCGTGTAGCGCGTGATGACACCCTCGTCCTGGAGCCGATTGATGCGTGAATAGGCGTGAGCGCGGGAGACATGGACCTTTTGCGCGACGGTGGTTACCGACTGTCGACCGTCCTTGGTGAGTTCCTCCATGATTCGACGATCCACCTCGTCGAGTCGAACCGGGGGAGTCTCCATCAAATGCCTCTTTCCGCTTTGTCCAAAAACCATCATGTAGTGACGGTCACATTTTCAATCCGTCTCCAAGAGTAGCGATCTCATGCGCAGATATCCAGAATTCCCGAACAAGCTGGATACATTTGTGCTCGAAAACCCATACTTGAGTCAAGAAATGACATCAACGCACCATGTGGCATAGGCCACCTTGTGGCATGAAGAGCGCAGAAAGGCGTGAACCGTGACGATGACCGAACCACGCGAAGGAATTGAGCAGGTGAGCAGCAAATTCGGCATCACCCCCGAGGACTATATGCTGCCCGCCCGCACCGAAATTCACATGCTCGATATCAATGGCAAGTTGCACCCTTCGGGGGAGCAGGGCGTTGAACCGGGCCATGAATACCCGCTACCTAGCCCCAAGGTGCTGGTGGATGCCTACGAACAACTTGTCATCGGCCGTCGCGTAAACGACCAGAACTCCGCCCTCGTGCGTCAGGGGCGCATGGCCGTTTATCCTTCGAGCCACGGACAGGAGGCGGCGCAGGTCGCCGCCGCACTCTGTTTGGGGGAGAACGACTGGATGTTCCCGACCTACCGGGACACCGTGGCCGTGATGGCCAAGGGGGTTGCCCCCATGGAGGTCATGGCCGGATTCCGTGGCGATTGGCACAGCGGCTATGACCCGAAAAAATACAAGGTCTCGATCCAATCGACGCCGTTGACCACCCAGCTGCTGCACGCGGTGGGCGTTGCCCACGCTGCGAAGCTGCGCGGCGAAGACACGGTAGTGCTGGCCATGTGCGGCGACGGAGCCACGAGTGAAGGCGACTTCCACGAGGCGCTGAACTTTGCTGCGGTATTCAACGTGCCGGTGATCTTTTTCGTGCAGAACAACCAATACGCGATTTCCGTGCCGCTCTCCGCGCAGTCGGTTGCCCCCTCGCTCGCCCACAAGGCCGTCGGCTACGGCATGGCCGGGGAACGTGTAGACGGCAACGACCTCATCGCCCTGCTGGCGGTGCTTCGCCGAGCCGTCCGCCTCGCGAGAGAAGGTAATGGGCCGCTGCTGGTCGAGGCCCATACCTACCGCATGCAGGCACACACCAACGCCGACGACGCCACCCGATACCGCGAGGACGCCGAGGTTCAAGCCTGGATCGCCAAGGACCCGGTCGCCCGAATGCGCAGTTATCTTTTGGACGCCGGGTTGCTTCCGGAAGCCACCGAAGCCCGGATCACGGCAAGCGCCGAGGCGGTGGCCCAGACGCTACGCGATGGGATGAATTCGGAGAACACCCCGGATCCGACAGATCTCTTCGCGCACGTTTTTTCGACACCCACTACCCAACTCACCGAGCAGGCAGCCATGCTCGCCGACGAACTCGCCCGCGAAGAGGAGACCCGATGAGCGCCACCGCAACCACATCCTCGGCGGCCAACGGCAATGTCAGCGCGGCCACCGCACAGGCAGCTGCACGCACGGCCAACACCGGAACCCAGCCGGTAACTTTCGCCAAGGCGCTGAACACCGCCCTGGCAGATTCCATGGACTCGACGGATTCAGTCCTGGTCTTCGGCGAGGACGTCGGAATTCTCGGTGGAGTATTTCGGATCACCGACGGCCTGACCAAACGCTTTGGCACCAATCGCTGCTTTGATACCCCGCTGGCCGAATCCGGCATCGTGGGCATGGCCATCGGTATGGCCATGAACGGCATGCGTCCGGTGATCGAAATGCAATTTGATGCCTTCGCCTACCCGGCGTTCGAGCAGATCGCCTCCCACGTGGCCAAGATGCACAACCGCACCAAGGGCAAGATGCCCTTACCGCTGGTCATCCGCATCCCCTACGCCGGCGGCATCGGGGGAGTGGAACACCACTGCGACTCCTCCGAGTCCTACTACGCCCACACCCCGGGACTCAAGGTCTTCACCCCGGCCACCGTCACCGACGCCTACCTGATGCTGCGCGAAGCCATCGATTCCCCGGACCCGGTCATCTTCATGGAACCCAAGAAGCTGTACTGGACCAAGGAACAGGTCGACCTGGACGCGCTGCGTATCTCGCACGAAACCGCTGCGGTGCCTCTCACCGAGGGACGGGCTGCCATTGCACGCACCGGCACCGACGCCACGCTAATCGCCTACGGACCCTCGGTGTCCACCGCCATGGCAGCGGCCGAAGCAGCGGCGCTGGAGGGGCGCAGCCTCGAAGTCATTGATGTGCGCACCATAGTGCCCTTGGATGATGCCACCATCTGCGCGTCGGTACGCAAGACCGGGCGCGCCGTCGTGATCGCTGAGGCTCCGGGCTTTGCCTCGGTCTCCAGCGAGATCGTCGCGCGCATCCAGGAACGCTGCTTCCATTCCCTGGCCGCACCGGTACTGCGCGTCACCGGATTCGATACCCCGTACCCGGCACCCAAATTGGAAAAGTACTATTTGCCATCCGTTGACCGCATCCTGGATGCCGTTGATGCACTGCAATGGGAGGAAAAGGCATGAGCGTCAAGACCTTCTTATTGCCGGACCTAGGCGAAGGCCTCACCGAGGCCGAACTGGTGCGCTGGCTGGTTGCCGAGGGCGACACCATAGAAATTGACCAACCCGTTGCGGAGGTCGAAACGGCAAAATCGATGGTGGAGGTGCCCAGCCCCTATGCCGGGACCATCCACGAGCTCCACGGAGCAGAGGGCCAGATGATGCTGGTAGATGCCCCGCTCTTCTCCGTCCTCGAGGCCGGATCCTCCGCGCCGCCCCCCGCCTCGCCGCCGGTCCGTGAGGTGGCGCAGAGCTACCGCGAGGAAGAACGTGCCGGCACCGTAGCCCCTAAGAGCGAGGGGTCGGGAAACGTTTTGATCGGTTATGGAACGCCGGAAGGGCTTGCCGCCACACAACGCAAGCGCCGACCGCGATCCAGCATGACCACGTCGGATGGAAACGGTGCTGGACCCCAGCAATCCGTACGCAGCGCCGCCTTGGTCATCTCGCCGTTGGTCAGAAAGTTGGCTCGGGACCGCGGCATAAACATCGATAACGTCTCAGGCAGTGGGGCCGATGGGCTCATTCTGCGCTCGGACATCGAGGCTGCCACGGCCACGGCCGCACCTGCAACGGTTGCATCGTCACCCGCTCAGCACACGACGCCGGAGGATGCCACGGCGACGGATTCTAGGATCAACTCCGGTGCGTCTCCAGTTAGCGGAATCGACGCGCGCTCGGGGCTGCTCGTTGCCACACGTACCCCCATTACCGGGGTACGTAAGGCGATCGCCACTGCCATGAGTCGCTCGCGAAGCGAGATTCCCGAAGCCACGGTGTGGGTCGATGTTGATGCCACCAATCTTCTGCAGATGCGTTCGGCCATGAAAGCCAGCGACCCGGAAAACACTCCGGGCCTCTTAGCCTTCATTGCCCGTTTTGTGGTTGCTGGGCTACTCAAATACCCGGAGTTGAATACTCGGATCGAGCACAACGCCGCCGGCGACGCCGAAATTATTGGATTCGACGGCATCAACCTGGGTTTCGCAGCGCAAACCGACCGCGGTCTGATGGTTCCCTCCATTCGTAATGCACAGGACCTCAGTGCCCGCGGACTGAATAAGGAACTGTCTCGGCTGACAGAAGTAGCCCGCGCCGGTAAGGCGACCGTCGCCGAACTGACCAGCGGAACCTTCACCCTGAATAACTACGGTGTCTTCGGTGTGGACGGCTCGGCGGCCATCATCAATTATCCGGAGGTTGCCATCCTGGGCGTTGGTCGAATCATCGATAAGCCGTGGGTAGTTGACGGGGAACTGGCGGTCCGGAAGATGACCGAATTGACGCTGGCCTTCGACCATCGAGTCTGTGACGGCGGTACGGCCGCTGGCTTCCTGCGCTTTGTCGCCGACGCCATCGAAAATCCTGCCTCGGTGCTGGCTGATCTCTAAAAGCAATAATTCTGCCGGAGCCGATGCCCGTGGTTCAGCGTTCGTGAAGATCGCTGAGCCGCGGGCATTTGGCTTTTGCGGCCACCCCTTCTATCGGTGGAACTTCGGCTCTATCCTGAACCCATGAACAAGCTACCTGTTGAATATGAGCAGTATCTTGAAGGCAAAGACAAATACCATGTCGACTCCGTCATGCCGGTCTTTCTGGAATCCGTTGCGGAGGGAAAATTTGGCGTTCACATTCGTGGCCTCGGAGGGCATTCCGAGCAAGCCTATGTAGATGAATCAGTTCCCTTCGGAACCGTGAAAATCACCGTGCCTTAAAACCCGAAATGCTGGGCAACGGCATTCCATCCCTGGGTCCCACGACGGTGGCTCACGGGGATGGTTTTTGCTTAAGCGAGTTCTCATGCAGAATGTGTCTAAAGCCGTGACACCGCTTCACTCGGCACAAGAAAGATGGGGACCTCTCATGCCGCAACACCTAATGCCCGAGGTGGAACAAATCTCCGCATCGTGCTGGCGCTTACACAACCATGGCTTCGACATGAATTCTGGTTTAGTGGTGGGTCGGGAACGGGCCGCGGTGATCGACACCGGCTCGGGCCCGCGGGAAGCGGGCGGGCTTTATCAGGCCATCCGCAAGATCACCGATCTGCCGTTAGTGGTAATCAATACCCATGCTCATGGTGATCACGCCTTTGGCAACAGCTACTTCGCCGCCCATGGGGTTCAGGATTTCTACATCAGCACCGAGGCGGCCGAGCATCTGCGGGAAAGGGGTGAGGCGGAACGACAGCTGGTCCGCTTCCTAGAACCAGACATGGCGATGGGTAAGGGGGAATACTCGCGCATTTTGGTTCCCAAAAACATCGTTGACGAATCCGGTGTTACCTTGGACCTCGGCTCTGTGGCCTTGGAAATTTTTGGGCGGGGTCAAGGGCACACCGGCGGGGATTTGTTGGTGCGTAGCGGTAATGTCCTGTTCACCGGTGATCTGGTGGAGCAAGGTGGCCCGCCCAACTTCGAGGACGCCGATCCCTTTGCCTGGTCCAGGCTACTGGGCGCCTTAGAAGCCGAATGCTCCCCTGACACGGTGGTGGTACCGGGGCACGGGCACGTGGTCGACAAGGAATTTGTGGGTTTGCAGCACCGGGAAATGATTGCTGCCATTCGGGAAGGCCAGGAGATCATCGCATCACGGCCGGCCGGACGTTTTGACCCCACCGCTTATCAGCTGCAGATTCTTCCGTACGGTCCTGAACAGTCGGCGATCTTCCTGCAAAGGTTAGTTGAAATTCGGCCCTAACCTGTTGCGTAGGATGAAGGCATGAGCGAACAACCCTTCAGCCTGCGTCGGATTGCTGTGAGGGTGTATTCGCCATCGCTCCTCTACGGACTGGGGCTGGGCGCCGTAACGCCGATCATCGCTCTGTCGGCCCTAGAACGCGGCGCCGACTTGGCCACCGCGGCACTGATTGTGACTCTGGTTGGCGTTGGTTCCTTGATTTCCAATGTTCCAGCCGCGATGCTCACGACGAAGATCGGTGAGCGACTGTCGATGGTGGTTGCCTCCGGGTGGGCTGCGTTGGGCATGGGGCTGGGCATTCTGCCCTCGAGCTTGGCGGTGTTTTCCGTTGGCGTCACCATGATTGGCATGGCCGGGGCCGTCTTCAACTTAGCTCGACAATCCTATTTGGCCGAGGCAGTGCCCCTAGAATTTCGGGCGCGGGCGATGTCGACATTGGGCGGAGTGATGCGCATTGGTGTCTTCATCGGACCCTTTGCCGCCACCCTGGCCATGAAATGGTTGGGTATCGCCGGGGCATTTTGGGTGGCCATGGCAGCCATGGCGATCGCCGCGGTGGTCTGCCTGCGAATTCCGGACCTGGAGTCGCGGGCCGCGGTGGAGGTCGGGCAAACACGATCCGGTGGTTCGATGGTCTCGATCGCCAAGGATCAATGGCGGATCTTGTTGGGAATTGGCCTGGGTGTTGTGTGCATCTCCGCGGTGCGGGCCACTCGCCAGGTGGTGCTGCCGTTGTGGGGAGAAAATATCGGCTTAGATGCTGCCACCATTTCCCTGATCTACGGTGTCTCTGGTGCCATCGATATGCTCATCTTCTATCCCGCGGGCAAGGTCATGGATAAGCGCGGTCGCGTCTGGGTTGCAGTGCCGTGCATGGCAGTGATGGCCGTGGCACTGTTCTTACTGCCGCTGACACACAGCGTACCGACGATGATGGCCGTGGCGATGTTGTTGGGATTCGGCAATGGCATTGGTTCCGGAATTGTCATGACGCTTGGGGCAGACTATTCGCCGATTTCGGGACGAGCCAAGTTCTTGGGGCTGTGGCGGCTGATGTCCGACACCGGTGCCATGGCAGGGCCGGTGGTGCTTGCGGCATTTGTCGCAGTTGCTACCTTGGGCACAGGAGCCGTGGCAGTGGGTGCCGTGTCGCTGACGGGTGCCGGAATCTTTGCCTACTTCATTCCTCGGACCTACCGGAAACGAATGGGCGCGCCGTAACGAATAAATATCCCATGCACCAACATGCCCACCAGCATGGCTGAACCCAGAATCAAGGCAAGACCCACGACAAGGAAAAATAGCAGCTGGACGGATCCAAGCGTCCCGATGGCGGGGTGCGGCATCGATAGTGCGGCACACAAGAACAACAAGACCACGATGGCGCCAGCCACGCCCGCAAACAACAGCAGGCGACCTGCTGCCGATGGAATGATCCGTTCGGCGTCTCGCGGTGCCTCCGGTTTTCCATGGAGACGATGTAGGAACAGGCCCGCGACCATGCACCACCAAGCCACCACGAGGTAGGCAGCAATCACGTCACTGGGACGATGCCAACCCAAGACCAAGGTCGACGCTCCAGCGATTGCCGCATAAATCCAGCCCAGCAACGCCACCCAGGATCTGTGGGCAAGGGGGCTAACGATGAAGATCGCTGCCATCGAGGCGGCGGCAAAGGTGGTGTGCCCCGAGGGGAAGGAATTTACGGAAGCCGCCGAGATGTTCAAATCCGGGCGCTCCAATAACACGTGCTTGAGCAGCTGTGTGGATCCGGTGGCGCCAAGCATCATCATGATGGCCACACCCGGGCGCAAGAAATCCCGGCGCCGGATGAGCGCGATGAGGACGAAGCCTCCCGCGAGCAATGCCGATACGGCTGGCATATGGTCTAGGAAGGCAAGCGCCGAAGCGCGAGGCTTGTCCGCGGCGAGGAAAGCTTGCCCGCCGAGCAATGCTGCTTCATCGATCCATTGCCCGAGTTTGGTGCGGACAAAAAACTCAAAGGTCACCCCAAAGGCAGCCGCAACGAGCACTAATGCGCCACACCACAGGAACAACGCGCGGCCTGCGGAGGCCACTGGGGGAGGTGAAATGGATGATCTCATTGCCATCAGGGTGTCATATTTGCGGCTCCAACGGCATGAAACGTGGCGCTTATCCCACCCGAACGATTGGTGTTTTTCGCCTCCGTCTTCCGCAGCCAACAGAGCAGTTCCCCGATTCTCAGCACTCTTGACAATTTAATTTGTCAGTGGAATTCTGGACTCATGTTCGACCTCGAAGTACTGACAAATCCCAGAGCTGCGTCCGCGGCGCTAGACCCCATGCGCCAACGACTGCTGGTTGAACTCGGGGACCCCGCCTCGGCCAGCATGCTTGCTGCCCGCTTGGAGATTCCTCGCCAGAAAATCACCTATCATCTGAACCAGATGCTGGAGGTGGGCTTGGTAGAGGTGGTCGAGCTGCGGGCCAAAGGGATCATGACCGAAAGAATCATGCAGGCCACGGCCACGGCCTACGTGATTTCCCCGCAGAGTATCGATGTGCTGAGCCCGTCTGCCCACGCAATGCGAAACGAAGCCTCGGCCAGTTGGCTGCTCGCCCTGGCAGCCAGAACGATCCGCGAGGTTGGAACCCTGCTGCTGGGCGCACGCCAGGCGGGAAAGGACTTTGGCACCTTTGCCATCGACGCCGAGATAGATTTCGCCACCGCAAGGGACCGGGCGGAATTTGCTCGGGAGCTCGGTGCTTCCGTCGCCACCCTTGCCGCAAAATATCAGAACACCACCCAGGCCACCGGCCGCGCACACCGTCTGGTCGTTTCCCTCCACCCCACCCTGAAGGAGCACACACCATGAGCAAAGAATTCGAAATTGTCGAGGAACTCTCCATTGACAGCACCCCGGAGCGAATTTGGGAAGCGGTGACAACAGGCACCGCAGCGTGGATGTTCCCCACCGATCAATGGCCATCGGTCAGGACCCTCGAGGAGTACCCCACCCATCTGGTCACGCGAATGGACGGACCGGACGGCTGGTTCAACCAACTAGAGCACGTGCTAACACCCGGAGAAAACGGTACAGCCGTCCGTTATGTGCACTCCGGGATTTTCGTCGATGACTGGGACAACCAATACGACGGCGCCTCCAAGCACACCGCCTTCTACCTGCACACACTGGGTGAATACCTGACTCACTTCGACGGCAAAGACGTGACATTCAGTGATGTTCAGGGTCCCGAAGCCTCCAAGGCCGCAGGAGCATTACAGAAATTCCTCGATGCCCTCGGCATCAAGGATTCACCTCTCGGCACCGAATTGGTGCTCGCTCTACCCGGTCGCGACGCGGCACCTGTCACCGTCGATTTTCGCAATCAGAACTTCGTGGGACTGCGCACCGAGAATACGATGGTGCGGATTTTTGGACGCAATGCCTTTGGTGGAGTCGTCGGGCTGACCATTCACGATTTTGCTGATGGAGCCGACGCCGAGGCCAACACCGCAGCCTGGCAACTGGCCATCAATGCTGCCTACTAGCTTGCCGCGGATGGTTGCGCCGGCAGTATCGGCAGCATCTGCACCTGCGCCGGTAGGCTGGAAACCATGACTGAGCTGCCCGATCTTGAAGAACTCGTTAACGCCTCTCACGTGGTGTCATTGCCCATGCGCGTGCAATTCCGTGGAGTCCGCCATCGTGAGGCGCTGTTGTTCCAGGGGCCGGCTGGCTGGGGAGAGTTCTCGCCCTTCTTGGAGTATGGAAGCAGCGAAGCGTCCTCGTGGCTGCGGGCAGCCATCGAAGCGGCCTGGGACGGCTATCCCCATCCCGTGCGCGATGAAGTCCCAGTCAACGCAACACTGCCCGCCGTGGGTCAAGACCAGGTGGAGAGTGTTCTGGCCGCCTACGACGCAACTCATACCGTCAAGGTGAAGGTCGCGGAAAAAGGTCAGGACCTCGCCCAAGATGTGGCCCGCGTGGCAGAAGTTCGCAGGCTGCTGCCCGATGCTGCAATCCGCATCGATGCCAATGCCGGATGGAATCACCAAGAGGCCATGGCTGCCTTGGAAGCGCTGGCCGGGTTCGGGCTGCAATATGCCGAGCAGCCGGTGGACAGTATCGAGGGCTTGGCCCGAGTTCGCGAAGAGGTGGCCCGACGCGGGCTGGGCGTGCTGATCGCTGCCGACGAATCGGTGCGTAAAGAATCTGACCCGTTGGCTGTGGCCCGGGCCGGAGCTGCTGACCTGATTATCATCAAGGCTCAACCATTGGGTGGTGTGCGTCGGGCCCTGCAGATCGTTGCCGATGCCGGTCTACCTGCCGTGGTCTCCTCGGCCTTAGATACCTCTATCGGGCTGCGCCAGGGTGCAGCTCTGGCCGCCGCATTGCCCGAGCTGCCCTACGCCTGTGGGCTGGCCACCGGATCGCTATTTACCTCCGACATCACCACCGACAGGTTTGTCGCGGTCAACGGAGCCCTGCAATTGCGTCAAATCGTCGCTGACCCCGAGCTACTGCGCGACCATGCGGTGAGCTCCGAACGCAAAGCCTGGTGGCTGGCGAGACTCGTCGAATGTTATAGGGAATTACTCGGCACAGAACAGTAGTCGAAGATGGCGAGACCTCCGTCACGATCCGGTGATTTTGAGCGACTTAACACCTTTCGTCCACCGTTCGTTTACCTGACGGCGGTCGTTTGATCACCGTGCGCTGAAAGGCTAATGACCGAGGTCATCCACCGAATCATTCGCTAGTTTTGTACGGAGAAAACCATGAGCCCGATACGTACTTTCCTTCCCATGCTTGGACACACCCGCGGCAACCGCGACGCGGCAACTTGCCATTTCAAGTGTGGAGACGCCTGTGCCAAGGATGTTTGCAACACCAGCTCCAATGGCTATTTCCGCGACATCGCTGATGGCGCTTTGAGCCGTCGCTCCATTCTCGGCCTCGGTGCCGCAGCCTCTGCAGCCTTGGTCGTTGGGGGCCAAAGCATCGGAGCTTCGAGTGCCACCGCCGACACCATCGTTGCACCACAGGGTGGCGGGAAGCTCGCCTTCAAGGCCATCGCACCGGTACCGCGCACCGTTGATGCTGTGACAGTGCCCGAGGGTTACGACTGGGCACCGATCATCCGCTGGGGCGATCCGCTCTTCAACAACACCGCTGCTTTCGATATCACCAAGCAGAGCGCCAAGCGTCAGGCCGGTCAGTTCGGCTACAACAATGACTACCTGAACATCATCGTGGACAAGTACTCGGGACGCTCCGGTCTCTTGGTGGCCAACCACGAGTACACCAACGAAGATTTGATGTTTGACTCCGTATGGTTCGAGGCCAATAAGACCGAGGCCGCGAAGATCGCGATGGAGGCTCATGGCTTCTCCATTGTTGAGGTCAAGCGGGTCAAGAGCGGCACCCCTTGGGAGTACGTCCGTGGCGCCGAACGCAACCGCCGCATCACCGCCACCACCCCCTTCGCCGTGGATGGACCGGCCGCGGGCTCCGAACTGCTCAAGACGGTTGCCGACCCTACCGGTCGCACAGTTCTGGGAACGTTGAATAACTGTGCCGGTGGCACCACCCCGTGGGGCACCGTGCTCTCCGGCGAAGAGAACTTCAACCAGTACTTCCGCGGCCAGGGTTCAGCCTCGGATGCACGTTATGGCATCGCCGATGCTGGTACCGAACGCCGCTGGGAAGACGTTGATCCGCGTTTCTCCGCCCGTAACCCCGGCTACGAAAATGAAATCAACCGCTTTGGTTGGATCGTGGAAATTGACCCGCAGAACCCCAACTCCACCCCCGTCAAGCACACCGCACTGGGACGCTTTAAACACGAAGGCGCCAACGTTCGGATCGCCGATGATGGACGCGTCGTGGCCTACTCGGGCGACGACGAGCGCTTCGACTACGTGTACAAGTTCGTCTCGAAGGATAAGTACCGCCGCGGGGACCGCAAGCACAACATGAGCCTGCTCTCCGCCGGTGACCTATACGTGGCTAAGTTCGCCGGTAACTCGCCGGTTGCCGAAATTGATGGGGCGGCTACCGTTCCAGCCGATGGTTCCTTCGACGGAACCGGCAACTGGATTCCGCTGACCCTCAATGGCGAATCCATGGTCCCGGGCATGAGCCTGGAAGAAGTTCTCGTATACACCCGTCTAGCCGGCGACAAGGTCGGTGCCACCAAGATGGACCGTCCCGAGGACGTTGAGCCCAGCCCCGTTACCGGAAAGCTCTACATTGCGCTGACCAACAACACTCAGCGCAACACCACCGGTAAGGCCACCGTCGACGAAGCCAACCCGCGGACCAAGAACCGCGATGGCCACGTCATTGAACTCACCGAGCTGAATAACAACGCGACTGCCACCAGCTTCAACTGGAACATTCTGTTGGTCGCCGGGGACCCGACGAAGGATGCTAGCACCTACTTCTCCGGCTTCCCGAAGGACAAGGTCTCGCCGATTTCTTGCCCAGATAACCTCGCCTTCGACTCCAAGGGCAACCTGTGGATCTCCACCGATGGCCAGCCCGGCACGATCGGCTACTGCGATGCCCTGCATAAGGTCACGCTCACCGGTTCCGAGCGCGGCAAGGTAGAACAGTTCCTGGCGGTTCCGGCCGGCGCAGAAACCTGTGGTCCGCTGATTCATGATCGTGACGGTTCGGTCTTCGTTTCGGTGCAGCACCCCGGCGAGGGCGGCACCTTCCAGGAACCGACCTCGTTCTTCCCCGACTACGTCATGAACCCGTCCAAGGCCAAGCGTGGCGATGTCTACGGTCCTCGTCCCTCAGTCATCCAGGTCTTCACCAAGGCCAAGGGACACGATCCTAAGAAGTAGCCCGCACCAGCACCACGCGAGCAGGGGCCTTCGGCAGCAACGGTTTTCACATCGTTGCCGCCGGGGCCCCTTCTGTATGCCTCGAAACGTCCTTGTCTTTCGCTGTCAGGAACTCAGGGGTTCCTGAAGGTCATCGCGACCACCACCGATCGATGGGACAGGAGAGCGGTCGCATTTGGTGTGGAAACGCCAGATGAGGGTGGAACATACCGAACCATGCTGATGTTCAACCCACAGTCCGGGCGATTGACGAACTACATGGAAGAATTTTTGCTAGACGATGACCCGGAAACGCGGGGCACCTTCGACATAAACGTTGTCAACCGCTACATAACCATCTCCGAGTAGACGGAAAACGGTTCTGGTCGGAGACGGAATTAGGATGGTACTCATGCCCTCGAATTCCGTTCCCGAACTTTCGTCCATGGAAGTTGCCCGCCTCTTGCTTACCGCACTGCAGACCCACGGGGTCCGCGATGTGGTGATCTGCCCGGGATCACGCAGCGCACCATTGGCCTACGCGCTGGCCGAGGCCGAAGCCACCGGTAGCATCCGGCTGCACGTTCGCATTGATGAGCGGGTGGCAGGCTTCACCGCGCTTGGTCTCTCCGAGGCCAGCAGGTTGCCCGTGGCCATGGTGACAACATCCGGAACGGCGGTGGGGGAGCTGCTGCCCGCCGTGATGGAGGCTAACCACTCGGGTGTTCCGCTGGTGGTTCTGTCCGCTGACCGGCCGGAGGAACTGCACGGGACCGGAGCAAACCAAACCACAAATCAGATCAACCTTTTTGGTCATCACGTCCGTAATGCCGAAAACATTCCCGCTGGGCAAGACCCCGTCGCAAGTATCGGGCGGGCACTGGCCGCGGCCCGTGGGACGGGAACTGTGTCGGCGGGCCCGGTTCAGCTCAACGTGGCTTTCCGTGATCCACTGATTCCAGGGGATCACGAGTCTCTTCCCCACTTCGGGGCAAACATCGTGTCTCCGCCCCAGCCACGTCCGGTTGGCTCAACGGTGAATTGGGAGACTAGTGGCGCGAGCCAGACACAACGGACCGTTGTGGTGGCCGGGCATGGGGCCGACGCCGACGCTGCTGACTTTGCTCAGGCGCTTGGTCTTCCGCTATTTGCCGAGCCCAGCTCGAACGCACGGTTTGGTTCCCACGCCATCGGTCCGTACCGCACGCTATTGGCATCCCACGGTGCCCGCATCCAGAAAGTTGTGCTCTTCGGGAGGCCGACACTGACCCGACCGGTGGCTAAGCTACTGGCTGATCCGACGATTAAGACCGCGCTCTGGCATCCGGCCCCGGCTCCGTGGTTTGACGCGGGCCGCCGGCGCGAGGAACTGATAGCTGATGCGGCCTCCTTGGTGACCTTCGCCGGGCGTCCCCCAGCCGGTTGGCTGGCGGCCTGGCAACAGCTGGGGACGCAGGCAGCTGAGATCGTTGCGGCCTCGATCAACGGCAGCGGAACCCTGAACGGTCCGGTGCTGGCCCGCGAAATCTGGGCTGCAACGAGCGGCAACCTCGTGGTCGGTTCCTCAAACATCATTCGGGATGCGGATCTCTGCGCAGCACCCGCGGCGTTGCCCACCGCGCGGGTGTTTGCCAATAGGGGACTGGCTGGCATTGATGGAACCGTGGCCACCGCGACGGGCATCGCTCAGGCGAGCGCGAGACAAAAGACCACGGTGGTTCTCGGCGATGTGACTTTTCTGCATGATGTGGGCGGATTGTTGTTGGGTGCGGGGGAGCCCGAACCCGAGATGGACGTGGTGGTCCTTAACGATGGTGGTGGCGCGATCTTCTCGACGCTGGAGCATGGTGCCATTGAAGCTTCCGGTCGCTACGCAAATACTGTCGAGCGACTGTTTGCCACCCCACATCAGGTCCATATCCAGCCCCTCGCGGTTGCCTATGGTTGGGATTATTGTGTCGCTCGAACAGTGGAGGAACTGCGCGCAATTTTGCAGGAACGCGGTACCCGGCGCATCATCGAGGTTCCCGTTTCGCGCGATGGATTGCGCTCCATGCATGCGCAGATCAGCGAACAGATCAACGCGCTCACCTGGCCCGAAGAGGACTAGAAACCGCCGGCCCGGACGGGTTTTCACTCCTCCGGGCCAGCGAAAATTTGTCTTGCTGCGTGCGGCGGCTATTGCGGTGCTAGCGCAGCCGTTCCGGTACCAAGGTTTGGAACCGAACGGATGTGTGGATTGCCGCCGTGTACACCGTCCAGTTCCAAGATCAGCACGTGGTTCGTTCCAGATCTAACGACGGGCGCCGGAAGAAAGAGCGAGAGCTGCGGTCCGATGTCCCAGAACCGGCCGAGGCAAAATTCATTAACCCAGACATATCCTTTGCCCCACCCGGTGAGGTCGAGATATCCATCGGCTGCCACCGAAGCCTCGAAGCTCATGGAGTGGAATGCGCCTTGGCCACCAGCGCAGGGTTCCGCAGTTGCGGCCCTGGCCAGTAGCTCCGGGCTGGGGGGCTCCGGCAAGGCCAGGGCAGTCATTTGCCAACCATGGATCTCTTGACGTTCGTGCAGTACCGCTCCAAGAATTCCTTTGCGCTCACCAACCAGGCGACCGTAATTCACTCGTCCCATGGATTCAACGATCAGTTCGATGCCCAGCCCCTCGGGCGGGACAGCCAAATCGTAAGCTTCTTGGTCGTTTCGTTCGAAGATGTGAACGCTCTTGCCCTCGATGAGCAGATGTGCCCGGTCGGCCAATCCGTCGATTGACAGTGGGTAGGAACGACGGGGGCCGGGGATGGTGGCCCCATACCGGACCAGTCCATGAGAAAGCCCAAGTTCTTCGAAACTTAACGGATGCCCTGACTCGACGGTGGTGTGGTTTCCTGCGGCAATGACGTCGAAATAGGCCGGCAACCCTACTGGTTCACTGTTGGAAACTAGCTCAGTGTCGGGCAGCAGCGGCTCGGTGAATTCCTCTAATTCCGGAAGGGCCCGGTACTTGGAAATAACGTCGCGGTACGCGTGGAACTTGGGGGTGGGTGCACCGCGTTCATCTAGCGGTGCATCGTAATCATAGGACGTGACGGTCGGCTGGTAACTGCCGCCGCTGCGTGCTTGCGGTGGGTCATAGTTTGCGCCAGCTCCGGTGCCAAAGTTGGTTCCACCGTGTGCCATATAGAAGTTGACCGAGGCACCCATGTCCAGCATTTCATCTAACGCGTTTGCCGCGTCCTTGACGTCTCGGGCATGGTGTTCTTCACCCCAGTGATCAAACCAACCGTTCCAGAATTCCATGCAGAATAAGGGATCATCGGAACGGTGTCGCCTGAAATCCTCAAAAGCCATGGTTGCCGCGGAACCGAAATTTGCCGTGGCGTTGACGCCAGGGATCATTCCGCCGGTCAGCATATGGTCCTCGGGTCCATCGGAGGTGAATAGCTCAACGTCGACGCCACGTTCAACTAGGGACTTTCGGACCTGCTCGAGATAAACCTGATCGGAGCCGAACGAGCCATATTCGTTTTCTACTTGAACCATCGAAATGGGCCCACCGT
The DNA here is from genome assembly GCF_019285735.1 of Paeniglutamicibacter sp. Y32M11. Taxonomy (GTDB): domain Bacteria; phylum Actinomycetota; class Actinomycetes; order Actinomycetales; family Micrococcaceae; genus Paeniglutamicibacter. The sequence continues at coordinate 2,898,743 of NZ_CP079107.1, read as the reverse complement.
GGGTTTCCAATAGCGGAACGACTCTGGGCAAAAGTTCATTGAAGAATGATTCAACAGCCGCAACATAGCGTTGATCGCGAGTGCGCACGTGGATACCTGGTTGAGACGTCAACCAAGAGGGCAGTCCACCGTTGTCCCATTCGGCACAAATATAGGGGCCAGGCCGGAGGATGACCTTGAGGCCTTCCTCCCTTGCCAAGCCGACGAACCGCTCTAGGTCGGCACCGCCGCTGAAATTAAATTCGCCTTCACGTGGCTCGTGGACGTTCCAGGCCACGTATGTTTCCACTGCGTCTAAGCCCATCAGCCTCAGCCAATGCAGACGGGTGCGCCACTGCTCGGGGTGGGTCCGAAAATAGTGCAGGGCTCCGCTAATGATCACGTTCTGGTTCCTCGGTTCTGGATCGAAGCTTGTCCCCAACAGTCAAAATGCAGGGCCTTGAATACCATCGAAAGACGGAAGCAAGGGTGCTTCTACCTCACTTGCATGTCTTTCGATTGTTATCGATAACAACGATAAATGCAATGACCTCGAACGATAACTTCGGATTAGCGTGCCGCTGTGCTCGAGCGAACGATGAGCTCCGGCACGATGAAGGTGGATTTTGCCTGTGGTTCCAGAGCCTCTTCGTCGCCTAAGCGCGCGTCGAGGTGCCGTACCGCATGTCGGCCCATTTCCTCGAGTGGCTGACGGACGGTGGTGAGTGGGGGTGCGCAATAGGCGGCGAGTTCGATGTCATCGATACTAACAACGGAGATGTCCTCCGGAACGGACCGTCCGAGCTCCTTGACCGCTTTTATTAGGCCGAATGCCATCTCATCACTGGCGACGAACACGGCGGTGGCATCGGGCATGCGTCCAAGGATCAGCCCCGCACGATAGCCCGACTCGGCGCTCCAATCACCGTAGATCTCTGGTGGAACGGGTAGCTGATGCCCCTCGAGTGCGCGCCTCCAGCCGTCAATCCTGGCTTCCGACTCAATCCAGTCCTTGGGTCCGGCGACATGCCAGATATTGGTATGGCCACACTCGATGAGATGTTCAACGGCGAGTCGGGCTGCATGCCCCTGATCGAACCCGACGACTTGTTCGCCCGCGGGAAGTGGGGTGTCAATGGCTACCGAGGGTACTTCACTCAGTAGATTCTCTACCTCCGTGGAGGAATCCTGCAGAGGGATAGCGGTGATAATTCCATCCACTCCCTGCGCCACCAGTCGACCGAGCCCATCCTCTAGGGAGCGTGCTGAAAGATTGGTTATGGAGACGAAGGTGACCGAGTATCCGCGCGCGGCGGCTTCCCGTTCGATGCCTACAATCAGTGTCATTCGAGAGTATGAACTGGTAGAGAGTGTGATCACGCCGATCATATTGCTCTTGCCCGTCACCAAGGCCCGAGCCGTCGCGTTGCGGCGGTAGCCCAAGCTCTTCGCTGCGTCCTTAACTGCTTGGCGAGTCTCCGGCTGCACATTCGGATGGTCACTCAGGGCGCGAGAAACGGTCTGTGCCGATACGCCTGCAAGATGTGCCACGTCGCGCATGGAAGGCGCGCGGTGTGGTTTCTGTTCCTTCATGTCCCTCGAATCCGATGGTGTTTGTCACCGCGAAGTGGTGACTAGGGGTGTTACATAACAATGACTCTAGGTGATGTAGGCGAATGCTGGCCATGGAATTATGAAATTCGAGAAAACATTCACTGCTCTTGTTATCGATAACAAGCTGTGGCATTCTGGATTCTACGCTTGATGTTGCGCGGCTCACACGAGGTCACTTTTGGGAGAACGCGGGCGAGCCAAGTGTCGGGGTCAACCTCGAAGACAAGCCTTTGATTATCCGTACCGGTCAACTATGAAGCCGGTGGTAGCAGTGGAGGAAATATGAATAGCTTCAAGCGTTGGGGGATTGCCACTGCTGGCACCCTCGCGGCAGCTCTCGCCCTGACCGCATGCGGCGGCGGCAGTGGAAGCCCTGCTCAATCGTCGTCTCCCGCAGCAGCGAGCAGTTCGGCAGCTTCCCCAGCCGAACTGACCTTCTGGGGATGGGCCCCGGGTTACTCGGACAGCGTGAAGGCCTTCAACGCCTCGCAGTCGGACATCGTCGTCAAGTTCGAAGAAATCCAGCCAGGTTCACGTGGCGGATATGAAAAGATGCTTAATGCTGTTCAGGCAGGCAACGCTGCGTGTCTGGGGCAGGTTGGATACGAGACGCTTACCAGCTTTGCGGCGCAGGGAGCCCTTGAAGACGTTTCACAGTTCGCAAACGCTAACCAGAACGAATATGTTGACTTCGCATGGAACAGCGTCAAGGTCGGCGATGCCGTCTACGGCGCTCCGGTGGACACCGGCCCCATGGCCTTGTTCTACAACAAGGAACTCTTCAAAAAGTACGATGTTGAGGTCCCGACCACATGGGTTGAATACAAGGCAGCTGCCGAGAAGTTGCAGGCAGCAGACTCGAAGATCAAGATCAGCTCGCCCTACGCAAACTACGATTATGCGGGCTTGTCCTGGCAAGCTGGCGCCCCGTGGTTCAACATCGAGGGTGACAGTTGGAAGGTCTCCGTCGATTCTGATGAAAACAAGAAGGTTGCCGATTACTGGCAGTCACTGGTTGATGCGGACACCGTCGCCTCCGCGCCGATGTACGATCCGGCATGGTTCAAGGGCTTGGGCGACGGTTCAATTGCCACCTTGGTTGGTGCCGTGTGGCAGGCAGGCGTAATTAAGGGCGACGCGGCAGATGGCAAGGGTAAATGGGCAGTGGCCCCCATGCCTCAGTGGGATGCCGCGAACCCATCGGTGGGTAATGTCGGTGGCTCGGCCACCGCTGTTCTGAAGGGGTGTGAAACTCCGGAGGCTGCGTGGAAATTTGCAAACTTCTTGTCCACCGACGCTGACAGTTACGGAAACCTCATCGAAAAGGGTGCCCTGTACCCAGCTGCCAAGGCCTTGCTGGAGCTGCCGCAGCTCACCAAGGAAGACGCGTACTTCTCGAATCAGAAGATCTTTGATGTCTTCAAGGAAGAAGCTCTCAAGGTGAACCCCGAATGGACTTGGGGGCCGAACATGCCGTTGACGACAACAAAGCTTGACGATGGACTGAATAAGTCTTGGGCAGGCAACGGCAAGATGGCCGATGCGCTCACCGAAGCGAACACGGCAACAGTGGAAAACATGACTAGCCAGGGCATCAACGTCACTGACTAATCCGATTCCCGTGGCGTCTCGTTCGAGCCGCCACGGGTTTCAACGTTTGCAGTAAACACCGGAAGGCAGCACCATGAGCGTGGTTTCTCAAATCAGACCCCCACTCCGCAAACCAAGAACCAAGGGTCGTCCCGCACGCACAGCAGCAATGCTCGTGGCACCTTTTGCGGTGTTTTTCGTAGCAATGTATCTAGCTCCGCTAGGTTTTGCCATTTACCGTAGCCTTTTCGTGTTGAAGCGCGACGGTCTGGGTTTGAGCGCTCCGACGATGGTTTTTGACCCTTTCACGAACTATCTCAAGGCTTTTAGCGATCCGGTTTTCATCGAATCTCTGGGCCGTGTGCTGCTTTTTGGCGTCGTCCAAGTGCCGGTCATGTTGGGCCTCGCCACAGCCTTGGCGCTCTTAATCGACTCACATTCGGCCCGAGCCAAGGGATTCTTTCGGCTCACAAGTTTCCTGCCCTACGCGGTTCCCGGCGTCATCGCGGCACTGATGTGGTCGTTCCTGTATTCCGGAAGTTCGAGCCCGATCAACGCGTTGCTGGAGCCCCTTGGTGTTGCCATTCCGTTCCTCAGCGAGGAGATGGTTCTATGGTCGGTGGCTAACATCGTCACGTGGGGCTGGACCGGGTACAACATGATCATCATTTACTCGGCGCTCCAATCAATTCCCGGGGAAATCCTCGAGGCGGCAAAGATCGATGGGGCTTCGGCCTGGAAAATCGCCTGGAACATCAAGATCCCCATGGTGCGTCCTGCCTTGATTCTTACGACCGTCTTTTCCATCATCGGCACCGCGCAGCTCTATAACGAACCCAAGGTGCTGCAAAGTGTCTCCGGTGGTTCCATTGACTCGGCATTTACCCCGATCATGGCCGCCCAGGCAGCTACTGCCGCGCAAAACTATCCCTACGCTGCTGCCACCTCGGTGATTTTGGCAGTCTTGGTGGGCATCTTGTCCATCACCTTCTTCAAGATCACGAATCGAGGCTCCGACTCATGAGCACTCAAACAGACGTCCTAGCAGTCGCAGCAAACGATGCAAACGCTGCCGATGCCCCGACGACGGCCTCGGGTTCCGGGAGGAACTTCGGGAAACAGAAAATGAGCAAGTCGCTCAACAACCGCGAGACGTCCCTCGCCAGCCGATTGATTGTCACAATCGTCCTGGGTTGCTTTGCCATCTACTTCCTGGTGCCGATCTGGTGGCTGTTTGTCGCGGCTTCGAAGCCGATGGGTGAGCAATTCTCCGCCCCCGGTTTCTGGTTTAACGGCATGCACCTCGGGAACAACGTTGCCGAGCTATTGACGTCTCGTGATGGCATTTTCATGCGATGGATCCTGAACTCCGTGCTGTATGCAGGCATCGGTGCCATCGTGGGAACCCTGCTGGCTTCGATGGCCGGTTATGCCTTGGCAAAATACAGCTTCCGCGGTCGAGAAGTCGTATTTGGTGTGGTGTTGGCTGCCGTCTTGATCCCCAAAATCCTTTTTACCCTGCCGCTGTATCTGATGTTCTCCGAGGTCGGGCTGATCAACAATCCGTTGGCTGTTATCCTGCCGAGCATCGTCAGCCCGTTCGGCGTTTACCTCTCGCGGGTCTTCGCCGCGCAATCGGTGCCAGATGAGGTCATCGAGGCCGCCCGCATCGATGGTGTGAGTGAAGTCGGGATCTTCTTCCGCATCGGAATGCGCATGATGACTCCGGCGCTTGTGACGATCTTCCTGTTCAACTTTGTGGAAATTTGGAACAACTATCTGCTCCCCGCGATGGTTATCAACGATTCCTCGTTGCAGCCGGTGACGGTGGGACTGGTGTCTTGGTTTGCCTCCAACGGCAAGGTCCCCATGTCGCTGGTGGTGATCGGTGCCCTGGTATCGGTGATCCCACTCTTGCTGCTCTTCTTATTCCTGCAGCGATTCTGGAAGGCTGGACTGACGGCAGGCGCCATCAAATAGTTCGTGGTTCCGAAAAAACATCAAGGAGCGGCTGACTCAATCCCCTCAGCGGGGATTGAGTCAGCCGCTCCTTTGTCGTGGGCAGATCGCCACCTTATGCACATGGAGAAGGAGCCCAGATGATTGGTTCGGACCCCTCAGCGGCCCGTAGCGCGCGTCAAGACAAAAATGGGGCGCCTACCGCCCGCATAGGTGGTAGACGCCCCAAAAGATCCGCTACAGGGTGCCTAAGTGTCGATCTCTACGTGAGTTGGATCGAGAACACGCTTGAGGAAATCCTTCGTACGCGGCTGCTGCGGATTGCCGATAACGTCCTGGGCAATGCCCTCTTCGACCACCACGCCGCCATCCATGAAGATCACCCGGTCTGCGACCTCCTTGGCGAAGGACATCTCATGGGTCACCACCAACATGGTCATTCCGGCCTTGGCCAGCGAGCGCATGATGGCCAGAACTTCGCCGACGGTTTCCGGGTCGAGAGCCGACGTCGGCTCGTCAAAGAGCATCAGGGTCGGATCCATCGACAGCGCCCGGGCGATGGCCACACGCTGCTGCTGGCCGCCGGAGAGCTCGTCGGGGTACCGATCGCCGAAGGCTCCCAAGCCCACCCGGTCCAAATTCTTTTGTGCAACCTCTTTGGCTTGCGCGGCAGGGCGCTTAAGCACCTTGGTCTGCGCCACGGTGCAATTCTGCGTCACCGTTAGGTGCGGGAACAGGTTGAACTGCTGGAAGACCATGCCGACATTTTGGCGCATTTTGTCGAGGTCAACATCGGGGTCGGTCGTCTCGAAGCCGCCGACGTGGATCTTGCCCTCGTTGGGCTTCTCGAGCAGGTTGACGCAGCGGAGCAACGTTGATTTTCCGGAACCCGAGGGCCCAATCAGGCAGACAACTTCTCCCGGCTTGACCTCCAGGTCGATGCCCTTGAGGACTTCGTTGGAGCCGTAGGACTTGCGCAGCCCGGTAATGGAGACCCCTGAGGCCTTGAAATTCGCCGGGATGTTTGAAATGTGAGTCATGAGCGTTTTCCCTATCGCTTCGTCCGTGCGGAACGGGATTCGAACTTTCGAGCGATCAGGCTCAATGGAACGGTGATTACCAAGTAGAGCGCGCCCGCCACAATCAACGGCGTGATGCCGGCGCCGAGAGATGTGATGCCGTCGCGGCCAAACTTAGTCATTTCGTACTGGGCCATGCTCGCACCCAAGATGAAGGCCAGTGACGAGTCCTTCGTCAGCAAGATGACTTCATTGGTCATGGGAGGCAAAACGATCTTGAATGCCTGGGGGATCACGATGGTGACCATGGCGCGCCACGCGGGCATGCCGAGTGATCTGGCGGCTTCACTCTGGCCCTTGGGCACCGCCTGAAGACCGGCTCGAAGGGTCTCGGCGATGTATGCGGCCGAAACGAGTCCCAGTGAAACCATCACAACCACGGGCTGTGGCCAGTTGGTTCCGGGGAACGCCGTCGGGATGCCGTAACCGAACGTGATGAGAACCAAGATGGCGGGAATTCCGCGGAAGAACTCGATGAATCCGGTGGCGAACCAACGGTAGGGTGCGAAGCTGGCCATCTTCATCAAGGCCAGCAGCAGGCCCAAGACGAGGCCGAAGGCAAAGGAAATAGCCGTGTAGTACAGGGTGTTCTTCAACCCGACGGTAATCAGCTCGGGGAAGATGGGGCCGAGCTTGTCGAACGCGAAGAAGGTACTGCCGAGGATCTTCCAGTCGACCTTCAGCAATACAGCCGCGATGACGCCGACGAAGATAATGATCTGAACAATTTTGCTTAATCGGGCGCGTTGACGAGTTGTCATGGCCATGGGATTAAAGCCTTCCGTGAAAGGTAGCGAGGCCCACGGCCCGGTGAGGAGCCGTGGGCCTCGCTTGAGAGCTTGCGTTAAACGTCGAGGGCGTTAGTTGGTGGCGCCGAACCACGTCTCTTGGAACTTGGCCAGCGACCCGTCATCGGTCAGGCGCTTGAGTGTGGTGTTGACCTTCTCCAGCATCACGGTTCCGCCCTTCGGCACGGCAATTCCGAGCTTTTCACCGGTCTTGAAATCTGCCACGCGCTTGAACGTCGGATCATCCTTGATGGCGTAGGCCAGAACCGACTGGTTGCCAAGAGTTGCTACGGTCGTGCCCGCCTTCAGCGAGGCAATCTGCAGGCCGGAATCTTCGTAGCCGATGGCATCAACCCCGTTGTCCTTCGCGTACTTGGCACCCGTGGTGGCCTGCTGGACGCCGACCTTCTTGCCCTTGGCGGACTCGATGTCTGTGACACCGGAACCATCCTTGGCGATCAGGGTGAGGTCATCATCCATGTACGGCGTGGAGAAATCCATGTTGGCCTTGCGCGCGTCGGTGATCGACAGCGATGAAATCGCGATGTCGCACTGAGTGCGGAAAAGCCCGGACTCGATGGAATCGAAGCTGGAGTCGATCACATTGAGTTCGAGGCTCAAGTCTTTGGCAATCTCGGCGGCGATGTCCATATCAAAACCGACATTCTTGCCATCTTTGACGAACTCGAACGGTTCGTAGGGAATGTCGGAGCAAACGGTGAGCTTGCCGGCGTTCAAAACGGTGACAGCATTGGGGTCCGAGGACGATGATGCTGCCGGTGTTTCGCTGCTTCCGCAACCGGTGAGTGCAAGTGCGCCCACGGCCCCCACGGCCAAGGTCTTAAGCACTGAAGTTGAAATCCGCATGGAGTGTGATCCTTCTCTAGGTGATCGCTCGCAAGGTTTGCGTTGATGATTATTGTAACCGTCAACACGAGCTCCCGAGATATGTCTCACAGGCTACATTTATTTCACAGGAGTAAACAAGAGGGTTTTGTTACATTTTCGAAACCCCACAGTGACTCGCTCATCACATGGACAATGCGCGAAAGTGCGCCCCTCATGATGTTCGGGCGCCGTTCTCATGGAACAATGCCGTCGCGCCGTCGAGCACTTGGATCGAAGGATTTCCTTACAAACCAAGGGCTTCGCGCATGGGGCGCATTTTGGCCCATGACTCCGCGAGTTCCTCGGTGGGGTCCGAAGCAGCAACGATTCCACAGCCCGCGTAGAGTCGCACCGAGGTGGGGGACTCGACGACTCCACCACGCAAAGCAATGCCGAGTTCACCGTTCCCGCGCGTGTCGATCCAGCCCACCGGACCGGCATATGGGCCGCGGTCCATTCCCTCGAGGTCGCGCAGGATCCGACCCGCTTCCTTGGTAGGAGTACCGCACACCGCGGCAGTGGGATGGAAAATTTCCGCCAGGTCCAAAACTCCGGGAACGGAGCCGTCAGCATTCGCCGAGAGCGTCGCGCGCACATCCGAGGCCAGATGCCAGACATTGGGCAGCTGCAGGACAAACGGCTCATCGGGTGCATCCATGCCCGAGGCTAGCGGGCCCAATTGTTCGGTCAGCGAATCGATCGCCAGACGATGTTCATGGCGCTGCTTCTCATCTTCGAGCAGCATTCGCCGAGCGTAGTCGCCGTCCCCGAGGGGAGCCGTTGCCCGGTCCAGGGTCCCGGCCAAGACACGCGCCTCGGCAATATCGCCGCGCACCCTCACCAACATCTCCGGGGTGGCACCAATCAAGCCGTCCACCGAGTAAGTCCAGCAATCGATGTAGCGCAGTGCCAGCTGGCGCAGCACCTGGGCTACCGCGATCGGTGAAGCAAGTTCTGCCACGGCATCACGCGCCAAAACAAGTTTGGTGATGGCCCCGGACTCAATCACGGAGACGCCCTTGCGTACCGAATCCATGTAGTCGGCCTCGGAAATCTGACCGGCAACGAGTTGGTCGGTGCCATGGGTCAGTTCGTGCTCGGGGGAGTACTCCTCCAGCAGCTGGGCCAGCTCGGACTCGGCCGCCTCGATGCTCAGCGGGGCCTCGGCATCGGCAACCGTATAGGTGATCCAGCTGCATTCTTCGTTCCGGCCCACCACAATTCGTGGGACAACCAGCTTCGAGGCGTAGGTACTGCTGTAGGAAAACGCGAAGGCACCGAAAGCAATCAGCCCGGTGCCGGGGTGCTCCAACGGGTTATCCACCTGCGCGGATTCGGAGACCGCCGCCCACCATGCACGAGCCAGCGTAAACCGTTGTGGACCTGCCGCTTCAAAGCGGGCGACCTCACCAAAGCCGACGGTTCCTTCGCCGCGCCGAGCCCAGACCAATGAATCGTCACGCGTGATGTAGTCGAGCAATCCATGCTCGCTCATCGCCGGGCGTCGAATGGTCAGGGAACGCAGATGCGGGATGGTGTCCGTGGAGTCTGGCCCCACAGCGGCTGAAAGTTGGGAAGTCATGATTGATCAAGCTTACCGCCGCGCGCGGCACCGTAGGAGGCGGGCGTGGCGCTGCTCACCGGGGAGGCGCGCCGCAACGTTTTCCCCTTGTGCCCGAACTTTGCGACAATGAGATAGTGAGCCGTGCATCGCTGGAAAAGCGCCCCGAAGAAGTCCAAGCCATGTTTGATGATGTTGCAGCGCGTTACGACGTGATGAATGACGTCCTGTCGCTGGGCCAGACCCGCCGATGGCGCAAGGTCATTGTTGACGCTGTGGGCGCCAAACGTGGGCAACGTGTTCTAGATCTTGCCGCCGGAACCGGCACCTCCTCGGAGCCTTACGCCGATGCCGGCATCTCCGTGGTCGCCTGCGATTTCTCCCAGGGCATGCTCAAGGTCGGCAAGCGCCGACGTCCCGACATCGACTTTGTTGCCGGCGACGCCACCAACCTGCCCTTCGCGGATAACAGTTTTGACGCCGCCACCATCAGCTTCGGGTTGCGCAACGTCAACGAGCCGAAGAAGGCGCTGTCCGAGATGCTGCGCGTGGTCAAGCCGGGCGGAACGCTGGTCATCGCCGAGTTCTCCCATCCGACCTTTGCACCATTCCGCACGGTCTACACCGAATACCTGATGCGGGCATTGCCGCCGGTGGCCAGGACACTGTCCTCCAACCCCACCGCATACGTCTATCTGGCCGAATCGATTCGCGCCTGGCCAGCACAGGACGGCTTGGCCGAATGGATCGAATCCGCTGGCTGGGAATCGTGCCGCTACCGTAACCTCACCGGTGGCATCGTGGCGGTGCACCGCGCCACCAAACCCCTAGCCTAGGCTGGGGGAAGCGGGCTTAGGCCCGCACCGCCGACCTGCGGTGAACCTGCCAGCTTGGGGGTGAGGGCAGTGTTGGCGATAGAGTGAAGAATGTACTTGAGCAGCTGGTGCCAACTCACCAGCAACCAGAATCGGCCACCGTGCCGCGGCTGGAACCGCCCGTCGAGAGATAGTAAGTCTTAGAACAGTGACCGATTCCCAGACCAACTGGACCGCTGCCGGACATGGCGTGCCTGACTCCCTTGATTTGAACCCGGAAACCAGCGTGCTGGCCGCCGCGGTGAACCTGCCCGGCGGTTTTGGGCGTATCGCCCTGGACCCGGAGTTCGGCCCAGCCATAGCTACCGGCCTGGCCAAGGTCGAGAAGCTGCTCCGCGATGCCATCGCCAACTCCGATCCGTTGATTGACGCCACCAGCCGCCACCTCGTTGAGGCGGGCGGGAAGCGCATTCGTCCGCTGCTGGTGATCCTGACCTCGCTGCTGGGCGACGGCGTGACCGAGGCCGTCATCAAGGCCGCGGCCATTGTGGAGCTGACCCACCTGGCCACGCTGTACCACGACGATGTCATGGACTCGGCCCCGCTGCGCCGCGGTGCACCGACGGCCCACGAGGTCTGGGGCAACTCGGTAGCGATCCTCACCGGAGACCTGATCTTCGCCCGCGCCTCGGTGCTCGGCTCGGAGCTCGGCCCGGAGGCCGTCTCCATGCAGGCCCGCACCTTTGAGCGCCTGTGCCTGGGGCAGCTGCACGAGTCCGTGGGCCCGCGCGAGGACGACGACCCGATCGAGCACCACCTGAACGTGATCTCGGATAAGACGGCGTCCCTGCTGGCCACCTCCGGTGCCTACGGCGCACTCTTTGGCGGGGTGAGTCAGTACGTTGACGTGCTGCGCACCTATGGCGAAAAGGTGGGTGTTGCCTTCCAGGTTGCCGACGATGTCATCGACGTCACCGGAGCGCAGATCCGCTCGGGCAAGACTCCCGGAACGGATTTGCGCGAGGGGGTTCCGACGCTACCGATCCTGCTGATGCGCAACGCTGCTGCCGCTGGCGATACCGATGCAGCAGCGGTGCTCGAACTGGTCGATGGTGATTTGATCAAGGATGAGGATCTGGCTCGCGCCGTGGCGGCAGTGGCAGGTAACCCGGCTACCACGCAGGCTTGGGATGTTGCCCGCAGCTGGGCCGACGCCGCCATCGAGGCACTGGCACCGTTGCCGGAGGGAACCGTCAAGGAATCTCTGGTGGCCTTCGCCGACGCAGTGGTGACCCGCGAGCTCTAGGAGCTCCAACCAAAAAGAATCTAGTAGCGGAACCGTTCGGGGTTTTCTCCGAAGAGGTTCCCCTCGGTGAGGGCCGCTCGTAACTGGGCGGCCTTTGCTGCACGCTCTTCCACCGAAACGCGGTGGCGCAGGTGCCCATAAAGATTGTCGCCGGCAAAGCGCGGGAAGACATGCTGGTGGTAATGCCACACATGCTGGTTGCCCGCCGGTTCGTTGTGTTGCCGGGTGCTGGTGCCCTCGGGATTCCAAGCGAGCTTCATGGCCAAGGCAATGCGCCTGGTTTCATACATGATGTTGGCCGCAACGGTATCGGGCAGGTCATAGAGGGCCTCATGATGATCCACCGGGATGACCATGGCATGGCCTCCGTGCGGTCCAAAGCCGTCGCAGGCCATGATGACAGCGACCTCGTCGCTGCGGTAAATCAGATCGGTGGGGGCACAGAGATTTCCTGCCGAATAAAGACCACCGGTCAGTAGTTCGCAAAACGGGCACAGGTAGCCCTGCGGTGCATGTGACTTCCACAGGGCACCCATGCCGGTCTGCTAGTTATCCAGTTCGGGGGAGAGTTCGTCGAAGACCCAGGAGAACATGTCCAGGACGTATTCGCTGAACGTTCCTTCCTCGCTCTTCCACGCACCGCGGGCGTTCTGCCGGCGGTAAACGATGGGGTCCGGGACCTCAAGCTGATCCACACGGATGCCCCACACGTATTTTTCCTCTTCGTCCTCCAAAAACAAGAGGTAACCATCTTCGATTTCCAGCTCTTCGGGATCAAAGAAGTAGTGGTAAGCCTCCATCAGGTCCTCGCAGCCACCCAAGGCCATGTAGAACTCGAGCAGTACCAAAGGAATGGGGAAGGTGAACTCGGCCAGTGCATCGTCGAGTTCGGCGGTGGTCAGGCCGTCCTCGGCCTGCCACTCGTCCTCGAGGTACAACGGAACCAACGAACGGAACTTCTCAAGGAACATTTCAGCCATGAATCCATCCTATCGGGCAGCGAGCTAGTTCAGATCCAAGGCCGTGAGGGCGAGCCACAATTGGACGCGGTCGGCGGTGGTGGTCGGATCATATCCGGAGAGCTCACTGATCTGCTGGAGCCGGTATCGCACGGTATTTCGGTGTAATCCCAGGGCGTCGGCCACGGCGCCCACGCTTCCGTCCAATTCAAGGTAGCTGCGCAATGTGCCCAACAACTCGGCGGAGTGCTTGGTATCAAAGGCCTGCAAGGGAGCCAACGCCTCCTGGGCCAGCGCCTGCAGGGGGACATCTCGCGCGGCTAACAACAACGAGGTCAAAGAGAGTTTGGATGGAGTATTAAGTTGCTCCCCATGGCGCAACGCCTCGATGGCCTCGAAGAAACTCCAGCGCAGACCGTTGGGCTGGGTGTAGCCGCCGCCGAAGCTCACCCGGGCAATGACCCCGGCACCCTGTAAGTACTCGTTGATGCCGTCGGCCAGCGATGCACCGTCGGTATTGGCGACCACCAGGGCCAAGCGATCATCAACGGTGGCGGAAATGATGTGTTCAAACTGTGGGGGGATCGGCAGGGTCCGCAGGGCCTTCTCCTGGCCCGCCGGGGCGGCGATGAGTACCACCGAGTGCGGTTGACTGGGGACCACCCCGATGCCCTGAAGCCTCGCGTCGGCCTGATGCCCCGTCAACGTTCCGGCCAAAAGGTCGGCGAAGACCTGCCCGGTGACCTTGCGGGTGGATTCGCGTAACCGAGCCTGGTTGGCCAGCTCCAACCCGATCAGGCCCTGGGCATAATCCACCAAGGCCTCGTGTTGATAGGGTTCGGCCAGATATAAGGTGCACCTATCGCGCAGGCCGGAGGCGACGGAGACCTCGTGCCATTTGCGGATGCCTAGCTCCGGTCCATGGATCGTGGCGGCGAATTGACGCAGAATCACCTCGGTGCCCAGCATTCGGGCGAGCTCGCGCAGCATATCACCGAGTCCACCGGCCAGCAGCGTGGACGCCAGACGCTGATGCCCCTTGAGCAAGCGCTCAAGACGCAGCAAATGATCCGCGTTCAGCGCATCGGCGATCAACTTGGTGATGGCCATGAACGGAGTCTCGTAGGGAACTTCGAAGACCGGCAGGCCTAATTCGGTGCACTTACGTATGACGGCCGCGGGAACTCCGCGATGGCTTAACCCCGTACCAAAACCCAGGGCTAGGGCTCCGGCGCCGTGCACGGTCTGGACAAAGTTCTCTTGATTGGCGATCGATGTTTGCCGCAGGCCCGTAGTGAGCACGATTTCCCCGCCACTGAGGAAAGGGGAAGGATCTCGCAATTCGGTGACGGCCGCCCACTCGATGGGAGTTTGCCCGACCGCGGAGAAATCCGTGTGGGCTTTGAGCCTCAGGGTTTGAGACTCAAGAAGATTCACGAGGGTAATGGCCATGTACTAATACTATTGAACATTTTGTGCAGTCGTACGAAGAATGGAGGCGAAACACGAAACGAACCACACAAATGGCTATAACGCGGCTCACAAGTGGGTTAACGTGGTGTCCATGATCAACGCATCCTCGAGCGGGGCGCCAACGGCGGCACCCGCGGGCAGGGAGACCTTCTCCTCGCGCAAACTATTTATTCTCTCCGCCATCGGTTCGGCCGTTGGATTGGGGAACATCTGGCGCTTTCCGTACGTCGCGTACGAAAATGGTGGCGGCGCTTTCCTGATTCCATATCTGGTGGCCTTGTTGAGCGCCGGTATACCCTTGCTCTTCCTTGACTACGCCATCGGGCATAAATTCCGCGGCTCCGCACCCTTGGCCTACCGACGCCTGCACCGTAGCGCCGAAGTCTTGGGTTGGTGGCAGGTGCTTGTCTGCTTCATCATCGCCATCTACTACGCGGTCATCATCGCCTGGTCCGGCATGTACACCTGGTTCTCGGTGACCAAGGCTTGGGGCGGAGACCCGGGAGGTTTCTTCACCGGAGACTTCCTCCAAGTCTCCGAGTCCATCAACGTGGGCTTCAACTTTGTTCCCGGCGTTTTCTGGCCACTGCTAGTCACCTGGGCCGTTGTTATTGGCATCATGGTGGCCGGGGTCAACAAGGGGATTTCTAAGGCCAACGCCATTTTCCTGCCACTGTTGGTGGTCATGTTCATTATTCTGGTGGTCCAGTCGGTGTTCCTTCCCGGTGCGGTTGATGGACTGAACGCCTTCTTCACCCCCCAACTGGGAAGCGCTGGGAGATCCGGGCGTCTGGGCAGCGGCCTATGGACATATTTTCTTCTCGCTGTCGGTAGCCTTCGGCATCATGGTGACCTATTCCTCCTACCTCAAGCGGAAAACCGATCTGACCGGTTCGGGCATGGTGGTTGGTTTCGCCAACTCCGGATTCGAGATCCTCGCCGGCATCGGCGTTTTCGCGGCTCTTGGCTTTATGGCACATAACGCCGGAACCACGGTGGGAGAGGTGGCGGTGCCGGGCATCGGCCTGGCGTTCATCGCCTTCCCCACGATCGTCTCGGCGGCGCCGCTCGGTGCGCTGATGGGGGTGCTTTTCTTCGGTTCCCTGGTCTTCGCCGGTATCACCTCGCTGATCTCGATCCTTGAGGTCATTGTCTCGGCGGTTCAGGACAAACTCGGCTGGTCGCGTGTGCGGGCTTCACTGGCGGTGAGCATTCCGGTGGCATTCGTTTCACTGCTGCTCTTCCCCACGGCGACCGGGCTGTACCTGTTGGACACCTTTGATGCCTTCGTGAACAGCTTCGGCATCTTGGCCGGTGCGCTGGTCGCCGTTATCCTGATCGCCTGGTTCCTGCGTAAGCTGCCGATGCTTTCGGACCACCTGAATAAGGTCTCCTCGGTGCGCATGCGTACCACGTGGATCGCCCTGGTTTCCGTGGTGGCCCCGCTGGTCTTGGGCTACATCTTGTACAACGAGTTCGCCTCCAAGATCGCGGAAACCTATGAGGGTTACCCGGTGTGGTTTGTTGGAGTCTTCGGCTGGGGCATGGCCGGTGCACTGGTGGTTGGCGCGCTGCTGTTGACGCTGATTCCGTGGAGCTCCAAATCCAAATTGAACGACCCCGAATACGCGGCCATGGTGGCCGCAGATGAAGCGGAGGAAACACGATGACACCCATCGCAATCGTCATGATGGTCATCGCCATGGTGACCGTCTGGGGCGGTCTGATTCTCGCCCTGATCAACCTGGTACGGCACCCGGAAGATGAGGGGCACCTGCCCGAGTCCATCGCTCGAGAGCTCTAAATCCAACGGCGCCACGGCGCCGCACTAACCAAAAGATCGGTCCGTTGATGTGCGGGAGAGTTACGCCCGCCACAACAGTGGGCCGATTTTTTGCTTGGTCGTAGATTAACTCCTGTGCATTTGCACTGGAAGAGGGGAGCGACACTGTGCCAATTTCACTGGCGGGCGCCCTCGCGCGAGACATAGGCTACTGAGTAGTACAGACCACTCAAAAACACCGGCTTCCAGAGTGTGCGCCGGCGCCCCCACCGTGATACGTTCCCGGGCGCCGCATGTCACGTGGCGGCGGGAAAGGATTGAAGATTCATGGACATCACCTACCGCATTGAACAGAAGCGCAACATCACCGGAGCCTTCCCCGGCCCCAAGTCGGTGGAACTTGCCGCTCGCCGCGCCAACGCCGTCGCGCTGGGTGTTGCCTCCTCGATGCCCGTCTACGTGGCAGATGCCGATGGCGGCATCATTGTTGACGTTGATGGCAACTCCATCATCGACCTGGGTTCGGGCATCGCCGTTACCTCCGTTGGTGCTTCCAACGAGAAGGTCGCGGCCGCGGTGGCTGCTCAGGCAGCCCGCTTCACCCACACCTGCTTCATGGTCACCCCCTACGAGGGCTACGTTGAGCTGGCAGAAAAGCTCGCCGAGATCACCCCCGGAACTCAGGCGAAGAAGGCAGTCTTCTTCAACTCCGGTTCCGAGGCGGTAGAGAACGCCATCAAGGTGGCCCGCGTCGCCACCGGCCGCACCGCCGTGGTCGCCTTCGACCACGCCTACCACGGCCGGACCAACCTGACCATGGGACTCACGGCCAAGGCCGCCCCGTACAAGCGCGGCTTCGGTCCGTTGGCCTCGGAGATTTACCGCATGCCGATGAGCTACCCGTTCCGCGAAGAAAACCCGAACATCTCCGGCAAGGAAGCCGCCGAGCGCGCCATCCTGAACATGGAAAAGCAGATCGGTGGCGACCAGATCGCCGCCATCATCATCGAACCGATCCAGGGTGAGGGTGGATTCATCGTTCCCGCCACCGGCTTCCTACCCCGTCTGGCCGAATGGGCCAAGGAGCAGGGCATCGTTTTTGTGGCCGACGAAGTGCAAGCGGGCTTCTGCCGCTCCGGTGCCTGGTTCGCCTCGGACATTGAGGGCATCAACCCGGACATCATCACGGTGGCCAAGGGAATCGCCGGGGGCATGCCGCTCTCGGGCATTGTTGGCCGCGCCGAATTACTCGATGCGGTTCACCCCGGTGGCCTGGGCGGCACCTACGGTGGAAACCCGGTGGCCGTCGCCGCGGCACTGGAAACCATCAAGTTCATGGAGGAGCAGGACCTGGCCTCCCGCGCCCGCGAGATTGAAGAGCAGTTCTTCACCCGCATGCGCAAGCTCGCCACCGAGGTCTCGGCCATTGGTGACATCCGTGGCCGCGGCGCCATGGTGGCCATCGAGCTCGTGAAGGCCGGCGGCATCGAGCCCGACATGGATCTGACCAAAAAGATTGCCGCAGACTGCTTGGCCGAGGGCGTCCTGATCCTCACCTGCGGCACCTACGGAAACGTCATCCGTTTGCTGCCTCCGCTGGTCATCAGCGACGAGTTGCTCACCGAGGCCTTCGACGTTCTTGAGGCAGCGATCCGTAAGAACGCCTAATTGGTAGGCGCATAACGATGGCGGGCAAGGGAAACCTGCCCGCCATCGTTATGCCCCGCTGCCCTAGTGATCCTCCAGGATCAGCAGCGTTCCCGTCGCGCGGGTCATGGCGACATAACGATCCACGGCACCGGTGATTCCCGTGCCGAAGTCTTGCGGGTTCACCACGATAACCAGATCAAATTCCAGTCCCTTCGCCAGTACCGGAGTCAGCGAGGCGACGCGCGGACGCGGCGCGAAGTCCGGGTGCCCGATGACGGCCGCGTGCCCCGTGGGATGCTGAACCAACCACGTGGTAAGGCGCACCGACAGATCCGCGACACTGCCTCGTTCAACGGGCGCGCCCCCGGTGCGGATGGATTGCGGCACGTTGGCATCGGGTAGTTCGGCGGTGATGGCGGCCCGCGCCTGAACCATGATTTCGGCCGGGGTGCGGTAGTTGATGGACAGGGTGGATACGCTGATGCGCTTCAAGCCGATCCGGGTGAGGCGTTGTTCCCATGACTCTTCAAATCCCTCCCGTGCCTGCGCACGGTCCCCGACGATGGTGAAGGAACCCGACGGGCAGCGGCGCAGCAGCATCTGCCATTGGGCATCACTGAGTTCCTGCGCCTCATCGACCACGATGTGCGTAAAGGGTCCGGCCAACGGATCGGCACTTTCCACAGGTAAATCGGCCGCCTGGTCTAGTTTTTCGGCCATGTCCTCCCCGCGCAGCATCGAGCTGACGAGTAATTCCGAATCATCGGCAAGGATGGCTTCCTCGATGACGCTGGCCATCTCCCGGCGTCTGGCCGCCAGCTCCGTCCTGCGGCGAGCCCGGCGTGCCGAGGCTCCCGAATCGCCCAAACGCTCCCGTGCGGCATCCAATAGCGGAAGATCGGCATCCGTCCAGGCCAGCCCGTCGCTGCGTTGTAATGAGTGAATCTGGGCTTCGCTCAGCCAGGGTGCGCACATGGCCAGGAATGTGGGAATCGTGAACATGCCGGCGACGATGTTGGCCGGTTCCAGCATCGGCCACGCCGCCGAAAGTGCGGCGTTCAGATTCGGATGAGTCGCCAGCGCAGCACGGACCATGTCGATGGGAGTATCCGCATCAAGCTTGTCGACCAGGATGTCTAGCAGCGCCTCGTGGACCGCTTCCCGGGCCTCATTGTGCGGAGTTCCGTCCTCCGGCGCGGAGAAGGCCTCTGCCCAGTCCCGCGCATCGAGCTCCAATTCCGCCCATTCGGTGGTGATGATGGTGCTCTGTGTGGGTGGCTCCTGGAAGAAACCGACGGCCGTGGAGATCGCCGAGACCATCTCGACGCTGGACTTCAGCGCTGCGAGTCCTCGATCGGATTCGGGCACGGCGGTTTCACCGGCGGGGTCGAGGTCCCTGAGCGTGCAGACTCGAACTCCTTCTTCACCAAGTCCCGGCAGGACATCGGAAATGTAGGCAAGATACGGCTGGTGCGGGCCGATGAAAAGTACCCCACCCAGATGATGACCGACGCGTGGATCCGAATAGAGCAAATATGCCGCGCGGTGCAGAGCCACAACGGTTTTGCCCGTCCCCGGCCCGCCGTCGACCACCAAGGCGCCCCGCGAGGGCGCCCTGATGATCGCATCCTGGTCGGCCTGAATGGTGCTCACCACGTCACGCATCTTTTTCGACCTATTAACGCCCAGACTGGCGATGAACGCCGACTGATCATCAAGGGCAACGGTGGATTCGAGGCGATCGGTGGTGAAGACCTCGTCCCAATAGTCACTAATGAGTCCCGCGGACCAGCGGTACCGGCGTCTAGCGACCAGACCCATTGGATGGGCATGAGTGGCAGCGAAGAAGGGGGCAGCGGCGGGGGAGCGCCAGTCGATCAGTAAGCGGTGCCCGTCATCATCGGTGAGCCCGAGTCGACCCACATAGATCGGTTCCGTACCGTCGGCAGCCTCCATCCGGCCCAAACATAAATCAAGCCCGAAACGGTTCAGGGTGCGCAGACGGGTGGCCAGCCGGTGCACCTCCATATCTCGTTCCAGTGCTTCCTGACCATGTGCGCGTGGACCCTTTCGGGCACTATCAAGGGCGGTGGAGAGTTCGGAGAGCCGTTGTTTGAGGGTCGATGCGATGGCGGAAAAATGCTGTTCGTCGCCGCTAATCAATGATGGAGCAGATTTTGCGGTACCTAAGAGACCCGGGTTGAAGGCGCTTTCGGGGAATGTAACAGTGGGCTTGGTGGCAGTTGTTGGTCGCTGAGTCATGCGGTGGATCCCATCCCGTGATGCGGCTTGTGCCTGACCATTGTGGCCCCGATGGGGGGCCTTGCGGCAAGACCCCCAGCGCGCGCTATATTGGAAATAGAGGAGCACCCAGAATCACGCTCGTGACCCTTTTTTTCGGACTAGAACCAGACACGATGATCTGGGACATCCCACTATCTATGCCCTGTCGTAATGCGATTGAGGACCGGTGCGATTCGTCGAATCGCACCGGTCCTCGTGGTTTTTATCGGTCCTTTGTACCCGGGAAAAACTAGCCCACCTTGATGGGCGCCAGTCTGCGGGGCACTCTCGCCATGTCGATGCTGAGCAGGATCACCGCGACCCAGACCAGCGAGAACCCCATGAGGCGTTCTGGCGGCATGGGCTCCTTGAAGACCGTCAATCCAATGATGAATTGCAAGATGGGGGCCAAGAATTGCAGGGTCCCCAAGGTCGTCAAGGGGAGTCGACGCGCTGCAGCTCCAAAGAGCAAAAGTGGCACCGCTGTGACAATGCCGCTGGCCGCCAGCAACCAGAAGTGGCCGGCCCCGGATGAAAGCACCGTGTCCTTATTCGAGAGCACGAGCCAGACCATGAATCCCAACGCCGGAATGGTCAAGATTGCCGTTTCCATACTGAGGGACGTGAGTGCGGTCGCGGTGCGGCCCACGCGGTTCTTTACAAAACCGTAGAAGCCAAAGGAAAAGGCCAGCACCAGGGCGATGTAGGGAACGTTGCCGTAGGCAAAGGTGAGGGCGATAACCGCAGCAAGGCCGAAGCCCAGTGCCACCCATTGCAGCCTCCGCAATTTCTCTTTGAGGAAGACGACACCCAGGGCAACCGAAACTAGCGGGTTGATGAAGTAACCCAATGACGCTTCCACGGCATGCCCGTTCAGTACCGCGTACGTATACGTGAGCCAATTCGCGGCGATGAGAAGCGAGGCGACCGTGAGTCGGACCATGGCCCTGCGATCACGGCCCAGTTCGAAGAAGGAATGCCAGTTCCGGCTCACGCTGAGCAAGATCGCGCAGAAGACCAAGGAAAAAAGAATGCGGCTGGCGACGATCTCCAGCGGGGAGGCCGCGGCAATGGTCAGAAAATACAGCGGAAGGATTCCCCAAAGACCGTAGGCTCCGAGGCCCTGCAGCAAACCCCTCGAGCGTTCGGTCGTGGGGTTGCCGGTGGTGGTGGCTGGTGCTGTGGTGGGCATTTGGGTCATGAGAACTTCAACTGAGATTGCATGGTTTCCATTCCGGATCAGAAAACGCGATAGAGCACATGGAAGCGCGTGAGGATTGCCCGCGGGTAACATGGTTATTTGGCATCGCATTGGGGTCTTGTTTACCGATTCTTCAAGCCTATCGGTGGCTGGACCCATCCAAGTCATTGGAAGTTGCGGAGTGACCATAGGGTCTCCGGCTCTGAGGAAAACGGTGTTGTTGCTGGGGTGAGACTGCCCACACCGATTCACGTTTGTAGAGCAAGGCCAATTAGACTAGCCTGACGTGCGCTATTTGCATGATCTTGTGAACATTCTCCGGAAGGAACCCTTCGTGTCCGATTCAGCAGTTCGCCCGCTCCGTGTCGCCATTATCGGGGCAGGTCCGGCCGGCGTCTACGCTGCCGATATTCTGACCAAGGCGGAGCGTGAATTTGAGGTCAGCATCGACCTGCTCGATGCCTACCCCGCTCCCTATGGACTGATCCGCTACGGCGTTGCCCCGGATCATCCGCGGATCAAGGGAATCGTCAACGCACTACACAAGGTGCTCGATCGGGGCGACATTCGTTTCTTGGGGAACGTGACCTACGGTCGTGACCTCACCTTGAGCGATATCCGCGGGATGTATGACGCAGTCATCTTCGCGACCGGCGCCATCAAGGACGCAAACATGGATATTCCTGGAATTGATCTTGAGGGTTCCTACGGTGCAGCAGATTTTGTTTCTTGGTACGACGGGCAGCCCGACGTACCTCGGACCTGGCCGCTTGAGGCAAAGGAAATTGCCGTCCTAGGAAACGGCAACGTGGCTTTGGACGTTGCTCGTGTGCTTTCCAAGCACGCCGAAGACCTCCTGGTGACGGAAATCCCCGAGAATGTTTTTGAGGGACTGAAGAATTCGCCGGTCACGGATGTTCATATTTTTGGACGCCGTGGACCGGCACAGGTGAAGTTCACACCGTTGGAGCTGCGCGAACTGAGCCACAGCCGCGACGTTGACATCGTCCTCTACCCGGAAGACTTCGAGTTCGACGAGGCTTCGGATGCATTAATTAAGTCAAACAACCAGGTCAAGACGATGGTTAACACCCTGACCAACTGGATTGTTGAGGAGCAGGATACCGGCGCATCGCGACGACTGCACCTGCACTTCCTTCATTCGCCCATTGAGGTTGTTGGCGAAGACGGCAAGGTCTCCGGCATCAAGTTTGAGCGCCAGGAACTTGACGGCTCCGGCAACGTGCGGGGAACCGGGGAAATTGTCGACTACCCGGTCCAAGCGGTGTACCGAGCCATTGGTTACCACGGCTCTGAGCTGGCTGAGCTCGAATTTGATGAAAAGCGGGGTGTTGTCCCCAATGAAGGAGGTCGCGTCCTGGACGCCGACGGCGCGCCTATTCCTGGGCTCTACACCACTGGTTGGATCAAGCGTGGTCCGGTTGGCTTGATTGGCCACACCAAGGGTGACGCGTTGGAGACGATTGGGAATCTGCTGGAGGATCGACTGTCACTGCCGGTGGCTAGCCGCCCCGGCGAAGACGCGATCATCGAATTGCTGGAGTCTCGCGGCATTGAATACACGACGTGGGATGGCTGGAAGAAGCTTGATGCCCACGAAATTTCCCTGGGTATGGCAGCGTCCCCCACGCAGACGTCAGTGGGTCCGGTTGATCGGGCTCGCATCAAAATTGTTGACCGAAATGAAATGGTTCAGATCTCTCGCGGCTAAGCTGTAAGTGGCAAGGGCTCGTATTTTCCGAAGTAGCGGAAACTGCGGGTCCTTGTTTTTGTTTAACGCCAGAGTGTTCCGGCTTATAGGCAAAAAAGTGTGTCTGCCCCGGGTGTGTCACCCGGGGCTGTGCCATGTCAGAGCATGATTCAGCAGGGTCTGCCGGCCCATCCTTTTCTGACCCAGAGCCCTTCGGCTTCAGTCAGTGCGGTGCCGATGAGTTCCGGCCCAATCGTTTCCTCCTGGATCTGCTTCTTCACTGGTTTCGTGTTGAGGTGTTCAGGCCGGATGAGAGTGTGCGGTTCAGTTGGTTTCTCACTGTGGGAGTAGAGCCACCATTCGACCGCCCGTTTCGCATGGGCCGGCGGCATGCCACGGTGCCCGCGCAGCAGCGCACGGAGCTGAGTGTTAACGCCGCCCTCGATGTGGTTGGTTGTCGAAGCGATGGCCAGCCCATCAAATTCTGGCTCCAGGTAGGTGAAGAGCTCACCACTGCGCACCAGCCGTTCGAGGAGTTTGTAGGCCGAACGTAGGCGAGTGTGGGTGTACCACCAGGTTTGGGTGGGCTTCACACCTTTGGGCCGGTGGCCGCCAGGTCCCGCCGGGTAGGTGCGTTCCTTGATCACGTCCCCGAAGGTGTGGTGCCATTCCTGCAGCGCTTGCATCCACTGGGTGGCGTGTTCTCGGGTCTTGATGCGTGTCAGGGCAAGGGAAATTCGCCGAAGGGCTCTTCCCGCGTCCGTTCGTGGTCGCAGGGTCAGATAAGTGCGCACGTTGCGTTGGACATGGACCAGGCAGCGTTGAACGCGAGTCTCTGGCCACGCTTGCGACAGTGCTGCCGCTAGCCCAGAGCCACCGTCAATGATCACGACCCGGGGTGCTGGGAACTGTTCCAGCAACGCTATCCAGGCCACCCTCTTTTCACTATCGCACCACTGCCAGCCAATGGTTTTGCCGTTGGCAATCGCGATCAGGCAACACCACCCACGTCCTAGATAGATGCCGTCCATTTGGATCTGCAGGTGGACTTCGCCGGTGGGCGCTAGGGATGGTTCGATCGCCCAACACCACTGGGTGTTATGTCGGAGGGTTCTACCCGTGCCGGGGTTGTAGGAGGCCTGGGACTGTTTCCCCAAGATCCATTGGAGGAACAGGTTTAGCTCGGCTCGACGTTTCAGGTCAGGGCGCTTCTTGACACTGCTGGCCCCGCAGTGGATGCACCTCCAGCGTTGGGTTCCGGCTGAGGTCTTTCCATTGCGTTTCAGGGCAGATCCGCATACTTCACATTGCTTCGATTTTCCAGAACCATTCACGGTTAATGGCTCAAAGGTATAAGAAACCTCGTTCTACTGCGCCATCGTTGGGAAGCAGGCCCCTCGCGGACACACTTTTCGGCCTATACGCCAGTGTTCCGAGCAGACGTTGCAGCTCCAACGGACGCACCGGCACCGGCTCAACATCAAGATGTAGGCTCTGGTGAGGCACGTCGTAGCTCTCTAGTACGGTTCCAAGCGCTTGGCTCAATAGATCAAACCGGTTGCTTGCGAGAGTGTCCTTTTGAACCAACAGAGCCATGCGGTTACCGCGATATGTGGCAATTGCCTCCGGCATCGTGTCTTTGCATGCCCGACCCATGTCTGCTGACAGCCTAAATGTGGTTTGTTCATCAAGATCGGTGCGCAAATGACGAAACAGCGCGACGACGTAGGGGAGGTCGCGAGTGGTCGGGCTTTCACGCAATTCGTGGACGCGGCGTTCAAAGTGTTGCCGGTTCGATAATCCACTGTTGGAATCCCAACAGGTGAGTTTGTGACTGTAGAGGTCGGTGGCCTCCACCCAAGCGTCGGCGAATTCGATAGTCAGTTTTTTCGCTTGCGGAATCTTACTAGTCTCGAAGAGTGCTTGGACATCGATGAGCGATTCAGCGATTCCCACACCTTGGATTGCCCTACGCGACGCCAACGCACGAAGAGGGGCGTGGAGGTCACGGTCTTCAGTAATGCTGACTGCCACGGAGCGCGCGGCAGAACAGTACCAGTCGGATTCGCGAAGCCATCCGGACTTTTGGGACTCCTCGCGCCAGCGCTCGAGAAAGGTATCGGGATCAATAGGCACCGCTGATCGCCGGGAAAAGAACTTCATGTGTCCTAAGAGCGAATGAGAGTAAAAGCATGACGCGGAATCTCTCATAATTATTCATGGAGAAACTCGCGTCATGAACCCGTTCAGTGTCCTTCTTTCCTTTTAAGAAGACTCCATGGACACTGGAGTGTGAGTGCTGTAGGCCCATTGGGGTTGGTTTACGGCCATTTGTAGCGAAGTTTTTTTGTGAACACTGAGTCTGGACCAAGCGTCGAGCCCATCGATCCGAGTGATTCTGAACTTACCGCCCAGGTACGGGCGGGGGATGATCGTGCGCAATCGCAGCTATACGAACGGCACTATGATGCCGCGCTTCGTGTTGCGTTTCGCCACTCCAATAGTTCCTATGAGGCCGAAGACCTAGTCGCAGAAGGATTCGAGAAGGTATTCGCTGTTTTGCGGAAGGGCAAAGGTCCCGATACCTTTTTCCGTGCTTACTTGGGCACCACGGTCTCCCGACTCGCGTTTGCGTACAACGATAAGCAGAAACGTCAGGCGTTGACCGATGACTTTTCAACTTTTGACTCGGGAGATGCCTACTCTGACCCGATCATAAATCAGTTTGAATCCGGTGTGGTGGGTGCCGCTTTCCGGTCGCTTCCCGAACGATGGCAGGCGGTGCTGTGGTACACCGAGATTGACGGAATGAAACCCGCCGACATAGCGCCGCTGTTAGGACTATCGGCCAATGCTGTTTCCGCGCTTGCCGTTAGAGCACGGGAAGGACTGCGCCAAGCGTATTTGCAGGGCCACGTAAATGTGTCGGATTCTGATGATTGTCAGGGATATGCGCGGCAGTTGGGAGCTTATGCTCGCAATGGCCTGAGCGCTCGTAATGAAGCCAAGGTCGAGGAGCATCTCAACGAATGCTCTAAATGCACAGCGATTCTCCTCCATGTCAGTGATGTGGGGGGCTCGATGCGAGGAATCATCGCCCCGCTGTTCCTTGGTGGAATCACTGCATTGGGAATTCCGGCAGCAATTACGGCGGTCGCTGGTGCTTCGAGTGGGGGCGGCACTGTATCAACAGTCATTGCTTCGAAGGCCGGGACCATCACTGTGGGAAGCGCGATACCTTCGGCCGGATCTGCAAGTACTTTCCTAGGCGGAATAGGGACGCTTGTCGGAGCGAATACCATCGCACTAGTTTCGGCCGCGGCTGCGGTAGCAGTGATTGCAGCCGGAGTTGCAGTCGGAACTAATAGGCAACAGCAACAGAGCGATCCGCCGAGTCACCAAACCCGTGGCTCCCTTCAGCAGGTCGACAAGAGATCCCCTTGGGAGTATGTCGGAAATTCTGTAGCGATTCCTTTAATCGTTAGTGATCAACAGAAATTGTCGACGACGCCGAAACTGGACATTACGGAAAAGCCAGTAACCGGCGGTGGGGAACCTGTTGCGCCGCAACCTGATGAGGCCGTGGGCCCAAACATGAGCGAGGTTAGTACTGCTGAGCCTCGCCCCAATCCCAGCGCGACGAAGAATGCTGAACCCACTCCCGAGCACCCAACCGTTCCGCCTCCGGAGTCGTTAGTTGAGCCCACTGTGGAACCGACGCCGGAGCCGACTGTGGAACCGACGCTGGAGCCGACTCTCGAACCGACGCCGGAACCGACCGTCGAGCCAACTGTGGAGCCGACTGTCGAGCCAACGCCGGAACCGACCATCGACCCGACGCTGGAGCCCACGGTTGAGCAAACGGTCGAACCGACTCCGGAACCCACCGTGGAGCCGACGCCGGAGCCGACGCCGGAGCCCACCGTCAAGCCCACGGTTGAGCCACCGGTCGAACCGACGCCGGAGCCGACTGTCGAACCAACGCCGGAACCGACCGTCGACCCGACGCTGGAGCCCACGGTTGCGCCAACGGTCGAACCGACTCCGGAACCCACCGTGGAGCCGACGCCGGAGCCGACGCCGGAGCCCACCGTCAAGCCCACGGTTGAGCCACCGGTCGAACCGACGCCGGAACCGACCGTCGACCCGACGCTGGAGCCCACGGTTGCGCCAACGGTCGAACCGACTCCGGAACCCACCGTGGAGCCGACGCCGGAGCCGACGCCGGAGCCCACCGTCAAGCCCACGGTGGAGCCAACTGTCGAACCGACGCCGGAACCGACTGTCGAACCGACGCCGGAGCCCACCGTCAAGCCCACGGTTGAGCCAACGGTCGAACCGACGCCGGAACCGACTGTGGACCCGACGCCGGAGCCCACGGTTGAGCCAACGGTCGAACCGACGCCGGAACCGACTGTGGACCCGACGCTGGAGCCCACGGTTGCGCCAACGGTCGAACCGACGGTGGAGCCAACGGTCGAACCGACGCCGGAACCGACTGTCGAGCCGACGCTGGAGCCCACCGTCAAGCCAACGGTTGAGCCAACGGTCGAACCGACGCCGGAACCGACTGTGGACCCGACGCTGGAGCCCACGGTTGCGCCAACGGTCGAACCGACGGTGGAGCCAACTGTCGAACCGACGCCGGAACCGACTGTCGAACCGACGCCGGAGCCGACCGTCAAGCCCACGGTTGAGCCCACGGTCGAACCGACGCCGGAACCGACTGTCGAGCCGACGCCGGAGCCGACGATTGAGCCAGCTCCAACCGAAGATTCTTTGACATCGGGCCTCATCAGGGTCGACGGATTGAACGGAAACTACGAAGCATATATTGACACCAGCGACTTGGAATTCCTGAGTAGTAGGAGGATCCGTTTTGAAGTAATCTCGGGCACCGGCGATGTTACCGTTTCGATGAAACCCTGGCAGCTATGCTCGCAAGGTTCTGCCGGTGACGGCGTCGTGACCTTTAGGTGTTCCAAATTACTTCGCGATAACGTCGGTTTTGTGCTGAGAGGTCTACGCACAAGCACGGATGCCCCGCTGATTGTTCGAGTGAGCACTAGAAATGCCAGTGGTACTGAGGACTTTATCGACGTCGTTTTTCCATAGCTCACCGCAGATCGGCCTGTCCACAGGCTGATCGGTCAGCCGGGCGAAATATGCCAGCAAAACCATGAGGTCCGATTCCCTTTGGGGAATCGGACCTCATGGTTTTTAGCGGCCGGTGGCAGCAGCCAGGTGATTAGACCTTGCCCGCCATTTCAGAAGCGCCGTCGGTTGAACCCGCAACGCCGGCTGCGTAGCCGTCGCGCAAGATCTGGCCGAGGTTGGCATCAACGTTGCTCCAGTAGACGAAGAATCCTTCGCGAATGGAATCTATGGTGATGCCGTTGCACTGGCCCAGCAGGTTGTCGTGGAAGCGTTCCTTGGACTCGGCGCTGAAGACATCGCGGTACAGCGTTCCGGCCTGGCCGAAGTCATCGTCCTCGGAGCGCAGGGTCTGCGCGGCACGAACCATCTCGCCGTCGGTTTCCCAGCCGCCTTCGCCGGCACGTTCCGGCTGTGCAGCCGGGCCGCCGAAGGAGTTCGGGGTGTAGACGCGGGCGTCTGCGTCGTTGAAGTGGTACTGCATGGAGCCCTCATGCATGTAGTTGTTCACCGTGGCCGCGTGCGGCTGGTTGACCGGCAACTGGTTGTAGTTGGTGCCGATGCGGTTGCGCTGGGCATCCGGGTAGGAGAACACGCGTGCCATCAGCATCTTGTCGGGGCTGATGTCGATGCCCGGGACCAAGTTCGAGGGCGAGAACGCCGCCTGCTCGATCTCGGCGAAGAAGTTGCGCGGGTTGCGGTTAAGCGTGAAGTGGCCAACCGGGATCAGCGGGTAGTCCGCGTGCGGCCAGACCTTGGTCATGTCGAACGGGTTGAAGCGGTAGGTCTTGCCCTCTTCGTACGGCATGATCTGGACGGAAACATCCCAGGTCGGGTAGTTGCCGGCCTCGATGTTGTCGAACAGGTCGCGACGGTAGAAGTCGGCGTCGGAGCCCGCAAGCTTCTCGGCCTCTTCATTGGACATGTTATGCACGCCCTGGCGGGAATGGAAGTGGTACTGCACCCAGAAGCGCTCGCCCTCGGCGTTGATCCACTGGTAGGTGTGCGAGCCGTAGCCGTTCATTTCGCGCCAGGAGGTCGGCAGGCCGCGGTCACCCATCAGGTAGGTCACCTGGTGTGCGGACTCGGGGGAGTGCGTCCAGAAGTCCCACTGCATGTCGGCATCGCGCAGGCCGGAGGCGCCCAGGCGCTTCTGCGAGTGGATGAAGTCCGGGAACTTAAGACCATCGCGGATGAAGAACACCGGGGTGTTGTTGCCGACCACATCGTAGTTGCCCTCGGTGGTGTAGAAGCGAAGTGCGAAGCCACGCACGTCGCGCCAGGTGTCGGGGGAACCCTGCTCGCCGGCAACCGAGGAGAAACGCAGCAGCGTCTCGGATTTGGCGCCCGGCTGGAAGACGGCTGCGCGGGTGTACTTCGAGACGTCCTCGGTGACGGTGAATTCACCGAAGGCGCCGCCGCCCTTGGCGTGCGGGTTGCGCTCCGGCACGCGCTCGCGGTTGAACGCGGCAAGCTTCTCGACGAGGTAACGATCGTGGAGGGCGGTGATGCCGTCGGGGCCGGAGGTTAGCGAATGTTCGTCGCTGGCAACGGGGGCACCGCTCTGTGTGGTGGTGAAGTTCTCGCTCAAGAGATTCTCCTTCTTCCTGTGGGTTGGTAACTCTTCTGCCGGTTCACCGACGGGCCGCTAGGCCGCATCGGTTTTCCTGCAGTCTTCGCAGATGCCCTGGTAGAGGACATCGGCAAGCTGGATTTCCATGCCGTGGCTGTTCGACGGTGTCAGGCAGGGGGCGTGGCCCACCGCGCATTCGACGTCTTCGATGCGGCCGCAGCTGGTGCAAATGGCGTGATGGTGATTGTCATTAACGCGTGTCTCATAGAGCGCCGCGGAATATGGGGGAGTGAAGCGGCGCAACATGCCTTGCTCGGTCAGATCATTAAGCACGTTGTAAACGGACTGAATGGAAACTTCTGGCAACGTCCGGTGGACGGCGATGACAACTCTCTCCGCAGAGGAATGCGGGTGGCTTTCCAAGGCATCGAGGACGGCAAGGCGGCCGCGGGTAACCCGCAGTCCGAGATCCCGCATCTGAGCCGAATAGTCCATGTGATCCATTCCACCCTCTTAATTTGAATCTGTCAAGATAAGGAACCGCCAGAAGTTCAGATTCGATAGACTTCACACGTGGCCCGACTCCTTGCTGACCTGACCCCTTTGCGCGAAAGCCCTGCCTTCAAGAGATTATGGATCGGCAACGCGTTGTCGGCGGTAGGCGGCCAACTAACCCTTGTAGCCGTCAGCCTCGAGGTCTACGCGTTGACTGGGTCCAGTCTCTATGTTGGACTGCTGGGAGCTTTTGCCCTGGTACCACTGGTGCTGGCTGGACTATATGGCGGCGCTATTGCCGATGCTTATGATCGCCGCAAGGTGGCGCTAGCTTCGGCCCTCGTCTTGTGGACTGCCACCGCAGCCATCGCCGCGCAAGCATGGCTGGGCGTTGACAACGTGTGGCTGCTCTATGGTCTGGTGGCCATCCACTCCGCTGCGGGCGGAATCAACCAGCCCACCCGCGGTGCCATCATTCCCGCGATCGTGGGACTCAAGAACCTGCCCGCGGCCAACTCGCTCAATATGGTCACTTTCGGTATATCCCAGATGATTGGTCCGCTGCTTGGCGGGCTACTGGTCGCTCAGTTCGGATTTGGCTGGACCTACACCATTGATGTGCTCACTTATGCCGCGGCGGTGTGGTCCGTCTACAAATTGCCCTCGCTTCCCCCGGAAGGCACGCCTGCCAAGGCTGGCCTGCGATCGGTCATCGAGGGGTTTAAGTTCCTCGGCACCCAGCCCAACGTGCGGATGACCTTCCTGATCGACATCGCGGCCATGGTTTTAGCCGCGCCCAGAGCACTGCTACCTGCCATCGGCGCAATACTCATCGGCGGCGGTGAACTGACGATGGGGTTGCTCTTGGCGGCGACAGCGCTGGGTGCCTTCCTCGCGGGAATGTTCTCCGGGCCCGTCGGACGGATTCACCGCCAAGGCCTGGCGGTCTTTATCTGCGTGTGTTTATGGGGAGCCAGTATTGGTCTCTTCGGCGTTGTTGTGGTGCTCTCATCACGCAGCCCGGTCCCTTCGGACGGATCGATCGGAGGCTGGATATGGCCGGCAGCCGCGTGCATGGCTCTGGCTGGTGTGGCGGACGCCGTTTCGTCAGTTTTCCGAACCACCATTTTGCAATCCGCAACCCCCGATCATCTGCGTGGGCGCCTCCAAGGCGTGTTCATCGTGGTGGTCGCTGGTGGGCCACGGCTAGGGGAAATGCTCTCCGGTGGTGTCGCCGGGGGAATTGGCGAAGGGTGGACGCTAGTCTTTGGCGGTCTGGCCTGCATTGCGGCAGCAAGTGCACTGATGCGTTGGGAACCAGGTTTCTTGCGTTATGACTCTCGGCGTCCCAGCCCCTAATGTCCCGAGACATAGGGGGAACAAAGGCCGCATTCAGGGACGTTAAGTAAACTGGAAGCAACCAACGCTCCGGAACCTTCCCGGACCGTACATCGAGGAGAGAACTGACAGTGCACACTCACAACAACGGCCTGAAGACCGCGGGATTGCTTGGCGGCATGTTCGCTCTGTTGCTGGCCATTGGTGCTCTGCTGGCATCCGGAACTGGAAGTAGCAGCTTCATCTGGATCTTCGCGCTGATCGGTGTCGCGACTACGGCCTACGGTTACTGGAATAGTGACAAGATTGCTATCCGCTCGATGCAGGCCTACCCGGTGACCGAAGCGGAGCAACCTGCCATGTATCGGATCGTACGAGAACTGTCGATGACAGCTCAGGAACCGATGCCGCGGTTATACGTCTCGCCGACCATGGCCCCGAATGCCTTTGCCACCGGACGTAATCCGCAGAATGCGGCTGTGTGTTGCACCGAAGGAATCTTGGGATTGCTTAATGAACGTGAATTGCGTGGGGTCCTCGGCCACGAGCTGATGCACGTTTATAACCGCGACATCCTAACCTCCTCGGTCGCGGCCGCCGTTGCCGGTGTCATCACCGCGCTCGCGCAATTCCTACTCTTCTTTGGCGGAGGAGACCGTCGCAACGTCAATCCGCTGGCGCTGATCGCCATGTCGTTATTGGCGCCGTTGGCATCCACCGTGATCCAAATGGCAATCAGCCGCACGCGCGAATACGACGCGGACGAAGATGGCGCCAAATTGACTAATGACCCGCTGGCTTTGGCGTCGGCACTACGCAAGCTGGAGAGCGGTGTGCAACGTGCTCCGCTGCCCAGTGATGACCAGCGCTTGGTCAACACCTCGCACCTGATGATTGCCAATCCTTTCGCCGGAGGAGCCAAGAAACTCTTCGCAACCCACCCGCCGATGGACGACCGCGTCGCTCGGTTGGAGAAGATGGCTGGCCAGTCCCTCGGCTACTGAGAGGCGCTAGGAGCCGAACACAAATAGCGGGCGGCCCCGGAAAAATTGAATGAATGAACTGCTCCCCGAGAGTTGGACTGAACAATTCAGAACCAGACTTTTGGGGAGTTTTTCATACCCGAACAAAGGCAGTTGCCCACCGAGCGGCGTTCGGCTGCCGTGGACCCATCGCGAGAAGCTGCAGCGTAGTCAGGGGCGCGCTTGGGTGTCCGCTGCGGATTGGTTCGAAACAATACGTCTTCCTCATGAAGCATTGTGCCGGAACTAGAAACGGGGACGATTCGATCTGACTTGCGCTTACATGAGTGAGGTCTGAGACCAATGGTCGTTCGGTGTAAGGAAGCGAGAAAAATCCCGCAACTACCTCCCGTGAAGCGTTTTGTTTAGGTTAGCCTCAGCGTTTACTCTGAGAATGCGCAACTTCAAGTTGCGTATTGACTGAAGCCCAGCCTTACTCGAACCGAACAATACGTTGTTCTTGATACGGGCCACATTTGAAGGTAACGATGACCGGAAATTTCCTGATTGGCTTGCGTGAAGGACTCGAAGCGGTCCTGATCGTGGTGTTGCTTCTTGCCTACTTGAAGAAGAGCGGTCGTAGTCACCTCCTCCCACGAGTCTGGGCCGGAATTTCCTTGGCCGTCCTGATTTCCCTTGGGTTCGGCGCCCTTTTGACCTTCGGCCCACGTGGGCTGACTTTTGAAGCTCAAGAATTCATTGGCGGTGGCCTTTCGATTATTGCGGTGGGCTTTGTCACCTGGATGGTCTTCTGGATGGCAAAAGCATCAAAGTCACTGAGCTCTGACCTGCATCAGCAAATCGACAAGACCGCCGATGGTAATGCCTGGGGATTGGTGCTGGTGGCGGCCTTGGCTGTGGGGCGCGAGGGCCTTGAGACCGCGCTCTTTATTTGGGCAGCCGCTAGAGCCACGGGAGAAACCTGGCAGCCGTTGGTGGGGGCCTCTCTCGGCATCCTGGTGGCCGTGGGTCTGGGGGCGTTACTTCACCGAGGCGTGTTGAAAATTAATCTCTCCAAGTTTTTCACGTGGACGGGGGCAGCCTTGGTCATCGTTGCCGGTGGCGTTCTTGCCTATGGTGTGCACGATCTTCAAGAAGCCAGGGTCCTGCCCGGGCTGCACCACCTGGCCTTTGATATTTCCCATGTCATTGAACCCAGCGGATGGGTTGCAACGATTCTCAAGGGTGTCTTCAACTTCTCTCCCGCCACGACATGGCTCGAAGCGGTCGTGTGGGTGCTTTACGTCATTCCTGTCCTATTCCTTTACTTCCGACGCGTCCGTAAAGATGAACGCGGCCGGCGGCCCACCGCTGCCGTGCCGTCCGCCGCTGGCGCCTAAGACCCTGATCACTCTGCAAGGAAAAACCCTTCATGAAAACACGTATTCTCGCACCTGCAGCTGCCCTGGCAGCTGCCGCGCTGCTGCTCACCGGTTGCACCGACAACAATGCATCGGCCGATGGCACCATCAAGGTCAACAGCACCAGTGACGCCTGCGAAGTCTCGACCACGTCGGCACCTGGCGGAACGCTGAACTTCAGTGTCACCAACGGTAGCGACAAGGTGACGGAGTTCTACCTGCTGGCCGACGACGGTCTGCGAATTGTAGGTGAAGTGGAGAACGTCGGGCCGGGCTTGAGCCGTGACCTCGTAGTCATTGCACCGGAAGGAAACTACTTCACGGCCTGCAAGCCGGGAATGGTCGGCGACGGCATCCGGGCGGCCTTCGCCGTGACGGCAGCACCTGCCGGGCAGAGCGTCAACGCTGATCGTGCGGCACTGCAGGAAACTGCGGTGAACCTGTACTCGGCCTATGTTAAGGACCAGACACAGCAGCTCGTCGAGGGGACCACCGAGTTCGCCACCGCCTTTGCAGCAGGTGACGTCAAAAAGGCGAAGGAGCTGTACCCCGCAGTTCGCATGCACTGGGAACGCATTGAGCCCGTTGCCGAATCCTTCGGAGACCTTGACCCGATCCTTGATGCCCGTGAAGCCGATCTTGAAAAGGGCGACGAATTCACCGGTTGGCACCGTGCGGAAAAGGATCTCTGGGCGCCCAAGGGCTACACCGCCATGACGCAGGCTCAGCGACAAAAAATCGCGGACAAGATGGTCGCCAATACCGCTGAATTGAACAGCCGGACCCAGGAGCTGACCTACACCTCCGACAAGCTGTCCAACGGCGCCAAGGAGCTCCTCGACGAGGTGGCCACCGGAAAGGTGACCGGCGAGGAAGAAGCCTTCTCCCACACCGACCTGTGGGATTTCCAAGCCAATGTCGATGGCGCTCGTATTGCCTACGAGGACCTCAAACCGCTGTTGACGGAAAACGACTCCGAGCTGGATCAGGCACTGGAAACCAATTTCGCAACCCTGCAGGGATTACTGGATCAGTACAAGAAGGGTGACGGCTTTGTGCTTTACACCGAGCTGTCCGAAGCTCAGATTCAGGAACTCAGCGCGGCCGTGGATGCCTTGAGTGAGCCGCTGTCCAAGCTGACCGCAGCGGTAGTGAAGTAGCATTCGAAGGAATTGATGATGGGTAGAACCACCGCGGACGACACCGCACGACGATCAACTGGCATTAGTCGAAGAGGGCTATTCACTGCCGCGGGTGCGGGTGGAATTGGCCTGGCCGTTGGTGCGTTGGGAACCAGCGCAGTGAATGCGGCGGTATCACCCCAGACCCCGGACACGGTGGTTCCCTTTTACGGCGAACACCAAGCGGGTATCGCCACCGAGGCCCAGGACAGAATGCACATTGCGGCATTCGACGTCACCGCGAGCACGAGGGAGTCACTGATCTCTCTGCTCAAGGACTGGACCGAAGCCATCGAGTCGTTGACCCGCGGCGCGGAGATCGGCGATGGCGCCACCGGCGGCAACTATGACTCGCCTCCGGACGACACCGGGGAAGCCCTGGGACTGGAGGCCAGCCACCTGACGGTCACCATAGGTTTCGGGCGGTCGCTCTTTACGCTGGAGGGTGTGGACAGATACAACCTGTCAAAGCATTTGCCTGAGGCCCTGATTGAACTGCCACATTTTTCTGCTGACGCGTTGGAGGACGCTCGCAGCGGGGGAGACCTGATCGTTCAGGCCTGTGCCGATGATCCTCAGGTGGCAGTTCATGCGGTCCGCAATCTGGCACGAATTGCCTTCGGCCGAGCCCGGGTCCGTTGGTCGCAGATCGGCTTTGGACGCACCTCCTCTACCTCCACCACCCAGACAACGCCCAGAAACCTCTTTGGGTTTAGAGATGGTACGGCAAACCTCAAGTTGGAGGACAACGACCTGCTCAATGAGCACGTTTGGGTCAGCGGAGGCACCGGTGCCGAGGCGTGGATGAATGGTGGCACTTACATGGTGGCTCGCCGTATACGCATGCACATCGAGACCTGGGACAGATCGACGATGCGTGACCAAGAAAATATCATCGGGCGCACCAAAAAAGAGGGTGCACCGCTCTCGGGTGGTGAGGAGTTCACCGAGCCTGATTTCAATTTGCAGGGCCGCGAGGGGCCGCTGGTTGCGGTGGATTCGCATGTCGCCATGGCGCACCCCACCAGGAACAACGGTGTGCAGATGTTGCGGCGGGGGTTCAACTACACCGACGGTTCCGACGGACTGGGCCGGCTCGATGCAGGATTGTTCTTTATTGCCTTTGTGGTCGATGCCAGAACACACTACGTCCCCATGCAGTCAGCCATGGCCAAAAACGACCTGCTGGCGGAGTACCTGCGGCACACTGGGTCGGGACTCTTCGCGATTCCTGCAGGAGTTCAAGCCGGGCAGTATCTGGGGCAGGCGCTCTTCGACGCGTAACTCGTCGACGGTGAGGTACAACTTTCGGGCCACTGGCTGTGTGTTTTCACCGATGAGGTGACCGACACCAGGCTCTGGTGGAGCAACGCTGCGCGCAAAATTCTTGCCCGTTCTTGATCTTCTCGATGCTCAGTAGTATTCGCACGGCGCCGAGACCATGAGGAAGATCACCAAATATCTCGTGAAGGTTGAAACGCAAGAAGGCTCCGGCGCATCTAAGCGTGCCGGAGCCTTCTTCGTGGACCGTTTATGTTTAGCGGAAGTTCACAAATTGAAGGTCGGCTTCTTCAAAGGACCGCAACAGATTCATGGTGGTCTGAAGATCGTCGCGGGACTTCGAGGACACGCGCAGTTCGTCACCCTGAATGGTGGACTTCACACCCTTGGGCGCTTCGTCGCGGATCAACTTGTTGATCTTCTTCGCCACATCCTGGGCAATGCCCTCAACGATTTCCGCTTCAATGCGGTATTCCTTGCCGGACGGGAAAGGATCGCCGGCTTCTAGCGACTTCAAGGAGATGTTTCGCTTGACCAGCTTCGACTGGAAAACGTCGAGTACTGCCTTGACGCGCTCCTCGGAGTTCGCCTTCATCAGAATCTTCTCGCCGCTGAAATCGATCTCGGCGCCGATGCCCTTGAAGTCGTAACGCTGGACAATTTCCTTCTGCGCTTGGTTCATCGCATTGGACACTTCCTGGCTGTCAACCTTGCTGACAACATCAAAAGTTGAATCGCTCGCCATGTGAGCCTCCTACGTGTAGAGAATTTGGTCTTTGCCTACAAGCGTACCGGGGTGCCACAAAAGCCCGAAAATCCAGCATTTCTCCCACGCACGAACTCTCGATTTGCCAACTCGGGAAATAGTCATGTAGAGTTTCTACTCGTTCCGCAGGGAACATTCGGCAGATTACCCGAGCGGCCAAAGGGGGCTGACTGTAAATCAGCTGGCAACGCCTTCACTGGTTCGAATCCAGTATCTGCCACCGAATGAACGAAGCTCGTGTTCAAATCCAAAAGATTTGAACACGAGCTTTTTTCATGCCCAAACGTATCGTCGCAGGTGGTGGGCGCCTTGAATTCAAATATTCGCCTGTTCGCTCATGGTGAAACGACTTTTTCTGCAAAACGTTTACGCGGCAAGCTGCTCGCTCATCGGGACCACATAGATATCCCACAGCAGCATGATCGATTCTGCTGGCGCGTCCAACACAGCCTTGTAGTGAGCCCACTGCCACTCGGTGGCGCCGTTATCCCGCAACGGCTTCGGGGGACACGACCCCGGGGTTAGCCATCGTTTGCCATTCCAGATGGCTTGTAAGGGACCAACAGCGGTGGCAGCAGCGGAGGGGTCCTCCAATGGAACCGGGAACGACACCCGCTCTTGGATGCGCACGGCCGGGGCCAACGCGAAGGGCGTAGATTCAAGAATCTCCAGATCCATCGGCAGCCCATCAACATATTGCTCTGCCAGCAGCATGCCTTCAGAAAGCGCCTTACGGCCGGACGGCCCGCTGGTGATCAGCAACAAAGTGCAACGTGTCATTTTTGTATCAACCGTCGGGTCGCCCACACGGCCACGTACCGGTTGCTTCCTTTCTCTTCGAGTGGCGTCGCAAATTTTTGGTTCCGCCTCGACTCGTGTGGTGCTTGGCAGAAACGCGAATGATGCAAGGTTCGCCAGCATCATTGATGACCGTTTTCCTCCTCGTTATCAGTTCTCCCTGATCCTGAGGATACGGTTGCGAGGGCACTTACGGGGACGGGAAAACCAATCTGTGGATATCCGTCCGCCGGCGAGCGGAAACAGGACCCGAATATGCCCCGAAGGGTCGAATAATGAGTACTGGATGGGGCGAGCCCCGCTTCACGCGGTACCGTAGGACTATGGCTACTATCAATATCACCGAGTCTGAGTTCACGACGACGCTGGAAGAAAATGACATTGTCTTCGTGGATTTCTGGGCTGCGTGGTGCGGACCCTGCCGCCAATTTGCACCGGTCTACGACAAAACTTCGGAAAAATTCCCTGAGGTGACATTCGCAAAGGTTGATACCGAGGCGGAGCAGGGATTGGCACGCTCGGCAAACATCACTTCGATTCCCACGCTCATGGCCTTCAGGGACAAGGTGCTGGTCTTCTCGCAGCCCGGTGCCATGAACGCGGCGCAACTTGATGACCTCGTCGTGGCGGTCAAGGGTATCGATATGCAGCAGGTCCATGCGCAGATCGCGCAGCAAGAAGCCCAAGCCCAGTAGCTTCCATGCCTTATCGGCGTCGGTGATCCATCGGTGCCAACCTCGGGCCAAAGGCCTGTTTGTGTTGACCGGATAACCCAATCAGGCGGATGACGCGCTGTCGATGCCCAGCAAAGGGTTGAAGCAGAGCTAACATCCCGTCATCGTCAACTCGCCGGCCGGTGAGTACCTGACCAACAAATGCGGCCAAATGGAAGTCGCCCACCGATATATGGTCCGGTGAACCATGGGTGCGCTGCAAGACCTCCGCAATGCTCCAGGGACCAACTCCCGGTATCGATGCCAGTGCGGCCTGTAGTGTCCCGGCTCCCATCACGTTCTCCCGCTTGGCGCCCAGCTCCAGTAGCGCCCAGCGTTCAAGGCTGGCTGCGGCGCCCGCGGCCCGAACGGCGGTGGACGAACGTTGAGCATCAACGCGCGCCTGGTGCCATTGCCACGGCTGCAGGGATCTGATCGCGGCGGGCGTCGGCGGCAAACGCATCAGTTCCGGAGTGGGCCCCGGGGGAATCTCGCCAACGGCACGGCAAATATAGCGCCATGCGAAATGCGCCTCGAGGACCGTGACCTTTTGCTCAAGGATGGCCGGGAGCAAAGCATCAAAAACGCGTCCCGTGGAGGGAAACCGCAGCCCGGGATTAAATTTCCGGCTACGGGCCACGACCGGGTGCAAAGCCTCCCTGTTTTCTGCCACGTCGAATTCTTCCCAATCGTCGTACGCACCGAGTAAATGCAAACCGCGTTCAACTGCATGTCCGGCGCCATCACCCCAAGCGGAGATCGTGAATCCGGCCCCTGCCTCCGGGACCCTGCGCACCAGAACGCTTGCGGGCCCACCAGCGGTATGGAAGCACAACCATGCGCTGGAATCATTGAGTTGTACCGTGGGATCACCGGCCCCGCGCTGCAGAATTCCCAGGGTTTGTCGTAACGCGTAGGCACCAGCTGGCTTCCACGAAGCCTGTGCCTCGGCGCTGGTCTCAGAGGGATGCGGTACGTCGTTCATGGCTCCATACTCTCACCGAGGCGGGCAATTCCAACGCATGAAGATTCACTACGAACGGCGACAATATTGTGACGCGCCGCCGGTAGAGTTGGGCGCATGAAGTATGCGAGCACAGTCCTGGACCTGATTGGGAACACCCCGCTGGTCAAGCTAAATTCGGTCACCGCAGGCATCGATGCCACGATTCTGGTGAAGCTGGAATACCTGAACCCCGGCGGATCCATCAAGGACCGTATTTCCCTAAAAATGGTCGAGCGGGCCGAGGCAGAGGGGCTTCTGCAGCCCGGCGGAACCATCGTGGAACCCACCAGTGGCAACACCGGTGTGGGACTGGCCATGGTGGGTCAGCTCAAGGGATACAAAACCATCTTCGTGACCCCCGATAAGGTCGGCGAAGAAAAGCGCGACGTGCTGCGCGCCTACGGAGCCGAGGTGGTGGTGACCCCCACCGCGGTGGCGCCTGATTCCCCCGAGTCCTACTACGGCGTCTCCGATCGCCTGGTGCGCGAGATCGAAGGCGCCTACAAGCCCGACCAGTTCTCCAACCCGGCTGCCCCGGATAGCCACTACGAATCCACCGGTCCAGAAATCTGGAACGATACCGATGGCACGCTGACCCATGTGGTCATCGGCGCCGGTACCGGCGGAACCATCACCGGCACCGGACGCTACCTCAAAGAGATCTCCGCCGACCGCGCCTCGGGACCGGTCAAGGTCATCGGTGCCGACCCCGACGGTTCGGTCTACTCCGGGGGCACCGGCCGCCCCTACTTCGTTGAAGGTGTTGGCGAAGACATGTGGCCGGGCAACTACGATGCCTCGGTGCCCGACGAGATCATCGCCGTCACCGACGCCGATGCCTTCTCGATGACCCGCCGCCTAGCCAAGGAAGAGGGGCTGCTGGTTGGCGGATCCTCCGGCATGGCAGTAGTCGCCGCCCTGGCGGTGGCCAAGGATCTTCCTGCCGAGGCCATCGTGGTGGTCATCCTTCCCGATGGCGGCCGCGGCTACCTGGGCAAGATCTTCAACGATAACTGGATGCGTTCCTATGGTTTCCTGCGCGATGACACGGCCGACACCGTTGGCGCCCTGCTCACCGCGAAGCCGACGGACCTGCCGGATTTGGTGCATACCCACATGAACGAGACGGTGCGCGACGCCGTGGCGATCATGAATGAATACGGCGTCTCGGCCCTACCGGTGCTCTCCGCCGAACCGCCCGTACGCATTGGCGAGGTGCGCGGCTACATTGATGAGCGCACCCTGACCGAAAAGCTGTTCCGCAACGAGATCGCGCTGACCGATCCGGTGGGCCCGATGGTCACCGCCGCACTGCCCCTCATTGGCATCCATGAAACCATTGACCGTGCCAAGGAACAGCTCTCGACGCACGACGCCCTGTTGGTCACCGACGACGGGGCAGCGGTTGGCGTTATCACCCGCCATGACCTGCTGACCTACCTCACCCACTAAGAAAGTTGGCTCCCAACATGAGTGAAAACATCCAAGGATTCAACACCCGCGCAGTTCATGCCGGGCAGGCGTTTGAACCCCGCACCGGTGCCGTGGTTCCACCGCTGCACTTCTCCTCAACCTATGCCCAGGATGGCATCGGCAACCTGCGTGCCGGTTATGAATACGGCCGCGGCGGTAACCCCACACGCGACGCATTGCAGGAGCAACTAGCCGCCCTGGAAAACGGAACCCACGCCTTCTCCTTCTCCTCCGGCCTCGCCGCCGAGGACTCGCTGATTCGTGCCCTGGCGCAGCCCGGGGATCACATTGTGCTGGGCAACGACGCGTACGGCGGAACCTACCGCCTCATTTCACGCGTCTTGGGCGGTTGGGGCATCGGTAACACTCCGGTGGACATGTCCGATCACGAGGCGCTGAAGGCAGCCATCGTGGCCAACAAGACCCGCTTGGTATGGGTGGAAACCCCGTCGAACCCGATGATGCGTATCTCCGACATCAGCGCCATCGCCGCCATCACTCACGAGGCCGGCGCCCTGTTGGTGGTGGATAACACCTTCGCTTCCCCGTACCTGCAGCAGCCCCTCGATTTGGGAGCCGACGTGGTGGTGCACTCCACCACCAAGTACATCGGTGGACACTCGGACGTCGTTGGTGGCGCGATTGTGGTTAAGGATCCTGCGCTGGCCGAGGCCATCGGCTTCATTCAGTTCGCCGTTGGTGCCGTGTCCGGCCCGATGGACGCATTTTTGACCACCCGTGGTCTGAAGACCTTGGGCGTGCGGATGCGCACTCACTCGGAAAACGCCATGGCGGTGGCCACCTGGCTGCAGTCACGTCCCGAAGTTGAGGCAGTGCACTACCCGGGACTTGAATCGCATTCCGGACACGAGCTGGCCAAAGCGCAGATGCGCGACTTCGGCGGCATGGTCTCGGTGCAGTTCACCGGCGGCGAGAACGCGGCACGCACCATTGCCGAGGCGACACGAATCTTCACCCTCGCCGAGTCCCTCGGTGGCATTGAATCGTTGATGAACTACCCCTCGGAGATGACGCACGCATCGGTGAAGGGGACCGAACTGGCAGTACCGGTGAACCTGTTGCGCCTCTCGGTGGGTATTGAAGACATCGCTGACTTGATTGCCGACCTTGAGCAGGCCTTCTCCAAGCTGTAAAAATCTCCACAGCACAGCATGAGGGCCGCGGCTCTCTAGGAACCTACGTCCTAGAGAGCCGCGGCCCTCGTCTTGTATTCTCAACCTGGCGGGTTGAAATCAACGGTGCATTAGCGTGAGTTCGCGGACCTCTGACGCTGACGTTCGGCCTTGCGCCGGGCACGGGCCTCCTTGGACTGCGGGGCAAAGTATCGAATGCTTCCCGGGGTCCACAACAGGATGACTCCCACCAGCAGGAGTGCCCCGAAGATCCCCACGCGTACACCTCGGGTCATCAGGGGGATGCCAACGATGATTCCACACCAGGTCAGCGAGATCTGCCCGGCCAGTTTGCCGCGCCACAGCTGAAGCGTGCAATAGGCGACTACGGCTCCCAATCCCACTAGAGCAATGCCTGCGCCCCAGAATCCTGCGGCTTCGGAGGCGGGACGCGAGTTGGCATTGAGGAAGAAACCACCGGCAAAGGCCAGCGCGGAGAGGGCAGTTGCGGTCCACCACCAGCGAGCCGCTAGCAACGTGGTGGGGAGAGTCGGTTTGGTGGTATTCATCCGGCGGCCACGGGGGAGAAGAATGACTGATCCATATTCCGCAGGTTACCCGATGTCCGCTCACTGACAGATTCGGAAGGGGAGTGGGAGCCGGCACTGCAGCTGCTGCGGCACCGGTAGGCACCATGGATACGTTGATTCACGGCGCTTCACCGAGACCCTTAGAATGATTCACATGAACGTTTCCCCTGCTGCCAAGCGGCTCGAATTCGACTCCGACCCCATCGCCAGTGGAACGTTGGAAGCGGTGTGTGTGGTGCACGCGCTGCGGATGGACTCGGGTGCCGTTGGCATCACCGCGATCGATAAGCGACCGGTTGACGGTGCCGTCAAGGTACGCAAAATGGGCCTCTACGCGGACACTCAGGTAGACCGCGAACACCACGGAGGTCATGATCAAGCCATCTACGCCTACAGTGCTGCGGAGGCGGCACGGTGGAGCGACGAGCTGGGCAAGCCGGTGCCTGCGGGACTCTTTGGCGAAAACTTGCGTGTAGTGGGCATCGAAACCACCAACGCCGTGGTCGGCGAACGCTGGAAAATTGGTGCGCATGTGGTCGTGGAAGTGACCAGCCCGCGCATTCCCTGCTCGACGTTTGCCCGGTACCTTCAGGAAGAGAACTGGGTGCAGAGGTTCACCGATCGCGGCGACGTTGGTTGCTTCCTGAAGGTGATTCGCACCGGGAAGATCACCGCGGGGGACAAGATTGCGGTGATGTCCCGGCCGGAACACGGGGTCACGGTGCGGGAAATCTTTGTGGGACCCAGCCGCGAAGCCGCCGAAGCGCTCCTCGAGCACGCACGGAGTACCGAAACGGAAATCCCGGCCAAGGTGTTGCGTACCCTGCCGACGCTTTAGTACGGCTGTGCGGCCCGTCATTTCGGGGATTTTTGGGTCATGCTGGTGATTCTCTAGGCATAGTTTTTGCGCCGTGGTGAGGCCGTGTGCGCAACCTCACCGGGATTAACTGACCCAATTCGACGGTGGGGCGATAGTATTAGGTGTTCACTGTATCCGGCTTCCCTCGCATTTTGCCCAATTTTTGAGGCAAAAGCTCGTCGTGTGTGAGCCCGCAAATTATGCGGGTTGTTCCTTTCATAGGGGAGTCGCCGGACCAAAGTGATTGCGTCCGATTGTGCTGCGGAACCTCGTTGATACGGGGTCTATTCCGCCCCTATGAATGAGGAAATTCTTTTTGTCTACTGACATGCCCGAAACCCAGACCAAATCCGCCGATACCAAGACCGAAGAGAACCAGATTCTCTTCAGCGATCTTGGACTTGATGGCCGCGTCCTCGCCGCCGTTTCCGATTTGGGCTACGAAAAGCCCTCCCCGATTCAGGCAGCCACCATCCCGCTGCTGCTCGAAGGCCGCGACGTTGTTGGCGTTGCACAGACCGGTACCGGCAAGACCGCCGCGTTCGCCCTTCCCGCACTGTCGAAGATGGCAGAGCTCGCCGACCTCAATGGCACCGCACGCAAGACCCAGGTTCTGGTTCTTGCTCCGACCCGCGAG
Organism: Paeniglutamicibacter sp. Y32M11; assembly: GCF_019285735.1. Taxonomy (GTDB): domain Bacteria; phylum Actinomycetota; class Actinomycetes; order Actinomycetales; family Micrococcaceae; genus Paeniglutamicibacter. Next base: position 2,854,724 of record NZ_CP079107.1, on the reverse strand, counting down.
CTCGCGCTCCAGGTCGCCGAGGCCTTCACCTCCTACGCCAAGCACATGGGTGACTTCACCGTCCTTCCCGTGTACGGCGGATCCGCTTACGGCCCGCAGCTTGCCGGCTTGCGCCGCGGCGCTCAGGTTGTTGTAGGCACCCCGGGTCGCGTCATCGACCACATCAACAAGGGTTCCCTGGACCTGTCGGACCTGCAGTACGTGGTTCTGGATGAGGCCGACGAAATGCTGCGCATGGGCTTCGCCGAAGAGGTCGACAAGATCTTGGAAGCTACCCCGGAAGAGAAGCAGGTCGTGCTGTTCTCGGCCACCATGCCGTCCTCGATCCGCCGCATCTCCAAGCAGTACTTGCGCAACCCGCAGGAAATCTCGGTCAAGTCGAACACCTCGACCGGTACCAACATCCGCCAGCGCTACGTGCAGGTCATGGGAGCCCACAAGCTCGATGCCATGACTCGCATCCTGGAATCCGAAAAGTCCGAAGGCGTTATCGCCTTCGTTCGCACCAAGATGGCAACCGAGGACCTGGCCGACAAGCTCAAGTCCCGCGGCTTCACCGCTGCAGCCATCAACGGTGACATCCCGCAGCAGCAGCGCGAGCGCACCATCGAGAACCTTCGCGATGGCAAGATCGACATCCTGGTTGCCACCGACGTTGCAGCCCGTGGCCTCGACGTTGAGCGCGTGTCCCACGTGATCAACTTCGATATCCCGCACGACACCGAGTCCTACGTTCACCGCATTGGCCGCACCGGCCGTGCCGGCCGCTCGGGCGACGCCATCCTCTTCATGACCCCGCGCGAAAAGTACTTGCTGCGTGCGATCGAAAAGGCCACCCGACAGACCGTCGAGCATATGCACCTGCCGAGCGTTGACGCAGTGAACGACAAGCGCCTTGCGAAGTTCGCCGACCAGATCGGTGAGACCATCACCTCTCAGGATCTGACGATCTTCCGTAACTTGGTCGAGAAGTTCTCCGCTGAGCACGAAGACATCGACGAAGTTCAGATTGCTGCCGCACTGGCACACATGGCACAGGGCGGCCGCCCGCTGCTCATGCAGGAAATGCCAGCGGCTCCGGCCAAGCAGGCACGTCTTGCCGGCGGCGGCAAAGATGGCTTCGGCTCTCGTGGCCCGTCCCGCGCCCTGACCGAAGGCAACGCCACCTACCGCATCGCCGTTGGCCGTCGCCAGCGCGTCATGCCCGGCTCCATCGTTGGCGCACTTGCCAACGAAGGTGGCCTGACCTCCGCTCAGATCGGTGGCATCGACATCCGTGCCGATCACACCCTAGTGGAACTGCCAGCAGATCTCTCGGCAGATCAGCTCCGTTCGCTGTCCCGCACTCGCATCGGTGGCGAGCTGATTCACCTCGAGCTCGACAACGGTCGCAGCCCGAAGTCTGACCGCGAAGGTGGCCGCGAAGGCGGAGGCTACCGCGGTGGCAACGGCGGCGGCGGTTACCGTGGCGGCAACAGCGGCGGCGGAGACCGTGGCGGTTACCGTGGCGGCAACAGCGGCGGCGGAGATCGTGGCGGTTACCGTGGCTCAAGCGATCGTCGTGAAGGCGGTGCCACCGAGGGCGGCTTCGACCGCGACCGTGGCGGCAACGCCGGTGGCGGCTACCGCGGCAACGCAGGTGGCGGAGAGCGTAGCTTCGGCGGCTCCTCACGCAAGCCTCGCACGACTGGTGGCCCGCGCCGCCGCGATTACTAAGCACTAAATAGACCGAACCCCCGGCGGTTGTTCATCCTGGAAACAGGAAGGACAACCACCGGGGGTTTTGTTTTACCCGAAGCAGCTACTGCCGCGGCCGCGGCGAGACTATTGATCCGTACTCCACGAGTGCCATGAGAGGTGATCTTTCCCGTGGGAAGACCTGGTGCCACGCACGGCCCACCGAGGGTGCAACAGAGCGCTGCGCGGCGGAAGCGCGGCGCCCAGCGGCTTTGCTCGCTTGCGCACGCGTTAGCCGTGGTTGCCGGTGCTTCTAAGGATCAGGTGGCCTCGCATGTCGAGTATTCGGAAGACTGCCCAGAAGGTGTTGACGGCTGCTTTAGTGAGCCCCGGCTCTCTCGAGACCACTCTGCGGCGACCATATCAAGCGGCTCCGGAGCTCTCGGCTGTGATGCTGTGGCGATTCATCGTCTGAGCTAACGAATAGTTCCGGTGAGTTGCATCACGGTTGGAGCCGCGAAACTACCATCTGGCATGCACCTTTCGGTGGATTTTGTGCCGTCCGCCACAAAAGTGCATCTCGATTTCACGCGGCCCAAAAATGCTGGTAGAGTATTTTCTCGTTGCCCCCCTAGCTCAGTGGTAGAGCGCGTTCTTGGTAAGAACGAGGTCACCGGATCGATTCCGGTGGGGGGCTCTGAATGGAATGACCCGCGCCTGAATCTTCTTGAAAAAGATCCCGATGCGGACGCGGGTATTCACCATTCGTGGCGGCTTAGCTCAGCTGGTTAGAGCGCACGACTCATAATCGTGAGGTCCCGGGATCGAGTCCCGGAGCCGCTACAGAATGATCCCCGTCTCCTTTGGAGGCGGGGACTTTTTTGTTTGCCCAGATGCGAGTGAGCGGGACCTAGCCCGGCACTCACCGGGAGTCCGCTGAGAATCTGTAGGTATTGTGCTGCGATGACAAGTGCGCCGACGACGTCTGTCGTAAGGTTATGCGGTGATTTCTATTCTAAATTTGCAAACGACGATAGCTGCCATCGCAGTACGTCCGGTGTCTGCCAGCTTCCTACCGGACTGGCTGAATCCGGACGTTTTTCTCCGCAATCCCGCGTTGGGCCCGTGGGTCATTTTGTTGATCTGCGGAATCGTATTTGCTGAAACAGGGCTGCTGGTCGGCTTCTTCTTGCCAGGGGATTCCATGTTGTTCACGGCCGGCCTCTTGGTCGCCACCGGTGCACTGGACGTGAGCCTGCCATTGTTCGCCACGCTGATCTTCATTGCGGCTTTTGTTGGCGATCAGACAGGCTATCTCATCGGGCGGAAAGCCGGACCTGCGATCTTCAACAAGCCTGACTCCCGATTCTTCCGCCAAGAATATGTTGAAAAGGCGCACGGCTTTTTCGAACGCTTCGGGGGACGTGCCGTCGTGTTGGCACGGTTTGTCCCGGTGGTGAGGACTTTTGTGCCGGTAATCGCAGGGGTGGCTCATATGAGTTACCGCGTCTTTGCGCTCTACAACTTGTTGGGTGCGTTGCTATGGGGCGTTGGCGTGACCATGCTTGGATTCTGGTTGGGGCAATACGCGTGGGTCGGAGACAATATCGACCTTATTTTCATCGTGATTGTCCTACTTTCGGTCATCCCGGTCGGAATTGAATTGCTGAAGGCCAGGAGCCGCAGGACCACCGAGGGTCGCTCGTGACTCGAGTTCACCGGCTCTAAATTGCCCGCAGAAAGCATGCCGCCACTGCCTTCTGGCGCTGGCGGCATGTTCTCAGTGTGGTGTTCGTCATGAAACTGCCCCTCGATGTGCAATATGGGTCAATTGTTGTGTAGAGTATTCTCTCGTTGCCCCCCTAGCTCAGTGGTAGAGCGCGTTCTTGGTAAGAACGAGGTCACCGGATCGATTCCGGTGGGGGGCTCTGAAAAAAGAACCGTGGTTGATCCCAGAAATGGGATCAACCACGGTTCTTTTTCGTTGAATACTCAGCGGCTATTTTCGAAGTGATGTATTGCCGCTGACACGGGAAACGATGCGATCGATCAAGACCCCGATGCCGATGGCAACTGCCACGGCAATCACGATTCCGAGCAAGTGGTGTTCCTTGAACCATTGGCCCGCCAGCACACCGATCAGAACCGAGTAACTGGCCCACCCCAGGCTGGAAAAACACGTCAGGATGACGAAGGTGCGGTGCGAGAATCCCGTAGCTCCAGCTACCAGATTGACTGCGACGCGTCCGATGGGAACGAAACGCGCCACCAGGATCAATGACACCGGACGAAGACGTAATTCATAGCCAGCCCACGCGAAAGCGTGTTGAAGGCGTTTGCGGCGCATCCAAGCAAATCGAGTGGTACCGATCGAGCGGCCCAGTAGATAAGCAACGTTATCGCCCACAAAGGCACCAAGTCCTGCAACCAATCCCAAAAGCCAAGGATTTGGATTTCCCTGAGTTGGAATGAGTGAAGCTAGCGCCACAACTAAGGATTCGCTTGGGACGGGTGGGAAGAATCCATCAATGGCGCAGAATGCGAAGACCACAAAATACGACATCGGGTTCCCGGCTGCGGCGAGGACAAAGTTGCTCAGCGCGTCCAACGCGGTGGATATAAAGTCCAAGTGAGATCCTGTTCGTTCATTGCCCCGGCCGAACTCGACAAACATGGGCTTGTGGTTCAAGGCTAGTCATGACCAATACCATTTCCTACTTTGGTTTGAGATGTGATCAAACCGACTCAATCCGGCGATTTTATGGGGTTGCCCGATAGGATTGAAGAAAGTGTGAAAACCACAACCTTACGAGTCCTGCCCTTCGGGGTGGAAGTATTGAGGGTATTCGCAGATTTTGACCACGAACCTTCAGGAGAGGACGAGGCCCATGCCCAAGGCGGACTTCAACCAAGACTTCCCTACCCGCGCCTCGTTGCGGCGCGCTCGTCAGGCCGAGCTGGAAGCTGAGCAAAAGGCCAAGGCTGATGCCAAGAAGACCGTGGCTAAGCCGGGGGAGTCCGACGAGTTTGATGACGTCCCTGAAGGCAGGGCGGCCGGTTCCAATCCGCTGTCGAACAAGCCGAGCCCAGCGTCCGTGAACAGAGTACCCGCAGCCGTTAATCAGCCAGCGGCAAGCAGCGAGACCAAGACCGCAGCAGCTTCCCCCGCTGGCGGCGCGCACGAAGCAGCTAAAACGGCCGAAGCTAAGCCGTCCATCTCGACTCCCAAGCCGCATCCGGTACCCACTGCTAAGCCAGAGGTTCAGCCCGCGGCCGCAAAATCGGCGCCGACGGCAAAATCTGCGTCTTCGGCAGCTGCCCATAGAGGGACTCCGACTCCGGCCGCCAAGCCTGCGTCAGCTCAGGCTGCAAAGCCCGCTGTGACACCGGCGGCAAAACCGGCCCCCGCTGCGACCCCAGCGTCAGCAGCGAAGCCCGCTCCCGTAACAAAGCCCGCGGTGGAAAAGGCTGCAAAGCCTGCACCAGCGGCACCTGCACCAGCGGCGGCCAAACCCGCAGCAACACCCGCTGCAAAGCCTGCACCAGCGGCAGCGGCAGCGCCCGCGGCGAAGCCAGCCGCAAAACCTGCACCAGCAGCAAAGCCTGCAGCAACGCCAACTCCTGCTGCAAAGCCCGCCCCAGCGGCAGCGGTAGCGCCCGCAGCGAAGCCAGCAGCAACACCAGCGCCTGCGGCAAAGCCAGCAGCGGCCCCGGCTGCAAAGCCAACAGCAACACCAACCCCGGCAGCCAAGCCATCGGTAAAGCCAACTCCTGCGGCAAAGCCTGCACCAGCGGCAACGCCAGCCGCGAAGCCCGCAGCAACACCAGCCCCAGCAGCCAAGCCGGTACCAACGCCCGCAGCGAAGCCCGCTGCTACACCTGCACCCGCTTCCAAGGCTGCGTCGGCACCAAGCGCTAAGCCAGCACCAGTCGTCGCTAAGCCCGCAGTTCCTGCAGCAAAAGCCAGTACCCCGGTGGCCGCAGCAAAGCCAGCTGCTAAGCCAGCCCCGGTTGCGCCCAAGCCAGCTGCACCGAAACAGGACGTGGCCAACAACGCAGCAACGGTCAAGCCGGCGGAATCCACCTCGACTGCTGCTCAGACTCCTGCTGCGGTGTCCAACGAGGGATCCTCCGAGGACCTCACGACGCCCGAGGGTCGACGTCAGGCCTTCCGTGAAATGAACCCGGCGGCAGGAACCCGCGACACCTTCCTGCGTCCGGAGGATGAGACGACCTTCCGTGCTGAGCGTGGATTCCGCGGCTTCCTGGCTCGTCTGGGCTTTAACATGGAACCCTCGGCCGAGGAAGTCGAAGAACGCCAATGGCGCCGACTCGTGGGAACACGCCTGAACGAACCCAAAACCATCTCCGTGGTCAATGGCAAGGGTGGGGCCAACAAGACACCCACCGCAGTTCTTCTCTCCGCGGTCTTCGGCCGAAATTCCGGTGACCCGGTGCTGGTCTGGGATAACAATGGAACCCGCGGAACCCTAGGTTGGCGCACCGTGCAGGGACCGCACGCCGCCCATTCCATGGACCTGCTTGCTGCCGCGCCGCGGCTCAAGGAAGTCAAGGTCGGTGACCCGGTCATCCACAACTACACGCACTACCAGCCCGAAGATTGCTACAGCGTGCTGCGCACCGACCCCACACTCCTGGCCAGTGAGCAGTTCATCAACGCGGAAAACTTCGACGAACTACATGGGATCGTTTCGCGCTTCTTCGCGCTGACCATCGTTGACTCGGGTAACGACGAATCGGCCGAGCGCTGGATGCGCATGATCGACCACACCGATCAGCTGGTCATCGCCAGCACCACGGTGGAGGAACACGCCGAAGCGGGAGCCCTGCTGCTCGAAGCTCTGGCCAAGCGTGGCGGCCACTATGCGGAACTCGCCAAGAATGCCGTTGTGATCGTCTCGCAGCACCAGCCACATGGCAACAGGGAACAGTTGGACCGCATCGCTCACGGGTTCTCCCGTCTGGCCCGCTCGGTAGTCACGGTTCCCTACGATGCGGCCTTGGTCAAGGGTCAGATTCGGCTCGAACAGCTGCGTCCGGCCACCCGCCGAGCTTGGTTGCACGCGACCGCAGCCGTCGCCGAGGCCCTGCACGACTAAGTGGAGGCTTCAGCTTTGCTCTGCCGCGGCATCCGCTGGCCAGCGTCCCCGGGAACTCCACAGCTGAGCCTGGACGACGCGCAGCAGGCCAGTCGGGACGTAAAGCTGGCGAGGGGCACCCGGATTGGCTTCCGGGTGCTGCCCGGGCGCTGGTGCCTAGGCCACCAACTCGTGGCGGACAAGGACCATCGAACTTTGGTGCCATGCCCACGTCAGACCCTGATCACCAGCGGCACCCAGTGTGATTTATGCGAAGCCGCGGACCAGACTCGAGCGATGCATGACTTCCACCGGAGCGATCGGGCCAGCCCCGGACTCCGCGACTACTTGAATCAACCACACTGGCTCTATATCGCCACGTTTGCTCACGGTGTCACCAAGGTGGGTACCGCCGCGAACCCCAGCAAATGGCGTCGGCTTGCCGAGCAAGGCGCCATCGTCGCACGCTTCGTTGCCTGGTGTCCCGATGGAGCCAGTGTGCGTCGACTCGAAGATGCGCTGAGCAGCGGATTAGGCATCACCCAGCAGGTGAGGGCAAATTCCAAGGTTCGTGGCCTGCTGGAGGGCCATGCGTCAACCGAGCAGCTGGATCGAGTCAATGCCGAGGCGGCTACTTCGGCGCGCTCCTTGCTGGCCGAACATCTCGGCGCCTCCGGTTCCACCTCCCGCATCGTGGAGGAACGCTGGCACGTCCCGGAGCCCGGCGTGGAATTGCTGGTGGGACTGAATGCCAAGAGTTTGCAACCGTATCCGGCGGATCTCACGACCGCCGAACATGGATTCACCAGTATTTCCGTGCTGGGACAGGTGATCGGCGTGAGCATCGAGGGGCAATCGGGACTCTTTGTTGCCAACGCAGCCCTGCTTAAGGGTCGCAAGCTTGAACTCGGTCCTCATGTGACCAAGGCACCACCGGTGCAAAGTGCCCTGTTCTAAGCCGAATCGCCCCACTGAATATAGGATTGGGACATGACCAATACCCCCTGGGAAGCTTCTTCCGGACTGTATAAGAAACTGACCTTCTCTGCGATGGGCGTTGAAGCCATCGGCATCGTAATGGCCGTGATCGGTGCCAGCACGCAGAACATGGCACTGCTCTATACGGCGATGGTCGTGATCGGCATCGGGTTGCTGGGACACCTCGGCGGGATGGCCGTGCGTGCCCGTGACGCCAGGGCATGGCGCGTCGCCCAAGGATTGGTGAAACCGCGGGCACCCAAGCGGGGCAAATCCGCGTCCAAGGACACCCTCTAACACCGGTACCTTGGTGCTCCACCGGGCTGCACCCCCGGATTAAGACCACATTTTTCAAGCATTCGTCCCCCACAGGAGCGGTAGCAGTTATGAGCATTAACCCCGAGCTGGCAGGTCGGGTCTACCCGGCCCAGGAACCCTACGTGGTGGGACGCGAGAAGATCCGCGAATTCGCCACGGCAGTCAAGGCCACCCACCGGGCCCACTTCGATCTGGATGCCGCGGCGTCGCTGGGTCACGATGATCTGTTGGCTCCGCCGACCTTCGCCATCATCGTGGCGCAGCGCGCGGATGCGCTGCTGGTCAACGATCCGGACAGCGGCATCGACTTCTCCCGTGTGGTTCACGCCGACCAACGCTTCACCCATCACCGCCCCATCATCGCGGGCGATGAATTAGTAGCAACGCTGCACGTGGACACCGTGCGCGCCATGGGCTCTGGCGCGATGATCAGTACCCGCGCCGAAATCACCACGGTGGCCGGCGAACCGGTTGCCACCACCGTTTCCTCGATTTTGGTACGCGGAGAGGACCAGTAATGATCGACTTTGACACCCTCGAAAAGGGCCAACAGATCGGCTCCACCACCGTGTACGTGAACCGCGCGGATCTGGTGCGTTACGCCGGAGCCTCCGGAGACTTCAACCCCATCCACTTCAACGAGCGCTTCGCCACCGAGGTCGGACTGCCCGGCGTTATCGCCCACGGCATGTTCACCATGGGTGCAGCGGTACAGCTGGTGAGCGACTGGGCCGGAGACCCTTCGGCCGTCATCGACTACCAGACGCGCTTCACCAAGCCCGTTCCCGTGGACGATCCGGCCGGCAGCAACCCGGGCGAGACCCCGGGCACGGCCATCGAGATCACTGGTGCCATCGGTGCACTTGATGCCGAGGCTCGCACCGCCCGGGTCGATCTGAGCGTTCTGGTGGCCGGGACCAAGGTCCTGGTGAAGGCCCAGGCCGTGGTGCAACTCTGAAAAAGGGACCACGTCTTCCCACTCGCCGTGCCAATGCCGAGGTGCTGCCCTGGCGTAACGGCGTCATCGCCCTGTACTTTGCCTCCGGGCTGATCCTCTCGGCGTTGGTTTCCCGGCTGCCGTCACTGCGCGACGCGCTGGGACTCACGCACGGAGAAATTGGGTTGTTGTTGCTCTGCATGACGGCGGGGTCCTTCGTCTCGGTTTCCGTCTCCGGATACCTGGTCATGCGTCTGGGCTCCAAGCGCACCCTGGTCGTGGGATCCTCACTGGCGGCCATTTCGCTGGCCGTGGTGGGTCTGGGAGCGGTGGGTTTGCACTCGCTGCCGGTGACCGGGGCGGCTCTGGCGTTTCAGGGTGCCGGGGCCGCGGCCTGGAATGTTGCATCAAATGTGCAGGGCGCCGCGATGGAACGCGCCCTCGGTGTCTCAATCATGCCGGCGCTTCATGGTTTCTTCTCCGTGGGCACGGTGGTGGGGGCCGCAGCCGGCGCCCTGGGCGCGGCGCTGCACCTGTCCATCGCCTGGCATTTTGCGCTCGTCTCGGCGGTGGTGCTGGTTCTGATCCACACCGGGACCCGCGTCTTCCGGGCCGACACCTCATCCACCGGCAGTGGAAGCTCCAACAAGGCGCTGCTCGCGGAAGCCTGGCGCGAACCGCGCACCGTGCTTTTGGGCGTGCTGGTGCTAGGTATGGCGCTGGCCGAGGGCGCGGCGGGGGACTGGGTAGCGCTCGCCTTGGCCGACGGCTACGGCGCCATCAATTCCCTGGGCGCCATCGGCTACGGCGTTTTTGTCACGGCGATGACCATCGCCCGGCTCGGCGGAGGGCGCATCCTGGAACGTTGTGGACGCGTCACGGTGATCCGCCTCTCCGCGGCCAGCACGTTGATTGGGCTGCTGCTTTTTGTCTACGGTCCGTCCCTGACCACCGCCTTTGCGGCCTTGGTCTTCTGGGGCTTGGGCGTGGCCATGTGCTTCCCGGTGGCGATGACCGCCGCATCGGATGATCCCATGCGCGCCGCGGCACGCGTCTCGGTGGTCTCCACCATCGGCTACGGTGCGTTCCTGGGCGGACCTCCACTGCTGGGCCTGCTGGCCGATGTGGTGGGCCTGCTGAACGCCCTCGCCTTTGTCGGGATCCTCGTTGTGATCTCCTTTGTCCTTTCCCCGGCCGCAGGGCCGGTCAAATCCACCCCCAAAAACTAAGGCTGATTCCCCGTGAACACCCCCTTGCTGGCAGAGCTGACGACCACTGGTGTGGGCGGAGCCGCGCATTCCTTGGTGCGAGCCACCACCGATGAGCAGATCATCACCACCATCCGCGCCGCCGATGCCACCGGCACCCCGCTCCTGCTGGTGGCCGGAGGCTCAAATCTATTGATCGATGATGCCGGATACCCGGGCACCGTCCTGCAGATCGCCACCGAGGGAGTGCACATCGGCAAGACGCTCAGCGATGGCCGCGTCCGGGTGGAAATTGCCGCGGGGCACCCGTGGGACGACGTGGTGGCCCAGAGCCTTGCCGCGGGTCTCAGCGGCCTGGAGGCACTCTCCGGGATCCCCGGATCGGCCGGTGCAACGCCGGTGCAGAACGTCGGCGCCTACGGCTCCGAGGTCGCCCACACCTTCCTGGAAGCCACCGTCTTTGATCGCAGCACCGGAACCGTGAGTAACTTCGGTACCGCAGCGCTGGGCTTCGGCTACCGGGACTCGCTGCTCAAGCGCACCACCACCAACGGATCCCCGGAATTTGTGGTGCTCTCCGTCTCCTTCGCGCTGGAGGCCAGTAGCCAATCGGCTCCGATCCGTTATGCGGAACTGGCCCGCTCGCTGGGCGTTGGCGTGGGCGAACGGGCAGCTGCGCGCGCCGTGCGGGAGACGGTCTTGGCCCTGCGCGCCTCCAAGGGCATGGTGTTTGACCCGACGGACCGGGACAGCTGCTCCACCGGCTCCTTCTTCACCAACCCCATCGTTCCCGCGAGCGCCTTGGCATCATTACCGGCCGACGCTCCGAATTTCCCGGTGGATACCCCCGGGATGGTCAAGCTCTCCGCCGCCTGGCTGATTGATCGGGCCGGCTTCGCCAAGGGCTTCGGATTGCCCGGCACGGCCGGGGAATCACTCGGTGGTGGGCGCGCGTCGCTATCCACCAAACACACCCTGGCGATCACCAATCGCGGGCAAGCCAGCAGCGCAGATATCCTGGCCATTGCCCGGGCCGTACGGGCCGGGGTTAGGGACCGTTTTGGCATCGAACTGCACAATGAGCCGCTGCTGATCGGCTGCGAGCTCTAACCCGGGAGCAAAACACCATGGCGGCATCCACTCCGGGCCTGAGTCCCCGGCAGCGCAGCACCATCTCCAGGCTGCGGCTGGGAGCGCAGGGGCTCGCACCCGAATGCGGGCCCGCGACCATGACGCGCAGCGCCAGCACCCCCGACGAGGTGGTGGCCGCGCTGGGCATGATCCAGGCCCAAGACCTGCCGCAGGGATGCTGGGGCATCGGTGCTCGGCTTCCCGGCGCCGGACTCACCGAGATTCACGACGCCCTGGCCCGTGGATCCATCATTCGCACCTGGGGTGCCCGGGGCACCTTGATGCTGATCGTGCCCCGGCTGTACCGCACCCTGCTTGCGGTGACCGGCGCGCGGATGGAATCCCAGATGCGCGCCACACGGGCCGCCGAAGCGATCACCGATGCCGAAATCGATGCCCTTGCCGATGTTGCGCGCGCCCGCTGCGGGCGCGAGGGCGCAACCCGCGCGCAGCTACTCGCCGCCTTTGGTGCCGCGGGATCAAGCATCGCCGGACAGCGCGGCTACCACCTGATCGTTGCCGTGGCGCTGCGCGGTGCCATTGTCCAGGGACCGATGGAACCCGGAAGTAGCACCCGGCAGCTCTTCATGGAAGCCTCGGAATGGGTGAAGGAACCGGACGCTACCCTCGATCCGGATCAGGCGCTGGATGAGTTGGTGCGCATCTACTTCGCCTCGCACGGCCCGGCGACCATCGCTGATTGTGCCTGGTGGCTCGGATTGCCGCTGACACCCGTCCGGCTGGCGGTACAGCATGCCGCTGACACGCTGGCGAGTGTGGAGCTGGGTTCTCGGCGTTTCTTCTTCGCACCAAGTCACCGAGATCGCTGGGAGACACCGCCCGGCGCCCGCTCCGTGGTTGCCCTACCCGGATTTGACGAGTTCATCCTCGGCTACAAGGATCGCACGGCAACCCTAGCCCCGGAATTTGCGGAGGTCGTGACCCCGGGGAAGAACGGACTTTTCCGCCGGACCGTTGCCGCCGGTGGGGAAACCATCGGCACGTGGGAGGTGGAGTCGAAGGGCATGACTCGAGTGGCCCGTTTTGTGCCCTTCTCCGGGATAACGGTTTCGGCCGCACGCCACGGCGCCATCGAATCTAGGATGAACGACTACTTGAGGTTCCGCGACTCCTAGGACACGTGTCCCTTCCGCCGAGAAGTGCGCAGAGAAAAGTCGAGGAGGGCTGAGCACCGCGCAGACCTCGCTTCGCACGGACCGAGCAGCGCTCCGGGGGTGGCCGACACAAGACACAAGCCGGCCACCATACCCCTACGGGATGGTGACCGGCTTGTCTCGTGTCCCGCAGGACCATCAATTTATGGGGTTAGAGGCGGCCCTGCGCGATGGCCAGCATGCGGCGCAGCGGTTCGGCGGCACCCCAGAGCAACTGGTCACCCACGGTGAAGGCAGAAATGTACTGCGGGCCCATTTCCAGCTTGCGGATGCGTCCCACCGGGATGTCCAAGGTGCCGGAGGCGGCAACCGGGGTCAGCGCGTCGACGGTGGCTTCCTTGGTGTTCGGAACCACCTTGGCCCACTGATTGTCCGCATCCAGCAGCTTCTCGATCTCGGTCACCGACAGGTCCTCGGTGAGCTTGAGGGTCAGTGCCTGGGAGTGCGAGCGCATGGCGCCGATGCGCACACAGAGCCCGTCAACGACGACCTTGTTGGCCTCGGTGTTGCCCAGGATCTTGTTGGTCTCCACCCCGGCCTTCCACTCCTCCTTGGACTGTCCATTGCCCAGATCCGCGTCGATCCAGGGAATCAGGGAGCCGGCCAGTGGCACGCCAAACTGGGTGGCATCCAGGCCGCCGCGCTGGGCGGCAAGGACCTTGCGGTCGATCTCCAGGATGGCGGAGGCCGGGTCATCGAGCTCGGAGGAGACATGGCTGTTGATGTCACCGAACTGGGTCAACAGTTCGCGCATATGCCGCGCGCCGCCGCCGGAGGCGGCCTGGTAGGTCATCGAGGTGCCCCACTCGACCAGACCGTTCTTGAACAGCCCGCCCAGGCCCATGAGCATGCAGGAGACGGTGCAGTTGCCGCCCACGAAGTCCTTGGTGCCGGAGGCCAGAGAGCCATCGATGACGTTGCGGTTGATCGGGTCAAGCACGATCACCGAATCATCGTTCATGCGCAGCGTGGAGGCCGCGTCGATCCACAGGCCATCCCAGCCGCGCGAGCGCAGTTGCGAGTGCACCGCGGTGGTGTAGTCCCCACCCTGGGCCGTGACGATGATCGGCAACTTGGCCAAGGTATCAATGTCGTAGGCGTCCTGCAGGGCGCCGGCACCCTCGGCAAAGGCCGGGGCGGCACCTCCTGCATTGGAGGTGGAAAAGAACACGGGGTCGAGGTTCGCGAAGTCGCCCTCGTCCTGCATGCGTTGCATCAGGACGGAGCCGACCATGCCGCGGTAACCCACAAAGCCAACGGAAGAAGTCATGGTTCAAGCTTAAGGGGTCGGCGCCCCGTCAGGGGAGTCGGTTACGCGCCGTGCTTGATCACACGATGTCTTTGTTTTTCGTCGGCCAAGAATTGTGCCACAGCAGATTTGGCTTGGGCAGCCCGCGGGCCTTGCGCAGTTTCCGGGCCCGGTGCTCGGCCAGCCCCAGATGCATGAAATACCAAGCGATGGCGGCGAAGAGCAGCTCGACAAAAACCAGTCCCGCCCATTCGCCTGCGGTGGCGTCGTGGATAAAAAACATGTAGACGAACAGCGCCAGGACGGCGATCCAGCACAGCGTGCCGACGAAGAGCATGCCCGCGCCGGTGGTGATTTTGGCACCGACGCCGCCGGTGATGAAGCCGATTTCTTCTCGTTTGTAGCTGAACAGTTCACCCTGAACAGTGCGCACCAGTAGTCGCTTTTCACCCGCATCGACGGCTTCTTTATGGGCCAGCATGACAATCATGTCGCGTTTGTCACGTTCTGGATCGTAATGATTGAACATGCTCTTTTTGGGCTTAGGTTTGGGCGGCACCGGGGGAGTCATTCTTATTTGCCCGGCTTTTCGCCCTGTCCGGCCAGCAGCGCCTTGCGCATGCCCACCAGTTTGAGCGAGCCAAACGCGAAGATCTGGGTGAAGACCAGCAGCAGCACCAGTCCCATGATCTTCGACCCGGTCAGGACCATAAACAGGCCCAGGCCGGCAAAGATTAGCGCGAAGAGCGGAAAGAGCATGTAGCCGAGGACAAAGAGTCCCTCGGGGCTGGTCTTCAGTGCCTTGATAGCGTCCTTCATGCCTTTTGCTCCCATGCTTCGACGCGGTACTGGGTGCCGTTGGCACCGGTGGCCCACCCGATCTCGGGATCGGACAGGGACTTGGTCCACGATCCATCCAGTTTCGGTGCCGTGGTGTCACCCTTCGGCGAGGCATTGATGACGGTTTTGATGGCTAGGTGAGCCTGGGGGGTGAGGGCGGCGTAGATCTCTCCGCCGCCGATGACCCAGATCTCCTCGGCACCGGCAGCCGTGCGAGCTGCGCTCAGGGCTGCGGCGGTGCTGGCCACCGGCACGGCGCCGGCGGTACGCAAGGCCTCATGGCGATTCGTATCGCGGGTAATCACGATGTTGGTGCGTCCGGGCAACGGTCGGTACTTTTCCGGGAATGATTCCCAGGTCTTGCGCCCCATAATGACCGGGTGACCGTTCGTGGTGCGCTTGAAGTGGGCCAGGTCCTCGGGAAGGGACCACGGCATGGAGCCGTTGGCGCCAATGACGCCGTCGGCCGCTTCGGCCCAGATCATGCCGATGCGCTCGGTGATGGTGGTTTCGGCGCGGTGTCCGGCGCTCTGCTGCGGGTTGCTCATACGGCGATGGGGGCCTTAATCGTCGGGTGGTGTTGGTAGTCCTCGATCACGAAATCATCAATCGTGTAGTCGAAGATCGAATCGGGGGTGCGCGTGATGCGCAGGCGTGGATACGGGTAGGGCTCGCGGGTCAGCTGTTCGGTGACCTGCTCCACGTGGTTGTCGTAAATGTGGGTGTCCCCGCCGGTCCAGATGAACTCACCGAGCTCTAGGCCGAGCTGGTCGGCCATCATGGCGGTCAGCAACGCGTAGGAGGCAATGTTGAACGGGACCCCTAAGAACATGTCGGCGCTGCGCTGGTAGAGCTGGCAGGAGAGTTTGCCGTCGGCGACGTAGAACTGGAAGAACGCGTGGCAGGGAGGCAGCGCCATGTTCTGGATCTCCGCGACGTTCCAGGCCGAAACGATATGGCGGCGCGAATCCGGATTTTCTCGCAAGGAGTCCATGACCTGTGAGATTTGGTCGATATGGCGGCCATCGGCCGTGGGCCAGGAGCGCCACTGCACGCCGTAGACCGGGCCCAGCTCGCCATCGTCATCTGCCCATTCATCCCAGATCTTCACGCCATTCTCGCGCAAGTATGAGGTATTGGAGTCCCCGCGTAGGAACCAGAGAAGCTCCACGGCGACAGACTTAAAATGGACGCGCTTGGTGGTGATCAGCGGAAAGGATTCCGCCAAGTCAAAGCGAATCTGGCGGCCAAAAACACTCGAGGTGCCGGTTCCGGTTCGATCACCCTTGGCAGTGCCATGGGCAAGAACGTCGCGGAGTAGGTCTTCGTAAGGGGTTGGAATCGTCACTGAACCAGTCTAAACGCTGGCCGCGCGATCGCCTGCTGGGGAAGTCCTCGCGTGGGCACCGACTCCTTGGGCCGGCTGCCAAGTGATGCCCAGTGGACACCTCAAGATTGCTGGGCGTGCCGCGTGGCTTCCCGGCGCCTTTCCCTCATCTACGGGCGCAATTCGGTGTGGGCGTGGGGCCTCGGTGGTCAGAAATCCTGCCGACGATGAGCTGCCGCAAAACGTCGCGGCAGCACGCGGTGTGATCCCAAGCTCGGGAACAAGCCTGCGGCGAGTCGAATCTCAATCCACACCAGGAAGTGGGTGGTGGCAGTGCGGCACCCCGAAATTAGACGCAAGAGGAACGACGTGCATCCCACGGGGCGCCTCGATGGCATCGGCCTTGTCCCACAGGACCCGTGCTCGGCGAGTGAACCTAGTCGGTGTTCCTCAGTCGGCCCTGAAGCAGTGACACTAATGTCTCATCGCTGATTCCCGCTTGCCGGGAGGCGGCGATCAGATCAGCGATTTTAACCTGAAGGTGTTCATCCGCCGCACGGGTAGAGTCCGCCGGTGCATGGGTCACCATGGTCCCCAGCCGTCGCCTGCTCTGAATCAAACCCGCGGCCTCAAGCTCCTTGTACGCTCGAGCCACGGTCCCGGTGGCCACACCAAGGTCGGTGGCTAGCGCCCGAACGGTGGGTAGACGTGCCCCGTCGGCCAGCCGACCAACGGCGATGAGGGAAGCGATCTGCGTGCGGATCTGCTCAAACGGGGGCGTTGCATCACGAAGGTCAACGGCAATTTGGATACTCAATGGTTGCTCGGCGTGGAATATTGCGTAATTGGCCGCGGTGCACGATAAATAGTGGCCGCCGGAAGCAGGCACAGAATGATACCCAGCGCCAAGGTGATGAGCTGGAAGCCGGACGGATCCTGGTCGTAGTACATACCCTCGCCATAACCAGGTCCGCTGGGTGTCCAAAATGTCGGATCTGCCAATAACGACGTGAGCAGCAAGGAAACGCCACCGACCATCCGGGCGCCGCGCTGAGCCAGCAATAAACGGATCTTGGTGTCTTCGCTCCGACTGGCGTCAGCCAACCGTGCACGGTGGGTCGCGTTGCGGTAAAGCGCACCAGCAAGGGCCGCGACGATGACGAGCACCGCGGCTGCCCACCACACGATCTCGCGAAGAGCGGGCGGGCCGGCAACCGCAAAGTTGATGACCGATGTTACTCCGACCGTTGTTGCCAGAGCCAGCACCGTGAGGAACCACCCCGGAAGCAGACCCCGGCGGGGTGTCTCGAGGCTCTGTCCGCCGACTCTGCGAGAGATCACCCATGCGGCCAGCAGATTCAGCAGCAGATAGCTGCCCGCCGCCAGCGCAATGGCCAAGGCTAGGTTCCCCATGGTTTGCAGGCGGGTGGGGTCGGTGGAGTCAAAGGAGAAGGTTTGGGTCCCGTCGGCGGAGGTTGTGGTGCTGTAACTGGCCCCCTCGGCCTGCAGCCCCAGGAACATGACAACCAGGAACATCACGAATAGTCCGATGCCGTGGATCAGCAGCAGGAAGTCTCGTGCCGTGGAAAACGAACGGGACGGAGCCGAGCTTCCGGCGAGCGCGATGGGAGAAACATCAACAAGTTTCGGAGGGGAGCAGCTCACGACCACGACGATCAGCAGTAGGAAGCCGAAGCCGCTTATCAGGCTTAGGGCGTTCGCATGGTTTTGTGCGCTCTCGCTAAAGAAGGGGCCGCCGGCCGCGATCGGGACGGCCCAGTCGCCCCGAGCTCGGATGCCTTCGGCGAGATACGACGCGGAGGCGGCGCCAAAGCCGGCAACAACTATCGACGCGGTACGCAAGAGCCGATTGATCCACACCGAACGCAGGATGGAATTCTCCCCGGCGTCCAGTGCATCTAATGGAGGTCGCCGGACAATGACTGCCGCTGCTCCGGCGCTCCCCAGAAGGGCCAAGGCCAGGCCGCCCATGAGGTAGGGCCCCACCTCGTTGCCGGATCGAGTTCCGGTGATGGAAGAAATGTAGGGGACATTGCCCTCGGCGTCGGTGGAATCGAGATCTATCGGGTTTCCGTCGTCGTCAACGGGGTTCCCGAAGTCATCGGTCTCTCCGTTGTAGCTCATCTCCTGCGAGCTCGAGTCGTTACCCTCCCGGTGCGGAGCGCCGGGGTCATTCCAGGCAAAAATAATGGCCACCGTGCTGATGACTGTGCAGACCAGGAGCAGGCCTGCCAAGAATTTAGGCACCAACGTCTTGACGCTGCGTACCTCTAGCGAGGCGCTGCGCACCGGTTTTAAATGCCGGGGCCAGGTGAATTGGCCCAGGATGTAAACAAGCGTCAGCCACAGGCCGGGTGCTGCGGCATGCATCAGCAAAACGGGTTGGCCATCGACGATGATCCCGGTGTGGGTTTCGGGGTCGATGGCCCACAGATTCGACAGGCCGGAGGTTCCCGAGGCCAAAAACGCTATCAGTGCCGTCCAGAAGGCATGGCGTGAAATGGCTTCGGTGGTGTTGGTCGCGTTTGGTGCTGCCACGAAAAAGCGCAAGAGGACATAGATCAGCGCGGCGGATATCGCCAAGCCGAAACCGACGGATGTCAGTGCATTGATCATGAAGTGGTGCTCCCAAACCTCGAACTTTGTATCAATGTATCAAGTCTTTGAGACAAAGTTCGAGGGGGATCGGCACATGAAGCGAAAAAGTGCCGAATTGTTATTAGACGACTAGGTCGTTGTACTCCGGGTAGCGCCGAAGGTAATCCTGAACGTAGGAGCACTCGGGGACGATCTTCAGCTGGCGTTGGCGCATCTGCTCCAAGACCAAGGTCACCAGTGCACGGGCGTAGCCGTGTCGCCCATATTCCTCGTTGATGATGGTGTGCTGCAGTGTGGCAACATTCCCCTCAACGCTGTAGCCCAGGAAACCCACGTACGTCGCCCCGTGCCACAGGGAGTAGCGGCCGCGATCCTCGTCATGGTCCAAGCGCAGACCCTGGTGCGCAATCTTTTCCGGGGCCGTGCCGTGATTCTTCTGGATCATGATGCACTCCTTGTCGAGGCTCGAAATCTCTTGTGGTGCCGCGTGTCTGCTCACCTACCAAGAGACTACAGCGAAGAGTACGTGCTAGTCCTCAAATGCTTCGTAAACTTCAACCGAGACAAGTTTTCCCTTGCCAGATACCGGTTGGTGAACCACGATGATCGAACCAGGTCGCAGGAAAGGATCCTCAGCCGGCAAGAATGCCCTGAGCCGAGAACTCATGCGTTTGCGTAATTCCTCCAGCACCAGCGGCATCACCGGCCGATGCGTGCACACTGCCTGGGAACGATGCTTATTCAGCAATTTGGCCACGGCGCGCATCGCCTTGGCCGGGTGACGCTTTGCCTCGTGCTCGGTGATCGAGCCGAGCAGCTTCAACGGCAGCTGCTGTTCCTTGAGGTAGGGCGTCACCGTCTGCACACAACGAATCCACGGGCTGGAGGCGACGCGCGTCGGACGCCACGATGTCACTAACCGTGAGACGGCGAGCGCCTGCCGTTGTCCGGTGGCAGCCAGGGGGCGTTTGCCCTCCTCCCGTGTCCAATTGGAACGCGGCTTTGCCTTGGCATGGCGGATAACCACAAAGGGCACGGTGAACAATTCGCCGGCATGGTGGGCGGCCACCAGTGCATCCAGCGGTTCCAGATCCCCCGGATTAGTCAGCCACGTGCGCGCCAATTCTGGGGTGGCCCAACGCACCGCATCAACTTCCTTGCCATCTGGCACCGGCGTGGTGCCGGGGGAGCGGGCGGCCCAATAGTAGACAACCTTGGGCCCGGAGTTGACCTCATATCTCATCGCGGGCAAAGGAATGCCCAAGGTGATGTCCAGACCGATCTCTTCAAGGACTTCCCGGGTGGCGCACTCGGGCATGGTTTCCCCTGGATTGATTTTGCCCTTGGGCCATGACCAATCGTCATAACGTTCGCGGTGAATCATCAACACCTCGAGCCCTGCACCGTTGACCCGCCACACCAAAGCACCGGCCGCGCGAACGGCAAAATCTGCACTTCGGATGACTTCCGAATCACTAGAACGAACTAACTGCACGCCCTAGCGCCTGACCGCGGTTCGCTGGCGGGTGCGTGATTCGATCAGCCACGACTGGATGTCCAGGAGCCGTTGACCATTTTCGTCCGTGTGGTGTCGGGTCCAGTTGCCGTCGGAGTCCAGATGCCAGCTGGCCGTTCCGGGATCCATGTACCGATCCAGCAGTGCCACTAATTCGCTAATGTCCTCACGGCTGCTCAGCGATACCAGTGCCTCGACGCGTCGATCGAGGTTGCGGTGCATCATGTCGGCGGAACCGATGAAGATCACCGGCTCCCCGGCATTGGCGAAGCAGAAGACGCGGGAGTGCTCCAGGAACCTGCCCAAGACGGAGCGAACCCGAATGTTTTCGCTCAGCCCCGGCACACCGGGACGCAACGAGCAGATGCCGCGGACAATGACATCGACCTGAACCCCGGCCTGTGAAGCGCGGTACAGCGCATCGATGATGGCCTCATCGACCATGGAGTTAACCTTGATGACCACCCGGGCCGCAAGACCTGCCTTGCGATTGGCGATCTCCGCCTCAATGCGGTCGATCAGCCCGCTGCGCAGCGAGCGCGGGGCGACCAACAACCGCTTGAAGGTTGAGCGCGGAGCAAAGCCGGAAAGCTGGTTGAACAGGCGCGAAAGGTCCTCGCCCACGGCGTCGTCGCTGGTGAGGAGCCCCAAGTCCTCGTAGTAACGAGCGGTACGCGGGTGGTAGTTGCCGGTGCCAATGTGGCAATAGCGCCGCAGCTTATCGCCCTCGCGGCGGACCACCAGGGAGAGCTTGGAGTGGGTCTTGAGGCCAACGATGCCGTAGACCACGTGAACACCGGCCTGCTCCAACTTCCGGGCCCAGGTGATGTTGGCCTGCTCATCAAAGCGTGCCTTGATTTCCACCAGCGCCAGCACCTGCTTGCCGGACTCGGCGGCATCAATGAGCGCATCCACGATGGGGGAGTCGCCCGACGTGCGGTACAGGGTCTGCTTGATGGCCATGACCTTGGGATCATTGGCCGCCTGCTCCAAGAACGCCTGAACGGAGGTGGAGAAGGAGTCGTACGGGTGGTGCAGCAGGATGTCCCGGCGGCGCATCGCGGCAAAGACGTTCGCGGCCTTGGAGGTCTCGGACTCGTTGAGGAAGCGCGAGGTGTGGGCCAGCTGCTTGGGGTAGTGCAAGTCTGCTCGGTCAATGCCGGCAATAACTCCCATTCCGCGCAGATCCAGCGGGGCGGGGAGGGCAAATACCTCGTCCTCTTCGATGCCCAGCTCGCGTACCAGCAGGGCGAGAATGTTCGGGCTGATGTCTTCAACGACCTCAAGGCGCACGGGGGGACCGAAACGGCGGCGCAGCAGCTCCTGCTCCAGGGCCTTGAGCAGGTTCTCCGCGTCGTCCTCCTCCACCTCGAGGTCCTCGTTGCGGGTGACCCGGAAGAAGTGGTGTTCAACGATGTCCATGCCCGGGAACAAGAGTTCCAGGTGTACGGCGATGACATCTTCGAGCGTGATGAAGCGGGCGATGCGTCCGGCGGAATTTCCGGCGCGCGGTCCATCCACGGAGATCAACCGGGCCATCATGTCCGGTACCTTCAGCCGGGCGAAGAGCTCCTTGCCGCTGACCGGGTTGCGCACCACTACCGCCAGGTTCAGCGAGAGCCCGGAAATGTAGGGGAAGGGGTGGGCGGGGTCCACGGCCAATGGGGTGAGGATCGGGAAGACCTGGTCGATGAACCAGCGGCGCAGTTCCTCACGCGCTCGCTCATCGAGGTCCTTCCAGCCCACCAACAGGATCTGTTCTTCCTCCAGGGCCGGACGAACCTGGTGCGCAAAAACCTCAGCATGACGCACTTGCAGGGCGTGGGCATCGGACAGCAGACGCTCCAGCTGATCGATGGGGCTGATGCCGGTGGCCGAAGGCACGGCTAATCCCGTGGCAATACGACGCTTGAGGCCAGCGACGCGCACCATGAAGAACTCGTCAAGGTTGGAGGCGAAGATCGAGAGGAAGTTGACCCGCTCCAGCAGGTGCAATTCCGGATCCTCGGCCAGCTCCAAGACACGAGCGTTAAAGTGCAGCCAGCTCAGTTCCCGATCCAGAAAACGATCGTCAGCGAAGTCGCCCTCGGGAAGCAGCGACGGCGCAAACTCGGGCAGCTCGATCCGGTCCTGGGTGGCCCGGGCAGCGGGCACATCGGTGATGCCCAATGCTGATGTGACTGGGTGCGGTTCCATGGCTGTTGCCCCTAGCGTGGATGGTGAGGTTCATATGCCGAGCGCTCACGGCAGGCCGTCAGGGCGCGGCATCGCGTTGCTTACTACCTTACCGAAACCGGGGCGTACATGACGTCGACATCCCACTTGGTGAAGCCCAATTTTCGGTACAGCGAGACGGCCGCCACATTGTCGGCGTCCACGTAGAGCATCAGAGCCGGCAACCCCAGGGAATTGAGGTGCGTGATACCCGCTAGGGTGAGCACCTTGCCCAGCCCGGTGCCCTGGGCCTCGGGGATCACGCCCACCACGTAGATCTCGCCAATGCGCTGATGTTCCCCGGTCACGGGGGAGGAGAGCGCCGGGTGCACCTTGGTCCAGTGGAAGCCCACAATCTGTTCCTGCGCATTAACAGCCAACAGGAAGCCGGCGGGGTCAAACCAGTCTTCGGCCATGCGCGCTTCCAAGTCATCAAGCGTCATGGAACCCTGTTCGGGGTGATGAGCAAAGGCCGCGGCATTGGCAGCAATCCAGCCCGGGCCATCACTGTCCGGATTAAAGGCGCGGATGCTGATGCCCTCCGGCACGACGGCGGCGGGCACCGGGGTGCCGGTGATCATACGCATGCGCCAGAGCTCACGCACCGGGGCAAAGCCGTAGGTCTCGGCCAGCCGGGCGGCGGCCTCGTGGTTGCCGTGGGCCCACGCCCGCAGCTTGCCCAATTCGGTGTGCTGTCCCAGCGCCTCAAGCAGGGCACCGGCGACACCCGAATCGCGGAAGGCCGGGTCCACCACCATTTCCAAGGTTCCCGGGTCCCCGAGCACGGCGATGACAACGCCCACCAGCTCACCCGAATTTGTTGCCGGCCCCTGAACGAGGTAAGCGTAGGCACCGAGCACCGCGTCCGGGTCCGCGGTGCTGCGCAACTCCACGAGCGTCTGCTCGCTTAATGGCGGGTTGCCGTCGGCTTCCTCCGCGGTGCTGGCCAATTCGCGCAGCGCGCGCAAGGCATCGGGTTCCGGAGAACCGTGGTTGATCTCAATTCTGACTTCGGGATTCGTCGCAGCGCTCATACTCCCAAAGATAGCCGCAGCGGCACCTAAGCGTCGACGACCTCGGGGTTTTCGTTGCGTTGTGAGGCGAAACGGTAGCCGACGTTACGCACGGTGCCGATCAGCTGCTCATGGTCGGTGCCCAGCTTGGCACGCAGACGACGCACGTGGACGTCCACGGTCCGGGTGCCTCCGTAGTAGTCGTAGCCCCAGACCTCGTGCAGCAATTGCTCACGGGTGAAAACCCGTCCGGGATGCTGCGCGAGGTACTTCAGCAGCTCAAATTCCTTGTAGGTCAGGTTCAACGGTTCGCCGTGCACCTTGGCGGTGTAGCTGGCCTCGTCGATCAGCACACCGGCTGCCCGGATCGGTGCGCTGGTATCGGCCTCGGTGTGAGAGGAACGAGCCAGCGCCAGGCGCAGGCGGGCTTCGACCTCCGCGGGTCCCGCGGTATCAAGGATGACGTCATCAACCTGCCAGGAGGCGCTGATCGCGGCCATCCCGCCCTCGGTGAGCACCAGCAACAGGGGGCTGGAGACTCCGGTGGTGCGTAGTAGCTGGCACAAGGTGCGTGATGCGGCTAAGTCTTTGCGTCCATCCACGAGCACCAGCTGGGCACCGTCGGCAGCCAGCATGGCGTTTCCCTGTGCGGGAAGGACACGCACCTCGTGGGAGAGCAGGCCCAAGGAGGGCAGGATATCGCCCTCGGGGCCAGGGGTGTTGGTCAACAGCGCGATGATGGCCATCGAGAACTTCACCCATCTTCTTCTTGTTTGATTTGCCGATTCACGGCCGCATTCCCGGTGTGGGGAACGATGCATTGAATCGATGCGTACGTTGAAAGTATAGATTGCCGTGGGTTTCGATCACATTTCCGGCACGTGACGCGGGCCGCACTCGCGCCAAGGTAACAGCGTTTCTGCCCGGTACAACGGGGCGAAGCGGGCGGGGCGAGAGTGGCGCAATGTTCGTAATGAGGCAGGATGGAACCCGTGAGACTTAAAGTTTTGAGCACCGGAACCATAACCCTGGCCCTGTTGATAGGTGCCGGCTTCCTCTCCGGCGCCGGTGCGTGGCTGATGCCATCGGTGACGGTGGTCCTGCTAGCGATTTTTGCCCTGGGGTGGCCGCGACTCTTGGCACTGCCCGCACCGCTGCCGGTGTCGTTGGTGATTTTTGTTGTTTCGACGGCCGCCACGCTGTTGGGACTTTGGGGGCCGGGCGGTCCCAGCCTGCTCTGGGTAGCTCCGGGTCTTGGGGTGGGTATCATCCTGATGTTTCTCACCCAATTGGTCCGCGGCACGGATGCGCAAAAGCGCCTGGACTCCGTGGCCGTTGGTAGCGCCGGAATGTTTATCGCTTCCTGCGGCGCCGGATGGGCAGTACTGGGTGCCCAGCCCGGTGGCCCGACGCTGGCGCTCATGGCCGGCATTGGAATCATGGGTGCAGCGATCCCTGCCGCTACACGTTTGCCGGACCGGATCGTCTTCCCGCTGGGCTTTATTGTGGCCGTGCTCGCCGGTGGTGCCGCCAGCCTGCTCAGCGACGAGGTATCGCTGCTGGTGGCGATGGTAGTTGGAGCCCTGTGCGGACTCGTGGTGGTTGGTGCGCGCGCCATGATCACCTCGCTGGGTGGGCCCAAGAGCTTCACCCAAATTCTGGCCGCGGCACTGGCCCCCCTGCTGGTGGCGGGCTCGGTCACCTGGTACGCGCTGCTCCTGCTGCTCTAGATCCGCGGCCGGTGCTACCGGCCGGGGCACGAGAGTGGTCGGCGTCATGAAAGAGCTTTTGGGCTCGCAAATGCGGTTAGGATGGTGGCATGAACGAATACCTTGGACTCGAAATCTTCTTCCTCTCGCTGCTGACCCTCGCGGGCCTGGGCATGGCCGGCTTCGCCGGACTTGTTGTCGCACGGCTTTTCAAGGGCCAGAAGTAAAGAACGACTCTAGGAAGCACACGTTATGCCAATCGAAATTCCCACGGATCTGACCCCAGAACTGGTGCCGCTGTCATGGCTGATCGGTTCATGGGAAGGCGCCGGTCGCCTCGGCGAAGGCGAAGCCGATGACGAATTCTTCTGGCAACACGTGAGCTTCACCCAGAACGGCTTGCCGTTTTTGGAATACCGGTCAGAAACGTGGATCACCGACGAGAACGGCGTGAAGTTGCGCCCACTCACCTGCGAATCCGGTTTCTGGTCCTTAGAGCGCCCCATGGAGGATGCGGATCTTGGCCCGGGGATGACTCCCGGCGACATTGTTCCGGCCCTACGCTCGGCACAGGACGTTGAAGACCTGCGCACCGCAGAAGGCGGCTTCAAAATTCAGGCCAACATCGCGCATCCCGGGGCGATCTCCGAACTTTACTATGGTGTCATCACCGGCCCACAGATCCAGCTCGCCACCGACCTGGTCATGCGCGGCACCAACGCCAAGGCCTACGCCTCCGCGACCCGCATCTATGGTCTGGTCAACGGTGAGCTCTACTGGCGCTGGGATGTCTCCACCGGCGACAACGACCTGAAGGCTCACGCCTCGGCCGCCCTCAAGAAACAGGACTGAGTCATGGCGCTTTCGCCACTATTGACACGACCCGGCGCAGTCGCCGGGGCAGGTATCGATGAGGGCGTTGCTGCCCACTACGGCGAGTTGGCCAAGGAGCAACGCACCCTGCTCAACGGCACCGCCGTGGCAGATATGTCCCACTTTGATGTGGTGACGCTTGCCGGCGAGGACCGGATCTCCTGGCTGAATACTCTTTCCAGTCAGGCATTGACCGACCTGCGCCCGGGTCAAAGTACCCAAACCCTGCTGCTGAGCGTTCAGGGTCGCATCGATTTTGACATCCGCGTGCTCGCTGCCCCCGAGATGTTGTGGCTCTTGGTGGAACCGGGCCAGGGAGCTCCGCTGACCGCATGGCTCCAACGCATGCGCTTTATGCTGCGTGTTGAGATCACCGATGTCTCGGCGGACTTCGCGCTGGTGGGCGCCTGCGCCCCGCAGCCGGCCCTTGAGGCCTACCCCGTGTGGATCGATCCGTGGCCCCAGATCATCGGTGGCGGCTACGCCTACTCGGCACCGGAGCACCCCGGTGTTGAACGCCCGTGGTTTGAATACATCGTTCCCGTGACCGAACTGCAGGACGCGGTAGCGTCGCTGGACCTCGCCGGCATGCTGGCGGTGGAGGCATTGCGCATCGCCGCATGGCGTCCACGTTTCGGTTTTGAGACCGATGATAAAACCATTCCGCACGAGCTCGATTTGGTGCGCACCGCCGTTCACCTGGACAAGGGCTGCTACAAGGGCCAGGAAACCGTGGCCCGCGTGCACAACGTCGGTCGCCCGCCGCGGCGCCTGGTGTTCCTGCAGCTTGACGGTTCGATGCACACCCTTCCGGCGCTCGGCTCCGCCATCTGCGTGGGGGAGAAGGTGCTCGGTACCCTCACCTCGGTGGCATCGCACTTCGAGGCGGGACCCATCGGGCTGGCCCTGATCAAGCGCAACATCGACCCGGAGCTCGAGCTGGAGGTTGTTGATGGCGCCGAGCGCTACGCGGCCAAGCAAGAGGTCATCGTCAGCACCGATGCGGGGCAGACCGCTGGGCGCTTTACCGGATTCATCCGCCCACCGCGCTAAGCCAGCCGTGTTTGGCCAGCCCGTGCCAAGTTAGCGGCGCTCGGTCAGTCGCGCTAAGCACACAAGTTAGCGCGTCGGGCTTAGAGTCCGTCGTGCAGCTTCAGCGTCAGCAGTGAGCCGATGCGTTCGAAGCCCAGCGAGGTGGCCAAGGCGCCGGCACCATCCTGCCCTTCGCGGATACGTGCCTGCGGAATCAGTCCCTCGCTCAGCGCGTCATCCACGGCCAGCGCCGCCGCATATCGGCCCAGCCCGTGGCGACGTAAGCCCGGATGCGTGAGCACGGTGGTCTCTGCCAGCAGGCCGCCCGGAGCCCAATATCCGGCACCCGCCACCGGGTCCGACCCGGCGTCGGAAAAGAGTACAAAACATTGATCGCAGCCATCGAGCGTGGTGCTTGCTGCATCGTCATGCGGAGAATTCTCGCGCAGCTCGGCCAAATCATCCACATCGGTCGAAACGGTGATGGCCTCGGAGTCCACGATCTCAAAGGGTGAGTCCAGATACGTCAGGGCGTCAACACCCAGCGAGCGGACCGAAGGTGCCAATCCGCTGGTACGCAGGAGCCCCAGCAGCGACCGGTCATCAAGGAAACGTGCCTGGGGATCATCACTGAGCAGCGGCAAAATATCTGCCGGCGCACGCACCACCTGATGCTCACCCAGGCGCAATACCTCAACTCGGTTGCTGCCCGGGGACGGGACAAAGAAGCTTGCGCCCTCCCGATCGGGCTGCAACGCGGTGTCGGGGACGGAAAATTCACGGGCCCACGCCAGCGCGATGATGGCGCGCGTGCCAAATTCTAGATTCACGTATTGAGCCTAGTGCAGGTCGGCGGTGCCACCGCACGCCGGCGGCACCCGGGATAGGGTCATGGCCTAGCCGAAGAGCACCTTGGCCTCGTCGTAACGGTCCTGCGGGACGGCCTTGAGGTTATTCAGCGCCGCCTGGAACGGTACCCGGTTGATCTTGGTGCCGCGCAGCGAGACCATCGTGCCCCAGGCCTGATCGGCCACCGAATCGACCGCGGCCATGCCCAGGCGAGTGGCCAAGACGCGGTCAAAGGCGCTGGGCACCCCGCCACGCTGAATGTGCCCGAGTACCGTCGCCCGGGTCTCGATCCCCGTGGCGTCCTCGATGAACGGGGCCAACTGCTCTCCGATGCCACCGAGGCGGGGACGGCCGAAGGCGTCTAGGCCGCGCTCGGAGAAGGCTCCCTCGGCTCCCTCGGGGACAAAACCCTCGGCCACGACCACCAGCGGGGCACGCCCGCGGTCGTGGGCCTCGGAGACCCACGCGTAGATCTGTTCCATGGTGGTTGATTGCTCGGGAATGAGGATGGCGTGCGCGCCGGTGGCCATGCCCGCATGCAGCGCCAGCCAGCCCACGTGTCGGCCCATGACCTCGGCGATCATGCAACGATGGTGGGATTCCCCGGTGGTGCGCAGCCGGTCGATGGCTTCCACGGCAATCTGATTGGCCGTATCAAAACCGAAGGTGTAGTCGGTGGCATCCAGATCGTTGTCGATGGTCTTGGGGACTCCGACGATCTTCAGTCCGGCATCGGTGAGCCGTTTGGCCCCGGCCAGGGTCCCCTCGCCACCGATGGCGATCATCGCGTCCACTCCCACACGCTTGAGCGTCGCGGCAATGTTTGCTGCTCCACCGTTCTCCCCCTCAAACGCGTTGGTGCGTGAGGTGCCCAGAATGGTGCCGCCCTGCTTGGAGATGCCGCGGACGGCGGTGCGCGACAGCTCCACGGTGTCGCCGTCCTTGACCCCGCGCCAGCCATCGCGGAAGCCAACAAACTCGTGGTCGTAGCTCTTGATACCGTTCAGGACGGCCCCACGGATGACGGCATTTAACCCAGGGCAGTCTCCGCCGCTGGTCATGATCCCAATGCGCATGCTCGCTCAATTCCTTTTCGCTGCTCGATCGGCCGAGCCCGCGAGAGCGAGTACGGCCGTGATGGTGATATCGGAGCGCGACATTGGGCTCGCCAACATCCAGTTTAGCCACGCCCATGCTGTGATGACCAACACGTCGTCCATGGTGACGAAGTTCTGCCATAAAAAGGGCCGCATCCCGCGCCGCACCGGTTGAGCCGGTGCGCCGCGGAACGCGGCCAAAATCATCCGGATCCTGAGCAGTCGTTAGGTACCGGCTGCAGGGGAGCTATTACTTGTTCAGGCCGCGGATCATCTTCTGCAGCGGAATCGAATCATCTTGGGCCGGCAGTAACAGCCAGGCCACCACGTAGGCACCGATGCCAAGAACCGGAAGCAGGAAGCTGAGCAGCAGGCCGATGCGCACGAGCGTGACATCCCAGCCGAACTTATCGGAGATGCCGCCGGCGACGCCGCCGACCAAACGCTTGGGGCCGCGGCGGAAGGGGATCGATCGCAAGGAATTAAAAAAGGTGTCCATGGTGTCAAAGTCTTTCATGTTCTAGGAGCTGATGGGGCTATGCGCCCTCTGCCGATTCCCGGTGAATTCACCGGGAGCGAGTGATTGAGTGCGTGCGATTCAGTCGGAGCGACGTGCCGCGGCGATCCCGGAAATGATCAGGATTACGCCGGCACCTCCGAGTAAGGAAATGAAGAGCAACGGTGCGCTGATCTGGAAGGCCAAGAGCAGCGAGGCCAGGAGCGCCAACCCGATGGCCAACAGGATCAGTCCGAAGACCAGGGTCCCGGTGGGGAAGTTTGCGCTGGGAATCGGTGAATCGTGGTGTTCTTCGGTGTGCTGGCTCATGGTGCCACCTCCGCTTTCGCTACGTTGATTGTGAGGCTGCTGAAGACGCCATCCAGCTGCAATTCCAGGGTGGGACCGACGGCGTCGGCATTGAGGATTCTTTGCCCCTCGCCCATCGAGGCGGACTGCCCATCGATGGTGAGCGAGGAGAAGACCCCGTCGGTATTGATGGCGACCGGGATATTGTCCGGGACGGTGAGCGTCATCGAGGAAAAGACGTTATCGATCTGCACCTCGGTGTCCTCGGTGATGTTCGAGTACGAGCGCAGATCCATGGCACCGGAGCTAAAAACGTTCTCCCGTCCGCCCGAATCCGTAGATACGATCCCCGGGATGATCATCGCGCCCTGCGTATCGCGCAGTGAATTACCTCCCCAGATCAACGCGAAGATCAGCGCAACGATGCCGAAACCCACCAGGGCGCCGCCGGTGCGGTGCTTCAGCGCCGCTGCGATGATCCCCAGCGCAATGATGATCAGCGCGATGGCAAAGCCCACCGCGGCGGCATTCACATTGATTTGCAGCATGTTCAGCTGCGCCAACCCCACCACCATGGCAAAGGCCAGTACGGCCAGTCCCAGGACGATGGTGGCCACATACCCGGGTACCGACTTATTGCGCGGCGCTCGGGATTTGCTGATCAAGGGTGGTGGCGGGGTGAACCCCGCGGACGGGGACGGGGAACCGGGAGTGGGAATCGGCATGGTGCCCTCCGTGAAATGGTGGGAAAGGGGAGTCGTGGGCGCATCGACGGCCAACGCGTCGGGCGGTACCGCGGTGCTAGCGGTGAAGGCGGCCGGAGCCACGGGCGAAGAATCGTTGGTGCTCATCGGTCGCGGCCCAATAAATCCGTCGGGGTAGGCGGTGGCAGCTTCACGCTCGGACACCTCGGAGGTTCCGGGGGTGCGGGCAGCCACGCTGCCACGGCGGGAGAAGATCAAGAAGCCGATGGCCAGGATCACCAGCAGGGTCCAGAAGCCGCCGTCCCACCAACCAAAGAGGGATGGGGAGCTCACCGCCCCGATGATGCTCAGGATCAGCGCGCCGCTCATGCCACTGCTCCACCGCCCGGCGATGGCCTCCTGTAGATGAATTCGACCATCCTCATCGGGAAGTACCGCCCAGGCCAGACCGTAGGCCAGCACGCCGATGCCGCCAACAAAACATAGCGCCACGCCAATGCCGCGCACCAAGATGGGGGCGAGCCCAAAACGTCGTGCCACTCCGCCGGCGACGCCGCCGACCCAGCTCTCGGAACTGCGTTGCAGACCCAGCTCTCGTACCCAGCGGAAAAACCCGTGTTCCTTAGTTGCTTCGTTCATGCTTCTATCCTCGTCGCTGGGGAGGCACGCCCGCTATGGGGGTCACCCCTGATTGAACCCTGAACCGTACCCCGGGATCTCGTGGAACCGGAAGCAAAGCCCGCGTGGGCGTGCTTGGATGGATACATGAACCAAACAGCACCACGCCCCGAGCTGACGCGCGGAGATGACCGCATCATTGCCGGCGTCGCCGCCGGGTTGGCGCGCCACCTGGGGCTGAGCGTACGGCGGGTGCGCATCGGTTTTGTGCTGGCCACCGCGTTGCTCGGGGCAGGGGTGGTGCTTTACGCCTGGCTGTGGATCTTTGTTCCCAGCGCGCGCGACGCACGGCGGGATGCCGAACGCAGTACCGGAACCCGACGCTTCTCACTGGCCGAACAATTGGCCAATCCCGAGCCGTCCGCCGATGTTAGAGGCAGCTCACGGCAGGGACTGTGGCGCCAGATCGTGGTGGGGATCGGGCTGTTGCTCATTGCCGGGCTGGGCGCGGCACAACTCGCCGGTGCCTTCGCGATCCGCTGGAACGTGATTTGGCCGCTCGCCGCGGTGATAGGCGGGGCGGTAATCGCCTGGATGCAGCTGGATGAGGGCGGCCGTGCGGGGCTGCGCAAGAGCAGCGGAACCATCGGGGCTGCCGGCATCACCCGGCTGTTGCTGGGCGTTTTGCTGGTTGTACTCGGCTTGTTGTTGCTGCTTAGCGGAACCGTGGGCATTAGCGCGCTGCTTTCCGGGCTGGTGGTCGCGCTGGCCGTGATTGCCGGGCTGGTACTGGTGTTATTGCCCTGGGCGCTGCGCTTCTGGCGCGATTTTGTCTCCGAACGCAGCAACCGTGAGCGCGCGGCCGAACGAGCAGACATCGCCGCTCACCTCCACGACTCGGTCCTCCAGACCCTGGCACTGATCCAGAAACGCTCGACCGACCCGGCCATGGTGCTGACGCTGGCCCGCGCCCAGGAACGAGAGCTGCGCACCTGGCTGTATGCCGAGCCCGAACCCAGCCAAGACGGGATCAGTGCCGCGATACGTGCCGCGGCGGAGGAAATTGAGGAGCTGTATCTGGTGTCCATCAATGTGGTGGCCGTCGGTGAGCGGATCGGGGTGCCCGGGCACGACGCCCTCTTGCAGGCGACCCGTGAGGCCATGACCAATGCGGCCAAGCATGCGGGGGGCACCATCTCGGTGTACGTCGAGGCGGACTCGGCCGGCATCGAAGTATTTGTCCGTGACCGCGGTTCCGGCTTTGACCCGGGCGCCGTCTCGGCGGATCGGCACGGGGTGCGCGAATCGATCATCGGGCGCATCAACCGCAACGGTGGCACGGCTACGATCAAGAGTGATCAGGATGGCACCGAGGTGCAGCTGTTCATGGAGGCAAAAATTGGAGAAGAGCATGACGAGCAGTGACAACGCCCCCGCCGGTACCCCGGTGCGCGTGGTGGTGGTTGATGACCACGGGATCTTCCGTTCCGGGCTCAAGGCAGACCTCGACGAGCGCCTGAGCGTGGTCGGTGAGGCCGCCAGCGTGGAGAGCGCCATCGCCGTGGTGCACAGCCAGCTTCCCGACGTGGTGCTGCTGGATGTGCATCTGCCCGGTGGGCGCGGAGGTGGCGGGGCAGAGGTGCTGGCCGGCTGTGCCGACGTTTTTTCGAGCGTGAAGTTCCTGGCCCTGAGTGTCTCGGATGCCGCGGAGGACGTGGTCACGGTGATCCGCGCAGGTGCCAGGGGGTATGTGACCAAGTCAATTTCCGGTCAGGAGATTTCCGATGCCGTGCTGCGGGTTGCCGGGGGAGACGCCGTGTTCTCTCCACGCTTGGCCGGTTTTGTGCTGGATGCCTTCGGGACTCAGGCGGCGATCAGCGCCGATGAGGAACTGGATTTGCTCAGTGCCAGGGAGCTGGAGGTCATGCGCCTGATTGCGCGCGGATACAGCTATAAGGAGGTCGCGAAGGACCTGTTCATCTCGGTGAAAACCGTGGAAACGCACGTTTCCTCCGTGCTGCGCAAGCTCCAGCTCTCGAATCGTCACGAACTCACCCGGTGGGCAGTGGACCGCCGGATCCTCTGAGCCCCAGCCTCCGGGTAACAAAAAGGTCGGGGTGGTGGGGCTCCGTCAACGGAGCCCCACCACACCGACCTTGGGTGCCGAAACTACTTGGCTTCGCCCAGCAGTGCTGCCAGTCGGCCCACACCCTCGGCTAGATCTTCGTCACCGAGTGCGTAGGACATGCGGATGTAGCCGGAGGGGCCAAACGCCTCGCCCGGGACCACCGCAACCTCGGCCTGTTCCAGGATCAGCGCGGCAAGCTCGGCGCTGGTGGCCGGAACGATGCCACGGATTTCGCGACCCAGCAGGCCGCGGACATCCGAGTAGGCGTAAAACGCGCCCTCGGGCACCGGGCAATTCACTCCGTCGATGGCGTTCAGGGCCGAAACCATGGCCTTGCGACGACGGTCAAAAGCGGTGCGCATCTGCGCCACGGCGTCCAACGGACCCGAGACGGCGGCCAGGGCTGCGATCTGCGAGACGTTCGAGACGTTGGAGGTGGCATGTGACTGCAGGTTGGTGGCGGCCTTGATGACATCAAGTGGCCCGGCCATCCATCCCACGCGCCAGCCGGTCATGGCGTAGGTCTTCGCCACACCGTTGAGGATGATGACCTTGTCACCCAGCTCCGGTGCTGCCGTAGCGATCGAGGTGAAGACCGCATCGTCATAGGTCAGGTGCTCGTAAATCTCATCGGTAATCACCCAGAGATCCTTCGATGCTGCCCAGCGGCCAATTTCTGCAACCTGCTCGGGCGAGTACACCGCACCGGTCGGGTTTGACGGCGAAACAAAGAGCAACACCTTGGACTTCGGGGTCACCGCGGCCTCAAGCTGCTCGATGGTGACCTTGTAACCCTGCTCCGGCCCGGCAAATACCTCAACGGGCACGCCGCCGGCCAAGCGGATAGCCTCCGGGTAGGTGGTCCAATACGGGGCCGGCAGAATGACTTCGTCTCCCGGATCCAGCAGGGTGGCAAACGCGTTGTACACGGCCTGCTTGCCACCATTGGTCACCATTACCTGGGACGGATCAAGCTGGTAGCCAGAGTCACGCATGGTTTTTTCGGCAATGGCGGCACGTAGCTCCGGCAGCCCTGCCGCGGGGGAGTAGCGGTGGTACTTGGGGTTACGGGCCGCGGCAACTGCTGCCTCAACGATGTAATCGGGGGTGGGGAAATCCGGCTCACCGGCACCAAAGCCGATGACGGGACGCCCCGCCGCCTTCAGTGCCTTGGCCTTGGCGTCTACGGCCAGAGTTGCGGATTCTGCAATGGACCCGATACGTCGGGAAATGCGTGCCATGTCGTCGCTTCCTGAAGGGATGAGGAAAGGTGGTGGAAATACGTATGGACTCAGCTTAGTCGGCAGCGAGGTGGCAGCGCGATTAATGGTTGTAACAGCCGGGAGTATGAAGTGGCGCGGCACGGGGTCCGCGACGGACGCTACTGACCGATTTCCTTGCCATAGCGCGAGCGATATAGCTCGTTGGCCGCGGTGAGCGCCGAATCGCGTTCGGGTTGCTGGTTTTTCACCTGGTGCCACTGGAAATAGGCTGCGGAAATCAGGAATACCACCGGGGTGATGACAAAGGGTAGGAAGAGCACTCCGTCATAGGCGATCATGCCGAATTGGGCCCCTGCGGTGAGCACCAGCAGGCTGGTTCCCACCCACATCAGCAGGTTGGTGCTCAGGCGCATGGCCCAGATGATCAGTCCGATGCCCAGGTACCAGGACAGTGGAAGGGCGGATCGGAAGGAGATGACCGAGATGCTCGCTGCCAGTAACAATTGCAAGACCATGATCCCGCGCAGTTCCTTGCGTCCGCGCAGAGCCACCCACAGACCGGCGGCGATCAGCAGCGGGACGGCGGCCAATAGAAGGTGCGGCAACAATGGATCTGCGCTGGAGTAGCGGGCCGTGATTCGCAAGATGGCATCAAGCACCGAACCGCCCGCAAAGGTAAAAGTAATCATGGCTATCGACTGGCCAGGACCGAGGGCCCGTGATTTGGTGGGGAGCATGCACTCAACCTAACAGTCAGTGCGAGGCTGTAAAAAAGACCGAGATTTAGTGCTTGAACACCTCGGTTCGACAATCAGCACATTCTTTGAGTAGACTTGTTCCTCGGTGTTGGAAAACATCTGGATCACCAAGTCCGCTAAGGATTTTAGTGGTCCACGAGCATCTCGCTCGAAGGGTAGTGGCGCAATTGGTAGCGCAGCGGTCTCCAAAACCGCAGGTTGCAGGTTCGAGTCCTGTCTGCCCTGCGCAGTAGCAATCATCTACGGTTGCTCGGCGAATATTCACGTCACGGTGTGTTGTGGTCGATACGGCTGCAGCGCACCGTGGCTGTTTCAAGTGGGATAATCTGAAACGAGGAACCGTGACCGAAACGACTGCGAGCGATTCGCATGGCGCTGGACACAATAAGAAGCCGTCCAAGGCCGGTTTCTTTGCGGGTCTTGCTCTCTTCTTCCGACAGATGATTTCTGAACTGAAGAAGGTCGTCACCCCGACCCGCAGCGAGCTAGTCAACTACACGTTGGTTGTCATCGGCTTCGTGGTGTTGATGATGGTGATCATTTCCGCTCTGGACTTCGTGTTCGGTAACGGATCGATTTTGATCTTCACCAATTCGCCCGAACAGTAACGCGCGAGCATTCGCTCCAAACTTCTGGTGAACCAGTAACAGAAAGCAGGAACCGCAGTGTCCGAGCAGGAACTCGAACCGCAGGCCACCGAGAATCTCGAAGGCCAGGCCGTAGAGGTTGATACCGACGAGGTGTCGATCGATTCCGTCGTTTCCGAGGACGCCGAGCAGGCTCCCGAGGTTGAAGCAGCCGAGGAAACCCCGGCCGTGGATCCCATCGAAGAATTCCGTACACAGCTTCGCCGTCAGCCCGGCGACTGGTACGTCATCCACTCTTACGCAGGTTACGAAAACCGCGTCAAGGTCAACCTTGAAACCCGCATCCAGACCCTGGGCATGGACGAATTCATTTATGAAATTCAGGTCCCCATGGAAGAGGTTGTGGAGATCAAGAACACCACACGCAAGATCGTGCGCCGTGTTCGTATCCCCGGCTACGTTTTGGTCCGTATGGAACTGACCGACGCCTCATGGGGTGCCGTTCGACACACTCCGGGTGTTACCGGCTTCGTGGGCAACGCTCACAACCCGGATCCGCTGCGCCTCGAGGAAGTCTTCTCGATGCTGGCTCACACCATTGTGACCGAAGAAGAAGGCGAGCACTCGAAGGCGGGCCGCGCCCCGATCACCGAGGTCAACGTCGACTTTGAGGTTGGCGAATCCGTCATCGTCAACGACGGTCCGTTTGAAACGCTGCCGGCAACGATCAGCGAGATCAAGCTCGAATCCTCCACGATGGTCGTTCTGGTGTCGATCTTCGAACGTGAGACCCCCGTGACCCTGTCGTTCAGCCAGGTCACCAAGATCGCGTAACATTTATACTTCGTGCCTATCCCCGGATGCTTTACCGGGGTATGACACGGTTCTGATCGCCGCGCCACGGCGATCAACCCCCCGAGGCACGCTCCTGTGCAACGGGGCCACGCAATAGAAGAAGGACCCGACATGGCCCCCAAGAAAAAGGTCACCGGACTCATCAAGCTGCAGATCCAGGCAGGCGCCGCCAACCCGGCACCGCCGATTGGTCCGGCGCTTGGTCAGCACGGCGTCAACATCATGGAATTCTGCAAGGCGTACAACGCCGCCACCGAGTCGCAGCGCGGCAACGTGGTTCCGGTTGAAATTACTGTCTACGAAGACCGTTCCTTCACCTTCGTCACCAAGACTCCTCCGGCAGCCGAGCTCATCAAAAAGGCTGCAGGCGTCACCAAGGGTTCAGCTACCCCGCACACCGTCAAGGTTGCCAAGCTGACTCAGGCTCAGGCCGAAGAGATCGCCGCTGTGAAGATGGAAGATCTTAACGCCAACGACATCAAGGCTGCAGCCTTGATCATCGCCGGCACCGCCCGCTCGATGGGCATCACCGTAGAAGGCTAATTCCGCCTTTTACACCCGCGTCGCTAGTTTTCTAGCAACGCAACCCCATGACAAAGAAGACGATGTGGAATCATCCGGAATCATCCGGTGCCCCTCATCGCAAGTGGCAGGGTCCAGCGCGATCCAATGATGACCACGACTGCATAAGGAGAAAAAGCAGATGGCAAAGCGCAGTAAAGCATTCGTAGCCGCCGCGGCTAAGATCGAAGAAGATAAGTTCTACGCTCCGGCCGAGGCAGTTGCCCTGGCCAAGGAGATCGCCTTCTCGAAGGCTGACGAGACCGTTGAGGTTGCATTCCGCCTCAGCGTTGATCCCCGCAAGGCCGATCAGATGGTTCGCGGTACCGTAATCCTTCCGCACGGCACCGGCAAGACCGCCCGCGTGGTTGTCTTCGCAAACGGCGAAAAGGCAGAAGCTGCAATTGCAGCCGGCGCCGACTTCGTTGGCTCGGACGACCTGATCGCTAAGATCGCTGGCGGCTGGACCGACTTCGACGCAGCAGTTGCTACCCCTGACCTCATGGGCAAGGTTGGCCGTTTGGGTAAGGTCTTGGGTCCTCGTAACCTGATGCCGAACCCGAAGACCGGTACTGTGACCATGGACGTCGCCAAGGCCGTCAACGAGATCAAGGGTGGCAAGATCGACTTCCGCGTCGACAAGCACTCGAACCTGCACTTCATCATCGGCAAGGTTTCCTTCGATGCTCAGAAGCTTGCAGAGAACTACGCAGCAGCACTGGACGAGGTGCTTCGTTTGAAGCCTTCCTCTTCCAAGGGCCGCTACATCTCCAAGGCTACCGTTGCTTCCACCTTCGGCCCGGGCATCCCGGTCGATTCGAACGTAACCCGCGTTCTTTCCGAGGCATAATAACGCCTCATCGTTTCGAACCCGGTACCAACCTCCCTTGGGGGGATTGGTACCGGGTTCGGTCGTTTAACCACCGAATCGGCGTCAGTTTGCGGGCACTGACTCGTGTGCCCGACATATCCCCGGTGTTCGCTGGCCGTATCCCATAGCCCGAATGGCCCGCATGCTGGTTGTGTACCACCACGAGCAACACGTGCCGTTGCTGTAGCGCTCCAGGTAGATCCATAAGTCACGGCTACCGCGCATTGCCTCCATAGTGCATCCGCCGCTACCGCGCATCGTGCCAACGCACCGCCTCACGTCGCAGCGTGATGCTGAGCGGTGGCCACCGGCGCCTTACAAGTGGGCAGTGCTGGTCACGACCGAATCGCGGAACGAAGTCAGCGCACGTGATGTTCCAAGCCTTGGCACGTGCCTTCAGGACGTGATCGTAGTGAATCTGTGCTGGCCAGCGGTATCGTATCGGCCAGTGCCAGCAACGGCGAAGATCCGCATCGGCTCTCACGGGTTACCTACGCTCAGGCGACCAAGAATGTCTGGGTTGACCTGTTGGTTCGGTCTATCACCAGAGGGCTGCTCAGTTTCCTGAAAGGCTTCCTGAAATGCCCGTGCGCTGGCTTGCTCCGGGGGAGTGGTGAGGCTTCTTCACCGCCGTCTATGTCCATGCTTTTCCGCCGAGGTGCTTGTGCGGCGGCCCGTGAATGGTAGAGTTAGTTCGTCGCGATTTGATCGTGACGGGTGATTCGTTCACCATGTGCTCCATGGCGGAGACCCCAAGCCCCGCCCCGAGCACATTACCGCAGCAATGCGTTCCCCCAAGTTGCATTGCTGCACAGGTAGGCTCCTCCCTTCCGCTATCCCCCAAGTTGCGGAACCCGAGGGGCCTACCGCTTTTAACGATGAGTTCCGTGAGGGGTAACGCGGAACACCTCTAACCGATTTGTTCCGTCGCTGGCGCACTGCTAGGATTGTGAATACCGAAGACCGTCGGTCGAGAATTGCTGCTTATGCGGTGAGACTCTGAAAGTCCCACAAAGGACGACCTGCGCAGGTGAACGAAGTGAATTTCTCGCAAATATTTGCGTGCTTTCCGCCCCGTGCATCTGCATGGGGCGTTTTTTATGTCAGTACTCCTGGCCGGGCTGGATCGACTGGTTATCAGATCTATACCCCGGAAGGAGTGTTATGGCAACGCCGACTAAGGTTTCCGCAGTAGAGGAAATCACCGCCGACTTCAAGGAGTCGACCGCCGCTGTCCTGACCGAATACCGTGGGCTTACTGTTGCGCAGCTCAAGCAGCTTCGCCGTTCACTTGGTGCAGATACCAAGTACGCGGTTGTGAAGAACACCTTGACTGGTCTCGCAGCAAAGGAAGCCGGCATCGAAGCATTCGAAGGCCAGCTTGCTGGCCCGACTGCAATCGCCTTTATTAAGGGCGACGCAGTTGCTGCCGCTAAGAGCCTCACGGATTTCGCTAAGGACAACAAGCAGCTCATCATCAAGACCGGTTACTTCGAGGGCAAGGCCCTTGACGCAACCGAGGTTGCCGCCCTGGCTGCCCTTGAATCGCGTGAGTTCCAGCTGGCACGTGTTGCCGGTGTGCTGCAGGCTCCGGCATCCGCCGCTGTCCGCACCATCGAAGCACTGCGCGTCAAGCTCGAAGAAGCAAACGGTGGCGCTGCTGAAGCACCTGCCGAGGCCGAGGCACCTGCTGCCGAAGCCGCCACCGAAGAAGCCTAAGCTTTCTTCAAACCCTCACTCAAGTAACTTGCGGCACGTAAGTGCCGCCGACGGAAAGGCTGCCCATCATGGCTAAGCTGTCCACCGAAGAGCTCTTGGAAGCCTTCAAGGAAATGACCATCATCGAACTCTCTGAGTTCGTAAAGACCTTCGAGGAGACCTTCGAGGTCTCCGCAGCTGCTGTTGCAGTTGCCGGCCCGGCCGCTGGTGCCGCTGAAGCCGAAGAGCAGACTGAATTCGACGTTATCCTCGAAGCAGCCGGCGACAAGAAGATCGCAGTTATCAAGGAAGTTCGCGCCCTGACTTCGTTGGGTCTGAAGGAAGCCAAGGAGGTCGTTGATTCGGCTCCTAAGGCTGTCCTGGAAGGCGCCACCAAGGAAGCCGCAGAGAAGGCAAAGGAAGCCCTCGAGGCTGCCGGCGCTACCGTTACTGTCAAGTAACTCTTCGCTTCTTAGCCGCTGGCCCGCAAAACCGTTTGGTTTTGCGGGCCAGCGGTCTTTAACTTTAATTTCAATCTTATGATTCGCTGTGTGTTTCATGACTTAACGCCTCTCGACTGAACTTATCCAATGTTCCTTGCTATCGTTGATAACAGATAGATAACGAATGCGAACATGGTTAGGGGTCAACGCATGGCGGGAAATGGCACGGCGGTACTTGCCTCCGTACTTGAAACCGACCGGATCGCCAACCCGGTAGATCACCCAGTTGTCGCCAAGAAGGCGCCGCGGCTGGGGCTACTTGATGCGTTACGCTTTGCAGCAGCCTTATTGGTGCTCCTTTTCCACTACACCGCATGGCACCATGGATATTGGGGGACCCCCGAGGCCAAGGATGCATGGCCGGTGCTATCGCGAATCAGCGTGTATGGGAACATGGGCGTCCAGCTCTTCTTCATTATCAGCGGATTCGTCATCCTGCTCTCCGCCTATGGCAAGGGCGCCGGAAAATTTGTGGGATCCCGTATCGGACGTCTATATCCTGCCTATTGGGTAGCGGTGTTGGCCACTGGATATCTGGTAATAGTCATGTGGCCGCAGGTGGGTGCGGGGCTAGGGGTGAAAGAACTACTGGCCAACCTGACCATGTTCCACCCAGCTATGGAGCTGCGACATATTGACGGCGTCTACTGGACGCTCTGGGTGGAAATGCGTTTCTACCTGCTAATTCTCGTTCTTATGGTTTTGCGCCTGTTGACCATTCGTGGGATCACGATTCTTGCCGCTACCTGGTCCGTCCTTGGACTGGCTGCCCATCTCGGCGGTAATACCCAGGTCGCAACGAACCTGATGAGTGACTATGCGCCGCTGTTTTGCGGAGGAATCCTGATCTTCCTCATTCACCGTTTTGGGCACAGTCTTCTTCGCTGGTCCCTGCTGGTCATGAACGTCGGCATCGCCGCCTATTTCACTGGATTGAAGGGCCCCGCAGAGGCCATGGAACTGGTTGGATACGCCATTCCTGTCTGGAACTACTGGGTCATTGTGGTGGGGTTGTTCACCGTCATCGCACTTCTGACCCTGAGCCCACTACGAAATATCCAGTGGAAGTTTCTGGCGCTCTTGGGCTCCCTTACCTACCCCGTTTACCTCCTGCATCAGGTGTGGGGCTGGTGGCTGATTGACCATTTGAATCCGGTACTCGGAAAGTACGTCACGCTCCCGCTGGTGATCGCTACGGTATTTGCCGCCGCGTACCTAGTTCAACGCTTCATCGAACGTCCACTGGCTAAACCACTTGCAACGGCCACCACCAACGCGCTGAGCCGTATTGGTTCGAAAATCAGGGATCTGAAGAAGTCTAACGAGCCGGTTCTGGGTCGCTAATATCTGCCACGGTTGCCTTCAGTGCGCGGATCAACTTCGTTGAATCCACGAAGGCTGATTGGCCATGGGCTCCGGCGCCGAGGCAGATTTGACCGCTGTCGATGCCTAGATCTGCATAAACGGGCCATGGCGTTGTTGAGCCCAGGGGCGTGATGGTGCCTCGTTCATACCCTGTGGCCGCGTAAGCGACGTCGGCGGGCGGCAGGGACAACTTATTGACCCCCAGCAGCGCGCGAAGTTTGGGCCATGAGATCACGCGGTCACCGGGAATCAGGACAAAGAGAAAACTGCCGTCCTTGTGTTTTACGACCAAGGATTTCACAATCTTTTCGGGAAGAATGCCCAATGCAGCCGCAGCCTCCGCGAGACTCGATGCCTGGCCCCGAGTCACCACCTCGATGTCAAGACCGCGCTGTGCGGCATCGAGTTTCATGCGTTCGAGCCCTGGCGGCAATATGATGTCCATGGCGATTAGGCCCCGAATCTCACGTGCGAAATACCGTAAGCATTGTGAACATTGGTGCCTACTGCGGCGTGGACCCGTAATGGGTGGAGTGGCCGTGAATTTCGTGCACGAATTCCGATAGCGGGAGATAGGGCATCTCTAGATGCATGAGCAATCACCGTGTTGTCTTTGGCTAAGTTCACGTTCAGAAACTCACTTTCTGGGAACACTCGAGGTTAAGCTGAGTGTTTCTAGGCTAGTGCCTCTGGTTTGCACCAACACCCCCACCATCTTGCGCGTGATGTAAATCTCAGCAAAAACCGGGCCTGGGCTGCTGGGTTGCATGCCGGACGGTAGACATGGTAGGTCCGATGGTGTAACGTTGAGATTTGCGTCTTCTCTTTTCATCTCCGGCCTTCATATAGCGGTAGGCCTGCTCAGCGGTGCTGTGAACAGTGAAACTCTTCGCAGAGAGACGACGCCGGAAACCTGACGGTCTGTGGAAGGATCCATCTTGGTCGCCTCGAGCACCTCTAACAACCAAACCGCTAGTTCGGCCCGCACCGCGGAATATGCTGGCCGACTTTCTTTTGCAAAGATTCACGAACCACTGGATGTTCCAAACCTCTTGGCGCTGCAGACCGAGAGCTTTGATTGGCTCATCGGCAATGAGCGCTGGAAGAACCGTCTGGCCTACGCCCAGACCATTGGTGACACCAGTGTAGCCAGCACTTCGGGCCTTGCCGAGATCTTTGAAGAGATCTCCCCCATTGAAGACTTCCAGGAGACTATGTCCCTGAGCTTCTCTGAGCCTGAATTTGCTGACCCGAAGTACACCATGGCCGAGTGCAAGGACCGCGACGCTACGTACGCGGCTCCGTTGTACGTTAAGGCCGAGTTCATGAACAACAACACGGGCGAAATCAAGCAGCAGACCGTGTTCATGGGCGACTTCCCGCTGATGACC
Organism: Paeniglutamicibacter sp. Y32M11; assembly: GCF_019285735.1. Taxonomy (GTDB): domain Bacteria; phylum Actinomycetota; class Actinomycetes; order Actinomycetales; family Micrococcaceae; genus Paeniglutamicibacter. Next base: position 2,811,796 of record NZ_CP079107.1, on the reverse strand, counting down.
GACAAGGGCACCTTCATCATCAACGGCACCGAGCGTGTCGTGGTGTCCCAGCTCGTTCGTTCCCCGGGCGCTTACTTCGAACGCACCCCAGACAAGACCAGTGACAAGGACATCTTCACCGCGAAGATCATCCCGTCGCGTGGTGCTTGGTTTGAACTCGAAATCGACAAGCGTGATCAGGTCGGCGTTCGCCTTGACCGTAAGCGCAAGCAGTCGGTTACGGTTCTGCTCAAGGCTCTTGGCTGGACCGAAGGTCGTATCCTCGAGGAGTTCGGACAGTACGACTCGATCCGCGCCACCCTTGAGAAGGACACCACCGATACCCAGGAAGAAGCCCTCCTGGATATCTACCGCAAGCTTCGCCCGGGCGAGCCGCCGACGGTCGATGCTGCTCAGGCGTTGCTCAAGAACCTCTACTTCGAGGCCAAGCGCTACGACCTGGCAAAGGTTGGTCGTTACAAGATCAACCGCAAGCTCGGTGTTGACACCCCGCTGAACAGCCCCGATGCATCGGTCCTGAACATCGACGACATTGTCGCGATGATCAAGTTCCTCGTCGCGCTGCACGCCGGCGAGAAGACCACCCCGGGTATCCGCGACGGCAAGCCTGTCGCTTTGACCGTGAGTGTCGATGACATCGACCACTTCGGCAACCGTCGCATCCGCGCCGTTGGCGAATTGATCGAGAACCAGGTCCGTACGGGTCTTTCCCGCATGGAGCGTGTTGTGCGTGAACGCATGACCACCCAGGACGTCGAGGCCATCACTCCGCAGACGCTGATCAACATCCGTCCGGTTGTTGCAGCGATCAAGGAGTTCTTCGGTACCTCCCAGCTCTCGCAGTTCATGGACCAGAACAACCCGCTCGCCGGTCTGACGCACAAGCGTCGTCTTTCCGCGCTGGGCCCGGGTGGTCTGTCCCGTGACCGTGCAGGCATGGAAGTTCGAGACGTTCACCCGTCCCACTACGGACGTATGTGCCCGATTGAAACCCCCGAAGGCCCGAACATTGGTCTGATCGGTTCGTTGGCTACCTACGGTCGCATCAACGCCTTCGGCTTCATCGAAACTCCGTACCGCCAGGTCGTTGATGGTCGGGTCACCGGTCAGATCGATTACCTGACAGCTGATGACGAGCTTGACCACTTCATCGCACAGGCCAACGCGCCGTTGAGCGAAGACGGTCACTTCATCGAAGACGGCGTACTCGTTCGTGAAAAGGGTGGTGGCGGCGAGCCCGTCATCGTTGAGCCCAACGAGATCGCCTACATGGACGTTTCCCCGCGCCAGATGGTGTCTGTGGCAACCGCCCTGATTCCGTTCCTCGAGCACGACGATGCTAACCGCGCACTTATGGGTGCCAACATGCAGCGTCAGGCTGTGCCGTTGCTGGCCTCCGAGTCCCCATTCGTGGGTACCGGTATGGAGAAGTTCGCGGCCGTTGACGCCGGCGACTCGGTTATCGCATCCACCGGAGGCGTTGTCTCCGAGGTGTCGGCTGACCTCGTCACCGTCATGAACGATGATGGCACCGAATCGGCCTACCCGATCATGAAGTTTGCACGCTCTAACCAGGGCAACGCATACAACCAGCGCGTGATGGTTTCCGAAGGCGACCGAGTTGACTACAACTCGATCATCGCCGACGGTCCCTCCACCGACAAGGGCGAGCTCGCCCTGGGTAAGAACCTGCTGGTTGCCTTCATGTCATGGCAGGGTCACAACTTCGAGGATGCGATCATCCTCTCCCAGCGCATGGTCTCCGACGATGTGCTGACCTCGATTCACATCGAAGAGCACGAAGTTGATGCCCGCGACACCAAGCTTGGTGCCGAGGAAATCACCCGCGACATCCCGAACGTCTCCGAAGAGATCCTGGCGCAGCTCGACGAGCGCGGCATCATCCACATCGGTGCCGAGGTTGAAGCTGGCGACATCCTCGTTGGCCGAGTCACGCCTAAGGGCGAGACCGAGCTGACTCCGGAAGAGCGCCTGCTGCGCGCCATCTTCGGTGAGAAGTCCCGCGAAGTGCGCGACACCTCCTTGAAGGTGCCGCACGGCGAGTCCGGCGTGGTCATTGGTGTTCGCATCTTCGACCGCGACAACGACGATGACCTGCCTCCGGGCGTGAACCAGCTGGTTCGCGTTTACGTGGCTCAGAAGCGCAAGATCACCAATGGTGACAAGCTCGCTGGCCGTCACGGTAACAAGGGCGTCATTTCCAAGATCCTGCCGATCGAAGATATGCCGTTCCTGGAAGATGGAACTCCGGTTGACATCGTCCTGAACCCCTTGGGTGTTCCGGGTCGAATGAACGTCGGCCAGGTTCTGGAAATCCACCTCGGTTGGGCAGCCAAGCAGGGTTGGAAGATCGAGGGCGAACCGGCTTGGGTGAAGAACCTGCCGGATCTGCCGCGCGAATCTCCTTCCACGCTGGTCTCCTCCCCGGTATTCGATGGCGCGTCGGAAGACGAAGTCCGCGGCCTGTTGGATCACACCAACGTGACCCGCGACGGCGTTCGTCTGATCGGCAACTCCGGTAAGGCTCGTCTGTATGACGGCCGCTCCGGTCAGCCCTTCCCGGATCCGGTATCCGTTGGTTACATGTACATCTTGAAGCTTCACCACCTGGTGGACGACAAGATCCACGCACGCTCGACCGGTCCGTACTCCATGATCACGCAGCAGCCGCTGGGTGGTAAGGCACAGTTCGGTGGCCAGCGCTTTGGTGAGATGGAAGTGTGGGCCCTGGAGGCCTACGGTGCCGCTTACACCTTGCAGGAACTGCTCACGATTAAGTCGGATGATATTCACGGTCGCGTGAAGGTCTACGAAGCAATCGTTAAGGGCGAGAACATCCCGGAACCTGGCGTTCCGGAATCGTTCAAGGTTCTGATCAAGGAAATGCAGTCGTTGTGCTTGAACGTCGAGGTCCTCGGAACCGACGGGCAGACCATCGAAATGCGAGACTCGGACGAAGAAGTCTTCCGGGCAGCGGAAGAACTCGGTATCGACCTTTCCCGGTCTGAACCGAACTCCGTCGAAGAGGTTTAGTTCCAATAGGTGCCTTGTGGTTGGGGGAGCGGTGCCGGTGGCAACACCAGCGCAGCGCTCCTTCGACCGCCAAGACACGATTGCGGAGCTGGATATCTTCCAGACCCACGGTGAGCGTTGAACCTACGGGTTCAACGAACACCTCACCAATTTAGACTTCAGAGAACTTAGAAGAGAGATAAGGACCATATGTCCAGCGAATCCTCATTCGGACTCATGCGCATCGGCCTGGCAACAGCGGAAGAGATCCGCGGGTGGAGCTACGGCGAGGTAAAGAAGCCCGAAACCATCAACTACCGCACCCTAAAGCCGGAAAAGGACGGTCTTTTCTGCGAAAAGATCTTCGGTCCGACTCGTGACTGGGAATGTAACTGCGGCAAGTACAAGCGCGTGCGTTTCAAGGGCATCATTTGCGAACGCTGTGGCGTCGAAGTTACCCGTGCCAAGGTGCGCCGCGAACGCATGGGCCACATCGAGCTTGCCGCTCCCGTGACCCACATCTGGTACTTCAAGGGCGTTCCCTCGCGCTTGGGCTACCTGCTTGACCTGGCACCGAAGGATCTTGAAAAGATCATTTACTTCGCTGCCTACATGGTCACTTCCGTTGATGAAGAGCGCCGTCACGCCGAACTGCCGAACCTCCAGGCCCAGCACGATCTGGAACGCAAGCAGCTCGTTGACACCCGCGACTCCGACATTGCCGCGATTGCCCGTGAACTCGAGGACCAGCTTGCTGCCCTCGAAGCCGCGGGTGCCAAGGCAGCGGAAAAGAAGAAGACCCGCGACTTGGCCGATAAGACGATGGCTCAGGTGCGTAAGCGCGCCGACGCCGACATCGAACGCCTCGACCAGGTCTGGGACCGCTTCAAGAACCTCAAGGTCGCTGACCTTGAGGGAGACGAAGGCCTGTTCCGTTCGCTGCGCGAACGTTACGGACTGTACTTCGAGGGCTCCATGGGCGCCGAAGCCATCAAGAAGCGCCTTCAGGGCTTCGACATGGAAGCAGAAGCCGAGATCCTGCGCGACATCATTGAGAACGGTAAGGGCCAGCGCAAGACGCGTGCCCTGAAGCGCCTCAAGGTTGTTAACGCGTTCTTGACCACGACCAACTCCCCGTTGGGCATGGTCTTGGATGCCGTTCCAGTGATCCCGCCGGAACTGCGCCCGATGGTTCAGCTCGACGGTGGCCGCTTTGCGACCTCCGACCTCAACGACCTGTACCGTCGCGTCATCAACCGCAACAACCGCCTCAAGCGCTTGTTGGACCTGGGCGCGCCGGAAATCATCGTGAACAACGAAAAGCGCATGCTGCAGGAAGCTGTTGACTCGCTCTTCGATAACGGTCGTCGTGGCCGTCCGGTAACCGGTCCGGGTAACCGTCCGTTGAAGTCCCTGAGCGACATGCTCAAGGGCAAGCAGGGACGATTCCGCCAGAACCTCCTCGGCAAGCGTGTTGACTACTCGGGCCGTTCGGTCATCGTGGTTGGCCCGCAGCTGAAGCTGCACCAGTGTGGTCTGCCTAAGCAGATGGCTCTGGAGCTCTTCAAGCCGTTCGTGATGAAGCGCTTGGTTGACCTCAACCACGCACAGAACATCAAGAGCGCTAAGCGCATGGTCGAGCGTTACCGCCCGCAGGTTTGGGATGTTCTCGAAGAGATCATCACCGAGCACCCCGTGTTGCTTAACCGTGCACCTACCCTGCACCGTTTGGGCATCCAGGCGTTCGAACCTCAGCTGGTTGAAGGTAAGGCCCTTCAGCTGCACCCGTTGGTTTGTGCCGCTTTCAACGCTGACTTCGACGGTGACCAGATGGCAGTTCACCTGCCGCTGAGCCCCGAAGCTCAGGCCGAAGCGCGAATCTTGATGCTCTCGAGCAACAACATTCTGAAGCCTTCGGATGGTCGCCCGGTTGCTCTGCCTTCACAGGATATGATCATCGGTCTGCACCACTTGACCACCAAGCGTCTGGACGAGACGGGCGCCGGTCGTGCGTTCACCACTCCGTCCGAGGCTTTCATGGCCATGGATCGCGGAGAACTCCACCTGAACGCACCGGTTAAGATCCGCGTCTCGGGCTTTGTCCCGTCCGAGGATCAGCCGGCACCGGAAGGTTGGGTAGCGGGCGAAGAAGCTATCATCCCGACGTCGCTCGGACAGGTGCTCTTCAACGACACCCTTCCGGCCGATTACCCGTGGGTTGAGCGCGTTGCCGGCAAGGATGCTCTCTCTGAGATCGTCAACGACTTGGCAGAGCGCTACCCGAAGGTTGTTACGGCGGCAACGCTGGATAACCTGAAGGATGCGGGCTTCAAGTGGGCGACCTTCTCGGGCGTCACCGTTGCCATCTCCGACATCACCTCGAACATGGACAAGGCTTCAATCCTTGCTCCGTACGAGGAGAAGGCACGTCGTGTGCAGTCGCAGTTCGACAAGGGCCTGATCGCCGACACCGAGCGTCGTCAGGACCTTATCGATATCTGGACCAAGGCCACCGATGAGGTAGCCGAGGCCATGAAGAACGGCATGGAAGAGCTGAACACCATTAACCGAATGGTGACCTCAAAGGCTCGTGGTAACTGGCTGCAGCTGCGCCAGATTGCCGGTATCCGTGGTCTGGTGTCTAACCCTAAGGGTGAGATCATCCCGCGTCCGATCAAGTCTTCCTACCGTGAAGGCTTGTCCGTTCTCGAGTACTTCATCGCGACTCACGGTGCCCGTAAGGGCCTGGCTGATACCGCGCTGAAGACCGCCAACTCGGGTTACTTGACCCGTCGTCTGGTGGACGTCTCGCAGGATGTCATCGTTCGCGAACAGGACTGTGGTACCAACCGCGGTCTGACCGTGCCGATTGCTTACACCGACGAAATCGGTACCGTGCGTATGCACGAAACCGTTGAGAACTCGGCGTACACCCGGACCTTGGCCACTGACGTGACCGATGCTTCGGGCACCGTGTTGGCAGAGGGCGGTTCCGACGTGGGCGACGTGCTCATCGACGAACTGTTCGCAGCCGGCGTCACCGAGATCAAGGTTCGCTCCGTGCTGACCTGTGAATCGGCCGTTGGAACCTGTGCACTTTGCTACGGTCGTTCCTTGGCCAGCGGCAAGACCGTTGACATCGGTGAGGCAGTGGGCATTATTGCCGCACAGTCCATTGGTGAGCCCGGTACCCAGCTGACCATGCGTACCTTCCACACCGGTGGTGCTGCTTCCGCGGAAGATATCACCCAGGGTCTGCCCCGTATCCAGGAGCTCTTCGAGGCACGTACACCTAAGGGTGTTGCCCCGATCTCCGAGGTTGCGGGTCGTGTCACGATCGAGGACAGCGAAAAGCAGCTCCGCATCGTGATCACCCCGGACAACGGTGACGAAGAAATCGCTTACCCGATTCTGCGTCGTGCACGTCTGTTGGTTGTTGAGGGCGAGTCCGTCATCGTTGGCCAGCAGTTGGTCGCCGGTGCAATTGACCCGAAGCAGGTACTGCGAGTTCTTGGCCCGCGAGAGGCACAGAAGTTCCTCGTCCGCGAAGTCCAGGAAGTGTACCAATCCCAGGGTGTTGGCATCCACGATAAGCACGTGGAAGTCATCGTTCGCCAGATGCTTCGCCGCATCACCGTCATCGAGTCGGGCGAAACCGACTTGCTGCCGGGCGAGCTTGCTGACAAGGCACGCTTCCAGTCGGCCAACCGCAAGGCTGTTTCCGAAGGTAAGCGTCCGGCTTCCGGTCGTGACGAATTGATGGGTATTACCAAGGCTTCCTTGGCTACCGATTCATGGCTCTCGGCTGCTTCCTTCCAGGAGACCACGCGTGTCCTGACTCAGGCTGCAATGGAAGGCAAGTCCGATCCATTGCTCGGCCTGAAGGAAAACGTGATCATCGGTAAGTTGATCCCGGCCGGTACCGGCTTGGACCGCTACACCCAGGTAAACGTGGAACCGACCGAGGCAGCGAAGGCTTCGCTGTTCACCGGTCAGTCCGCCTTCTCCACCGGCATGGACTACGAAGGTTTGGAGCCGGGCCTCAGCCCGGAATTCCACGCCATCGCCATGGATGACTACGATCTCGGCAACGATTTCCGCTAAGGCGTAATTCTTCTCCCCGGCTTGACCGGGGAGAAGACCGCGTAACAAGATCGGCCCGTGCAGCGTCTCGCAACCTCGAAAGGGGAATGGGGGAACGCAGCACGGGCCGATCTTTTTTGTGCTCGAAATGTGGTCGCTGCTTACGGAAGACCCGAACACACAGTGAGAACCAAAAATCCAACACCCCTGTCTACGGACAATCACTTACTGATACCGGGTGATTGCTCATCTATTGGATCGCTCGAACGTAGAGTCGCCGTTGATATCAGAGGGGCACCATTGCCCATGATTTCCAGGCGTTCGCGGCACATAGAGGCTTAAGGTTCTAGTAGATATGTTGTCTAGTTGAGGTCCGCAAGGAGGCGATGGTCCGTTGCCTTAGGGCTCCTGGACGGAGTCACTTTGAGGGTGAAAGAACCAATTGCGCCTGAGTCGTTGTTCGGGGTCAACGGCCTTGTTTTGTAGAACATAAGGGATCGACTTGAGGACAACAATCTTGAAGTGTCCGGCGTGGAAGGACGCGTGGCAGATCGGACACAAGAGGGCCCCATTGGACAAATCTGTCTCACCGCCGAGGTACCACGGTTGGATATGGTTCGCTTCGCAACGGTGTGCGGCCATGGTGCAACCTGGGTTGATGCATCCGCGGTCCCGCAGTGCCATGGCCCGACGTTGCGCCCGACTGAAGAAACGCTGGGTTCGGCCTAGATCCAAGGGCTGCGATTCGGTGCCGAGTACCGCGGGCAGAACGTTGGCGACGCACGCCAGCCGTCGAGCGTAGGCAGCAGACACCAGATGTCCGTGATTGGAGATTCCCGGATCGTTGAGCTTTCCAATCAGCGAATCCCACGAAATCGTGACGATCAAATCGATATTGGGTTTCATGGGGAGATTTTCCGTGGGATATGGATCTTGGTTCATGGTGCAACGAATGGCGTCAAAGAATGCCTGAAGTAGGTTCCTGGCCTTGGATCGCGATTGAGCCGCAGCCAAAGTCTCACCGGGAAGCATCGGGATCTGGGTACCTTGAATATCGGCCGGTGGCACCTGACCCAGATCAGAGAACTCGGCACGGGGTCGCTCATCCATCGGCATATCTGGGCTGACTGCCCAAGCTGGGATAATAGTCGGTTCGGGGGAGAGCTGTGGGGAACCGTCCATCCCCAAAAGCGCCGGTTGCCCGAGTGCTTCTGGGGCTTCGGGTACGCTTCCGAATTTGGACCGCGGGTTACTCAGCTCGTCAGAGAGTGTTGTGAGTAATTCATGACCGGATGTCCCGGTGCATAGTTCCCAGATGAACCCGTGGGGTCGTTTGCCTTTGAACTCGAGGCCAAAATGGTCCTCCATTTGTTTCTCGGAGCGTTCGAGGGCAGTGCCGTCTAGCTGTGAAGAAATGAGCTTGAGTAGCTGACCGGTACCGCTCTGATTCCGTGATGTCAGGGACTCGGCCACCTGCTTTTCAATGCGTTCCGCTGCTGTGGCAGGGTCCGGCTGGGCATCAATGCCCGGTTGCAGGGCTAGGAGCCGCCGTGCGGTACCTGCGGCTTCCAACGGATCGGCCGTGCCGTCGTTGAATACCCTTCCGAGTTCCTTATAACGAGGGGAAATGGGTGCCCCGTTAAAGCCTGTGTGTGGGAGCAGGAGGTCTCGGGTGAGAAGTCGATGCTTGGCCGCCATATAGGAGAGGTGCAGGCGATCTTTGAGTAGATCGGTGGAATCTCGGAAAAGCATTTTTGTGCCCGGGGAGTGGTAATGGTCCGTGGGCAGAATCGACGCGCCGCCGATGAAATCTTCGAGATGGTTATGGAGCTCAATAAGTTCGCTCAGAGGTTCCTGGGCCATGGTGTGAGCATTGGTTTCGTCTACCTTGCCGGCGGCCACAATTTGAGCGCGTCCAGTGGTTCTTGATAGGTCTTCGGTCAGCATTGCCAGAAGCAGCGACCGTACGGCCGAACTTCCAAGTTGGGCGGCGATGTCATCAACAAGCCGCTTGAGTACTGGATTCAGTAGGGCAAGCAGACGCAGCTTGTCGTCCACAGGTACCTCGGAGATAGACTCATCCGGGCTCTCTATGGACGGTGCCAAGACGTGCTGCAATTCAGCCAGTCCGGCGGTGGTGAGTGCCGCCATGGAATTCATAAACCCAGCATGACCCCGTAGAGGACTTTGCCGATTGGCATGCCGCGGGATGGTGGATAACTTTTGACGCAGGAGAACTGCCCAGAAGGTGAGCCACGTATGAACTCGTGCCGAATGATGCGCGGCGCAAGAGGAAAAATTAAGTGACCTGCCCTGCATCAACGAACAGCACTCATCGCCGAATGCAGGTAAAAGTGCCCGAATCCCGGTAAATCTCGTGGAGTCGTTCGCGAGATGGCGGCAAGGTGCGAATGCACGTGGAGGCCGGGGCCGCCACCCCGTCCGGTTCCGTGCCTACGGCGTGCTAAACTAGTGGTAATTGTTTTTCATGTGTGGCAAATGGACACGGTCCGGGTTGCGGGTAGGTTGCGCAACAGATGCCACACTTTCGCACGCCTAGAGCATTTTCGTTCCGGTGTTCGGTAAAGCAAGCAGCTAGCTCCATAATCTGGAACTTTAGAGTCTGATTATGGTGCCGACAAACTTAGACAATGGAAGGACACGAAAGTGCCTACTATTCAGCAGCTGGTCCGTAAGGGCCGCTCGCCGAAGGTCAAAAAGACCAAGGCCCCAGCCCTTAAGGGCAACCCGATGCGTCGTGGCGTTTGCACCCGTGTGTACACCACGACCCCGAAGAAGCCTAACTCCGCACTTCGTAAGGTCGCACGTGTGCGTCTTGCCGGTGGCGTTGAAGTTACCGCTTACATTCCTGGTGTTGGTCACAACCTTCAGGAACACTCCATCGTGCTCGTTCGCGGTGGTCGTGTGAAGGACCTTCCGGGTGTGCGCTACAAGATCGTACGTGGTGCCCTCGATACCCAGGGTGTGAAGAACCGTAAGCAAGCTCGCTCGCGCTACGGTGCCAAGAAGGAAGGTAAGTAATGCCTCGTAAGGGTCCGGCGCCCGCGCGCCCACTCGTCTCGGATCCGGTACACGGTTCCCCGCTTGTTACCCAGCTGATCAATAAGGTTTTGGTCGATGGTAAGAAGTCCACAGCCGAGCGTATCGTTTACGGTGCACTCGCAGGTGTTGCAGCCAAGAACGCTGCTGACCCGGTTGTTACCTTGAAGAAGGCCATGGATAACATCCGCCCGGCCCTCGAAGTTCGTTCCCGCCGTGTTGGTGGCGCAACGTACCAGGTTCCCGTTGAGGTCAAGCCCGGTCGTTCGACCGCTCTTGCACTTCGCTGGCTCGTTGGTTACTCGAAGGCTCGCCGCGAGAAGACCATGATCGAGCGTCTCATGAACGAGATCCTCGACGCTTCCAACGGTCTTGGCGCTGCTGTAAAGCGTCGCGAAGATACCCACAAGATGGCAGAGTCCAACAAGGCCTTCGCCCACTACCGCTGGTAAAAAGCGTTCTGTTTCGCTGGTGGAATTGATCTTTGATCGGTTCCACCAGCGTTTCGGGCATCACCGACTTAGGGAGACATTGTGGCACAGGAAGTGCTTACCGACCTTAATAAGGTCCGCAATATCGGCATCATGGCTCACATCGACGCCGGTAAGACCACTACTACGGAACGCATCCTGTTCTACACGGGTGTGAACCACAAGCTCGGCGAGACGCACGATGGTGCCTCGACGACTGACTGGATGGAGCAGGAAAAGGAGCGCGGCATTACTATCACGTCTGCCGCCGTGACCTGCTTCTGGAACAAAAACCAGATCAACATCATTGACACCCCGGGCCACGTTGACTTCACAGTCGAGGTTGAGCGCTCACTGCGCGTCCTCGATGGTGCCGTTGCCGTGTTCGATGGCAAGGAAGGCGTGGAGCCGCAGTCTGAGACTGTTTGGCGCCAGGCTGACAAGTACAACGTTCCGCGTATCTGCTTCGTCAACAAGATGGACAAGATGGGTGCAGACTTCTACTTCACCGTCGACACCATCATCAAGCGCCTTGGTGCTAAGCCGTTGGTTATGCAGCTTCCGATCGGTTCCGAGTCCGACTTCGTCGGCGTCGTTGATCTGCTCACCATGAAGGCACTCGTTTGGGAAGGCGACGCCAAGGGCGACGTCACCATGGGTGCAGCATACGAAACTCGCGAAATTCCGGCAGACATGCTGGAAAAGGCCGAGGAATACCGCGCCAAGCTGGTTGAGGACGTTGCCGAGGGCTCTGACGAGCTCATGGAGAAGTTCCTCGAAGGCGAAGAGATCAGCGTTGCTGAGCTCAAGGCCGGAATTCGTAAGATGGTTGTTAACTCCGAGATCTACCCGGTCTTCTGTGGTTCTGCTTTCAAGAACCGTGGCGTTCAGCCGATGCTGGATGCTGTTATCGACTTCCTGCCGAATCCTATGGATGTTGGCGCGACGATCGGTACCGATCCGAAGAACGAAGAGATCGAGATCCGCCGCGAGCCGAACGAGACTGAGCCGTTCTCGGCTCTGGCCTTCAAGATCGCGACTCACCCGTTCTTCGGTCAGTTGAACTTCATCCGCGTGTACTCCGGTAAGGCAACTCCGGGTACTCAGCTGCTGAACTCGACGAAGCAGAAGAAAGAACGTATTGGCAAGCTCTTCCAGATGCACGCCAATAAGGAAATGCCAGTAGACGAGGTCCACGCCGGCCACATCTACGCAGTGATCGGCCTCAAGGACACCACCACCGGTGATACCTTGTGCGATCCGGCAAACCCGATCGTTCTTGAGTCGATGTCCTTCCCTGATCCCGTGATCTTCGTGGCCATTGAGCCCAAGACCAAGGGTGATCAGGAGAAGCTGTCAACGGCTATCCAGAAGCTTTCTGCCGAGGACCCGACGTTCACCGTCTCCCTCAACGAAGACACTGGCCAGACCGAAATTGGCGGCATGGGCGAGCTTCACCTGGATATCCTGGTGGACCGCATGCGTCGCGAATTCCGCGTTGAAGCTAACGTTGGCAAGCCGCAGGTTGCATACCGCGAAACCATCAAGAAGTCTGTGGAGAAGGTTGACTTCACCCACAAGAAGCAGACCGGTGGTTCGGGTCAGTTCGCAAAGGTCCAGGTCTCGTTCGAGCCCTTGGAAGTTGTTGACGGTGTCATCTACGAATTCAAGAACAGCGTTACCGGTGGCCGTATTCCTCGCGAATACATCCCGTCGATTGACGCTGGTATCCAGGACGCCATGCAGTTCGGTATCCTGGCCGGCTACCCGATGGTTGGCGTGAAGGCTATCCTCCTTGATGGTGCCTACCACGACGTTGACTCCTCGGAAATGGCATTCAAGATTGCTGGTTCACAGGTGTTCAAGGAAGGCGCACGCCGCGCCCAGCCGATCATTCTTGAGCCGGTTATGGATGTCGAAGTCCGTACTCCTGAGGAGTACATGGGCGATGTCATTGGTGACTTGAACTCCCGCCGTGGTTCCATCGCTTCGATGGAAGACGCTGCAGGCGTGAAGGTTATTCGTGCAACGGTTCCGCTGTCTGAAATGTTCGGTTACATTGGTGACCTGCGTTCGAAGACTCAGGGCCGTGCCGTGTACTCGATGACGTTCTCCAGCTACTCCGAGGTCCCGAAGGCAGTTGCCGACGAGATCATCCAGAAGTCCCGCGGCGAGTAATCTCGTTTAGGACCAAAAATTGGCCGTGAACCCGATTCTCGGGTGAGCGGCCGCAGGCTGGGGCCGGTGCGAAGAAATTCAATCCGGCCCCGCCAGGCCAGCTAACGGATCCTTTGCCGGAACCCGCAGCTAACCATGATTTTAACATTTCACTAAGCCCCCAGTAGACTTGTACAAGTTTCGTCCGCGAACCGTGTGGACGAGGTACGTCTTCTGTAATCGTTTCTAGGAGGAACCTGTGGCAAAGGCAAAGTTCGAGCGGAACAAGCCGCACGTCAACATCGGCACCATCGGTCACGTTGACCACGGTAAGACCACGTTGACGGCCGCCATTTCGAAGGTGCTTGCTGACAAGTACCCGGATTTGAACGAGCAGCGCGACTTCTCGCAGATTGACTCTGCACCGGAAGAGCGCCAGCGCGGCATTACCATCAACATCTCTCACGTCGAGTACCAGACCGAGAAGCGCCACTACGCGCACGTTGATGCACCGGGTCACGCTGACTACATCAAGAACATGATCACCGGCGCTGCACAGATGGACGGTGCAATCCTCGTGGTTGCCGCCACTGACGGCCCGATGGCTCAGACCCGCGAGCACGTTCTGCTCGCCCGCCAGGTTGGCGTTCCCTACCTGCTGGTCGCACTGAACAAGTCCGACATGGTTGACGACGAAGAGCTTCTTGACCTTGTGGAAATGGAAGTTCGCGAACTTCTTTCCTCGCAGGGCTTCGACGGCGACGAGGCACCTGTTGTCCGCGTTTCCGGCCTGAAGGCACTCGAAGGCGACCCGGTTTGGGTCAAGACCATCGAAGAGCTCATGGAAGCCGTGGATAACCACGTTCCGGATCCGATCCGCGACAAGGACAAGCCGTTCTTGATGCCGGTTGAAGATGTCTTCACCATCACCGGTCGTGGCACCGTTGTTACGGGCCGCGCCGAGCGTGGAACCCTGAAGATCAACTCGGAAATCGAAATTGTTGGTATCCGCCCGGTCCAGAAGACCACGGTTACCGGTATCGAGATGTTCCACAAGCAGCTCGACGAGGCATGGGCCGGCGAGAACTGTGGTCTGCTTCTTCGCGGCATCAAGCGCGAAGACGTAGAGCGTGGCCAGGTCATCGTGAAGCCGGGTTCCATTACCCCGCACACCGACTTTGAGGCTAACGTCTACATCCTGTCCAAGGATGAAGGCGGACGTCACAACCCGTTCTACTCGAACTACCGCCCGCAGTTCTACTTCCGCACCACGGACGTTACCGGCGTTATCACCCTGCCGGAAGGCACGGAAATGGTTATGCCTGGCGACAACACCGAAATGTCTGTCGTGCTGATCCAGCCGATCGCCATGGAAGAGGGCCTCGGCTTCGCAATTCGCGAAGGCGGCCGCACCGTTGGTTCAGGCAAGGTCACCAAGATCACCGCGTAAGTTTACTTCGCTGATCTTGGCCTAACAGCCTAGAGAAGGCCCTTGTTGCATCGTTTCGACGATGCAACAAGGGCCTTTTTCGTTGCCCTCGAGCGGTTTCATGTTTCACCCACTTCTTTTATCAAACGATTAGCCTGAATGGGGTAAGGTTAGGTCACTGGGTATTGTCGTCGCTGACGGCTGACGCGTAAAAGGGGTGGAGAGAAGAAACCATGGGCGAGTTTGCACTAGTGGTAGTCGCGATTGGGCTTTTTATTGTCGGATACTATCTGGGCCGACACCGGGCCACGGTTAAACTCCAGGCCGCCCTCGGCGAATCTGCTCGGAAAGCTCAGGCAGCGGCCTGGCAACAAGGTTTCGACGCAGCTTCTCGGGTGCAAACCGAAGTTACTGGAGCCAAGAATTTGCTGCCTCCGGTGGGGGAGGGCCAACCGGCCACACCGCCAAGTGCGTTTGATGCTGGCGTCGCACAGCCAACCATCGCTCAGTCCATCGCGCAACAACGCGTACCCATTATCGCGTGGGCGGGCCAGACACAGGCCCCGGTAGCACCGGCCCCAGCACCTCCCGTGCCAGTGGACCCACGTGTGCGCGCCCTGCGAAATATCAACATCACCTTGTACGTTGCGGCTCTTCTGCTCGTTGCCGCCGCGTCCTTGTTTATCGCACTGGCGCTACCCGCCGCTGCCAAGGTGGTAGGTTTGGCCATTGTCGCGGCCGGATTCTACGTTGTTGGTCTCGTCATGCACGCGCGCAGTGAACGGTTGCGTCCGGCCGCTGCGGCATTCACCGCCACCGGCCTCGCCCTGATTCCCATGACCGGCCTGGCGCATTTTGTGCTCCTGTCCACAACTCCCGGCGCGAGCTGGTTCGTGACCTCCATCGTTGGCACCGCCGCATTTGTCTACGCCGCAGGGAAGCTGCAGTCCAGAGTCGTCGCGGGACTTGCCACCACATTCCTGGTTTCGACCGCATACTCCGGCGGCGCAGTGCTCAACCGCGGGTTGATCTTCTACTTCTTCTTCAGCATGTTGCTGGCCACGATTATCACGCTCGTCGGATTTAAGAAGCCACGTTGGGTCTCGAATATTTATCTTCAGTCCTTCACCGTGGCACATCGATACTTGGTTCCCGCCACGTTAGCTGCAGGACTATGTTCGGCAGCCGTCCTACGGGCCAGCGATTATGGTTGGCTTTTTGCCGCAGCTTGCACCTACTACGTTGTAGCGCTTTTTGCCGTTCCACCGGCCGAACGTTTCTGGCATCTCGCCGCCGCGCGGCTCAGCGGAATGGTTGCCCTTGCCGCATTCCTCCACGCAGCCGAGGTCCCATTAACAATCGTCTTCAGGGTTCTGGCCGTGGCACTGATGATCCAACTGGTCGTACTGGCCCAACTGAGCCACAGCTACATGTCCAAAC
Source organism: Paeniglutamicibacter sp. Y32M11 (assembly GCF_019285735.1). Lineage (GTDB taxonomy): Bacteria > Actinomycetota > Actinomycetes > Actinomycetales > Micrococcaceae > Paeniglutamicibacter. Next base: position 2,796,124 of record NZ_CP079107.1, on the reverse strand, counting down.
TTCGGGTCCACCAGGGGCGAGTCACCATCGAGAGTTGGATCCTGGTCGGCACCGCCGCTATCAGCACCCTCTTGGGTGCCGAAGGCCTGCTGACTGATGGGCGGATCACTGCCGGAGACGGTGAACTGGACCTAAACTGGGCGCTGGTGTTGCTGGTTGTGACCGGTTTGGTGGTGGGGATCAAACGGGGTGGCTACTTCCGATGGATTCCCGTGGGTGCGGCGATTTTGGTGCTCATCGAACCCAGTAACGGGAACCTGGGCCGCCAGGCATTCATCTTCGTGGGGGCTTTGCTGGCTACCTGGTGGCTTTCACGTTCGGCGTTGCCCAAGGACAGCTTGCTGCTGGGCTGGGCAGCACGAGTGCTTTTTATAGCCGGCGTGGGCGCGTTCTTCTCCCTAGCGGCATCGGGATGGACGCTGAATCCCGTGCGGTCGGCTCATCCTTCGCAGTCCTTATCCGGCGGAAGTATCAACGAACAGCTCCCCGATGTGGTTGTTGATGTGGCAACGCTCGTGGGCATTGGGCTGGCACTACTGGTCCAGGTAGCTATTGCCGTGCGCCAGCTGCTCCACCACACCCGGCGAACTGCGGGAAATGACGATTTTGATGCTTCCGGCTTGCCGGTACTGGGCGAAGCCTCGTTCTTCGCCGGGGGACTGTTGGGCGCCTCCCTCATCACGTGGTCGCTGCGCGTATTGTTGGCCAGCGACAGCAGCGCATCCGTTGCCGCGTTAGCCGGTGCCACGCCGAATTTCGGTACGGTGCTGTGGGTCGGCTATCAATGGGACATCATCCTGATGTGGCTCTTGCTGGTGGTGGGTTTGGTAGGGACGACAATGGTGTTGGGCTTCCGAACATCAGCTCAGCAAGCAAACCTGAGCGGTGTTTCTGCAACACTCGTGCACCTGGGCGGATTAACGGCCTTGGCTGGCGCTCTGGGGATCAGCGCGGGCCATTCACCATCCTGGCTAGTGGAAATTGTGGCGGCTTTCGGGCTCATTTACGTGGGAGCCAGAGCAACGAGCGCAACAACGCGCAGTATCCGGGTGAGCTACGGGATCTTGGCGCAGCTGCTCTTCTCGGGGATGGCATGGCACATTGCCGACAGATTTGATATGGATTCTCACGGGCAGTACGCGCTGCTGGCGTTTACGGTTGCCTCGGCTCAATCTGCCCGCGCCATCATGAGCCGACGTCGCCATGAGACAAAGTCCCTCGGCGCGGGACATCTACTGACGTATGTGGCACTCGCGGTGCTGCTGCTCTTGCCGATAACCTACCTCAGCGGTATTGCCGGTGGCCTTGATCAGGCCAGTTTGCTCATTCAAAACCTCTGCCTGCTGGTCTTTTGCACCGTCGTTTTCACCACGACATCGCAGAACACCGAGCTTTCCCGCTACATTGCCATTCCCGGGGCCCTGGGTCTTTTGGGGTTGGTATTAACACCGACACTGGGTGATGCATTGCGGACAGGTGGCTGGCTGCCGAGCCCGTTATGGGGCGAACATGTTGCCGGTACGCTGATTTCGGTGTTGTTGGCCGGCTGTATCGTCGCTGAACTCCGTGGCCTAGGCGGAAGAGCTCAACGGTGGGTCAGGGCTGCTGTTGCACTCTTGTACTGGGTGGCGTTGTTGGGTATTGCTTCCCGTTTCGACTCGGAGTGGGAGATTGTTGCCGGGGTACTTGGTGCAGCGGGTACAGGTGTCTTTGCCATCACGTGGGGGATTCCTTTACTGATGCTAGGTGCTTCGGCCTTGGTGGCTCTGGCCTCGCATAGTGGAATCGAAGCGGTACGCTCATTGGCCGGACAGCGGGGGAGTGAACCCATGGACACCATGCTCGCTCTTGTCTTGACGGTCATGATCTTGTCAATCGTTGCGGTGGTTGGCGGTCGATTCGGAGCAGAACCCGCGCGATTCGGTGAATTGACCAAGCGGACGCAGGGCTGGAGCCCAGCTCATAGCCGCGTAGTTTTCGCCGCGGCGCTGCTGGCGTTGACCATGACCGGATTGCTTGGACTGACGCACGACGCATCGGCCTACGTGTTTACTGGGGGAATGGCTGTGCTGGTGGCGGTCTTCTCCGCGGCAGCACTCGAAGTGCCGTTGCGTTGGCGTGAAAGTGCCTACGAGATTGCGGCTCTGGTTGCAGCCGCGGTCATCCACCGCTGTTGGTGGGTTGCCGTTGACGGAACGAGCATCTTTACGGCTTGCACGTACTGGGTTGTGGTTCTGGGCGTACTGGCTGGCTACGAGTTCTCACGCAAACGCGAGCAGCGCGGGACCCTGGTCATGGGAGCAGCCGCGTTATTGCTTTCGCTGACGGGAGTCGGAACGTTCCTCACCTCGACGCTGACCCAGCAATTGGTGCTGCTCATGGGATTCACCGCACTACTCGTTTTTGGGCTGCTGACGAATCGGAAGATCTTTACGATTTGGGGTGCTGTTGGGATTGCCGTGGCGGTGTTGTGGTTCTTGCGTGGGTACACCTTCCTGCTTCTGCTGCTCATCGCCGTGGGCTTGATTGTCTTGGCACTGTGGCGTCTGGGCAAAATGAACCGCAGTGCGGTAGCCCCAGAAAACGAACCCATCCTCCAGCAACCGCAAGTTGCCCCGATTCCGATGCCATGGCAGGTGCAGAGCAACCAACTCCCCGCGCCAACGGAGCCGCGTCCGTCGGGGAACAGCGGAGAGGTGAGCGGGCCGGCACCAGAACCCAACGGAAATCCGCCCCTGCCGCAGAGCCCGCCGGCAACGACCACGGATCCCGGCAGGAAGCCGGAAGATCAGCGCTAATCCCGTTGGGGGATGGCTCTGAGCATTTCGTTCATCCCGGGTGGGCCGTGACCTCTCTTGTGCGGGCGCTAGGCTGGGCTCATGAAGTTCTTGATAGTTATGCTGATCGTTATCGTTGTCGTAGTTGTTATCGTGCGCCTGCGCAAGCAGTTCTCCCATGAGATTGACCGGGCGAAGAACATCAAACGCTCCAACCAAGAGGATCTGTAGCCGCGATCAACAACCACGGCCCCTCCAACTGTGGCTTTACTCACGCGAAGAGTTCTGGACAAGCAGCCTGTGGACAGGTCGCCCGAGAACGCGCGAGAAATCAGGCCCGAAATCCCGGCTTTTTCCCGCTCGGAGGATGGGCTGATGGCCGGGGCGCGGGGGAGTGCCGCGCTGCCGGGAGAATTGCTGGAAACAGGTGATTTGGTGTTTTGGCCCGAAACCTGCCAGACTAGACAAGTTGTTCGTGAGAATTTCAATGGCTCATGCCTGCTGATCGGGAAACCGAGACCGGGGTAAGGGTTTTCAACTGAGATCGTGTCTCACTCGGGATAATGCCCGGGGCTAGGGAGCGGTACGACAGATTTTTTTGAAACCACGAGCAATGTCCCCCACGGATTTATAAGGTTTAGTATCGCTTTCAAAAGCGACACGCCCGACCGCGGGGGTCGGCCTCGGCGGATTGAGGAACCCGGATTTTATCCGGATTCAGTTCGATGCGAGGCGTGCCGGTCCCGTAAGGGGCCCGTAGGGCACAGTAACTGTACAGAGAGTGCTAATTAGAAAGAGGCATCAAGCCATGGCGGGACAAAAAATCCGCATCCGGCTGAAGTCGTATGACCACGAGGTCATTGACGTTTCTGCCCGGAAGATCGTTGAGACGGTAACGCGCGCTGGCGCAACCGTAGTTGGCCCAGTGCCACTGCCGACGGAGAAGAACGTTTACTGCGTTATCCGTTCGCCTCACAAGTACAAAGACAGCCGTGAGCACTTTGAAATGCGCACGCACAAGCGTCTGATCGACATCATCGATCCGACCCCGAAGGCCGTAGATTCGCTGATGCGTCTCGACCTGCCGGCGGATGTCAACATCGAAATCAAGCTCTAAGGGGAGGTGGCGAGAAAACTATGACCGCAACCCGTAATGTAAAGGGCCTGCTGGGCACGAAGCTCGGCATGACCCAGGTTTGGGATGAAAACAACAATCTCATTCCTGTAACCGTTGTACAGGCTGACAGCAATGTCGTCACTCAGCTGCGCAACGCCGAGCGCGATGGCTACACCGCGGTTCAGATCGGCTACGGCCAGATCGACCCGCGCAAGGTCACCAAGCCGCTCGCCGGCCACTTCGAGGCAGCAGGGGTTACCCCGCGCCGCCACGTTGTTGAGCTGCGCACTGCAGACGCCGAGTCCTACGCCGCAGGCCAGGAACTCTCCGTCGAAATCTTCGCCGCTGGCCAGAAGGTCGACGTCGTAGGTACTTCCAAGGGTAAGGGCTTTGCTGGCGTCATGAAGCGCCACGGCTTCCACGGTGCTCCGGCATCGCACGGTGCTCACAAGAACCACCGTAAGCCGGGCTCCATCGGCGGCGCTTCGACTCCGGGACGCGTGTTCCAGGGTCAGAAGATGGCTGGTCGTATGGGTGTTGACCGCGTCACCACGCAGAACCTCACGGTTCACGCTGTGGACGCAGAGAAGAACCTCCTGCTGATCAAGGGTGCCGTTCCCGGCGCCCGCGGACGCGTCGTTCTCGTACGCACCGCTGTGAAGGGAGCATAACTAAATGTCTAAGGCACTTAACGTAGAACTCCCTTCGGAGATCTTCGACGTTCAGACTAACGTTCCGCTGCTGCACCAGGTCGTTGTGGCCCAGCTCGCAGCTGCTCGTCAGGGTACGCACAAGGTCAAGAACCGCGCCGAAGTTTCCGGTGCCGGTCGTAAGCCTTTCGCACAGAAGGGCACCGGCCGCGCCCGTCAGGGTTCAATCCGTGCTCCTCACATGACCGGTGGTGGCGTTGTCCACGGACCGACACCTCGCGATTACAGCCAGCGCACCCCCAAGAAGATGAAGGCTGCTGCATTGCGCGGCGCCCTGTCTGACCGCGCTCGCAACAACCGCGTTCACGTCATTGAATCCCTGGTTACCGGCACTGCGCCGTCCACCAAGGAAGCTATGGCTACCCTGCGCGCTCTTTCCGAGCGCAAGAACCTGCTCGTAGTCATCGAGCGCGCCAACGATGTTGCAGCCCTTTCGGCACGCAACCTCGCTGAAGTACACGTTCTGTACGTAGATCAGCTCAACACTTACGATGTGCTGGTTTCCGACGACGTTGTCTTCACCAAGGCCGCTTTTGATGCCCTGGTCCAGAAAGAGGAAGCCAAATGAGCGACTTCTCCAAGGCTCCGCACGACGTGGTCATTGCACCCGTCGTCTCGGAAAAGAGCTACGGTCTGATCGACGAAGGTAAGTACACCTTCCTCGTTGACCCGCGTTCAAACAAGACGGAAATCAAGAACGCCGTGGAAGCCATCTTCTCGGTCAAGGTTGATTCCGTAAACACCCTCAATCGTGCCGGCAAGCGCAAGCGCACCAAATTCGGATGGGGGACGCGCAAGGCTACTAAGCGTGCAATCGTCTCCCTGAAGGAAGGCTCGATTGACATCTTCGGCGGTCCGCTTTCTTAAGCGGAGACCACTTTAACGAGGAATTAAACTATGGGAATCCGTAAATACAAGCCGACTACCCCGGGCCTTCGCGGCTCGAGCGTAGCCGACTTCGCAGAAATCACGCGATCGACTCCGGAAAAGTCGTTGCTTCGCCCGTTGCACAAAACTGGCGGACGTAACAACACCGGTAAGATCACCACTCGTCACAAGGGTGGCGGACACAAGCGCCAGTACCGTCTGATCGACTTCCGTCGTCACGACAAGGACGGCGTGCCGGCGAAGGTCGCTCACATCGAGTATGACCCGAACCGTACTGCCCGCATTGCGCTTCTTCACTACATTGATGGAACCAAGCGTTACATCATTGCACCGAACAAGCTCGCCCAGGGCGATGCCATTGAAGCCGGCGCTAACGCCGACATCAAGCCTGGCAACAACCTTCCGTTGCGCAACATTCCAGTGGGTACTGTTATCCACGCCGTGGAATTGCGTCCCGGTGGCGGTGCCAAGATGGCTCGTTCCGCAGGTGCCTCGGTTCAGCTGGTGGCCCGTGAGGGTCGCTTCGCTCAGCTGCGTTTGCCGTCCGGCGAAATCCGCAACGTTGACGTGCGCTGCCGCGCAACCGTCGGCGAGGTCGGAAACGCCGAGCAGTCGAACATCAACTGGGGAAAGGCCGGCCGTATGCGCTGGAAGGGCGTACGCCCGACCGTGCGTGGCGTTGCCATGAACCCCGTTGATCACCCGCATGGTGGTGGCGAAGGCAAGACGTCCGGTGGCCGTCACCCGGTCAACCCGAACGGCAAGCGCGAAGGACGCACTCGTCGTCCGAACAAGGACAGCGACAAGTTGATTGTCCGCCGTCGCCGTACCGGCAAGAACAAGCGATAGGAGCCTGGAAACATGCCACGCAGCCTGAAGAAAGGCCCCTTCGTCGATCAGCACCTTTTTGTTAAGGTCGCTGCTGAGAACGAAAAGGGCACCAAGAACGTCATTAAGACGTGGTCCCGCCGTTCGATGATCATCCCCGACATGCTCGGGCACACGATCGCCGTACATGACGGACGTAAGCACATCCCCGTGTTTGTAACCGAGTCGATGGTCGGGCACAAGCTCGGCGAGTTTAGCCCGACCCGGACGTTCCGCAGCCACGTGAAGGACGACAAGAAGGGCAAGCGCCGCTAACCCGCAAGGGTTCAGCGAGTGCTTAGCACTTCTTCGAGAGACGAGAGAAGGAAAGCAATGGAAGCCAAGGCAATTGCGCGCCATATCCGCGTGACGCCTATGAAGGCCCGGCGCGTCGTCAACCTTGTTCGTGGCAAGCAGACGAACGAAGCACTGGCGATCCTGAAGTTTGCCCCACAGGCAGCTTCAGAGCCAGTGTTCAAGGTTGTAGCATCGGCAGTGGCTAACGCCCGTGCCGCCGCAGACCGCGAGGGTGTCGCGTTCAACGAAGACGAGCTGTTCATCAGCGAAGCGTTTGTTGACGAGGGTCCGACCATGAAGCGGTTCCAGCCGCGTGCTCAGGGTCGGGCATACCAGATCAAGAAGCGCACGAGCCACATCACTGTGGTCGTCGCAACCCCTAAGAAGGGTGGGGAAGAATAAATGGGACAGAAGGTTAACCCGCATGGGTTCCGACTCGGTATTACTACCGACCATGTTTCGCACTGGTTCGCCGACAGCACCAAGGTCGGTCAGCGATACAAGGACTTCGTAAAAGAAGACATCCGTATCCGCGAACTGATGACTGTTGGCATGGAACGCGCCGGCATCGCTCGCGTGGAGATCGAACGTACCCGTGACCGTGTTCGTGTGGATATCCACACCGCACGTCCCGGCATCGTTATCGGTCGCCGCGGCGCCGAAGCCGATCGCATCCGTGGCGAGCTCGAAAAGCTCACCGGCAAGCAGGTTCAGCTGAACATCCTCGAGGTCAAGAACCCCGAGATCGAAGCTCAGCTTGTTGCCCAGGGCATTGCAGAGCAGCTTGCTTCACGTGTGGCTTTCCGCCGCGCAATGAAGAAGGCTATGCAGTCGGCAATGCGCGCAGGTGCCAAGGGCATCCGCGTTCAGTGCTCCGGTCGTCTTGGCGGTGCAGAAATGTCCCGCAAGGAGTTCTACCGCGAAGGCCGTGTGCCGTTGCACACCCTGCGTGCGAACATCGACTACGGCAAGTTCGAAGCCAAGACCACCTTCGGCCGCATTGGCGTGAAGGTTTGGATCTACAAGGGCGACGTAACTTCGAAGGAACTGGCAGCTCAGGCTGCAGCAGCTCCGGCCCGTGGCCGCGGCGATCGTCCGGGCGGACGTCCAGCTGGACGTCCCGAAGGTGGCGAACGCCGTCGTCGTAACGACCGCAACACTGCACCGGCAGCGGAAGCAGCTCCGGCTGCCGAGGCAGCTCCGGTTGCAGCCGCAGAAGGAGGACAGGCTTAAATGCTTATCCCACGCCGCGTAAAGTACCGTAAGCAGCACCACCCCAAGCGGAGTGGCGCAGCATCGGGCGGTACCACGGTAGCCTTCGGTGAGTATGGTATCCAGGCCCTTACACCGGCCTACGTTACCAACCGCCAGATCGAGGCAGCTCGTATCGCCATGACCCGCCACATCAAGCGTGGCGGCAAGGTTTGGATCAACATTTATCCTGACCGTCCGCTGACGAAGAAGCCGGCCGAAACCCGCATGGGTTCCGGTAAGGGTTCTCCGGAATGGTGGGTCGCAAACGTCAAGCCGGGACGAGTTCTCTTTGAGATCTCCGGTGTTAGTGAAGAGGTAGCACGCGAGGCAATGCGCCTTGCAATCCACAAGCTGCCGTTGAAGGCACGCATTGTGCGTCGTGAGGGTGGTGAATAGGAATGGCAATCGGATCTAAAGATCTAGCAACCGAAGCACTGGACGGCTTTGATAACGCCCGTCTGGTCGAGGAGCTCAAGAAGGCCAAGGAGGAGTTGTTCAACCTCCGTTTCCAGTCGGCCACGGGTCAGCTTGAATCGCATGGCAACTTGAAGTCTGTCAAGCGTGACATCGCTCGTATCTACACCGTTCTTCGCGAACGCGAGCTTGGCCTTCGTGCCGAGGTTGTAGTGCCGGTCGAAGAGACCAAGAAGAGCAAGGAAGCCAAGTAATGAGCGAGAAGGATAACGTCGTGGATGCAGCTGCAGAGCGCAACGACCGCAAGACCCTCCGTGGTTACGTGGTTTCCGACAAAATGCAGAAGACCATCGTCGTTGACGTAGAGGACCGTGTTAAGCACGCCCTTTACGGCAAGGTCATGCGTCGCAACAAGAACGTCAAGGCTCACGACGAAGAGAACAGCGCCGGTATCGGCGACCTCGTTCTCATCGCCGAGACCCGCCCGCTGTCTGCTGACAAGCGCTGGCGCCTCGTGGAAATCCTCGAAAAGGCTAAGTAAGCTCTTTCGCTGGTTTTCACTCTGACGTGAACCAAACAAAACACCCCCGGAACCGCTGGATTTATCCAGTCGGCCTCCGGGGGTGTTTTGCGTTGGCGAGCGGGCCCGCGGGTAGTGTGTAGCTTTCGGTTGTGACAGATACACAGGGCACGCGAAAACTATCATGGTGTGGTGGGGGAGTAGATGAAAAGTCGGCGGAGCCGAGCACGTCGCATCGCGACCCTTGCCCTTGCGGCAGTTCTGGGTGCCGCGCTGGCCGTGCTGCCACACGTGAACCTCGTGAGCTCGCCCGTCGTGGCGATGGCGCAAGCGGTACTTCCCATACTGCTTGTTGGTGCCCTGGTGTTGTCCCTGATTTTGTGTCTGCGCCGAGCCTTCATCGCCGCTGCCATCTTGTTCGTCTTCGGTGGTATGGCGCTGCTACCCCTGTTCCCTCAGACTCCGGCACGTTTCTGTTCGGAGTCCGCGCAGCTCAGCGTGCTCTCGCTGAATGCAGGACGAGGTAACGCCAACGTCGGAGTCCTGGCCGAAGCCATCAGAGACACAGATCCCACGGTGCTCGTGCTGGTGGAAACCAGCGAGCCCATGATCGAGGCACTCAGGGCCGAACTTGTCCGCGGAGCCTACGGCCATCGAACCGAGCCGGTAGTCTTTGGCGGGAGCGTTGATACCGTCATTCTCTCCAAGTTCCCGCTGAGTCAAGAGCCAGATGCCGCGAGCCAAACCGAGGGTGCTCTTTTTGACGCACCGGTGGCGCTGATCCAGCACCCCGACCTGGGCTCTCTTCGGATTGCCGGCATCCACCCCATACCTCCAACACATGGACCCACGTCGTGGGCAGCCACGCTGCGTGGCATTGATGCGTGGCAACTGCGCCAAGACGCAACCCCGTTGATTCTGGCGGGGGACTTCAACGCCACCGCAGCACATCCACAATTCAGGGAACTGGCGAAGCAATTTCAGGATGCGGTGCCATTGTTGGGTCCGCTTCCAGCGGGCACCTGGCCGGCCGACCTCCCCATTCCTGCCCTGGTGCGCATTGACCACATATTGGTTCGAGGTTTTGCCGTCACTGAAGCCATACGCATCGAGGTGCCGGGCACGGATCACCACGGCATCGTTGCCCGACTAGCGGTATGTCGCTGAGCGTGTGATGCGCATGATTCTGGGCCAAATGTGACCAAGCACCACGAACATGGCACTACCACAGGGTTTCGGGATCTCGCATTCTTGCGGTAGACTTTATTTTCTGTGCGCGTTATGTATGGGGACTATCCACCTCCTGCATCACGCATAGTGCAGCCGGAGGGTTTTTTACGGGCCCAGAAGGTTGTGCGGCATAGCTCTGAGCCTAAGCCTCGGCCCTGCTTCCCCAGCATCGTGTTATTGCGCATTCGTGTGTTGTGAACATTGTGTTTGGAGGTGGGGGTAAGCAGAAGCTGAGATGGACCATATCCGTTCCGCAAGGCTCCCTAGGAGAACCAGCGAGACGACAGGAGTAAAAAGTGATTCAGCAGGAATCGCGACTGAAGGTTGCCGACAACACCGGTGCTAAGGAAATCCTTACCATTCGTGTTCTCGGTGGCTCTGGCCGTCGCTATGCAGGCATCGGCGACGTAATCGTCGCCACCGTCAAGGATGCAATCCCGGGCGGAAACGTAAAGAAGGGTGACGTCGTCAAGGCTGTCATCGTTCGCACCAAGAAGGAACGTCGACGCGTCGACGGTTCTTACATCAAGTTCGACGAGAACGCAGCTGTCATCCTTAAGGCTGACGGTGAGCCCCGCGGTACCCGTATTTTCGGTCCGGTGGGTCGTGAACTTCGCGATAAGAAGTTCATGAAGATCGTTTCCCTGGCTCCGGAGGTACTGTAACCATGGGTGCAAAGATTAAGAAGGGTGACCTCGTTCAGGTCATCACCGGTTCCGACCGCAACAAGCAGGGCAAGGTGCTGAAGGTTTTCCCCGCAGCACAGCGCGTTCTTGTTGAGGGCGTTAACCGCGTCACCAAGCACACCAAGGCTGGTCAGACCGAGCGTGGCACCACGACGGGTGGTATTGAGGTCGTTGAGGCCCCGATGCACATCTCGAATGTTGCGATCGTTGACCCGGAAACCAAGAAGCCGACTCGCGTTGGCTTCCGCGAGGAAACCGTGGAGAAGAACGGCGTGTCCAAGACCGTCCGTGTTCGTTTCTCCAAGTCTTCCGGAAAGGCACTGTAATGACTGAAGCAGCTGTGAACATCCAGCCCCGCCTGAAGGCCAAGTACAACGCCGAAATCCGCGAAACCTTGAAGAGCGAATTCAACTACTCAAACCCGATGCAGGTTCCGGGCTTGGTAAAGGTAGTTGTGAACATGGGTGTCGGCGAAGCCGCCAAAGACTCCAAGCTCATCGAAGGCGCAGTTCGCGACCTCACCGCCATCACCGGCCAGAAGCCGTTGGTAACCAAGGCACGCAAGTCGATCGCACAGTTCAAACTGCGCGAAGGCATGCCGATTGGTACCCACGCCACCCTGCGCGGAGATCGCATGTGGGAATTCGTGGACCGTTTGGTTACGCTGGCTCTGCCGCGTATCCGTGACTTCCGTGGCCTGAGCCCGAAGCAGTTCGACGGCAACGGCAACTACACCTTCGGTCTCACGGAACAGTCAATGTTCCACGAAATCGATGTTGATTCCATTGACCGCGTACGCGGCATGGACATCACCGTAGTGACCACCGCGAAGACCGACGACGAAGGTCGTGCCTTGCTCAAGGCACTGGGCTTCCCGTTCAAGACCGCCAACTAGATCAACTACGTTACAGGTCCGCGCTTGCGCGGAAACCGTAGCGAGGAAGGGCAGAAGCCCACATGACAATGACAGATCCTGTCGCAGATATGCTGACTCGTCTGCGCAACGCCAACTCGGCTTACCACGACACGGTTTCCATGCCGTCGAGCAAGCTCAAGGTACGCGTTGCCCAGATCCTGAAGGAACAGGGCTACATTGCCTCGTTCGTTGAGGAAGCAGCAGAGGTCGGCAAAAAGCTGACCATCACCCTGAAGTTCGGCCCGAGCCGCGAGCGTTCAATCGCTGGCGTTCGCCGTATTTCAAAGCCGGGCCTGCGTGTATACGCAAAGTCCACCAACTTGCCGCATGTCCTTGGTGGACTCGGCATTGCAATCTTGTCCACGTCCTCCGGTCTGCTTACTGACCGCCAGGCAGCCAAGAAGGGTGTAGGTGGGGAAGTCCTCGCCTACGTCTGGTAACGGGAAAGGGAGAAAGAAACCATGTCACGTATTGGACGTCTTCCGATCACTGTTCCTGCCGGCGTTGAGCTCAAGATTGATGGCGACGTTGTCGCTGTCAAGGGCGCCAAGGGCGAACTGAACATCACCGTAGCAAGCCCGATCACTGTTGCTCTCGAAGAGAACACTGTGACCGTGTCACGCCCGAACGACGAGCGCGATTCGCGTTCGTTGCACGGCTTGACCCGTACCCTGATCGAAAACATGATCATCGGTGTCACTGCAGGCTACGAAAAGAAGCTCGAAATCCACGGTACCGGTTACCGCGTTGCAGCGAAGGGCACGAACCTCGAGTTCGCTCTTGGCTTCTCGCACCCGGTTGTTATCTCCGCTCCTGAGGGCATTGCCTTCGCGGTTGAGGGTAACAACAAGATCACCGTTTCGGGTATCAACAAGCAGCAGGTTGGCGAAGTTTCCGCCAACATCCGCAGCCTCCGCAAGCCTGACCCGTACAAGGGCAAGGGTGTTCGGTACGCTGGCGAAATCATCCGCCGCAAGGTCGGAAAGGCTGGTAAGTAACCATGGCTCTCGGAATCAAGGGTAAGAGTAAGGCAGCCGCACGCGGCCGTCGTCACCTGCGTGTTCGTAAGCGCATCACCGGCACCGAGGTGCGTCCGCGCCTGGTCGTCAACCGCTCGGCACGACACATCTTCGTTCAGATCGTTGACGACAGCAAGGGCATCACCGTTGCTTACGCGTCGACGATGGAAGCCGATCTTCGTGGCTTCGACGGCGACAAGTCCGCCAAGGCTAAGCGCGTTGGTGAGCTCGTTGCCGAGCGCGCCAAGGCTGCAGGCATCGAGTCCGTGGTCTTCGACCGCGGCGGTAACAGGTACCACGGTCGCGTGGCTGCTGTTGCTGACGGTGCACGCGAAGGTGGGCTGGCACTGTGAGCGAAGCAACTAACAAGAAGGAAACTCAGGTGTCTGAAGCTACTGAGGCAGCCTCGGCTGCTCCTGCCGCTGACAAGGCTGGCGCTGCTCGCGGCGAAGGCCGTGGACGTGGCGGCGAAGGCCGTGGACGTGGCGAGGGTCGTGGCCGTGGCCGCGATTCAAAGGACAGCCGCAACGAAGACAAGGACAAGTTCCTTGAGCGCGTTGTAGCTATCAACCGCGTATCCAAGGTCGTCAAGGGTGGTCGTCGCTTCAGCTTCACCGCTCTCGTCGTCGTTGGCGATGGCAACGGTCTCGTTGGCGTCGGCTACGGCAAGGCCAAGGAAGTTCCGGCAGCAATCGCTAAGGGCGTTGAAGAAGCCAAGAAGTCCTTCTTCCGCGTTCCGCGCATCGGCACCACCATCCCGCACCTGGTGCAGGGTGAAGCCGCTGCAGGCGTTGTCCTGCTTCGTCCGGCATCGCCGGGTACCGGCGTTATCGCCGGCGGTCCGGTTCGCGCCGTACTGGAATGCGCTGGCATCCAAGATGTTCTGTCGAAGTCCATGGGCTCGACCAACCAGATCAACATTGTTCGCGGCACCGTTGCAGCACTGAAGGCTCTTGAAGAGCCTGCAGCAGTTGCAGCCCGCCGTGGTCTGCCGTTGGACGAAGTTGTGTCGCCTCAGATGCTTCGCAACATCCAAAACCAGAAGGCAGGTGCGTAATAGTGGCGAAGAACTTTGTCCCTAGCGACGCTAAGCTGGCAATCACCCAGATCAAGTCCACCATTGGTGGCAAGCAGAACCAGCGCGATACCCTTCGCTCGCTCGGCCTGAAGCGCATCGGACACACCGTGTTTCGTACCGCCGATGCCGTGACCGTTGGCATGATCAACACGGTTCCGCACCTCGTAAAGGTTGAGGAGGCGAAGTAATCATGGCTGAAAAAGAAAACGCACTGAAGGTACACCACCTGCGTCCAGCCGAAGGTTCCAAGAAAGCCAAGACTCGTGTGGGTCGTGGCGAAGGTTCCAAGGGTAAGACCGCTGGTCGCGGTATGAAGGGCACCAAGGCGCGCTACCAGGTCAAGGCCGGCTTCGCCGGTGGCCAGTTGCCGCTGCACATGCGCCTTCCGAAGCTTCGCGGCTTCAAGAACCCGTTCCGCGTCGAGTTCCAGGTTGTAAACCTGGACAAGATCTCGGAACTGTTCCCCGAGGGTGGCGACGTCACCGTTGAGGCACTGATCGCGAAGGGTGCAGTTCGCAAGAACGAGCCCGTCAAGGTCCTTGGTTCCGGCGAACTGACCGTCAAGGTCGATGTCAAGGTCAACGCCTTCTCATCCTCCGCAGCGGAAAAGATCGTCGCAGCCGGCGGTTCTGCAGTAGAGCTCTAAGCTAGTTGGTCTTTTGATCATCTAGTAAAAAGGGGTGGACCCGGTGAATTCGCATAGCGGATTCACCGGGGACACCCCTTTTTCTTTCCGCGTAAACTTCTTGTATTCGTCGCGGATTCTTTCATGGAATCCGCGAAACGCGGGGGAGTTCGGCCGCTATAAATATCGATGAGCGGCGTTATTTAACCCATTTGCCGCGGCGCATTTGGCGAGTAACGCACACCACGGGCTAGAATCGATAGGTCAACCCCCCGGGTACCCCCGGCCACCACCAATCAGGAGGACGCTTGTTCAGCGCCATTGCCCGGGTATTCCGGACGCCTGACCTGCGACGCAAGTTGTTGTTCACGCTCGCCATTATTGCGATCTACCGTCTCGGTGTGTATATCCCCGCACCCGGTGTGGACTATTCAAACGTTCAGCAGTGTCTTGCCGCGGGAAATACCGCCGGCGGACTGTATCAGTTCGTCAACCTGTTCAGTGGCGGTGCCCTGTTGCAGGTCTCCATCTTTGCCATGGGCATCATGCCGTACATCACGGCGTCGATCATCATCCAGCTCTTGCGCGTGGTGATCCCTCGTTTCGAGGAGCTGCACAAGGAAGGCCAGTCGGGACAGGCCATCCTGACCCAGTACACCCGGTACCTCACCATTGCACTTGGTTTACTCCAGGCAACCACGTTGGTATCACTGGCCCGCAGTGGGATGCTTTTCCCCTCCTGCCAGCTACCGGTTGTCCCCGATGACAGCATCTGGGTCATCGTTCTGATGATTCTCTCCCTCACCGCGGGCACCGGCCTGATCATGTGGATGGGCGAGCTGGCCACCGAACGTGGCGTCGGCAACGGTATGTCGCTGTTGATCTTCACCTCCATCGCCTCGGGCTTCCCCTCGGCCATGGGCGCCATCGCCACCTCTCAGGGCTGGGGCGTATTTATCGGCGTCATCCTGATCGGCTTTGCGGTCATCGCGTTGGTGGTCTTCGTTGAGCAGTCCCAGCGACGCATTCCGGTGCAGTATGCCAAACGCATGATTGGACGTCGTACCGTGGGTGGCACATCCACCTACATCCCGATCAAGGTCAACATGGCCGGCGTGATCCCGGTGATCTTCGCATCCTCCATGCTGGCATTGCCGAACATGCTGGTCTCATTCAATACCCGGACCGATGGAACACTGCCCGATTGGGCGCTGTGGATCCAGACTCACTTCTCCGGCTCATCCCCGCTGTACATGGTGGCCTACGCCCTGCTGATCGTCGGCTTCACCTACTTCTACGTTGCCATCACGTTTAACCCCGTTGAGGTTAGCGACAACATGAAGCAGTACGGCGGTTTCATCCCGGGCATCCGCGCCGGACGCCCCACGGCCGAGTACCTCGAATACGTACTGAGCCGCATCACCTTCCCCGGAGCCATTTACTTGGCCTTCGTGGCTCTGATCCCGTTGATCGCCTTCGTGCTGATCAACGCCGATCAGAACTTCCCATTTGGTGGCACCTCGATCCTCATCATGGTTGGTGTGGGTCTTGAGACTGTCAAGCAAATCAACGCACAAATGCAGCAGCGACACTACGAAGGACTTCTGCGATGACAAGACTGTTGATCATTGGACCTCCCGGCGCCGGCAAAGGCACTCAGGCGGACCGCATTTCCGAACGACTCAATGTTGTGGCCATCTCCACCGGCGACATCTTCCGCGCCAACGTCAAGGGCGGCACCCCGCTGGGTGTTGAGGCGAAGAAGTACATCGACGCCGGGAACTTCGTTCCCGACTCGGTTACCAACTCGATGGTCCGCGACCGCCTGGCTCAGGATGACGTCAAGGACGGCTTCCTCCTGGACGGCTACCCGCGCACCAGCGCACAGGTCGACGAGTTGGATTCGATTCTGGCCGACGCCGGCGTTGAGCTTGACGCCGTGCTGCAGCTGACCGCCGATGACGACGAGCTCGTCGCCCGGTTGCTCAAGCGTGCGGAAATCGAAGGCCGTGCAGATGACAACGAAGAAGTCATCCGTCACCGTCTGGGTCTGTACCACGAAGAAACCGCAGTGGTTGTCAACCGCTATCAGGAGCGCGGCATCGTGCGTCTGGTCGATGGCATCGGCGAAATCGACGAAGTTACCAATCGTGTCATGGATGCGCTGGGTCAGAACGTATAGATCACATCGGTCAGCATGAACCGCGGGGAGAGGCACACCAGTGCCATCATCCCCGCGGTTTTTTGCGATAATGGCCAGTAGTACCGTCTTTTTGAAAGGGACAACCACCATGGCTTTAGGCCAACGAAAAATTGAATACAAGACCAACGGTCAGATCCTGAAGATGCGAGCGGCCGGTCTGGTGCTGGCTGAGGCCCTGGACGAGGCCGTTGCCGCTGCTCAAATTGGAGTCACCACCGCCCATGTCGATTCGGTGTTCGCTGCCGTGCTCGAGCGTCACGGCGCCATCAGCAACTTCAAGGGTTACCACGGCTTCCCGGCCACCATCTGCGCCTCGGTTAACGAAGAGGTTGTCCACGGCTTCCCCAGCGACTATGTCCTGAAGGATGGCGACGTACTGAAGATTGACGGCGGAGCCGTCATCGAAGGATGGCACGCCGACTCGGCACGCACCGTCATTCTCGGTACCCCGGCACCGGAAGATCAGCGACTCTCTGACGTCACAGAAGAAGCCATGTGGCGCGGCATCGCTGCGCTGGCCGAGGCTCGCTTCGTTGGCCAGATCGGTGACGCCATCGATGACTTCGTCTCAGGCGTGCCTGGCGCACCCCTGGGCATCCTCGAGGACTACGTGGGCCACGGAATTGGCACGGAGATGCATATGGCTCCGGATGTGCTGAACTATCGCACGGGACACCGTGGTGCCCGTGTGAAGCCTGGTATGTGCCTGGCCATCGAACCGATGCTGGTGCGCGGCGGTCTCGAAACGAAGGTTTTGGCCGACGACTGGACGGTTGTCACGGTTGACGGTGCCCGTGCATCGCAATGGGAGCACACCGTAGCAGTGCACATGGGTGGCATCTGGGTCCTTACGGCCCACGACGGGGGAGTCGCCGGTTTGGCGCCCTTCGGAGTCGTTCCCAGTCCTCTTCAGCCCTAGCCTTTCTTCTTCGGCGTGCGCGCCGGAGGCAAACGGAAACTCTGTGCGCAACCTAACAAAACAAGTTGCTCGTACTGATTTCCCTTTAAGCCCTCTACCGCGTAGGCTTGACTGTTGGTTGTCTGTTCCTTGGTGCCCAAAAGCTCACGCCTAGGGTGCTTCTCGGAATGAGAGCCAAGTCCATAAATCTGTCTGTGACAAAATGTTGCCGACAACAAAAGTTAGCGGAGGATATGGCCAAGAAAGAGGGTGTCATCGAGGTAGAAGGCACTGTGTCAGAGGCTCTGCCCAACGCGATGTTCCGTGTTGAGCTGCCCAACGGGCACGTTGTACTTGCAACTATCTCGGGAAAGATGCGTCAGCACTACATTCGAATCCTCCCAGAGGATCGCGTAGTGGTTGAGCTCAGTCCGTATGACCTCAACCGCGGACGTATCGTTTACCGCTACAAGTAAAGACTTTTTGTTCATCCTTCCTTTTGGAAGGGCGACAAAGATATTTACGCTCCACTGAAACCGCAACCGCAAAAGGAGTAAGCCGTGAAGGTTAACCCTAGCGTGAAGCCGATCTGCGATAAGTGCAAGGTGATTCGACGTAATGGTCGAGTCATGGTGATCTGCGAAAACCCACGCCATAAGCAGCGTCAGGGCTAATTCCCTCACGGGAACCCCTGCGCGTAGTAATGAAATTGGCAGTACAGCATCCACCGCGCGATGCATACCCACGGCACGGAGGCCGTGGACCGGGATTACCGGGAATGTACTGTTTTAGACCTCCGCATATCGAAAGGTAGACAGCATATGGCTCGTCTAGCTGGCGTAGACATCCCGCGCGAAAAGCGCGTGATCATTGCGCTCACCTACATCTACGGCGTGGGCAAGACCCGTGCAGAACAGACCATCGCCGAGACCGGGATCAGCCCGGATACTCGCGTGAAGGATCTGACCGACGCTGAGCTGGTTCAGCTGCGTGACTTCATTGAAGGAAGCTTCAAGGTTGAGGGCGACCTCCGTCGTGAAGTGGCAGCTGACATTCGCCGCAAGGTTGAAATCGGCTCCTACGAAGGCATTCGCCACCGCAAGGGCCTGCCGGTCCGCGGACAGCGCACCAAGACGAACGCACGTACCCGTAAGGGCCCGAAGCGCACCGTTGCCGGTAAGAAGAAGACCCGCTAAATCTAGCGGCGTCACTAAGCCAAATTTCTCGTAGGAGTAAGCATGCCCCCCAAGACTCGTGGAGCGGTCCGCAAGCCGCGTCGCAAGGACAAAAAGAATATCCCGCTCGGCCAGGCGCACATTAAGAGCACCTTCAATAACACCATTATTTCCATCACGGATCCCAATGGTGCTGTAATCTCGTGGGCCTCGGCCGGCGAGGTTGGCTTCAAGGGTTCGCGTAAGTCCACCCCGTACGCTGCACAGATGGCCGCCGAGGCTGCTGCAAAGCGCGCACAGGAACACGGACTTCGCAAGGTTGACGTTTTCGTCAAGGGCCCGGGCTCGGGACGCGAAACCGCGATCCGCTCGCTGCAGGCCGCTGGCCTGGAGGTTGGGTCCATTCAGGACGTTTCCCCAAGCGCACACAACGGTTGCCGCCCCTCAAAGCGTCGCCGCGTCTAATTGACTGTCTGGCTTTCTTGCCGCCGCGTCTTTCTTCCGTAAGGGAGTTGGGCGCGGCGGCATGATCGCCACGGCAAGCCAGACCGAACCAGACGAACGCCGACGAGGCTTACGTCGTTTCCACCCCCTGTGTTGCGTCATATAGCGGACGCGCGCTGAAAGGAAATGTAAGTGCTTATTGCACAGCGCCCCACCCTGACCGAAGAAGTCGTAGCGGAGAATCGCTCCCGGTTCGTCATTGAACCTCTGGAGCCTGGCTTCGGTTACACCTTGGGTAACTCGCTTCGCCGTACCCTCCTGTCCTCCATCCCTGGTGCAGCTGTCACCAGTGTTCGGATCGACGGAGTACTGCACGAGTTCACCACCGTGGCCGGCGTCAAGGAAGATGTCACCGAGCTGATTCTTAACATTAAGAACCTCTCGGTTTCCTCCGAACATGACGAACCGGTCGTCGCCTACCTGCGCAAGCAGGGTCCTGGCGTCGTTACCGCGGCCGACATCACCCCGCCGGCCGGCGTGGAATTCCACAACCCGGATCTGCACATCGCGACTTTGAACGCGAAGGGCAAGTTCGATATGGAACTGACCATCGAACGTGGCCGCGGCTATGTTTCTGCAGCGCAGAACAAGAACGTGGACGCCGAAATTGGTCGCATCCCTGTGGATTCGATTTACTCGCCGGTTCTGAAGGTGACCTTCCGTGTGGAGGCCACCCGTGTTGAACAGCGCACCGACTTTGACAAGCTCATCGTCGATGTTGAGACCAAGGATTCGATGCTCCCGCGCGATGCAGTTGCATCCGCTGGCACCACCCTGGTTGAACTGTTCGGCCTGGCACGTGAGCTGAACACCGCCGCTGAAGGCATCGAGATCGGCCCGTCCCCGACGGACGCCGCCCTCGCAGCTGACATGGCGTTGCCGATTGAAGACCTCGAATTGACAGTTCGTTCGTACAACTGCCTCAAGCGTGAGGGCATCCACTCCGTGGGTGAACTCGTAGCTCGCTCCGAGGCCGACCTGATGGACATTCGTAACTTCGGTGCGAAGTCCATTGATGAGGTCAAGGCGAAGCTGATCGATTTGGGTCTGGCTCTGAAGGATTCCCCTCCAGGCTTCGATCTTGCAGCACGTGCCGCAGCCATCGGCGACGATGACGTTTACGGTGACGACGAAGTCTAAGACTTCGGACTCCACCAGCTACAGAACTTAAAACCTTTGTGCCCGGGACCCTTCCCGGGTAGCGGGCACAAAGGCCACCATACTAGGAGAACACCATGCCTACCCCTCCCAAGGGTCCGCGTCTCGGCGGCAGCGCAGCTCACGAGCGTTTGATGCTCGCGAACCTGTCCGCGCAGCTGTTCGAGAACAAATCCATCACCACCACGCTGACCAAGGCCAAGCGCCTTCGTCCGCACGCAGAACGCCTGATCACCTTCGCTAAGCGCGGAGACCTGGCGTCACGTCGCCGCGTACAGGCAGTTATTGCCTCACGCAGCCGCACCAACAAGTCGATCGTTCACGAGCTGTTCGAGAACATCGCACCGCTCATGGCCGAGCGCCCGGGTGGCTACACTCGCATCACCAAGATCGGCAACCGTAAGGGCGACAACGCTCCGATGGCTGTTATTGAATTGGTAATGGAGCCGGTTTCCCCGAAGCAGGCCGTTGTGAAGGAAGCCGAAAAGGCTGCCGCAGTGGCTGCTCCGGTTGAAGAGGTCGTTGAGACCGAAGCAACCGAAACCGCAGAGGTCGTAGAGACCGAAGCCGCAGAGGAGAACAAGGCTTAGTCCTTGTCTCGTCAGCAATAGCTGAATCATTGGCCCGGTGCACTTATGCACCGGGCCAATGGTTTAACTGCTCACATTTCCCCCGTCGAATCCCGTGTTTTGCCGGTTTCAACGCGCGGGGGAGGACCCATAGACTTAATCGTCCGGGCAGTAACCGAATGAGGATCGCACGATGAATACTTCCACCACCGACGTTCAGCATCCCGGCCTGGCGCCGCGGGGCAGCGCCACCGAACCTGCCATGGTTCGTCTGTGCATGAGGTTCGGTTACGACGGAACCGCCTACAACGGGTGGGCGCTGCAGCCCGGGCTGCCCACCGTGCAGGCAGTGCTGGAAGACGGTCTGGCTCTCATGTTGCGGCGAAGTATCCGCACTGTCGTTGCCGGTCGCACCGATGCCGGCGTGCATGCCCGGAACCAAATCGCGCACTTTGATCTGACGGAAACCGAAGTAGCTTCACTTGCTCGCGGTGCTGATCTTGAACCGGGCCAGGCGCTGCTGCGCCGCCTGCGGGGTCTGCTCAGCCGTGAAGGCGGAGCCATTCAGGTTCACGACGTTTGGCTTGCTCCACAAGGATTTGATGCGCGTTTTTCTGCGTTGTGGCGCCGCTATTCCTATCGCATCGCAGACGGTCCGGATCGCTTTGATCCGTTGACTCGGGCCTTCACCATGTTCCACAAGGCAAAACTCGACCTCGAGCTGATGAACGCCGAAGCCGCAAGCCTCCTGGGCCGTCATGATTTTCTGTCCTTTTGCAAGCCGCGTGAACACGCCACGACCATCCGCACGCTGACGGAGTTTGAATTTGTACGTGATGCTCAGGGCATCATCGTCGCTCACCTCAAGGCCGATGCCTTTTGCCACAATATGGTCAGGGCCGTGATCGGCGGCTGCCTCAAGGTGGGTGACGGTCGTGAAGCACCGGGCTGGGTAGCCATCCGGCTTGCCGAGGCCGTGCGCGACTCGCGGATCATTTTGGCCGAGCCACGGGCCTTGGTTCTCGAAGAAATTGCCTATCCCGTCGATGCGCATGAAATCGCCCGTCGTGCAGAACTCACTCGAACCCGGCGCAAGCCACACGACGTGAGTACCGTTCAACCCCAATCGGGCACTCACGGCCGTTAGGCCTCCTGGCCTGCTCATTCTGGACGCGCTGGACACGCTGGATGCCGACGATCATCTGAAGGTGGTTTTTCTGGGCGGTCGTACGCACCATTTAACCCTAAGAGTTGTTGTGTTCTGATTGCTTCAGCGTCCGGGGGATCCCGCTTCACTCAATCCACGGGATACGGCATCGGACAACAGCTCATAACCTTGATCATTGGGGTGAACCAGATCGCCGGTGATGAGCTCCGGCCGTCCGGCAAACGGTTGGTCTAGATCCAGATAGTAAACGTTTGAATTTTCGGCGGCCCGACGAACAACGCGCGAAATTCCTTCCAACGTTGCCGGCGGTTGTCGAGCATCCCAGATCGGACTCGTGACCATGATCTTCGATTCTGGTAGCGCCAGCACCAAGGATTCAAAAAGGGTGCTGGCACCGAGCGCCACCTGATCCAGTGTCTTTCCGGTGTCGTTGCGTCCGCCCGAGACAATAACCAGCGTTGGTGCATACTCGATGACGGCGGGAAGTACCTCAACGTAACTGGGGCAGACATCAAGCCCGCACACACGAGTGGCATTTTCCCTCACGGAGGTCGCATACCCCGTGCCGCCGTGAGCAAAAGATCTATACGAATCCCACCCGCGGCTCAGCGCGAGAAGCTCCGGCCACGTATGTCCGGGTGACGCGCCAGCTCCGGCGGTGTAGGAATCTCCGATGAATGCGACCGTGGGAGTTGATGAGTCCTTCGTGGCAGGTGGTGGAGCCGCGGTCGAGCCGGGGGATGATGAACCGTCAGCGTGTAATATTCCGGTGGGTCCGGGGGAGTTGCTGTCAATCACGAACACACCGAGCAGCACCAGACTCAAGACCAGCACGATTACCCCGATGATCTTGGTCGTTCCCGAGCCGAGGGGCTCACGGATCTTCTGGTGCACGATTCCCCCTGTAGACCACCGAAAATATTCACAGTCTAGCGATACCGTCACCCGGGCTCTCTGGGGGAGAGAGGCGGAGGGTGTTACAAGATCTCGAGATCCCCTCCTCAAGGACTCGTGCCGACCAATTGGCTGACCCCTTGTCCGGTGGTTAGTGCTCGGCCCGGCCCCTAAATGTCATCTGTTGGCAGGGTCACGGTCCTCGCTTTGGTAGTGCCGGGGTTAATCCGATAGACTATGGGCTGTTGTGCGTGTCCTTTGTTCGACACAACCTTCTCCGCGTGACGGCTCAGTTGCAGAGCCACTGGTCTGCTGGGATTGCGAACATTCATGGACGGCCGGTCTTTTCAGTCCTCACCTGGCGAACTGGTTACAGCGCATCGAACACAGCACACGGACGACAGTGGATCTCACAGCCCCTGTTTGGAACTGTGCTTGACCAGTAACCAATAAAACAAAGGCAATTACAGTGCGTACGTTCACTCCAAAGCCGGCTGACCAGACCCGCCAGTGGCACATCATTGATGCCACCGACGTTGTACTTGGTCGCCTCGCCGTCCAGGCCGCAACCCTGCTGCGCGGCAAGCACAAGGCTACCTTCGCCCCCCACATGGACATGGGCGATCACGTCATCATCATCAACGCCGAGAAGGTTGCCCTCACCGGCGCCAAGCTCGAAAACAAGCGCGCTTACCGCCACTCGGGTTTCCCGGGCGGCCTGAAGTCCGTTACCTACGCCGAGCTTCTTGAAAAGAACCCGGTTCAGGCAGTGGAGAAGGCCATCAAGGGCATGCTTCCGAAGAACTCGCTGGCCGCAGACCAGCTGTCCAAGTTGAAGGTATACCGCGGTGCAGAGCACCCGCACGCTGCACAGCAGCCGGCTGCCTTCGAAATCACCCAGGTCGCGCAGTAGCGCTGGGCCCCGAGAAAAAGACATTAGGAGATAATCGTGGCTCAGAACACTGAAGAGATCATCGAAACAGAGGCCGAAGCTCCGGCCTCGTACACCTCGGAGTCCGCACCGGCCGAGGCCGTTGTTGTCAAGGAACGTCCGGCACTGACCGTGCCCGGCGCAGCCGTTGGCCGTCGCAAGCAGGCAATCGCCCGCGTTCGCATCGTTCCGGGTACCGGCCAGTGGACCTTGAACGGTCGCACGCTGGAAAACTACTTCCCGAACAAGCTGCACCAGCAGGATGTTAACGAGCCGTTCAAGCTGCTCGAACTCGATGGCGCTTACGACGTTATCGCTCGCATCCACGGCGGTGGCCCCTCGGGCCAGGCCGGTGCACTGCGTTTGGGTATTGCTCGCTCGCTGAACGAAATCGACCGCGACAACAACCGTGCGGCCCTCAAGAAGGCCGGCTACTTGACTCGTGACGCTCGCGTCATCGAGCGTAAGAAGGCTGGTCTCAAGAAGGCTCGTAAGGCTTCGCAGTTCTCCAAGCGCTAAATCGCTTGCGCTGGGCTTTTGCCCAGTACCGAAGGGTCTCGACATTCGTGTCGGGGCCCTTCGCTCGTTAACGGCCGATGCGTCGTTTGGGAGACGGTATGGCAAATCACTGTGCGAAAGTGCCTTGATTAGGGCGACACTTCCCATAAGTTTGTGTCTGTGGCCCTATGATGGAACACGATGGCAAGGTTATTTGGGACCGATGGTGTCCGCGGAAAAGCAAACGAACTTCTGACCCCCGAGCTGGCGATGGCGCTTTCACAGGCCGCCGCGGTGGTACTGGGTCATGAACAAATAGACGATGGGCGCAGGCCCGTGGCGGTGGTGGCCAAAGATCCTCGGATCAGCGGCGACTTTATTTCCGCTGCAATTGAGGCGGGCCTGGCGGCTTCGGGCGTAGACGTCCACGACGCCGGCACTTTGCCGACCCCTGCAGCCGCATACCTGGTAGCGGATCTTGGTGCCGACTTTGGCGTCATGATTTCGGCTTCGCACAACGCCGCACCCGATAACGGCATCAAGTTCCTGGCCCGTGGTGGCAAGAAGCTTGACGACGCTCTTGAGGATGCGATCGAGGCCCAGCTGGAGAAGCCCGTATACCGCCCGGTCGGTGGGGATGTGGGACGAATTTCCCGCTTCGCCGATGCCGAGGACAGGTACGTGATGCACCTGTTGCAGGCGCTGCCTAACCGTCTGGAGGGGCTGAAAATTGTCCTTGACTGCGCCCATGGTGCGGCCAGCGGTTGCTCACCGGAGGTCTTCAACGCAGCCGGTGCCCAGCTGGTGGTCATCGGCGCAGAGCCCGATGGAATCAACATCAACGACGGCTACGGATCCACCCACCTCGAACGTCTGCAGGCGGCAGTATTGGATAACGGTGCCGACCTAGGCATCGCCCACGACGGCGACGCCGATCGTTGCCTGGCCGTTGACCACGAAGGAAACATCGTGGATGGTGACCAGATCATGGCGATCATGGCCACCGACATGAAGGAACGCGGCATCCTGAAGGACAACACCTTGGTCGCCACGGTGATGAGTAACCTGGGCTTGAAAATCGCGATGCGTGAAGCAGGAGTTACCGTCAAGGAAACCGGCGTCGGAGACCGCTACGTTCTAGCGGGCATGCGCGAAGGCGCCTTCAACCTCGGTGGAGAACAGTCCGGCCACGTGATCTTTGCCGATCACGCCACCACCGGCGACGGCGTTCTGACGGGCCTGCTCATTGCCGCACGCGTCAAGGCGACGGGCAAAACGCTAAAAGAACTTGCCAGCGCGATGACCGTGCTGCCACAGGTACTGATCAACGTGAAGGGCGTCAACAAGGCTGCAGCACCGCAGAACGCGGTGCTCAATTCCGCGATTGGCGCGGCCGAAGCAGCACTGGGTGAGAGCGGGCGCGTACTGTTGCGCCCCTCGGGCACCGAACCGGTGGTTCGCGTGATGGTGGAAGCCACCTCGCACGACGTAGCGCAGGCCCTGGCCACATCGCTGGCCGAAGTTGTTTCGCAGGAACTCGCACTCTAAATTCCACACCAGCTGTACAACACACCGAGTCTAGAAACGGCGCCAAGCGGAAGCTGCTTCTAGACTCGGTGGTGTTTGTCCTAAGGGTTACGGCCACGACGCCGTGACCCCACCATTCTTGAAGGGTGTACTCGGGGATTATGAGCTTAAAGATTTCGGTGGTGGGCACCGGCTACCTCGGTGTTACACACGCTGCCTGCATGGCGGAATTGGGCTTTGAGGTCATCGGCGTGGACGTTGATCCGGCCAAGATCAAGGCCCTTTCGGCCGGAAAATTGCCCTTCCATGAACCCGGTCTTGATCGGCTGCTGGAAAAGCACGTTGCGTCCGGTCGGCTGCGCTTCACGACCGACTACGACGAGGTTGCCTCCTGGGCCGATGTTCATTTCATCGGCGTCGGAACCCCGCAACGCGCCGACGGCCACGGGGCCGACATGCGTTTTGTTGATGCATCGGTCACCGAACTGGCCAGCAGAATCAGGGGCAAGGCACTGATCGTGGGCAAGTCAACCGTGCCGGTGGGAACAGCGCGGCGCCTTGAGTCAATCATTGGCACCCACGCACACCCCGACGCACAGATTTCGTTGGCTTGGAATCCCGAGTTCCTCCGTGAGGGCTTCGCCGTGAAGGACACCATGTCCCCTGACCGTTTGGTCATTGGCTGCACCGATGCACACAGCGAAGAGACCCTACGCGTCGTCTACGCCCAAGCCCTCGAGGCCAACACGCCGCTGATTGTCACCGACTTCGAAACGGCTGAACTGGTGAAGGTCGCTGCCAACGCGTTCTTGGCCACCAAGATCTCCTTCATCAACTCCTTCGCCGAGGTCACCGAGACCATCGGAGGTGACATCACCGTACTGGCAGATGCACTGGGTTACGATGCCCGCATCGGGCGAAAATTCCTCAACGCCGGGGTGGGCTTCGGCGGCGGCTGCTTGCCCAAGGACATCCGAGCCTTGCAGGCACGCACCAGCGAACTCGGGCTGACACACACCATGGGTTTTCTGGCCGAAGTCGATGAGATCAACCTGCGCCGGCGCGAACGCGTGGTGCGCCTGGCACGGACCATGCTCAAGGACCAGTTGGCCGGGGCACAGATTGCGGTTCTGGGTGTCACCTTCAAACCGGATTCCGATGACGTGCGCGATTCACCGGCACTGGATATCGCCGTCCGGCTGTTTAACGCTGGAGCCGAGGTGTCGGTGTATGACCCTCAGGGCAATACCAACGCCGCCTCCCGCTTCCCGCGCCTGAACTATGCCCCGGATCTTGCCGCGGCGGTGCGGGATGCGGACCTGGTCCTGCTTTTGACCGAATGGGATGAGTTCAAGACCCTGCTGCCAGCGGACCTGGAGCCCCTGGTCGGTGCGCGCAAGATCATCGACGGACGCAATGTGCTCAACCGTTCTGTCTGGGAAGCCGCCGGGTGGGAACTGGTGGGCATGGGCCAGCACTACGCTCCGCTGGACGGCCAGCTCTAGGACACGAGCTGACGAACCAGTCCCGGCAGTACCCCACGACGAGGCAAGGGGCCAGTTCCATGAACTGGCCCCTTGCCTCGTCTTTTCTTATCTTGTCTTGACGTAGCGCATTGCTGGCTTAGAGCCCTAGCTGGCGAGCGGCACGGGGGAGTTCCTGCAGAAGATCTACGGCACTGAGTGTGCCCTCGGCCGCGGCCAGGGCACCGGCATGCGCGTGGATGAGCGCCCCCGCTGCGGCCAACTCGGTCAGGCGGTGACTCTGGGTCACTGGGTCGGCTCCGGTCTCCGACGGGAAGGAGGCAGCCGAGAGCAGCGTGCCCAGGATCCCGGTGAGCACGTCCCCACTGCCGGCCGTGGCCAAATCCGGGGTCGCGGCATGGACGATGAGCGCGTAGCCGTCGGGCGCGGTGCAAATGGTGGCCGAACCCTTGAGCAAGATGACACAGTCATAGGCCACCGCCGCCCAGCGGGCCCAACGGATCGGGTCGGTGGCGATGTCGGTTGCGCTGACCCTGACGCCGGCCTTAGCCAGCAGCGAGTGCAGCTCCCCGGCATGCGGGGTAAGAATGCGTAATTGGTGGTGTTCGCCCGGCTCCAGCATCGCCAGGGCACCAGCATCAAGCACACACGGATTGTTGGCGGCGAGGATCTGGTCCAAGTACTGACGCGTCTCGGGGTTGTCAACCAGACCCGGGCCGATGGCCCATGCCGAAATGCGCGTCGCTCCGGCACGTCCGTTGCGGCGGTTTCGCGCCAGCAGGGCGGTGAGCTCTTCGGTGTTCAGCGGGACAGATTCGGGGACCTGTGTGGTCAGTGCCGTGGCGACCGCTTCCGGGACCACGGTGCGCAGCAGACCGAGGCCGCTGGCGACCGCGGCGCGGGCGGTGAGTACCGCAGCACCGGGATATTTCGCGGATCCCGCCAGCAGCCCCAACACGCCACGCTGATACTTGTGTGCGCCGGCCGCTGCCCAACTCTGATCACGATCCAACAAAAGCTCTAGATCATCGCCCTGCACCACCCAGGCATCGGGTTTCGGCAGGTGATCCGTTAGCCCTGCATCGGTGATGTGGATGCTTCCGGAGACCAGATGCCCGGAGCCCACCACCAGACCGGTCTTCAGGGCGCCGAAGCATACGGTGCGATCCGCGCGAATCACGCTGGGAGCTGCTGCTCCGGTGTTTGCATCCACGCCGCTGGGGATGTCGGCGGCCAGTACCCGCACCCGGCTCGGGATTTTTGGTAGCTCGGCGCCGGGGCGTAATCCGGTGCCGTAGAGGGCATCAACGACCAAGTCGGTATCCATCAGGAGCTCGTCTAGGTGCTTGGCGGTCGTCGTGCGTCCTCCGGAGCGCACAAGCGCAGCAAGGCCCTGAGCATGCGCCTGAGGGGCGAGCAGTACGGCAGTGGCACGTACCCCGCGCTTGGCCAGTGCGGCCAGAGCAAAGAGTCCATCCCCACCATTGTTTCCCGGTCCGATCAGGCCCAGCACCCGGGCGCCGTAGAGACGTCCGCCATCGCTCTTGAGCATCAACACGGCTTGATGTGCCAGCGCGTCGGCGGCCAGACGCATCAATGTGGTGTCGTTTGCATCCTTGAGCTGTGCGGTCTCGGCATCTCGAACGTGGGAACCTGCATAGACGGGGATCATACGTTCAGAATACCCAACCGTGAGCGCAAATTCCTGCAGGTCAGCAGCGGCGCTTCGCGCCGGAACCGAGGTGTTCTTAACGTTCGGCAACCACCATGGCGGTGGCTAGGTCCCCATCGTGACTCATCGACAGATGCCAGTGCATCACGCCCTTGGCCTCGGCGGCCTCGGCAACCGAACCGTCGAGGACCACATAGGGGTCACCCGCAGCGTCCTTCTTGATGGTGCAGTGTTGCCAGTTCATCCCGGCCGGTGCGCCAAGGGCCTTGGCGATGGCTTCCTTGGCCGCAAAACGTGCAGCGAGGGAGCGCACGTGTAGATCGCGCTCATCCGGGACAAAAAGCCGTTCTAGGAGGGCGGGGGTCCGCTCCAACTGCGCCTTGAACCTCGACACCTGAACAACATCAACACCAATTCCCACGATCATGCCTTCGAGTTTAGCTCGCGTGGTGCAGCGCCCGATCCCACCGGATAAATGGGGCGTATGCTTCTTGGCACCGCTTGCACCCGGTAGGCGGTGGAAGGAACCGTGAATCATGGGCAGCACAGACCGGCCAACCGAGGGCGAATCGCAAGCCATAGACCTGCTGCGGGACGGATTTTCTCGCGCGCACGAGGGCCTAGAAGAACTCTTGGAAGCGGCCGAACCGCGAATGCTCCGATTCCGGGCCAGTGCCAATAGCAACTCGATGGCCTGGCTGATCTGGCACCTGAGTCGAGTCCAGGATGACCACTTCACGCATCTGGCCCTGAGCCTTGGCCCGGAGGAATCACTCGAGCAGTGTTGGGTTGCAAAGGGTTGGGCCACCACGTTTAATCTGTCCTACCCGTTAATGGAAACCGGGTATGGGCAGAACAGTGACGCCGTGGCGGACTTCGGGATGTACGACGGTGAATACCTACTCGGTTATCACCAGGACGTCCATCACCTGACGTTGAGCGTCCTTGACCGCCTCACCGAGCAGGACCTTGATACGGTCATTGACCGGCGCTGGAATCCACCGGTGACGGCCCTGGCGCGCTTGGTCAGCATATTAGGCGAGGTGACGGCGCACCTCGCGCAGGCACAATTCCTGCAGGGTATCCACAAGGACGCGTTGAGCCAAAACGGGCGTTAAGCACCGATGGTGCAGGTGCCGCCCCATGGGGAAGCTCCTGCACCACACGGTGATGACGCGAAGAAAAAAACCGTTGATTTACTCGACGGTGACCGATTTGGCCAGGTTACGCGGCTGATCAACGTCAAGACCTTTGGCCGAGGCCAGTTCGCAGGCGAAGAGCTGCAACGGAACGGTGGACAGCAGCGGCATCAACAACACCGGAGTCTCCGGGACGTAGAAGACGAACGACGCGTAATCGCGAACCGACTCATCGCCTTCTTCCGCAATGACCAAGGTCTTGGCGCCACGGGCGCGCACTTCCTGGATGTTGGAAACCACCTTGGAGTGCAACGAGTCGCGGCCGCGCGGTGATGGAACCACCACGAAGACCGGAAGATCCTGCTCGATCAGGGCGATCGGACCGTGCTTCAGCTCGCCAGCGGCAAAGCCTTCCGCGTGAATGTAAGCGATTTCCTTGAGCTTCAGCGCGCCTTCCATAGCGACGGGGTAGCCCACGTGGCGGCCCAGGAAGAGCACCGACTCGTTGTCCTTCATCGAGCGTGCCAGCGACTTGATCTCTTCGCTGCGGTCCAGAATGTCCTGGATCTTGGCCGGGATCTTACCAAGATCGGCCAGGATGTCCTTGATCTGTCCGGAGAACAGGTTGCCACGCAACTGAGCCAGGTACAGGCCCAACAGGTAGGTGGCGGTGATCTGGGCCAGGAATGCCTTGGTGGAAGCGACGGCAATTTCTGGTCCGGCGTGGGTGTAGAGCACGGCATCGGATTCACGCGGGATGGTGGAGCCGTTGGTGTTGCAGATGGCCAGAGTCTTCGCGCCCTGCTCCTTGGCGTAACGCACTGCCATGAGAGTATCCATGGTTTCGCCCGACTGGGAGATGGAAACGATCAGGGTATTGGCATCCACGATCGGATCGCGGTAACGGAATTCGTGGCTCAACTCGACCTCGACCGGGATACGGCACCAGTTTTCGATGGCGTACTTGGCTACCGAACCCGCATAGGCGGAAGTACCGCAAGCGAGCACAACAATCTTGGTGACTGCTGCCAGTTCCTCGGGGGAGATGCGTAGTTCATCAAGGGTCAGGCGTCCGAAGGCGTCCGAGCGACCCAGCAGGGTGTCGGCAACTGCGGCTGGCTGGTCGAAGATTTCCTTCTCCATGAAGGAACCAAAGCCGCCCTTTTCGGCGCTGGCAGCGTCCCAATCAACGGTGAATTCTTTGCCTTCGGCCGGGTTGCCGGCGAAGTCGGTGATGGTGTGGGAATCCGGGGTGATCGTGACGATCTGGTCCTGGCCCAGTTCTACGGCGCGGCGGGTGAAGTCGATGAAGCCCGACACGTCGGAACCCAAGAAGTTCTCGCCGTCGCCCAGTCCCAATACCAACGGGGAGTTACGGCGGGCGGCTACAACGACGCCGGGGTGCTCGGCGTGGACGGCCAGCAGGGTGAAGGCACCCTCAAGTTGGCGGGCGGTGAGCTCCATGGAGCGGGTGAGGTCACCGGCGCCTTCGCCGCGGTAGACGGATCCGAGCAGTGCTGCTGCAACTTCGGTGTCAGTCTCGGAAAGGAATTCGACGCCGTCTGCGCGCAGCTTGCCCTTGAGCTCGGCAAAGTTTTCGATGATGCCGTTGTGAATCAACGCGAGGTTGCCTTCATCGGCCAGGTGAGGGTGAGCATTGCCATCGGTTGGGCCGCCGTGGGTGGCCCAACGAGTGTGGCCAATTCCGGTCAGTGATGCCGGCAGAGCATCTGCTTCCAACGAGTCGACAAGGTTGACGAGCTTGCCCGCCTTCTTGCGCGAACTGATTCCCGCATCGGTGACAACGGCAAGTCCGGCCGAGTCGTATCCGCGATACTCGAGGCGTCGCAGTCCCTCAAGAATCACATCGAGCGCACCATGATTGGCTGCTCGGCCAGCATTACCTACGTATCCAACGATTCCACACATGAGGAAAAGATTACCGTGCCCCGGGATGTACAGGGTGCATTTGCCCCGCTGATAGCTTAAAAAGACATGTGGGTATAACCACGCCAACAAGGTATGGCCAAATCGTGAAGTTTGGGATTACCGGTCAGTTGTTGGCACAATTCAAGGCGTGAATGGACAGCGAGCGGTCGACTACAGTGCAACACCCTTCGTTGAATTGGACCGCCAAACGTGGGCGCGATTGTCCAATGAGATCAAGCAACCCCTGGATGAAGCCGACTTGATGCGCCTCAGTGGGCTCGGCGAAACACTGAATCTTTCCGAGGTGCGCGAGGTTTATCTCCCACTCTCACGATTGTTAAACCTCTATGTTCAGGGCTCGGCCTCGCTGCATCAGGCCACCAATACCTTCCTCGGTGAATCAACGCGTCGCACTCCCTTTGTTATTGGTGTTGCCGGATCGGTGGCCGTGGGTAAGTCCACCACCGCCCGCGTCCTGCAGGAACTATTGCGGCGCTGGCCCGACACCCCCGATGTGCAGCTGATCACCACCGATGGCTTCTTGTATCCGAATGCGGATCTGGAGCAGCGGGGCATCATGCACCGCAAGGGTTTCCCGGAGTCCTACGATCGACGTCGATTGCTGCGCTTTGTCTCCGAGGTCAAATCGGGTGCCCCGGAGGTTCGTGCGCCTTGGTACTCGCACCTGAGCTACGACATCATTCCCGGAAAAGAAGTTGTGGTGCGATCCCCGCAGGTGCTGATCGTTGAGGGCCTGAACGTGTTGCAACCCGCCCGCGCGCGACTTGATGGCACCGCCGGTCTGGCGTTGAGTGACTTCTTTGATTTCTCGGTGTACGTCGATGCGCGGACCGCAGATATTGAAGAGTGGTACATCCGCCGTTTCATGAGACTTCGTTCCGGAGCGTTCTCGGATCCCGCGTCGTACTTCCACCGCTACGCCTCGCTCAGTGATGAGGAAGCGCGGGAGACGGCGCACGGTATCTGGAAGCGTATTAACGAACCAAACTTGCGGGAGAACGTGATTCCCACTCGTGGTCGTGCGCAACTCGTTTTGAGTAAATCGGCAGATCACTCGATCCGTCGCATGTTGCTGCGCAAGATCTGATCGATCAAAACGAACGATGAATGGTAAGCAAATAAATTGAGAAATACCTGTGTATTACCTGTTGACCACAGACATTGTGTGCAAAGCTAGGCACATGCTCAAGGGATTCAAAGAATTTATAATGAAAGGCAACGTCGTTGACCTTGCCGTCGCCGTCGTCATTGGTGCCGCTTTTGGCGCCGTGATCACCGCCTTGGTTGAGAACATTCTCATGCCATTGATCGCAGCCTTGGTCGGTTCGCCGAACTTCGATAACTTCCTGGTTATCACGATCGGTTCCGGAGTCGCCATCAAGATCGGTGCTTTCCTGACCGTTCTGGTGAACTTCATTCTCATTGCTGCCGCCATCTACTTCTTCGTCGTAGTACCGATGAAGCACCTCGCCGACATGCGTGATGCCCGTCTTGGTGTCGAAGAGCCGGAAGCTGAAGTCGACCCGCAGCTTGCACTGCTAGCCGAAATTCGCGACGAATTGCGTAGTCGAACTTCCTAGTCCATTTATAAACCACCACGGCGATGCCCCGGTGCGCTGATCCTCATGATCAGCGCACCGGGGCATCGCCATTTGTGTACCCGATCGAATCAGCCCGGTTGCTGACAGCGTGCCAATGAATCAAGCCCCGCATTGAAAGTGGGATGATAGATACGTGAGCGCACAAACTTCCCACCAGTCCGAAAATCCATATCCCGCCGCGGATGAGACAACGAAGTCTCACTGGGAACGCCGAGCCGTTATCGACTTGGCCAACGTTCGGGAAAACGTGAAGCGCGTGGGCGAACTTGTAGCCCCGGCAGCTGTCATGGCAGTGGTCAAGGCGGATGGCTACGGGCACGGAGCCGTCGCCGTGAGCCGGGCAGCAATCCAGGCCGGTGCCTCCTGGCTGGGCTGCGCACATGTCACCGAAGCACTGAAACTACGCGCAGCAGGCCTGGAGGTACCCCTGCTCGCATGGCTACATACCGATGGAACCCCGTTCGAGGCAGCCATCTCCGCCAACATCGATCTGGCCGTTTCGGGTTGGGAACTTGACCTCGTAGCCAATGCCGCACAGGCAGCTGCCCAACCGGCCCGAGTTCACCTCAAAATTGATACGGGTCTGGGGCGCAATGGCAGCACCGCGGCACAGTGGGAAGAGCTTCTGGGACGCGCGGCCAGCTACCAAGACGACGGGCTGATGCGGGTGGTCGGCGTTTTCTCCCATCTTGCTGTTGCCGATGAACCCGAACGCCCCGAAACCGACGAGCAACTCAAGGCCTTCAACGAAGCCGTTGCCCTGGCCGAAGACGCTGGATTCGACCTTGAGGTACGCCACATCGCAAACACTCCCGCGATCCTCTCGCGCCCCGATGCCCACTACGACATGGTCAGGCTCGGACTCGGCCTTTACGGTTTGAGCCCCTTCGCGGGAGAAGACCCCGCACGCTACGGGTTACGTCCGGCCATGACGCTGGAAAGCCGCATCGCCAACGTGAAAAAGGTGCCAGCGGGACAGGGCGTCAGCTACGGCCTGCACTATCACACGAGTGAAGAAACGTACCTGGGGCTGATCCCGATGGGCTACGCCGACGGATTGCCGCGTACGGCGAATAATGCTCCGGTATCCATTCTGGGCAAAACGTACCTGGTGCGCGGAACCATTGCCATGGATCAATTTGTGGTGGATCTTGGACCGGATATTGACGTGGCAGCCATCCTCGGTGCCACGGCCATCCTCTTTGGTGAGGGTGGACCGTCGGTGACCGAATGGGCGGATGCCGCAGGAAGCATTAATTACGAGATCGTCACGCGTATTTCCCCCCGCGTGCCCCGCCGACTGGTCGAGGGAAGCTGGGGTGAATCCGGTGAGTGAGAAGGGCACCTCGTCGGAGCTGATCGTTAACGGTGTTGAAGAAACCCATCACTTTGCTCGAGCCCTGGGCGCCATCCTTCGTGCCGGAGACCTACTGGTGCTGACCGGTGAATTGGGAGCCGGGAAAACTACCTTCACCCAGGGACTGGGACTGGGCCTCGGAGTGCGCGAGGGCATCATCTCTCCGACCTTCGTGATCTCGCGTATCCACCCGACCTTGGGGGAGGGGCCGGACCTGGTGCACGTAGATGCCTACCGGCTTGCCACCGCCGTCGAAGTTGATGACCTCGATCTCGAATCCAGCCTCAGCACCTCCGTCACGGTCGTGGAATGGGGCGCGGACAAGGTCGAACAACTCAGCGACTCGCGTCTGGAGATCGTGCTGCAACGTCCCGGATCGGCAGAGATTGACGAGGAATTGGTCTTCGACTTCTCCGAAGGTGATGAGGACGAACAGCGCACCATCAGCCTCAGAGCGGTGGGACCACGCTGGGCCAACGATCCGCAGCTTGCTGCACTACTCACACACTTCAGAAGCTAAGGGAAAACTACACACATGCTGTTACTGGCCATCGATACCTCAGCCAATGCCTCCGCCGCGTTGCTGGAAACTACCGGCGATGACGTTGCCGTGCTCGGTTCCTTCACTTCGCTCGTGGGTAATGACCATGCCGAGGTCTTGGCCCCAGCCATCGAGGCACTGCTGCGGGACGCCGGGGCCGTGCTGCCCGACGCCGTCGTGGTGGGTGTTGGCCCCGGGCCCTTCACCGGGCTGCGTGTTGGCCTGGCCAGTGCCAAAACTCTGGCCTTCGTCTGGGACGTTGCCCTGCATGGGGTGATGAGCCTTGATGCCATCGCGCTGGAAGCGGTAGCCACCGAACCAACGGGTGATTTCACCGTCGCCATTGATGCACGGCGCAAGGAACTCTACTGGGCTAGGTACCACCACGATGGACTATTGGCCGATGGACCGCACGTGAGCATCGCCGAAGAACTACCGCCGCTGCCGACCTTTGGAGCCGGTGCTGGCCTGTACGCCGAGCGCCTGACTGCCATCGGTGCGACGGTGGTCCCGGGATTCGACCAGGCGCATCCCAGCGCCGAGTCCTTGGGCACCAGCGCCGCCCGTTCGCTGGCCGCGGGCCGTGAGCTGCTGAGCACCGAACCGCTGTACCTGCGCGAGTCCGATGCCAAGGTCCCGGCCGTGATGAAGGGCAAGCTGCTGTGAACGTCTCAAGCGATTCCTTGGCCGTGCCAGGAATGGAGACTCGGGCCATGGTGCCCGCCGATGTGCCTGAGGTCTGGGAGTTGGAAAAGGAATTGTTCCCTACCGACGCCTGGCCGTTGGAGATGTTTTACGACGAACTGGCGCAGCACGACACGCGAACCTATTGGGTGGTCAGTGACGGAACGCGGATCATCGCCTATGCCGGAATGATGTGTGTGCTGCCCCTGGCCGATGTCCAGACCATCGCCGTGCGCCCCGAGGCTGAGGGGCGAGGCATCGGCAGCCATCTGCTGCGCCTCATGATCACCGGAGCCAGCAACGCCAACGCCACCGATCTTTTACTGGAGGTTCGAGAGGATAATCCCCGGGCCCAGGGGCTGTATGCACGTCACGGGTTTGAGGCCATCCATCGCCGCAAGGGGTACTACCGCGAGGGTGTCGATGCCATCATCATGCGCAAGGTGCTCATCACCGCGACGTGATCGCTGCCACCGCCGCGGTGCCCGCTTCGTGAAAATCGGGGTCGCGGACCTAAAATTGGTGACATGTCCCTTTCAGCACCACTCGTTCTTGGCATTGAATCCTCCTGCGACGAAACGGGGGTGGGTATTGTGCGAGGCACCGACCTACTCGTTAACGCCGTGGCCTCCTCGATGGAGGAGCACGTCCGCTTCGGCGGGGTCATCCCCGAGATTGCTTCCCGCGCCCATCTGGATGCCTTTGTCCCCACCCTTGAGGCGGCGCTTGAAGAGGCAGGGGTCAAGCTTGCGGACATCGATGCGATTGCCGTGACCAGCGGGCCGGGGCTCTCCGGTGCCCTGATGGTGGGTGTCGCGGCAGCCAAGTCCTTGGCGCTGGCCACGGGCAAGCCGCTGTACGCGATCAACCATCTGGTGGCCCATGTGGGGGTGGGGGTCCTAAACGGTGGCCAGCTGCCCGAAAAGCTTGGCGCACTCTTGGTCTCCGGCGGCCACACCGAAATACTGCAGGTCAATTCGCTCACCGACGACGTGCGTCTGCTCGGGGCGACCATTGATGACGCGGCGGGTGAAGCCTATGACAAGGTGGCCCGCCTCCTGGGTTTGGGATACCCGGGCGGACCGGTCATCGATGCGCTGGCCAAGGAGGGTGACCCCAAGGCCATCCGTTTCCCGCGCGGTCTGACCCTACCCAAGTTTGTGGGTTCTGCCGAGGAACCCGGCAAGCACCGCCACGACTTCTCCTTCTCCGGACTGAAAACCGCCGTGGCCCGCTGTGTTGAGCAGTACCAGAAACGCGGCGAAGAGGTTCCCGTCGCGGACATTGCCGCGTCCTTCCAAGAAGCAGTTGTCGACGTGATTACCTCCAAGGCGGTGCGCGCCTGCAAGGAACACGGGATAGAGAACCTGCTGCTGGGCGGCGGTGTTGCCGCCAACTCCCGGCTGCGCGCGCTACTTGCTGCTCGCTGCGCCTCGGCCGGCATCACGCTGCGGGTCCCGCCGCGGGATCTCTGTACGGATAACGGGGCCATGGTCGCAGCGCTCGGCGCCCAATTGGTGGCAGCCGGCATCACCCCCACGGGGTTGGGCTTCTCCACCGATTCGGGACAACCGGTGAGTCTGATTTCCCTGGCTGCCTAGGCCGGTTGCGCAGACACTGCTGTTGGGCATGACGAAGGGCGGCAGTTCAGAACTGCCGCCCTTCGTCGTGCCAGCTATTGTGTCTTCTGGGCTAGGCCAGATGCATGCGTCGGACGTTGTCCTTAACGACCTCGCGCAGGTTGCCACCGTGAGCCGCCGCAACCTTGTGCTGCCACTGGTAACCGGCGCCGCCCTTGATAATGCGCTCCACATCGGCGAGCTCGGCGCTGCAGCCCAGCTCCGCCGCGACCGGGGCCAACCGCTTCAATTCCTGGCGCAGGTGCTCGGTGACCAGCATTTCGTCGCCGGCGGCGTTGAGGATGATGATCGCTTCCATGCCGTAGCGGGCGGCCCGCCACTTATTTTCCACGCGGTACCACGGCGGCATGACCGGTATGGTTCCACCGTTGTCGATGGTGGTGGACATGTCGTGTACCAGGCATTGAGTCAGGGCGGCGATGGCACCGATGTCCTGCAATGAGGAGAGCCCATCGGAGATGCGCATCTCCACGGTCCCGAAGCGGGGGACCGGGCGCACATCCCAGCGGATCTCTGAAATGTCGTCGATGACCCCGGTGTGCAGCATATCCGCGACATAGGCCTCGTACTGCTCCCACTCGGGGAAGTGATACGGGATGCCGGCGGTGGGTAGCTGCTGGAACATCAGGGCGCGGTGCGAGGCATATCCGGTGTCTTCCCCACCCCAGAAGGGGCTGGAGGCACTGAGCGCCTGGAAATGCGCCTGATAGTTGATCAGCCCATCGACCACCGGCAGGGCCTTGGCTCGTGAGTCGAGGCCCACGTGAACGTGTACCCCGTAGATGACCATTTGTTGACCCCACCATTGGGTGCGGTCAATCATCTTGGCGTAGCGGTCCTTGTCGGTGACCGGCTGCAGCTTCGGTGGGGCGAAGGGGTGGGAACCTGCGCAGTAAAGATCGATATCCATGGGGTCGGTGACCTCGCGGATGGCAGCCAAATTGTCGTGCAACTCGGTCTTGGCTTCGGCCACCGTCTCACAGACGCCGGTGACAATTTCCACGGTGTTCAGCAGGAGTTCCTGCTTGACATGCGGATGTTCCTCATCAACACCGAGGGACCCATGAAGGCGGTGCAATTCGGCTAACACTTCCTCGGCGACCGAACGCAGATCGGAGGTATTGCGGTCCACCAAAGCCACTTCCCACTCCACACCAAGTGTGGACTGGCGTGATGACGCGAAATCTATCTGCACCGAACCTCCATGTCGATAACGGCGAAACCGCCGCATTGTTATCGTAAGTCTATCGAGCGAAAGCGAGCACTGTGCGCCGTTGATGCGCCATGGCACGGTTTTGTCGAGTCATGACCGAGTAATTGTGCTCACGTTGCTAGGAGACCGGTTCGACCTCGATGGCCAGACGCGTATCTCCCACGCGGGTAAGGATCAAGGTTGCTTTGTTCTTGGCATCCTTCCCGGTGCCGGCCAGCAGAATCTTGCGCAATTCCTCCGGGGTCACATCCATGCCGCGCTTCTTGATATCCAGCACACCAATTTTTTCACTCTTCACCCAGGCCCGAAGGTTTTTCACGTGGTACGGGCGGATGGCCAGGACTCGGTAGCTCTTGGCCATCGGGGAGGAGATCGATTCGGCGGTGCTGAAGTAGGCGATGTGCCCATCAATGAGGTGCCCACCGGTTTGCTTCAGCAACTCATCGATCAGACCCGCGCGAATCACCGCGCCATCGGGTTCGTGGATGTAAGCATCAATCTCTCCGACGGGGACGTCACCGCGCAGGGCGGCATCCGGATCAAAATCCGTGTTGCTTGTCAGCTCGGTGGCCCCGTTCTCGCCGATGACCAGGGCCGCTCGGCGGACACCGGGGCGGGCCAGCGGACCGAACCAGAGGGCTGCCTCGGTGACGTCGCCATTGATCGACACCCACTGAACCTCACAGGTCTTTGGCACCGCGGCATGCGGAAGACCCGGTCCCATTTTCACGCCGACGGCGAGCCCCCGATCGGCCAGCGATTCGACGAAGGACAGGGGAGGGCTGAAGGCTTCGGGATCAAAAATTCGTGAGGTGCCCGAGGTGTCTGTGGTGCGCCGGGCGGGATCTAGCCATACCCCGGTGAACCCGGTGAGATCGAAGTCCATGGCGTCGGTGTTCACCACCGTGGCGCTGGGCCACGGCATGAGATTCAGTGTGGCGGCGGCCGCGGTTGTCTCATCAAGCTCCACGGCCGTAACGTCAATCTCCGCGCTGGCCAGTGCGAGGGAGTCCGCGCCAATGCCGCACCCCAAATCGGCAACCTTGGTGATGCCTGCGCGGGTATAACGCTGAGCGTGTAGCCCGGCGAGCTTAAGCCGGGTGGCTTGTTCCAGGCCGGCAGGGGTAAACACCATGCGGTCGGCAAACGGGCCAAACTTCACCCGGGCCTTGGAGCGCAATTGCGCCTGCTGCACCACGGCGGTGACCAGCTCCACCGGGTGCCCGGCCTTGCGCAACGTCAAGTTGAGGTTCAGCGCTGCTTCTTTGGTCCCGGCAGATGAGGGGTCGATCGAGTTTAGGAGTTCCCATCCCGGGGGCGTTAGCAGGATTGCCAGCTGTGATGCTGCGGCCTCGGAGTTTTGATTTGCCATGGGATCCAGCCTAGTACGGATGGCTGTCTCGCCGTGGCGCGGTTCAGAGGGGCGCTGGGTGCTTGCCACAGGCCGCAGCGCCCCGCTGCCGTCGCTTATGGCTAAGGCAGCAGCCGGTTCAGGTAACTGCGAACCGCCGGGTAGTAGCCCTGAAGGTAACCGGTGGTGGTGGGGTGCAGATTAAACGGATCATTCAGATTGGCCGCGTTGAAGTAGATCCACGGATCGGTAGATCCCAAACCGTGATTGTTGAATCTCCCCTGGACGGAAATGAAGCTGGCGCTTGTTCCCCGAGTCGCGTTTCTGATCGCCTTGTTCAGCGAATCGCCGAGCGCGTTCAGGTCGCGGGCTCGAGCGGCAGAAAGCAGGGGCTGATCCCCAGCGGAGGCGGTAAACAGTCTGGGGTAATCCAACACCAGAATGTGCCCACTGGTTGATGCATCCAGCAGGGCCAACGTTTGGTGGGCTGAGGCGCCGACGGTAGGAATCAGCTGCGCGCCGGCAGCAAGAGCCTGATCACAGGCAATATCCATGCCCGGCGTACTGCAGAAAGTCAGCAGCCCGCGGATATTCAGATCGTTGGCACCTAGGCTCAGCGTGACCAAATCTGCCGCGCCCAGCTGACCCCCAATCGCTCCGATGACTTCGGCTATCTCCGCGGTCCCCAAACCCGCACAAGCGGCATTAGCCAGCAGATTGACGTTCTCTGTGCTGGCAATCTGCGTGACATGTGATGGGCCGCTGCCCTGCAGGCAGCCGGGGAGCGGACCGCTGACCAGCGAACCGGAACCGAATCCCGCGGAATAGGAATCACCCAGATTCACGTAGTTCACCACCTGCGATGAATCTGGTGCGGTGGGTGGGGCCGCTGCGCTCGCCGGTGTCATGCCGGTGAGTGTAAGAACGATGGCGGCGGTGCTGGCCGCCAGAAGGGCTAAACGTCGAGACGGCGCGGAACGAGTCATGAGAAAGATCCCCTGCTTTCACGGTGGCGGGACGCGATGTATGTTCCGCCTATTGCCCGATTGGTCGGGTGGCCGGGAAGGGCACCTCAACCTTGTCGGTCGGTGCCAGTGATTTGAACCCCAAGGTGGAAACCACATCCGGGGACCTCTGGCGAGGGCGTCCGGTGCGCCACGCGGTGAGAGCAGATGATGCCGAACCGCACGTACAGCCCATCCTAGGACCAGGGACGCTCACACAATAGGGGTGGACCGCGTGAAGTCGAAGCGATCTGGCCCAGTGTCGGTGGCACCTTCCCGCGCGCACCAGAGCGCGACGTTGGCGATTCGGCTGGCATTCCATGGGGTTTGACGCTCGGGCGGTGCTGTGCGCCGAGCGCGTAAAAGATGACGTAATTAGCACTCGCCTTGACCGAGTGCTAATGGTTGCCTAGAGTCAGTGGTGGCGTTTGTTGTCTCAACAAACGCTGAAAGCCTGAGGTAATTCACCAGCTGGCACCGCGACGACGGTTGGTACCACCCGAACGGCCCGTAAACCATTGGTAACTCACGCAAAGGAGAGACGATGTCCGTCTCCATTAAGCCTCTCGAGGACCGCATTGTCGTCCAGCCGCTCGAAGCAGAAACCACCACTGCTTCCGGTCTGGTCATCCCCGATTCCGCCAAGGAAAAGCCCCAGGAGGGCAAGGTTGTGGCCGTAGGCCCCGGCCGCGTCGATGACAACGGCAACCGCGTCCCGGTTGACGTAGCCGAAGGCGACGTTGTG
Source organism: Paeniglutamicibacter sp. Y32M11 (assembly GCF_019285735.1). Classification (GTDB taxonomy): domain Bacteria; phylum Actinomycetota; class Actinomycetes; order Actinomycetales; family Micrococcaceae; genus Paeniglutamicibacter. The sequence goes on along the minus strand of NZ_CP079107.1, from coordinate 2,753,820 downwards.
CTCTACTCCAAGTACGGCGGAACCGAAGTCAAGGTCGGCGGTGCAGAGTACCTGGTGCTCTCGGCACGCGACGTTCTGGCCATCGTCGTAAAGTAGTTTTCCTGATAAAGCCCCGGCCACTGGCCGGGGCTTTATGCAGCTTATAAGGAGCAAGACATGGCAAAGCAGCTAGCTTTTAACGAAGAGGCGCGACGCGCACTCGAAGCGGGCATCGACAAGCTCGCAAACACCGTCAAGGTCACCTTGGGCCCACGCGGCCGCAACGTGGTGCTGGCCAAGGCCTGGGGCGCACCGACGATCACCAACGATGGTGTGACCATCGCTCGTGAAGTTGAGCTTGAGGATCCCTACGAAAACCTTGGCGCGCAGCTGGCCAAGGAAGTAGCCACCAAGACCAACGATGTTGCCGGCGACGGCACCACCACCGCCACCGTGCTCGCACAGGCATTCGTCAAGGAGGGCCTGCGCAATGTTGCCGCGGGTGCCGCACCGGGCGAAATCAAGCGCGGCATTGAAGTTTCCGTCGAGGCAGTTGCAGCACGCCTGATCGAAAACGCCGTGCCGGTTGAAGGTCAGCAGGTCGCTAACGTTGCCGCGATCTCCGCACAGAACGAAGAAATTGGCGAGCTGTTGGCCAAGGCTTTCGAGACCGTGGGCACCGATGGTGTCATCACGATCGAAGAATCCTCCACGACCGCCACTGAACTGGTTGTCACCGAGGGCATGCAGTTCGACAAGGGCTACCTGTCCCCGCAGTTCGTCACCGACCCGGAGCGCCAGGAAGCAGTCCTCGAAGACGCGCTGATCTTGGTCAACTCCGGAAAAATCTCCACCGTGGCAGAATTCTTGCCGTTGTTGGAGAAGGTGCTTGCCGCAGGCAAGCCGCTGTTCATCGTTTCCGAGGACACCGAGGGCGAAGCCCTTTCGACCCTCGTGGTGAACAAGATCCGTGGCACCCTGAACGCCGTGGCCGTCAAGGCTCCGGGCTTCGGTGACCGCCGCAAGGCGATGCTGCAGGACATTGCGATCCTCACCGGTGCACAGGTAGTCTCCCCGGATCTGGGTCTCCAGCTGGATCAGGTTGGCCTCGAGGTATTGGGATCGGCTCGCCGCATCACCATCACCAAGGATTCGACCACCATCGTTGACGGTGCCGGAACGGCCGAGGATGTTGCAGACCGTGTCTCGCAGCTCAAGGCCGAACTGACCCGCACCGATTCCGAGTGGGACCGCGAGAAGCTCTCCGAGCGTCTTGCCAAGCTCTCGGGCGGCATCGGCGTGATCAAGGTTGGCGCAGCCACCGAGGTCGAGCTGAAGGAACGCAAGGCACGCATCGAAGATGCCGTCTCCTCCACCCGTGCAGCCCTCGAAGAGGGAATTGTTGCCGGCGGCGGTACCGCATTGGTTGACGCACTTGCCGTCTTGGATACCGATCCGGCCGTGCTCGCCCTCACCGGCGATGCAGCAGCGGGTGTCGGCATCGTACGCCGCGCATTGGTTCAGCCGCTGCGTTGGATTGCTCAGAACGCAGGCTTCGACGGTTACGTTGTTGTTGCCAAGGTTTCCGAATCTCCCGCCAACGAGGGCTTCAACGCTCTGAGCGGCGTGTACGAGAACCTGATCAACGCCGGCGTCATCGACCCGGTCAAGGTCACCCGTTCGGCGCTGCGCAACGCGGCATCGATCGCTGCCCTGGTGTTGACGACCGAAACCTTGGTCGCCGAAAAGCCTGCCGCCGACGCGGAAGCAGCACACCAGCACTAAGCACCTGACACCTATGTAGGTGGTGCGGCTAGCGCCGCCGGATCCCTTCCATACTTCGTTGATACGCCGTGACGGCGCACCAGCGCGGTCATGAAGGGGATCCGGCGGCGTTTTGTCTTGGCGACACAAGGCTGGGAATTCCATGTAACGAACCAATAACGAAGTTTGATAGCGTGGGAGACCCGCACCCACCGTTCCGGGGGTGGACACTGACCAAACTATCAGGATGTACTGATGTCGAATTCCTTTCCTGCGCCCAGCGTGGCAGGGCGGAGTCCAATAGCTTCCCCACTCACCGTCAACCGCTTCCGGCCCGAACTCCAGGGGCTTCGAGCCTTGGCCGTGGTCCTGGTGATGGTGTACCACGTTTGGTTTGGCCGGGTCTCCGGCGGCGTGGACGTATTTTTGTTGCTCTCGGCGTTTTTCCTCACCGGCACCTTCATCCGCAAGGTCGAAAACGGTCGGCCCCTGAACCTGCTGAGTTACTGGCTTAACGTTTTTCGTCGGCTCCTGCCCGCTGCCGTTGTGGTTTTCCTGGCGATCATCGCCGCCAGCGTGAGCCTGTTGCCCAAGGCCAGGTGGAGCTCGATGATGGAACAGATCACCGCCAGCCTCTTCTACCAGCAAAACTGGCAGCTGGCTCGCGAGTCCGTTGACTACTACGCCGCCGATCACGCAACGGCCAGCCCGCTGCAACATTTCTGGTCCCTATCCATTCAGGGGCAGATCTTCATTCTGTGGCCCCTGCTGCTGGCCGCGGGCCTAGTGATGTTCACGGCGTTGCGTGCTCGTTTCCCCGCCCTGAGCTACCGGATGGTGCTGGGAGTGATGTTCTCTCTGGTGTTCATCGCTTCGCTCACCTACTCGATCTACATCACCGATGCGGCACAAGAGTGGGCGTACTTCGACACCGGGGCCAGATTATGGGAATTTGCCCTCGGCTCCCTGCTGGCCATCTTCCTGCCACTGATCGAAAAGATTCCAGCCATCATCGGTGTGCCGCTGGGTTGGTTGGGCCTTGCCGCGATTCTCGGCTGCGGGATGGTGCTGCAGGTGGAGCACGAATTCCCCGGTTACTTGGCGCTGTGGCCAACACTCGCCGCGGCCTTCATCATCGCTGCCCCGCCGAACCGACGAGGCGTGCAGACCGTGTTGGCGTTACCCGTCCTGGGCTGGCTGGGGAACATCTCCTACGCGCTCTACCTCTGGCACTGGCCGGTGATGATCTTCTTCCTGTCCGAATCCGGCGCCGAAAGAATCTCCGTGGGCACCGGCTTGTGCCTGATGCTGGTATCGCTGCTGTTGGCCTGGGGCACCACGCGCATCGTTGAATCGCCGCTGCGCTCGTGGACGTGGCTCTCCGCCAAACGCCGCCGCGTGGGCCTGAGCATCGCCGTCCTCCTCTCGGTGGTGCTGCTTCCGCTGGGCGGGTGGGAACACAAGGTGGCGGCCGAGGAACTACGGGCGGCCGCGCAACCGGCGATGGATAACCCCGGGGCGCGCAGCCTTGACCCGGGATTCGAGTCCGAACCCGAGGCCGGTGCCGTGGTGATCCCGCTGACCAGCAAACTCGATGAGCAGTGGTCGAACTTTGGTGCCGAGTGCACGGGGCAGTGGGCGCCGACGGCGGAACAGATCGAATACTGTCAGCAGGGAGGGAACCCCGATGCGAGCAAGACCATCGTGCTGATGGGGGACTCCCACGCCCAACACTGGAGCGGTGCGCTGGATGTCATGGCGCAAGACCAGGGCTGGCGTTGGATTCTCCTGACGAAACCGTCGTGCCGCTTTGGTGGGGAGTCCGAAACCCGTGGCGAGGAATGTGGTGCCTTTAATCGGGCGGCGGGGAAGTATGTCCTTGACCATCAGCCCGATGCCGTGATCACTCTGGGTACCTTCACCGCGGCCGGTGAAGATGAAGCCGGCCGCAGCGCCGCCGAGCAGGAAGTGGTGGTCCCCGATTACGTGGTAGGGATCCGCCCCCTGCTAGATGCCGGCATCCCGGTGGTTTCCCTGCGTGACACCCCACGCTTGCCCAGTTCACCGCCGGAATGTGTGGATAGATACGGGGCAGGGGCAGACCGATGTGCCAGCCCCGCCTCCGAACTGCTGGCGGCGGTGAATCCGTTGGAGGAATTGGCCGCCAGCGGGGAGTTGGGGAAGAACTTTTCCACCATGGACATGAGTGAGGTGTTGTGTCCCGATTCGCTCTGCCGGCCGGTGATCGGCAACGTGCTGGTCTATCTGGATCAATCCCACCTCACCAGCACCTACGCCCGGAGTGCCGGTGCGGAATTTGAAAAGCGGTTCCTTGCCGCATTCAGAGGCTGACAAGCTTCTTCTTCGAACGCATCGGGCATCGCCGCGATGGAGTTCGGGGAGCTCCAACCGGTGGCCGAAGTGTCACACAAGCGTGATGTATCAAGGGTTTCGGGGACAAAGGGAAGTGGAGTATTCTGGCCTTCAAACGGTCCTGTGGCGTACATAGGGTCGTGCCCCATGAGCACCAACGGAGGCTACGCCATGAAGGCGGCATCTGCACCCGAGTCCCTGTCCCTGCGGTATCCGATCAGCCGGAGGGCGGTGCTTTCGGCGGCGGTGATCACCCTGACCACTGCCGCGCTCGGTCCAGGATTATTGGCGGCTCCCGCGGCGGCAGCGGTCATCCGTAACCACGTGTACACCATCTCCTCACGCAATACCTTCGCCTCGACCACCTATCCACGCGCCGAGTTCCGGGCTCTGTGGACCGCCAGTGTGGTGAACATCGACTGGCCCTCTCGCTCAGGACTGAGCGTGGCAACCCAACAGGCAGAACTACGCTCGATCCTTGACCTTGCCGTTTCCCGGAACCTCAATGCGGTACTGCTGCAGGTCCGCCCGGCCGCCGACCGCATGTGGAAGGCCACGCTCGGTGAACCGTGGTCCAAATACCTCACCGGCACCCAGGGCAAAGACCCGGGCTACGATCCGCTGGCCTACGCGATCGCCCAAGCGCACCAGCGGGGGATCGCGCTGCACGCCTGGATCAACCCCTTCCGCGTGTCCATGGATACCTCGCTCAGTTCCTTGGTAGCCAGCCATCCGGCACGCTTGAATCCCAGCTGGTCCTTCGCCTACGGTAATCGCCGTTACTACAACCCCGGTATCCCCGCGGTCCGTACCTTCATCCGCAACGTGGTCATCGACATGGTCAAACGCTACGACGTCGACGGGGTCCACTTTGATGACTATTTCTACCCGTACCCGGTGTCGGGGTCCTCGATCCCGGATTCGTCGACCTACGCCACCTACCAGGGGTCCTTCACCGACATTTCCAGCTGGCGACGCAACAACATCAACGTGTTTGTTCGCGACACCCATACCGCCATCAGAGCCGCCAAGCCCCGGGTGGTCTTCGGCATCGGCCCCTTCGGGATCTGGCGCAACAGTTCCTCCAGCTCCCTGGGCTCGGCCACCAGCGGACTGGAAAGCTACTCGGCCCTCTACGCCAACACTCGCGGTTGGGTGAAGTATGACTGGGTGGATTACATCGCTCCACAGCTGTATTGGTACCAGGGCTATCCGCCGGCCAACTACAACGTGCTGGTCGACTGGTGGGCCAAACAGGTGGCCGGAACCAACGTCAAGCTCTACACCGGTGAGGCCGCCTACAAGGTGGGGGACCCGGCTACACCCGCATGGGGAGATCCCAACGAGCTGCGCGACCACGTCAGCAAATGCCGTGCCGTCCCGGCAGTGCGTGGCCAGATCTACTACAACACCACCGCGGTGCGAGCGAACAAACTTAACTCCATCGGGATCCTCAAGGCCGCCCACTACGCGCGGCCCGCCCTGCCGGTCGCCTACCCTCAGCTGCTCGCTACTCGCCCCTATACCCCGGTCATCACCCAGGCCGTGCGCGAGGGCTCAGCGGTGCGTTTGAGCTGGATCTCCAGTTCAAACGGGGAACCGATCAAACAGATCGCGATCTGGCGGTGGGAATCCACGGGCTCCGTCCTCCCGTACATCCAGTCGACGGCGACCTACCTGCGTTCGGTGCGCCGGCGCACCACCGCAAATCAGTCGTGGCTGGACACCGGGGTAGTGCTCGGGCACTCCTATTGGTACATGATCCAATCGATCAGCCAGACCGGGATCGACTCGACGAATGCCACGGCGATTTTCATCAGGGCCTGATGCCGTACATAGCTCGAGAGGGCGCGGCGCTCGCCGAGGAAGCGACGGATTTATCTCCCCGCTGGCCACCTCGCCCCGGCACGCGGTGGCCGCACGGTGGACGAGTTGTGATCGCGCACCGAGGCCCAGACATCGACATTCAAACGTTGCGTTCACCACACCCACGGATGCGGGAATGCTGATAACGGGTGAAGCGTTCTAGGATGTAATCAATCCCCGCACCGGCGTGAAAGGTCCCCCGTGACTGAATTCAATCCATTTGCCTTTGAAGGCCTCACCTACGATGACGTCCTGCTGCTTCCCGGCCCGACGGATGTGATCCCCTCGGAGGCTGATACCACCACGCGCCTGACCAAGCGGATCAATATCAACATCCCGCTGCTTTCCGCGGCCATGGACACCGTGACCGAAGCTCCGATGGCCATTGCTCTGGCTCGCCAGGGTGGCATCGGCATCATCCACCGCAACCTGTCCATCGAGGATCAGGCCAACCAGGTGGACCAGGTTAAGCGCAGCGAATCGGGCATGATCACCAACCCGGTGACGGTTAACCCGGGCGCGACGCTCGCCGAATGGGACGACCTCTGCGCGCACTACCGTGTCTCGGGCCTGCCGGTGGTTGATGAGAACCGCAAGTTGCTGGGCATCATCACCAACCGCGACACCCGCTTCGTGCCGCGCGAAACCTACATGACCACCAAGGTCTACGAGGTCATGACGGCCATGCCGTTGATTACCGCCAAGGTCGGGGTACCCCGCGAGGAAGTGATCAACCTGCTGGGCAAGCACCGCATCGAGAAACTGCCATTGGTTGATGACCACGGCGTGCTGCAGGGCTTGATCACCGTCAAGGACTTCGACAAGGCCGAGCAGTACCCGCTCGCCACCAAGGACGACGAGGGTCGCCTGCGAGTTGGCGCGGCCGTTGGTTTCTTCGGCGAGGGTTATGACCGTGCGATGTCCCTGATCGATGCGGGCGTCGACGTGCTGGTTGTCGACACGGCCAACGGCCACTCCCAGGGTGTGCTGGACATGATCGCTCGCCTGAAGAAGGATCCGGCGGCGGCCCACGTGGACGTCATCGGCGGCCAGGCAGCCACCCGTGAGGGTGCCCAGGCATTGATCGACGCCGGCGCCGATGCCATCAAGGTCGGCGTGGGCCCGGGCTCCATCTGCACCACCCGCATCGTCGCCGGTGTTGGCGTACCGCAAGTCACCGCCATCTACGAGGCAGCCAAGGCCGCCATCCCGGCCGGCGTTCCGGTGATCGCCGACGGCGGTTTGCAGCACTCGGGCGACATCGGCAAGGCACTGGTTGCCGGCGCCGATTCGGTCATGCTCGGCTCCTTGCTGGCCGGCACCGCGGAATCCCCGGGGGACCTGGTGTTCATGAATGGCAAGCAGTTTAAGGCTTACCGTGGCATGGGATCGATTGGTGCCATGGAAACGCGCGGCAAAAACACCTCCTACTCCAAGGACCGCTACTTCCAGTCGGATGTGCCCTCCAACGAGAAGCTGATCCCCGAGGGCATCGAGGGTCAGGTCCCGTACCGCGGCCCGCTCTCGGCCGTGTCACACCAGTTGGTGGGCGGCCTGCGCCAGACCATGTTCTACGTCGGTGGACGCACCATCCCCGAGCTGAAGAACCGTGGAAAGTTCGTGCGCATCACCGCCGCGGGCCTGAAGGAGTCACACCCGCACGACATCATGATGACCGTCGAGGCACCGAACTACCGTTCACGCTAAGCACACGGCACCACTAACGGGCCCCGGCCGCCAGCTCCTTGAGCTTGGTGACCGGGGCCCGTGTCGTTTCTGCCCGAGGTATCCGGCGACGGGATTAGCGCAGCGCCGGATCTTCGGGTGTGCTGTTGGGCTGGTGCTGCAGCAACTCGGTGACACCCATGCGGTGTTCTTCGGGATCCGAGCGAGCGGTACGACGTTCGTGCAGGATTCGCACCAGCCAGAAACAGAGCGAGCCCAGGGCCGCGCCCATCGCGTTGGCAACGACGTCAAGCAGCGAGGAGACGCGTTCGGGCAGCAAGATTTCCTGGCCCAGTTCGATCAGGAATGATGTGGCAAAACCCGCTAACATCGGGTGCCACCACTTGCGCCCCCAGATGCTGGCGATGTAACCAAAGGGCATAAAAAGGGCGATGTTCGCGGCGAATTCGATCTTGTTGTAACCGATATACCGGGGCATGCCGTGGGCATGGAGCCACCGAATCGCCTGCGTGATGGTTCCGCTGGCCGGACGATCCACCGGTGTTGGCCAAAAGGCGATCAGCAGCAGTGCTAGCACGTAGGGGACGGCGAGGATCAGCGCGATGCGAAGCTGCGTTTTGTTCATCGTGCCCAGTCGGTTCGGCGTTCTCGGGTGCTTAGACGTAAGCCAAAAGTGATCCTGAGCTAGCATCATCCGGCGTCTAGCCAGTTTACTCCACGGGCTTGAGTTTTTAACCTTTCCCAAGGACGGTCCAGCTGCGACTTGTGTGACCTCCATGCTCGCTGAGCTACGCTCAACCCCATGGAACCTGAAACCGAACTCGGCTCATCCTCGGTCATCGTGCGCGAAGCCACCGTGGCGGATGCGGCGCCCATGGCCCGGGCGCTGGTGGCGGCATGGCGTGCGGCCTACCGGGGGATCATTGGGCAGGATTTCCTGGAGGCGATGGATGAGCAGCGGATCGGTGCCAGCTGGCGAGAAACGCTAGTGCGTGGTGCCGGGGTTCCGCCCTTGGTCATCGTTTCCGCCAACCACGTGGTGGGTTTTTGCCAGGTGGGTGAACCCCGAGATAAGTCTCAGACCGATACCGGGGAACTTTTCGCGTTAAACCTGCACCCCGATGCCTGGGGTCACGGGCTGGGCAGCGCGCTCTTGTCGGCTGCCAGTGCGCAATTGCTGGCATTGGGTTATCGGCGGGCCTATCTGTGGGTGGCCGATGGAAACCAGCGTGCCATCGATCTCTACCTGCGCCATGGCTGGCACGATACCGCGATCACCAAAACCGAGTACAAGTTCACCCCACCACTGCTTGAACACCGTTATGCAATCCTGCTGAGCTAAGGCGCGTTACCGGCCCAGCCCGAGGTCCGGAGGTCACATCCGGCCTCATCCAACATCGGTCCTCAATCCAACATCCGGTCTCAGCCAGTACCCGTGGCGGCGCTTAGCCGAAGGGGGTGATGGGGCGGGGCAAACGCTGCCCATCAACGATGATGTCGGTGCGTTCGTTATAAAAGGCAACGTGGGCGGCGATGGCGGATGATTCGGGCAACGGATGAGCATAGGACCACGCCACGTTCTTGCCTCCGCTGCCCGGTGCCCAGTAGTTGGCCGTTCCCTTATAGGGGCAGCTGCTCGAGGTCTGCGTGGCGACCAGTGCATCAAATCTCACATCCGCCCGCGGCAGGTAATACCGCGCGGGCAAGTGGGTCTCAAAAAGTAATAGCGGTCGGGTGGAATCGGCCAGCACCATGCCCTCAAGCTCCACCCGGACATGGCTGCTGCTGACCAGGATGTCCACTCGGTGGAAGGGATCACGCGGATGTGTGTGAATTTCAGCGTCCTCTTCCCTCCAGTCGAAGGCCGCAAAATCCAGCAGCACCAGGTGAGCCAGATCCGGATCCGCCGGCCGGAAGGCTGCGGCTTTTAGCACACGCCCGGGAAGCTCAAGGTCCAGGCTCGTGCCGGCGGTGGTGTGCAGCGCAAAGGCATCATCGGGCGTTAACATCGTCGCGCCCGCCGGGACGGGTTGTGGTGCCACGCCCGAGGTGGTGAGAGGGATCAGGACCGCGGATTCCGGCACGGCATAGATCGGCACGATGCGTTGGGGTTCCCAGACCAAGACGGCAGCGCGGGTATCCACCACGAGTTCACCGGCGCAACTGGCACGTACCCGCTTCGCGGTGGGTTCGTACCTCAGGGCTGGTAAAGACTCGGCTAAGAGGTGGGAAATTCGGGTGGCCACGGCGTCAGTATGCGCCTTCGCGCAGCCACGGTCAACGGCCCCGGTGAGCCTCGGGCAACCGATGCAGATCGGCGGATTGATCACACCCGTGACCTGCTCCCCGGTGAGGCCTATCATGGGGCACATCAGGGGGGGGCAGCGCACGCCCGGCCAGTGCCGGAAAGTAGCCTCCACGCAGCGAGGAGCCAGTGATGAGCGACACCGAGGAATCCATCAAGCGCTACACCAGTGGGGACCTGCGTGAACGACTACATGCGGCGCTGCGCGCAGCGGGCAGGGACCCTGCGGTACTGCTGCCCGGGGATCTGGTGGAGGCCGATCACTTCCATTCCGGTGGCTTGGCCTCCACCACCGAGGTGGCTCGTGCCCTGGGCATAGGCCTGGGCACCCGGGTCCTGGACGTGGGTAGCGGCATTGGCGGACCGGCGCGGATATTTGCGCGAGGTGGTGCGGTGGTCACGGGCGTGGATGTCACGGCCGAGTTTGTCATCCTGGCCAGGGAACTGAACCTGGCCAGTGGGCTCGGCGGCTCGATCAACATGCTAGAGGCCTCCGGGGCCGATACCGGGCTGCCGGACGCCTCCTTTGACGCCGCGACCATGCTGCATGTGGGGATGAATCTGGCGGACAAACAAGCGGTCTTTAACGAGGTCTACCGCCTGCTGCGCCCCGGCGGCGTTTTTGGCGTCTTCGATCTGATGGGTACCAACCAGCTCACCTTCCCCATGCCGTGGGCCGACGCCGCAGCGTCCTCCCATGTTGAGAGCGATGCGGCGTACCGCAAATATCTGCACACCGCGGGCTTCGGCGTGCGCGCCGATACCTCGCTGAGCCTGGGCGTGCGCCAGCAGATGGCAGCGGCGCAGCGCGCCCAGCGCTCGAACCCGACACCGCTGGGTGGCCCGATCCTATTGGGCACCGATCCAATGCACCGCATCATTAACGTGCTCGGAGCCATCGAGGCCGGCGAGCTGGATCCGCGACTGATCCTCGCGGTGCGCTAGCGCGGGCCCCACCCGCGGCACTGACATGGGCGGGGTGTCACCCCGGATAGAATGGTTCCTTGGCGCTGAGCGACCGGCGTGCGGGAAGTCCCGCGCCTGCGCGCACGCAATATCTAAGGAGCACACCGTGGCCCAGCCGAAGAACCTGAAAAAGCTCACCCGTACGCGCATGGATCGTACCGGTGAGAGTTACACCACCGCACGCAAGGCGATCCTCGCCGCCAAGCCCAACCGTCCGGCAAGTGCCGAGGACGCGGCGGCCGCCGCCGCGGCCGCACAAGAGGCGGAATTGCCCGAGTACCCGGCACCGCAGAACGTTCTCCAGTACGACGCCGGACTCTGGCACCGCGTGCTCACCCAGGCCGGGGTCACCCACCCGATCAACGAAGAGCCGCTCTCCGAGGCCCTGCTGGCCGGACTGGCCGGCGGCATCGGCTTCATGGCCTTCACCTTCGTTTACGAGGAAATGACCACCGCAACGGTGGTGACCCGCGCGCACCCGGAGCCCTACACCGCTAACCTGTTGGCACGTTGCGGAGCCACCATCAGCGAGCGAACCACCGGCAGTGCCCGCTTGGCCGCCGAATACCTGGACGTGGGGCTGGATGCCGGCCGCGCCGTGGTGGTGCGCGCCTCCGTTGCCGCCCTGCCCTGGATCGATGGCGATGCCGTGGAGGAATCCGATTCCATCGACCTGGTCGTGGTCGGGGAACACGAAGATGACCTGCTGATCGATGACGGATCCGGCTCCCTGACCCCGATCTCACCCGAGGATCTGGCCTTCGCCCGATCCAAGCGGAAGAAGGATAAGCACTGGCAGGCCTGGGTCCCTGAAAGCACCGGCCCGGACACCACCACGCTGGTGAACAATGTGTGCGAGGCCATCGGGCAAACCACCGCACGCCTGCTGGGTACCAGCGAGCTGGAGGGTATTCCCGCACACTTCGCGAAGAACTTTGGTGTGCTGGGCATGAGTAACTGGGCGGAGAAGCTGCGCGATACCACCACCGCCAAGGGCTGGACACGGATCTTTGCCGAACCCGATCGCCTGGCCTCCGGCTTGAGCCAGGTGCTGGGTTTCCTCACCGATACCCGCTTTGGCGGGGTGGGTGCGCTGCGTGGGCAATATGCCGACTTCCTCACCGAGGCAGCACAGCTCCCGGGCCTTGAGGCGCTGGAGGCGCACGCGGCAGATTATGCGCACCTGGCCCAGGACTGGATCGTCTTCACCGACCTGATTGACCCGGATATCGATCCGGAACAGCGCTCGGGACACTTCGCTGTGCTCGCCGATCAGTTGGAGATCATCGCCGCGGCGGAGACTCGCGCCGCCACCGCTTTGGCGGCCAGCGTGGCCACCCTGGGAGCACCGCGCGAATAAGTCCTCACGAGCATCGGGGACCGGCTCCCCGATGCGAAAGCTCGTCATGGCGGGGATCGGGCTCGGTGCGAGCGCGGTCCCCGCCCTGCGTGCTGATAGGGTGGTGCGGTGACTTACGAGATTGAAATCGGCCGCTCCAAGCGCGCTGCCCAGGCGTATTCCCTCGACGATGTGGCGATTGTTCCCAACCGCCGCACCCGTGACCCGCACGATGTCTCGGTGGCCTGGCAGATCGACGCCTACAAATTCGAGACCCCGATCCTTGGCGCACCCATGGACTCGGTCATGTCCCCGGATACCGCCATCGCCCTGGGCAAGCTCGGCGGACTGGGGGTGCTGAACCTCGAGGGACTGTGGACCCGCTACGAGGATCCGACCAAGGTGCTTGAGGAAATTGCCGCACTGAAGTCCGCCAACGGCGGGCACTTTGACCCGGCCATCACCAAGCGTCTGCAGGAGCTGTACTCCGCTCCCATCGTCCCGGAGCTGATCACCGCCCGCTTGGCGCAGATCCGCGACGCCGGAGTGACGGTGGCCGGGTCCCTGACTCCGCAGCGCACCCAGGAACATTACAAGACCGTTCTCGCCGCCGGTGTTGACATCTTTGTCATCCGCGGCACCACCGTCTCGGCGGAGCACGTGTCCAAGACCCACGAACCGCTGAACCTCAAGCAGTTCATCTACGAGCTCGACGTCCCGGTCATCGTGGGCGGCGCCGCCGGTTACACCCCGGCACTGCACCTGATGCGTACCGGCGCTGCCGGCGTTTTGGTCGGCTTCGGGGGAGGCGCCTCGGGCACCACTCGCCGCGCGTTGGGCATCCACGCACCGATGGCCACCGCCATCTCCAACGTGGCCGCGGCACGCCGTGACTACATGGATGAATCCGGTGGACGCTACGTGCACGTGATCGCCGATGGCGGTCTGGGCACCAGCGGTGACATCGTCAAGGCCATCGCCATGGGCGCCGACGCCGTGATGCTCGGCACCGCCCTGGCTCGCGCGCAGGAGGCTCCGGGTGCCGGCTGGCACTGGGGCATGGAGGCCACGCACGAGAACAACCCACGTGGGGACCGGGTCAAGGTCGGTACCGTGGCACCACTTGAGCAGCTGCTCTTTGGTCCCTCGAACCACACCAACGGCACCTCAAACATCGTTGGTGCCCTGCGCCGCTCGATGGCCACCACCGGCTACTCGGATTTGAAGGAATTCCAGCGCGTCGACGTGGTCATTTCCCCCTACGAGGCCGACTAGTACCTCCGGGTCATTTTGACCCCATGACGGCCGGGCAGCGAGCCGAACAACCTCCAGATAACGGGTGGCGTTCGACTCGATGCCCGGCCTTTGTGTTCCCCGGAGCAAGAGAGCTGGCCGTCGGTGATTCTTCCCACGCGCGGCCCATTTGTGCCACGCACGCGCGGCGCCGGCGTGTACGCTACACAGCAACGGCGTGCCGGGCCCCAGCGACCCTAGCGTCGTCACAACCTGCACACCCACCGCTCCCGAATCGATGCCATGACTTCCACTTTGTCCCCGGCGGACGACGCCGATTCCCATCCCATCACCACCCCCGAGATGGTGGTGCTCGAATTCGCGGCGCCCTCACGCAACGACGCCGTCGCCGCGCTGGCCGCGACCCTGGTTGAGGCTTCTCGGGTGCTGGATCTGGACGGGTTCCTGAGCGATGTGCGTAGTTATGAGCATCAGCTGGCCACCGCTCTGCCCGGGGGAGTTGGGGTCGCTCACGCCCGAAGCTCGCACGTGGTGATCCCCAGCATTGCCGTGGGAGTACTGGGCTTCGGCAACTCGCTGGACTTCGGTGCCCGGGACGGCGATGCGCACGTGGTGTTGCTACTGGCCACCCCCGCCACCAGCTATTCCGAGCACCTCACGATGCTCGCCGCGCTGGCCAGGTCCTTGGCCAAGGACACCTTCCGGGAGTCGTTGCGCCGATCACACGACCCCGAGGTCATCGCCGAACTGGTCAATTCGACGGTCGACTTCTCAGCGGTCTAATTCACGGTCTCATTCACCGACTGACCATCACCTGCGCTGATCCGGAGTGCCGCGCAAATGTAATCCGCATCACCGCTGCCGCGGGAGCTGCCGAGCCTGATGGGCAAGATGCAGCACCGCGTGGGGGCCGGATCCCGCGGCCGCAGCCCCGGCGCGCCACCCGGATCCTGCCGTGAACGAAGCCGCGCGGGGAATAGTTCCATTGGCTCTTCTACGCACAATCGAAGTACGGTAGTGGTGTGCTGAAAACTGCCCTTAAACCTCGCTGGATCCTTGCCCTGGTTGGCGCCCTCGTAGTTGCCACGGGCTTTGTCCTGCTGAGTCAATGGCAGTTCAACCGCTCCGAAACCGCACCGCCGCCCCCGGCGAGCACCACCGAGCAGGTCGTCGCGCTCACCAGCCACATCACCCCGGCCACGGACATGATGGCCTCCAGCGCCGACCAAATGGTCACCGCCACCGGGTCCTTCCTGCCGGACAAACAGGTATTGATCAGCTCTCGAATCCAGGACGACAAATCCGGCTACTGGGTTGTTGGCTCCTTCTTGGTTGATGGTGCCCCGGACTCAAACACCATTGCCGTGGTGCGCGGTTGGCAGCCCGATGACAGTGCCCCGGCCCCCGCGCCGAGCGGCACCATCAAACTCACCGGTCGACTCCTGCCCACCGAAGCACCGCTGGCGCGTGATCTCGGACAGCGCTCCTACGAATCACTCTCCGTCGCCGAACTCATCAACGTCTGGGACGTGCCGGCCTACAGCGGATTCATCGTGGCCGGGCCCATGACCGGCGCGAATGGTGTTGATGTTTCGGCCGCCGCGACGGGTCTGACTCAGGTCGATGTTGGCCCGCAGCCGCAGGAAACCCAGCTGAACTGGCTGAACATCTTCTACGGCATCGAGTGGGTGGTCTTCGCCGGCTTCGCTGTGTTCCTCTGGTACCGGCTGGTGGCGGATGATTACCGTCGTGTGCGGGAAGACATTGCCGATGCCGCGGCGCTGGCGGCGGGTATTGACCCCGCCACGGTGTACGGTAGCGCCGTGCCGCGGGGCACCCGCGCAGGCTCATCCGATCCCGCCGCAGCACAAACCGAAGAGCCGCAGCTTGCAAAACCTCACACCGTAGACTCCCAAACCGTGGAATCCCCGACTCAGATGCCACTGACCGAAGCACCTCACACCTCACCCAAGGACCAGTCGTGACCGAAGAAAAATCCGCTCCCAAACTGCGCCGCTTTGCCGGAACTCCTTCCCAGATCCGCAGCGCTTCGAACTTCTACAAGGTGCTGGCCTACGCCACCGGTGTGATGTTGCTGCTGCTCTGCGCAGAAATGATCGTGAAGTACATCTGGGAGCTGGAGCTCTTTGTTGGTGGAACCATGATCGATGGCACCTCCAACGCCCTGGGCCTCGTCAACCGCGGAGACATCAGCGGAGGCGTCAACATTTCGTTGATGATCCTGATCGTCCACGGCTGGATGTACGTGGTCTACCTGCTTGCCGATTTCCGTCTGTGGTCCCTGATGCGCTGGCCATTCAGCCGTTTCATCACCATCGCCCTGGGCGGCGTGGTGCCGCTGCTCTCCTTCTTCATGGAGAAGAAGGTGCACGGCGAAGTTGAGCGCGAATTGGCCTCGCACCCGCAGGCCGCCAAGCGGTACTAATCCTGCACCACCCTTTTGTGGGCGGTCGACGACGCAGCTAACTGCGGCGCCGACCGCCCTTTTTCATGCCCTGTGGCTACCGAACCGAACCCTAACTCCAGGGTCACCTGCTGCACTTCCCCGCACCGGTTGATCCCGGCCTCCGGCACTCCGGCGCTTCTCCCCACAGACCACTTCCCCGGCCGTGGGTGGTGTGTTCAGCGGCGCAGACTGGGTCCATGAATTCTTCCGCCACACCCAGCGCCGCAAGGGGGCAAGCACGCATCAGCACCACGGTCAGGAACCTGGCCGCGGTGCTCCTTGACGCGCGCTCGACCGTGGAAGAACTCACCACCCTGAACCCCGACGCGGCCTCCAGTGCCCTCATCCTGGGCCTGCTTGAGAACACCCAACGCACCATCGCCTACGGCCAACTCCATGCCACCTTCCACGCCGAGGTCAACCAGATCTACCGCTTGGACCCGGAGACCGCCACGCACCTTGATGCTCTCGCCGCCGCCCCACAAGCCCTGGCCGATGGCACCACCGCCATACCAGCGGAGCGGATGTGTAGGGGGATGGCTCAGCACCGCAATACCGCCGCCTACCTCCAAGCCCACCTCCACATTTCCGCTTCCGAGGCCCGCCGCCGACTCACCGGTGCACGCCTGCTGGTCGCCCCAGCCCCATCATCTGGGCTTGCCGCCCCGCTCCCGGGACCAGATAAGGACCCCTCCAGCACCGAGGGGACCTTGGGTCGCACCGGTACTGAGTCGGTTTTGGCTCCTCCACTGTTTCCGGTGTTGGCGCAGGCAGCCGCCGATGGAACCGCGGATGTTGGCAACCTCGCCCAACTGGCCGGACGGCTTGAAGGGATGCAGCCGCGTATCCATCAACGCGAAGACGCTTCAAAGCTGAACACCGCCATCGAAGAATCCCTGGCTCATGAGGCACGCACCGCCGAACCTCGAAACGCGCACAAGGCCCTGAGCGATTGGGGTGCCTATCTGGAAACGAACGGGGCACCGATGACCGATGAAGAGATTCGGGCCAAGCGGGGCATGTTCTACCGTGGCGTGCGTGAAGGGTTCGCCGAGTATCTGCTGAGGTGTGATCCGATCGATGCCGAATCGATTGAGTCGTTTGGCGAAGCCTGGTCCAACCCACGCTCGAACAAGGTCCCACCGGTTTCCGCCTCCACCGCCGGCCCACACACCGCCGGCCCACCTACGGTCGGTGCCGGAAATTGTGACGGCCAGACCACCGCTCGCAAGCCCGCTAGTCGCCCCGTGGCACCGGTGGGGACTCCCGCTCCGCAATGGGCGATTGCCCCGGGGACGGCTCCGGATCAGGTGCCGCTGAGTTCGTGGGTCGATGGGGTAGCGACCAGCAACGGCACAGATAACACCACCAGGACCAACACCGGCAGCGGCAGCGGCAGCGGCACCGGCAGCGGTGACATGCTGGGTTTGGTGGATCCACGCACCACCCCGCAACTCTTACTCGATGGCATCATTGCCTCGATCAACGGATCTCTCACCGGTACCGCCCTGAGTGAATCCGGTGGCCTGCCGGTCAGGGTCGGGGTGCTGATCGACTATCAGTCGCTACTGGGTCAATGTGAAACTGCGGGTGTCACCGGGCACGGCCGGGTGGTTTCGGCGGAGAATATTCGTCGACTGGCCTGCGATGCTGGGATCTTGCCCGCGGTGCTGGGGAGTCAGGGGGAGATTCTGGATATGGGTCGCGAGGTGCGCGGCTTCTCCCCGGCCCAGCGCAAAGCGTTGGCGATGCGTGATCGAGGGTGTTGCATCCCGGGATGTCATCGTCCGGCGTCCACCACCGAGGCTCATCATGTGAAGTCTTGGCTGGATGGCGGGGTGACAAGTGTGGATAATGGGGCTTTGACGTGTAGTTATCATCATTTGCAGATTCATGCTGGGTTGATCACGCTGAGGATGATCGACGGGATTCCGTATGTGGTTGAGCGGGCGGGTCAGCCGCCTGGTGATCCGGAACGTAATTTGTGGTGGCATCCGGAGTTGCGGACGGTGGGGTTTATCCCGCCACTATTCACCGACTAACTCGCGATGCTTCCCACTGGCAGCGCGCTCGGCACGGCCAGCCGTCCCACACACTTCGGCCCAGTCCGGTGATGTGCGGGCCGGAGACCTCCACCGGCAACGAACAACTGCCGTTTTGAAGGCAGCTGAGTTCCAACCAAGGAGCGGTACTCGCCCCAATGATCGGTGACTTATTCAGGCGAGCGAGTGGCAGATGAAGCGCCCAAGTCGCCCAACAAAGTAGTTTGCGTCACCCTGCGGGTGTTCGGGATGCAAGCGGGCTCTTCGGGCGGCTAAGCTTAGGCCCGTGACTAACACTCCCAGCACCCCAGAGCAACAGCCGGTTCTGGTCGTCGATTACGGGGCCCAGTACGCACAGCTGATTGCTCGGCGTGTACGCGAAGCCAACGTGTATTCGGAGATCGTCCCGCATACCTTCACCACCGAACAGATTCTCGCCAAGAACCCGGCGGCAATCATCCTCTCCGGAGGCCCCTCGAGCGTTTACGCCGATGGTGCCCCGAGCGTCGGTGCCGACCTGTTTGAGGCAGGTGTACCGGTCCTGGGCATCTGCTATGGCTTCCAAGCCATGGCCAACGCCCTCGGCGGCGTCGTCGCCGAAACCGGATTGCGCGAATACGGTGCAACCGATGCCACCGCCTCCGGAGCAGCACGCTCCATC
The DNA here is from genome assembly GCF_019285735.1 of Paeniglutamicibacter sp. Y32M11. Lineage (GTDB taxonomy): Bacteria > Actinomycetota > Actinomycetes > Actinomycetales > Micrococcaceae > Paeniglutamicibacter. The sequence continues at coordinate 2,735,118 of NZ_CP079107.1, read as the reverse complement.
CTGGCCGGCATGCCCGAAAACCAGAACGTATGGATGAGCCACGGCGATTCCGTTTCGAAGGCCCCCGAGGGCTTCGAAGTTCTGGCCACCACCGCAGGCGCACCCGTTGCCGCATTCGCCAACGAGGCCAAGCGTCTCTACGGCGTGCAGTGGCACCCGGAGGTCAAGCACTCGGCCCACGGCCAGCAAGTTCTGGAGAACTTCCTGTACAACGGTGCCGGGCTAACCCCCAGCTGGACTCCTGCAAACATCCTTGATGAGCAGGTCGACAAGATTCGCGCCCAGGTCGGCGACGGCCGGGCCATCTGTGGTCTTTCCGGCGGAGTTGACTCAGCCGTGGCAGCTGCCCTCGTGCAGCGAGCCATCGGCAACCAGCTCACCTGCGTGTTCGTCAACCACGGTCTGCTACGCGAAGGCGAAGCAGAACAGGTCGAAATGGACTTCGTTGCAGCTACCGGCGCGAAGCTTTACATCGCCGACGAGCGCGAACGCTTCCTCACCGCACTGGACGGCGTGACGGATCCGGAAACCAAGCGCAAGATCATCGGTCGCGAATTCATTCGCGCCTTCGAGGCTGCCGAAACCGCGATCCTTGCCGAGGCAGCCGACTCCGGCCAGCCGGTGAAGTTCCTGGTTCAGGGAACCTTGTACCCGGACGTCGTTGAATCCGGCGGCGGCGAGGGTGCCAGCAACATCAAGAGCCACCACAACGTCGGTGGACTGCCCGAGGACCTGGACTTCGAACTGGTTGAGCCGCTTCGTGCGCTCTTCAAGGACGAGGTCCGTGCCGTGGGTAAGCAGCTTGGCCTGCCGGCCGAGATCGTCATGCGCCAGCCGTTCCCGGGCCCCGGCCTGGGTATCCGCATCATCGGTGCGGTCAACGAGGAACGCCTGACGCTCCTGCGCAAGGCCGACGCGATTGCTCGCGCCGAACTGACCGCAGCAGGTCTGGATGAGGAAGTCTGGCAGATGCCGGTCGTTCTTCTGGCCGACGTGCGCTCCGTGGGCGTGCAGGGTGACCACCGTACCTACGGTCACCCGATCGTCCTGCGTCCGGTGTCCAGCGAGGACGCCATGACCGCAGACTGGTCACGCCTGCCCTACGATTTGTTGGCGAAAATCTCCAACCGAATCACCAACGAAGTCGACGGGGTCAACCGCGTGGTGCTGGACGTAACGTCCAAGCCACCAGGAACCATCGAATGGGAGTAAACCCGTCGGCGTAATCACGCCGACGGCACGGAGCAGGGGGAAGCCTAAGCGGGCTTTCCCCTGCTCTTTTTAGTAGCGGCTCTGCTTTCGACGCACTCCGTCGGGTGCGCCGGGTGGAGCAGACAAGGGTGTCGTGGGGCCGGTTCGGACTCATGACACATAACAGTGGCGCCGTCAACGTGTTTCGGTTCGGCATCACGGTGCGATCTTGCATTAGGTTGGTAAAGGCTGAATGTACCCGCATGGCAATGCGCGATGCGGGATCGGCAGCATTCGGGCAAAGGCGAAGGGACGGTATGGTGGCAGAGCACCAGCAACACGCAGATGAATTGGTCTCCACGTGGGTTGACTCCCTGGGTCCAGGGGTGGGAACCGACACGTTGTTGCGGTTCGCGCCCTCGGTGTCCAACAGTATCGACATCACCCACGCACATCCCTCGGGGTTGGCTCAGTTCTTGGCCGGACGACGCACTCGGCTCTCAACGCTGCTGCGCGACTCGGATCAATACGATTCCGCACGGCGCACGGCAGAGGCGCTACGCGGCAAGATCCGTGAGCTCTGGGACGAGCGCGGCATCGACGTTGGATACCTCTCCGCCGGACAAGCCAACTGGCGTGCGGTCCACGAGGGGCGCAGCGAGCAGTTTAACGCCCCCATCATGCTTGGTCGCATCGTGCTCTCGGTGCGCGAAGACCAGGACGACTTTGAGCTCCAGCTGATGGGCAGGGCAGAATGCTCGCCGGCCCTCATGCGTTATTTCAAGCGCCAGCACCACGTTGACATCGACGTTGAAGCACTTAACGCCGCCGCCTATTCGATCGCACGCTTTGACCCGACCCGTGCAATGGACGCCCTGCGTTCGCAGGTGGCCGACGTATCGGGCATGGTCATTGCCCACCGACTGCTCATTTCCACCTTTGCCGATCTCGCCGACCCGGCGGATCCTGGCACACTGAACCTCAAGCACCCGGTGCTGGCATCGCTCCTTGAGGCCGAAACCAAACGCACCGAAGCTGCCGCCAGCACGGGCACGGCCACCACCCAGGGCAGCGGCACCGCAGCTGCGACGAGGCGGCCCACCAACACCGCCGGCGCACATAGCTCCGGTGACTCAACGCGCACCAGCGATCACCGTGACCCGGCCGACGAATTGCTCTTGTTGGATGCCGATGAATCTCAGCAGGCGGTCCTTGACCTCGTTGAATCCGGCGAGTCGGTGGCAGTGAGCGCACCGGCCGGCAGCGGCCAGACACAAACCGCGCTGAACGCCGCCGCCGTTTTGGCAGCAGCCGGCAAACGTGTGCTGGTCATCGCCGAACGCCGCGCCAGCGCCGAAGAATTTGTTGAGCGGTTCGCCGCCCTTGACCTCGCCGGCACGGCCCTGCTGCTCTCACCCGAGGAAGACCCGGAGCCGCTGCGCGAGTTGCTCACCCGGGCCATCCTGCGTAATGAACGGGCCACCGAACCCGCCCTGAGCTCACTTCACACCACGCTGCGCGAGCACCGCCACACCCTCCTTGACCACGTGCGCTCGTTGCATTCCACCCGAGCCCGCTGGGGATGCTCGCCCTACAAGGCGATGCAGGAACTCGCCCGACTCAGTTCGCTGAGCCCGGCGCCCGCCACCACGGTGCGGCTTAAGCGTTCGGTGCTGGACTCCATCACCAACCGTGCCTCCACCGCAGAACAGCTCAAGCGCGCCGCCGAATTGGGCTCCTTCATCAGCGCCTCCGCCGATAGCCCCTGGTACGGGGCTCGGTTGCGGAACAAGCGCGATACCGACACCGCCCTGGATCTGGTTACCGGTCTGCACCGCGACCTCCCGATCCTGCGCGATCACATGCTCAAAGTGGCAGCACACTCGGAAATCCGGCTCGCCGACTCCTACAACAAGTGGGGCGAACAGCTGGATCTGCTGGTCGCGGTGCGTTCGTCGCTGGATAAGTTCGAATCCGACATTTTCGACAAGTCGGTTGAAGACCTGATCTCCGCCACCGCCTCCTCCTCATGGCGGCGGGAACGTGGCATCGAGATGAGCTCGATGACCCGCTCACGCCTGCGTAAGGTCGCCAAGGACTACGTGCGCCCCGGTGTACACGTCGCTGATCTGCAGACGGCCTTGGAAGCTGTCCAGGAACAGCACATGGCCTGGCACCACCACGCCACCAGCCAACGCCACCCGATGGTGCCGGCCGGTTTGTTGGACGTCAACGCCGGTTATCAGGATGCCGGTGCGCGCCTGGACAAGCTGGCAACGATGTTGCCCGAACCCGCGGCAAGTCACCTGCGTGATGAGTCGATCGGCTCGTTGCTGCGGCGCATGGACCAGCTCCTGGAATTCAAGGGTGAACTGGAGCAGCTGCCCGAACGCACCTTGATCACCGAGCAATTGGCCGAGCACGGCCTGGGTGAGCTGATGGATGACTTCCGTACACGCAACGTCACTCCCGACGCGGTGTCGGCGGAACTGGATTTGGCGTGGTGGCAGTCGGCGCTGGAGGCGATGATCTCCGGGGATGACTTCCTGGCGATGAACGATGGGGAAAAATTGCGCCGGCTGGAGGCCGAGTACCGGTTGGCCGACTCCGCGCACGTTGCCTCGGGTGCTTCGCGGTTGCGCTGGGCCCTGGCCAAGGCGTGGAAGGGTGCGCTGGCCGATCATCGCGCCGCCTCACGCGAACTGCGGGCCATGCTCAAGGAGGGTGACCCCACCGCCGCTGACCTCGTCACCATGGGTGACTCGCTGATCAACTCGCTGTGCCCCATCTGGGTGGGTTCACCGCTGCTGGTGCCCGCCGCGGTTCCGGCCTCGATGGACTTTGACGCGCTGATCCTGCTGGATGCCGACTCGCTGTCGCTGCGCTCGGTGCTCGGCTCCATCTCCCGTTCGAGTCAGGTGATCGCCTTCGGTGACATCATGATGGGTGCACCGCGCCCGTTTGAGGTTTCCGTGGATCCCACGGCACACACTCGTCCGGTGGTGGCCCCGATCTCCGCGATGGAAGCACTCTCGCAGGTGTTGCCGATGCGTCGACTCTCCACCGTGTACCGGGGGATTGACGAGGGTCTGACCGAGTCACTTTCCCACGACTTCTACGCTGATTCGCTCTCTCGCTTGCCGGCGGCTCGTTCCCTCGGTGCCGGAAGCCCGGCACTGATGGCCGAGTATGTCCCCGATGGCACCGGCCCGCTGGGTGCCGATGGAGAATCGGTGCAGAGCAACGTGGCCGAGGTGCGCCGTGTGGTGGATCTGGTCTTCACCAAACTGGCACGCAACGGGGAGAAATCCCTGGCCGTCATCGCCGGCAACCGTCAGCACGCCGCGGCGATCGCCGAGGCCATCCGGGTTCAGCTGCCCAACCACCCCTGGGCTGCCAAGCACTTCAGGGCGAAGAAGGAACGCTTCCTGGTCACCAGCGTCGATCGCCTGGCCGGATTGCAGCGTGATGCCATCATCCTGTCGCTGGGTTATGGACGCACCACACACGGAAAAATCGTTCACGACTTCGGTGCCCTCTCGCAGCCCGGGGGAGATGAGCTCTACGTCAACGCCGTCACCCGTGCCCGTGAGTCGATGACCCTGGTTGCTGCGCTGCGGCCCCAGGACATGGACCTCTCTCGCCTGCGCTTTGGTGCCCACCGCTTCCTGGAGTTGCTCGGCCGGGTGCTGGGCGGGGATTCGGGCATGCTGGCGACCACCACGCCGTTGAAGGACGCGCTGGTCACCGATCTGATGTCGCGCTTGGCCGAACGTGGTGCCATCGTCACCCAGCATTACCGCGGTGTCTTGGATATTGCCGCGCATGCCCTGGATGTCAGCGGAACCGGTGCCGCGGTGCCGTTGGCCGTGGTGTACGACGGAACGCAGGGATATCGCGAGTTAACGGTCCGTGAGCGCAGCCGCCTGCGACCGCAGCTCTTTGAGTCCCTGGGCTGGCGCTATGTGCCACTGTGGACCATCGATGTGTTCGCCGATCCCGATCGCGTTGCCGAGGATCTGGCCGGCTTCCTGGGCCTGGGGCACAGCGATGCTGACTCCGCGAAGAATTCTTCGGGTGCGCAATCCGAGGAGAAGTCCGCGCCGGGCTCGACCCACTCCGATCTGGCAGAGGTCTAGCCGGATCTGGTGAACAACATGATGGACGATGACGCAGGAGCGCCGCGAGCAAAGAAGTCGCGGCGCTACACCGCCGAACCGCAGCGCGTGAGTGAATCGAAGCTGGTGGGTACCTTTGTGTTGCCCCACGGAGCCGGGCGTCCGGAAGCTGAGCCCCTCGGCACGGCCAAGGCCCCATCGGGGACCGAAGCCGGGACCGAAGCCGGGACCAAAGCCGGGACCCATGCAGGAGCCGACGCAGCAACGCACGCCCGCACCCCCGTTCCCACAGCTGATCCGGTGTTTGAGCAGACGGCGGCGGAGGATGACCCCCGGCGTTGGGGTGATGCGGAGGATGATCTGGGTGACTGGATGAAATCGCAGCGCCCGCCCCACTGGTCCTAAGCGAACGACGGCGGATTTTTTTCCTCCCACGCGCAGCCTGAGCCACGCACCCATAAAGTGGTTTTAACCGCTCGCTAGCCGGAAGGGCCCCACCCGCGCCGGGCCAGCCGGCTCTAATCACCGGCTGCGGGATTGACCAGAACCACCGAAATCCTCCCGCGCTGCGCCGCGGTGGAGAGTTCTTCGGCACCCGTGGCTCCCGTGCCCACCACAATCAACCCGCCGTCCGCGGTGGATGAAGAAACTCCCCACGGACTCTGCCCATCGGTGGCTAGTTGCGCTCCGGTCCAGAGGATCGGCACGGCCCGGGCCAGCACCCGCGAATTCAGCTTCGTTTCAAACCCGTTGCCCTCCGTGAGGACCACGTCCACCCGTTGGCCGGCACGCACCAACGACGCTGTCTGTTCATCATCTAATCGAAGCGGAACCGCGACGCTGCCCGGAGCCAGACCCGCCAGCAGCCCGGGACCGATGACCATCGTCTGCAGCACCGGTGTGCCGGCCAGCACCGGAATGGCTAGTCGGGAACCTGCGGCAGGTGGGCCTAGCTCGTAACCACCACTTGGTACCAGGGCCCGGGGGATCGAGGCGGTGCGCAGGTCCTGGGTGTGCAGTTCACTGCCCACGGGTAGATCGCGGGCTGCCACCAGCACATTGATGCGTTCCTCCGTGGCGGGAGCCAGCACCGTCAGGGAGAGCGCCAGAGCCACCATGGCCAGTGCCGCGGTGAGGTGTCTGCGGTATCTGGCGAAGAGTTCGCCGGCCGACCGGCGTGGCTCCGGGCGGCGAAGATGCGGTGGGGAATTGGGGGTGGAGCGAAAAATAGGCATGCGTTAAGCAAGACATGGGCCCACCACCGGAAGGTGTGGACCCATGACGAGGAGCTAACAAGCCGCGTGAAGCCCCTGCGCCCATGGTGCGGGCAAGTGCAGAGTCACGGCCGATCCGGGCAGGACTGTGCCGAATCGTGATGCTGAGTTTAGGTGCGGGGAGGGGACGGGCGATGCCCGTCCAACCGCCCAGCAGCGGTTTGCTGCTACCTAGCTGACGCTGGCGGCGGCCGGGGTGCTGGAGCTGGTGGTTGATCGGGAATCGTTGCTGTAGAAGCCGGATCCCTTAAAGACCACTCCGACGCTGTTGAACTTTTTGCGCAGTGCACCCTGGCACTCGGGGCAGATGGTCAGTGCCTCGTCGGAGAACGACTGGACAACCTCCATGGCGTGGCCACAATCCTTGCAGGCGTAAACATAGGTAGGCATTACGATCCTTTCGCACGAGGTGCGTGCCTGTCCGCGGGATCGTTGGCGGCGGTAATATGCCGCGCTCGGGACCCCGGGCAAGCGATGAATAAAATGGGGATGCGGGCACCCGTGGGTGACCGCTTACACCAATTCTAACGTACCGAGACCGCGCTACGTGGTGAGGTTCCGCACCCCGGCGGGTGTCACCACCGCATCAACACGCTGATCAAAGAGTTCGACGGGGAAGCTCCCGGGTGCCAGGAACTCGTGGTCAAAGACGATGCTGATCAGCTGTGGACGCAGACCCGGGCCCGGCAGTTCGGCGATAAACCGGTCGTAGTAGCCTCCGCCTTGACCCAGCCGATCACCATGTTCATCAACCGCTTGTGCGGGCACCATGATGACATCGACGTCGGCCATCATCTCAGTACCCCGGCGCTCACCGACCGGTTCATCAATCGGTCCCACGGCGCTGCGGTTCATCGCGACACCCGGAAACCAGCGTGTCCATGACAAGCGCCGGGCCGGTTCACAAATCGGGACATGAACCAGGTATCCGGCCTCATCCAGTCGCTCCAGCAGTGCGGCGGTGGGTGGCTCGGAGCCGTAGGACAGAAAACACGTCACGGAGCGCCGCGGCGCGTGATCTTCAAGCCATGGCAACAGCTCCTCGGTGATCCGGGACATCTGCTCTTCACGACCCGCCGCACCCAGGGCGCGCCGTTGGGCACGAAGCTGTTGGCGGATGGTTTCCTTGTTCGGCTCACTCACGCACCACAGTCTATGCACGGAGCTGCGCCCACGCCTCGATAGGATTGGTACATGTCCGAATTTGATCGCCAGTGGCCCGTGAGTCTGCAGGGACCACGCGTGCTCCTGCGCCCCATGCGCCGTCGCGACAAGGCCGAATGGACGGCCTTGCGCCGGGCTAACGCAGATTGGCTCACCCCCTGGGACGCGACGCTTCCCGATGGCGCCGGCTACCCGGCCAACTTCTCGGCGATGGTGTCAACGCAGAACCGGGCTGCGCGTCAGGGACAGTGTTTGCCCTGGGCCATCACCCTGCCGTCGCTGCACGTGCGCTCGGCCCCGATCATTGGGCAGCTCACCGTTTCCACCATCGCGTGGGGAGCCGCACGCAGCGGATCGATCGGCTACTGGATTGATGCGCAGCACGCCGGGGCGGGTTTGACGCCGGAGGCAGTGGCCGTGGCCGTGGACCACTGTTTTTTGACGATGGGGCTGCACCGCATCGAAATCAACATCCGGCCGCAGAATGCGCCAAGCCTGCGGTTGGTGGAAAAACTTGGCTTCCGCGATGAGGGCCTGCGTAAGGATTTTCTGCACATCAACGGGGCCTGGGCAGATCACCAGAGCTTCGCCCTGACCGCGCCCGAAATCCCGCGGGGACTTCTGGCGCGGTGGCTCCAGCGGTAGCACCGGCCAACGAAATGGCCGGTTATCGTCCAATACCCGGAAATAATCAACTTTGTCCGCAGTATTACCGGACACACCGGGCCGAATGCCGCATCCAACGTGCAAGCATGCTTAATGTGGTTGACGTGGACGTTTCACAATGACGATCTTTTCAGGCCATGGACTTGGAAGAGGCCCGTCGATGTCGCGGCACAACAAGCACCAATAGCGGAGCACACCGGCATCAATCTTGCAGCGCCGGGCAGATCCGCAGATGAACGTAGTCGCCAGCCGACGAAGGAGCAACATGGCACAGCTAGCACCCCACGCTTCAGCCGCGTCCGATGAGATCCCGCAGGCACCCCTGCGGATCTTTTATGACCGCCTGGCCGTTGCCGTGCTCGGATGCCTGGCCGTGCTGGCCGTTCTCATTGGCGGACCGTTGGCCATGGCCGGTGTGTTCTCCGGGATGGTCCCGCTGATCGGGCTGCTGCTTAGCCTCGCCAGCTTCTCCACCCTGCGTGCCCTGGCGGTACGTGACCGACGGGCCAAGCTGCTGGTCCGGATGGCAAAAACCCGTGAATTGGCGATGGAAGTACCTGCCACCGAACACGTGGAACCGCGCAAAAAGCAGGCGGTGGTCTTCGATGCTCAGCCGAACTCGAATAAGCAGGCTCCTCGCCTCACGGTTCAGGAACTGCGGGCCGAGGCCCTGCGCATCGCAAACAATGGTGCGGCACTTCAGCGCCCCGAGGGCTGGGAACTCATTGAGGTTCCGCTGCCGCAGTACGTCGTTGCCAACGCCGCGGCACTGACAAAGCGTCCGAGTCCCGCCCCGCTGCAGCCCGCCGCCGCACCCAAGGCATCAAGCAACGCCAGCCTGCGCTCCCAGGAAGCCGCTGCTCGTCTTGCCGAGGCACTGGGCACCACCGCGGTTGACACAGAGCTGCCGACGATTACCCCGGCCCCCGACGTTCCGGCTGCGGTGCCAGCCACCGCCGGTTCCATCGACGGTACGCCGGCCAGCCCGGTAGCCCCTGCCGCGATGACTGCAGCGGGTACGACTTCCCCCGCCGCCAGCGCCGCCGTTGAGCAGGGCACGGAAAGCGAGGCGGCCAACACCGCTCGGGCACCACGCACCGACGCGGCAACGGACCGGATCAACCTTGACGACGTCATGCAGCGTCGCCGCGCCTAGGCCTTTCCGCAGAGCTCGGCATGATTGATCCTTCCGCGCCGAGGTTCTCCGCCGCCGTCGCACGTGCCGGCCAAGCACAGCTGCGCGCCCTGAGCTCGGCGATCCCCGCGATCATTGCCCAGCTCGGCGGTCATCCGCCCACCGGGACCTGGGACTACGACGCTAACCGGCTGCGCTTGGGGCATCGCCCCGGTGCCGGAATCAGTGCCATCTATCGGATGCCCGCCGGCACGGGGTTCAACGAACTGGGTCTAACCACCGAAATAGTCCCCGCAACGCTACCTGCCGCTACCCGAGCGCTCCAAAGCGCCGGGATAAATACCAGCTCTGCCTCCAGCGGGCTTGCCGGAATTGATGTGCAGATTCCGGGCGACGAGCAGGATCCCTCCGGCTCGGTGGTGCGGGTCAGCGGTTGGATTCACCCGCACGACCCGAAGCTGCCGGCGCTGGCCTTGGCCACCGACCGGACACGTGTGCTCGAAATGTGGGGGCAGGCGGAGCTGCTGACCGGCTTGCGGATGATGGCCTATAGGCCGCTGCGCCGTGCCGTGATCGAAGCGACGTTCACCACACTGGGGCCGCTGAAGATCGTGCGCAAGATCTTCCTCAAGGTCGGGCACCCCACTGCGATTGCCGCATTGGCGCGCCGGCATCGACTCCTGGAGGCCAGCGATATTCCCTCGCCCGCGCTGATCGAGCCTAGCCATCGAGGTATCATCGCGTTGGAAGCCGGAAGCGGTGTTTCTCTGAGTGAATCCATCCGGCAACATGCGGGCACGGATTTGGATCCGCAGGACTTCATCTCCTGCCTTGATGCGTTGCCCGAAACCGTGATGGAACTGCCTCAGCGACCCGCCTGGAGCGATTCACTGCGCCGTTATCAGGGGGCCGCAACACTGACGCTGCCGCATCGTGAGCGGGAGATCGAGTTGTTGGTCAGCAACATCGAGGTGCATCTTCAGCGCTCGGTGCGCGGTGAGCTGGTACCGACTCATGGCGATTTTTACGATGCAAACATCTTGCTGCGCAACGGAAGAATCACCAGTCTGCTCGATCTGGATTCGTTGGGACCGGGCTACCGCGTTGATGACCTCGGCTGCCTCCTGGGGCATCTGGCCATTCTGCCGTCGCTGGGCGAGAAAAACCGGGCCGCAACGGGGACCATGGAACGCTTTGGCTCCGTATTTGAAACGGTCGTTGATCCCCGCAGCCTCTGGACACGGGCGGCGGCGGTGGCGTTAACGCTGATCGCCGGCTCCCGTAACCTCGGGGCGGATATCTGGGAAGACGTGGCCGAAGAACGACTGAAAACGGTGCGCAAATTACTCTGGCGCGCCGACGCCTGCGCCTAATGTGACACCGCCCAGAAGATCCGAGTGAACTATCATCGGCCCCGTGACAAGCCGGAACCTAGAGCTGCGGAAGGTCCTCGGGGATCGGACCGCCAAGGCCCTTGTGGTGTCCGAAGACCAGGGTCGTCTCGGTATGCCCGACGGATTCATCGGTCGCCAGGTTATCAAGCACCCAATCGCGCAGGGCCTCGGTGGAACTGACGGCGATGTGCAGCAGGTAGTCATTGGCCCCGGAGATGTGGAACATCGAGAGCACCTCGGGCAACGTCGGCATTTTCTGGGTGAAGCGATCGATCTGCACCCGGTCATGCACGCGCAGCCGAACCGAAATCAACGCCTGAACGCTGCGCCCCACGGTCGGCAGGCTCACCTCGGCGTGATAACCGGTGAGCACCCCGCGCTCAATCAGCGCGCGGGTACGCAGCAATGCGGTGGAAGGGGCGATGCCGGTGCGCTGCGCCAGCGAAGCGTTGCTTAAGCGCGCATCGGCGACCAATTCCTGAATAATTCGACGGTCAACAGCGTCAAGATCAACCGGTTGTTGCGGAAAAGTTGAAGGTGCCATGCTGATATTCCATCACAGTTGTCGCGTCTTCGGGTGCTTTGGAGCCGAGGGAAAGCCTCGGCACGGCCTAAAATGGAATCATGACCAACCCACAACCCTCTGCCCCCACGGGCTTCGACACCCGCCTCGCAGCCTATTGTGTGGTGATCCGCGACGGATCGATCCTGCTGGCCCTCTGGGACATGCGCGCGCAGGAGCCCAGCTTTGTGCCACGTTGGACACTGCCCGGCGGGGGTGTTGAGCTCGGTGAGGCCATTGATGCCGGGGCGGCGCGTGAGGTCACCGAGGAAACGGGTTACAGCGTGCAAATTGATGACCTGCTCAGCGTGGAATCCGGGATCATCCCCGCACACCAGCGTTACAGCGGCAAGGATCGGCCCATGCAGACCGTTGCCGTCATCTACTCGGCCACCGTGACAGGGGGCGAATTACGCCATGAAGAAGCCGGCACCACCAGCCAGGCCGCCTGGTTCCCGCTCGCCGAGGTGGCCGCGCTGCCGCGCGTGGCCCGCGTAGATACGGCCATCGAATCTTTGCTCGCACACCGGCACCAGGTCAGTGCCTCGTGAGGCGCTACACCGGTAACGGTGAGTTGCAGTGTGCCCAGCCCCGGCACTCATTGCCACGTGGCCGCACCATCATCGGTGCCGCTGGCCTGCTCGTGCTGGGGTTGGTGTTGGGCGCCTGTACCTCCGACTCGCCGGTGCACACGGCTCAGGCCACCACCGAGCGAGAGCTTGTCCTGGCCCAGGGTCCGGACGCCACCGCGCAGGCGCTGAGCGCGGCCTACCAGCAGATGCTTTCCGACGCAGGAATCCAGACGAAGCTCGCCGATCCCACCAAAGATCCGATCGCCGCGGTGCTCGCGGGCAAGGCCGACGTCGCGATCGGCGGCTCCAGTGCGATGCTCGGTGCGCTCAGTGCGGTGCCCCAGGCCAATGCGACGGCACAAACAACACCCAACGGCACAGCCGCGGACTCTTCGCCCGTGTTGCCCGGTGCCCCGGGAGTACTGGACACCGGAGCAACCATCAAGGCACTGCACGCGCTGACACCGAAGGGTTTTGCCGTGCTCGATTCCGCCGCCGCCGAACGCACCGGAACCCTGGTGCTCACCCAGGCCACCAGTGCCGCGGGTCCCTTGGTGAACCTCGCCCAACTCGGGCCGCTCTGCCACCGGCTGGATTTTGGCATCGCCACCAAGGATTCAGCCGCGCTGCTGGCATTGTTGGACCAGAGCGTTTCCTGCACACCCCAGTCGGTGACTGAACTCGATGATGAGGCGGCGAGCGATGTACTGCCGGTGATTGCCGATGAGGTGCAGATCCAGGCCACCACCGTGGATAGCGCGGGCATCCCGGACAACGCCTTGGTTCGGCTTGAGGACACCGCAGCACTGTTCGCGCCGCAGTCGCTGACCCCGGTGATCACCACCGAGGGAGTGGGCCAGGACGCGATCAAGGCCATCAATACGCTCAGCGCCGCGCTCAAACAGGAAGACCTGCAGGACCTCAACCGGATGGTCACCGGAGGTGACGCGGTCGACGCGCGCAGCGCCGCTCACGATTGGCTCACCGACAGATCGCTGTTGGTGGCGCATTAGTTCGCTTCCCGCGGCTAGCACGTGGATGAGGCCCCCGAAGAAGTAACCCGACAGCGGGCCAGCGACCGCGTCGGCACGTAGCATCCGGCGTCACACGCTGTAGTTTTGCTCACAGTGCCAGCGCGCACCCGGCCCAAAATGAGAAAGTAAGAGCATGCCAGAATTCAAGCAGTCCACGAAACTCCACAACGTTCTCTACGACATTCGCGGGCCGCTGCTGGAACACGCCCAAAGGATGGAGGCCGAAGGCCAGCGCATTCTGAAGCTGAACATCGGCAACCCGGCACCCTTCGGCTTCGAGGCGCCGGATGCGATCCTCGTGGACATGATGCGCAATCTCCCCAACGCGCAGGGCTACTCGGACTCCCGGGGCATCTTCTCGGCGCGCACCGCCGTCTCGCAGTACTACCAGACCCGTGGCATCCAGACCATCGGTGTTGATGACGTCTACCTCGGCAACGGTGTCTCCGAACTGATCACCTTGTCCCTGAATGCGCTGCTGAACAATGGCGACGAGGTCCTGATCCCTGCCCCGGACTACCCGCTATGGACCGCCTCGGTATCGCTGGCCGGTGGCACCCCGGTGCACTACCTGAACACCGAGGAAGAAGGCTGGCTGCCGGACCTCGAAGACATGGCAGCAAAGATCACCCCGCGCACCAAGGGCATCGTCCTGATTAACCCGAATAACCCCACCGGCGCCGTGTACCCGAAGGACACGCTCGAGGGCATCCTGGAGCTGGCACGCAAACACAAGCTGATCGTGTTTTCCGATGAGATCTACGAGAAGATCCTCTACGACGACGCCGTGCACATCAACACCGCGGCGTTGGCCGACGACGTGCTGGTGCTGACCTTCTCCGGCCTCTCCAAGGCCTACCGGGTCTGCGGTTTCCGCTCCGGCTGGATGGCCATCTCCGGTCCCAAGCACCTGGCGAAGGACTACATCGAGGGCATTAATCTGCTCACCAACATGCGCCTGTGCGCCAACGTTCCCGGACAGCACGCGATCCAGACGGCGCTGGGCGGCTACCAGTCGATCAACGACCTGATCCTGCCCGGCGGCCGGCTGAAGGAACAGCGCGATGTCGCCTTCGCGATGCTCAACGACATCCCCGGGGTCTCGGTGCAGCAGGCCAAAGGGGCGATGTACCTCTTCCCGAAGCTTGACCCTGAGGTCTACCCGATCCACGACGACGAGGCTTTCGCCCTGGAACTGCTCAAGGCGCAGAAGATGCTCATCACCCAGGGCACCGCCTTCAACTGGGTGGCACCGGATCACTTCCGCTTGGTCACGCTGCCGGCGGTTCGTGATCTGCGTGAGGCCATCGGACGCATTGCCGAGTTCCTCGAGGACCTGCGTGAGGGCAAGCTCAGCGTCTAGCGGGTTCCGACGAAGCTCAGCGACGTCAACGCGCGTTGGTTTCCCCGTGCACCGAGGTATCGGCGCACCGGTGGGGGACCAGCGCGCCTTTTTGCGCCCCCCTGGCCACCTCGCGAAACGAACAGGAGCGTTGCGCCAGCCCTCCGCCACTCGATGAAGAGCCGGTACCCACCCCAAACGTTAATGCCCATGCCGTACGCTAGGTCCAACATTCTCGAACCGGAAAGTCGGCCCTCACATGAGCACGAAGCAAAAAGCGAAGAAAAAACCGGCAAGCTTTGGCGATGTTGCCCGCTCCGCCCTGTCGGTAACTTCCGACGTGTCGCTGGCAGAAATTGATCCGTCCTCCACTCCCGGTTACACCGGGGATAAGGTCAGCGGCACCAAGGATCTGGCCGTGGTCGCGGGCGAACTCAGTGAATTGCAGGAACGTTTTTTTGCCGCTTCGCGCGCGGGTGCACAGCAGAAGGTGCTGCTGATTCTCCAGGGCATGGACACCTCCGGCAAGGGCGGCATCGTGCGCCATGTGGTGGGGGCGGTTGATCCGCAGGGCGTGAAACACTACGCGTTTAAGGCACCCACACCGGCCGAAAAGCGCCACGACTTCCTGTGGCGCGTGAACAAGCAGCTTCCCGGTGCCGGCCAGATTGGTGTTTTTGATCGGTCGCACTATGAGGACGTGCTGATCCACAAGGTCAGGGGTCTTTCGCCGGCCGAGGAGATCGAACGCCGTTACGGCGCCATCAACGACTTTGAGGCCGAGCTTGTTCGGCAGGGCACCACCATCATCAAGGTGATGCTGCACATCTCCAAGGATGAGCAGGGCGCGCGGCTGGCCGAAAGGCTGGAGCGTGAAGACAAGTTCTGGAAATTTAACCCCGGGGATATCGACGAGCGCGAGTCGTGGGAGGCGTACATGGACGCCTACGAGAGCGCCATCGAACGCACTCACACCGACGCCGCCCCGTGGTTTGTCGTTCCGGGGGACCGCAAATGGTATGCGCGCCTGGCCGTGGCCACCTTGCTGCAGCAGGCACTGAAGGGGATCGATCCGCGGTGGCCAGCCGCCGACTTCGATATCAAGGAGCAGAAGCGTCGGCTAGCTGCGTCCTAACCCGGTGGGTGGCCGGAAAATCGGTCTCGGTTAGCCCGGGTTAGCCCGGGTTCGCCCGAGTTAGCCCGGGCGAGAACGAACTATTCGGATTCGGGAGCGCGCGCAGCATCCAACCGCGCGGTGGCACCCTGCAGCCAGGCCTCGCAGCGTGCTGCCAGGGCCTCGCCGCGCTCCCACAGACCCAGGGATTGTTCCAGCGTTGCTGCCCCGGCCTCAAGCTGGGCCACCACTGCCACCAGTTCCTCGCGCGCCTGCTCATAGCTCAGTGCGGCGATGTCGGAGTTAGCTGCTTGCGTGCTCATGCGGATTGTCCTTTGTTGGTGAGTGTTTGTGTCTGCTGTGGGCTGTTGGTACTGGGTGTGGGGACGTCGCTGGAGGTCACGGTCGCCTTGAGCTGGCCATGCGCCAGTCGCACGCCGATCGGGCTGTGCACCGGTGCGTCACCGGCCGAACGCACGATCCCTCCGTCATCGGCCGTCACCACGGCATAACCGCGGTCCAGCGTCTGCTGTGGGGACAGCGCGCGCACCTGAGCGCGGAGGTGAGCGATGGAGTCATGCCCGCGGGCGAGCGAGGAGCGCATGGCCAGGGTGCCACGCCGGGAGAGTCGCTCGATGTCCTCGCCGCGCCCCTGGATGATCGATTGCGGATTGGCCAACACCGGACGAGCACGTAGCGAGGCGATGCGTTGGGCCTCACGTTGAACATTCGTTCGTACCGCGCGGTCAAGCCGCGCCCGGGCATGGGACAGGTTGGCCAGTTCCTCCACCAGATCTGGCACCACTCGCTTGGCGGCATCGGTGGGAGTTGAGGCCCGCAGATCCGCCACGTCATCGAGGATCGGGCGATCGGCCTCGTGCCCAATGGCGGAGATCACCGGGGTGCCACAGGCGGCCACGGCTCGCACCAGATCTTCGGAGCTGAAGGGCAGCAGATCCTCCAACGCGCCGCCACCGCGGGCGATGATGATCACCTCAATCTGAGGGTTCGCATCGAGTTCGCGCAGCGCGGCGATGACCTCGGGGACCGCGTTAACGCCCTGGACGGCGGTGTTGCGGATATCGAAGGCGACGGCGGGCCAGCGCAGGGTGGCGTTGCGAATCACGTCCTTCTCGGCATCGGAGTTACGTCCGGTAATCAGCCCGATGCGACCGGGTAGCAGCGGCAGGCGCAGTTTCCGAGTCGGATCAAAAAGGCCCTCGTCGAACAGCGCACGGCGCAGGCGTTCCAGCCGCGCCAAGAGGTCACCGAGGCCAACGGGGCGCAGATCAAAGGCGTTCAGCGAGAGTCGTCCGGTCTTGGTGTAGAAACTGGGCTTCACCCGCGCCACCACTCGGGCCCCGACCTCGGGGGCGATATCAAGGGTGCGCATGACCGATGCCCAGACAGTGACGGAGAAGGAATAGTCAACATCCACGTCGCGCAGTGTCAGGTAGGCGTGCCCGTTGCGAATGTTCGCCTCCAGCAGCTGCCCCTCCACCCAGGACTCGGGGGAATTCTCGATGTGTGCCTTGAGCTTTTCGCTCAACACCCGCAGCGGCCAGGGATTCTCCGGCGTGGTGGCCGCGGCGGTCCGCGGCAACGATCCTTGGGTGTCTGGTGTTTGCTCCACGTGGGGGTGCGCGCCTTCCTTGGGGTACTGGCAGTGGGCGGTGTTGAACCTCCACCATCATCGTTGATACCAGTAACGTAGGACAAAGCGCCGTTTCCGGGCGCGCCCGGCCCATCCGGTGTCCGCACCAGTCTAGGAGCATCGTGAATATTTCTCGTACGGCCCGCAATGTGGTCGCCTGCGTTTTCCTGCTGCTATCCGTACTGCTGGGCACCATGGCGATGGCCGGTTCCAAGGCCGTCGGACTGATCGACACCCCCGAGCCGCTCCAACGCATTCTGGCGCCGTTGGCCGTGGACCCGGCGCTGCGTCAGGCGCTGCCACAAGAACTCAGTGCCACACTCTCGGCGCGGATCACCGAGGAGATTTCGCTGCCCTCGATCCTTTTGATCCCGTTGGAGAGGGCCACCACCATCGCCGCCGGCGCCTTGTTGGATACCCCAAGTTTTGCCACCTCGTGGGAACAAACCGTTGAAACGTCGCGTGCCGATTTCGTGAAACGGCTTGATGCCGCTGCCGCGGCACCGGAGGATACCGAGCAGGTGTCACTGCGCCTGGACGTGGCACCACTGGTTGGCTCGGGTTATGAGGCCTTGCATAGCTCGCTGGCGGGTTCACGATTGGGAGCACTTCTCCCCAACACGCTGAACGTCCCACCGACGGTGCTGGATACCGGTTGGCCGCAGGTCTCACAACTGCCTACCGAGACCCTGAACTCCTGGCTTGCTCTGGCCCGCGGCTGGGGCTGGTTTGCCGCCGGCGCCGTTCTCGCCGCGGTCCTGGGGTTGCTCAGCGGTATTGGTGCCGGACGCCGCACCGCGGTGCTGATCGCCGGGGCCGCGGCCGTGGTGCTCGGCGGAATCCTGCGCGCACGCTTTTCGTCACTGCTGGCCGCCGGGACGCAGGATGCTCACGCGCAGGGCACCAGCGTGGAGAGCTTGGTCACCACAGCCTTGATCACCGGGCTGCGCGGCGAACTAGGATCCATCACCACCATCTTGATCGGTGCTGGTTTTGTCGTGGTTCTCGGGTCCGTCGGCTGGCTCTGGGCGCGTTCGAAGGTGGTCCGCGCGCCACGGGCGAGCTAGGCCCATGGCGGAAAGTCACGGCAGCGATTCCACCGGCCCAGTAGACTAGTTTCATGGCTACCAGTTCCACCGTCCAGGTCTCCCTTCCGATGCCCAGAATCCCTCGATCGCGCAAAACGCCGGCAGAAATTGCCGCAGCTGCTCCGGTCCCGGGGGAGCGCAGCGTGCTGCTGGCCGCCCCGCGTGGTTACTGCGCCGGCGTTGACCGTGCAGTGATTGCCGTGGAAAAAGCGTTGGAGCACTACGGCGCACCGGTCTACGTACGCAAGCAGATCGTCCACAACCTGCATGTGGTCTCCACTCTCGAGGCCCGCGGCGCCATTTTTGTTGAAGAAAACGACGAGGTGCCCGAGGGCGCTCTGGTCGTCTTCTCGGCCCACGGCGTTTCCCCGGCTGTGGTGGCCTCGGCAGCTGACCGCGGACTGCGCACCATCGATGCGACCTGCCCGCTGGTGACCAAGGTGCACAAGGAAGCGGTGCGCTTCGCCAAGGACGACTACGAGATCCTGCTCATCGGGCACGAAGGGCACGAAGAGGTCGAGGGAACCTACGGCGAGGCACCGGAACACACCCAGATCGTGAACAATCCGGCCGAGGCCGACACCGTTGAGGTGTCCAACCCGGACAAGCTCATCTGGCTCTCGCAGACCACCCTGTCGGTGGACGAGACCATGGAGACTGTGCGCCGCTTGCGCGCCCGATTCCCCAACCTGCAGGATCCGCCGAGTGATGACATTTGCTACGCGACCACCAACCGGCAGGCAGCTATCAAGGCCATCGCCCCGCAGAGTGACCTGGTCATCGTGGTCGGTTCCTCGAACTCGTCGAACTCGGTGCGTCTGGTTGAGGTTGCCCTGGAACACGGCGCCAAGGCCGCTTACCGCGTTGATTACGCCTCGGAAGTTGATGAGTCCTGGCTGATTGGCGTTGGCACCGTTGGGGTGACCTCCGGAGCTTCGGTGCCGGAGGTGCTGGTGCGCGAAGTGCTCGCACTGCTGGCCGATTACGGCTACGGAACCGTTGAGGAAGTCACCACCGCGCAGGAAGACATCCTCTTCTCGCTGCCCAAGGAGATCCGCGCCAAGCTCAAGGAGGCCGGCGATGATTCCCGCGGCCCGGGCGGCCGCATCACCGTTTCGGATATAAGCAGCTAATTTCGATCGATCACCGGCTGCCGCCGGGTGAAGCAGTGCCGTGACGCCCCAGCGGGGCATCACGGCACTGTTGTTTAATGACCGGCTTCGTTGATCGACCGGCGCCCTCCCGCTAACCCGGCTATCTCCGGGACTCCAGAGATTCCGTGCCCAGAAGCTCATCGGCACTCAGCGCCCTGGGCGTGGCTTCGATGGGCGGTAAAGAGTGGAGCGCCGCGGCTGGGTCTTGCTCGGTGCCAAGCCCCGGATCGAGATCGCGGATGCGCCGGGCACTGGGTAGCACCCGGGATTCAAGGGTGCCGATGAAGGCGTTGTATTTCTCCACGCTGCCGCGCAAGGACGACCCCAGCTTGGCCACATGCCCGCCCATGGTCCCGAGTCGGTCATACAGCTCCCGAGAGGCAACAAAGAGGTCCCGCGCGTTGGCCGTGAGCAATTCCTGCCGCCAGGCAAAACCCAGTCCCTTGAGCATGGCCAGCAAGGTGGCCGGTGACGCCAGTGCGACGTTCTTCCCAAAGGCGTGATCCAGCAGCTCGGGGTCCGCCTCCAGTGCGTCCGCCAGAAAGGACTCGGCGGGCAGGAAGCACACCACCAGTTCCGGGGTTCCCTCCACCGAGTTCCAGTAGGACTTAGCCGCCAGCGCATCAACGTGGTGACGCAGGGCCTTGGCGTGTTCCTTCATCAGCAGCTTGGCCCGGGTTAAGGACTCGCTCTGGGTTGAGCCGGAGAGCTGCTGCACCTTCAGATAGGAGCTCAACGGCACCTTTGAATCCACAATGATCAGCTTGTTGCCCGGCAACTTGATCACCATGTCGGGACGAAGCCCGGTGGCCGTGCCAAGCTGCTCAATAAAGTCCACGTGAGCCAGCATGCCTGCCGCCTCAACCACACGACGTAATTGCAGCTCGCCCCAAGTACCGCGTGCTGCATTGTTCACCATCGCCGCAGCCAAGGAACTGGTGGTGCGCAACAGTTCGGAATCGTTCAGTGCCGCCTGCGCCAATTGCTCACGCAGCGCTCCGAATTGCTGCACCCGGTCACGTTCCAGCGTCGCAACCTGCGCACCCACCCGGCGCAGCTGATCTGTCACGGGGGCCAAAGCCAGCAGTACCGACTGCTCCTGCCCATCGCGCGTACGATCGTCCGTGATTCGATCGCGCAGCTCGGCCACCTGAGCCTGAGCGCCGGAGAGTAGCTGCGCGGTGAGCGCCAACTCATTGCTCACCAGCGCAGCCCCGGCGCGCGCGGCTGATAGCGGCGCACGGTTAATAAACCACCATGTGAACACGCCTAGAACAAACCCAACAATCAGCGTGCAAAGGGCCGTGACCCAGTAAAGAGCATCCATGTGAGCACCATGACAGCACCCACCGACAGTTTTGAACGGTAGACTCTATTCCCGTGGCTCTTACAATCGGAATCGTCGGACTGCCCAATGTCGGCAAGTCAACAATGTTCAATGCTCTTACCCGCGCGCAGGTTCTCGCGGCCAACTACCCGTTCGCAACCATCGAACCCAATGTGGGTGTCGTGCCGTTGCCCGATGCTCGCCTGAAGGTGCTGGCCGAGATTTTCGGATCCGAGCGCATCCTTCCGGCAACCGTGTCTTTCGTGGACATCGCCGGCATCGTTAAGGGTGCCTCCGAGGGTGAAGGTCTGGGCAATAAGTTCCTGGCCAACATCCGCGAGGCCGAGGCCATCTGCCAGGTGACGCGCGCCTTCTCGGACCCCGACGTGATTCACGTCGACGGCAAGGTCGACCCGGCCTCGGACATCGAGACGATCGCTACCGAGCTGATCCTCGCTGACCTGCAGACCATCGAAAACCAGCTGCCGCGTCTTGATAAAGAGCTGCGTGCCAAGAAGATTGATGCGTCGTACATCGAGACCATCAAGGCCGCGCAGAAGGTGCTGGAAAAGGGCGAGACGCTTTATGCAGCAGGCAAGGCCGCAGGCATCGACATCAGCGAGCTGGCACCGCTGCAGCTGATGACGACCAAGCCGTTCATCTACGTCTTTAATACCGACGAAGAAGGTCTGGCCAACACCGAGATGCAGGCCGAACTGTCGGCCCTCGTGGCTCCGGCCGAGGCCATCTTCCTGGATGCCCAGTTCGAATCCGAACTCTCCGAGCTGAGCGAAGAAGACGCAGCCGAGATGCTTGAGGATGCAGGCTACAACGAGTCGGGCTTGGACAAGCTGGCTCGTGTTGGTTTCTACACCCTGGGTTTGCAGACCTACCTCACCGCAGGCCCGAAGGAAACTCGTGCCTGGACCATCCCGAAGGGCGCCACCGCCCCGCAGGCCGCCGGCGTCATTCACACCGACTTCCAGCGCGGCTTCATCAAGGCCGAGGTCTTCGGTTTTGATGAACTGGTCGAAGCCGGATCTGTCGCGGCGGCTAAGTCCGCTGGCAAGGCGCGCATCGAGGGCAAGGAATACATCATGAAGGACGGCGACGTCGTGGAGTTCCGCTTCAACGTCTAGCTTTACTGGGCTTTGCCTGTCCACGCGCGTTTCAGATATGGCCCCGTTTGCTTCGGCAATCGGGGCCATATCTGCGGTTGCGTGTATCGAGTAGCCCGCGGAAATCTCGCCTAAACTCGAGGCAGCCGTTGTACTCGAGTTCCGTTCGCTCCGGAACGACCGTCGCTTAGGCGGCCGTATGATCGGTAGATGGATGCCGAGCGAGTGGTTGAGGAGCTTTATTTGGCAGGCGGCTGTCTCTGGGGCGTGCAGGCTTTCATCGCTACGCTGCCCGGGGTGACGAGCACCGAGGCCGGAAGAGCCAACGGAACCAGCCAGCGTATCGACAGCGCCTACGACGGGTATGCGGAATGCGTGCGAACACGATTCGATCCCTCGGTTGTGAGTGTCGAGCAGTTGATGGCCTATCTCTTCGAGATTATTGATCCCTACAGCGTCAACAAACAGGGACCAGACCTCGGTCAGAAGTATCGAACTGGTCTTTACTCCAACAAGCTGACCCACCTCGAAGAGGCTCGTGCTTTCACCGCGGCGAGAGACGACGCTCACCGAATCGCCGTTGAGGTGCTACCACTGGCTAACTATGTGCGAAGCGCCGAGGAACATCAGGATCGGCTGGCACGTTTCCCCGAGGATTCCTGTCACCTTTCCGTGGAACAACTGACTAAGTACCAGAGTGATGTTGATCTAGCAGGTCACTAGTGATGATCAGCAAGAAGTTGTTGTGTGCCGGAATATGACGGAGTTCCGCTTCAACGTCTAGGATCTTCCTGATTAAGTTTGCCTGCGGCGGACATATACGGAATCTGTGCATCAGCAAGCAAAGCGCGTGATCACACTCATAACTGAGGTGACTTTTTCACCACGAGCCGACGTTGTCGACGGTGTCTCAGGGAAGCCGATTAGAAGTTTTGGTCCTCTGCCCTGAAATTCCGGCCGCTGCGAATTGGCGGACTAAGCACGGACTACATACGCAGCGCTAGCATTTAGCCATGATCGCGGACTCTACGTTCGCATCCCTGTGGAGTTCGGGAAGGATACGTAATGCGCGATGATTCTGTAGTTGTTTCATTCCAGCCAACTGATATCTGGTACAGAGACTGGCCGCACGGTGTGGATACCTCCGTTCAGGTTCAGGCAGCTATTAGTGGCCCGGACGCGGCAAATGCGGTGCAGGAATTTTTGAAATCCCTCAAACGTGATCTGGATGCTGAAGTCCCGGACGGCGTAAGCCGGTACTACCGCGGTGGTTTCGCGGTAGCAGTCACTGCGCCAGTTGACGACGGAGTGTGGCACATCGTTCTGGCATCTGCGGGCGAGGACGGGTTTGACTCGGTAGAAGATGGTGCCGATGCGCTTGTCGGAGCGCTTAGATCAACACCCGGCGCGATCTCGCTCACTTGGCACGAATTGCCTGCCACGAGGATTTACGCGGCACCACTGAGGTGATCATCAGAGGTACGGACGGGTGCGCCGTTCAGTCACCGGAGATGTCGCCACGTGGGAAAGTGGTGAAGTTCCGCTTCACGGTGTAGATCTTTCCCCGCATGAAACCTCATGCGATGGCCGCCAAGGACAGATGTTCGTGAAGGCCATTCGCTTTTGCCCAGCGGCGGCCATCTCAATGCAGCCAACATTCTGTTGCATACCAAAGACGCGACGCATTCCGCGGCCGCAATCAAAGTCGGTCAGAACTTATAGGCGCCATTCGTTTCTGGCGTGGGATCCGCACAGCGGACGTACCGGCAGATGCCGACTCAAGGTGGCACGAACCGTGAAGTCAGAAGCCGTCATTGCATTAGAACAATGGCCAGGGAACCGCCGGCATCTCACCACTTGGAGCCGGAAACCGCCCTGCCAAGCGCAAGTGCGCGCAGCGTGCGGCAAGCGCTGCGATTTCTTCAACGCTGAGCAAGTCCGCCAACTTTCGACCGAGCTCACCACGCAGTGCCTCGCTGACACGATCTATGCCGTCTTCTTCGTCGGGGGTGAGCGCCTCTCCCCGCCATCCCCATAGCACCGTGCGCAACTTGTGGTCACGGTGAAAGGTGAGCCCGTGGTCCACGCCGTGCCGGTGTCCGTCGGTCAGGGCCAGGATGTGGTCACCTTTGCGATCCGCGTTGTTGACGACGACATCGAATACCGCCATGCGTCGCAGCACTGGTGTGTCTTCGTGGACGAGGGCGACGAAACGTCCGTTCTCATCTTGTCCCTGGAGCACCTCCTTCCACCCCGTCGCCGGAACGTGGTCCGCCGCGATCAGGTTTACGGCGTCTTGGGCGGGATCCTGCTCCTGCCAAAGCTGCACCATTCCTTGACCCAGCGGACCATCGCGCAACCAGGTGTGGGGCACGACGCCCCAGGCGAAGGTCTGCGAGACCAGGTATGCGGCCACCTCTCGGTGGGCCAGCGTTCCCTGGGGAAAATCCCACAGCGGACTTTCGCCCGCTATTGGCTTATAGACGACGGTGACGTCGCCGATGCTGCCCAAAAATGTGGCGTTTGACGCCGTTGTGATGCGGCCGGTGAGCACCAGCTCATCGGCCACTAGGTCTGGGGTTGGCATCAGAGTTCGGGAACGTTGCAGATGTGTCCGTCCGCGTCTTTGGGGTAACCGCAGAGTGTGCACATGGGACGCCCCGCATCCACGATCTCGCGGGTGCGCTTGGCGAATGCTCGGGCGCTGCCGACGGGCATGCGCACTCGCAACATTTCGGGCTCGTTAGCCCTGCCCTCATGAAGCGATTCGTCGTTGTCAGCAGCGTCGGCATCGTCATCGGTGATGGGATGGGCCTCAAGGATGATCTGGGCCATGGTTGGGTCCCACCCCAGACTCATAGCCCCAGTGCGGAACTGCTCCGCGACGGCCTCGAGCGGTTCATTGTCAACAAGTTCAGGGGGAGTGCCCGTGGGAATGCTGAAGGGATTGCTGTCGACGGTGATGAGCTCGTCGAGAATTTCGTCAATCTTCTCCGCGAGCAGAGCCGACTGCTGCTTTTCCAGCGCAATACTCACGATTTGCTTCCCTGCACGCACCTGCAGGTAGAACGTGCGCGCGCCCGGAAGACCAATGGTGCCGATGACGACTCGATCGGGCCAAGAAAACTCGTGAACAAGTGTAGGCATGTCAATATTCTAGGCGCATGAGCCTTATGACGTCTTGTGACCCGCGCCGCCGCCCACCGGCGCATCGCCAGAGGGGATATCGCCCGACAACCACGATAGATCGCCCGCATCGGTGTTGGTCGCGTAAACACTCGGACGACTGGGGCCGTAGCGCACGATTGATACCGATGCGGGGCCCACATTAATACGTTGGAAAAGGTCAAGGTGCATGCCCAGGGCGTCCGCGAGGATCGACTTGATAATGTCACCGTGACTCACTGCCGCCCACACGGCCCCTGCTCCGTGCTCGGCTTCAAATGCTGCGTCATGGCGGCGAATGGCTGCCACCGACCGAGCCTGCATCGCGGCCATGGATTCGCCTCCGGGAAAGACCACGGCGGACGGTTGCGACTGGACCACCGGCCACAAATCCTCGGTCGCGAGATCGCTGAGTAGGCGGCCCTGCCATTGGCCGTAATCGCACTCGGTGAGATCGGGGTCAAGTGGAGTGTCCGGGGCGCCGCTCTGGCGATCGAGGATAAACTGTGCGGTCTGCCGACAACGCTCGAGAGGACTCGAGACCACTCCGACCAGAGGCACACGCGCGAGTCGTTCTCCGGTCAGTGCAGCCTGGTCTCGCCCGATCGCATCCAGGCTGACGCCAAGGGCACGTCCTGCCAGTAGTCCAGTTGCGTTGGCTGTGGTCCGGCCGTGCCGTACGAGAATAACTGTCGCCATGCACTCACCCTAACCACCCGACCATCAGGAACCCAGTCCAGAAGCCACGTGTCATCGAGCTGATGACCCATTACTGCTCACCGGTTCGGGTGTAGCCCCTTGATCTGTTCATGCATTCACGCGCGTCCTGCGCCCGGATAGCGTGTGACCCGTGGACCCATTCGATCCCAGCCCGCGTAGTGCACTCCTATGCGTGGACTGGGAGGAACGCTGAACCATCGACAAACGTGGGCGCTGGGTGAACTACTAGTGACATCGTCCCGGTCATATTGTTCTGCGATCCGCAATATCGCCCAGTTACGCGCGAAGAGTCATGGGCACTCAAAGGCTGCGCGGTTCTTCTTTTCGTCAGCGAAAGGGTCTCCTACTTTTGCCATTCTCGAGACTCAGTCTTTTAGCTGGTTCATACCTCGACTTCGTTCTGATCGACTGAATCGAAGAGAGGAAGTTGGCGGTTTATCGTAGTTCGAGCTCGATGAGCGGGTGATCCGCGAAGATCTCGAGAATGATTTCGAAGTACGTTTTCCCGAGGCCGTTCCGCAGCTCGTCGAGATCCGCCTGGATTCGTTGTTGGTTGAAGGAACTCGGTTGTGACAACTTGCTCTGCAGCCACCCCTGAGTTTCATCGATTCCGAGCGCATCACGGCTGTGAGCATGGTCAAGCCAAACAAACTTTGCCGGATTCCCCGCGCGGATCTCGCTATCCACTCGGTAGAGAATGTCATTAAACCCATCCAGACTTGCCCCGAGGCGCCAGTCTTGGTCTGCCATCAGTTCTCGATTGAACTGCTCGTAGAGGTCTGAGATGCCGTTTATCTCGGCACCGTTGATTCGGTACTTTTTCATCGGACGGTGCCCATCTCCTATCTGGTCAGGTTCGTACACCACATTATGCACTTGCGGCTTAACCCGCTCGAGAATACCGAGCCGAGCTGGGCGCCGACACTCGGCGATCCGCCCGGTGAACAGCGTGTGTTGTGTGTTGCCCGAGGCAACTCGGCGCGGTGAACGGGGGCGAAAAAGGTTCTTAGGACTCATTGGGTTAGGTATGTTCTGGTGCCATTTGACCCACCCACCTCACCACTGTGAGGATCAGGAGATGAATAATCGGACACGCGTGGCTGCTTCATGAGCATCTACTCGTTTCATCTCGCCCATCTAACACTGCTCAAGGCAGCCGGTGGGCTCCTACGTCCGCCGAAAGCCCCTGGCCTACGCCACATCGAAGTGCTTGCCGGAATGCAACTGGGGGCGGCGGTGATCTCCCCGCGCCGGATGCAGCTCCGGCGCATTGCGGTGTTTGCGCAATGGGAGGACGAGGCAGCGCTCGAAGACTTTCTGTCCCATCACCCGTTTGGCCGGACGTTGATCGAGGGGTGGCATGTCAGGCTGGAGTTTGTACGCCGTTGGGGTGAAGTACACGAACTACTCCTTGAACCAGATGGGACGGCGCCCCTAGAACGTGATGAACCGGTGGTAGCCGTGACCTTGGCCCGCATGCGTCTACCCGAACTGCCTCGGTTTATCCGTTGGGGGCGCCCCGTCGAACGTCAGATCCGCGATCACCCCGAAGCCACCCTTGCCATGGCGGCCATTCGACTGCCACGGAGCGTGTCAACGTTTTCGATCTGGACGAGCACCCGTGCGATGACCGGGATGGTTTTTGGTCGTGATGATGGTGAGGCCGCGCGCCGTCATACCGTAGCGATGACCGAACGCGAGCGCCGCGACTTCCACCACGAATTTACGACGTTGCGCTTCAGACCGCTCTCCGAACACGGCTCATGGGAAGGTCGATCGCACTACGTTCCGTGGTCTAGGTAAACCACATCGCTTCGGTATCACCGTGTTGACGGAGCGTTCCGACGGTGGACAGCTAAGCCCCCTTTCAGTTCACGGAATGTTTAGTGAACTGAAAGGGGGCTTCGTCGTTAAATCGCCGCGGGACCCACTGACGGAGCATTGTTCGGTAATGACTTGGGGCGATGTGCGAATTGCCGAAACCAAAAATTCGATCAAGAAAACTCGATTCAACATGAAAATGATGCATCATCGAGCAAATCCGCATGTTTCCTCTGCAAATGGTGACGAATCAGTAGAGGTCGAGACTCAACCGCAGGCAAAACCACAGGCCGTTGGTGCCAGCAGTGCTTGTCATAGAGCTGTGGAAGATGTTGTCTATAGTCAGATCGATTTTAGGAAAGGATGGTCGGCGGTTTAAGGCACGTTTCCACCAACTGAAGGATTTCTCATGAATATGGAAAGTTTCGATTGGGCCGGCATGTCGCAAAAAGTTGTCATTGCTGTCATTATCTTGCTGGTGACTTGGCTACTGGCCAAGATCGTCAAATGGGCTATTGGAAAACTCGTGGGGCGAGTTAAAGGATTGCAGCGTCAGGGGAACGACGGGGCACAAGTCGGGGAATCATTGGGGAAGGTTGCAGCACTGATCATCTGGCTCTTCGGGCTGGTAGCTATTCTTCAGGTGTTTGCTCTCTCCGAGGTACTATCACCGGTGCAGGATCTGCTCGGTAAGGTCATGGGATTCATCCCTAACCTCATTGGCGCAGGCATCATCTTCTTCATCGGTTACATGATTGCCAAGATCGTCAGGCAGCTGGTGACCACCGCACTAGGAGCGGTTGACTTCGGCAAACTCACCTCGAAATTGAAGCGCGGGGCAGTACAACCGAGCATTGAAGAGACGCGTGAACAAAACGCCAAGATCATTGGAATCATCGGCAATCTGCTCTTCGCCATCATCATCATTGTTGTCGGCATTAGCGCCCTTCAGGTTCTAGGAATTGCCGCCATTTCCGACCCTGCTCAGCAAATGCTGACCATGATCATGAACGCCATTCCGCAAATCGTGGCAGCCCTGATCTTGCTGGCCATCGGCTTCGTGATCGCAAAGTTTGTTGGCACCATCCTTCAAAGCACGCTCGAGGGCATTGGCACCGACTCGGTGGTCCATAAGTGGGGCATCGTTCCTGCCGATAAGAGTGCCTCGAGCATCATCGCGACGCTGGTGAAAATCGCCATCATGCTGTTCTTCGGCATCATGGCGGCGCGTCTGATGAACTTCCCCGAGGTCACCAACATCCTGAACCAGATTCTAGCCCTGGCAGGAAACGTGTTGTTCGGCGGACTGATCATTGCCGCCGGCTTTGTCATTGCGAACATCGTGGTGTCCATCGTCGGTCCGGGGACCGCGGCCACCGTAATTCGCTGGGCCACCATCGTGCTTTTCATCGCGATGGGTCTGAAGTACATGGGCCTGGCCGACTCCATCATCAACATGGCATTCGGTGCCGTTGTTATTGGTGGGGCACTGGCAGCAGCTCTGGCCTTCGGTCTGGGAGGTCGCGATGCGGCAGCTCGGGCACTGCAGAAGGTGGAGAACAAGCAGCCACCGGCTACACACTCGGCCCCAATCGATCCGCTCGGCTAAGAGTTAGCTAACAGGGAACCGCTCGGCGGGAAAGTGGCCGAATAGGTTCGGAAAGGCACGGCTGGCACTGGGAAATTATCCCGCTGCCAGCCGTGCCTTTTGCACGTCTTGGGACAAAATCCCGGGCCAGCGAGCAACATCCTCGGGGGTATGTGCCACCTCGAGAGTCGCGTTGACCAGCAGCTCGACGAGTGTGCTTGCCGTTGAGACCGGATGGGCGGGGTCACCGATCCACGCCAGCACCGTGGTCGGTACGGTGATCCCGGCGATCTGCTCGCGCGTGGGGAGATCGCTCAGGGCGGCACCACGGAAAAGGGCTGGAAGGACGGCATCGGGGACGTCGGGCACGGTGTCTGGCACGCCCACGGTGGCCGGGGGAGGAGTGACCTGAGCCGTTGTGGCAAGAAATGCTGCGACTCCCTGCGCATCGATCGCATCGGCGGCGCCGCGGTATTCTTCGGCCTTCGCGGCTCGGGTTGCCCAGGCGGTGGCCGGCACCATCAGCGTCAGGCTGCTGAACCTCTGAGGGTCAAGCACCGCGGCGTGTAGCAGCGTCCCGGTTCCCATTGATGGGCCCACACCGTGCACCTTTTCGCCGGGGAAGAAGTGGTCGAGCAGCCGTAGTAGGTCATCGGCCAGAACGTGCCAGCTGTAGTCGGTAGCAACGGCTCGCCCGGTAGAGAGACCGTGGCCGCGTGCGTCATAACGCAGCAAGCGTGTCCCGCTGAGTCCGCGACCCAGATCCAGACCCAACAAACGGTCGCGTCGACGGCTCGAGGTGAGTCCGTGAAGCTGGATGACCGGGTGGCCTCCCTCGTCGCTCAGTTCGACGTCAAGCCCGGCATCGGGAACATGGAATTTCGACATGGCGACTCCTCGACTCTCGGGCCATTCCCGGGTATAGGATATCCGACATGCGGCTGACCAATATTGCGCATCTGCGCCTGCCTTTTGGCCGACTGCTGAGCTACCAGGTGACCGTCGGTCAGTTGGGAGCAGCGCTGCCGGTGTCCTTCGATCAGCGACGCCACGTGGGGGCCGGTGACCGTGCCGGATCGTGGATGGCGCTGTCCTTCCGTCTCCCCGCACCGGTGCCCCGAGACCAGCTTTCCGCAGCATGGCTAGCGGTTATTAGTCGGCATGGGACCCTGCGCTCGGTTTTCACCCCGGGTGAAGACGGTGACCCCCAACTTCACGAGGTCGCGGTGCACGGCGGTGACTGGATCTCACACCAGTTGAGCCCGGGGCAGGCAGTGAACGATGCGCTGCGTGAGGTGCTCGACGTTGCCTGCTCACCGTACTCACAACCCTCCCATCGACTCTGCGTGTTGGAGACCGCCGCAGGTCCCACGGTGATCATTGCTGGGGATCACGCACATGGGGATATGTGGTCGATGCTCGTGCTGGCCCGTGATCTGCTATCCGCGCTTGCCTCCGTCCAGGCAGGAATGAAACCGCAATTGGCGCCGGTGCCAACCTTCGCCGAGCACACCAAGTCGCTCACCCGTGTGGGTCCAGCGCCAGAAAAAGTTCATCGTCGGTGGGCAGAGGTCTTGGCCGCTAGCGGCGAGGTGATGCCGCGTTTCCCTCTGTTGCTGGGTCCCCCGACTCCAACGGCCGAGCGGGTAGAGGTGCGCGAGGTGTTGGACGTTGATGATGCTGCTGCGTTCTCGGCTCAGGCCCGCGAGGAAGGTGTATCCACGCTGTCCTTGGTGGTCTCAGCGATGACGGCGGTGACCAAGGACCTGGCAGGCGTTCCGTTGCGTGCGGTGTTCCCGGTGCACAGTCGCTACGACGCCATGTGGAACGACTCCGTGGGGTGGTTCATCACCAACTCCGTTTTGGAATCCGCCGATGAAGACCCGCGGGCGTGCGCCCAAGCCGTGCGCGAGGCCGTCAAGCTGGGCAACTGGCCACTGCAAGAGGTGCTGACTCCGTGGGGCGGAATGCCCGAAGCTCCAGGCATGTTCGCCATCTCGTGGCTGGATCTGCGCCGGTTGCCGGTGCGGATCGACGCGCGCGGCCTCGACGCCCAATACGTCGGTGCCTCAATACAGACCGACGGGGTCATGCTGTGGTTTATTCTCAACGATTCCGGGCTGCATTTGCGTTGCCGCTATCCGGACACCGAGCAGGCTCGTGATCACGTGGGAACGTGGTTGGACATGCTGGTGGCGAGGCTCAGCTCCGCAGCGCGCGCTTCGGTCGGAGGCAAACTACGGTTGGGCGGACGCATCTATCGAGTTCAGCGGGCCAGCCGAGCGGACGTCCCGGCAATGGTGCAATTGTTATCCGATGACGAGATCGGAGGCGGCCGGGAGGGTGCGCAGATCGCAAGTTATGAGGCGTCCTTTGATGCCATCGCCCGTGATTCATCGCAGTACCTGGCCGTCGTGCGTGATGAGGCCGAGCGGATCATCGGCACCATGCAGCTGAGCATCATTCCCGGGTTATCACGTGGGGGAGCCGCCCGACTGCAGATCGAGGGGCTCAGGGTTGCCGCCGCCCAACGCTCCCGAGGTGTTGGGACGGCAATGCTCGAATGGGCTCACGAACACGGAAGAGCCCGCGGTGCGACGCTGGCTCAGATATCCACCGAGCAGGTTCGAGTCCGCGCCCAACAGTTTTACTCCCGGCTCGGCTACGAGAATACGCACGTGGGGCTCAAGCGCGTGCTGTGATTGCCGGTTTTTGTGACGCATACGGTGCCAGATTCATGCTCTTGAGATGCTATCGCAGTGTCACGACGCGGCCCGATGGAGTCGTCGCTGACACAAAATGGGTGCATTTCGCCTGTTGGCGCAGTTCGCCGCGATGAATTCGAGGGATCTGACACGTGTGATGTTCAGCTCTAGCATTGGGAAAGAATTCCGCGTAAATTCAAGGGGTAGGGTGCGTCATCCGCCGGCAAGGCGGTGATCTGGGCGACCAAAAGATGGTCCCAACCTCGGGTGAGATTCGGCACGATTTCCGTCAGTTTTTCCAGACGTACTAGAATAGTGTTTTGGGTCAGTCGTGGCCCCGAACCCCGAGACCCAAAATTCTCTAGAAGAAGTGAGCCTTTTCGCATGTCAGATACCACCATCACCGCTCGTGAAGACCTGCGCAACGTAGCCATCGTTGCGCACGTTGACCACGGCAAGACCACCTTGGTTAACGCAATGCTCCAGCAGACCGGTGCATTCGACAGCCACGGTGAAACCGAAGACCGCGTGATGGACTCTGGCGAGCTGGAACGCGAAAAGGGCATTACCATCCTGGCCAAGAACACCACCGTGTTCTACGAAGGTCCGGCTGCCAAGGGTCACAAGATGACCATGAACATCATTGACACCCCGGGTCACGCTGACTTCGGTGGCGAGGTCGAGCGTGGCCTGTCCATGGTTGACGGCGTTGTTCTGTTGGTTGATGCTTCCGAGGGTCCGCTGCCGCAGACTCGCTTCGTGCTGCGTAAGGCACTTGTAGCCAACCTGCCCGTCATCATCGTGGTCAACAAGACCGACCGTGCCGATGCTCGCATCGATGGCGTCATCTCCGACTCCATGGACCTGCTCCTGGGCCTGGCCTCGGACCTCGCCGATGAAGCTCCGGACTTGGACCTGGACAAGGTTCTGAACGTTCCGATCGTCTTCGCTTCGGGCAAGGCCGGTTTCGCCTCGGTGAACCAGCCTGCCGACGGCACCATGCCGGACAACGAGGACCTCGAGCCGCTGTTCGAGACCATCATCAAGCACGTTCCGGCACCGACCTACACCGAGGGCGAAGTCCTTCAGGCACACGTCACCAACCTTGACGCTTCCCCGTTCTTGGGTCGTCTGGCACTGCTGCGTATCTTCAACGGCACCCTGCGCAAGGGGCAGCAGGTTGCCTGGGCCCGCCAGGACGGCGAGCTCAAGACCGTAAAGATCACCGAACTGCTGGCCACCAAGGGCCTGACCCGCGTTCCGGCCGAGTCCGCTGGACCGGGCGAGATCGTTGCCGTTGCAGGTATCGAAGACATCATGATCGGTGAAACTCTCACCGACCTGGAAAACCCGAAGCCACTGCCGCTGATCACCGTTGACCCGCCGGCCATCTCGATGACCATCGGTATCAACACCTCGCCGCTGGCCGGCAAGGTCAAGGGCGCCAAGGTTACCGCTCGCCAGGTCAAGGACCGTCTTGACAAGGAACTGATCGGTAACGTTTCGCTGAACATCCTTCCGACCGAGCGTCCGGATGCTTGGGAAGTACAGGGTCGTGGCGAGCTGGCTCTGGCCATCCTCGTTGAGCAGATGCGTCGTGAAGGCTTCGAACTGACCGTCGGCAAGCCGCAGGTTGTTACCAAGCAGATCGACGGTAAGCTGCACGAGCCGATGGAGCACATGACCATCGACGTACCCGAGGAATACCTCGGCGCCGTAACTCAGCTGATGGCTGCTCGTAAGGGCCGCATGACCAACATGGCCAACCACGGTACCGGCTGGTGCCGCATGGAATTCATGGTTCCGGCACGTGGCCTGATCGGCTTCCGTACCCGCTTCCTCACCGACACCCGCGGTGCAGGTATTGCCGCTTCGTTGGCCGAGGGCTACGAGCCATGGGCCGGTCCGATCGAATACCGCACCAACGGTTCGATCGTGGCTGACCGCTCCGGTGTTGTCACCCCGTTCGCAATGATCAAGCTGCAGGAACGCATGTCCTTCTTCGTGGCACCGACCTCAGAGGTCTACGAGGGCATGATCGTGGGCGAGAACTCACGCGCCGATGACATGGACGTGAACATCACCCGCGAAAAGCAGCTCACCAACATGCGTGCAGCTTCCTCGGACACCTTCGAGAACATGACCCCGCCGCGTAACCTGACTCTGGAAGAGTCCCTCGAATTCGCTCGCGAAGACGAGTGCGTTGAGGTTACCCCGGAGGCAATCCGTATCCGTAAGCTCATCCTGAACGCCGGCGACCGCGCCAAGTCGAACCGTGCCCGAGCCAAGAACTAATCAGGCACCAGGCTCCGTAGCCACCACCGTGTACAGCGTCTTGGCCGCATTTGCGGCCGGGGCGCTGGCCGCGGTTGTGGGCACAGTACTGCACGCCTCGATGGCCTATATGGGGGACGTACCGATTCCCTGGGGAGCGGTGCTTGCACTGATCCTCACCGGTGCGCTGACCTACTGGGTCGCGGTGGTGCGAGGCAAGCTGTGGGTTAGCGCGCTAGCCGGGCTGAGCACTTACGTAATTGTGGCGTTGTTTACGCTTGATGAAAACAATCAGCTGATTGTTTCCACGCAGTTCTTCAGCGCCTTGCCAGGCCCGGCTCTTGCCGGTGGTCTGTGGGTCTACGGCATGATCATTCCGGTGATCGTGGCGATCCTGCTAGCTTCCAAGACCTTGCGGGCCGCATCCGCGGCACGAGACTGAGGTTGCAGATCCGATCCTGATGGACGACGCGGTGAAATGCCGCCACCCATAGCACTACACAGATAGGGCGCCAGCAGAAATACTCTGCTGGCGCCCTATCTGTGTATCAGGCTTTGGTGGCGCTCTCGGCGCTCTCGGTATGCTTCGAGGTCGGCGGCGTGGAACTCAAATCCAGGTGATGAGCGACAAAGAGTGAGGTGGCGACCCCATCGGGAGCCGCATCGCGCATCGCGTAATCTTCGATCACGGCATGTATGCGGGACATCATTTCCTTCTGCGTTTCCTCGTTGAGCTTCAGCCCAACCCGGATGACCTTGATTTCCTGTGGCGAGAGTCCGTCAATTTCTTGCAGGAAGGTGTCAACCAGCAGGGGCGCAGCATCGGGGAGTTTGGTGCCCCAGGACAACTTCGTGCTGCGGTAGGGAACTTCTTTCGCCCCGCGGTTGCCGCGTCGGGTTTCTTCGGCCTCTAAGAAGCCGTTGGCGAGTAGCGTGCGCACATGGTGCAGCGACGTTGCCGGGTTGATGTCCAGCAGATCCGCAATCTCTTTGTTGGTCCGTGATTCATGCAAGCAAAGTCGCAGGATTCGCAGACGGAGCGGGGAGCTAAGTGCCCGAGCGCGGGACTGTACCTCTTCATCAGTGGCCATGAAATCAGCATACGGGAAATTGGCCCACTGATTGAAACTTTCAAATCGCTCGGCGTTTGATGCCGGCGTGTGGGATCAGCGGCGGCTGCGTCGCTGCGGCGCCGGTGGTACTTCCTTGGCGTGCGTGACGCTCTGACGCTCAATGGAAACCTGACCCGTTCGAGTCTGTACAGAGACCTGCTCCTCGTTGACGGCCAGAAGTACTCCCAAGGCGTCGGAGAATTGTTCGCCGGCGCTTCCCTGCTCTGCGACCGGAAGGCGGTAGCGAAGGACCACGCGCATTCCAATCTCTAACGTTGCGAAAATATCGGTGCTCATTCCATGATTCTAGGCCGATGTCACACACCCGACGCGTGGAGTAAAAAACCGGCGTGAGTGATGACACATTACGCCATTGGACGGGTCCGGAAAGCGGCAAATAAAGCGCATTCGTACTAAGCTGACGAGAAGCATGCATAGCCGCGTGCAGCATGAACAAACTGATCATGTTCCGTAGTGAAGGAAGGCCCCGGGGTACTGTGACTTACATCATCGCCCAGCCATGTGTCGACGTCAAAGACAAGGCGTGCATTGAAGAATGCCCCGTGGATTGCATCTACGAAGGCGAACGTTCGCTGTACATCCATCCCGACGAATGCGTTGACTGTGGTGCCTGCGAGCCGGTGTGCCCGGTGGAAGCCATTTACTACGAGGACGATGTACCGGAGCAGTGGGCCGAGTATTACAAGGCCAACGTTGAATTCTTCGACGAAGTGGGTTCCCCCGGCGGAGCGGCCAAGCTCGGCAACATGGGCATCGACCACGCGGTGATTTCCGTTCTTCCGCTGCAAAACCAGAGCTGAACGCCGACACGATGCTGACGCTTCCTGACTATCCATGGAATGCCCTCGCCCCTTATGCCGAACGTGCCGCGGCACACGAGGGCGGGACGGTCAACCTTTCCATCGGCACACCCGTTGACCCGACACCAGAGATCATCAAGCGGGCCCTGCGAGATGCGGCGGATGCTCCCGGTTACCCGACGACCCACGGCACCCCAGCGGTCCGCGAAGCCATCGTGGCCTGGTTCGAGCGCCGCCGGGAGGTTACCGGCCTGAGCATCGATGACGTCATGCCGACCGTGGGCTCCAAGGAGCTTGTTGCCTGGTTACCGCTCTTGCTGGGTCTTGGCGCCGGTGACTTAGTGGTCCGCCCACTGGTTGCCTACCCGACCTACGATATTGGTGCACAGTTGGCCGGCGCCGATTCGATCGCCGCAGACTCACTGGCGGATCTTTCGGCAGCGGATCGTGCGCGCGTCAAGCTCGTGTGGGTTAATTCCCCGGGTAATCCGACCGGCATTGTTCGTGGCGCCGCAGAACTCAAGGCCTTGGTCGATGACGCTCGTTCGCTCGGTGCCGTGGTGGCATCGGATGAATGTTACGCCGAGCTCGGCTGGGGCGAACACGAGGCGAGTGTGCCAAGCATCCTGCACGACTCGGTTTCGGGAGGGGATCACAGCGACCTGTTCGCGGTGTACTCCCTGTCCAAGCAATCTAACCTCGCCGGATACCGTGCGGCCTTCATCGCCGGTGCGCCGAATCTGATGCCGGCATTGGTCAATAACCGCAAGCACGCCGGAATGATTGTCCCGGCACCGGTGCAGGCGGCAATGACTGCAGCGTTGAGTGACGATGGGCACGTCAGGGACCAAAAAGAGCTGTATCGAGCCCGCCGCGATGCGCTGGTTCCGGCTCTGAAGAACTTCGGGCTGCGCATCGAAGATTCGGTCGGCGGCCTCTACCTTTGGTGCACCGCCGACGAGGACTGCTGGGTGACCATGGGTCGACTGGCCGAATTGGGCATCATTGCCGGCCCCGGAGCCTTCTACGGCGAGGCCGGAGCCAACTTTGTGCGCATCGCGCTCACGGCAACTGACGAACGCATCGCCAGCGCCGTCCAGCGACTGAATGCGGCTAGCTAAAAACTTATAAGTGACCAACCGATTGGTGCCCAGACCCTACTAACCGGTAGCGTGACACTGATTACTGACCATCGGATTCATCTGTATTCCGGTTAGGAGAGACAATGACGGAAAATAATTCTGCTCAGCTCAGCTTCGGCGGCAACAACATCGAACTCCCTGTTGTACCCGCCGTGGAAGGCAACAACGGCTTTAATATTGCACCCCTGTTGAAGGCGACAGGCGGCGTAACGTACGACCCCGGCTTCATGAACACCGCGGCAACGAAGTCTGCGATTACCTACATCGACGGCGACGCAGGGATTCTGCGCTACCGCGGTTACCCGATCGAGCAGCTGGCCCAGAAGTCCAGCTTCCTCGAGACCAGCTACCTGCTGATCTACGGAAACCTTCCCTCGGCCACCGAGCTTGAGGAATTTGACCAGAAGATCCGCCGCCACACCCTGTTGCATGAAGAGCTCAAGGGCTTCTTCGGCGGCTTCCCGCGTGATGCCCACCCGATGCCGGTGCTGTCCTCGGCAGTGACGGCGCTGTCGACCTGGTACCAGGACTCACTGGATCCCTTCGACGAAGAGCAGGTCGAACTCTCGACCATCCGCTTGCTGGCCAAGATGCCGGTCATCGCCGCCTACGCCCACAAGAAGTCCGTCGGCCAGGCCCTGCTCTACCCGGATAACTCCATGAACCTCGTGGAAAACTTCATGCGTCTGAGCTTCGGCAACGCCGCAGAGCAGTACGAAATGGACCCGGTCATCGTCAAGGCCCTGGACCAGCTGCTGGTCCTGCACGCCGATCACGAACAGAACTGCTCAACCTCCACCGTGCGCCTGGTGGGATCGTCGAACGCCAACATGTTCGCGTCGGTCTCCGCAGGCATCAACGCCCTCTCCGGCCCCGCTCACGGCGGCGCCAACGAGGCAGTGCTCAAGATGCTGCGCCAGATCCAGTCCGATGGACTGAAGCCGGCAGACTTCATGGAGAAGGTCAAGAACAAGGAAGACGGCGTCCGCCTCATGGGCTTCGGACACCGCGTTTACAAGAACTACGATCCGCGCGCCAAGATCATCAAGGCGACGGCTCACGACATTCTGGCCAAGCTCGGCGGCAACGACGAGCTGCTCGACATCGCGATGTCCCTCGAAGAGCGTGCCTTGAGCGATGATTACTTCATCTCGCGCAAGCTCTACCCGAACGTGGACTTCTACACCGGCCTGATCTACAAGGCGATGGGCTTCCCGGAAAAGATGTTCACCGTGCTCTTCGCCATTGGCCGTTTGCCGGGCTGGATTGCCCAGTACCGCGAAATGCTGCAGGACCCGGAAATGAAGATTGGCCGCCCGCGCCAGCTTTACGTTGGGGAAACCGAGCGCAGCTTCCCGACCCGCTAAACCTTAGCCGCCCGGACGTGTGGGTGGGCGCCGCACGAGCAGGCAGAAATGCCTACTCATGCGGCGCAGCGGATCGACTCCAAGGGGGTTGGTCATCTCATGGACCTTGTGTCCACGAGATGACCAACCCCCTTTGTTGTTCCCGCGCGCGCAGGAGAGCACGGCGCCGGGCGCCGCAGTGCTTACCCTCAAGAAGCTGGACCGTTCGGAACGATTCGGGCTTATCCTTAAGGTAGCAAGCGGAAACGAAGAAACGAGTGTGCCCGCATGGTGCAGGATTCTGGTTCTGGGTGGGTGGTGTCTGCCGACACCCACAAGGAAATGTTGCTGGCGCTCTATTTCCGAGATTTGGCGGCCATCGAGCCGGTGGGCCAGGCTGGGCTCTCGGCGCTGAGCCCCAAGGTTAAACCGGCAGCAGCTCAGGAACGTGGTCAGGCGTCTGCCGGAGAACTGCGACAAGAATGGCAAAGCTGGTGGGAACGGATCATCTCCAACACTCATCCGAGCATCGACATTCAGGCGGAACCCGACTTCGCCGAGTTCTCCGATTCGCCCAGCCTCCAGCATCTGATGCTGGCACACTACGGCAATGCTTACACCTGGACGCAACGCCGGTTGGGGGAGTATCAGGAGTTTTGCCGGAACACCACGACGGTGCGGCTGGAGCTGGTGCAGCAGCTCTTTGACGAGCGTGAGCTGGAGGGTGAAGAGGCGGGCGCGCTTCACCTGAAATTGGTGGAGCTGCCGCTGGCCGAGCAACGGGCGTGGTTTATTGAGCCCGACACGGTCATCGTCAGTCAAGATTTGATGCGTGATGTGGCGTTGTTCCGTAGTTATCTGGAGCCCATCATCGCCATGCTGACCTAACGATCAAGCGCAGGCAGGGTGGCTACGGCTAGGAACCGGCCAGGGTGATCACGACGTAACCATCGGTGGTGGCCGCCGGTACCCAATGACCCTCGGCACGGTTCCAGACCAGCCCCGCGTAGGAAACCGAGACGGTGCGCTGTGCTTCGGCGTTGGCCACTGCCCATTGGGCGATGGCCCAACCCTGTTTGCCCTTCACCGGAACGCCTACTCGATCCGCATTCAGTGCCCGAGCGGTCAACCCGGTTTGCGCCTTCAAATCCTTTATGACGGTGGGATTCGATCCAGCACCCTCGGTGGGACGCAGGGTGCAATTAAGCGTGGAAGGGGAATTGCCCGTTAGCGCGGAGGCGAAGGCCTTGGCCAGCCCCTCATGCTTGGCATAGGCCAGCGGGTAGGCAGAACGTTGAACCTTCTGTGCGGCGGCCGTGATCTCCATCGACGTATAGTCAAACGTCTCTAACTCCTGGAAGAACCGGTTCGCGGCGTAGCGCGGATTCATGATCTGTTCCTCGGTGCCCCAGCCCATGCTGGAACGCTGCTGAAACAGACCGCGTGAATCTGGCCCGGCATTGTCTCCATAGTCGATGTTGGTCAACTTGGATTCTTGCATCGCGGTGGCGATGCCGATGCTGGCGGCGCGGGCAGGCAAGCCACGTTTGGTGGCAATTGCGGTGATCAGCGCCGCGTTGGACGCCTGCTCGGGGGAGAGGGTGTGCTGGGTGGATCCGACCACCGCGGTGCATTTTTCGCGCACCACGGTGGTGTCAAAGCCGATGAAGTTGACAGCAGCATAGAGCCCGCCACCGATCAACCCCATGGCTAGGACGACGGAAACCAGTGTGCGGCCCCAACGCCGCTTACCGCGGTGCCGGTGACGCTGCTCCGCGGGTGGTTGCGAGCCTATGGTGAGGACTCGCTGGTGTGCATCAGTTGGCATGCAGGGCGCTGTTGAGCTCGACGTGCTGGCCGGCACGCGGCAAGGCTTCAACGGCGCCGGTGATCGAGTTGCGGCGGAAGAGCAGGTTGGAAACTCCGGAGAGCTCCACGGCCTTCACTACCTTGTCGCCCAGCTGAACGCGGGTGCCGGCCGTGACGTAGAGTCCGGCCTCCACGACCGAATCGTCGCCAATGGAAATGCCGACGCCGGAGTTGGCGCCGAGCAATACTCGTTCGCCGATGACAATCTTTTCCTTGCCGCCACCGGAAAGGGTGCCCATGATGGAGGCGCCGCCTCCGACATCCGAACCGTCGCCCACTACCACCGAGGCCGAAATGCGGCCCTCGACCATGGAAGCGCCCAGGGTGCCGGCATTAAAGTTAACAAAACCCTCGTGCATCACGGTGGTTCCGGAGGCCAGGTGTGCCCCGAGGCGAACACGTCCACCATCGGCAACTCGTACGCCGGTGGGAACCACGTAGTCGAGCATGCGCGGGAATTTGTCGACCCCGAACACCGTCAGCGGGCCGCGGTGACGCAACCGGAGGCGGGTGCGTTCGAAGTCGGCCACGGCGCAGGGACCAAAGTTGGTCCACACCACGTTCTGCAGCAGGCCGAAGGCCCCGTCGAGGTTCACGTTGTTCGGCTCTACCAAGCGGTGGGAGAGCAGGTGCAGACGCAGCCACACGTCCGCGGTGTCTGCGGGGGCTACATCAATGTTGATTTCCAGGGAGATGACGCCCTGGGTGGTGCCGCGGTCAGCATCGTCGCTGGCTGCTGCGGCAAGATCGCCTTCGATCTGTGCCGCGTCTTCAAGAATGCCGAGAGCTGGTTGCGGGAACCACACGTCGAGGATCAATCCATCGGAGGCGTACGTGGCCAAGCCGTGGGCCGAAGCAATTCTGAGGTCCTGGGTGGGCGCGTGCGCAAGTTTGTTGTCTACCGGTGTCATGAATCAATCTTAGCGTGGGCCAAGGTACTAATCTGGGATTGTGCACAGCAAACCCAGCCCCGCCACCACACCCACCACCACTTCGGCCACGAATCTGGACCTGTACGGTGATGTTGCCGATCTGACCGCAACATTGATGGACATCGAATCGGTCTCCGGCAACGAACGAGCCCTGGCCGATGCCATCGAGTCGGCCCTGCGAAAGATCCCGTCGTTACAGGTGCACCGTGACGGTGATTCGCTGGTGGCCCGCACCACGTTAGGTCGAGCCGAGCGTGTCATTTTGGCCGGGCACCTGGACACCGTGCCGCTTCCCACCACGCCGGGCTCGCGTGGAACCGTCCCCTCAGCGTGGGACGGGGAAACACTTTATGGGCGCGGCGCCACGGATATGAAGGGCGGCGTGGCAGTTCAGCTCGCGCTGGCGGCCACATTGAGCGAACCGAACCGTGACATCACCTTCATCTTCTACGATCACGAAGAAGTAGAAGGATCGAAGTCTGGGCTGGGCCGGCTGGCACGCAATAACCCCGAATTGCTCGTTGGGGACTTCGCGATCCTGCTGGAACCCACCAACGGGACGGTGGAGGGCGGATGCAACGGCACAAGCCGCTACAAGGTCCGCACCAAGGGTGTCGCCGCGCACTCGGCCCGTGCATGGATGGGCGAAAATGCCATTCATGCCGCGGCGCCCATTTTGCAAATCCTGGCAGTTTACCAGCCCCGGACGGTGAACGTGGACGGACTCGAGTACCGCGAATCGATGAATGCCGTCCGCATTAACGGCGGCATCGCTGGCAACGTGATTCCCGATGCCTGTGAGGTTGAGGTCAACTACCGGTTCGCGCCCGATAAAGACGTAGCCGCCGCCGAGGCCCATGTATTTGAGCTGTTTGCCGGGTTCGACATCATTCGCACCGATGGTGCCGGCGGTGCACGTCCCGGACTGCAGCACCCCGTCGCTGCTGCCTTTGTGGCAGCCGTCGGGCAGGCACCAAAACCCAAATATGGTTGGACAGACGTAGCCCGCTTCTCCGATTTGGGCATCCCCGCGGTGAACTTCGGCCCGGGCGATGCCTTGCTGGCCCATTCGGATAATGAACATGTCACCCGTGGTGCCATCCACGAATGCCTTGCGGCACTGCGCCGCTGGCTCGGCGCCGAGCTCTAGAGACCGCACGCGCTCCGGGTCGTTACCCTGGGCGCAGGGTTGTCGTCACCGGTGACTAAACCGCGCACCACATAAGAATGCCGCCATCCCCGCGAAGGGGATGGCGGCATTCTTGTATATCGTGCTAAACGCGGCGAACGAAGTTCGTGCCTACTTCGTTCCGTCGCCCGGGGGTACGGCCAGCGGAAGCAGAGCGTCAGCTTCTGGCGCTGCCGGCACATCGTTTGGCATCCGACTGCTCAGCCGGCGTGAAACGAATTCTGCCAACTTGCTCAGGGCGAAGTTGATCAGGATGAACACTGCCGCAGCAACCAGCAGGGCCTGCAGCATGTTGCCGTTGGCCGAGGCGAAGGTACGTGCGAAGAACAGGAACTCCGTGAAACCGATGATGTAGCCCAGTGCGGAGTCCTTCAGGATCACCACGAACTGGCCGATCAGTGCCGGCAACATGGCCACCAGAGCCTGCGGAATTTCGATCAGGCGCAAGGACTGGGTGCCGGTCAAGCCGATCGCAATGCCGGCTTCACGCTGACCCTTAGGCAAGTTCCGGACACCGGAACGCACCAATTCGGCGACGACGGAACCGTTGTAGAGCATCAGCGAAATGACCACTGCCCAGTACGGCGCATCGGTGCCGTCAACGACGCCGGTGCGCGAGAGCAGGATGTTGAAGAATACGATCATCAACAGCACCGGTACTGCACGGAAGAATTCCACCACGACGGTGGAGAACCAGCGCAAGGCCTTGACCTCGGCCAACAACCCCATGCCGAAAAGGAGACCGAACGTGACCGAAAGGACAATGCTCAGACCGGCGGCCTTCAGGGTGTTCAACAGACCTGGTAGCAGGAAATTGACCCAGGCATTGGAGGTGAATAGCGAGGACCACAAGGATCCTTCCATCTGCCCCTTGGCCGCAAGACCGGAGATCACCAGGTAGAGCAGGCCCACGATGAGTAGGATGCCCACGATATTGATCAGCAGAATGCGTTGCTTGGCCTTGGGGCCGGGAGTATCAAAGAGAACTGATGCGCTCATCGGGCCACCGCCAATTTCTTAGAAAGCCAGGTGGTCAGCAGACCCACCGGGATGATGATGATGACAAACCCGGCGGCGAAGGTCGCGAAGATCGGGATGATCATGTTGCCATTGAATTCGAGCATCGTTTTCATGACCGACGATGCCTCGATGGCCACCGAACTCACGGCCGCGACGGTGGAGTTCTTGATCAGTGCGATCAGCACATTGCCCAGGGGAACGATCGAGCCACGGAATGCCTGGGGCAAGATGACTTCTCGCGCAGCGGGAAGAAAGCTCAGCCCGATGGCGCGTGCTGCCTCGGCCTGGCCGACGGGTACGGTGTTGACGCCCGAGCGAATGGCCTCACAAACGAATGCTGCGTGGTAGATCGCCAGGCCCATCACGGCCAGGTTGAAGAAGTTCTGGTTGAAGTCAGCCGCGAGCGAGAAGCCCAGCTGGTTGTACAGGGCCAGAACGCCGAAGAGCAAGATGATTGTCAACGGGGTGTTGCGGATGATATTCACGTAGCCGGCACCGAAGGCCACAAAGCTGCGTACCGGTGAAATGCGCATCATCGCAAGAATGGTGCCCAGCACCGTGGCACCGATGGCCGCCCAGAAGGTCAGCTGGATATTGACCCAAAAGGCTGCCGGAATGTTGTACTGGGTGAACAGGGAGAGATAGTTCTCCATTAATCTGCCTCGATTTCAGCGGTCGAAGGGACCGAATCGGTAGAACGGTGTGTGCCCCCATCAACGACGGAGGCACACACTCTAGGTGACTGGCGCGTTGGTTAGGCGCAGGCGTCCATCTTGGGCGGGTTGGTCTTGGCGTTCGGGGTGAAGCCGGTGCCCGCGGTGTTGGCCTCGATGGCCTTCTTCCATTCACCGGAGGTGATCATCTTGGTGATC
Organism: Paeniglutamicibacter sp. Y32M11; assembly: GCF_019285735.1. GTDB lineage: Bacteria > Actinomycetota > Actinomycetes > Actinomycetales > Micrococcaceae > Paeniglutamicibacter. The sequence continues at coordinate 2,690,635 of NZ_CP079107.1, read as the reverse complement.
GCGGTGTTGATGGCTTCGCACTTGTCGGATTCCTTGTTCAGGCCAACTCCGTACTTCTCTTCGGAGAAGGTGTTTCCGACAACCTTGAACTTGCCCGCGTTGGCCGGCTGCGCAGCCAGGCCAGCCAAAATGATGTCATCGGTGGTTACAGCGTCAATGGTGCCGCCACCCATGCCGCCGAGGCACTCCGCGTAGCCGGCCTGCTCCTGCAGGTTCACACCGGTAGCGAACTGGTCTTTAATCTTCTGTGCCGAGGTTGAACCCGTGACCGAGCACAGGTTCTTGCCATTGAGCTCCTCGGGACCGGTAATAGTCGAATCGGCGGGAACCAGCAGGTCCTGTCCGGCGACGAGGTAGGGGCCAGCGAAAGCGACCGATTCCTTACGCTTGTCGGTGATCGAGTAGGACGCGAAGATCATATCGACCTGCTTGTTCTGCAAGGCAATCTCGCGGTTGGCCGAGGGAGTCGAGATGAACTCAATTTTGTCGGCCGGGTAGCCGAGCTCGTTGGCGACATACTTGGCTACGTCAACGTCAAACCCCTTGTAGTCGTTGCCGTCTTTGTAGCCGACACCTGGCTGGTCGAACTTGATGCCGATCTTGATCTTGTCCGACGAAGAATCGCCGCCTGATCCACCGCAACCGGTGAGTGTCAATGCCGCGACTGCTGCCATGGCTGCTACTGCTGAAATGCGGGACTTACGCATCGTTTCTCCTTGTTATGTTCATCAGTGTGAGTGAGATTTGCTTCCATCAAGCTGAGAAAGCTGGGAGGTGCTCAGTTGGTGATGAGTTTGCCGAGGAAGTCCTTGGCGCGGGCACTTTGCGGGTTGGTGAAGAATTCCTGAGGTGTTGCTTCTTCGACGATTTGACCGTCTGCCATGAAGATCACGCGGTCCGCTGCCTTGCGGGCAAAGCCCATCTCGTGAGTTACCACGATCATGGTCATGCCTTCCTTAGCTAGACCGACCATGGTGTCAAGGACCTCATTGATCATTTCCGGGTCCAGTGCCGAGGTTGGTTCATCAAAAAGCATGACCTTCGGGCGCATGGCCAGTGCACGGGCGATGGCAACACGCTGCTGCTGGCCTCCCGAAAGCTGGGCAGGAAGCTTGTCTTTCTGATTGGCAACGCCAACGCGTTCCAATAAGGAAAGCGCAAGTTTGTCTGCTTCGGCTTTTTTCATGCCCTTGACCTTGATCGGCCCGAGAGTCACATTTTCCAAGATCGACTTGTGTGCGAAGAGGTTGAATGACTGGAACACCATGCCGACATCGGCGCGGAGGTTTGCCAGCATCTTGCCTTCTTCGGGCAACACCTTGCCGTCAATCTCGATGGAACCGGTGTCGATGGTTTCCAGACGATTGATGGTTCGGCACAGGGTCGACTTTCCTGAGCCGGAAGGGCCCAAGACAACAACGACTTCACCCTTGGTGACTTCGAGGTTGATGTTCTGGAGAACATGCAGAGGGCCGTAGTGCTTGTTCACGGCGGACAACTTGACGATTGGGGTCAGGCCCGACTTAGCGCTATTCGAGTGGGATTCGGTACTCATGTGAAGAACACTAGCCGAAGTGATCGCCTTCACGCCCGCTTTTTGGGGGATGATGCCAAATCTTTGCCGAATTGATTTGGGGTCCGACCAGTCGGATCGTGCAAAACCGATACAGTGGTTGGCATGCGTCGCCAGAACCCAAGCCCCAAGAACTTCGATTCACTGCCGGACCCCGCCCGACGAAAGGGCTCGGTGGTCTTGCGTCATTCGCAGGCCAATACCGAACAGTCGGACAGCTATTTACTCGATACACGAGAAGATCAAGATTTCACGCATACCGACCCGTGGAGGGTCTTGAGGATCCAGAGCGAGTTTGTTGAGGGATTCGGAGCGTTGTCTGGCCTCGGCCCGGCGATCAGCGTTTTCGGATCGGCCAGGACGAAGCGCGGGTCCGAGCGCTATGCCCAGGCGGAGAAGATCGGTGAACTGATTGCTGCCGCCGGAGTCGCGGTGATTACCGGCGGGGGTCCCGGTGCCATGGAGGCGGCCAACAAGGGTGCCATCGCCGGTGGCGGAATTTCCGTCGGTCTGGGAATCGAGCTGCCCTTCGAGACTGGACTTAATGAGTGGGTAGATCTTGGCATCAACTTCCGTTACTTCTTTGCCCGTAAAACCATGTTCGTCAAGTACTCGCAAGGGTTCATTGTGCTTCCCGGTGGCTACGGGACCCTTGATGAACTTTTTGAGGCGTTGACCCTGGTGCAGACCGAAAAGGTCACTGGCTTCCCAATCGTCCTGATGGGCACCTCGTACTGGGCACCGCTGCTGGAATGGTTGCGCAACACCGTGGCGGAAGAGGGAGCCATCTCCATTGCTGACCTCGACCTGATCCACCTCACCGACAGCGTCGAGGAGGCAGTGGACATTGTGGTGAACTCTGCTCGTCCCAATGGCTTTGTCGCGGCAGATTAAAAAGTACCGAGCCCCTTTCGAGGGAACTAAAGGAGTTCACTTTGGTTTACATGTTGCTGGTGATTGCCATTCTTGTTTTGGGTGGTGCCGTCTTACTGGGTATTGGAACAAAACGTAACCACAGATCCCCGAACGGTCGCCGATTTGAACAACCGATGGGTCCAATTCACGGTCTTGTAGAACCCGTGGCGAGCTTGCCTCCGGTGCTTCTGCCTTCCGAACCCGTGGCCGCAGACGTTGATGCGGTGAGCTTTTCGCTGGGGCTTCGAGGCTACCGCTGTGACCAAGTTGACGAGGTGCTTGATGCGCTTTCGGCGGAGCTGGACAGGTTGCATGAGGTCATCGCGGCACACGGAAAAGTGGCTGTGATTAGCAACACGAGCGATTCTTCGGAATAATAGAGAGTAGCAAGTTGAAAGTGGATCTCGATTTTCCGGATTCGCCAATTAACCCATCACGGGTGCGGGGCCACAAGTCCTTCACCTCAAATGAAAAGGAACAGCGCTAATGGCTGCGATGAAACCACGTACCGGGGATGGTCCGATGGAAGTCACCAAGGAAGGCCGTAGCCTGATCATGCGTGTACCGATTGACGGCGGCGGACGTCTGGTTGTTGAGCTTAATGCCGATGAAGCCGCACAGCTGCGGGACTGCTTGGTTGGCGCAACGGAGTAGAACTACTGCGTCTTAACGCCATGGGGCGGGGACATGGTCATTTGCGACCGTGTCCCCGCCCCATGAGTGCTTAAGCCGAAAAGCCCCTACGTCGTGAACCTGTGAGTCAGGTGTCCGTGGGCTAGCTGATACGTGCGGCCAATTGCAGGCCTAGCCCGGTAGGGATCAACGTGGTGGAGAAGCGCTCGTCCTCACGCAGCATTCGGGTGGCGTTGCGCGTGGCCACGGTGCTGGGCCGGCGCACGGCCGGCTTGGCAACGCGGTGCTGATCAAAGGCATCGTGCATGATGATTAATCCGCCAATACGCACCAGCCGGATGGCCTGGGCTGCATACTCGGTTAGATGGTCTTTATCGGCATCGATGAACACTAAGTCGTAGGCGCCGTCGGTCAGCCGCGGCAGCACATCCTGAGCGCGACCGGAAATCACGCGGGTCCTTGAACCGTCAACACCTGCCTCGCGGAATGCTTCGCGCGCCGCCGCCAAATGGTCCACATCGATGTCGATGGTAGTTAAGGCCGCTTGTTTTCCCGCGCCGCGGAGAAAACTGGTACCCGAGACGCCGACACCCGTTCCGATCTCCACCATGTTACGGGCGCCGCTGATGGTCGCGAGGACCGTCAGGAGGTTGGCCGTAGAAGCTCCGACCGACTCAACACCTAGCTCGCGTCCGCGTTCACGCGCCCGTTCGAGCACCGAATCTTCTTGCGCCTGTGCTTGTGAATAGGTCAAGCTGCTAAAGATGTCCAGGTTCATGGCTTTACGGCAAATCCTTCGAAGGTGGTGGCGGCGGAAACCTCGAGGTTATCAGCCGTAGGACCATCTTATCCTCGCGCAGAAGAGACGGTCGGGATGAAGCATGCGTGGGTCAAACACAGGCAGCGTTCAGCTTCCCCTCAGGCTCCTGCGACAAACTGTTCACTGTGAATGTTTCTCGTTTGTCTTCAGCCGCCGCGTCGCCGGACCCCGACCACATCCTTGAGCACACCGTGCCAACGTGGGATGAAGTTGTCAGGGACCATGCACCGCGCGTCTACCGCTTGGCCTATCGCCTGACCGGTAACCGACAGGATGCCGAGGATCTGGCACAGGAAACCTTTGTACGTGTCTTCCGTTCGCTTGATTCTTTCGTTCCCGGCACGATCGGCGGATGGCTTCACCGCATCACCACCAACCTGTTCTTGGACCAGGCGCGACGTAAGTCCCGTATTCGTTTTGACGGGCTGGCCGAGGACGCCGAGACGAAGATTCCCGGCACGGCACCGGGGCCGGAGCGCAGCTTCGAATACAACAATCTCGATGTAGATATTCAGGCTGCGCTCGAAGCTCTGAGCCCAGAATTCCGTGCAGCAGTGGTGCTCTGTGATCTCGAGGGACTTTCTTATGAGGAAGTTGCGGAGGCCTTGAACGTCAAGCTTGGAACGGTGCGCTCTCGGATTCACCGCGGTCGAGGAATGCTGCGCGAGAAGCTTGCGCACCGCAACCCCGCAGTTCGGCCGCCAGCGACGGTTTCGCTACCGAAGATCCGGCGGACGATCACGGGAGTGCGTTAGGATATGCATCGTTACGTTGCGTGGATGGGTGAGTACGTTGATGGTCGGTTGGGCCGACTCCGTACCCGATCGCTGGAACGACACGTGCTCCGCTGCGAACCGTGCGGCAAGGAGTTGGAAGTGACGCGGAACCGATCCATGAACGGTTCGCGAAATTCGGAGCAACCCCCACTGAGCGCGCAAACCCTTCTGGGAACGCACTATGCGATGCCGGTCGAGAACGGGTCCGACAAAAGTCGATACCACGCCATCGTCCCCACCACGGTGTTGCTGCTGACCTTTGCTCTGCTGGGGACCATCGCGGGGCTTTCCTGGCTCTTGGGTGCGCCAGCCGCGCGGCTGGCCCCCACGAGTGATCCCGCAGAGTCGTGGAGCGTGTCCGAGCGGAGCCTTGACACCCAATCGCTCAGCGCGCTGCGCCAGGCCGGCTGGACCTGTCCCGTCATCGATGCAACAGGATTCGGCCTCACCTCGGCCACCGGAGCGCTGAAGAACGGCCAAGCCACGGTGACGCTGCTCCTTGGTGATGGCCAAGACACCGTTGAGATCTCCGAAATCCGCAGCGTGACCGAGCAACCCAAAACAGTGATTCCCACGGCCAAGGCCGCCAAGGCAAGCCTTGACCCGACCTCCGGGATGCTAACCGAATTGGGTCATCGACTCGGTGGCAAGGCGGGGGCCGCAGTCACCTATGACGATGGAACGGCGACGCTTCAGCTCGAGGATGTGAAGTATCGGATCACCACGAGCCTAACCAAGGCCGACATGGAAAAAATCCTGCAGCGACTAGTGGTGGGAGAACATACGCGGGTTATGTCCCTCGATTCGTCCTCCGAGGATTATTCGCAGCGTCTATTGCGGGGGTTCTCGCGGTTGATGGTGCTGGACTTCCAGTAAGCTGAGATCCTGGCCAAGTGTGAAAACAGGGAGTCTTCAAGGGTGTTGTTCGGAATTAATGGCAGTGAACTGCTGGTGCTTGCCATTTTGGCCGTCGTAATCTTGGGACCTGAAAAGCTTCCCGAGTATGCCGCTCAGCTGGCCCGGCTCGTCAAGGAGCTTCGTCGCATGGCCACCGGTGCCAAGGAGAAATTGCGCGACGAGGTTGGCGATGACATCGTCGACTTGGACTGGAAAAAACTTGATCCGCGGCAGTACGACCCACGCAAGATCATCAAGGAAGCGTTGCTCGATGACTTCGAAGATGCCGTAAGTGCGATTAAGGAAACCCCCGCTGCGGCGGTTCAGCAGCGTGCCGTGGGCACCAAGCAGATTACGCGCTTGGCTGTGAATGAACCGGCGCCCTTCGACAACGAGGCCACCTAGGCCTCACAACGGGTTCTGCGGCACCAGAGCCTTTTTAAACCAATCATGGCGGCATCCCGGAGAAGGGTTGCCGCCATTGTTGTGTCGCGGCCCTGGCGTCCGGTAAATGCGAGCCCGTGGGACGCTATGGCCAGCAGGGCTCATCTAGGGCTTAGCGGGGACTAACTCCCAAGGGACGTCCCGCTAGACCACGTGGGCGATGCGTCAGAGCACGCGCAATGGCGGTGATCTGCAGAGCTGCCGGTGCCTGGGGATGAGAAATGACCAGCGGAAGGCCTTCATCCCCGCCGGCGCGCAGCATCGGGTCCAGCGCCACCTGGCCCAGCAGGGGTACCTCGGTTCCCAAGACCAGCTCCAGACGGTGCGCCAGTTCGACTCCGCCGCCGGAGCCGAAGACCTCCATGGTGGAACCATCGGGCAACTGCAGCCAGCTCATGTTTTCGATGACACCGATGACCTTCTGCCCGGTGGATACGGCGATGGATCCAGCACGCTCGGCGACCTGAGCCGCAGCGGCCTGCGGCGTGGTGATTACCACCAGCTCCGAGCCCGGCAACAGCTGGGAGACGGAGATGGCGATATCCCCGGTACCCGGGGGCAAATCCAGCAGCAGCACATCCAGATCTCCGAAGTGGACATCGGTGAGGAACTGTTCCAATGCCCGGTGCAGCATCGGCCCACGCCAGATCACCGGCTTGTTGTCCGGAACGAACATGCCGATCGAGATGACCTTCACCCCGTGAGCCACCGGAGGCAGAATCATCTCGTCCACCCGCGTGGGAGAGGCGTGCGGAATGCCAAGCAAGCCGGGAATGGAGAAGCCGTGTACATCGGCATCGATCAGTCCCACGCGCAGCCCATCGGCGGCCATGGCGCAGGCAAGATTGGCGGTCAGTGATGACTTGCCCACTCCGCCCTTGCCGCTGGCGATGGAAATGACGCGCGTCAGTGAGGCGGGGTCAGAAAACGGGATACTGCGGCTGAGCAATGACTCGCGTAGTTCGGCGCGTTGTTCGGGACTCATCACGCCCAGGGTGAGTTCAACGTGCTGAACCTCGCTCATCGCGCGAAGCGCCGCATCAACGTCCGCCTCGATGGTGGAACGCATCGGGCAGCCGGCAATCGTGAGCAGCACGCGGACCTGAGCCGTGCCATTGCTCAGGGTCGCGGAGTCGACCATGCCCAGTTCGGTGATGGGGCGGCGTAATTCTGGATCTTGGACGCGGGAGAGAGCTTCAAGGAGCCGAGGCTCGATGGTCATGGGTTCTCGTTCTTTTTGGGGTGTTGCTTGCGCTTGGGTTCGGGGGAGATCTGCGGAATCAGTCCGGTGTTGGGCGCTGAACGGTCCTTGCGTTTGGAGGGCTTGGCCGGTTTGGCGCGTAGCTTCAGCTCCTCACCGTCGGACGTTTCTAGCAGATCCTCTAGGGCGGAACGCAGTTCGGAGCGCACGTAGTCACGGGTTGCCACATCGCGCAGGGCGATGCGCAGGGCGGCGAGTTCACGGGTGAGGTACTCGGTGTCCGAGAGGTTGCGCTCGGCGCGGCCGCGGTCCTCGGAAAGTGAGACCCGGTCCCGGTCATCCTGCCGGTTCTGTGCCAGCAGCAGCAAGGGCGCGGCGTAGGACGCCTGCAGAGAGAGCATCAGCGTCAGTGCCGTGAAGCCCAGGGCAGCGGAGTCAAATCTCCAGGCCTCCGGGGCGAAGATGTTCCAGATCAGCCAGAACACACAGAAGATGGTCATGTAGAAAAGGAATTGCGGGGTGCCCATGAACCGCGCGAATTTCTCCGTGCTCGAACCGAACCTGTCCGGGTTCGGGGAAAAGCGTGGGAAGAAGCGTCCGCGGGCGGACATGGGAGTGTCAAGGCCGGTGGACACTTGGCGCTTCTCAGCCATGCGAAGCTCCGTTCACTGGTGGTTGTGGCTCGACCGTGCTCGCATCGTGAATGTCATCGTGAGTACGCCAGTCTTCGGGCAAAATATGATCAAGCACGTCGTCAACCGTGACAGCGCCGACCAATCGGCCATCACTGTTCACCACGGCCAGCGATGTCAGGTTGTAGCTGGCCAGCGTGCGCGCTACCTCGGCGACATTCGCCATGTCGGCGATGGGTTCAACATCCGAGTCAAGAATGTTGCCTAGGGACTCCGGCGGCGGGGTGCGCAGCAGGGCCTGAATGTGTACGGCACCCAGATAGCGACCGGTGGGGGTCTCCAGCGGCGGGCGGGTCACAAAGACGGTGGAGGCCAGCGCGGGGCTCAGCTCCTCGCGACGCACCGAGGCCAGCGCCTCGGCGACGGTGGCTTCGGGGGAGAGGATCACCGGGACCGGGGTCATCATCGATCCGGCGGTGCCCTCGGGGTAGGAGAGCAAGCGGCGCACATCGCGCGCGTCCTCGGGCTCCATGAGTTCAAGCAACGCGTGTTTGGTGTCTTCGGAGAGCTCCCCGAGGAGGTCAGCGGCGTCGTCCGGGTCCATCTCTTCCAGAACGTCGGCGGCGCGTTCCATGTCCAGAGCGGAAATGATCTGGACCTGTTCCTCGTCGGGCATCTCCTGGAGCACATCGGCCAGTCGCTCATCTTGCAGCTCGGAGGCGACCTCAACTCGACGCTTCTGATTCATCTCATGCAGCGCATCGGCGAAGTCCGCAGGCTTCATCTCGTCGTGTGTTGCGACGTAGGTGCTAGCGGCCTGGGGTTCGTGCAGCGCGGTGTGTTCAATCGCGTCCCAGGGCACCAGCAGTCGTTCCCCACGGGTGCGGCGCAGGCTCAACAGACCGGTGGTTGGTGCACCACGGCGCACATAGTAGTCCGAGACGATCCAATCCCCGTTGCGGGCTTGGGCCAGGCCAATGTCCTCGACCACGGCATTGCCGCTGCCATCTTCGAACATCACCCGTCGGTCAAAGAGTTCGGCGGCAGCAAGAATTTCGGCGCCGCGTTGTTGGAAGCGGCGCATGTTGACCAGACCAGAACAGATGATCTGTCCGGCGTCCATGGCTTGGATACGCGTCATGGGCACAAAAACGCGCCGTTTTCCGGGCACCTCAACAACCACGCCGACACATTGGGCGGGTTTGGACACCAGACGCGCGACCACCACGACGTCGCGCAGACGGCCCAGACGATCGCCCAAGGGGTCAAAGACGTCCAGGCCCAACAAACGTGCGATGAAGATCTTCGAAGAATTGCTGCTCACGTCATCTAGGCTACTGCCTGTATCGCGCCCCGGAGCAGTTTGGAGCTTGTGTTGAGTGAGACGTCGGGCAACGAGTTGATCTTTCACCTTCAGCGATCAAGACCCAGCTTCTGGCCGTAGAGCGTGCACAATGGATATATGTCATCCCCACTTGGTGCTTCCCCGTCCAACTCGAACACGCTTGGTTTGCCGCGCGGCGAACTTTTGGGGCGTTACAGCACGTACCTGGATGCGCAGAAGGTGGTGGACTACCTGGCCGACAACGATTTCCCCGTCAGCCACCTGACCATCGTGGGAAATGATCTGAAGTCGGTGGAGCGCGTAACCGCCAAGCTCAGCTATCCGAAGGTTGCCCTGGCCGGCGCGGCGCAGGGCGCGATGTTCGGCATCTTCGTCGGTCTGGTGCTGACCATCTTCTCTCCCGGCGCCAACCCGCTGGCGCAGATCCTGTCCTCGGTAGGTATCGGCATGGCCATCTGGATGCTGGTGGGTGTGGTGAGCTATTCATTCCGTCGCGGTAAGCGTGACTTTGCCTCGCAGTCGCAGGTGTTGGCCACCAACTACGACGTGGTGGTCGCCTTCAGCCATGCTCATGCCGCCCGCGCACTGGCCGCCAAGTTGCCGATGAGCCAGATGGCTGCCGACGCGGGAGTCGGGGCGCACCATACTCCGGTCGCACAGCATGCCCCCACGGCACCCACCGCGGCGCCCGCCACAACGCCAGCTCCTACCGCCGCGATACCGGAGACCTCGGCCACCGGAAGCTATTCGGATTTGCCCGACGGACGCCCACAATTTGGCATTCGCATCCAGGATGAGCGACCCGCGGTGGTGGCAGTCCCGGAGACCGAGTCCGCAGCGGACAAGACGCCCGACGCCGTGAATGACGCCGAAAACGAAGCGGACACCGCGGCCCCGACGACGTCTAGCGTTGAGCCGACGGACACCTCCGCGACAGAGAAGAACCGCACGGAACAGAATAATTAGTTTTCTACGGCTCCGCCCGTCGCAAAAATCAGCACGATACGCCGATGGCGGTCACTTCCCGGTAAGGAAGGTGACCGCCATCGGCGTATCTGGTGCATGAGCGGGAGGCCCCGCGCCGGGCCTAGGCCTTGCGCAGATCGGCCATCCAGGCTTCAACGGCCTCAGGGGTCCGTGGCAGCTCCGCGGAGAGGTTTACCGCCCCATCCTTGGTGATCAGGACGTCGTCCTCGATGCGAACACCGATACCGCGGTACTCCGCTGGCACGGCCAAGTCTTCGTTCTTGAAGTACAGACCCGGTTCGATGGTGAAGACCATGCCCTCCTCCAGGACACCGTCAAGGTAAAGCTCCGCCTTGGCCTGCGCGCAGTCGTGCACATCCAGACCCAGGTGGTGGCTGGTGCCGTGCGGCATCCAGCGGCGGTGCTGCTGTCCCTCCGGGGAGAGCGCCTCTTCGAGTGAGACGGGAAGCAGACCCCATGCATCAAGGTTCTGGGCCAAGACGGTGAGCGCGGCGGTGTGCAGATCACGGAACTTGGTTCCCGGCTTGGCGACGGCGAAGGCCGCCTCCGAGGCATCGAGCACCGCCTGGTAAATCTTGGCTTGGACCTCGGAGTATTTGCCATTGATCGGCAGTGTCCGGGTGATATCGGCAGTGTAGAGGGATTCTGCCTCTACCCCGGCGTCAAGCAAGAGCAGGTCGCCCTCGTTGACCTTGCCGTTGTTGTTGATCCAGTGCAGCACCGTGGCGTTATTTCCGGCCGCCGCGATGGTGTCATAACCTAGGTCGTTTCCTTCTTCGCGGGCGCGGGCGAAGAAAGCGCCCTCCACCACGCGTTCGCCGCGCTCGTGGGTGACCGCGCGGTCAAGGGAACGCACCACGTCGTGGAAGCCGTTGATGGTGGCAGCCACCGACTTCTTGAGTTCGGTAATTTCCCATTCGTCCTTGACGAGGCGGATTTCACTCAGGGCCTCGGTGAGTTCGCCGTCGAGGTTATCGGAAATCTCCAGATCGACCCCGGTGTTGATGCGGGAGGTGTCAACCAGTGCGTCGCAGTTCATGTCAACTTCGCGCAGCAGGCGAATGCGCATGCCGCCGAACTCCACGACGCCGGCGTTTTTGGTGATGGCAACCTCGAGGCCGCTAAGATCTGCGGTGTTCAGGCCCAGACGCGCCTGAAGTAGGGGCAGCGTCGGCCGCGGGCCAATCCAAAATTCGCCGGTGCTGGCGCTGGAATAGAACTCTTCGGAGTCTCGTCCGGCCATGGGGGAGAAGTAGAGGGTTGCCTGGTGATTCGATCCGTTGTCACCGGCACCCTCGGCGGCCGGTTCCATGATCAGTACTGCATCGGGCTCATGGTCCAGACCCAGTCCGGTCAGGTGTGCGAAACCAGAATGTGGGCGAAAACGGTAGTCGGTGTCATTCGAGCGGACCTTGCGCGGTCCGGCCGGAATCACCAAGCGCTCGCCGGGGAAACGCGCGGAAACCGCGGCGCGGCGGGCAGCGGCAAAGGGTGCCACCGCGTCGTTGCCGGGAAGTTCGGAGGTGTCGGCCGCCCACGAGGAGGCCATGAAGGTTTTGAAGGCCTCGGAGTTCGGGCGCTGGGAACGGTTGTTCACGCGCTCTTCGAGGGGCTGGTCGCTGCCGGTGGTGGTGGTTGCATCAGTACTCATTGACCTATCGTCTCAAAGCAAACGCACGAACACCAAGGCGCTGAGCGCAAAGCGGACCGACGAACGTTCCAGCGGACAGTCTTGCCCCGGTAGTGGACCTGCTGTGCCGTGGAAGTACGGGCATTTCTCGGTCCCCAGTCAGCGGTGCGTAGCGGCCTGTTGGGAAGCAAGAGGGATACGCTGAGATGTATGCGAATCGACCTCCATGCTCATTCACATGTTTCAGACGGGACTGAGCCACCCGCCGCGCTAGTAGCTTCGGCCAAGACAGCGGGTCTGGACATCGTGGCGCTGACGGACCACGACCAGACCGCCGGGTGGGAAGAGGCGGCACGCACCGCACTCGAACTTAACATTGGGCTGATCCCGGGAATGGAAATTTCCTGCAAGACCGCCGCTGGGATCAGCGTCCACCTGCTGAGTTACCTGCATGATCCGACCCACGCGGGGCTGCTCGATGAAATCGGCAAGGCCCGCGACGCTCGTATCACTCGCGCTAGGCGCATGGTGGAACTGCTTGCCGAGGACTACCCAGTGGATTGGGACATGATCGCCCATCACTCGGCCCCCGGAGCTACCATCGGTCGGCCACACATTGCTGATGCGCTAGTGACTGCCGGGGTGGTGCGCACTCGTACCGAGGCTTTTGCACAGGTGCTCACGGCACGCTCGCGGTACTACGTGGGGCACTATGCCATGGATCCGGTCACTGCGGTGAAACTGGTGCGGGAGGCCGGCGGAGTTCCGGTGTTCGCTCATCCAGTGGCTTCCGCCCGTGGGAGGGTGGTCGGCGAGGAAACCTTCCACGAGATGATCGAGGCAGGGTTGCTCGGTATCGAAATTGAGCATCGAGACAATCCCGAAGAGGGCAGGCTGTACCTCCGGGAGCTGGCTCGGAAGCATGACCTGATTGTCACAGGATCTTCCGATTACCACGGTGCTGGCAAGCCGAATCGCTTGGGGGAAAATCTCACCAGCAAAGAAATGCTGGCACGCATCGTCGCCGCCGGCACAGGAACGGCACCCGTTGGTTTGCCGGATTTGAGCTAGCACACGTATCAAGCGCACCTTCTTCATCCACGTAAAGGGTTGAAGAAGGTGCGCTTTTTTGTTGCCCTTCAGGGGTCCGTTCTCGGGTGGCGGAGCGCGATCTGTCCCTCTATCGTCACTGTTTTCTTGGTCGACGGCTGGAACCGTTGGCGACCGGCAGCTGAGCGCATAAAGAAATACAAGGGCCATAAGGTCTAGATATTCCCGCACTAACAAATAGCTTTCTTTACAGCAGGAAATCGTCATTTTAGGGGAATCGCCTCTGAGGTGCGTGGCACGATCGATTCACTCTATGTACATCTTCGGGAGTGGCGCCTGTTACTATCGATAAGGTTGCTTCGCCGTACGAAATCTTTTTTGTTGATTATTATTCCAACATTTTGCGGAGCGACCGGTGGCCACTGCGGTGTTAGTTCCACCGTCATTTTGGACGTAATTCGGCATCGCGTTTGTGTGAGGAAATCCTCCCAGCGACATTAGTCTGTCTTCCATGTGCACGGTGTGAATCCCCGATGGTCTGCGCGCTCACAATGCGTCCTTGCCGGATGCTCTCTCGACTCGCGATAGCGAGGTCGATCAATGGTGCCCCAGGTGGCCAGCGCGCAAGTAGTGGAATTGTTGCCGGCGACGTTCCTACGAAGAAAGGTTGGATGTGAATCTTCAAAACGGGGATTACCAAGTCCTTGCGGGATCCGTTGTCATTGGATTGTTGATTGTTTTTTATGGAGGGACGTTTGTCATGTCTCTCTTTATCGGTAAGAAGAAAGAAAATGCCGACGGTTATATGACTGCCGGAAATAAAATTGGCTTCGGAGTCTCTGCTGCGAGTATGACCGCAACGTGGATCTGGGCATCATCGATGTATGCTTCGGCAACTTCGGGCTACACCTACGGTATTTCTGGACCGATTCATTATGGTCTTTGGGGTGCTTTGATGATTCTATTTATCTACCCTTTCGGTCGACGAATCCGTGCTGTTGCTCCGAAGGCGCACACGCTGGCCGAGGTCATGTACGCCCGCCATGGTAGGTCCAGCCAGCTGATGCTTGCCGGTTCGAACATCTTGGGTAGTGTCATATCGTTGACCTCAAACTTCATCGCCGGTGGTGCTCTGATAGCTCTCCTCTCTCCCTTTAGCTTCCGCCAGGGCATCATTGCCGTAGCGGCCGGCATTCTGCTTTATACCCTGTGGTCGGGTTTCCGTGCCTCGGTACTGACCGACTTCGCGCAGGTCGTAGCGATGCTCGGCGCCGTGGTGATCATCATTCCGGTGATCTTCTTCGCCGCTGGCGGGCCAGGGCTTTTCGAAACAGGTGCCTCTAACCTTTCGGCCCAGCAGGGGAACTTCTTCTCCTCCGAAGCCTTCATGAATCAGGGTGCCCCCTATATTGCAGCCGTCTTGGCTTACGCGATTGGTAACCAGACGATCGCTCAGCGACTCTTTGCGGTCCGTGAAGACCTGATCAAGCCGACATTTATTACGGCAACCATCGGTTACGGTGCCACGATCATTGGCTTTGGCATGCTCGGTGTTATCGCACTGTATGCGGGTATCACCCCCATCGATGGCGATTCCAACAACCTGATTCCACAGATGGCCGTGACTTACTTGGGTCCGGTGCTCCTGTGCATCTTCTTCATCATGATCTTGGGATCCCTTTCGTCAACCGCGGATTCGGATCTCGCGGCGCTTTCCTCGATTGCTATGACAGATATTTACGGTCAGTCTGTCGGCAAGCAAAATGCGAATCCCAAGACGATGCTTCTGGTTGGTCGCATCACCATGATTCTGGCCACTGCCGCGGGGTTGTTCTTCGCCAGCGGGAAGATGAATATTCTTGAGCTGCTGGTCTTCGTCGGTGCACTGTGGGGTGCTCTGGTATTCCCCGTCATCGCCAGTTTCTACTGGAAGAAGGTGACCAATATGGCCTTCACGATCTCGACGCTGGCCGCGCTGGCAGCTTTCCTTCCGGTGCGCTTTGAGTGGATCTCGATGACCGGACTGACGGGCTACGCGGTGGACATTATTTCCATCGTCGGCGTTGGCGTCGTGCTGGCACTGATGAGCTTCGGATTCTTCGGACTCAAGGTGGCACGCATTGTGGGCATCGTATCCATCATCGCCGTGGCACCGTTTGCCTTCGGCGTTCTGCATGAATATGCGGTGCTTAGTGGTTCGCTCGTCGCTTACTCGGTGTCCACCGTGGTTTGTTACCTCATGTCGGTTCGTTCCAAACAGGACTTTGACTTCAGCACCATCAAGGATCGTGTGGGCGACTTCGACCCCGTGGAGACGCTGACCAGCGGCTCCGAGAACATCGTCGCTGGCAAGTAGAGACTAGGACATTAGGAGACTGCCTTGAGTATTTTTTGGTTGACCGTATATGTATTGATCTGGCCCGTTGTTGTTGGCGGCACTCTTTTTGTGATCGTGCGCGCGTTCTATCGTGAATGGCGAGAGGCGCGCGCCGAGGGCCGTGGCATGGTCTAAACAACACCGCGAACCACGATTGTAGCCTCCCCGAGGGCCCGACGGATTATCCCGTCGGGCCCTCGGGCATTTGGCGTCCGTTGGCAGCTGGGCTCTTAACCAACAATCCCCTTCTCACCAGGGGTGAGAAGGGGATTGAAGAGAGAAACCCGGTATGCAGTAGGGCCAGGGACCAAATGCTCCGGGCCCAGCGACTCTACAGGGAGTCAGTATCCAGGATCTCCACCAGGGTGGCCTGGGGGATGCGTTTGGTCATCACCGCGATCGACTGTGGGTTTTCATCCACACACACGAAGCGTCGCCCCAGCGCTTGAGACACCGCGCCGGTGGTGCCCGAACCGGCGAAGAAATCTAGCACCCAATCGCCTTCACGGGAACTGGCATTGATGATCCGGCGCAAGATGCCCTCGGGCTTCTGCGTGGGATAGCCGGTTTTTTCCTTACCGGTGGGGGAGACAATGGTGTGCCACCAGACATCGGTGGGCAACTTGCCGCGCTCACGCTTTTCGGCCGTGACCAATCCCGGTGCCATATATGGCTCACGATCAACCTCGGCAGAATCGAAGTGGTAAGTCTTCGGGTTCTTGACGTACACCAAGATGTTGTCGTGCTTGGCGGGCCAGCGCGATTTGGCTCGGGCTCCGTAGTCGTAGGCCCAAATAATTTCGTTCAGGAACGACTCGCGGCCGAAGATCGAATCGAGCATGACCTTGGCATAGTGCACCTCGCGGTAATCCAGGTGCACGTACAGGGTCCCGTCATCGGCCAACAGGCGCCAGGCTTCGCGCAGGCGCGGCTCCAAGAATGACCAGTAGTCATCAAACGCGTCGTCATAGCTGTGCAGGTCCCCGCGCAGGGTGGAGTAGCTGCGGCCCTGGAATCCGACCCGGTCACCTTCACCCTCGGCCGCACGGACCGAGGTCATTACCTGACGCTTTTGCGTACGCCCGGTGTTAAACGGGGGATCCACATAGATCAGGGTGAAGGATTCATCGGGCAACGTGGGCAAAAAATCCGCGTTTTGGGCATGGACAATCAGGTTGGGTCCCGCCGGATCCCATTGGGGGGCAGGGCGGGCGCCAGCGCCGTCCGTTGATGGATCGGTGATGGGCCCGTCGGGAGAGCTAGTCAACGTCATGTAGTGGCTTGGCGTCGATCTACTTGGCGTCGTCGCGGTTCACGACTTCGCCCTCGCGGCGTCGGGTGCGGGTACGGTTCGGACGCGTGTTCGGTCGAGTGCGGGCCGGACGCTCGGTCGCCGAGGCGCCCTGATCGGCTGAATCGGACACAACGCCCTGCTCGGAGGCAACGGCGGTCTCGCGGTGGCGTTCGCCTTCGCGGGCCGGACGGTCGGATCGGCCGCGGGAATGACCGTGGCGTCCGGCGTTGGAGCCTCCGCGCTCTGAGCCACGATCGGATCCGCGCTCGGAACGGCGTGAGTCAGTCGAACGTGTGGCGTTCTTTTTACCGGTCTCGCCGAGGTCTTCGAGCTTTTCGCCGGCCAAGCCCTCGAGCTTGCGAGCGTTGCGCGGCAGACGACCCTTGGTGCCGGCGGGGATGTGCAGGTCTGTGAAGAGGTGCGGTGAGGAGGAGTAGGTTTCCACCGGGTCGGTGACGTTCAGGCCCAGGGCCTTATTGATCAAGCCCCAACGCGGAACATCTTCCCAGTCAACAAAGGTGACGGCGGTGCCCTTGTTGCCGGCACGGCCGGTGCGGCCCACACGGTGAAGGTAGGTCTTCTCATCTTCCGGGCACTGCAGGTTGATCACGTGGGTGACATCGTCCACGTCGATACCGCGGGCAGCGACGTCGGTGGCGACCAGCACGTCGACCTTGTTGTTGCGGAAGGCGCGCAGTGCTTGCTCGCGGGCACCCTGGCCCAGGTCGCCGTGCATGGCACCGGCGGCAAAGCCACGGTCAATCAGCTCATCGGTCAGCTTGGCTGCCGAGCGCTTGGTCTTGGTGAAGATGATGGTCCGGCCGCGGCCCTCGGCCTGCAGGATGCGGGCCACGACCTCGTCCTTGTCCAGCTGGTGGGCACGGTAGACAACCTGGCGGATGTCCTTCTTGGTGATCGAGTCATCGTCCGGGTCAGCGGCGCGGATGTGCGTCGGCTTGGTCATGTATCGACGGGCCATCGCGATGACCGGGCCGGGCATGGTGGCCGAGAAGAGCATGGTCTGGCGAGTCGCCGGGGTGGCGGCCAGCAGCGTCTCAACGTCCGGCAGGAAGCCGAGGTCAAGCATCTCATCGGCCTCGTCGAGGATCACGATGCGGATGTTCTTCAAATTCAGGTGACGCTGGCGGTGCAGGTCAATCAGGCGACCGGGGGTGCCGACAACGATTTCGACGCCGTTGGTGAGCTGCTCGATCTGCGGTTCATAGGCCCGGCCGCCGTAAATCGTGGCGATGCGAGCGTTGCGCAGCGTTGAAGCCTTTTCGATGTCCGCGGCGACCTGGACGGCCAATTCGCGGGTCGGGGCAACAATCAAGGCCTGTGGGGCGCCGGGCTGGGGGAGCCGGTCATAACCCTCGTCCTCGGGGCCAACGACGAGCTGCAGCGCGGGGATGCCGAAGCCGAAGGTTTTACCGGTACCGGTCTTGGCCTGACCGATGATGTCGTGCCCGCCAAGGGCCACCGGCAGGGTCATCGACTGGATGGGGAAGGGGTGGGTGATCCCTGCAGCGGTGAGTGACGCGACGATGTCGGCGCGCACGCCAAAGTCGGCGAAGGTGAGCTGGGGAAGCTCGTGCGGGGTTTCATCGGTGGACAGAGAATCTTCGATGTCCACTGCTTCGGACGCCGAATCGGCGGTCAGCAGGTGTTCTGTATTCGACACGGGGGTCTCATTCTTTTAGGCACCGGGGCTGGGGTGCTCGACGACCGTCCCGAGGTCAGTCGGGACTTGAGGGTCGGAGGCCCACCACATTCGGGGTGCATCCAGCGGAGCCGATCGCAGGCTTAGCAATGCGGTCAAGTGGTTCTGACCGCGGGTGGGGCGCGGAAGTCGCTGGGTAATCCCGCAAAAATCTTTTCAAGGTTCGCGACCGGGCATCCTTATACCATTCCAGCATATCGTGCCGTGGGTAAATTCTGGGCATTGCCCGCCCGAACGCGTGCGAGCAAGGGGTACGCCGGAGCATTGCCCCCAGCCGCTTGGCCCGCACCACCAGATGCGGGCCAAGTGCCTTAGGCCTCGATGATCTTGAAGAGCACCTTACGTGTGGCAAGATCCGCATGCACGAGTTCGACCTCAACCTCGACACCGGCCGCTGCGTTGCCCTCAAAGGGGGCCATCACCGCGGGGTCCTTAACCAACAGGGTTCCACCGGTTGCCGGTGAACCATTCTTGGATCGGGCATCATCGATCCCGGTCAGGGTGACGGCGCTAAAGCGTTCGCCCACGCGGTGGGCCAGCGATGCTGCCTCAACGGTGTCAACCGCTGCACGTTCGATGGTGTTCACGAGTCGGTTCGAGTCGCCCATGAGCTTCGGGAGCGAGGGTAGAACGGCGCGCAGACCCACCGGAACCTCCTGTCCACTGGAAGCATAGGAACAGATCAGCAACGAAAAACGGTCAACAAGCCGGCGGAGCGGTGCGGTGGTGTGGGCGTAAGGTGCTGCGATCGCCGCCTGAATCACATCCTCGGGAACCTCGCCGTCGATCGCCGTGTAGGTGGCACCGCGGAAGAGGCCGGTGGCCCGGTGCATCAGGGCAAGCTGTCGCGGATCGTTGAGGTCCAAGGAACGCAGGAACTCGCCGTACGGTTGGGCCGGATCCCAGACGGTGCCCAGTGCCTTCGCTTCGAGACGGAAGATCGTGATGTCTTTTTCGGCGGGTGCCGGCATGGTGCGCAGCAACCCCACCCTTGCCTCAAGCATGATCCTGGCCGCTTCAATGCCCGTCATCAGTGAAATCTGCGCGTTCCAGTCCTCAACGGCCAGCGGGGGAGCCGACACGATGGCGTAGGTCCCGTCGACGCATTCGACTTCCTGCGCGGGGATGCGTAACGACGCTCCGCCGCGTTGGCGCTCCAAGTCGACGCGCTTGATTCCCACTTCGCGCAGCAATTGAAGTAGTTCACTTGCGGTGTCGGAATCAAGAGATTCCTGAACGCCGACGTAGCTCAGCTTTTCTCGACTCTTGACCACTGCGCGTTCCAAGGCGGTTTGCGTGACGGCTCCCGACACATCCAGCGTGAACGTCCAGAGGTAGGCGCTGCGGTCTTGGCCCGGCAGCAGTGAGCCGGCATCCTCACTGATGACTTCGGGGTGCAGAGAAATGCGCCGGTGCGGCAGATACACGGTTTGCCCACGCAGCCGGGTTTCTGAGTCCAGCGCGCCGCCCAGGGTCACAAATCCCGGAACGTCGGCAATGGCGTAGTGCACCACGTACCCTTGGCCACTTCGTTCAATATGCAGGGCCTGATCCAGATCGGTAGAGCTGGCCGGGTCGATGGTCACCAGCTCGATGTCGCGTCTATCGATCGCCGGAAGTTCAAAATCCTTGATGGCGCGTTCCGCCTCGGCAAGCACTTCGGCTGGGAAGTCGGCACGCACGTTAAACTCTGTTTCCAGGGCTTCAAGGGCCTGTTCCAGTGAGGTGCTTCGGGCATCTTTGGTCAGTGCAATGTTTTGGTGGCTCACACCGTCAGCATAACCACGCCACGGTGTGCTGGGGCGGATGCCGCGCGTGTGTTGGGCCCCTAGTACGCTAAATACATGACCGATACCCCGCTGACCTTTGGTTCCAGTGCCTCCGCCGACGATGCCGAACTGGCCCTCTTGGGACTGATCGCCTATCAGGAGCTGACCTCCTTCGAGCATCTGTCCTCCGATGCGCGGCTTTCACCAACGCTGGTGGACAGGGAAATTTTAGGACGTTTGGCGGTGGCCGAATTCGGTCACTTTGAGCTGGTGCGCGAACTTATTGCCGCCCGGGGCCTGGATCCGCAGGAAGTCATCGAACCGTTCATGGAGTCCCTCGATGAGATGCATCGCCGGACCAAGCCCGGTGATTGGTACGAATCCCTGACCAAGGCCTACGTGATTGATGGTGTGGCAGGAGACTTCTACTCGCTGATTGCCTCGGGGCTGGAACCCGAAGCCCGCGATCTGGTGCACCAGGTGAAACGCACCGAGGCGAATGCCGACTGGTTGCGTGATCGCCTGCAATTGGCCATCGCCGATCACCCCGAGCGGGCCTCTCGAATGGCCCTCTGGGGGCGTCGACTGCTCGGTGAAGCACTGACCCAGGCCCGGGAGATCGGCGAGAAGTACGACTACTTCGGTGCCCTGCAGGCCGAGGGGCGTGGGGATCGTGGACAGGAAATGACCACGCTCTTTGCCTCCCTGGTGGAAAGCCACTCCCGGCGTATGCGCCAACTAGGAATGACCGCCTAATCTCACCCCCGACGCGCCACTCGACGGCCGCGCCGCCCGAAATGTTAAACACCACAAGAAATGAGTAACAGCCATGAGCCTTGAGAAGGACTCGCCCACCAGGGTGTTGACCGATTATGAGATAGCTCGAGCGCTAAAAGAATTGCCGTCCTGGCGCCAACGCTCCGGTTCCCTGGTGTGTGCGTGGTCATTTGCCGATTCGCGTGAAGCCATCGACTTTTTGGCCATCGTTGCCGAGGCCGCCGAGCGTCAGGGGCATCACCCGGACGTCGATTGGCGCTGGAACACCATCTTCTTGAGTTTGACCTCGCACGATGTGGGATCCGAGATTACCCTTCGGGACCTCGCCTTGGCCACGCTGTTGGAATTCGCCGCCGCAGACTGTGGTGCCGTCGCGGTGCCGCAACGGCACCAGGATGTTAATTTGGTGCTCCAGAGCGCCGATCCCGGGGCGCTGGAGCAGTTCTGGATAGATGCTCTGGGCTACCGAATCGGGCGCGATGGTGTACTGCGTGATCCGCAAGGCCGTAACCCGCAGCTGCGCTTTA
Organism: Paeniglutamicibacter sp. Y32M11; assembly: GCF_019285735.1. Classification (GTDB taxonomy): domain Bacteria; phylum Actinomycetota; class Actinomycetes; order Actinomycetales; family Micrococcaceae; genus Paeniglutamicibacter. Next base: position 2,669,268 of record NZ_CP079107.1, on the reverse strand, counting down.
GCACGCCCGACGACGGGATCGCTGCCGGCATCGTGGTGGAAAAATATGTATCGGCAACCTTACCGGAGCAGGACCAAGATCCGACAGAACGACCTGGCCCAGGGCTGCTGTTGGACGCCGAGGGAAACCGCTTCGCACTACGCACCGATGAACAACTCGATCCGCCGCCATTTCAGTAGCGGTGTGCCTCGACGCCGGGTCGGGGCGGAGCTGAAGAGTTAAATGGGTGAGGGAGGGACGTTAAACGTCCCTCCCTCACCCATTTTGTACTCTGGGGTGTTACTACTAGTGAGCGAAGCCCACGCGGCGAGCTTCTTCCACACCGATCTCAACATAGGCGATGCCCGCTACGGGCACCAGCATGTGCCGGCCCTTGGCGTCCGTGAGGCGCAATTCCCCGCCAGCGCTCAGGGCATCGGACACGCGCGTGGCCAAAACCTCTGCGTCTTCGGCGGATTCGATTACGATCTCGCGGGCAACATTCTGAATTCCAATGCGAACGTCCATGGTGGCCTTCCTGGTTTGCTGCATGTGTCGGTGCCCGGTGGCACCGACTAACATCTGCTTCGAATTTACGTCAGGATTCTTTGGGGAAGCGACTGATTCCGCGCCAAGCTAAACGCGAGACCAAATCGCTGGCCTCTTCCATCGATACCTCGTCGGCCATATCCACCCAATATCGGGCCGAAACTTGGGCCATTCCGGCCAATGCCCGGCCCATCACCAGTGCTTGGGCAGCAGGCAGTGAGGTGTCCGAGGCAACCACGTCCGCGATTTGCCGGGCGAATGTTGCGTTGAATTCCTCGATCCGCCCACCGACCTCCCCATCGTTAAGCAGGTCCGATTCGAAAATGAGCCGGAAGGCCTGTGAATCACGGGCGATGTACTCGTAGTACGCACGGATGGTCGCGCTCACGCGCATTTTGTTATCGCGGGTGGAATCGATGGCCCGTTGCAATAGGGTGCTGAACTCGTGCATGTGCGCATCCAACAGGGCCAGATATAGCTCGCGCTTACCCGGGAAATGTTGGTACAGCACGGGCTTGGAGACCTCTGCGACTTCCGCGATCTCGTCCATCGAAGCACCGTGGAAGCCATGGGCAACAAACACCTGTTGCGCAGCATCGAGTAGCTGGCGGCGGCGTGCCTCGCGTGGCATCCGTTGAGTTCGGGCGGCCCGGATTTGGGGAATAGTCACATCGGCCCTTTCGCGAAAGCTGTGCGCCCACCTGTAGCGGGCGACGTTGCGAACAAGTCTACTCTTCGGTAACGAGTTGCGTCGCTCACCATCCACGTTCCCTAGCGCGTCGCCACGAACTATGGTTGAGACATGGATTTTCCCGCAGGACCCCACGTACCGGAAGCCCCAGCTGAGCATGAGTCGCTGCCCGCCCTGGTTCAACCGGCACCGGCGCTGCTACCGGAAGAAATGCTGCGCTATTCGCGCCAGATCATCATCCCCGAGATCGGTTTGCTCGGGCAGCGGCGGCTGAAGAATGCTCGCGTGCTGGTCATTGGGGCCGGTGGGCTCGGCTCGCCGGCGTTGCTCTATCTTGCGGCCGCAGGCATCGGCACCATCGGCATCATCGACGACGACGTGGTGGACGTGAGCAATCTGCAGCGCCAGGTGATTCATGGCACCGCCAGCGTGGGGGAGCTGAAGACCGATTCGGCGGCGCGGCGCATCACGGACCTGAACCCGCTGCTCAACGTCCGGGTGCACGCCCAGCGCCTTGATGTGTCCAACGCCGTCGACATTTTTTCCGATTATGACCTGGTGCTCGACGGGACCGATAACTTTGCCACCCGGTATCTGGTGAACGACGCCGCATCGCTGGCCGGGAAACCCTATATTTGGGGTTCGATTCTGCGTTTTGACGGGCAGGTGAGTGTGTTCTGGGATGCTCACGGGCCCAATTACCGCGACCTGTACCCCACGCCGCCGCCACCGGGAACCGTGCCCTCCTGCTCGGAGGGCGGGGTGTTTGGCGTTTTGTGTGCGCAGGTCGGATCCGTCATGGTGGCCGAAGCCATCAAATTGATCACCGGCGTGGGGCGCAGCCTGCTGGGGCGGCTATTGATTCTTGATTCACTGGATATGCGCTGGCGCGAGGTGAGCTTGCGCCCGGATCCAAGCCTGCCGCCGATCACCGCGCTGTTGGAAAGTTATGACGACTTTTGCTCGATGCCCGAGCTGGACGCCGCGGGAATCCGCCGCACCAAGGAACACAGCATTTCCGCCACCAGACTGGCCGAACTGCTCAAGGCTCGTGCGGCGGGAAGCGAAGATTTCCTGCTGATCGATGTGCGCGAAAGTGGGGAGGCGGAGATCGTCTCGATTCCCGGAGCGATACTGGCTCCGCGTGGGGCGATCCTGTCGGGGGAAATTGAGCTGCCCCGGGAGCGCGAGATCATCCTGCACTGTAAGTCCGGGGGTAGATCCTCCGAGGTGTTGCGCCATCTATTGGATGCTGGTTATTCCGATGTCCGCCATGTCTCCGGCGGGATTCTGGACTGGATCAGCGACGTTGACCCGAGCCTGCCCGCCTACTAAGCGAGCGATCGGACCCGGATAAACGACACGATGCCGTGGGGAACTAAAGTTCCCCACGGCATCGCGTCGTTTGTTGCTGACGATCAGGCAGCGATTAGCCGACCTGATGTAGTGCCGGGGACGGCAGCTGTGCATCGTGAGGACCTGCCGTGGACTGAGTCCCGGTGACGGGGCAACCGGCGGCATTTTTCATCGACGGGGCCACTGGCGCATCCACGGCCAGCCCGTAGAGGGTCTCGAGCGCTTCAATGTATTCACCGGCGCGTCCCTGGGCAGCGAGCTCACGGGCACGGACCGTGGGGACGTGCAGGAGTTGACGCATCATGCGGCGCATCGCGAATTCGACCTCTTCGGCTGCCGCGGTGCAGCCGTGCTGGGCGCGAACCTTTTCAACCTCTGATTCCAAGACCTGCTGCGTGTGTCGGCGCAGGGCCACGATGGCGGCATCCGCTGCGCGTTCACGCTGTTCGGTCGCGAAGGTCTCGGCGGCGTCCAGCACAATGCTGCGTGCCTCACGCAGTGACTGTGCCTGTTCCTCGGGCGCGGCCATGCGCACCGATTCCAACGTGATTAAATCCACGCCGGGCAGCGCACCGAGTTCCGGGTCAAAATCGTGGGTCAGGGCCAGATCGATGGCGACCAGTGGGTGCTCCGCACGATCCAGCGAGGTGATGTCGCTGGACATCAGGCGGTGATCCGAGCCGCTGCAGCCGATGATGATGTCGGCGTGGGAAAGCGCGGCCTCAAGAGTGCTCTCATCAAGCGCCGTGCCGCCGCGAGAGGCCACGAAGGCATCGGCCCGGCCGGAGGCGGAGTAGACGGAAACGTTGTGGGCGCCCCGTTCGCGCAGCAGGGCCATGGTGGCTCCGGCATAAGCGCCGGTGCCGAAGATGACGATGTCTTTGGTGCTCCAGTCGGCGTCGTTGCTCAAATCCGTGGCCAGCTCCAGGGCAACGGAGACCACCGAGAGGCCGCGTGAACCCAAGGTGGTGCGCGATCCGACGTCCTTGGCGGTGCGTGATGCGGCCTGGAAGAGGCGAACCAGCGAACCGGTGGCGGTTCCGGAGGCCTGGGCTTCATTCAATGCCCGGCGTACCTGACCGGCGATCTCACGTTCCCCAATAACGGCGGAGTCGAGGCCCGCGCCGACGGAGAAAAGATGCTCGATGACATCCGTCTCGGTCTTTGAGATCAGGGCGGTGGAGATGGTTTCCTCGCTCAAGCCGGTGCTGGCGGCGATCTGCGTAATCACCTCCGAGCGGGCTGCCGGAACGTCCTCCGATTGCGGAACTTCGCAATAGATTTCGTAGCGATTGCAGGTGGCCAGGGTGATGGCGCCGGCAACCGGGCTGGCCGAAGCGAGCACGACCGAGGCGACCTGGGAGGCATCGGCACTAATTTTTGCCACTGTCTCGAGGTCGATGTCTGAATGGGAGGCAACGAGAGATAATAGAACCACAGTGTCTCCCATGGTAGCCCTTACTACCTGTTGTAGAGAAGCGGATGTGATCGGTTAGACGCTCACATGGGACTTGTGGTGTTCGCTGGCGGCGTGCGGATTACTATTCGAGCCAACATGTTGGCAGAATCAATGCCATGACGTTGAGCCAGAACCACCCGCTGATGGACGGTCGTACCGCCAATTCCCCGTTGATTTCCGCCTACCGCGGCCTAAAGCCCAGCCGCAGGCCCGTATGGTTCATGCGCCAGGCGGGCCGTTCGCTGCCCGAATACCGCAAGCTACGCGAGGGCACCGAGATGCTTGAATCCTGCCTGCGCCCGGACATGGCCTCGGAAATCACCTTGCAGCCGGTCCGCCGGCACGATGTGGATGCCGGGATCTTTTTCTCCGACATCGTCATCCCGCTCAAGCTGGCCGGCATCGACGTGGACATTGTTCCGGGCGTCGGTCCGGTCCTTGCCTCCCCGGTGCGCACCGCCGCCGACGTGCGTGCACTACCTAAGATGGATGATGCGGCGCTGGACCCGATTCGCGAGGCCGTCTCCATGACCGTTGAGCAGCTGGGCAATACGCCGCTGATCGGATTTGCCGGTGCCCCGTTCACCGTTGCCGCTTACATGGTGGAGGGACGTCCGTCCCGCGACCACATGGGCCCGCGCACCATGATGCACGCGCAGCCGGGAGTCTGGGAAGAACTGGCCAACTGGGCCGCCGACGCCTCCGGGGCCTTCCTGCGCGCCCAGATCGAGGCAGGTGCCTCCGCCGGACAGCTCTTTGACTCCTGGGCCGGTTCGCTCTCGCTGGGCGACTACACCAACTTCGTCGCTCCGGCCTCGGCCCGCGCGCTGGATCACGTTCGAGACACCGGCGTCCCGCTGGTGCACTTTGGCACCGGCACCTCCGAGTTGCTCGGTGCCATGCGCGATGTGGGAGTCGACGTCATGGGCGTTGACTACCGGTTGCCGCTGGATGAGGCCAATCGTCGGCTGGGCGGGAACATCCCGCTGCAGGGCAACATCGACCCGGCCCTGCTCACCGCACCGTGGGAGGTCCTCGAGGCGCACGTGCGCGAGGTGCTGGCCGCCGGGGACACCGCCGTCTCACACGTGGCGAACCTGGGTCACGGTGTCCCGCCGGAGACCAACCCCGAGACGCTGACCCGTTTGGTCGAACTTATTCACTCGATCCCCGTGGCCGGGCGTTAAGCTAGAAGAAGCATTGCCAGGAATCGGTGTGCTGCTGGAGGTGCCACGCGCCGCACCAACAGCACACCGATTCCCGGAAGCACGTTCCACGTTCGTTTTCCCTGAAAAGAGATGATGGTGCCTAAGATCCAAGGTCAGCCAAACCGCGAGTCGGCCGACCCTGCAGGTGTGCCGGGGGATCCCGCGAAGGACCCCGAATCGCTAGCTGGCCCGAGCACCGCACCTGGTGGGACCGAAGAAGACGCGGTCATCACCTTCACCGGTGAAAATGAGCCAGCCGTTGCCTCGGTGGCACGCGGTCGAGTCGCGAGCGTCGGGTCGAACGCCGCGGCTCACGCCCTGCGCCTGCTCAACCGCGCCCGAGGTGCCGAAACCGGTGCCACCCACCCGTCCGAGCGCGGCACCGAAGCCTCAACCAGCACACCAGATTACGCCGAGTCACGTGTGGCCAGCGAAGCGGCGAGGGTAGCCCCGCAGCCGGAGCCAACCTTCGGCGGTGTCCGGACCCCCGAAGCAGCACCGAGCCCAGACGGTGCGCCGAGCACCGAGGCTCCGGCAACTAAGGCACGCCGAAGCCCGGTGGGCTCAAACGCCGCTGCCCACGCGATGCGCTTGCTGCACCGGGCTCGTGGTGCCGAGGCCACCGCCGCTGCCGCCCCGGCGGCACCGAGCGGACCGCTGGCTGTGGTCATCGGCGGTGGCATCTCCGGATTGGTGGCCGCCCGCGAACTGGTCATGAGTGGTCACCGGGTGGTGGTCCACGAGGCGCAGGGACACTTTGGTGGCTGCGTCACCGAGCACCAGGTCGCCGGGCTGAGCCTTGACGCCGGCGCCGAATCCTTCGCCACCCGCTCCGCCGCCGTCGCACAATTGCTGGTCGAACTCGGCCTGGGGGAGGACATCGTCACCCCCGAACCCGGGGGAGCCTGGCTGTATCTCAAACGCGGGCACGACAACGTGGCCCAGCCACTTCCGGCCACCGGCATCCTGGGGATCCCCGGGGACCCGTGGGCCGATGAGGTCCGCACGGCGGTGGGCCGCAGCGGTGCGCTACGTGCCGCGGCGGATCTGATCACCCCGGTGTCCAAAAAGATTCTTGAGGGCGAGATGTCCCTCGGTGCCCTGGTCCGCTCCCGGATGGGCTCGGCGGTATTGGAGAACCTGGTCACCCCCGTCGTGTCAGGGGTGCATTCGGCGGATCCCGATACTCTCGACGTTGATGCCATCGCCCCGGGGCTGCGCGCAGCGGTGCTGAAGCACGGTTCGCTGGCCAAGGCCGTTGCCGCCCAGCGCGCCGCCGCACCCGCCGGTTCCGCCGTCGCCTCCGTCCGCGGAGGCATGAACCGGCTCACCGCCGCCCTTATCGCGGATCTGCGTGCCGCCGGTGTTGAACTGAAAACCAACAGCCCCATCGCCGCCATAACGCCGGGGGAGCACTCCACCGGTTTCCGGGTCACCCTCGGTGAGTCAGCCACCCACACCGAAGCGGGCACGCAGCTGCAGGTTGACCGCGTGGTGGTTGCCACCGGCGGTGAACTGGCCGTTGAGCTTCTGAGCGGGATTGATCGGGCGTTCACCGAGCACCGGCCGAGCACCGGAGCCGGCATATCGCTGGTCACCCTGGTGCTGGATAAACCCGAGCTGGATGATGCCCCGCGTGGCACCGGCCTGCTGGTCTCGCCCAGCGTCAATAACATCGGCGCCAAGGCACTGACCCATGCCACGGCCAAATGGCAGTGGTTGGGTGACGAATCCGGTCCCGGTACCCACGTCTTGCGCCTGTCCTACGGGCGGTTGAACGATATGGCCTCTGCGTTGGTTAATGCCGATGATCGCACGCTGCGTGATGCGGCGCTGAAGGACGCCTCGGCGCTGCTGGGCATGGTGATCACCGCCGAAGACCTCTTGGGCTTTGACGTGATTCGCTACTCCGGCGCACTGCCCTTCGCCACCACCGGACATGCCCGGCGTGTGGCGCAAATCCGTGCCATCGCCGCCACCCACCCGGGGCTGGATGTCGTCGGTGCCTGGCTCTCGGGCACCGGTCTTGCCGCGGTGGTGGGCGATACACGCAAGAAACTGCGCATCACCGTGAGCTGACCCCGCCGCCCGCGCGGCTCACCCCGGCTCCCAGCAGCGGATACGGACGCGAGCTGCGCGGGACGAACCCCCACGAACCACTTCAACGTCGTAAAACCCACGAGAAGCGCCTCGCCTCACCGCGAAGCACAGCAAAGAAAACAGGAGAACTACCCCATGAGTGCAGTGGAATCCAACTCACCCGTCATCCGCGACCGTGAAGCAGCCGGTACCGACGCCACCATGTACTTCACCCTGTGGACCATCTTCAAGCGCGATTCGGATCTGGACCGCACCGAGGGTGTCGAGGCCTTTGACGCGTTGGTGGCCGAGCTGGCACAAGACGGCGTGACGCTGCGCGGCACCTACGACGTCTCGGCCATGCGCGAAGACGCCGACGTGATGACCTGGGTCCACGGCCCGACCGCCGAGGGATTGCAGGCAGCGGTGCGCAAGATTCGGCGCTCCTTCCTCTTCGCCGAAACCTCCATCGTGTACTCCACCATGGGCGTGCACCGCGAGGCAGAATTTGCCAAGGATCACTCCCCGGCCTTCGCCCGCGGTGTGGCCCCGGAAACCTGGATGACCGTCTACCCGTTTGTGCGATCCAACGATTGGTACCTGCTGGACCCCAAGGAGCGCGGCAAGATGCTGCGCGATCACGGCATCCTGGGTCGCGAATTCCCGACCGTGCTGGCCAACACCGTCGCAGCCTTCTCCTTCAGCGACTTCGAATGGCAGATTTGCCTCGAAGCCCCGGAAATGATCGATCTGGTCGACATGATGCGCCACCTGCGCTACACCGAGGCCCGCAACCACGTGCGTGAAGAAACCCCGTTCTACACCGGCCGCCGCATCTCCACGGCCGAGGTCGCCGAGGTCCTGCGATGAGCCAGGCTTTCGACCCGCGCACCGGGTACGACGACTCCGGGGTCATGGCCCCGAAGGCCTATGACGCCATCCTGCTGGCCTCCTTCGGCGGACCGGAGGGACAGGAGGACGTCCTCCCCTTCCTGCGCAACGTCACGAAGGGGCGCGGCATCCCCGACGAGCGCCTCGAAGAGGTGGCGGTGCACTACCGCAAAAACGGTGGTGTGTCCCCGATCAATGCGCAGAACCGCGCGCTGAAGGCCGCCCTGGAGGCCGAGCTGGCTGCGCGGGAGATCGGGGTTCCGATCTACTGGGGCAACCGCAACTGGGCGCCCTACATCCCGGAAACCATCACCGAGATCTACAACGCGGGACACCGTAAGGTGCTGATGCTCTCCACCAGCGCCTATTCCGGCTACTCTTCCTGCCGGCAATACCGCGAGGACCTGGGCGTCGCGCTGCGCGAAACCGGCCTGGAGGGCAAGCTCGAGGTTGACAAGGTGCGCCAGTACTTCGACACCCCCGGGTTCGTGACCCCGTTCATGGGCGGGCTGCGCGATTCGCTGGCCGAGGTCCGGGCGCAGCTGGCGGCGGCCGGCAACCCGCAGGGCGAGATCAAGATCGTCTTCGTGACGCACTCGATCCCGACCTCCGACGCGCAGGCCGCCGGCCCGCGCGACCTCGTGGCCACGCTGGATACCGACCTGTACTCGGCCCAGCACCTGGCCGTGGCCGACGCGATCCTGGCTGGGGTGCCCGAGGCTGCCGGCCTGTCGCACTCCCTGGTCTTCCAATCGCGTTCCGGGGCCCCGCACGTGCCGTGGCTGGAACCGGACATCAACGACGCGCTCACGGAGTACCAGGCCGCCGGCGTCGCCGGGGTCGTGGTGATGCCCATCGGCTTCGTCTCGGATCACATGGAGGTCCTCTGGGACCTGGACACCGAGGCGAGGGAAACCTGCGCCGAACTCGGCCTGGCGTTCCACCGCGCCCCGACCCCGGGAACCCACACGGACTTCGTCTCCGGCATGGTCGACCTGGTGGCCGAGCGCCTGGCCGGGTCCGACGGTGCCGCGCTGAAGCCCGGCCGCGCCTCGGTGGCCGAGCTCGGTCCATGGTTTGATGTGTGCCGGCCGAATTGCTGTGCCAAGGTGATGCGTGATGGCAGCGTCAAGCCGACCATCGCCGCCGTCGACTCCGAGGTGGGGGTGCCGGCATCATGACGCAGCACGAGTTCAGCATCGGTACTCGTGGCTCGGCGCTGGCCACCACCCAAACCGGGCACGTCGCGGTGCAATTGCACGAGATCTCCCAGGTCCCCTATAACACCGTGCTGGTGAAAACCGAGGGGGATGTGACCACCGGTCCACTGTCCCAGCTCGGCGGCACCGGCGTATTTGCCGCCGCCCTGCGTCAGGCGTTGTTGGATGGCAGTTGTGACATGGCCGTGCATTCGCTCAAGGACCTGCCCACCACGCAGCCCGACGGGTTGATCATTGCCGCGACCCCGCAGCGAGCGGATGTGCGCGACGCCCTGTGCGCCCGCGACGGCTTGTTCCTGGCCGAGCTGCCCGAAGGGGCAACGGTGGGCACCGGTTCCCCGCGCCGCAAGGCCCAACTGTTGGCCTTCCGCCCCGATCTGAAAATCGTGGATATCCGCGGCAACGTCGGAACCCGCCTGGGCCGGGTCAAGGGCTCACCGGCGCAAAAGGACGATGGGGGAGTCGGGCGCACCGCCCAGGGCGACCTGGACGCTGTCGTCCTGGCCGCCGCCGGTCTGGAGCGTCTGGGCCTGGATTCACACATCACCGAGTACCTGGACCCGGAGATCATGCTTCCGGCCCCCGGGCAAGGCTCGCTGGCCGTGGAGGTTCGTGAGGCCGGCAGCGGACATCCGTCCGTCGACACGGCGCTGGAAACCATGGACGATTTCGACACGCGCCTGGCGGTCACCGCCGAACGCGCGCTGTTGGCTCGGCTTGAGGCCGGCTGCGCGGCGCCCATTGGTGCGCTGGCCACGGTGCACGGGGACACGCTGGTACTCGACTCGGTGGCGTGCAACCCCGATGGTTCGGACACCATGCGCCGCTCGGCCACCACGCAGCAACTGACCATCGACGGCGCGCAGGCCCTGGGCATCACATTGGCCGAACAGCTGCTGCGCGAGGGCGCCGCCGACCTGGCGGGACTCTAGGCCCATCACATGAGAGCTGATTCAGTGCTCACACACCGCACCGCTCTGCTCCTGCGCGACCCCGCGCGGGCGGCAGAGACTGTGGCGCGGCTCACCGAGCGCGGCGCGTGTGCAGCGGTATGCCAGCTCATCGACTTTGAGCTGCCCGCCGACACCCGCGCCCTTGACGCGTCACTGGCACGGTTGCTGGCCGGTGACTTCGACTGGCTGGTGCTCACCTCGGTCAATACCCTCCGGGCGCTGAAACACCGGGCCGCGGCACTGAATCTGCGCCTCATGATTCCCGCCGGCACGCAGGTGGCGGTGGTCGGCGAGGCGACGGCCGCAGCACTGCGGGAGCTCGGTGCGCGGGTGGACTTCATGCCGCGTCACGATCATTCGGCGCGCGGCATGCTCGCCGAATGGGAACAGCTGCGCGCCGGGGAGCCGGCGAGCGTCCTGATGCCGCAGGCCGACATCGCCTCGGCAACCCTGCGCGACGGATTTGCCGCCCGCGGCTGGGCGGCACACATCGTGATCGCCTACCGCACCGTCCCCGCCCCGGGCAATCCGCACCTCGCCCTGCAGACCCCGGTAGCTGCCCCCGACCTGCCGGCGGGCAGCTACCTGCTGGAGCCGGAGCACCTGCCCGGTGCCAGCGGCAGACTTGATGCGGTCTTCTTCACCTCACCGAGCACCGTTGACAACTTCCTCGCGCGTCTCCCGGCACCGCCCGCGCACCTGGCACTGGTGGCGATCGGGGACAGCACCGCCGCGCGGCTGCGCGCTCGCGGCCTAGAACCGGCCGCCACGGCTCTGTTCCCAACACCCGATGGACTCATCAACGCCTGGGAGCAATCCCTGCGCGCCGATCTCCACCCGCCGCGTTGATTTCGCTGCCCACTAACCCTTTGAGACCCCAAACCACGAGCTTCACAAGGAGCTAAGAATGTCATTCCCCGCCCGCAGGCCCCGCCGTCTGCGCACCACCCCCGCCATGCGCCGGCTTTCGGCCGAGCTCGTGATCGCCCCGCAGCAGCTGATCCTTCCGGCGTTTGTGCGCGAGGGACTGAGCGAACCCAATCCGATCAGCTCCATGCCGGGGGTTGTTCAGCACACCATAGACACGCTCAAGGCAGCCGCCGCCGAGGCCGTCGAGCTGGGCCTGGGCGGCATCATGCTCTTCGGCATCCCGGAGACCCGCGACGCCATGGGCAGCGCCGGGGTGGACCCCGACGGCATCCTAAACCGTGGCATCGCCGCGGTGCGTGCGGAGGTGGGAGATGAGCTGGTCATCATGTCCGATGTCTGCCTGGACGAATTTACCGACCACGGACACTGCGGCGTGCTGGATGCGGCGGGCACCGTGGACAACGATGCCACGCTTCAGATCTACGGGGAGATGGCGATCGTGCAGGCCGAGGCCGGCGCCCACATGCTCGGTCCCTCGGGCATGATGGACGGCCAGGTCGCCGTCATCCGCCAGGCGCTGGATACCGCCGGACACCAGGATGTGTCGATCATTGCCTACGCCGCCAAGTACGCCTCCGCGTTCTACGGCCCGTTCCGTGAGGCCGTGGATTCCCAGCTCACCGGGGACCGGCGCACCTACCAGATGGATGCCGCGAACCGCCGCGAGGCGCTGATCGAGGTTGAACTGGATCTGGCCGAGGGCGCCGACATGCTCATCGTCAAGCCGGCCATGAGCTACCTTGACGTGCTGGCCGATGTCGCGGCGATGTCCCCGGTCCCGGTCTCCGCTTACCAGATCAGTGGCGAGTACGCGATGATTGAGGCCGCCGCCGCCAACGGCTGGATCGATCGCCGCGCCGCGATCACCGAATCAGTTTTGGGCATTCGCCGCGCCGGTGCCGACACCGTGTTGACCTACTGGGCCAGTGAACTCGCCCAGTGGCTGAAAGAAGGAAAATAATGACCAGCTCCGCAGAACTCTTTGCCACCGCCCAGAAGCTCATGCCCGGCGGGGTGAATTCCCCGGTGCGCGCCTTTGGCTCGGTCGGTGGGGTGCCCCCGTTTATGGTCGGTGCCAAGGGTGCGTATTTGACCGATGCCGACGGGAACTCCTACGTCGACCTGGTCTGCTCGTGGGGTCCGGCCCTGCTGGGTCACGCCTTCCCGGCCATTCAGGATGCCGTGCACGCGGCGGTTGACCGCGGGCTGTCCTTCGGTGCCTCCACTCCGGATGAGGGCAAACTGGCACAGCTGGTCATGGGGCGTTTCGGTGGTGTTGAGCGCATGCGCATGGTCTCCACCGGCACCGAGGCCACCATGACCGCGGTACGTCTGGCTCGCGGCTACACCGGCCGTGACCTCATCGTGAAGTTCGCCGGTTGCTACCACGGCCACCTCGATGGGCTGCTCGCGGCCGCCGGTTCCGGCCTGGCCACCCTGGCACTGCCGGGTTCCGCTGGCGTTACCGCCGCCACCGCTGCCGAGACCCTGGTGCTGCCGTACAACGATCGCGAAGCCATCACCGCAGCCTTCGCCGAACACGGGGACAAGATCGCGGCGGTCATCACCGAATCCGCCCCCTGCAACATGGGTGTTGTCACCCCGGCGGCCGGCTTTAACAAGTTCCTGTCCGAGACCACCACCGCCAACGGAGCGCTGTTGATCTTAGATGAGGTACTCACCGGTTTCCGCGCCTCGGATGCCGGCTACTGGGGACTGACCGGACGCACCGAGGGCTGGATCCCGGATCTCTACACCTTCGGCAAGGTCATCGGCGGCGGGCTTCCCACCGCCGCACTGGGCGGTCGTGCCGAGGTCATGGACTATCTGGCTCCGCTGGGGCCGGTTTACCAGGCCGGCACGCTCTCGGGCAACCCGGTGGCCATGGCCGCAGGCATCGCCCAGCTGACCCACGCCACCGACGAGGTCTACGCGCACATCGACGCAAAGTCCTTGGAGCTGCAGCGTGCGCTGGCCGAGGCGCTCTCCGCGGCGGGAGTGGATCACTCCATCCAGCGAGCCGGAAACCTGTTCTCGGTGGCCTTCGGGACCTCGGAGCACGGTGTACACAACTATGAGCAGGCCCAGGCGCAGGAAGCCTACCGCTATGCACCGTTCTTCCACTCGATGCTGGACGCCGGTATCTACCTGCCACCCAGCGTCTTTGAAGCCTGGTTCCTCTCCTCCGCCCACGACGATGAGGCCATGAACAAGATCTTCGCGGCCCTTCCGGCGGCGGCGCGTGCAGCTGCTGCCGCGGTCCCCGCGGCATAGTTCAACCACGGCGCGTTCAGACCCCCGGGTGGTTGGTGTATCGAGTGATCGATGCACCAACCGCCCGGGGGTCTTCGGTTAGGGGGGCAAATACCGGGATCCGCCACGGTTTTTTGTGAGGTCTAGGCCACGTTAGTGATCGAGGTCGCCGGGGCCAAAGTGATCATGCCGGGTGCGTGATGACTTTGATGTCAGACCCGAAGAATAGTAAAAAAACCTAGTCAGTAACCTTTTGGCGTACTTCGAACGGCAGGTGATCCCGACCTCGGTGCCAGGGTCCTCGCACCGAGGTCGACCAGCACGGCCACGGTGGGCGAATATGTGGTTGCTTGGTAGCGGCGCTACGCTAGTTCGGTTAGTTTTCGCGTTTCATTGCCGCTGAGGAAATCTGTGAATCTTTTTCGAACCAAGCCAGTGGAGAGCTTCCTGGCCGATGCCGCGGCACCGGGTCGCCAGCTCAAAAGGACCCTGAACACCTGGGACCTGATGATCATGGGCGTCGCAGTAGCAGTGGGCGCAGGTATTTTCTCCGTGGGTGCCCGTGCCGCAGCCAACTTCTCCGGCCCGGCCGTCACTCTTTCCTTTGTCATCGCCGCACTCACATGCGCCATGGCGATCATGTGTTACGCGGAATTTGCCACGGCCATCCCGGTGGCCGGATCGGCGTATGTCTTCAGCTACGCGACCATGGGCGAATTTGTCGCGTGGATCATCGGATGGAACCTGGTTCTGGAACTGTTCACCGCTGCTGCGGTGATCGCCAAATACTGGGGCATTTACCTCACCGAAGTCTTCCAGCTCGTGGGAGTACACCTCTCACCCACCATTGAATTAGGCATCGTCACCATGAGCTGGGGGCCCTTCCTGATCGTGGCCTTGTTCACGATCCTGTTGGTGCTCGGCACCAAATTGTCGGCCACGGTTTCAAACGTCTTCACGGTCATCAAAATCGGCGTTGTGCTGTTTGTGATCGTGGTCGGCTTCTTCTACGTTAAGGCCGAAAACTACGCCCCGTTCATCCCCGATGCTGTTCCCGCATCAGCGACGGAGGGCACCACCGAGGTCATGAAGCAATCGCTCTTTGCCTTCGCCACGGGTGCCGCCCCGGCCCAGTACGGAATGATGGGCGTCTTCGCCGGCGCGGCACTGGTCTTCTTTGCCTTTGTCGGCTTCGACGTGGTGGCCACCAGCGCGGAAGAGGTCAAGAATCCCAGCAAAACCCTACCCCGAGGCATCTTTGCTGGCCTTGCGCTGACGACGCTGCTCTACATCGGAGTCTCCCTGGCGCTGACCGGCATGGTTTCCTACAAGGATCTGGCAGCCGTGGACACCCCCAACCTGGCCACCGCGTTCACTCTGGTGGGAAATGAGGGCGCAGCCTCGGTCATTGCCGTAGGTTCCCTCATAGGCCTGACCACTGTGGTCATGGTGCTTCTGATGGGTCTCTCGCGTGTGGTGCTGGCCATGAGTCGCGATGGATTACTTCCGTACAGGCTCTCCAAGACCGGTAAGCGAAACACTCCGGCACGCATTCAGATCATCTGCGGTTCCTTGGTGGCCATCGTTGCCGGAGTGACCCGCGTTGATGTGTTGGAGGAAATGATCAACATTGGCACACTCTCGGCCTTCGTCGTGGTGAGCTTGGGAATCATTGTCCTGCGCCGAAAGCGCCCGGATCTTAAGCCTGCCTTCCGAGTTCCCTTCGGTCCTTTCATCCCGATCACCTCCGCGCTTCTGTGCACCTACCTGATGCTTAACCTCGCGGTGGAAACCTGGATCTACTTTGCCCTCTGGCTGGCGGTCGGCGTCGTAATCTACTTCGGTTACGGGCAGCGTCATTCCCGGCTCAACGAAAAGTTTGCTCCGCAGATGCAAGCCATTCAAGAAACCGAAGAACGTGCCTCCGCACTGAAGAACTAGTTCCGTTGTGGTGGGTCGCTTCTTGGCGGCACCGCGACGTTCCGCACGTAGGGCGCTGTACCGATCCCCATCGGTACAGCGCCCTACGCGTTTTCGGTGGAGCATGGATCCACTCGGCCACAATTGATCTCGGCACATTCGTCGCCGGCACGGGTGAAACAAGGAGGTGGCTCCGCAGGGTCATCGAACGCTTCCTCACGCGCCTGCGACAACCGGTCCCGTTCATCGTTCCGGGGCAGCCCCACGATCCTTCATTTCGGCATAGGACGCCAGCGCGGCAGCGCGTGAGGATTTGAGATCCACGATCGGCTGCGCCGCGCTGAGTGGCGCGAATCGGGTCACATAAGTTCCCCGAGGGTCGAACTTTTTGGCTTGGAGCTCCGGGTTAAAGACGCGGAAGAACGGTGAGGCATCCGCGCCGCATCCGGCGACCCATTGCCAATTAGCGGGGTTTGAAGCCGCATCGGCATCCACCAGCGTGTCCCAGAACCACTCTTCGCCCACTCGCCAATGGATCCCAAGATTTTTGATCAGAAAGCTAGCGGTGACCATGCGCACACGGTTGTGCATCCAACCGGTGTCCCACAGCTGCTTCATCCCCGCGTCGACCATCCCGTAGCCGGTCTCCCCGGTTGACCAAGCGATGAAATACTGCCGGATCAGATCATCGTGGTCCTCGCCAGAAGCGGAGTCCTGGGGCCAGGACCAGTCGAAGTCATCATATTCGGGGCGCAAATTCGTGGTTGCCAGATCCGGCTGGTGATAGAGCAGGTTCCAGCAGAAATCGCGCCATGCCAGTTGGCGCATGATGGACTGTGCGCCGGTGGCCCGTTGTGGATGTTTGCTGATTGTCATGCTCAGCGCCCGCCAGACCTGCCCGGGGCTCAGATGCCCCCAGCGCAGTGCCGCGGATAGCCGCGAGGTTCCGTCGATATCCGGGCGGTCTCTGCCATCGAGGTAGTCTCCAGCGATCTCATCAAGCACGAGTTTCAAGCGCTCCTGCGCGTGATCTTCCCCGGGGTTCCACGCCGCTGCCAGTCCCTGAGCCCAATCAGGGCGGGAGGGCAGGAGTGACCAATCGGTGAGCGCATCGCTGTGTAGACCGAGCGAGCCCAGGGGTTGCTGGGGCTCTGGTTTGGGCACCGGCTCTCGCAGTGGCAAACGCTGCAGGGCGTTATAGAACGGAGTGAAAACCCTGTAGGGCTTTGACTCCTGAGTCACCGGAACCCACGGTTCGTGCAGCAGAAAGCCAGCGTGACTGTGAACCGCTGCCCCCGCGGCCCGCACACGCTCCATGACAACAGAATCGACGGAGCGTTCCGGTCCTCCGTAGCGGCGATTCCAGTGGAGGGATGATGCTCCGGCGAGCTCCATGAGCTCCGGGATCTGCCTCGCGGCTGCCCCGCGACGAAGTATGAGCTCTAACCCGAGCATCGCGAGATTCTTCCGCAGGTCAGCTAAACCGTGGTGAAGCCACCACTTAGCGGCGCCTCCCAGCGGACGGATTCCCGGGGACTGCTCATCGAGGAGGTAGACCGCGATGGTCGGGCCGGCGTCCATGGCAGACACCAACGCCGGGTTATCGGCGACGCGCAAGTCATCGCGGAACCACATCAGGCTTATTGGTTGGTGAACCACGTTGTTCCTTTCCCTTGGTTTCGACCGCGATTGGCGCCCGATGGCTCATCGGTGCCGGTCTGATCGCACCTGGCCCCATAAAGGATCTCCGCGGCATGCCCCGCTTGTCGGAAGCAGGCCTCGGATGGCAGCAGGTTGAGTTCTTAGAGCCTGTCACAAACTGTTGAGTTCTCCCGCGCGAGTAGATTGTGGCGCCAACTCGATAATTGCTAGCCTAACTAGCTATAAGATCATTGAGCAAGTTAGTGTTGATCCGGTGTGGCGTCCCAATTCGGCAGGAACCACCCGACGAAGGAGAACCTGCGATGCAAGAAACCAAAAAAGCTTCACTGTCCATCCGAATCGTTTGTGCACTATCCATACTCATTGCAGCCCTTGGTGCCTTTATCGGCAGCGGTGCTCTCGGAGGTACACCGATAGCAGAAGCGGCCGATGGCAGGCTCGGTGCAGATGCCACTCTGCTGGCCCCGGGCACCGGTGCATTTGCCATCTGGAGCTTCATCTATACCGCCCTGGTGGTCTACGCCATCTGGCAGATGACCCCGCGAGCCAGCATGAGCCCCACCCAAACACGGATCCGTCCGCTGGCAGCCGCCTCGGCAATCCTCAACGCATTGTGGATTTTCACCGTGCAACTGGGCTTCTTGGCGCTAAGCGTTGTGGTGATTGTGGTTCTTCTGGTGGTTCTCATCGAGATGTTCAGGCGCATGCTTAGCCCGCAACAATCGAGATTCGAACTCTGGCTCATGGCCATCACCTTCGGTCCCTACCTCGGATGGGTGAGCGTGGCGACCATCGCGAATATCGCGGCGTGGCTTTCCTCCATGGGGGTAGGAAACCAGGCAGCCTGGGCCCCCGCGTTGGCCTGTGTTCTGGTGGTTGTTGCGGCCTTGATCGGCGCGATGACGGTGCTCTTCTCGCGCGGTAGGGTCGCCACGGCACTGGCCATGACCTGGGGCATCGCGTGGATCGGCATTGGACGCAGTGATGGGGGACTTGAGTCTCCCGCCGTCGCGATGACGGCATTTGGCGCAGCCGCCGCACTATTGCTCTTGGTTGTGGTGGCAGGCGTAAAACGGATAGCTAAGTACCGCATGGAAGGAGCGACGCTATGAGCGTCATCGCCGTTACCGGCGCCACCGGGTACATCGGCGGACGGTTGGTGCCCCTGCTCCTGGAACAGGGTCACAGTGTCCGAGTGCTCACACGCCGGAAAAATGCCCTCCGCGATGTCCCGTGGAGCGAGCAGGTACATATCGTCGAGGGAGACCTCACCGATCTGAAAGCCACGGAGGAACTGTGCGAGGGAGCCACGGTGCTGTACTACCTGGTGCATTCCATGAGCGGGAGCAAAAACTTCGCGCCCATTGAGGAACGCTGCGCCAGCACGCTGGTGAAGGCGGCGCAAACCCAAGGCATCTCACGACTGGTATATCTCTCCGGGTTACACCCCGAAGGTGATCTGAGTCGACATCTTTCCTCACGGGTCACCGTGGGCCGAATCCTCGAAGCCAGTGGAATTTCAACCCTCACGCTGCAGGCGGGGGTGATCATCGGATCCGGTTCTGCCAGTTTTGAAATGGTCAGGCACCTCACCGACGTGTTGCCGGTGATGCCCGCTCCACGCTGGGTACTGAACAAGGTACAACCCATTGCTATTCGCGACGCACTGTACTACTTGAGTCAGTGTGCTGACTTAGCGCCGGAGATTTCCGGCACCTACGACATCGGCGGCCCCGAGGCCCATAGCTATGCCGAGATGATGCGCCTTTATGCCGATGCAGCACAGCTGCGCCGGCCGGTGATTTTGGCGCTTCCCGTGTTGACACCGTGGTTGGCGGCGCAATGGGTCAACCTGGTCACTCCCATTCCACGCGTTCTCGCCGTTCCACTGGTTGAATCACTCCAGCACGATTGCGTGATGCGCAATCGCGACATTGATTTGATCATCAAACGCCCGCCACTGGGGCTCACCGGCTATCAACGATCGGTGGAATTGGCGTTGGCCAAGATGCGCAATGACACTGTTGAAACCACTTGGAGTACGGCCCACGCGCTCGCGGCCCCGGCGGAGCCACTGCCCTCCGATCCGCAGTGGGCCGGGCAGACCGTTTATACCGATGAGCGTGAGCGCGATTCAGCCGCCTCGCCGGAAGCCGTTTTTGGCGTGATCCAGAGCATCGGTGGGGACACCGGGTATTATTCGCTGCCCGGAGCGTGGGCGCTGCGCGGTGTGATGGACAAACTTGTCGGTGGAGCAGGGCTGAATCGTGGACGGCGTAGCAGGCAAAGCCTCGCTTTGGGCGATGCGCTGGATTGGTGGCGGGTGGAGGAGATCGTGCCCGATCGGCTGCTTCGTTTGAGAGCGGAAATGAGAGTTCCGGGTCGTGCCTGGCTGGAGCTTTCGGTCGAACCTCACGGCACGGGAAGTCGTTACAGGCAACGCGCGGTCTTTTTCCCCAAGGGTCTTGCCGGACGACTTTATTGGGCTGCGATTCTTCCGTTCCACGGAATCATCTTCTCCTCGATGGCTAGACGCATCACTATTGCTGCCCAGGAGAACGAGCAGCACCCTCAGGATGATTGAGCCCTGTGGGTGACTAAGGCTTGGGAGTCGGTTTCTCGCCCACGGAGTTGATGCTTGATTCCATGTCCTGCGCCGTCTCGGAGAGGAAGCGGATAACGACCTCCCGTTCGGCGGGCGTCAGCCTTGCCGCTGCGCCAAAGCGGGAGGCATGGTGGCGACCGACCTGCTCGCGTGCGGCCATGTGGGTATGATCTGTTACCGCAAGGCACAGCGAACGGCGATCTGTCGGGTGAGCGGTTCGTACCACGTGACCCGCTCTTTCAAGCTTGTCGATCATCTTTGTCATCGAAGCGGTGGTTATCTTCAAGTACTTAGCCAACGCGCTAGGCGTTACTATATCGCCGGTATTCTTCGCCGATATCAAGAAGCGAATTGCTCGCATATCCGTCTCGTTAAGCTTCATGTACTGCTGGGAAGCTCGAGAGATCTTTCGTTCAACAGATCGCAGTCGGCCCATTTCGGCCATGATCCGCTCGATCTGTTGCAACGCTTCTTCACCCACAGTTGACCTGTCGATCAGCTCGCTTCGAGGGTCGCTCGAAGCCAGGTTGTAGATCGTGGGAAGTTCCTCGTTGTCCAGTGCTGCCATTCCGTCCAAAACCTAAAAAGTTGATAATCGCTCACCCATGGTACGGCGGAATCGTCAGCTTTTAGGCATTTCAGGACACCAAGGTGCTACCCCACGACTCACCGAAGTGCGATTTCGTCCACGCTGCCGAAGTGGTGCTACGCGCCGGGACACAAAAACGCGGGTCGTTTCCCCGCCCTCAATAACTGTGAGGGGAAACGACCCGCGTTTTTGTATCCGCGCTAACGGAAAAGGTAGTCGGGCCGCCAGATGACGCCCGAAAAGTGCTGACTAGAAGGCAGGAATGACGCTTCCGTCGGTCCAGGTCTTCTTGATGTAATCGCGGACCTCGTCCGAGTGCAACAGCTCTTCGAGCTTGGCGATAGCCGGAGTCTCTTCACCTTCGCGCCAGGTGAGGAAGTTGGCGTTCGGGTTATCGATGGCTGACTCCTGAGCAACAACCTCGTCCAGATTCAGCTTCGCCTGAATGATGTAGTTGCCGTTGATCACGGCCAAACCGATGGTCTTGTCCTCGGCATAGAACTTCGGAACCTGTTCGGAGTTAACTTCCTTGAAAACGAGCTTCTTCGGATTCTTGACATCATCGCCGTCAAGGAGAAGTGCCGAATCGGTGTCCTCGAGGCCGGTGAGCAAGCCAGCGGACTCCAGCACACGAAGGCCACGCAGCTGGTTAACCGGGTCGTTGTTCAACAGGACAACGGAGCCCTCGGTAACATCGGCGATGTCCTTGAACGTCTTGGAGAAGACGGTCAACGGCTCAACGTGAATGCCCTTACCGTGTTCGAACTTGTAGCCCTTGGACTTGACTTGGTCTGCAAGGTAGGCCTCGGTCTGGAAGTAATTTGCATCCAAGGTCTTATCGTCGAGTGCGATATTCGGCGTCAGGTAGTCATCAATCTCGGTGATTTCCAGATCGATGCCAGCATCCTTGGCCAAGTTGTCATCAATGTACTGGAGGATCTTGGCCTGCGGAATCGGGCTGGAACCGACCTTGACGACGGTCGGGTTGGCCGGGTCGAGTGTTGCTTCCGCGCTGGGGGTAGTGGCGGCGCCACCGCCGCAAGCCGTCAGTGCGAATAGCGTGGCGACACCAGTCAGGGCAAGTGCGAGTTTCTTACGCATGGGATGCGCTTCCTTTTCATCAAGATCCAGTGTCGGTGACAATGGATAACAAAAGCAGCTAGCGGCTACTGGCTGCGCGCCGGCGGGATGAACCGCCGGAATTCTGGGAGGTCGGGGTGGCACCCCGACCTGTTTAGCGGTGGTCTACCAGGCGAGCGAACCAGTCGCCGAGAACCTGAACGATCTGAACCAGCAACACAATGATCACGATGGTAACGATCATGATGGTGGCGTCATAGCGCTGGAAACCGTAGTTGTAAGCAAGTCGTCCCAGACCGCCACCGCCAACGAGGCCAGCCATGGCCGAGTACCCGATGAGGGTCACCAGGGTGGTGGTCGTTGCGGCAACGATGCCAGGCATGGCTTCCGGGACTAAGACCTTTCGGACCACCTGCATGCGCGTGGAACCCATGACCAAGGCGGCATCGATCTTGCCCGCGGAGACATCGCGAAGCGCGGTTTCCACGAGTCGAGCGAAGAATGGAATGGTGCCGATGGTCAGCGAAACCGACGCAGCTATGGGGCCCAACGATGTGCCCACCAGCGCGGAGGCCAAAGGGATCAACGAGACCATGAGGATCGCGAAGGGGATAGACCTCGTGATATTAACGATGATGCCCGAAAGCAATACGTTGAGCCCGCGGTTTGGCGTCAAGCCGCCCTGGGCGGTGTTCAGAAGCAAAATGCCTAGGGGCAAGCCGACGACAACGGTGAAAAGTCCGGAGATGCCCACCATTTGCAGCGTCTCAAGAAAGGCCGGCCACATGGCCTTGGTGATACCAGGATTGGTCATCAAGTCATTAAAGAAGTCCACGTTTACTTAGCCTCCTTCAGGGTTACTGCGACACCATTGGAGATCAGGTGTGCGGTGATGGCGTTGATGTCTGATCCTTCGGGAAGTTGAATGCGCAGATGCGCAAATTGGTGTTCACCCAAGTGCTCTACCGAACCTGCCAGCACATTCACGTCAAGATTGAAGGTGCGCGAGATCGAGGAGATGATTGGCTCGGCAGCGCTGGCCCCGGAGTACAGAAGGTCTAGAACCGTGCCTGCTGGAAGCTGCGCGGGCAGATCCCCGGGCATGGGCAGCAACGCCTGAGAAAGTCGGCCGGCCGGGTTGGCAACCACCTTTTCGATGTCGCCGTGCTCGACGATGCGTCCTGCTTCTAGCAGGGAAACCGAATCACAAGCCTGCTTCACCACATTCATCTCATGGGTAATGATCAGCACCGTGAGGTTCAACCTGTCACGCACCGACTTGATTAGCGCAAGGATCTCGTCGGTGGTCTTGGGGTCCAGAGCGCTGGTGGGTTCGTCGCAAAGCAGCACGTCGGGGTCCGAGGACAGGGCGCGGGCAATGCCCACACGCTGACGCTGACCGCCGGAAAGCTGCGAGGGGTACGCATCAGCAAAGTTAGTCAGGCCCACAAGTTCCAGAAGCGCGGAAACTTTCTCGTTGATCGTTGCCTTGGGAGTGCCGATCAATTCCAGCGGGAATGCCACGTTTTGAGCTGTGGTGCGTGAATCCATGAGGTTCGCGTGCTGGAAGACCATGCCGATGCGTCGTCTCGCCGTGCGCAAATCCGTATCCGACACGTTGGCGAGTTCCTTGTTGTTCACAGCAACTGACCCAGAAGTGGGGCGATCGAGCAGCGTCAGGCACCGAACGAGTGTCGATTTTCCTGCACCCGAATGGCCGATAATGCCGTGAATTTGGCCGGCTTCAACGTGTAAGGAAACACCATCAAGGGCAACGACCGTGCGGTCGCCCTGCTGGTAGACCTTGCGCAGGTCGGTGACTGTGATCAAAAGGGGTGTCCTTAGCAATCAAAAGGAAAAGGGGTACTGAACATTCAACCACTATCGAACGAATGCGGCGCAATCGCGCATCATTGGTCGATTTTTTGCAATGGATGATCGCCGCGAAGTAGTTCGTTGTTGAATCTATGCGAATTAGACGGGTTTTTCGAAGAAATCAACGTCTGGCGACGGAAAAATCGCGGGGCTGGTTACCCGAACGTAGGGTGAACCCTCTCACGCGAGCAATAAAACGTAAAATATTGCGTCATCTTTGCATCATTTGTCGGCACAGCGGACTCCAGCTACGGCTTGCGCTCGATCTGTTGAGCCGAGCCGTCGTGCCTTGCAATCAACCGGAAACGTCGAAGGCGCCGCTCCCTCGGGAATCGGCGCCTTCGACGGCGAGGTCAGCGGATTAGCGTTTGACCGGCCACTGTCCATCGACCACAGTTTCTGGGTTCTTGCGACGGAAGAACTCCTGGAGACTGGCAGCTTGTTCTGCCGCCCACCCAATCTGGGCTGCATGCAGTTCTGTGGGATCAATCTGAAGCTGCGGGTATTTGGCTGCCTGCGCGTCGGCAATACCGATGGTCGCGGCAGCGTCCGCCGCTGACGTGTGTGCGTTGAGCAGCTGAACGCCGTAGAAGTCGCTCATCACCGAGAGGGTGCGCTTTCCGCGGCGGTACTTATCGACCTGCTTGTCAACGATGTACGGGTCGATAACCGGGGTCGGATTGAGATGCTCCAAGGAGTAACGATTCGCCTCGGCCTGAAGCACGGTGAAGTCGTAGGCGGCGTTAAACGCCATCACCGGCATGGTTTGGAATAGATCTGCCAGATAAGCAGAGATTTCAGCGACAGCAGTCGCAGCGTCAACGCCCTCGGCTTGCGCCTTGGCGGTGGTGATGCCGTGAATTTCTGAAGCCTCGATAGGAATAGCAATGCCGGGGTTGACCAGCCATTCCTTGGTGTGCAAGATTTCTGATCGCCCATTAACCACGACGATAGACGCGGTCACGATGCGAGCCTCATGTGGATCTCGACCAGTGGTTTCCAGGTCGAAGGCGGCGCGGGGAAGGTTATGCCATGAAGTCATGGAAACAACGCTACCGGGAATCGACGACACTTTGTCCCATCGCAGCGCGGTGGTGGAAGAAGAGCGAGGGGTGCAGCCGATAATAGAGGCTGCGGAACCATCACGAACGAGGAGCGAGAGTGGATCGAGGCAGTGATTCGAGTCATCCCGGCGCAGAGATCGCCGAAGATGGTGCATCGGGCTCCGCCGTGGGTCTCGATTATGACGAGGCAGTGTTCGCCGTCGTTGCGTTAATACCTTGCGGCAAGGTGCTGGCCTATGGAGACATTGCCGAATTGCTCGGCATCGGTGGAGCTCGACAAGTCGGCAAGGCCATGGGTAGGGGCGACTCCAACGCCACCTGGTGGCGGGTCATCCGCTCCAACGGAACCCTGCCAAGTGATTTGCAACCGCTCGCCGAAACCCATTGGGAACGCGAGGGCACACCCAGAACGCCGACGCGGGTGCGAATGAATGTGGCCCGCTGGGAGCCCACCGACGCGGAGCACACTCTCATCGACGGCATCGCCGAATTACTGCCGATGCCAAATCGTCACCCTCGAATGATCTGATGGAGAACATGGACACCACCAACGCAGCCAATCCGACACCCGCGGAACAGCTGGGTTCAGAGAAGGCCTCGCCCGCAGACTCGGCGCAACGGGCACTACTGGAGCTTACGCCCGGTCATGGGCCCGTGCTGGTGTTGGGAGGCCCGGGAACCGGAAAGACGTCGACGTTGCTACGGGTGTTGACCACCCGTCTAGCCGCAGGGCTTGACCCGCAGCGGGTGCTGGTGCTTTCTCCGACACGTGCCGCAGCTGCGCTTCTGCGAGATGACCTCTCGGCCGGTACCGACAAGACCTTTTCAGAACCCACGGTACGCACTTGGTCGGCATATGCCTTTGACCTGATCCGCAGGGCGCGGTTGGACGGACTTCTACCGGAGCTGCAGCGGCCTCCCCGGCTGCTGTCCGGTCCCGAACAGGACACCTTGATCGGACATCTACTTCAGGGCCATGCCCAGGGCATCACACCCGGCCCGTTATGGCCCGAATCGCTGGGCGAAGCCATTGGTACCCGTGGTTTCCGCAAGGAATTGCGAGAACTTTTTGACCGGATCTCCGAACACGGACTTGAGGCCGGCGCGCTTCAGGACCTAGGGGAGAATCTTAAGCGTCCCGAATGGGTCGCCGCAGCCCAGTTCTATCAGGAATATCGGGACCTTTTGGACTTGGGTAGCGCCGAGGCCTTCGATCCAGCAGGGCTTTTGGCCGCGGCGGCAAACATCCTGGAAGACAACCCAGAGTTCCACAACGCGGAACACGAGCGCCTCCAGCTAGTCATGGTCGATGACCTTCAGGAAGCCAATCCTGCCCAGCATCGTTTGCTCGCGCTGCTTGCCCGGGGACGTGACCTGATGGCCTTCGCCGTGCCAGATAATGTCGTTCAAGGCTTCCGTGGTGCTCGGCCGGACATGCTCGGAGAATTCGAGACGCGCTTAGGTACCGAAGCGCACCCGGCCCACGTCATGGAATTGCAGACTTCCCACCGCCTCGATGCCGAACTGGCCATCGCATGGGGACAGGTCGCTCGTCGCATTCCCGTGGCAGCTGGCGTTGCGGGCAGGATCCTCTCCTTCCCGGAGGCCACCAGCGTCAGCGATGCGGACGGCGAAGTTCAGACTTCGAGCCCAGAACTCGGGGACGATGCCGAAAATGGGCCAGACGCGGATAACGCTGCAGCTGAGACACCGCTTCAAACATCGCCCCCGGGCAGCCTTGAAGTTCTGCTGGTTGATTCGCCCATCCACGAACAACGCCTCGTGGCCCAGCGCCTACTCGAAGAACACCTGATCCACCACCGCCCGCTAGATTCCATGGCCGTAATTCTGCGCAATGGCTCCCAGGTACGATCCATGTCCAAGTACCTTGCTGGCGCCGGCATTGCGGTAAATACCCCGCCCGCCGAAACGCCCTTGCGGGAAGAACCAGCGGTTCGCCCGCTACTTGACCTGATGCAATTGGCCTTGGCCCCCGAGGCCCAACAGGATCCTTTACTGCTTCAAGAACTCTTAATGTCGCGCTATGCCAACGCGTCGGCGTTGGACGTGCGTCGGCTGCGCCAAGGATTACGCCGTCACGAAGTCGCCAACGGCGGCAATCGCTCAAGTGCCGAGTTGCTCACCGGGATGCTCGATCAGCTGGAACTTTTGGGGACCATGGGTCGCGCAGCGGCAGGAGCCCGACGCCTGGCACGGATGTACCAAGCACTTCTCGCCGAGCTTGGTAGTGGGAACATGAACGCCGAAACAGCGCTTTGGGCGTTATGGGCGGCCAGTGGAATGGCCGAGAAGTGGAGTGCAGCGGCACTGGAGGGCGGCATCCTCGGTACTCGGGCCGACCACGATCTTGACGCCATGCTGGCAATCTTCCAATCCGCCGAACGCTTTGTTGATCAGTTGCCCGGTTCCTCCGTCGCCCAATTTGTTGAGCACGTGTTGGGGCAAGAACTGCCCATGGATACTCTGGCCAATCGAGGCGGAAGTACTGCCTCCGTCCAGGTGCTCACCACCGCAGCAGCGGCAGGGCTCGAATGGGAATTGGTATTGGTACCCGGGATGCAGGAAGGGATCTGGCCCAATACCAAACTGCGTGGTGAATTGCTCGGAGGTGGCGCACTGAGTGATGTGATTGAACACGGCCCGGAAATTCTCCCCACCCGCAATATCGCCTCGCTCATCCGCGAGACGCGCGCAGATGAGTTACGCACCTTCGCGAATGCGATTTCTCGCGCGAAATCCAAAGTCATCGCCATCGCGGTGGCCTCCGAAGACACTCAACCCTCGTCCTTCCTCGACATCGTTGACCCGCGGGGCGCTGTTACCGGCCGCAGCCCCGTCTTTGTTCCGCGACCACGCACCCTCGGAGCACTGGTTGCCGAATTGCGCCAAGCCGCCGAGGCCACGGCCCTCGACGAATCACGTGAACCTTTGCACAGCGACGCCACGGAGGTACTTGGCACCCTGGCTGCCGCATCGCGTCCGATCCGTGGCGCGCATCCCGGCAGCTGGTGGGGCTTGGCGGAGATCACCTCTACCGGGCCGGTAGTACCGACCGGGGAACCAGTGAAGGTCTCACCCTCCAAGGTTGAATCGGTGATGAACTCACCGCTGAACTGGTTTGTCCAAGCCGCCGGGGGAGAAGCTGCCACCGACTTTGCCCGTTCCCTGGGTACCCTGGTGCACTCAATCGCCGAGGAACACCCCGAAGCCAGCGGCGGCGAATATCTGGAAGTCCTAGAGCAGCGCTGGGCCGAACTGGAAATGCCGAGCAACTGGGAGGGGGCACGGGATCGTGAACGCGCCGAAGACATGCTCAAAAAGCTGGCCCAATACAACGTCATGATGCGTACCGAGCATCGCACCCTGATCGGCCGCGAGATCTCCTTCGAGATCATCATTCCCGCCGCGACCGCCGACGCGGAATCAGGAGCGGTCGAGCCTCGTGATGCACTGCTGCGCGGTGTGGTTGACCGCGTTGAGGCAGACGAAGCGGGCAATCCGTGGGTTGTTGACCTGAAGACCGGCAAATCTCAGCCCAGCGGCAAGGACGTGGAGAAGCACCCGCAACTGGGCGCCTATCAAGCGGCCATCATCAATGGTGCGCTCGCCGGAAAAACACCGGTGGAACTCACTCGAGTGCCGGCAGGTGCCTCGCTGGTGCAATTGGGCACCACCACCAAGTCCCCGCGGGAACAGGCCCAACCCGCCATCACCGAGACTGATTGGGCCACACCCATGGTGCTGGCAGCCGCAGCATTGATGGGTGACGCCGATTTCCTCTCCCGCCATGACCCCGCCCGAGGTGGTCGCAGCGGGAGTAACTGCCGCTTGCCGGGTATCTGTCCATTGTGTTCCGAAGGAAGGCAGGTCACCGAGCCGTGAGCCGCACACAAATCCCATCCGAATCTGTGCATGAGGACGTTGCCGGTGGCCAGGCCACCGTGGAACCGGAAGGGCGTATCTATTCTCCCGAGGAGCTCTCCGAGATCCTCGGACAGCATCAGCCCACCCCGGAACAGTCGGCCATCATCTCCTCCCCACTTGAACCACTGCTGGTTATTGCTGGCGCTGGATCGGGAAAGACTGCCACCATGGCCGATCGGGTCATCTGGCTGGTGGCCAACAAAAAAGTGCGCCCTGAGGAAATTCTTGGCGTGACGTTCACCCGCAAGGCGGCCGGCGAACTTGCCCAACGTATCCGCGGTCAGTTGGAGAAGTTGGCACGTTCTGGCCTGCTAGAACTCGAAGCCGAAGGCCTGCTGGATCCCTCCGTTTCCACCTACCATTCCTATGCCAACACGCTGGTCAAGGAGCACGGGCTGCGCATCGGCGTCGAGTCCGACACCGCGTTGCTGGGAACCGCTCAGGCCTGGCAGGTAGCAGCGGCAGTGGTCGAGGGTTACACGGGCGACTATGAGCATCTGGCGTCCTCCAAAAACACGTTGATCGATGCCGTGGTGACCTTCGCGGGGGAATGCGCTGAGCACCTCGTCGCCCCCGAGGAAGCAAAGGCCTGGATCGACGAGCTGGTGGGACAACTTGAGTCCCTGCCGTATCGGATCGATAAGCCGGCAGCCCCCTCCGTGGAGGCCCGCAAACTGTTAGATAAGTTGCGAACGCGAGCCACCATCGCCGAACTTGCCCTTGACTACGCTCATGCCAAAGCGGCACGTGGCGCCTTGGACTATGGGGATCTGGTGGCGCTGGCCGCTCGTATTGCCCGGGAAATCCCGGAGGCGGCACACAGCGAGCGGGCCCGCTTTAAGGTCGTGCTACTCGATGAATTCCAGGACACCTCCCACGCGCAGATGGTGCTCTTCTCATGCATCTTCGGCGAAGGGCATGCGCTCACCGCGGTGGGTGACCCGAATCAGTCCATCTACGGTTTCCGTGGCGCATCCGCCGGTCAGCTCTTCCGCTTCCCAACCGAATTCCCTGCCCGGGTAGCACCGCAAGACGGGGCAAGCAGTGAACTGCGTCCTGCGTCCGTCGCCTATTTGAGTACCGCATGGCGCAACTCTAAAAACGTCCTTTCCGCCGCCAACGCCGTCTCCGCACGGTTGAATTCCGTGGCACCCGCCGGCATCTCCGTCCCCGCACTTAAACCCAGCGCTTTCGCCGGGGAAGGGCGGGTGGAATTGGCTAGATATGCCACCGGTGGGCAAGAGGCGGCAGCACTCGCAGCTCGATTCATCATCGAACGCGCGTCATTTGCCAGCGCCCACGGGCGTAACCCCTCCATGGCCGTACTTTGTCGCACCCGTTCGCAGTTGACTCCGATTTCGCGGGGGCTGGAGGACGCGGGAATTCCCTATGAAATCCTAGGTCTCGGCGGATTGCTGAGCATGCCCGAGGTCAGCGACATCGTAGCCACGCTGAATGTACTGGTTGACCCCAACCGCTCCGATCATCTGCTGAGGCTCCTCGCCGGCGCCCGATGGCGCATCGGACCAGCGGACCTCATGGCCTTTGCCGACTGGTCGCGCTTCCTGGCGAGGCGCCGAGAATTTGCGCTCAAGGATGGCGGAAAAGAGGACCTTGAGGCCAGTGAAAGCGCCGAGGAACTCACCCGCGCCGAGGCCAGAGCCGAACTTAATGACGCGGCGAGCCTCATCGAAGCCCTCGATTACCTTCCACATCCCGACTGGGTATCGGGCGATGGTCGATCATTGGGCGCCACAGCCCTGGCTCGCCTGACAAAACTGCGTGATGAGCTGCGGTATCTACGAGGCTTTGTCGACGATGACCTCGAAACCCTGCTGCGCGAGACGGAACGGGCCATGGGCCTGGATATCGAGGTTGCAGCGAAGCCAGGTGTGGGAATTCACGAGGCGCGACGTCATCTTGATGCCTTTGCCGACATCGCCCAGGACTATTCGAGCTCGTCCACCCGGGTGGACCTTGCCGGTTTCCTGACCTGGTTGGAGGCAGCGGCCGAGAAGGAGGGCGGCTTAGCAATTGTCCCCGGGGAATCAAACCCCGATGCCGTGCAATTGCTCACGATCCATGCTTCCAAGGGTCTGGAATGGGACGTGGTTGCCGTGACGGGCATGAATGAAGGCATCTTCCCCAGCGCTAATGACTCGCGCTGGACCAGCGGCGACTCCGCTCTTCCCTGGCCACTGCGTGGCGACAAACATGATTTGCCGCAATGGGACACCGACCAAGAATGCCTTTTCGACGTGGTGAAGGCCGAGGCCATGTTCAAATCCGAGGTGTTGAATCATGCCGAGCTGGAGGAACGGCGACTTGCCTATGTCGCACTGACCCGAGCTAAATCCTTGTTGATCTGTTCGGCGACGGCCTGGACCGGAACGCGCACCAAACTCACCGACGCCTCGAGTTTCCTGCTGGATATGCGCCCACTGAGCGAGGGGGAAAAGCCCGCTGCCCTCGTGGCAGAGTGGGTTGACGATGAGGATGCGCCGGAGGCTAACCCGTTCCGTGAACAACCGTTGGAGGCTCGGTGGCCCTACGACCCGTTGGAAGGCCCCTCGATTACCGGCGGAGGTGTGTTGCGCCCACGCCCACCGGGGCGCCGAGCCAAATTGGAGGCCGCTGCCGAAGCGGTGCTCACCGCCGCGGATCGAGTCGCACGGGCTGCGCCTCCCGTGCCGGAGGAGAACGACTCGGCGGAAACCGCTGCGTGGAATACACCCACGGGCAAGAACTGGTTCAAGGAGGCCGAGCTACTGCTGGCCCGCCGCGAGCAGGAAGCTGCCGAGGAACGTACCGTCGGCATTCCCAAGCATGTGCGAGCCTCGGTGTTTGTGGACCTGGCCACCGACGCAAAAACCGTGCTGGCAGAGTTGCGTCGTCCCATCCCGCGCCGTCCCGGCACCGCCGCTCGCCGTGGCACAGCCTTCCACGCATGGCTGGAGGAGTACTTTGACTCCACCGGAATGCTGGATCTTGGCGAGTACATGGAAGCCGCGGATGCCTATATCGATGATGCTCTTGATCTGGAGGACATGAAGAACTCCTTCTTGGCCTCCGAATGGGCCGATCGACAGCCAGCCTATGTGGAGGCTGCCATCGAAACGCGGATCGGTCCGGTGTCGGTGCGCGGGCGCATCGACGCAATCTTCCAAGAGGCCGACGGCGCTTGGCTGTTGGTGGATTGGAAAACCGGGCGGGTGCCACGGGGCGAAGAACTGCGCATCAAGGCGCTGCAGCTGGCGGTGTACCGGTTGGGTTGGGCAAGATTGCGCGGAATCGACGTTTCGCAGGTGCGTGCGGCGTTCTACTACGTGGGTTCGGGCATCACCATCAGGCCGCATGATCTGGCAGCGGAGGCCGAGCTTGAGGCCCTGATCACCGAGTCCATGGCTGAATTGCAGCGAGCACCACGCAGCGACTCTTAGGTCAACGCAGCGAAGAGGCGCCATCCCCGTGGGGTTGGCGCCTCTTCACAGATTGGGCAGTTAACTGTAGTTACTTCGGATCCAATTTCTGAATGGGGATCGCGTTGGTTTCGGGCTCGATGGCTTTGGCACCCGCCGTATCCTTTTCCGTTTTCGAGGAGTCGGAGTCAACCTTCACCATGGGGCGCGGCTCGTTGGAGGGCTTGGCCGGCGCTGCCACGGGCTGCGGCGGCGTTGACGGCTTTGCCGGGTTTGACGCGATGGCCTGCACCGGAACCGGAACGATTCTCATGGCCGAGGTGGCCGGTTCGACCGACGAGACCTCTCCGTCGTTCGCATCCGATTCGTCCCGGTCAACGTCGGCCGCTGACCCTGCATCCGCTGAGCCCACGGACCTGATTGCGGAGACCGGGACGGGCTGCCTGTCCTCTTCGTTGCCAGCACGCTGGGCACGCGGTGGTTCGACCACAGAAATGGGTTGTCCACCGTATTCTGCGATGTCCGAATCCAGTTCCTCGAGCATCAGTTTCGCCTCGGCAATGCGTTGCGCGTCGCCGCCAGCGATGGCCTTAACTAGCCACTGCGCCAGTGCAAATTCGGCGGCCAAGGAAGCCCGGCGCATGATGTGCGGATCGGCACGGTCACCGCGTACCGAAATGTAGCTTTCGAACGTTGCATCGGCGAAGGACTGCTCGTGCACGGCGGCCAACCAGGCAAAGTCATCGGCGGGGTCCCCGACCTGAAGATCGGTCCAGCCATTCACCGCAACCACCTTGGCATCTTGCACCAGAAGTTGATCTTCGTGCAGGTCGCCGTGGATGACCGTGGCATTAAAGCGCCAGAGGGCCACATCTTCTAGCGCATGTTCCCAACGTCGCAGCAGGCGGGAGGGAATCATGCCGGTGGTTGCCGCCGCATCCAGTTCATTAAGCCGACGTTGGCGTACCTGTTCGGCGGTGTACGCGGGTAGGTCCGCACGATCGATCGCCGAATCTGGCATCGAGTGGATGGCGGCCATCACGATACCTAGGTCACGGGCGCAGCGCGAGCCCAGGGAGACCAGGTCTTCAAGGGAGTACTGCCGACCGGGCAGGTAGTTATAAACGAAGGTGCGCAGTGGACCCTGCCGCACGGTACCGGCGACCGAGGGTAGCTGGAAGGGGAGCGAGGCACGGATGCCAGCGGAAAAGGCACGCAGCGCCGCCAGCTCAGATTCAAGGCGCATGCTGGCTTCTTCGTGGCGCGGGGAGCGCACCCGCCAGCGATTTTTAGCCGCGTCAACAATGAGCACTGAGTCGAAGTCGTTGCCGTCGTCCGGCAGCGTGGCCACGCCCGTGGGGGCCAAGCCGGGTACCGCGGCGGTGGCGATGGCAGCGAGTTCCATGGGAGAGCGTTTCACATCATCCACCGTAGACCGAGTCAGCCGGGCCGTCGCCTTCGGGCGGCGGCGAGTCGCGTCTTTCGCTACTAAATCGCTCACGAGTGGGGCACCAACACCCCAGAGGAAGTACAGGAACCGAGAACCGATTTATGCGCCGATAGCCACAACGCGGACCCGGGAGTAGGTGTTGGGGCCCCAAGCTCAGTACGGTTGATTCCATGAGTGATTCCGTGCTGCAACCAGTGACCAGCTTCCCGGCTCTCGGCGCCTTGCCCCTAGCCCGCGCCACCAGCGACCGGCGTAGCGAAAGCCGTGCCCAAGATGACTGGCTCGATTCGCTGCGTGCCGCCGAAGCCACTCGCTACCTCGTGATGATTGGTGGTCGCGCCCGGGTACTTGACGGTGAACTGGTGCTGATGCTCGCAGCGGATCTGCCCGAAGGTGGCACAGAGATATATCTGGGGTTTGATGGCTCAACCGAGATCGTATTGCACAGTTTCGAGCAGACCCCCGCTGCGTGGGCGGCACCCGAGAGTTCTAATGAACTGCACCCGGGTCAATGGCTGGGCCTGCGCGATGTAGCAGCCGGGTTAGGTGCTCGAGATGCCGGCCTGTTTGTTGAGGCAGTAGCGATTGCCAACTGGAATCATGCAACAAACTTCTGCGCGGGATGCGGTGGCCCGCTGACGCTTCGTGCCTCCGGATGGGTCAAATTCTGCGCGGCGGAGGGGCGAGAACACTTCCCACGCACCGATCCTGCCATCATCGTTGCCATCACCGACGATGCGGACCGCCTACTTTTGGGTGCCAACAAGGCGTGGGGTGGGACTCGATTCTCCACCCTTGCCGGATTTGTTGACCCGGGGGAGTCCCTGGAGGCGGCGGTCATCCGCGAAGTCGCCGAAGAATCCGGTGTTATCGTGAAGGATCCGCGGTACATGGGATCCCAACCGTGGCCGTTCCCGCGTTCACTGATGCTCGGATTCACCGCGGTCGCCACCGGTACCGAGTTGTTCCCCGATGGGGAGGAAATCATCGACCTGCGCTGGTTCACGCGTGAGGAATTGGCCGATGCCGTTCGCACCGGCGAGATTGGTGTGCCAGCCGGTGTCTCCATCGCCAGCGCCCTGATCGAAAATTGGTTTGGTGGCGTATTGCCCCAGCCCGAACACTTGGAAAACTAGGACATGACCGAAGAGACTGGAACCGGCAGCATCGAGGAGCGCATCCTCGGCGGACTGGACGAAGAACAACGACAAGTCGCCACGACGCTGCAGGGACCGCTCTGCGTACTTGCCGGTGCCGGAACCGGCAAGACCCGGGCCATTACTCACCGCATTGCCTATGGTGTGCACACCGGCGTTTACAAACCGAGCTCACTCTTGGCGGTAACCTTCACCGCCCGGGCCGCCGCCGAGATGCGCTCACGACTACGCGATCTTGGTGCCGGTGCGGTGCAGACCCGGACCTTCCACGCGGCGGCCCTGCGCCAACTGCAGTACTTCTGGCCACAGGCCATTGGCGGTCAACTGCCAAACATCGTTGACTACAAGGCGCCGCTGATCACCGAGGCCGCACGTCGACTGCGCACCACCGCCGACCGTGCCACGGTGCGTGACTTGGCCAGCGAGATCGAATGGGCAAAGGTCTCGATGCTCACGCCAGAATCTTATGTAGCAGCAGCGGCGGACCGCGGGCAGCCCGGGGGATTGGATCCGATCACCGTCTCTCGGATCTTCCAGTCCTACGAAGACGTGAAGACCGATCGGCAGCTCATCGACTTCGAGGACGTTCTGCTACTCACCGTGGCCATTTTGGAGGATGACCCCCGCGTTGCCGCTTCGGTACGCGAGCAGTACCGCCACTTCGTCGTTGACGAGTATCAGGACGTTTCCCCGCTGCAGCAACGTCTACTGGACTTGTGGCTGGGCGGGCGCGATGAACTTTGTGTGGTGGGTGACGCCTCGCAGACCATTTATTCCTTCACTGGTGCTACCCCGCGCCACCTCCTGGACTTCACCGATAGGTATGAACACGCACCGGTGGTCAAGCTGGTGCGCGATTATCGGTCCACGCCGCAGGTGGTGCACCTGGCCAACCGTGTCTTGGCTGCCCGTCAACCGGAGGCGGGAGTTCCCGACCGCGACATCCACTGGCCCACACCGCTAGAACTTGTTGCCCAGCGAGAGAACGGACCCGACCCCAGTTTCCTGGAGGCCAAGGACGACGAGGCCGAGGCAGCGGAAATCGCTGCCCGGATCAAGAAGCTCATTTCCGAGGGCACCCCGGCGTCGGAGATCGCCATCCTGTACCGCACCAACGGCCAATCCGCTGCCTATGAGCAAGCACTGGCTTCCGCCGGAGTTGGATACCTGCTCCGCGGTGGGGAACGATTCTTCGCTCGCCGCGAGGTGCGCGATGCGATGCTGCAATTGCGCTCGGCGGCACGTAACACCACCACCGAGCCCGGAGTCGAGTCCGTCCCACAGCTCACCCGCGACATCTTGGTCTCCCTTGGCTACAGTGCAACCGCTCCGGCAGCCTCGGGTGCCGTTCGGGAAAAGTGGGAGTCGCTTTCCGCACTGGTTGCGCTCGCCGACGAAATGGCAGTCTCTCGAGCCGGTTCGGAGATCCCTTTTACGTTGAATCTATTTGTTGCTGAACTGGAGGAACGCGCCGCTAGCCAGCACGCGCCAACCCTGCAGGGCGTGACTCTGGCTTCGCTGCACGCGGCCAAGGGCTTGGAATGGGACGCGGTGTTCTTGGTCGGGCTCTCCGAAGGTCTGATGCCCATCTCCTTCGCGGATGACCAGGCAGGTTACGACGAGGAACGTCGACTGCTATATGTAGGGATCACCCGCGCACGGAAATATCTGGGACTCTCGTGGTCCTTGGCTCGTACCCCGGGTGGTCGAGCCAATCGACGGCCCTCCCGTTTCTTGGACGGATTGCGTCCCTCCGGTTCTTCACGTACTGCAACTCCAGCGCGCAGTACCAAGCGCAGGGCCGCAGCCACGCCGCCGCTGTGTCGGGTCTGTGGAACGTTGCTCTCGAGCGCCTCGGAGCGAAAGCTGGGACGTTGTGGTGGCTGCCCGGCGGGTTATGACGAGGCAGTGTTTGAATCTCTTCGCGCTTGGCGCCTGCAGGTCTCCCAAGCGAATTCACTTCCGGCCTTCGTGATCTTCACCGATGCCACGTTGATGGCCATCGCTGAGAATAACCCCAGCAACGTTTCGGCACTGGGGCAGATCTCCGGGGTGGGCAAGAGCAAACTGGAGCGTTATGGCGAGGCGGTACTGGCGATCCTCGCCGGGGATTCGGCGGAGTAGAGACGTCTCGAGTTCGGCTCATATGTCTAAGAATTGACCTCTGCCGACCGAGCCTTGCCCGCACAGAACCGTGGGGGACCACGGCTCCTTGAGCCACTGATGCACCAGGGGGCGCAAGACTCGTGGGTGTATCGCCGTCTCGACCTTCTGCAAACGCTGGGCCCGGCCGCAGGGTCCATGACCCCCGACACCTACGATGGCGGAACGGTTTTCGATCACGTCTCAGCCAACACGTTCCGTGTCGAACCAGGGTCCCACAACTTCCGCGGCGAGATCGGCGTCGAGAAAGGGTCGTCACGTCGGATCCTCAACGGCAACGACAAGGAATGCTTCCATATCGGGGACCGGCGAGTGCGGCTGGTTGTCGGCGGCACGTACGAGTTGAATGCGTTCTCCCAAATTTGAAGCATCGGCATGGGCAAGACCCCGAACGGGTCCGTTTTTGTCTAGCCGGGCGCTGCTCTGGCTTTTACAACGCGGGACGCGAGCAAAGTGGCGTCCCGTCTCGTTTGCCACCAGTAAGCAGTTAGCACAGCACAAGTTCATCGGAACCCAAGGCGCTCCAACCAGTGTCCCGGCACCCGCCAAGCACCGCTCCGTCACGCGAGGCAAGCCAGGGCGCTCCCACGACTACGCACAGGGGTGCTGGAACGATGCCTACCTACGTTGCCGCAACCATTGTCCTAGGCGGCACGACCATCCAGACAGGTGCAGTGAGGACGCTGCTTCGCGGGAGTACTCGATCCGCCTCCGGTGGATAAATCCCAGGTGATCATCGAATCCACAGTTGTCGGGACGTTGATGCGATCGATGAGCATCAGCACTTGCATGGCGGTGACACCCGCCGTCACGGCCGCCAACGACGCTTCGGGCCGCAGGAGCTGGCGGTTGTTTTCGCCGGCGTGGCTGTCCAACATGCGCACGGTGGGGTCACATTGCTCCCACACACAGGGCGCACACATGCTCAGGCCGTCGATGGACATTGGACCGATGCGCACGCCCGCATCGGTGAAGAGCACCGGGATCATTGCCTCATCCTGTGCCAGTGAACGCACTGGCGGCAGCGCTCCTTCGCCGATGACTACCGAGATGTCCAGCGGCGGAGCGCCAGGGCTCCTGACTGCGGATTCGGCAACCGCCAAATGCGGGTAGAGGGGTTGCAATGATCGTGCCGTGGCTCGGGCCCGCTGGGTCCCCACAGCGGTGATGCCGGCCGTGGCAGCTCCCAGATCCTCCGCGTCGAAATCCTCCGAATCCGAAAGCATCAGTCCTCCCACCCCGGCAGCGGCGAGAATGTGTGCCAAGAGTTGTCCTGTGCGTCCACATCCATAGAGCGCGACCCTGGATTCCCTCCGAGCCTTCAGCGCGCGTGTCGCATCCAGCCGGTAAGCCGAGCTCCATTGCAGAACATCTGGCATCATCCGGGCCCCGAGACCTTTGCCCAGCGCCGCCTCCACGTCTTTGCCCGAATGGGGGACCGACGGCACAAGGACCGGAGCGAGAATGCCCAAGATCTCGCTGCGCCTATCCTTTTTCAAGACAACACCGGAGATGGGCGCGGAGGGGCTAGGTGGTGCGCCCGTGGCCAGGGAGAGCACAAAACGCCGTTCGTCAGCGCTCAGTCCAGTTATCCACCGGGCATGCTGGCCCGTTCCAATCTGGATGGTGCCCTCAACTAAGCTGAGAACCTGCACTCCCGGTTTGATCCTCATGATGGTGCCCCTTTGAAGAGTTAGGCACCACATCTCATCATTTCTCTGGCGCCTTGAGTCCCACCAGACTGGCACCGGAACGACGCGGAGCGACGGGTATCCACACCCTGGAGCGGGAAAGTGGACTGGGGGAGTACCGCGAGGTGCGGTAGAAGAAGGGAACGGGGCGGAAGGAAACTGAGATGAGCACCCAATCAACTACGAGCGAATACGTTGATAGCAACGGCACTGCAATTCGTGTGGTGCGCTCGGCGAGGCGCAAAAAGACTATTTCCGGGGCATGGAAGCAGAACACGATGGTCGTCTCGGTGCCGGTCGGCCTCGGTGAGCAGGCCGAACGATTGCTGGTAGCTGACATGGTTAAAAAGGTCATGCGCAAGGTCGTTGCCGGGAGCTCGATTGATCCAGATGCGCAGCTGCTACAACGGGCTCGAGCGATGGATGCGGAATTATTTGGATCCCAAGCCTCGCCCGCGGGCGTTCGGTGGGTATCAAATCAAAACAGTCGCTGGGGATCAGCAAGCCTGCACACCCGCCAGATCAGACTGTCGGAGAAATTGCGTCCACTGCCCCAATGGGTGCAGGACTACGTGTTGGCCCACGAATTGGCCCACTTAGTTGAGCCCCGCGATGGTCATGGTGCACGATTCAAGGCGGTTCTGGCACGTTACCCGCGGGTGCACGACGCCACCATTTTTCTTTCGGGAGTCAGCCACGGATACCGTGCCGCCGAACGATCCACGCCGAATACTCAACCGGGGATTCCGGCCCCACGCGGGGATACGGACTTAGATGACTTTGACGATGATGACTTTGACGACGGAGATCTCTGAAGTATTGGGAGCCGCGTTCTCGCCTAGGTGAGGCGTGCCCATCGTTGGGTGACCCATAGTGGGCAGAAAAAAGCTGTGGGTGTGTCGACAGATTTCGACACACCCACAGCATTTTACGACGTGAGGTTATTTGGCCTCAGGGTTCTCCTGTTCCGGGTTTTCATCCGAATCCGAACCGGTGCCCGGGTTCTCGGCGTCGCCGGAGTTTTCCGTCTCGTCGCTCGAGTCCTCCGTCTCAAAGCCACCACTGAGCAATTTGCTAAGCGCGGCATCAATGTCATCCATGCTGGCCTCGGCCAACTGACGTCGGGTGGTGAAGCCGGTGGGGTCTTGGAGATCTTCTTCGGTCGGCATCAAATCCGGGTGCTCCCAAATGGCGTCGCGGCCTTCGAGCCCGCGCTCTTCGAACAGATGAGCCCATAAGGCTGCGGCCTCACGGAGTCGGCGTGGGCGTAGTTCCAAGCCAACCAAGGAAGCAAAAGCGTTCTCAGCGGGTCCGCCAGCTGCCCGGCGTCGACGGATGGTCTCGCGTAGCCCTCCGGCACTCGGAAGATTCACGGCCGCGGCGGCCACGACCTCATCGACCCAACCCTCAATCAGAGCCAAGACCAACTCGAGTTTGGCCAATGCGCTTTCCTGGGCTGCGGTGCGCTTGGGCATAAACAGCCCTTCGCCCATCAGCGACTGGAACGACTCGGGGTTAGACGGATCGATGTCACGCACGGCTTCCTCAACTCGTGACATATCAATGTGAATGCCGCGCGCATAGGATTCCACCGCCGAGATGACCGTGGAACGCAGCCACGGCACCCGGTTGAAGAGGCGAACGTGTGCGCACTCGCGCAACGCGGCAAAGAGGAGCACTTCTTGCTCGGGGACGCCTAGTCCGTCGCCGAAAGCCGAAAGGTTGGTTGGTACCAGCGCCGGGGTTGACCCGGCCAGCGGTAGGCCGATATCGGTGGAACCGAGAACATCCTTGGCCAATCCACCAACGGCCGTACCCAGCTGCATACCGAACATGGTGCCGCCCATGGACTGCAGCATTCCCTGCGCGCCACCCATCATGGGTCGCATCTGTTCGGGGATCTGCTCGCTCAAGGCACCGGTGATGGCCTTGCCCACGCTCACGGCAACGGGTTCGGTGAGAGACTTCCACACCGGCATGGTCTTTTCGACCCATTCGGCACGGGAGAACGAGCGACATTCGCTGCCATCTGCCTCAAATACGGTGGCCGAGTCCAGCCACATTTCGGCAAGTCGGGCGGCGCTGACCACGGCGGCGGCGCGGCTTGCGGTGACCGAGGGGTCGTCGCCGGCAACGGCCTGACGGGCAGCATCGGTGGCCATCTTCCAATTCACCGGGCCGCCATCACCCTGGGACATGGCGGCCATCATGGCCTTCGCCTGTTGCATCATCTGCGCCATGGCCTCGGGATTGTTGTTCAAGCCCATGGCTTCGCTCAACCCTTCGGGAAGGTTCTTGGGGTCAAATCCGCCGGCACCGCCAAAGAGCGAGCCAAACATCTCGGAGAATGGATCCTTCGCATTCTCATCGTCGTTGTTGGAGTCGTCGGGTCGGTTTGATGGGGGATTCTCAGCCATGGTTCAACGGTACCCCTGGCACAAAGGATCGGCCCATGATCTGCCCAGACAGTTCGCTGTGGGCACATCGGAAAATGCTGTGAACCACTGGCTCCCTCCCGTGCCCAGCAGTGCTCCATCGTTGCGGGCTTGTAGGCTGGAACCTGCCGTGGCTCACCCCGATCAATTATCGGGGTGCCGCGTGCCCGAATGACAAGGAAAGAGGGCCTCGTGCCAGCAGCGCATGATTCATCGCACCCGGAACAGGGTCCGGCCGCCAATGGCATTTTGGGAACCGACCCGAGCCGCCACGGCGCAGACCGTTCAAAGCTTTGGGGCCGGCGGCCAGCGGGGGATAGGGGCGAGTCCCGTCGATACCGGCACCGCGCATTAGCGGGTTGGACGGCGCTGGCCATCATTGCGGCAGCGGCGGTACTTCCAACTCACTTTGTTGTGGAGTCAGCTGGCCCGGCGATGAATACCATCGGTTCGGTGAAGGATACGAAGCTGCTTCAGATCAGCGGGACCAAGACGTATCCCACCTCCGGAGCTCTGGATATGACCACCGTGTACGTCCAGGGTGGCGGACAGCAGCGCTTGCCATTCTTCAACGTGCTGTGGGGTTGGATCGATCCGAAGC
Organism: Paeniglutamicibacter sp. Y32M11; assembly: GCF_019285735.1. GTDB lineage: Bacteria > Actinomycetota > Actinomycetes > Actinomycetales > Micrococcaceae > Paeniglutamicibacter. Next base: position 2,628,044 of record NZ_CP079107.1, on the reverse strand, counting down.
AAGATGTGGTCCCGGAAGAAATTGTGCTGCCTCGTGGGACCACCACGACCCAGCAAAGCGAGCAGAACACCGTGATGATGGATGACTCGCAACAGCTTTCCACCGCGGCGGCGCTCAACGAGCTCAATATCGATTTCACCTCACACCTGAGCGTGGTTGGCTTTGCTACCCAGCAGAACTCCGGCGTGCTGAAAATATCCGACCGTTTACAGAGCCTCAACGGTAAACCGATCACCGATTTAGCGACGCTAAAAAAACAGCTTGAAGCTGCGGGCGATAAGCCCAGCACAATGGGCATCGTGCGTGATGGCAAAGCCCTAACCGTTAAGACCGCAACCACCGAGACGGCCGAGGGTCAGCGGCAATTGGGCATCATGCTTTCCAGCGGCTTCGAATTCCCTGTTGACGTGACTTTCGGTTTGGAGAATGTTGGTGGTCCGAGCGCCGGAATGATGTTTGCCCTCGCGATCGTTGACCAGCTGACCGCCGGCGAGATGACCGGAGGCAAGCATTTTGCCGGCACCGGGGCGATCACGGCCGAAGGCGCGGTTGAACCCATCGGTGGCATCGCGCAAAAGCTGGTTGGCGCCAGAGACAACGGAGCGCAGTACTTCCTGGCTCCGGCGGATAATTGTGCCGACCTCACGGGGCGTGTCCCGGATGGCTTAACTGTCATCAAGGTCGCGACCCTCGCCGAGGCCAGGGCAGCGGTTGAGGGAATCGGTTCGGGTCAGGACCCCACCTCGTTCCCCGGTTGTGGCTAGGTAGTACACGCAAAAGGGGGCTTCGGTTCTCTTCGCGTGGCGCGTTGGTGGCGCGGGGTGATTACAATCGGCTTACATTTCGCCGACATCCCGGGATGCGGTTGTTGTACCGGGGGGCATCCAAGGCAGAATGGAGCGTTAAGGCACATTTTTTGATGTGTCATCCATTCACCCTTCGCTTCAACCGTGAGGTAAAAATTGAGTTTTGGCACTGGCAGTCCCTTTGAGGGTCCCCCGAGGGGTCCCGAAGGACGTCCCGACCCGCAGCCGAATCGGCGGCGTTCGTCGCCGCTGATGCCTACGATCATCGTGATCGGCGTCCTTGTCGCCGCGTTCGTCTTTGTCTCGAGCATTTATGCGGACGTGCTGTGGTTCACCCAGCTCGGCTTTGAGCGTGTGTTCTGGACCGAGTACCTATCCAAGGCCGCCATCTTCGTGGTGGCTTTCGCGATCATGGGCTTCGCCGTCTGGATTTCGCTGCGGCTGGCCTACCGCTCACGTCCCGTGTACGCGCCGGACGGTCAGCGCCAAGACGCCATGTCCAAGTACCAATCCCAGCTTGAGCCGATGCGTCGTCTGCTGATGATCGGTGTGCCGGTTGTGGTGGGAATCTTCGCCGCCTCGGCCGTGACCTCACAGTGGAAAGAGGTGCTGCTGTTCTTCAACCAAGTTGATTTTAATGAGGTTGACCCGCAGTTCGGCATGGACCTGTCCTTCTACATGTTCTCCCTTCCCTTCATCGGGCTTTTGTCCGGCTACCTGATCTCCGTGGTGCTCATTGCCGGTATCGCGGGCCTGCTCACCCACTACCTTTATGGCGGCATTCGCATTGAGGAACGCGGCGGGGTTGTTATTGGCAAACCGGCCCGTATTCACATCGCCGTCGTCGCAGTGGCCTTCCTGTTACTTCAGGCAGTGAATTTCTGGGTTGACCGCTACTCGACACTGCTCGCCCAAGACGGCCGAGTTGCCGGCGCGTTGTACACCGACGTGCACGCAGTGATCCCCACCAAGACCATTCTGGCCATCGCCGCGGTGTTGGTTGCCGTGACGTTCATCGTTGCTGCGATCATCGGGCGCTGGCGCCTGCCGATCATCGGTACCGCCATGTTGCTGGTCACCGTCATCGTTGCCGGGGGAATTTACCCGTTCATCGTCCAGCAGTACCAGGTCATCCCCTCGGAAAAGACGCTGGAACGCGAGTTCATCCAAAAGAACATCGACATGACGCGCCAGGCCTACGGGTTGGATGGGGTTGAGGAAACGCCTTACGACGTTCAGCTGAACCCGCAGAAGAACGCCCTCGCCAAGGACAGTGCGACCACCACGAACATTCGCCTGCTTGACCCGAACCTGGTCTCAGCGGCGTTTGATCAGCTGCAGCAGTTCCGCACCTACTACAAATTCACCACCACGCTGAACGTTGACCGCTACGAGATTGACGGAAAAACCGAAGACACGGTCATCGGTGTCCGTGAACTGAACGTGGATCAGACCGATACCTGGGTCAACCAGCACATCACCTACACCCACGGTTACGGTGTGGTTGCTGCCTTCGGTAACCGCGTGGCCGCGGGCGGCCGCCCCGACTTCATGCTCAGCGGCATTCCTACCAACGGTGTTCTTGGCAACGACGATACCTACGAACCACGCATTTACTTCGGTGAAACGTCCCCGTCCTACTCGATTGTTGGTGGTCCAGAGGGTTGGGCACCGCGTGAACTTGACCGTCCGGCTTCCGGCTCGGGCAGCCAAGATACGCGTAATACCTTCGACGGCGACGGCGGCCCCTCGGTGGGCAACTTCTTCAACCGGTTGGTCTACTCGCTGAAGTTCGCCTCCACGGACCTGTTGCTTTCCGATGCCATCAACGAGGAATCGCAGATTCTTTACGATCGCAGCCCGAAGGAACGTGTCGAAAAGGTCGCCCCGTACCTGACCGTCGATTCAAACACCTACCCGGCGATTGTTGATGGCCGCGTGCAGTGGATCGTCGATGCCTACACCACCTCGGATAACTACCCTTATTCCAAGCAGCAGGCACTTGCATCGGCCGTGACCGACTCGCTGACCGGCGGCACTCGTGCCGTCGCTCAGACCGGCCAGATCAACTACATCCGCAACTCGGTCAAGGCAACCGTTGACGCCTACGACGGATCGGTCACCCTGTACGCCTGGGAGCCGGAAGAGCCAATGTTGAAAGCCTGGCAGAAGGTCTTCCCCACCAACATCAAGTCCTACAAGGACATGTCTGCCGAGCTGATGAGTCACGTGCGATACCCGGAGGACCTATTCAAGGTTCAGCGTGAGCTACTCTCCACGTACCACGTGACAGATCCCGAGGGTTACTACGACGCCAACGATGCTTGGTCCGTTCCCTCGGACCCGACCCAGTCCAACGCGAGCATCAAGCAGCCGCCGTACTACCTCTCACTGAAGATGCCGAAGCAAGAGAAGGAAGCCTTCTCGCTGACCAGTACGTTCATTCCGCAGACAGCCTCGGGCGGTCAGCAGCGTAACGTGCTCTTCGGCTTCCTGTCTGCGGAAGCCGATGCCGGCTCCGAGGCGGGAGTGAAGGCCGAGGGCTATGGCAAGCTGCGGCTGCTGGCCATCCCGCGTGAGCTCTCCGTCCCCGGTCCCGGCCAGGCACAGCAGAACTTCGACTCCAACGCCACGGTTTCACAAGCGTTGAACCTGTTGCGTCAGGGTGCCTCGGAGGTCAAGAACGGCAACCTGCTCTCGCTGCCCGTTGGTGGCGGTATCCTCTACGTCCAGCCCGTCTACGTGCAGTCCTCGGGCCAGACCTCCTACCCGACGCTGCGTAAGGTCCTTGTGGCCTTCGGCGACAAGGTTGGCTTCGCCGATACCCTGGCCGAAGCACTTGATCAGGTGTTCCAGGGAACCTCCGGCGCGGTGACCAGTGAAACCGAAACCGGTGGCACCGGGACTCCCGAGTCAGGGGATCCGGAGGTCGACCTGACCGTGGAGCAGCAGCTGACCGACGCCTTGGGTGATGCGAATGCGGCCATCAAGGCTGGCCAAGAGGCATTGGCGAAGAATGACTTCGCTGCCTATGGCGCGGAGCAGACGAAGCTTAAGGATGCGCTCGATCGCGCAACTGAAGCTCAGGATGCACTCACCGCTCCCGCTGAACCGACTGATGCTCCAGCGCCTTCGGCACCGGCCAGCGAAACTCCGGCTCCGTAAGGAGCCGGAAACCTCGGGCTATCGGGGAACGGGGGTGTCGCCCGCGCTACGTGTGAGCAGGGCGACACCCCCAGGATTTGCTTAGTGTTCACCCTATCGGCGATGATTGATATATCGCCGCGGGGTGGAGCAGTTCGGTAGCTCGCCGGGCTCATAACCCGGAGGTCACAGGTTCAAATCCTGTCCCCGCCACGAATGAAGGACCCTGACCAGGGAAACTTGGTCAGGGTCCTTCCCTTTTGCCTAAAAGCTATGTTGCTGGGGTCCAGGACCGGCTAGCGGCCTTGGTCATGTTGCTGGCGCAGGGCGATGTTCTTGTCATCAGGCAATTGTTTTGCCGATGTGATCTCGCGTTGAACAAACGATGTCATCGACCCGGGCACGCGCGTTGAAAAGGCAGTTTTTTCCGCGAAGTCTTGCTCGATTAGGTGAGACGTTCATGCGCTGGTAGTGTTGTGTTTACCGACGCGGGGTGGAGCAGTTCGGTAGCTCGCCGGGCTCATAACCCGGAGGTCACAGGTTCAAATCCTGTCCCCGCCACAAAGAAAATGATCCACTGTCCTGATTCAGGACAGTGGATCATTTGCTTTAACCAGCACGTCGCCAGCTGAAATCCGGGAACCAGGTATGACTGTCAGAAAACGGGAAAAACCTTGCTTCGACATGTTGTTCGACCATCGCACGTCGCTGGCGTCATAGACTGGAATCGTAAATGGTCAGCTCGACGAGTGTCGGGCATTGTCGAGTCCATGTGAGGTAAGCGCAACATGCCGGAGCAGTCAACGTCGAATAACGGTGTGCCAAAGAAGGGCACCGTCTCCGCCGAGATCAGCGGTGATAGGACTGCGTCCGCGCCCAAGCCCTCGACAATTGCTTCCGGAGCTAAGCCCGAGACGTCGAGTGGGACATCGCCGAAGCCGGGTGCGCCGCGGCCGGCAAGCCCAGCACAGCCGACCAATACCGAGAACGCGACAAAGTCCACGTCGTCGGATGCGCCGAACAAACCCGGCCGATTCGTGGCAAGCCCTCCAGTGGAGACTTCTGTGGCAGCCGACAATGCGAAACCCACGCCGGTGCCCAAGACCGTTGAATCCAAGGCCGGGGGAGCTATCTCCGCAAAACCTGCTGTCGCCGGTAAACCGGCGGACACTGCTAAGCCCGCGCCGATCGCTAAGGCCAATCCCAAGCCCCGACCTTCGTCGCCTACAACGGGGCGTTCCTCTCAACCCGTTACATCAACACCAGCGTCCGTGGCTGAACAAGCGACAAGCACCCCAAAACAAAGCCCCACGGCCAAGCCGGGACAGGTCGCCCAGGGCGAAAAAATTGGATCGATTCCTTCGGCAGCAATCGGCAAAACCCAGGCAAAAATCTCGAGCACCACTGGACCCAAAGCAGCAACAAGTACACCCGTAGTCGCGAGCCAGCCAACCACTCCGGGCAAAGGGGTTTCAGCTGTGGGCAGTGCGCCAACCGCGCCAGCTAGCAACAAGCCCGTTTCCAATGTGGGCTCCGCGCCAACGGCAGCGGGCGACAACATAGCGGTTCCCAAAGAGGGCTCCGCGCCATCCGCAACAGCCAGTAAAAAACCCGTTCCGACGCGAGATAGTGGTGCGGACAAATCCGCCAATGTGGGAAGCACTGCTTCCACCAGCGCTGGGAACGTGACCCCCGGAACCATCGATACCGCCACAAACGTTGGTTCTGTTCCGGTGCGGCCAACGACGCAGAAGCTGGGCACCGAGGACAACCACGTCGCAGATTTGACGTCCAAGACTCCCGCGACGGATGACGCCGACGTTGTGAGCACACCCACCGCAGCGAAATCATCGCCGGCTCAGCGTCGAGAAGCAGCATCAGAACCGGCGCAGTCGGAAGCCGCTACGGCCGGTGACTCCGTTACACCTTCGAGGCAGCACGGCACGAGCGAGAATAAGGCGCACAATGCGCCTGAGCAGACTCCTGTCGCTGCCGTTGCATTCGAAGAGACGGAAGCGGCCACGACGCCAAAGTCTGCCAAAGCACCAGCGGGAACGACGGGGAGCGGCGTCGTAGCAGCGCTTACGACCGTCGGCTTCGTCCTGGAAGTAGCACTCTTGGGTGCCTTCGGGATCTGGGGATTGCAGACGCTGAACTTCAGCCCTGTGCTCTCCGTGCTCATCAGCGTCGTTCCGGTACTGATTTTCTGGATTCTATTCTTGTCCCCGAAGGCTCCACTACATTTTGCGCAGCCCTACCACGCCGTTGTGTCGCACCTCTTATTCGCGGCCGGTGCCGTTCTCCTAGCCGTTGCCGGGCAACCGGTGCTGGCCATAGCCATGGGCGTGCTGACCGCAATCAGCCTGGCACTGACCGTCGCTGCGCGGGATCGCCGGTCCGTGCCCAGCAAGACTTCGGGTCGGCGCGCCGCCCGTTAGTTTGGTGTTGGGGCAGCGAACAGCTGCCACGATGCTCGGAGTGGAGTCACTCGCAACCACTTAGGGAAGTAGTCTCCCGAGCAAAATTCCCGCTAGTCCCGCGCAGAGTCCGGCGATAACCGTAGCTCCGAGGTAGCTGAGCGCCATGGCGCGCGCGCCGGAGCGCCACAGTGAGACCACGGCCAGCATGAATGTACTCATGGTGCTCAATCCGCCGCCCACGCCGAGGATCAGTGCCACAACGACCAGATCCGAGAAGCGGGAAAGTGAAAAAAGATCCATCCCGACGCCGTGATTCCGGGCCCATGCGGCAGTAGCGCCCACTAGGAACGCCGCAGCGGTATTGGCCACAAGGATGCCGGCCGGGAAGATTTTTGCACCACGCCGCGGCTGCGCATGCTGCCTCGCGGAAATGAAAACATCAATGAGATAGCGAATCAGTGCGCCGAGGGCACCCGCCAGGGCGATCAGCAGGAACCCTCCGGGCCACAAGAGACTCACGAGCCCTCCCCGCCGTTCTCGCTTCTCACTGCCGGTCCCGCGGCACCGGGGTCAGTCTGCGCCCCCACAGGAGGTCGCACCATGCGTTCGACTCCCGCCATGACCAGCCATGCCACAGCGGCGCATCCGCTCAGTGAGACCAATAGCGCGCTCAGTGCCAATGGGAGCGGGGTATCCAAGATAAACAGGACAAGGGAGGAGAAGGTGGTGTAGGCGCCCAGGAAGCCGGTGCCGATTCCCGCGCGTAACCAGGGCCGGCCGCGATGAGTCACCTGCCAGTAGCTGGTCAGGGCCGCCAGGGCAGCCGTTCCGCTGATATTGACCACCAGCGTGGTGATGGGGAATCCGCCATCTTCGGGGAAGACGAAGCCGAGTCCCACACGCAGCGCGGCCCCAAGGAATCCGCCCACCATCACGGCCAACAGATTACCGGCGGTGATCCGTGCTGTGGCCTTGACCGCTTCGGTGCTTGTCTGCGGCGGGTCTGCTTTCATCATGAAGCGTGCCAGATGACCATCGTGGTCAGGTGGTTAGGCGTCGGTGGGTACGGCAAGCACCCACAACATCGTCGTGTCGAAAATGCTCAGTTCTGGGTGGGGCAGCTCGATGGTGCTGCCGGGGGAGATCCCTAAATCGGTGCACAGCCGAAGGAAGGCTGGGTCTTCATCGCTAATGCGCGAAATGATCGCCTGGCTTGGGGATCCCGCGGCATAAAACCTGTCTAGCCGGACGGCCGGCGGCATCACCATGGCGCCGTCTGGACCGGGGATTGGATCACCGTGGGGATCAGCGGCCGGGTGGCCCAAGCGGGCGGCAAGGGCCTCAATGAACCGTGGGGAGACGGTGTGCTCAAGTTGTTCCGCCTCCTCATGCACCTCATCCCACCCATAGTCGAGCTCCTTGAGCAGGAACGTCTCGATGAGCCGGTGCCGGCGCACCACCGAAAGCGCGGCCAGTCGGCCAGCCTCGGTGAAGGAAATGGCACCATAGGGCGGGTGAATCAGCAGGTTTTTGCCCGCCAACTTGGACACCATGGAGGTAGCCGACGCCGGGGCAACACCCAGCTGGGCGGCGATGTTCCCGGTGGTGACCGGGTCGTTTTCCCATTCGGTCAGCGCGTGGAGCGCCTTGAGGTAGTTTTCCTCGCTGGCCGTTAATGGTGCCGGGGACATTAGCGGCCGGCGTTCAAAATTTCCAGTGCCGCATCGTGCAGCAGGCCGTTGCTGGCCACGGCATTTCCGCCATCGCAGCCCTCCACACCTTCGACCGAGGTGAAGCGGCCGCCGGCTTCGCGAACGATCGGAACCAGAGCGGCCATATCGTAGAGGTTCAGTTCGGGCTCGGCGGCCAGATCAATGGCACCCTCCGCCACCATGCAGTAGGACCAGAAGTCGCCATAGGCGCGTGTGCGCCACAACGAGTCGGTGAGCTCCAGGAAGTTCTCCCGTTGCCCGCGTTCCTTCCAACCGCTCAGCGAGGAGTAGGACATCGAGGCATCGGATAATTTGCTCACCGAGGAGACCTGGAGCCGGTGGGCGCTGGTCAGCGAGCGACCGGTGAACGCACCGAGGTCCTTGGCGGCCCACCAGCGGCGGTTCAGCGCCGGAGCGGAGACCAAACCCACCACGGGTTCTCCATCGTCAATCAGGGCGATCAGCGTGGCCCACACCGGAACGCCACGCACAAAGTTTTTGGTGCCATCAATCGGGTCGATGACCCAGTGCCGGTTCGACTTGCCGGTGGTACCGAATTCTTCGCCGGTAATGGCATCACGCGGCCGTGCCCGGGCAATGTGTGACCTGATGGTTTCCTCCGCCGCCTTGTCCGCATCGGAGACCGGGGTCAAATCCGGCTTGGTCTCCACGACGAGGTCAACTGCCTTGAAACGCGAAAGCGTCAGGGAATCGACCGAGTCGGCAATGACATGGGCTAGGCGCAGGTCATCAAGGTAGGTCATCACGTCGGTGTTCATGTCTTTTAACCTATCCCACGTGGTGACGCGCGTGCTGCAAGAAACCGGTCAAAGGCCCCGGCATGACGCACAGCGGTGCCTGGTGTGCGGAATCACACGCACCAGCCACCGCCCATTGGCCGCATCTAGGGGCCCGCAACGCACCGATCTGCCCCACGCAGCGAGCTCGGGGCGAGCTAGATGGAGCCGAGCTCCTTGGTTTCAGTCTCTTCGTCCTGACCCAGGAGTCGACGGTAGGATTCCAGCCGGGCGATGCCCACCGGCCCCGCCTCGCCGGAGGCGACCCAGGCGTCTAGGGCACATTTCGGCTCGGCGGCCTTATGCGTGCAACCGCGGGCACACCGATTGGCCACGGGGACCAAATCGGCAAACGCGTTCAAGATGTTTTCCGGGTCGACCAGGGCCAACCCGAAGGAGCGAATGCCGGGGGTATCGATGATCCAGCTGCCCGCCGGAGCGTCATCGATTCTTAGCGCCAGGGCCGAGGACGAGGTGTGCCGGCCGCGGCCCGTGACGGCATTAACGTTGCCGGTGGCGCGCTGGGCACCGGTGAGCGCGTTGACCAGCGTGGACTTGCCGACACCGGAGTGACCGATGACCACCGAAACCTTCGAGGCCAGATGCTCACGCAGAGCCTCCACCGGGGTACCGGCCAAGCGGGCGGAGAGTCCATCGGCGCTGCGCGCATCGATGCCGGTGGCCGTTTCATCGGTGGTGCGCGAGACCACGATGTCAATGTCCAGGTGGCGGTAGTTCTCTAAGAAGGGTTCCGGGTCACGCACGTCCGCCTTGGTGATGCACAGCAGCGGGCTGATACCCGCATCAAAGGCAGCAACGATCGCCCGATCGATGAAACCGGTACGCGGTTCCGGGTTGGCGGCCGCCACCACGATCACCAGCTGATCCACGTTGGCCACCACCACGCGCTCCACCGGATCGGTATCATCGGCACTGCGGCGCAGCAAGGTGCTGCGGTTCTCGATGCGCACCAGACGCGCGAGCGTGTCCGGATCCCCGGAGGTATCGCCCACCAGCGCCACAAAGTCCCCGGGCACCACCGGGTTGCGGCGTAGCTCGCGAGCACGGGCAGCAATCACAATCCGCTCCTGCGGGCCGTCCTCATCCAGGATCGCGCGATAGCGGCCACGGTCAACGGTGATGATTCTCCCGATCAGGGCGTCCTCGTAGGCCGGGCGGTCCTTGGTGCGGGGGCGGGTGCCCTTTTTATTGGGGCGGGCGCGGACGGTGAAGTCTTCCCAATCCTCGGTATTGCGTGCCATGTGCTTAGTGTGTGGCCTTTCCGCTGGTAGCCAGCGTCGTCCAAAGTTCGGGGAAATCGGGCATGGTCTTGGCGGTGGTTCCGATGTCAAGGACCTTGACCTCGGGTACCGCCAGGCCGATGATGGCTCCGGCGGTGGCCATCCGGTGGTCCGCATAGGTACCGAACTCGCCGCCATGCAGCGTGGCCGGCTCGATCAGCAGCCCGTCGTGAAGTTCGGTGACTTTCCCGCCGAGCTTGTTCAGCTCGGTGACCAGGGCAGCAAGCCTGTCGGTTTCGTGGCCACGCAGGTGGGCGATGCCGGTGAGTCGTGAGGGCTCGGTGGCCAGGGCGCAGATGGCGGCCAGCGTCGGGGCCAACTCGGAAGAATCGGCGTAGTTGATGCCGCTGATCTTCGCCGGTCCGGTGATTTCAAGAATCCCGTCCTCATGATGGGTGATTTGTGCCCCCATGCGCGTGAGGATGGTGCGCCATTGGTCCCCGACCTGCGTGGTGCGCACCGGCCAGTGTGGGATGCGCACGGTGCCAGCGGTGACCATGGCGGCGGCCAGGAATGGCCCGGCATTGGAGAGATCCGGTTCCATGGTGCGTTCAAAGGCTGTGATGCGCCCCGGTTCGATCTTCCAGCTGCGCTCGGTGGGCCGTGTGATCTCCACTCCCAGTTCGCGCAGCGTGGCGACGGTCATCTCGATGTGATCGGGGCTGGCGATGGTGCCCGGCGCGGCAACAATCTCCACTCCGTGTTCGGTCCGGGCCGCAACCAGCATCAGCGCGCTGATGAATTGGGAGGATGCCGATGCGTCAACAACGATCCGGCCCCCGGCCAGTGAGCCGGTCCCGGTGATGGTGGCTGGCAGCAGGCCGGGCTCACCATTCTCGTGCACGTGCACCCCCAGATCACTCAGGGCCGTGAGCACCGGGGCCATGGGGCGAAGCCGCGCGTGCGGATCCCCATCAAAGGTGATGTTCCCGCGGACCAAGGCCGCCAGCGGCGGAACAAAGCGCATCACGGTTCCGGCCAGACCGCAGTCGATCTGCACCTGACCCAGCTCGCGTTCAAGATCCAGCGGGGTGATGCGAAGCTCCACGGTGCCATCGGCGGAGCTGATGGACTCGATCCCGGTGCCCAGAGCGCGCAGTGCACCGATCATCAGATCGGAATCTCGCGAGGCCAGAGCGTTGTAAATGCGTGATGGCCCATCGGCCAATGCGGCGAGCAACAGGTACCTGTTGGTCAAAGACTTGGACGCCGGAACGATGACGGTGCCGTTAACTGGGTACGCGGGGTGGGGTGCGTCCCATACGGTGTCCAGGATGTCTTTGGTGCTCAACGGCTGCCTCCGAATTTGTTGCTGTGTCGCGGTCTTACCCGCGCGGTGGGGGATTCTCACGTGGATGGTGGGGACGGCGCCGGTGTCGTTGGTTCACGCCTGCCGGCCGGTTTAACCCCTCCATCGATGTGGGCTCCGGCCCCAATTCTAGCCGTAGCGCGGCACCCGGCGTGGAATAGAGTCGGGCGCTTGCGTGTTATCCAAGCATGGCGCAACTTTCGCAAGGATTTTCCGATCCGAGCGCGGCCATGAAGAGATCACACATTTAATGCCATGAGGCGGAGGACATATGGGAGTATTGACGGCTAATTCCCCGGCCCCGAGCGAAGCGACGCTACGCGTAGACTTGGCGGTAATGACCGAGCATATGCAGGGCACCGACACTGTTCCGGTAGCCGACGAGACCGAAGCACAACGCCGCGAGCGCTTCGAGCGTGACGCGCTCCAATATGTTGACCAGCTCTATTCCGCTGCGATGCGCATGGCGCGGAACCCATCGGACGCAGAAGATCTGGTCCAGGAGGCCTATACCAAGGCGTATTCGGCATTCCACCAGTACAAGCCGGGGACTAACCTCAAGGCTTGGCTGTACCGGATCCTGACCAACACCTACATCAACCTGTACCGCAAGCGGCAGCGTGAACCATTGCGCACCGGCACCGACACCATCGAGGACTGGCAGATGGCCAAGTCCGCCGAGCACACCCCCAGCGGGTTGCGTTCAGCGGAGGTGGAGGCACTTGACCACCTGCCGGACTCCGACGTGAAAAATGCGTTGCAGTCCATCGCCGAAGAATTCCGGCTGGCGGTCTACTTCGTGGACGTGGAGGGCTTCCCGTACAAGGACGCCGCTGACATCCTCGGGGTACCGATTGGCACGGTGATGTCGCGCTTGCACCGCGGAAGAAAACAATTGAGGGAATTGCTCGCCGATTACGCGCAGGAGCGTGGAATCAACACAGCATCTAAGACCAAAGGGGCACCCAAGCCCGGAGCGGAGAAGAAATAATGGGTGACTGCCAATCACTAGGGGACTGCGACGACAATCGCATCGTCCGCCTGTACGAATACCTTGATGGTGCGCTGTCGCTGAAGGACCTCTCCGACGTCAAGGAGCACCTGGAACATTGTGCCGAATGCACCGAGGAATACGACCTTGAGTGCATCATTCGCTCGGTGGTTCGACGTAGCTGCCAGGAGATCGCTCCTGACACGTTGAAGTCAAAAATTATTTCGCGGATTTCCGAGATCCAGGTGGAAATCGGACACGCGTAGGAAAAATGCCGTTCTATCGGACATGCTAAAAGGGCCGGATCCCCGACTCATCGCCTTGCGGCGGTGCGGGGGATCCGGCCCTTTTTAGTGGCCAAGCCCTAAATTGCGTGGGTACGGTGTGTCACCAGTGCCCAACAATGCAGCGATTTAGGTGTTGGGACGCTTACCGTGGTTTGCTCCACCGGACTTACGGCCCCGACGCTTACGTGCGCGCTTGCTCATGTGAATCTCCTTCAATGTACTGACCCAAAAATTGGACTTTTACCAGTCTTTCATACACCAGACCCGATCCCCAAAGTCGAATCTGACCGGGCCGACTAGCTGGCGCCGGGCTCCTGCAAACCAAGCCAGGAGTACCAGCCGCGATGGAGTACCAGCCAGGCCATCAGCCCGTACCCGGCCTGTCCCGGAAGCCCACCATTGACCGTGAGATCGTTACGCCACTGGGCATGATTCTGCAACGGGGTGAAGGTATCCACGTAGTGGTGTTTACGGCGCGTGGCCACGTCCGCATAGACATGCGATAATTCGGCCAGGCGGGCATTACGCTCGGGGTCCAAGCCCGGCGCCGGGCCTACTACCAGTGCTTTGATGCTCATCTGGGAGGCTGAATCAAGAATATTGGCCAGGTTGAGTCGGCTGCGGGCCGTGGAGAGGCCCAGATCAAGGTCGCGGTCCGAGAGCGCGACAACCAGACGGTTATCAACGTTCTCGCCGAAACGGCGCGAAGCCTCATCAAACCAGCGGGTACTTAATGCCTCGGTACCTTCGCCGGGAGCTGCCAACGTATAGCTCTCGATGCGGACCTCGGTGCCGGGGGTGCGTGCCAGCACCCGTCCGTACCAGCCCAACGCTCGTGGGTCCCCGTGTCCGGCAAGGAGCTCGTCGCCGATGGCGGTTAGTCGAATAGTGCGGTGATCCACGAATGACCTTTCTCAGGGCGGCTACCCACCCACACTAGCAGTCAGTTAAGCGACCTCAGGGCGGGACACTGTCAGTGTCCCGCCCCGAGGCTTGATTTAGTTACTCCAACATCCCCAGGGATGTACGGAGTCTCACGTGATCCCTTAGCGCTTGAATGCCGCGGTCAGGAGCACCGACTGCTCAACCTCGTGGCGCTTGTGCGTGCCGGTCGAGGTGGCGGCGGATGCCGGACGCGATACCAGACGAACAACCTTGCCCAGTGCTACGGGCAGGTTCAGACCAACAAACGGCCATGGGCCCTGGTTGGCCGGCTCGTCCTGAGCCCAAACAACTTCGGCGTTCGGGTACTTGGCAACCTCGGCGGCAATGGCCTCGGTGGGCAGCGGGTAGAGCTGCTCCACACGAACAATCGCGGTCTTGGTGTCGTTCGCCTTCGTGCGAGCTGCGGCCAGATCGTAGTACAGGCGGCCGGAAACCAGCAGCACACGATCAACATCGGCCGGGTTCAGGTTCGCCGTATCGGCAATAACTTCCTGGAAGGTACCGGTGGTGAAGTCCTCCACGGCAGAAGCTGCGGCCTTGAGACGCAACAGCTGCTTCGGGGTGAAGATGACCAACGGCTTGCGCGGACGGGCGTAGGCCTGACGACGCAAGAGGTGGAAGTGGTTGGCGCCGGTGGACGGCTGGGCCACAACCATGTTGTTTTCTGCACACAGCTGCAGGAAACGCTCGATGCGGGCCGAGGAGTGATCCGGGCCCTGACCCTCGTAGCCGTGCGGAAGCATCATGACCAGCGAGGAGCGCTGGCCCCACTTCTGCTCGGCAGAGGAGATGAACTCATCGATGATGGTCTGCGCGCCGTTGACGAAGTCACCGAACTGCGCTTCCCAGAGCACCAGGGCGTCCGGGCGTTCCACCGAGTAGCCGTATTCGAAGCCGAGGGCGCCGAATTCGCTGAGCAGCGAATCGTAGATCCACAGCTTCGCCTGGTCCTCGGAGAGGTTGTGCATCGGGTACCACTCGTTGCCGTTCAGGCGATCGTGGAAGACCGCGTGACGCTGCACAAAGGTGCCGCGGCGTGAGTCCTGGCCTGCCAGACGAACCGGTACACCTTCCATGGACAGGGTGCCGAAGGCGGCGATTTCCGCCATGCCCCAGTCAATCCCGCCCTCGCGGCTCATCTTTTCGCGACGCTCCAGGAGTACCTTGAGCTTCGGGTGGACGGTGAAGTCCTCCGGGATGGCCATGTGAGCGGCGCCGATCTGTGCCAGAGTTTCGGCGGTGATCGCGGTGCCGGTTCCGGTGCCAACCGATGCGTAGTCCTCGCGCTGGGCTGCGGGCAGCTCCAGATCGTTGATCGCCGACATGCCCGGGGTAATTACCGGAATCGGGGAGGTCTGCGCGGCGTGAGTCTCGGAGAAGACGCGTTCCAGGCGATCCTGGTAGTCGCGCAGTGCCGAATCTGCCTCGTCCTGCGTGATGTCGCCGCGGCCAACAAGAGCCTCGGTGTACAGCTTGCGGGTCGAACGCTTGGCCTCGATGAGGTTGTACATCATCGGCTGAGTCATCGACGGATCGTCGCCCTCATTGTGGCCACGGCGGCGGTAGCACACCATGTCGATGACGACGTCCTTGTTGAAGCGCTGGCGGTACTTGAAGGCCAGCTGAGCCACGTGAACTACCGACTCCGGCTCATCGCCGTTAACGTGGAAGACCGGTGCCTGAACCTGCTTGGCAACGTCGGTCGCGTACACGCTTGAACGCGAGGAGGTCGGTGCGGTGGTGAAGCCAACCTGGTTGTTCACGATCACGTGGATCGTGCCGCCGGTCTTGTAGCCCGGAAGCTGCGAGAAGGCGAAGGTCTCCGAAACAACACCCTGGCCAGCAAAGGCGGCGTCGCCGTGGACCAGAATCGGCAGCACGTTGAAGTTGCCCGAATCCGCGCGGTCCTGCTTGGCGCGCACGATGCCCTCGAGCACCGGGTCGGATGCTTCGAGGTGCGAGGGGTTCGCCGCAAGGTAAACCTTGGTCTCGTTGCCCGAATCCGAGGTGTAGGAACCCTCGGTACCCAGGTGGTACTTCACGTCGCCCGAACCCTGGACCGAGCCGGTCGGCGCGGTTCCTTCGAATTCGCGGAAGACCTGTGCGTAGGTCTTGCCGGCGATGTTGGTCAGCACGTTCAGGCGGCCACGGTGAGCCATGCCGATGCCGACCTCGTCGATGCCTTCGTCGGCGGCATCGGAGATGATGCCATCAAGCAGCGGAATCAGGGATTCGCCGCCCTCTAGCGAGAAGCGCTTCTGTCCAACAAACTTGGTCTGCAGGAAGGTTTCGAAGGCCTCCGCGGAGTTCAGCTTGCCCAGGATGCGGAACTGCTCTTCGCGGGTCGGCTTGGTGTATGGGTGCTCCAGCTCGTCCTGGAACCACTTGCGTTCCACGGGATCCTGGATGTGCATGTATTCGATGCCGATGGTGCGGCAGTAGGCGTCGCGCAGTACTCCGAGGATGTCGCGCAGCAGCAGGCGGTCCTTGCCACCGAATCCGCCGGTGACCCATTCGCGGTCCAGATCCCACAGCGTCAGGCCGTAGGTCTGGATGTCGAGGTCCGGGTGGCGGCGCTGGACGTATTCCAGCGGGTTGGTGTCGGCCATCAGGTGGCCGCGCACGCGGTAGGAGTGGATGAGCTGCTGGATGCGAGCGATCTTGTTAACCTGCAGCTCGACGTCGACCTGGTTGTCAACGGCCCAGCGCACCGGTTCGTACGGGATGCGCAGTGCTTCGAAGATCTCGTCGTAGAAGCCCTGCTCGCCCAGCAACAGCGACTCCACAAGCTTCAGGAACTCGCCGGAGCCGGCACCCTGGATGACACGGTGGTCATAGGTGGAGGTCAGGGTGATGATCTTGCCGACGCCCGCGAGAGCAACCGTCGACTCGGCGGAGCCGCGGTAGGCCGCAGGGTATTCCAGTGCACCAACGCCCACGATGGTGGCCTGGCCCTTGGAGAGGCGCGGTACCGAGTGCACGGTGCCGATGCCGCCGGGGTTGGTCAGCGACACGGTGGTGCCCGCGTAGTCATCCGCGGTGAGCTTGTTGGCGCGGGCGCGCTTGATCAGGCCTTCGTAGGTGTCCCAGAACTCGTTGAAGCTCAGGGTCTCCGCTGCCTTGATGTTCGGCACGGCCAGCATGCGCGAGCCATCGGGCTTGGGCATGTCAATGGCGATGCCGAAGTTCACGTGGGCCGGGGTGACGGCCATCGGCTTGCCGTCGATCTCGGCATAGGTGACGTTCTGGGAGGGGAAGAGCTTTAGGGCGCGAATCACGGCGAAGCCGATGATGTGCGTGAAGGAGATCTTGCCGCCGCGGGCACGCTTGAGGTGGTTGTTGATGACAACGCGGTTGTCGATCAATGCCTTGGCCGGAACCGCGCGCACCGTGGTGGCGGTCGGAACGGTCAGCGACTGCTCCATGTTGGTGGCGATGGCCTTGGCCGGGCCACGCAGCTGCGTGCGCTTTTCCTCGCCCATGGTGCCGGGGGTGCTGGCCTTGGGGACCTGTGCGGGGATCGGCTGCGACTTGGTGGCCGGAGCGGGATCTGCCGGTACACGAGGTGCCGCGGCGGCTGCAGTGCCGGCGGTCGAGGATTCGGCGGAGGCGCTGGGTGTGCCTCCGGAGACGTCAACGACGCGGGCCTGGGTTGCGGCACGTGGTACTGCTGCAGGTGCAGCCGGTGCCGGGGTGGCTGCAACCGGAGCCTGTGCCGCAGGAGCGGCCGCCTGCTCCGAGTTGAGGGACGCGAAGATGTCCCACCACTTCTTATCTACCGAGTTCTTGTCCTTGAGGAACTGTTCGTACAGCTCATCAACTAGCCATTCGTTCCCGCCGAACTCTTCGGTGAGTCGGTGGTGCGATTGATCTGGCACGGTATTACGCCTCTTCTCCCTGAATTTCCGTTTGTCCAAGCAGCCTCCGCGCCGGGTACCTATCGCGCAGGCAAAGTTCTAGACCTGCGTAATAGTCTAGTGACTATTGGCCTCAGGTTGGGAACTTATGAGCCGGGCATCACATGTATGTCGCGCCGAACGGCCCGATCCTGCGCCGAGTCGATGCCACAGGAAGAAATTGCTCTCCGCCGTGTTGCTCCGGCCAGGTGCCGTCAGCTGTCCCGTGGGCGTGGGTCGTGCCCCAATCCTGCGCCGCAGATCTGGCGAATCGACCAGCGAATCTAGCCGGAGATATCGCCGTGAAAATTTAGGCGGAATCAGCGGGGCAGGACTTCGGTCACACACCACCGCGTCGCAGCTGCAAGCATGTTTGTGATTCGGGGCTTTGTGACGCACAAGGTTGCGGACTTTACGCCGCGCGGGCCTACTGACCGCGGGCGATTTGGTTCCGATTCGGCCTGCCCGTTCTCGCCTCGCCCATCGGTTAGACTGAATCCATAATGGACAGTCATTCTCTGTGCCGGCCCGTCGTGAAATCACGCAGCGCCGGCCACTCATGTCATTGCTCGCCGAGTTCGGCTTCGCTATCGGAGCCTTCTAGTTGCAGGCACACATATTCTAAACTTCCGGGCCACGGCGTTGCCGCCCCCCGAAGTTCACGCGCCCTCGGGGCGGTGAAACACTAAATGGAGTGGTTGCTCTTAGCCGTTGGGCTATTGCTGATCTTGGGCACCGGATTCTTTGTCGCCGTCGAGTTTTCCCTCGTCGCGCTGGATCAGTCAAGTGTCCAGGAAGCCGTTGACGCGGGGGACACCAAGGCCACCGCCCTGCTGCAGTGCCTCAAGTCTCTCTCCACCCAGCTCTCCTCCTGCCAACTGGGAATCACCATCACCACGCTGCTGACCGGTTACGTCATGGAGCCATCGGTCGGCAAACTATTGCGCGGCCCACTGGAATCCGTGGGGTTTGCCGAATCCGCGGCCCCCATCAGCCTCATCACCGCCATGGTGCTGGCCACCCTGCTGTCGATGGTCATCGGCGAGCTGGTCCCCAAGAACCTGGCCATTGCCAAGGCGTATGAGATTGGCCGTGCCGTGGCTGGACCCCAGCTGGTATTCACCGCCGTCTTCAAGCCAGCGATCGTGGTGCTCAACGGTTTCTCGAACAAGATCCTGCACCTTTTTGGGCTGGAAGTTAAAGAGGAAATCTCCGGCGCACGCTCACCCGCTGAGTTAGTCTCGCTGGTCCGTCGTAGTGCCGAAATGGGAACCCTGGACAAGGATGCTGCACTCTTTGTGGACCGCACCGTGCGATTCTCCGAGCGCTCGGCGGCCGACGTGATGACCCCGCGCATCCAGATGGAGACCATCGAACATACTGCCCATGTGCAGGAGGTCATCGAGCTAGCCAAGGAAACCGGCTATTCGCGCTTCCCGGTGACGGATGGTTCCTCCGATGAAATCAAGGGTGTCTGCCACGTCAAGACGATCATTGCCATCCCGCGCGATAAGCGCGCGGGCAAGGAGGTCGGGGAGAACAAGACTCCGGTGATTTTTGTGCCCGAAACCGTCCATCTGGACACCTTGCTGGTGCAATTGCGCAGCGCCAACCTGCAAATGGCCATCGTGCTCGATGAATATGGCGGAACCGCCGGAATGGTCACCCTGGAAGACCTGATTGAGGAAATCGTCGGCGAGGTCGCCGATGAGCACGATACCGCCACCGAGGAGGTCCAGCAGCTGCCCGACGGCTCCTGGAAGATTCCGGGCATGTCCCGCCCCGATCAGCTCAACGATCTCATCGGTGAGGTGGAGATCCCGGACGATGCCGCCTACGAAACCCTGGGTGGATTTGTCATGGCCGAACTCGGTCGAATTCCCTTCCTCAATGACGTTGTGGAGATCCCCGGTGGCACGTTCACCGTCACCGCCCTGGATAAGCGCCGCGTGGCAGAACTGCACTTTGTACCGCGCCCGCCCAGCGCCTCCGGGGCAGCCTCGGCGTCCAGCCCGGATGAAGCATCGGAGAATCAGCGATGAACGACTTCGCCGGCCTGTTGTGGCTGATCGTCTTGCTGCTGGGCAACGCGTTTTTTGTTGCCGCAGAATTTGCCGTCATGTCCGCCCGACGTTCACAGATCGAGCCCTTGGCCGATGCCGGCAACAAGGCCGCCATTCGTGCGCTCAAGGCCATGGAATCGGTATCGATCATGTTGGCCGTGTGCCAGCTGGGCATCACCGTCTGTTCACTGTTGATCCTCAACGTCGCCGAACCGGCCATTCACCACCTCTTTGTGGTGCCGTTGGAGTTCCTCGGCGTCTCGGAGGTACTGGCCGGGAGCATCGCCTTTATTCTGGCGCTGCTCATCGTGACCTTCCTGCACGTGACCTTCGGCGAAATGGTGCCGAAGAATATCTCGGTGTCCATGGCCGATAAGGCGGTCTTGCTGCTGGCCGGACCGCTGCTCGTGCTCTCCGTGATTCTGCACCCCATCGTGGTCTCGCTGAACTGGGTGGCCAACCGATTCCTGCATCTGCTCAAGGTGGAGCCGAAGGACGAGGTTAACTCGGCCTTTACCGCCGCCGAGGTGCAGTCAATCATTGCCAGCTCGGCCCGATACGGCACCTTGGAGGCCGAGGACGCGGTGATGCTCCGCAAGGCGCTGGAATTCTCGGACCTGACGGCCGCCGGGACCATGGTCACTCGCGATCGAATGGTGACGCTGCGCCGCGGCACCACGGTGCAAGAGTTCGAACGCACCGTGGGACGCACCGGTTTCTCGCGCATCATCATCACCGACGGCGGAGAGTTTGTTGGCTACTGGCACATGAAGGACGTCATGGCCCTGCCGGATAGCTCCTATCACCACCCGGTGTCCAACATTGAGTTGCGCCCCATGGGCGTGGTGGATAAGGACGCGGAGATTGAAGATGCCATGGAGCAGATGCGCGCCGATGGCAAGCATCTGGCTCGGGTGGTGGATGAAACCGGAACCACGCTCGGTGTGCTCTTCCTGGAGGACGTGCTGGAACAACTGGTCGGCGAGATTGATGACCAGAACCAGAAGCGTGGCATCCGAAGGGAAAACCGCAGCGCCCAATAATGCGAATGACTCGCAATTGGGATAGTATGGTGGTTCTGTAATTCTCGAAAGGCCACACACGCACCGCATGAACAAGCCCATCCGCGCCATCACGCTTGCCATATCCCTGTTGTTGCTTCCGGGCTGCGCCGCCACGGTGCCGCCCGGGCAGGATCGTGAATCCGCGAACGACGGCGAAATCACCGTGGTGGCTTCCACCTCGGTGTACGCAGATGTGGCTCGTGCGGTGGGTGGCAACGCCGTGAGCGTCAGTGCCCTGATCGATCGGACCTCGCAGGATCCGCACTCCTACGAGGCCACCGCGCGCGACAAGCTCGCGGTGGCCAAGGCCGATGTTGTCATCGCCAATGGCGGGGGATACGACCCCTTCATTGATGCGCTCTCCGAGGTGCCGCAGAACGAATCTGGCGCGGTGATTCACGCGATTGACTTCCATGACGATGGTGATTCCGCGGCCGGCTCACCGGCAACCGAGGGTGCGGCCACAGCAGATCATGAACACGCCGAGGGCAATGAACACGTCTGGTATGACGTGCGCACAGTTGGTTCCTTGGCACGAGGCCTGGCCGCGGAATATTCCAAACTGCGCCCGGAGCGGGCGACAGAGTTCACCGCGGCCGCGGCAGATTTTGACCAAAAGATTCAGGCGCTACTTCTGAAGATCGACTCACTTTCCGGTGGGGGAACGGGGCGCGAATTCGCGATGACCGAACCGCTGCCGTTCTATCTGCTCACCGAAGCGGGCCTGAAGGACGGAACACCTCAGGGAGTCAGTGCGGCCATGGAAGCCGGGGATGACCTTTCCCCCTTGCTGCTTAATAAACTCACCGACTCACTGAACGCCAAGCGTTATGCGCTGTTGGCAGTGAACACCCAGACCTCCGGCGCACAAACCGATCAGGTCGTAGCCGCGGCCCGTGCGGCCGGCGTGCCGGTGCTGGAACTAACCGAAACCCTGCCCGAGGGGCAAGACTATATTTCGTGGATGGAATCAAACGTGCAGCAACTAGAGGTGTCCCTTGCCGGTAAATAATGCCACCGCGGCCACAGCGCCCGCGCCGGTGGTGCGCCTGCGCAACGCGTCGCTGAGCTTTGGCGCCCGCCCACTGTGGGACGGACTGGACCTAGATATCGCCCCCGGCGAGTTCCTGGCGGTCCTAGGTCCCAACGGATCGGGCAAAACCACCATGCTGCGCACGCTGATGGGGTTGCAAGAACTCTCCGGTGGAAGCGTTGAGGTATGCGGCAAGCCCGTGGCCCGCGGTTCACGTCAGGTGGGCACCATTCCGCAGCAACGCCCCTTTGACGACAACACCCCATTGCGGGCCCGCGACTTAGTGGCGTTGGGCATCGACGGACACAAATGGGGGATTCGGCTCAAGCGTAAGGCCATGCGCGAGCGGGTGGACGGACTCTTGGAACTTGTGGGGGCCAGCGCCTATGCCGACCGCCCCGTCGGAGTGCTCTCCGGAGGTGAACAGCAGCGCTTGCGCGCGGCTCAAGCATTGGCCGATGATCCCCGGCTGTTGCTCTGCGACGAACCATTGCTCTCCCTGGATCTGCACCACCAGCAGGCCATTTCCGGTCTCATCCACCGCCAGGCCTGCGACCACGGAGCCGCGGTGGTCTTCGTGACCCATGAGATCAACCCGATTCTGCAATATGTTGACCGGGTGCTTTACCTCGCCGGTGGACGCTTCCACATTGGTACCCCGGAAGAAGTGATGCGCTCCGAGGTGCTCTCCGAGCTCTACGGATCACCCATCGAGGTTTTCGAATCCAACGGCCGCATTGTGGTGGTCGGTATGCCCGAAACCGTCAACCACTCCCACCCGCACCAAGGAGCCTAGGAACCACATGGATATTTCCGAGATCTGGAGCACCGTCTTCAGCTTCCAGGACTATGCCGAGATCCTGCCTTTGGTCAGCAACTCGCTGATCGCCGGTGCCCTGTTGGGTCTGGTCGGGGGCATGATCGGCATCTTTGTCATGCTGCGCGACATGGCCTTCGCGGTCCATGGTATCGCCGAACTCTCCTTCGCCGGTGCTGCCTTCGCCCTGCTGATCGGCACCAACGTTGTGCTGGGTTCACTGGTTGGTTCGGTGCTGGCCTCACTGGTTTTGGGATTGATGGGGGCAGCGGCGAAAGACCGCAACTCCATCATTGGTGTCCTGATGCCCTTCGGGCTCGGCCTGGGAATTTTGTTCCTGGCGCTGTACGAGGGACGTAGCGCCAACAAGTTCGGTCTGCTCACCGGTCAAATCGTTGCCGTGGATACCGTGCAGCTGGGACTGCTGGCGGTGTGCTCGGTGGTCGTTGTGGTGGCCCTGATTGCGATGTGGCGCCCGTTGACCTTCGCCAGCGTGGACCCGGCGGTGGCAGCGGCCCGTGGCATCCCCGCTGGCAGACTGTCGGTGGCCTTCATGGTGGTCCTGGGCCTCTCCGTCGCCCTCTCCATCCAAGTGGTTGGTGCGCTGTTGGTTTTGGCCCTGCTGATCACTCCGGCCGCGGCAGCCATCCGGGTGTCTTCCAACCCGATACTGACGGTGAGCCTGTCGGTGGCCTTCGCCATGACATCCGTGGTGGGCGGCATCCTGTTGGCCCTCGCCGGATCCCTGCCGATCAGCCCCTACGTCACCACCATTTCCTTCCTGATTTATCTGGTGTGCCGGCTCATCGCCTGGCGCAGAGACAAAGTACGGCATTCGGAAAAAATGGCGGTCGTAGCCGCCTAGTCGCGCTCAACCCAACCAACGGTTGGGACAATGGCGTGTGTTGGCCCCCGATCCGAGGGGGCGAACACACGCCATTTTTGTGCCGGCGATAATCCGCCGTCTGCGGGAGTCGACCAGCGGAGTTCAGCGCGGCTCTGACGATACACATCGGCTTCCACTACGGTTCCCCAAGATGATTGACTCACCGTGAGCATCGGTCCAGTCTTCTCGTGGGATCTGAATCCCGATCCCAGTGCCACATCAGCTCAAGAGGCGATCATCGTGGATACCGGAAACAAACTGCCGGCCATCATCCTGCAACCCGAGGCAGGGGAGCGCCGTTGGTTCTACGGAGGTGGAGTGCATCTCTGGAAGGCCACCGAGGCGCAAACCGCCGGAGCTTTCTTACTCTTCGAGGATCAGCTCGAGAAGGGCTAAGACACGCCCTTGTACACGCACCCGGCGTCCGACGAGACCATGATCGTCCTCAGCGGTGAAATCGTGATGCATCTAGATGGGTACGAGTCACGGATTGGTGCCGGTGGGATGGTGATGGCGCCACGAGGTATGGCCCACGCGTTAAGGTGACGCAGGATGTCACCAGGGTGTTGTGCCTGCATACTCCGGGGGTCGCTCAGGCGTTCTATTGGGACGCCGGCGTAAAGCTTGACGCAGGGGCGCAGGGTGTCGGCCCGGCGGACTTTGGCCGCGTTGTGGAGTCGGCACAACACAATGGCGGCATCAATATCGTGGGTCCATCGCCCTTTGCCAGGACCGACGCTTAACATTTCGCCGGGGATGGGTGAAGGCCCTGTGGCTCGGTGGTTCCGTTTAGACGTCGGCGTTCTTGGCCGCTTCGGCGGCCGTGCACGCCGGGCAGATTCCGTAGATCTCCACGGTGTGAGTGGGTGCGGTGTAGCCGTTTTCCTCCGCGACGCGAGCGGCCCATTTCTCCACGGCGGGGGCCTCAACTTCTACCGCCTTGCCACAATTGCGGCAGACTAGGTGATGGTGGTGATGCTCGATGAGACACTGACGATACATCGCCTCACCCTCGTCATTACGCAACACATCGACCATGCCGTCCTCCGCCATGGAGAGTAGCAGACGATACACGGTGGCCAGAGAAACCTTGTCACCCTCGTCAACAAGCCAGCGGTGAAGTTCCTGCGCCGTGACAAAATCATCAACCTGCTCCAGCGCGGCATTCACTGCCAAGCGCTGCTTGGTTACGCGCTGTTCGGAACTGCGCCGTTCGGTAGCAGGATTTGTCATGTCTTGCGGCACTCCTAGTAGATCGGTACAACACCCGTTCTAGTGGCGAATCGACCGCCATTGGTTCGGGACCCGGGGGCAGACACCGGGCACCTTGAGTTTACCAGCGGTGCACCAAACTGGGCGATGCTGGTGTCCGGGGCCCCTCAGTGTTTAGGGTGGGAGACATGGAGATCACCAAATTTAACCACGCCTGCATCAAGGTTCAATCGCAGCACCGCACGTTGGTGATCGACCCGGGCAATTTTTCCCCGAGTCATCAGGCGCTGCAGGGAGCCGAAGCCATCCTCATTACCCACGAGCATGCGGATCATTGTGATCTGGATGCGGTGCTCGCTGCCATGACCGATAACCCCGAGCTGACGGTGTTTACTCCATCGGCGTTGGCGCCCACCATCGTGGCGGCGGCACGGGCGGCCGGGGTGTCGGAGGCGGCCGCGCGGATCCATGCGGTGGTGCCGGGCATGAATTTCACGGCCGCGGGAATGGAGATTTCTACCCACGGCGGGCTCCACGCGGTGATCCACCATTCGATGCCCGCGGTGAGCAACGTCGGCTACTTCATCAACAAGAACCTGTTCCACCCCGGGGATAGCTACCAGGTGCCCGAGGGCATCTCCATCCGCACCCTGCTGATCCCCGCTCACGCACCCTGGGCGAAGATCGGCGAAAGCATCGAATTCCTGTCCATCGTGGCGGCACCGGTGAATATCCCCATTCACGACGGGCTGCTCAACGATCGTGGACTAGCGCTGGTGGATCGCCTGCTGGGCGGTGCTGCTAGCGCGCGGGCGCTGAACTATCACCGGATTCTCAACGGCGAAGCCCAATCCGTGGACGATTGAGCAGGCGCTAGTTCCAGCGTCCGGTACCCAGCAGGCGCTGGATCCGTCCGTCATATTCGGCAGGGTCCAGCCCCGCGGAGGCCAGCCAGGCGTCGTTGTAATAGGTGGTGGCGTAGCGATCGCCGCTGTCACACAAAAGCGTCACCACCGATCCCCGCTCACCGTTGGCCAGCATTGAGGCGATGATCTGCCAGGCCAGCCAGAGGTTGGTGCCGGTGGAAGGCCCCGAGCGCAGTGCCGCGAAATCGCTCAAGTGCCGCATGGCGGCCACGGAGGCGGCATCTGGAACGGTGGCCATAAAGTCGATGATGCCCGGGACAAAACTCGGTTCGGGCCGAGCCCTCCCAATGCCCTCAATCCGGCTGGCCGTTCCCGTGGCTGTTCGCGGGTTGCCCCCGGAATGGTGCGCCTCCCACGCGGGAAGGAACGCCGAACCTTGCGGGTCAGCAACCGCCAGACGCGTTGGATGACGATGGTAGCGTGCATAACGCCCGATGGTGGCCGAGGTTCCGCCGGTGCCGGCACCCACCACGATCCACGAGGGGATGGGGTGTTCCTCGGCGGCCAGCTGCCCGAAAATCGACTCGGCGATGTTGTTGTTGCCCCGCCAGTCCGTCGCCCGCTCGGCATAGGTGAATTGGTCCATGTAGTGCCCGCCGGTGGCAGCGGCCAACTGCTCGGATTCCGCATACACGCTGGAGGGATCCTCCACCAGATGGCAGGTGCCTCCGGTGGCCTCGATCAGGGAGATCTTCTCCGGGGAGGTGCCAGCGGACATGACGGCGATAAACGGCAGGCCGAGCAATTGGGCGTAGTACGCCTCGGACACCGCGGTGGATCCGGAGGAGGCCTCCACAATCGTCGTCCCCTCGGTGATCCACCCATTCACCAGACCATAGAGGAACAAGGAGCGGGCCAAACGGTGTTTCAGGCTGCCGGTGCGGTGCGTGGATTCGTCCTTGAGATACAGATCGATGCCCCACGCGGCCGGCAGTGAAAGCTTGTGCAGGTGGGTGTCGGCCGAGCGCATGGCTTCGGCCTCGATGGTTCGTACGGCCGCGTCAACCCATGATCGGGAGGCGGAAGGCTCGGGCAATAGAATCAAGGGTGTTGTATCCACCCGAGTAAGCCTACCGAACCGGACGCCGGGCCGTGGGGCCCCGCGAGTCGGCGGGGGAACTAGGCTGGAAGAAGGGCGGGCAGCGGGCCAGCAAAATAGACACGGGAGCAGCCGAGCATGGAACGAATTCACCAAACATTGATCTCAGCGGACGAATTGTCGACGCTGTTGAAAACCGATGCCGACGTGGTGCTGCTCGATGTGCGCTGGAAGCTGGGTCAAAGCGTTGGCAGTGGACACAGCGACTACCTGGCCGGGCACCTACCCTCAGCGGTCTTTGTTGATCTGGAGTCCGAGCTTGCCGCGCCGGCTCACCCGGCCGCGGGCCGCCACCCGCTGCCCTGGCCGGGCGACCTGGCCGCCTCCGCGCGCCGCTGGGGCATTAACACCGATTCCATCGTGGTGCTCTACGACGCCACCGGCGCCCTGGCCGCGGCTCGCGGCTGGTGGCTATTGCGCCATGCGGGATTCGGTGAGGTGCTGGTGTTGAACGGTGGTCTGGGTGCCTGGAGCTCCGCGGGATTGCTCCTGGAAACCGGTGAGGTGACCCCCGGGGCGGGAAATGTCGAGTTGGGTTGGGGCAGCATGCCAGTCATCGAGCTGGAGAACGTTTTGAGCTACCCCGAGCACGGAATCCTGGTGGACTCCCGGGCCGCCGAGCGCTACCGCGGCGAACAGGAACCGGTTGACCCGCGCGCCGGGCACATCCCGGGCGCCGTGAACAGGCCGACCACCGTGAACCTCGACGCAAACCAGCACTTTATTGATGCGGATATATTGCGTCGTCAGTTGGCGGAGCTGGGCATCACCGCCGGTGCCGCGGCGCCGAAGGTTGCCGCCTATTGCGGATCCGGGGTGACCGCCGCGCACCAGATTCTTGCCCTGGAATCCATCGGCGTGCGGGCGGCTCTCTACCCGGGCTCGTGGTCACAATATTGTGCCGACGTCGCACGCCCGGCAGCCACGGGTCCGCTGCCTTAAGCCACCGGCGGTTACATCACGCGCTGCCGGCATCATCCACATGCTCGGTGCACCGGGTGATTGATAGGCTCAATGCCAGAGGTGCACGGAACATCGGCTTCGACGTGGTCCCCAGGCTCCCGTCGTGCCGCAACACCTATTTTTCTCGATTTCGCCGCATTGGGCGAGAACCCCCAAGGAGGGTGCATGAGCACGCTGTTTACCAAGATCATCAATGGCGAGATTCCCGGGCGCTTTATCTGGAAGGACGATCGTGCGGTGGCGTTCTTGTCCATCGGCCCGATCACCAACGGCCACACCCTGGTGGTGCCGCGCGAAGAGATTAATGAGTGGACCGACGCACCGGCGGACTTACTCGATCACCTGATGCTGGTGGCCGGACACATCGGCCGCGCCCAGAAGGCCGCCTTTGGCTCCGAGCGGGCCGGGCTGATGGTCGCAGGATTTGAGGTGCCGCACCTGCACGTGCATGTGTGGCCCACTAATTCGCTGGCAGATTTCGATTTGGCGCGTGCCGAGATCGACCCGGATCCGGCCAGCCTAGACAATAATGCGCAGCAGCTGCGCGCCGCCCTGCGCCTCGATGGCCACGGAGATGTTATTCCGGACGCGTAGGCGACAGGCTTAGGCGACAGACGTCGGCTAACGATGCCCGGCGGAGTACCGCAGAAAAAGATGCCCACCTCGAGCGATTCGTCCAGAATCATTCGAGGTGGGCATCTGTCGCTTGAGAACGGGTGATGATCCACGCCGTCCTAGGACGCGGCGGCCAGCCCCTCACGCATGGCAACGCGGATCCGTTTGGCCGACACCGAGTACGCGGTCCCCAGTTCCTGAGCGAAGAGTGAGACCCGGTATTCCTCCAGCATCCACTTCACCGCAGCCAAGGGCGCCGGGGTGCGCGTGCCGGGCACCAGTTGAGACAGGGCGGCATCGTAGTCATCCTCGAGGGACTGGATGTCGGTCATGGCCACGTTGTCACGATTCACCGCGCCGCCGGCCAATTTTTCCAGCCGCTTTTCGATGGCGGAGATGTACCGGGGCAACTGCGCCAGCTGCGCATAACCGGTGTTGGCCACAAAGCCGGGGTACACGAGCTGCCCGAGCTGCGACTTCACGTCGTTCAGGGCATTAATCAGCGCCATCGAGGAGACCGACTTGATCTCCTTGTTGATCCGGCGGGCACCGGAGAGCACCTTCTCGACGATGGCCGTGACGCTGAAGACGGTGTCGATGAGTTCGGCACGGACCTGCTCGTACAAGGCCTCAAACTCCGCCTGGGTGAAGGGCAGGGTCTCGGGGACCAACTTGTCCACCGCCGCCATGGTGCAGTCGCGGATCAATTCGTCCACGCTGCCGTGCGGGTTCTGGGTAAAGACCAGCTTTTCCAGATTGTTCAGGTGATCAAGGACGTAGCGTGCGGGGGAGGGTACCTTCAGCAGCAGCAATCGGATCACGCCGGTGCGGTGGGCGGCGAGCTGCTCCACCGGATTGCGGAAGACGGTCAGGCGTACCGAGGTTTTGTCATCAAGCAACGCCGGGTAGGCGGTGACCTGCTGACCTGCGACCTGAGTGACCACCTTGGGGGTGATGACCCCGTTGTTGCCCACCGACGCGTCCCAGTCGCTCAAACCGGTACGTTCCCACACGGTGGTGGCCACGGCCGAACCCGCGGATCCACGCCGAGCACCGGAGGTGGAAGCGGGCAGCGAGCCACCCCGAGGCACCGTGGAACCGGAACCCGCCTTGGCGCCCCGCGCCCCGTTGGCAGCTCCCGGGGCACCGGGGAGCGCGGCACCGGGCTTGATGCCCAACGACCGGGCCAGGGCGGAGCGGTTAGCCGCGGCCAGGGACTGCTGCAGCACGGCTAGTTCCTGCGACTCGTCAAGCACCTTCGACTCGGCATCAAGGATGGTGAAGGTGAAACGCAGGTGGGCCGGCAGCGCCTCCCAATTCCACGAACCGGGTTCGATGACCACACCCTTGAGCCGGCGGAGCACCAGTTCCAGCGAGGCCGCCAGATCGTCGGTCTCCGGATTAAAGTCCGCTTCGAGCGCGGCCACCGCGGTGCGAGCCACATCGGGAGCGGGTACAAAGTTTTTCCGGATGGCCTTGGGCAGTGACTTGATCAGCGCGGTGACCAGCTCCACGCGTAGCCCCGGGATGAGCCAACGGAAACGCACGGGGTCCAGCTGGTTTAAGAAGAGCACCGGGACCCGTACCGAGACGCCATCGGATTCTCCGGCGCGGGCGGCGGGGTTGTATTCGTAGACCAGATCAAGATCCAGCGTGCCGTGACGCCAGGTACGTGGGTAGGCTGCCTCATCAAGTTCCGTGGCGTCCGCCTGGAGCATGTCCTCCGGGTTGAAGTCCAGCAGCGTGGGATCCTCATGCCGAGCTGCCTTCCACCAGCGGTCAAAGTGCCGCTCGGAGAGGACATTGGCGCCCAGGCGCGCATCGTAAAACTCGAAGAGGTCATCGTCGCTGACCCGCAGATCGCGCCGACGCATGCGGGTCTCGAGTTCCTCAATGTCTTCGAGCACCCGGCGGTTGCGGGCAAAGAACTTATGGTGCGTCTTCCAATCACCCTCCACCAGCGCATTGCGGATGAACAGTTCACGGCAGAGCTCGGGGTCAACCCGCGAATACTGGATGCGGCGGCGCGGGACGATCGGCAGCCCGAAGAGCGTGACCTTCTCGTATCCCATGACCGCACCGGCATTGCGTGACCAATGGGGTTCGGAGTAGTTGCGCTTGAGCAGATCTCCGGCGATCTCCTCCACCCATTTGGGATCCAGCCGTGCCACGGTGCGCGCCCAGAGCCGACTGGTTTCCACCAGCTCGGCGGCCATGACCCACTCGGTGGATTTTTTGAACAGTGCGGAACCGGGGAAGACGGAGAAGCGAGTACCGCGGGCCCCCACATATTCGCGCTTGCGCTCATCCCAGGAACCCACATGCCCCAACAGGCCGGCCAGCAGGGAAATGTGGATGGCATCCTCGTTGGTCGCCGGGTCCACGGGCTCGGGAGAGATGGTGATGCCCAGCGGTTTGGCCAGCTGCCGCAGCTGCGTAAACAGATCCTGCCATTCACGCACGCGCAGGTAGTTGATGTATTCGTTTTTGCACAGTCGACGGAAGGCGGAGGAAGAGAGCTCCTTCTGCTGCTCCTGCAGATAACGCCAGAGGTTCAGCAGTGAGGAGAAGTCCGACTTCGCATCCACAAAACGCTTGTGCATTTCTGCCGCGCGTTCACGCTTGCCCGTTTCCTCACTCGGCCGCTCCCGTGGGTCCTGAATGGAGAGGGCAGCGGCGAGCACCATGACTTCCTTGGCGCAGCCACGGGTGCTTGACTCAACAATCATGCGACCCAGGCGAACATCAACCGGCAACTGGGCCAGCTGTGAACCAATTTTGGTGATGGACGCATCGGTTCCGGTGTTCAGGGCACCGAGTTCGCGCAGCAGCGCGATGCCATCGTTAACGGACTTGGCATCGGGGGGCTGGACAAAGGGGAAGTCGGCGACGTCGCGTGCGGTGCGCACCACGCCCATCGAACTCATCTGCAAGATCACCGCGGCAAGATTGGTGCGCAGAATCTCCGGGTCGGTGAACGCCGGACGGGAGGTGAAGTCCTCCTCGGAATACAGACGGATGGCGATGCCGTCGGATACGCGGCCACAACGCCCCGAACGCTGGTTGGCGCTGGCCTGGGAAACCCGTTCAATGGGCAGGCGCTGCACCTTGGTGCGGTGCGAATAGCGGGAGATGCGGGCGGTGCCGGTGTCGATGACGTACTTGATGCCCGGCACCGTCAGCGAAGTTTCCGCAACGTTGGTGGCCAACACGATCCGTCGGTTTTTCCCCGGATTAAAGACCTGGTGTTGCTCGGCCAGGGAAAGCCGCGCAAAAAGCGGCAGAATCTCGGTGCCGGCCAAACGCCGGTTGGTCTGTACCCGGGCACGTAAGACCTCGGCGGCATCACGAATCTCGCGCTCGCCGGGGAAGAAGATCAGAATGTCACCCGGAGCCTCGGTGGCAAGTTCGTCCACGGCCTCGGCGATCGCATCCAGTGGGTCCCGATCCTCCACCGCCGAGTCCGGATCCAATTCATCCTCGTCCATGCCATCGGCGGGATTCAGCGGGCGATAGCGCACCTCCACGGGGAAGGTACGTCCGGAGACCTCGATGATCGGTGCCGGGATCGGTTCTTCGCCCTGTGGACTTTCGGCGGCGAAGTGTTGTGCAAAGCGCTGCGGGTCGATGGTGGCGGAGGTGATGACAATTTTCAGATCCGGGCGCTTGGGCAGGATGCGGCGCAGGTAGCCCAGCAGGAAGTCGATGTTCAGGCTGCGTTCGTGGGCCTCATCGATGATGATCGCGTTGTACTTCTTCAGCAGCTTGTCGCGCTGAATCTCGGCCAGCAGGATGCCATCGGTCATCACCTTGACCTGGGTGGCGCGGGAGACTTCGCCGGTGAAACGCACGTGGAAGCCCACCTCGGCGCCGATGGTGGTGCCGAGTTCTTCGGCGATGCGCTCGGCGACGGTACGTGCTGCCAGCCGGCGGGGCTGGGTGTGCCCGATCATGCCGCGTTTGCCCATGCCCAACTCGAGGAGCATCTTGGGCAGCTGCGTGGTCTTTCCGGAACCGGTTTCACCGGCGACGATGACCACCTGGTTGTCCTTAATGGCGGACATGATGTCATCACGTCGCGCGGATACGGGAAGGGCTTCGGGATACGAAATCGTCAGGGCCATGATGACACAAGTCTATGCCAGCATCCGGCCGGATCCCGGCGGCCATGATGGCGCGCGCGGCGCCGAATCGGCAACCTGTAGCGGCCGCCGTGTTCTCTCCGGTGGGTGCGCCGGATCGTCTGCGGGAAACTGGGTTGTCCACGGTAGCGTCTGAATCTGCCGGTGTGGAGATACAACTTGTCTGTTTTATGTCCGTCACAGACCAAAGTTGCACGCACTCCTGCTGGTATCCTGACGAATTGTCTTGCAATTCAGGGTAGATGGAAGAAATGTGAGTAGCTTCACATGTAGGATCGAAGCAATTCACGAGGAGAACTTCCTACCGCTTGGCGAGGGACGTACAAATCCTGAAATGCCCGGAAAATTGGACATCACAGAACATCAGGCATGACGCTCGCACGCCATGAAAGGAACATCATGAAACTCTTCAAGTCCGTACAACTCGCAGCCGGGGTTGCCGCCACAGCACTTCTGCTCTCCGCCTGCGGCGGCTCAAGTGCCGAATCCCCAACCTCCGGCGCAGCTGCCGAGGGTCCGGTCAAGATTGGCATCAACCAGTACCTCACGCACCCGTCACTGGATGCCGTGGCTACGGGATTCAAGAAGGGTATGGCCGATGCCGGTTACACCGGCGACAAGATCTCCTACGATGAGCAGAACCCGCAGGGTGAAGCGGCAACCAACACCGCGATCACCGGCAAGTTCGCTTCCGACAAGGACATCGATCTGGTCCTGGCCATCGCCACCCCGGCGGCGCAGGCAGCAGCCCAGTCCATCACCGAGATCCCGGTGCTCTTCTCCGCCGTCACCGATCCGGTTGATGCCAAGCTCGTGGCCAGCGCCGAGGCACCCGGTGCCAACGTCACCGGCACCTCGGATAAGAACCCGGTCAAGGAGCAGTTGGAACTGCTGACCAAGATCAAGCCGGAAGCCAAATCCGTGGGCATTGTCTACTCCTCGGGTGAAGCCAACTCCGCCGTCCAGGTCAAGTGGGCCAAGGAAGCGGCAGCCGAGCTGGGCCTGACCATCGAGGAAAAGGCCATCTCCGCCTCCTCCGAGGTGCAGCAGGCGGCATCAAGCCTGAACGTTGACGCCTTCTACGTCCCGACCGACAACGCCGTCGTTTCGGCACTCGAGGGTTTGATCCAGGTCTCGCAGGACAAAAAGATCCCGGTGATTTCCGCCGATGGATCGTCGGTCAAGCGCGGTGCCACGGCAACCTACGGCCTGAACTACGAGAAGCTCGGTGAGCAGACCGCCGCCATGGCCGTGAAGATCCTCAAGGGTGAAGCGAAGCCCGAGTCCATGCCGGTGGAGACCATCACCCAGGCCGAGCTGTACCTGAACACCGCCGCAGCAAAGAAGATCGGCGTCACCTTCCCGGCCGATCTGCTTTCCGAAGCGGTAGAAACCTACAAGTAAACAGCGGGGCTTCTCCTCGCTCGTTGTTGGCCGGTCGGACTAAGACCGACCGGCCAACAGCATTAACCCACACCTCATAACGCAAGGATCCACCCATGATCACCGCGGTTGAACTCGGCCTGATCTACGCAATCATGGCCCTCGGGGTCTATCTGACCTTCCGCATTCTCGACTTCCCCGACCTGACGGTAGATGGAAGCTTCACCTCCGGTGCCGCCACGGCATCGATCCTGATCGTTAACGGCACCAACCCGCTCATCGCCACGCTGCTGGCCTTTGTTGTTGGTGCCCTCGCCGGCGTTATCACCGGCCTGCTCCATACCAAGGGCAAGATCGATGGCCTGCTGGCCGGAATCCTGACCATGATCGCGCTGTATTCGATCAATCTGCGCATCATGGGCAAGGCCAATGTCTCCCTGCTGGGTGAAGACACGCTGATCTCCCCGTTGCGTGAAAACAGGTTGTTGGGGACCCCCACCTCGCTAGCCATCTTGTTCCTTGGCTGCCTCGTGGTGGTGGGCCTGATCGTCTGGTTCCTGCGCACCGATGTTGGCCTGGCCATGCGCGCCACCGGCGACAACGAGGAAATGATTCGCTCCTTCGGGGTGAGCACCGACAACCAGAAGATTCTGGGTCTGGCCCTGTCCAACGGTCTGGTGGCCTTCGCCGGCGCACTGATCGCGCAGTTCCAAGGCTTTGCGGACATCGGTATGGGCATCGGCGTGATCCTGATCGGTCTGGCCTCGGTCATCGTTGGCCAGGCGATCTTCGGTCAGCGGTTCATCTGGCTCGCCGCCCTGGCCGTTGTCCTGGGCTCGGTCATCTACCGACTGGTCATCCAGCTGGCCCTGAACGCCGGCCTGGAAGTGAACGACATGAAGCTGATCTCCGCCGTGCTGGTGGTCATCGCCCTGATCCTGCCCCAGTGGAAGGGCTTCTCAAAGTTCGCCAACCGCATCCGCATCCGCGGCAAGGCCACCACCAACCAGGACATCAAGGAGGTGGGTATCGATGCTTGAGATCACCAACCTGAGCAAGACGTTTTTCCCCGGGACCGTGAATGAGCGCAAGGCCCTGCGCGATATCAACCTGAGACTGACCGATGGCGAATTTGTCACGGTCATCGGTTCCAACGGTGCCGGTAAGTCAACGGTGCTGAACATGGTGGGCGGCAAGCTGCGCCCCGATACCGGTAACGTGTCGATCGCTGGCAAAGATGTCACCAAGCTGGCAGATCACGCTCGCGCCAAATACATCGGCCGCGTGTTCCAGGACCCGATGGCCGGCACGGCACCGAATATGTCCATCGAGGAAAACATGGCCCTGGCCCTGGGCCGCGGCACCTTCCGCGGTGTGGCGCCCGGTGTCACTAGGAAAAAGCGTGAGCGGTTTGTTGAGGAACTCAAATCCCTCGAACTCGGACTCGAAAACCGGCTCAAGGCCAAGGTCGGGCTGCTCTCCGGTGGTCAACGCCAGGCGCTGAGCTTGTTGATGGCCACGTTCTCCGGGCCCAAGATCCTGCTGCTTGATGAGCACACCGCTGCCCTTGATCCGCAGCGCGCGGCCCTGGTCGCCCGTTTGACCGAAGAGATCGTTCAGCGTCATCAGCTGACCACGCTGATGGTCACACACAATATGGAACAGGCGCTGCGCCTGGGCAGCCGTCTGATCATGATGCACGATGGCCAGATCATTCTGGACTTGGACTCCGAGCAGAAGGCCAAGATGACGGTTCCCGACCTCCTGCACGAGTTCGAAAAGATCAAGGGCGCTCAGCTCGATGATCGGACCATGCTGCAGTAGTCTCCGAGTCGATGTGTCCGCGCTTGTTGGGGGCGTCGGCGACCTAATAACCCCGGAGAAGCCGCGCTTCGCGCACCTCAGTTCCCCCTTGAGTGGGGGAACCAAGGTGGGAAGCGCGGCTTTTTGCTGCCCGGGAAGGGTTTGGCTACTGCTTGGCGTCTGTCTGGGCGCGCCTGACTACTGCAGGGCGGAGGTCAGCCGCGCCAGATTGTCCAGCACGGTGGAGCGTAGGGGTTGCTCCATCCATTGCTCGAGGGTCAGCAGTCGGCTGAGCTCACGGTAGTGATCCTCGACCTCACGCATTTGCGCCACGAAGCCCACATCGCGCACCAGCATGGACACTTCCATGTTCAATCCAAAGGAGCGCATGTCCATATTGCTCGAGCCGATCAGCGCCGTCTCGTCGTCGATGGTGAAGTGTTTGGCGTGCAAAATGTACGGCGCGGGGTAGAGGTAGATTCTCACTCCGGCGCGCAGCAATTCCTCGTAGTAGGAACGCTGAGCGTGGTAAACCAGCGCCTGATCACCGATCTCCGAGACAAAAAGATCCACCGGGATCCCGCGGGCCACCGCGGAGGTGATGGCGTACATCAGTGACTCATCGGGCACAAAATAGGGGGAGGTAATCACGATGCGTTTTTGTGCCGCGTGGATCAGGCCCAGGAAAAGCCGCAGGTTGTTCTCGCGCTCAAAACCCGGACCCGAGGGGACCACCTGGGTGAGCATGGTCCCGGCCTCGGTGTTGTGGTCGATGAGCGCTTTGCTGATCCGGCCCAGATGCTCCCCGCTGGCCACCAGCTCGTCCCGACGCACACCGGCGCTGATAACCTCACCGGTTTCGGAGTACCAATCGGAGATGAACACCGCATCGAGGGTTGCCACGGCCGGGCCACGCAACTCCACCACCAGTTCCTGCCACTTCAGGCCGCGCTTGATATTTTTGGGCACGTTGTAGTCGCGCGAAATCATGTTCAGTGAACCCATGTAGCCCACGGTGCCGTCAATGATCAGGATCTTGCGGTGGTTACGCAGATCGGGCCGCTGGAACTTTCCTTCCAGCGGTTTCAGCGGCAGCATCAATCTCCAGCTCGCGCCCATGGCATCGAGGCGTGCCTTGGTGGCCGCGTAGTACTTTTTGCCGCGTGATGCCCAGTGATCAAGCATGACGTTGACGATCACACCACGGGCGATGGCGCGCTCCAGGGACTCGAAGAAGCCGTTGGTGGTCGCATCCGAGCTCAAAATGTAGAACTGCACGTGAACGTAGTCGGTGGCGTCGTCCACGGCGGCTGACATCGCCTTGATGGTTTGCTCGTAGTCGCCGAGCAGCTGGCCCGAATTCCCTGCCAGCAGGGGCAGTCCGCCGTAAGTGGCGTTCATCTTCACCAGCGAGTTGAACCATGCGGGATTCTGCTCGTGGGTTTCCTCGTGGCGTTCCTCGGCCGTCACCTCGCGCATAAAGGAGTTGATCTCGCTCTGTACCTTGCGCCGTTTGCGCGGCAGCTTGGGGGAGCCGATGAGCAGGAAGGCGATGACCCCGAAATAGGGAATCAGGAAGATCGCCAGTAGCCACGCCATACCCGAAGTGGGACGGCGGTTGCGCGGGACGATGATCACCGCCAGCACGCGGATGGTGAGATCGACGAGCAGAAGGGCGGTCGCCCACCACCAAGCACCTGAAAACATGTTGACTACTCTTTCCCCGCGTACGATCAAACATCCTCACGTTACGCTACGGAAGGCGTTGATAAGCCTATTCCACAGGGATGGTGGAGTCGCGGTGGGCCCAGAGCTGACTCCGCGCTGGCCACACTGACCGCTGGGTGCCGGTGTGAGGGCCGCCTAAGGGCGTCAGTCGATGCCGATCCACGTCCAGTGCCACGGTTCCTCGGCCACGGTCTTGCTAAAGCCATAATCCTGCCCCCGTGCAAGCATCCAGGTCAGGGCGGCACCGCTGAGCGTCAGATCAACGCTGATCCCCATGCCGTGCTCACTGGTACCCACCGCGGCCGCCGTACCCCCTTCGCCCAGCAAGCCCAAGTCGCTGACCAGTTCCTCTTGTTCGGCCAACGTGCGATACGCCGAATTGATCTTGACCTCGTGCCCCGCTGCCCGCAGTCCGGCGGCCAGCGCCGAGAATCCGGCGGCGGCATCGGGCGTCAGGTATCGCCCGGGTGCCACCTGAACCAACTCCGAGGTCGGGATCCTGCCATTTCCATATTTTTCCCCCAGCGCCAGCACCTGCGCAGAAGTGCTCCCCGCCGATTTCCCGGCGATCGTGTCAAAGCCGGCCGTAGTCATCTCGCCCGCCGTTGGCTTCAACGCGTAACCCAGACCCAGGAGCGAGACCACAAAGACCAACACACCGGTCATCACGATGCACAGGCGCAATGCTTTGTTCCGTGCCGAGCGTCCAGCTTGTGAGGGAAATTTCATCATGACATCAAGTCTTTGCCATTTTTGCGCCGAGCACATCGGGCCGCGGTCTCAAGGTGTGAAGCCAAGATCTGTACCGTGGGCCCAGGGGTACGGTACCTAAGGGTGACTCACGAGCTGGGTGGGGCCGACTACCGTAGGAGTATGCACAATTGCGTCTTGTTAACCCCGTCGAGGACGGCCCCGGCCATGGCTGGGCCTAGCATCGATGTGGGGCAGGGACGGCCTCGATGAGCAAAACGATGCCCGGCCGCGAGGTGACGCCGTATCCCATGCCCCGACGTCGGCGCTGGGGCTGGCCCGCAGATGTCAGTCTGGCACTGGTGTACCTGATGGTGGCGGCACTCTGCCACGAGTACCTTTTCCACATGTCCTATGGCGGCTCCGCCTTTGGGGAGTACACCTACTACATTCTTGCCGCGACGGTGGCCATCGGATGTGCGCGGGCACTTCCTACCTTGGCCGTGATTCTCGTGTGGGGAGGGACGGCGGCCCAGATGCTGTCCGGGGTGGACATCAACTTCGCCCAGATCGGCATGCTCTATGTGGTCGGCATGGTGGCACTGAATGGTTCCCGGGTGTGGGTCCTGCTGACCGGACTTTCGATCGCCTTAGGATCGGTGCTGGGCACGTATTACATCGTTGCCGTCGATTCGTGGATTTCGAATCCACTGTTCCGGGCCATGGAATCCAACGGATGGCCATCAAATAAGCAGGTGCTTGCCGTCTTCGCCGTGGTGATCTCGGTCATGACGCTGCCATGGCTGTTGGGTCTGCTCTTTCGGCTCTTCACCGGACGACAAAGCGCCGAACGCAGCACGGTCAAGGCCAAGGCCGAGGCCGAGGGTGCCTTGGAGCTGGCTCGATTGCGGGCAGAAAACGCCGCGCTAGCCAGAGACGTGCACGACGTGGTGGGTCATTCGTTGGCAGTGATCATCGCTCAAGCCGATTCCATCCGATTTATTCCGGATGCCGATGTGGCACGTATCCGCGAAACCACCGGCACCATCGCCGACGCCGCACGGCGTTCCTTGGGGGAGGTGCGCCAGGTACTCAACCAAACAGCCGAGTCCCTACCACCGGGTGGCTCGCCGATGCCATCGGAGGCCCTACAAACTGCACAGCTGGGATTGGTGCCGCCGAGCTTTTCGGACATCTCGGGGATCCTGCATGGCGTTCGGACCACAGGATACGTCGTCACCGAGGAGATGCTCGGGCAGAGCCTTCCGCTTCCCGCGCACATCCTTCCCGTGATCAGGCGCGTCATCCAAGAAATGCTGGCCAACGCGTTGCACCACGGTACCGAAAACACGGATATCGGGGTTCGTCACTATTGGGGAGCGAGCAGCTATACCCTGAGCGTGACCAACGAGTTCTGCAGCAATTTCGCCGAAACGCGGGTGGGTACCGGGATCAGTGGCATGCGCGAGCGTTTGGCGTCGGTTGGCGGAACACTGAGTATTGATACCGACGACGGTGCTGGAGGAGTACCTGGTACCTTCACCATCGCCGCAACTTTTCCGCTGAATAAAGAATGGGTATGACGTTGAACGAGAACATGATCCGCGTGGTGTTGGTCGATGACCAACAACTTTTTCGTTCCGGACTTGCCATCATCTTGGGCGCACAGCTTGATATGGAAGTGGTGGGCCAGGCAGCCGATGGCACCGAGGCACTCCGGACCGTGGCCGCTACGCGTCCCGACGTGGTGCTGATGGATGTGCAAATGACGCCCATGGATGGTGTCGAAGCGACGCGGCGAATCTTTGAAACGGATCCGGCCAAGACGGGCCGGGCTCCGAAGATCATCATGCTCACCACCTTCGACTGGGACAAGCACGCGGCCACCGCAGTGCGTCACGGGGCCAGCGGATTTATTCTCAAGGACAGCACTCCGGAGTTTGTCTGCGCGTCCATTCGCGCCGTGCATGCGGGAAGCTCCGTCATCGCCCCACAAAATCTTGCAGCACTGCTGGAATCTGAGCCGGAACCGGCACGCGAAGTACCCGAGAATTTCGCCGCACTCACCGATCGCGAAACCGAAGTGTTTGCGGCCGTGGCACTCGGCCTGACAAATCAAGAGATCTCGGGCCGGTTGTTCCTGAGCGAATCAACCGTCAAAACTCATATTGGGGCCATCCTGCGCAAGCTTGAGCTGAGGGATCGGGTGCAGATTGTGGTGTATTCCTACGAGAACGGGATCGGCAGATAGTCCTGTTCACCTCGGCGCAGGGGGAAGTGTAGTGCGGATCACCTAGCTGCGATGCGGCCTCTTGGACCCAATGGCTGTAGTGTTCATGGAAGCCAATGCCCCTTTTCTCAAAGGAGCGGCGGTTAGGCCCCCGTGGAGATTCGCCGTCACCACGGGGGCTGTCTTATTTTTCCGGTACCCCTGTTCTGATGATTTCACTCGAATCGGGACGCTCCGATGGTGTGCGTGAGGGAGCTTCGGACCCCGAAACGCCGGTATTTTGTGCGGTTGTGCGAGTCGGCATAAAACTGCGCCAGCGAATGTCCGTGAAACGTCGCCCGCCAAGAGGCACCACTAAAATTCCTGGTTCCCCTGCCGCAGCAGGGTTTGCCACCTCAACAGGGTCGCACCCATCTGAGTCGGCTACAGGTCTTTGGTGATCTTCATCGACTGCGAGTCGAACTCGACGCCTTGTTCGCGCAGCAAGTCCACCACGTCTTCCGGATAACTGGTGCAGGCCACGTTGTGCGCGGAGGCTCCGGGCAGCCGCTCATCGGCATAGTCCGAGGCACTGTCAGAAATTCCGATGGTGCCAACGGCCGATTTCCAGCCGCCCATACCGGCAATTTGTCGCGGAACGTGGACATTGGCCGCCCCGTTGACCAGGTTCCACGCGCCAGGATGAGCCCGTGAATCCAGAAGTATTCCGCCACCCGGCGCACGCTCAACCCTGCTGGGTAGCGGTAGGACACCCATCAATTGGGCTGCCTGGTACTCATTCATGAAATATGGGGGAGTGCCGAAGTAGTACCAAGACGCAGCACAGATCCCATACAAACGAGGGCCAAACTGCGCGTAGTTCAGGTAAAGCTCCATGATCCGTTGATCCGAAAGCGTCAGGCTGTACTGCGTGGCCAATACGGCCTCCAGACCCTTACGGAAGCCACTTTGGCCCGGCCAGAGAAAGATGTTTTTGACCAGCTGCTGCGGGATCGTTGATCCGCTGGGGTCTTCGCCACCATCAATGTGTGCAACCGCACGGGCCTTGAACTCGGTGAAGTTGAATGCCCCCGCGCGAGATCCGAGGTCTTCATCTTCATGCGCGATGGTGGCAGCGATCATGTATCGGCTGATGTGATCCAGGGAAACAAACTGATAAGCGATGGGCCCGCTCTGGTTCTGCAGCATGAACGAGGTACGGGGCGGCGTGAACCAGATGAACGAGACGGCTACAAGCTCGGTGATCACCAAGATAGCGATCAGCGTCTTGAACGTGTTGGCAACACGTCGGGCAACGAGGTGTCTACGCCGCGGTTCGGGATCCGGCTTTGGAAGTAAAAGTGCCGTTCGTTCCGGGTCCCAGGGCTGCGTCCGGGTCTCGTGTATCAACAGATCGGCTACGGGCTGCGAGGCGTCGTTTTCCGAGGCGCGCATGATGACTCCCGCCGGGGGTAGAAATAATTCCCCATGATGACGAGGATTTATGTCAATTCTACCCAACCTCGATAGTTATTGTTTTCGCATAGGCCGAACGTGATCCCCAGTCGACACAACGTGTCCAGTGATATCGAAAAAAGAACAGCAATGCTAGGCGCTGGTGTTGGTTCTGGGGCCGCTTCACCGCCACATACAGCCTCAGCGCCCCATTTGGAATCAACGATTCGCCGCGGCGGCCTCGGTTGGTCAGCTCATCGAGATGTAGGACAAACCGGATGCCGGTCTTATGAGTGATCATGAAAAAAGCTCCTGTTGTTCCAGTAAAACTGGAACAACAGGAGCTTTTCTTTTGGTGCCCTCGAAAGGATTCGAACCTTCGACCTTCCGCTCCGGAGGCGGACGCTCTATCCCCTGAGCTACGAGGGCTTGTGCCGAAAATACTGTTTCACAAAATGTTTTCGGCTGGGAACGTAGACGAGCTTAGCAGGTGTGAACAGGTGAACCGCAAATCGACTCTCCGCTGAAGCCGTCCGGCCCACCAAATGTGCCGTTGATGTGTGCGACACCGCGACGTCATATCGTCCGATGGCGCCCACGGGCACCGCTATCCTTGAAGAGTGACTCCTGAAGAACTCTCCACAGCCATTTCCGCTTGCCTCCGTGATGCCCTCGACGCCGGCCAGATTTCCGTTGAAGTACCCGAGGCAGTGCGTGTGGAGCGACCGAAGAGTCGCGAACACGGGGATTGGGCCACCAACATCGCCCTGCAGCTGGGTAAGAAGGCGGGCATGAACCCGCGCGACTTCGCCTCGATCCTCGCTGATCGACTGACGCAAGTCGAAGGGATCTCCAAGGTAGAGATCGCCGGACCCGGCTTCCTGAACATCACCCTCGAGGCCGGCGCCGCGGGTGAACTGGCCAAGACCATCGTTGAGGCTGGCGCCGCGTACGGCACCAACGACACGTTGGCCGGACACATCGTCAACATGGAATTCGTCTCGGCGAACCCCACCGGCCCGCTGCACATCGGTCACACCCGCTGGGCAGCTCTCGGCGATTCGATCGCCCGTGTGCTCAAGGCCAGCGGTGCGTCCGTCACCTCCGAGTACTACATCAACGATGCCGGCAACCAGATGAACGTCTTTGCCCGTTCGGTCTACAACCGCCTCCACGGACTGCCGGTCCCGGAGGGTGGCTACCCGGGTGAATACATCAAGGAACTGGCCGATACCGTAGCCTCCGCTCACCCGGACATTCGCCAGCTCACCGAGGAAGCTGCCCTGCCGATCGTGCGCCAAGCCGCGTACGTCGCTCAGATGGCCGACATCAAGGAGACGCTGAACGACTTCGGCGTCGAGTTCGACGTCTTCTTCTCCGAGCAGGAGCTGCATGCCGGCGGTGCCGTAGAAAATGCCGTGGAACGCCTGCGCGAACAGGGTCACATCGATGACACCGATGGTGCCGTCTGGCTGCGCACCACCGACTTCGGTGATGACAAGGACCGCGTGCTGATCCGCGCCAACGGCGAGCCGACGTACTTTGCCGCAGACGCCGCGTACTACCTCTCGAAGAAGGATCGTGGTTTCCCCGAGAAGATCTACCTGCTCGGTGCCGATCACCACGGCTACGTCAACCGCCTCAAGGCCATCGCCGCCTGCGCGGGGGACGACAAGGACAAGAACATCGAGGTGCTGATCGGACAGCTGATTTCCGTCAACGGTGCCCGTCTGTCCAAGCGTGCGGGAAACATCATTGAGCTGCGCGACCTGATTAATTGGCTCGGTGCCGATGCCCTGCGTTACTCGCTGGGCCGTTACCCGGCCGATTCGCCGATGACGATCGATCCGGAACAGCTGAAGAAAAACACCAACGACAACCCGGTGTTCTACGTCCAGTACGCGCACGCACGCTCCATCGCTGCGGCACGAAACGCCGTGGAAAAGGGCGTCACGCGCACCGACTTCGACGCGACGCTGCTGACCCACGAAACCGAGAATGACCTGCTCGCAGCCCTGGGGCAGTTCCCCTCGGTTGTTGCCAAGGCCGCCACTCACCGCGAACCGCACCGCATTGCACGACACATCGAAATGCTGGCCGGTGCCTACCACTCCTGGTATGCAGCCTGCCGTGTCACTCCCGTGGGCGAGGGCGCCGTGGAACCGATCCACGGAACCCG
This sequence comes from Paeniglutamicibacter sp. Y32M11, assembly GCF_019285735.1. Lineage (GTDB taxonomy): Bacteria > Actinomycetota > Actinomycetes > Actinomycetales > Micrococcaceae > Paeniglutamicibacter. The sequence continues at coordinate 2,584,169 of NZ_CP079107.1, read as the reverse complement.
CCTGTGGCTCAACGACGCCACCACCCAAGTCCTGGCCAACGGGCTTGACCTGTTGGGCGTATCCGCACCGGAAAAGATGTAAGGAACGATGACCTCTTCACCCCTCGCACCGGCTTGGCTTTCGCTGCCCGCCGATGTTAACGACCTGCGTTCCGTTCAATGGGCAGCCGGTGTGGCCCGGTCCGAGGGGGGTGAGCTCGCCGTTCAGGGCATCAAGGTTTCCGATCTGGCTCGCGAGTTCGGCACTCCGCTCTTTGTGCTGGACGAGGATGACTTCCGCGCCCGGGCTCGCGGCTTCAAGGAAGCCTTTGACGCTGCCTTCGAGTCAATCTGCGGGGGAGTGGATGTCTACTACGCCGGCAAGGCGTTTTTGAGCACCGAGGTGGCCCGCTGGGTCACCGCTGAGGGCCTGCGCCTGGACACCTGCTCCGGTGGCGAAATGGCCGTCGCCCGCGTGGCGCAGGTTCCACCGGCCAACCTGTCGCTGCACGGGAACAACAAGTCCGTGACGGAGATTCGTACAGCGCTCGAAGACGACCTCGGCCGCATCGTGGTGGACTCACTCGATGAGCTGGAGCGCGTCGCCCTGCTGGCCCGCGAAACCGGCAAGCGTGCCAACGTGATGTTGCGCCTGACCCCCGGTGTGCACGCCAGCACCCATGAATTCATCGCAACCGCGCATGAGGATCAGAAATTTGGCCTCTCGATGGTGCAGCTCGGTCAGGATGCCTCGCCGGCCACGACCGCCGTCGACTTTGCCCTGGAGCACCCGGAGCTGAACCTGCTGGGCCTGCACGCCCACATCGGCTCGCAGATCTTCGAGGCCGAAGGCTTCGCCCTGGTTGCGCAGAAGATGCTGACGTTCATGGCCGGGATCAAGGCGGCGCACGGCATCGAACTGCCCGAGCTGGATTTGGGTGGCGGCTACGGCATCGCCTACACCGAGGCCGACACCCCGCGTGAACCGGCGGTATTGGCGGCGGCCATGGCCGAGGTGGTTGCTGCCACCGCGGCCGAGCTGGGACTTAAGGTGCCACGCATCTCCATTGAACCCGGTCGCGCCATCGCCGGGCCCACCACCTTCACCCTCTACGAGGCAGGTGTGCGCAAGTCCGTCCAGGTGGAAACCGCGGACGGCAGCTTAGCGCCGCGCCGCTACGTCTCGGTGGACGGCGGCATGAGTGATAACGCCCGCCCGGTGCTTTATGACGCCGATTACACGGCGGTGCTGGCCAGCCGTGTGACGGAAAGTGAACCGATTATTTCACGTGTGGTTGGTAAACACTGCGAGTCCGGTGACATAGTCGTACGGGACGTTTACCTGCCCGAGGATGTTGCAGCCGGCGACCTTCTGGCCGTTCCGGGAACCGGGGCGTACTGCTGGGCACTGTCCAGCAATTACAACTACCTGGGTCGTCCGGCCGTGGTGGCTGTCCGCAATGGCGCCGCCCGCGCCATCATCCGCAGGGAAACCGAAGCAGACTTGTTGGCCCGCGATTTGGGAGCATAGTAAAACACGTGAAAACACTGAAGGTGGCCCTGCTCGGCTGCGGCAATGTTGGGTCCGAAGTGGCTCGCATCCTGCTCGCCGATGCACCGGTGCTGGCCGATCGCGCCGGAGCAAATCTTGAACTCAGCGGTATTGCCGTGCGCAACCTGGAGACCAAGCGCGATGCGCAGATTCCGACCGCGTTATTCACCACCGACGCTCCGGCGCTCGTTGATGGGGCAGACATTGTCATCGAGTTGCTTGGCGGCCTAGAGCCCGCCGGCGAGTTGATCGCCCGGGCCCTGTCCAACGGCGCCTCGGTCATCACCGGCAATAAGGCGCTGCTGGCGGCCCGCGGTGCCGAACTCAACGCCCTGGCCATCAAGCACGGTGCACAGCTGCGTTACGAGGCTGCCGTCGCCGGAGCCATCCCGATCCTTCGCCCGATCTCCGATTCGCTCTCCGGAGACCGGATCACCAAGATCATGGGCATCGTCAACGGCACCACGAACTTCATCCTCGACGCCATGGACACCACCGGCGCCGCGTTTGACGACGTGCTCGCCCAGGCGCAGGCGCTGGGTTATGCCGAGGCCGACCCGACGGCCGACGTTGAGGGTCACGACGCGGCCGCGAAGGCCACGATCCTTGCCTCGCTGGCCTTCCACACCGACTTTGACTTGGCCGATGTTCACTGCGAGGGCATCACCAAGATCACCGCCGCGGATGTCACTGCCGCGAAAGACGCGGGCATGGTCATCAAATTGCTGGCGATCGCCGAACGCTCGGCGGACGGCATTGGTGTGCGTGTGCACCCGACCCTATTGCGCCGTAACCACCCGCTGGCAGCCGTCCACGGTGCGTTTAATGCGGTGTTTGTTGAGGCAGAAAATGCCGGTGAGCTGATGTTCTACGGCGCCGGCGCCGGTGGCGCTCCCACCGCTTCGGCCGTCATGGGCGACACCGTCGCCGTGGCCCGCCGCGTGGTCTCCGGAGGTCCGCTGCCCGCCGTGGCGGCTCAGCAGCCGAACACCGCGCTGTCCTTTGAGCAGATCACCACCAGCTATGCGATCGGTTTGCGCGTCTCGGATGAATCCGGTGTGCTCGCAGCCATCGCTGCGATCTTCGCCGCGAACTCCGTCTCCATTGAGGCCCTGCGCCAAAGTGGAAGCGATAGCGTCGACGGTGGATCGGCGATGCTGCGCATCGTTACCCACCGCTCCACCGAATCAGCGTTGGCCGCTACCGTGGCCGCCGTCGCATCGTTGGATGCCGTCCAAGAAGTTACATCCGTCCTGCGAGTTGAAGGAAACTAAGTGGCCCACCAGTGGCGCGGAGTCATCCGCGAATATGCCGATCGCCTGCCCGTTGACGAAAACACCAAGGTCATCACCTTGGGTGAAGGCGGTACACCGCTGGTGTTCGCCCCGGCCCTGAGCGAACTCACCGGCTCGGAGGTCTACCTCAAGGTTGAGGGGATGAACCCGACCGGGTCCTTCAAGGACCGTGGCATGACCATGGCGATGACCGCAGCGGTCGCCGCCGGAGCCAAGGCAGTGGTGTGCGCCTCCACGGGCAACACCTCGGCCTCCGCTGCCGCCTACGCCACCCAGGCCGGGCTCAAGTGCGCGGTGTTGGTCCCGGACGGCAAGATTTCCATGGGTAAGCTCTCCCAGGCAATCGCCCACGGCGCGGAACTGCTTCAGGTTGATGGTAACTTCGATAACTGCCTCGAGGTCGCCCGCAAGCTCAGCGAGAACTACCCGGTCTTCCTGGTGAACTCGGTGAACCCGGCACGCATTGAGGGTCAGAAGACCGGTGCCTTTGAGGTCGTCGATTACCTGGGCGATGCCCCGGATTACCATGTGTTGCCCGTGGGCAACGCCGGAAACATCACCGCCTACTGGAAGGGCTACAAGGAGTACGCTGCCGAGTACACCAACCAGGCCGGCGAAAAGCTCGCACCGGTATCCACCAAGACCCCCATCATGTGGGGCTTCCAGGCCGCCGGTGCCGCACCGATCGTTTTGGGCCATCCGGTCACCGAACCCGACACCATCGCCACCGCGATCCGCATCGGTAACCCCGCCTCCTGGAAGCAGGCCGAAGAGGCCCGCGACGACTCCGGTGGCATCATCGACTCGGTGACCGACGAGCAGATTCTGGCGGCTCACCGCTGGCTCTCCTCACGTGAAGGCGTCTTTGTGGAACCGGGCTCCGCCGCTGGCGTTGCCGGGCTCATCAAGCATCACGCCGCGGGCAATGTTCCGGCCGGCAAAAAGATCGTCATCACCGTGACGGGTCATGGACTCAAGGACCCGGATTGGGCCCTGAAGACCGAAGACGGCTCGCCCGTCACGCCGACCAAGGTTGAGTTTGACGTGGTCTCGGTGGCTTCGGCCCTCGGCCTGTCCTAAGTACTCACCCACACCGGAAATAAGGAATACACAGACCCCCATGGCGCAGATCCAATCCGGACAGTCGATTGCGGTACACGTACCGGCCACCAGTGCCAATCTGGGCCCGGGCTTCGACGTGTTAGGACTTGCCCTTTCGGTGTGGGACACCCTGGTGGTGCACACCGTGGACGAAGCAGGCGTCCACGTGGCCATCACCGGGGAGGGTTCGCAAACCCTGCCCACCGATGAAACGCACCTGATCGCCAAGACGATCCTCGAGCGTTGGGCCGAACTGGGCTTCACGCCGGCGGGTCTGCGCATTGAGGCGAGAAACAACATCCCGCATGGTCGTGGCATGGGCTCCAGCGCCGCGGCCATGGTCAGCGCGTTGGCCGCCGCCGATGCCCTACTTCCCGCCGCCAGCCGTGGCGGCACCGAAGAAATCTTCCAAGCCGCTTCGCGCTGGGAAGGTCATCCGGACAATGTGGCACCGGCCGTCTACGGTGGGCTGACGCTCTCCTGGACCACGGATTCCGGATTCGGCACGGTACAGGGTGTACTGCATCCGGACATTGTTCCGGTGCTCGCCATTCCCGACATCGAACTGTCCACCGAGGCCGCGCGTGGGTTGTTGCCGGCCACGGTGCCGCACGCGGTGGCGGCGGCCAATGGGGGACGGGTGGGGTTGCTGATTCACGCCCTGGCCCACGACCCCGCATCCCTGATGGTTGGTACGCAGGATTTCCTGCACCAGAGCTTTAGGGCGCCGGCCATGGCACCCAGCGCCGAACTCATCGAGCACGTGCGTGCCGCCGGTTACGCCGCGGTGGTTTCCGGCGCCGGGCCCACGGTGATGATTTTGTGCGCGGGGCAGCAGCAAGCCCGTGCGGCGGCCGATGTTGTATCGGCGTTTGCCGCAGACCGTTCCGGGCCCAACTGGCGTGTCCAAATTGAATCGGTAGCGCCAACGGGTGTTAGAGTAGAAGTGCTTTAGCACCCGCTTGAAAAGAATCCTCCGGTTATATGTGGATGATTCACCGCGTTTCGTGCAGCCATCGATCTCTTCTCCTCGCTTTTGGCGGGCGGATCTTGGGGGCTTCGATCATCACAAACCATTTCTGCTGGGTCTGCAGGCACACCCACACCATCCGATGGACTCCGTCAACCTTGTTGGTGAATCGATCCCTTGGTGTGTCTCATGATCGACCGAAGCATCTGCCCTGATATTTGGGGCTGTGCACGGCCGAACCTTTCTCCCGCATCTGACGCGGGATAAAGGAGTAGTCAATCGTTGCGGATCTCTCTGATGCGATCCGCCCGACGAGGGGGAAGGAACCTTCGTGACCGAAACCACCAGCCTGACTGCAGGCGTGGAAGAAAACAACGCATCCAAGGGCGGCGGACTTGCCGGCCTAAAGCTTGCACAATTGCAGGTACTTGCGTCCCAGCTGGGAATTACCGGCGGGTCGAGGATGCGCAAGAATGATCTTGTCAGCGCGATCTCTAGCCACCAGCGCGGAGGCTCCGTCGCAGACCGCGACGCAGCCAAGGCCAAGGCGGAGCCCAAGGTTGAGGCAGCCGCCGCTACCGAGGCTGCCCCCGAAGCCAAGGCCCCGGCCAAGGCAAAAACCGCACCGAAGACCGGCAACCGCCGCTCCTCCAGCGCAGCAGCAACCAAGACCGAAACCGAAGCGGTTGCCGCACCGGTAGCTGCCGAGGCCAAGGCCGAAGCACCTGCTCGTCGCTCCCGCAGCCGCCGCGCCGACTCCAGCGGAACCGTGGCCGCGAGCACCGAGACCGTAGCTGCACCGGAACCGGCAGCAGCCCAGGCACCCGCCGTGGAGGAACGCGCACCGCGACGTAACACCCGCTCACGCCGCGCCGATTCCAATGGCAACGCACCGGTAGCCACCGAAGCCCCCGCCGAATCTGCTCCCGCAGCAGTGGCCGAGGCCCCCGCCGCCGAAGCCGCCGAATCGGGCAGCCAGAACAACGAGGCACGCGCCGAACGTTCCGAACGCCCGGAGCGCAGCGAGCGTAACCGCAATCGTCGTGATCGCAACCGCAACCGTCGCGAGAACAACAACGAGTCGAACGACACCGTTGAAGCCGTCGAGGCTCCGGTCCAGGCTCAGGCTCAGGCTCAGGCTCAGGCACAGGACGAAAAGTCTGCCGAGAACCGTGGCGAAGAGCGTAACCGCGATTCCTCCGAGGAGCGCAACACTAATCGTCGCGAGTCCGCCGAGGATCGCAACGCCAACCGCCGTGAGCGCAATCGCGAACGCAATGAGCGCAACCGCGAACGCAATGCGAACCGCAATGACCGTGGCAACGACCGCGGTGAGCGCAATGACCGTTCCGAGCGCAACGATCGTAATGACCGTAACGCCAACAACCGTCGCGGCCGTGGCCGCAACCAGCCCGATGTTGATGACACCGAGCTGAATGACTCCGACGTCTTGCTGCCGGTCGCCGGCATCCTAGACGTGCTGGATAACTACGCCTTCATCCGCACCTCCGGTTACCTTGCCGGTCCCTCGGACGTTTACGTCACGCTGAACCAGGTCAAGAAGTACAACCTGCGTAAGGGCGATGCCGTGGTGGGCGCCATCCGCGCGCCGCGTGAAAACGAGAACGCTTCCTCACGTGCCAAGTTCAACGCTCTGGTCAAGCTCACCGCGATCAACGGCAAGAACCCGGAGGAGAACACCAACCGCGTTGACTTCTCCAAGCTGGTTCCGCTCTACCCGACCGAGCGTCTGCGTCTGGAAACGGACCCGAAGCTCATCGGCCCGCGTGTTATTGACCTCGTGGCCCCGATCGGTAAGGGCCAGCGTGGCCTGATCGTTTCCCCGCCGAAGGCCGGTAAGACGCTGATCTTGCAGTCCATCGCCAACGCCATCACCACCAATAACCCCGAGGTTCACCTCATGATGGTTTTGGTTGATGAGCGTCCCGAGGAAGTCACCGACATGCAGCGCACCGTGAAGGGCGAGGTTATTGCCTCGACCTTCGACCGGCCCGCCGATGACCACACCACCGTGGCCGAGCTCGCCATCGAGCGCGCCAAGCGCCTGGTGGAAATGGGCATGGACGTGGTGGTCCTGTTGGACTCGATGACCCGTTTGGGACGTGCCTACAACCTGGCCGCTCCGGCTTCGGGCCGCATCCTTTCCGGTGGTGTCGATTCCTCGGCACTGTACCCGCCCAAGCGTTTCTTCGGTGCTGCTCGCAACATCGAAAACGGCGGCTCGTTGACCATTCTGGCCACCGCGTTGGTGGAAACCGGCTCCAAGATGGACGAAGTCATCTTCGAGGAGTTCAAGGGCACCGGCAACATGGAGCTTCGCCTGTCCCGCCAGCTGGCGGACAAGCGCATCTTCCCGGCCGTTGATGTTAACGCCTCGGGTACTCGCCGCGAAGAGAAGTTGCTCTCGCCCGACGAGGTCAAGATCATGTGGCGCCTGCGCCGCGTGCTCTCGGGCCTCGACACCCAGCAGGCGCTGGAGACCCTCACGGGCAAGATCCGTGAGACGGCCTCCAACGCCGAGTTCCTGATGGTCATCAACAAGACCACGCTGGGTTCCAAGAACGACGCCTAGCTGCCCTATACGCCCAGTTTCACCGTGTCCGGACACCCGGACCGGTGAAGCTGGGCGTTGGTCGTTAAGCCCCCACGATCCCTTTTCGTTCCCTACACTGGGAACCACAGTCGTAGTGAAAGAAGTTCAACCATGTTTGAGTCCGTACAGGGACTACTCGATGAGCACGCAGCCCTTCAGGCCCGCCTCTCGGATCCCGCCGTTTACCAAGATCAGTCCGTCGCCCGCAAGCTGGGGCGCCGCTCCGCGGAGCTCAACGGCATTGTTGAGGCGCACAAGCGCTGGAAGCAGGCCACCGAGGACCTGGAAACCGCGCAGGAAATGGCCGATGAGGACCCCGACTTCGCCGCCGAGGTTGAAGAGTTGAACGAGAAGCTGCCGGTGCTTGAGGAAAAGCTGCGCCGACTGCTGATCCCGCGGGATCCCAATGACGCGCGCGACGTGATCCTCGAGGTTAAGGGTGGCGAGGGTGGCGACGAGGCAGCACTGTTCGCCGCCGATCTGCTGCGCATGTACACCCGCTACGCGGAGACCAAGGGCTGGAAGACCGAGCTGATCTCGTTTAACGAATCCGACCTCGGCGGCTACAAGGACGCCCAGATGGCCATCAAGGGTAAGTCGAGTGACCCGGCCCAGGGCGTGTACGCACACCTGAAGTTTGAGGGTGGGGTGCACCGCGTGCAGCGCGTGCCGCAGACCGAGTCCCAGGGCCGCATTCACACCTCCGCCGCCGGTGTTTTGATCCTGCCCGAGGTTGACGAGCCCGAAGAAGTTGACATCCACCCGAACGACCTGAAGGTCGATGTGTACCGTTCCTCGGGTCCCGGTGGCCAGTCCGTGAACACCACCGACTCCGCGGTGCGCCTGACTCACATCCCCACCGGCATTGTGGTGGCCATGCAGAATGAGAAGTCGCAGATTCAGAACCGCGAGGCCGCCATGCGCGTGCTGCGTTCCCGTCTGTTGGCTCACCAGCAGGCCATCATCGACGCGGAGAACTCCGATATCCGCAAGTCGCAGGTGCGCACCATGGACCGCTCCGAGCGCATCCGTACCTACAACTACCCGGAAAACCGGATTGCCGATCACCGCACCGGCTACAAGGCCTACAACCTTGACCACGTGATGAACGGCGAGCTGGATCCGTTGATCAACTCCTGCATCGAGATGGATGAGCAGCAGCGTCTTGACGCCATCGGCGGGGACAAGGAGTAGCTCCACCGTGACCCACACCCCTTCCGGCGCGACGCTGGCGCAGGTGCTGGCCACCGCGACCGCGGTGCTTGAAGCCGCGGATGTCCCCTCACCGAAGGTTGATGCCGAGCTGTTGGCTGCCCACGTGTTGGGGGTCAGCCGCGGCCGGTTGGCTACGATGGTGATGCTGGGGGAGTCGTTCTCCGAATCCGACGCTCCGGCCTTTGCGCAGCTGATTGCTTCGCGGGCAGAGCGCATCCCGCTGCAGCACCTCACCCAGGTGGCCTACTTCAGGTACCTCGACCTGTTTGTGGGCCCGGGTGTTTTTGTGCCGCGCCCGGAGACCGAGTCGGTTGTGCAGCTGGCCATCGACGTGGCGGGCAGCCTGAAGAACCCGCTGATGGTGGATCTGGGCACCGGATCCGGAGCCATCGCCGGTTCGCTGGCGCACGAGGTCCCCGGTGCCCGCGTGTATGCGGTGGAGCTGTCCGAGCAGGCCTACGCCTACGCGGCGCGCAATCTGGAACCGCTGGGGGTCACCCTGGTGCGTGGGGATCTCACCGATGCCCTGCCCGAACTTGATGGACGCTGCGATGTGGTGGTCTCCAATCCGCCCTACATCCCGGCCAACGCCGTACCGCGGGAACCCGAAGCCAGGGACCACGATCCGGCGATGGCCCTGTACGGCGGCGGGGAGGACGGCATGGTGCTGCCACGGGCGGCCGCCGCCTCGGCCGCTCGGCTCTTGCACCCCGGCGGCTACTTCGTGATGGAACATGCCGAGGTCCAGGCCCCGGCGATGGCGGCGATGTTCAGGACCACCGGGCACTGGGAGAATGTGAAGACTCATCAAGACCTGAACGGACGCGACCGTGCCACCAGTGGCGTCCGCCGCTGAATATCCCACCAGACATGGAAGAATGATCACGTGACTTCACGTTTTGACGCCCACGACAGCATTGACCTCGAAGCAGGGCTCGAGGCGGCGCGCACGGCACTTGCGGCTAACCGCTGCATTGTCATGCCCACTGACACCGTTTACGGCATTGCCGCCGATGCATTTTCCGCCCAGGCCGTTGCCACGCTGTTGGCAGCCAAGGGCCGGGGCCGCTCGATGCCGCCTCCGGTGCTGATGCCGGCCATGGCCACGATGGACGGATTGGCCACCGATGTGCCATTGGTCGCCCGGAACCTCGCGGAGAAGTTTTGGCCCGGCGCCCTCACCCTGATTCTGCCGGCCCAACCGTCGCTCACCTGGGATTTGGGGGAGACCCGCGGAACGGTGGCGCTTCGAGTCCCGGACGATGAGGTGGCCCGCGCCCTGCTACGCACCACCGGCCCCTTGGCCGTTTCTTCGGCTAATCGCACCGGCCACCCGGCGGCAGCAACCGCCGCCGAAGCCTTTGACCAACTCGGAGAATCGGTGGAGGTTTATCTGGAGGCCGGGCCGCGCCCCATCTCGGGTGAGGCCCTGAGCTCCACCATCATCGACTGCACGCTCACCCCGCCGCGCGTGGTGCGTGCCGGTGCGCTGAGTCTGGAGCAGCTGCGAACCGTAGCGCCGGAACTCTTGGACATCGATGGCCACTCGGCGATCGACGAAAATGCAGACGCTGTCGTGCCCATGGAGGCTGTCGAGACCTCCGAAGCTACCGACGTTGCGGATGCCGCCGTGCTCGGTGAGGACGTTCAGAGAACAGAATCCGTAGAGACTGCCGTAGCAAAACCGGCTTTTGAGATCGATGCCGATGCCGAAACCACTCCCGGCACCTCCGCTGCACAGCAGGAGGACACGAACGGAGTAACGGCGGGGGAGTCTCCCCGCGAATCATGAGAAGTTATCTGCTGCTGATCGGGATCGCCTTCATGACCTCGTATCTGCTCACTCCGGTCATGCGTGTTGTGGGCTCGAGGTTAATGCCGCAGCAACCGGTGCGCGCTCGTGACTTCCATAAGGTCCCGACTCCGAAGCTCGGCGGTGTGGCCATCGTTGGTGGGCTGTACCTCGGGATCGGCGTGGCCTCGCAGATCCCGTTCTTCCACGGGATCTTCAAATCGGCGGAGCCCATCCGCGGGGTATTGATTGGTCTGGGCATCATTTTGGTGATGGGGATCCTCGATGACCTGATTGATCTGCGGTGGTGGATCAAGCTCATCGGACAAATCGCGGTGGGCCTGGTCATTGTCCAACACGGAATCTTGCTCAAGGCACTTCCGGTCGGCTCGTTACACATAGATTCCCCGGTACTGCAGGTGGTTGTCACGGTGCTGGTCATCGTGGGAACCATGAACGCCATCAACTTCGTTGACGGGCTCGACGGACTCGCCGCCGGCATCTCGGCGATCGGTGCCGCAACCTTCTTTGTATACAGTTACCTGCTCGCTACCCGCGTCAGCGACGAGGATTACTCCAACTTCTCCGCCCTAATGTGCGCCGTTCTGCTGGGTGCAACACTGGGTTTCCTGCCACACAATTTTCAGCCAGCGTCCATCTTTATGGGGGAGACTGGGGTGCTGGCCATTGGCCTGCTCTTTGCGGTTTCCACCTTGGCTGTCACGGGCGATGTGCTGGGAGAGGACGCTTTCCGCTTCCGGAATGTTCCGGCGTTTATGCCGGTGATTCTCCCGGTCGCCGTCATAGTGCTGCCATATCTTGATTTACTGCTTTCCATCATCAGGCGTAGTGCCAAGCGGAAGTCCCCCTTCAGCGCCGATCGCGGCCATATCCATCACCGCCTCGTCGATCTGGGTCACAGTCCTCGGGCGGTAGTTCTGATCCTGTATATGTGGGCCGCGCTGGTCGCCTCAGGGGTGGTAGTTATTTCCCTGGCAGACCGTAGAATTGCCATTCCCCTTTATATTGCTGCGTTTATTTTGGTGACGTTAATCACGTGGATGCCGATGCTCGAGCGGGCTCGAGCTCGGGCTAGGCGCAAGGCCGCGCGTTAGGTTTTATCCGTTGGCCCCACCCGTGGACGCCTCACGTGGGACGCTCCTTCTATCTCGTGTAGAATTCAAGTTGCCTCCTTGTGGGGCTCGCTCACATCAATCCTTCATGACAGTCAGGGCGACCTGCTATTTTGGCCGCTTCTGTATACAAGGGAACTGGGATTTCATGATCAAGCCGGAACGCGGCTCAAGAACCAACGGTGCGCTTGTCGTAGCGTCGGCTCCGCGCTCCCCTTGGATGGGGATTCTGAAGACCTGCACGGCCTACACCGCTGGTGCCGGACTCGTTCTCTCCCTTGCCGCATGGCCGATTCTGAGTGGGGTAATCGCCGGTTCCTTGGCATTTGGGTGCGCTTTGATTGTCGTTTTCTTCGGCGTCAGCCTCCTTGTTGCCGAGTTGGCCGGGAGATATCGCGCCAGCTGGGCGCTTCCCGCCTTCTTGTTCATGTATATGGCCAAGATCTTAGGCATGGGTTTTCTGGTGCTCTTTGCTTCATTGCCATCATGGGTGCTTGCGCCCTATTTCATGTGGGGCGCCATTGGTTCCCTCGTGCTGTGGCAGTTTGGCGAGATCCGCGCCTTTTCCCGGGCACGGCTGCCCATTTTTAATGACGATGATCCATCGCCTTCCGATTCCTCGGGAGGCAAGCGTGGATAACTCTGAACCAGACCGCTCCTTAGAGCCGAAGTTTGCCTCAGTGCGTGAGTACGCCAACTACATTATTGGCGGGTTGATCGCGTGGGGTTTGATAGGCTGGGGTCTGGATCTCTTGCTGGATACTCGCTGGATTGTTTTCCTCGGTGCGCTCTTAGGTGCAACGGCTGGATACTTTCTCGCTCGCCACCATTTACGGCATCGAAGCCGTGGGTTGCCGCCAAGTGATGAGATCGACCATTAGAACTTCACACGGTGAATGGCGCCCTGCGCCGAATCACCAAATTTGTCCCATGACCGAAACTGCAGAGAGGACAGCGCGTTGACCGCGTTTGCGCTTCCGACGGCCACTGAACCTTACGTCCCGCCGTCGATATCCGACACCCACCTTCCCGAGGTGCTGCCATGGTTAGCCGAGTACGGGACTGGTTTCGGCAAGCAGATGATCATGATCATCCTCTCGATCATCTTGATCGTGTGGTTCTTCAAGTCAGCTATTAAGAACCCCAAGTTGGTTCCAGGCAAGGCACAGTTCCTTGCCGAAAGCGCTTACGGATTCGTCCGTAACGGCGTGGGCCGCGACATCATTGGCGAGAAGAACTTCGCTCAGTGGGTTCCGTTGCTGTTTGCGACCTTCTTCTTCGTCTTGCTGAACAACCTCTTCGGGGCTATCCCGTTCCTTCAGCTCCCTTCCTTCTCCCACGCTGGTTCCGCCTACGCCATGGCCATCATTATCTATGGCACCTGGATCGCAGTCGGCGTGAAGAATCACGGAATTCGCTACTTCAAGCTTGCCGTCGTCCCTTCGGGCGTCCCGAACTGGATCATGCCGCTGATGGTGCCGTTGGAAATCATTTCCAACTTCATCGTTCGTCCGCTGACTCACTCGTTGCGTTTGATGGCGACAATGCTTGCCGGCCACATGATCGTGATGCTTGCCTCTACCGGCGCTCGTCACTTGATCATGGTGCAGGAGTCCTTGGCCCTGAACGCCGTTGGTGTTCTGGTCATCGTTGGCTCCGTAGCGATGTACTTCCTTGAGCTCCTAATCATGGTTCTGCAGGCGTTTGTATTCACCCTGCTGACCGCTATCTACATCCAGGGTGCCCTGGATGCAGACGCCCACTAAGCACTTCGGGCTCGCACTAACTCACTAAAAGTTTTCCCCCTTGAATGGGGGAATGACCTCACAACCTGCCGACAGAGTGTCGGTATCTTGAAAGGAACGAAATGGAACTCCACGGCTCCCTTAACATGATCGGCTACGGCCTGGCTGCAATCGGCTCGGCCATCGGCGTGGGCATGATCTTCGCTGCTTACATCAACGGCGTTGCACGCCAGCCGGAAGCACAGCGCATCCTGCAGCCGATCGCTATGCTTGGCTTCGCCCTTGCAGAAGCACTGGCAATCTTGGGCCTCGTCTTCGCCTTCGTCGTCGGCGCGTAGTTTCTCTTGATGGTGGCCCTGCCACTAGTGCAGGTGTCATTACAAGTTGGAACTTAAGAGATAAGGAAGAGTGAGAATGATCAGCAACGAATTGATCCTCGCAGCAGAAGCGGGCGCAAACCCGCTGCTTCCGAACCCGTGGGAAATTCTTGTCACTGCTGCAGGCTTTGCTGTCCTGTTGTTCATCGTGGTCAAGTACATTGCCCCGGCATTCGAGAAGTCCTACCAGGACCGTGTCACGGCCATCGAGGGTGGACTTGAGAAGGCAGAAGCCGCACAGGCAGAAGCTAACGCCACCCTGGAACAGTACAAGGCACAGCTGCTGGAAGCACGCACCGAAGCCAACCGTATCCGTGAGGATGCGCGCGAAGAAGGTGCACTAATCCTGGCTGAACTCAAGACCAAGGCAGCAGAAGAGTCCGCTCGCATTACTGAGCAGGCTCACCGTCAGATCGAAGCAGAGCGCACCGCAGCAGTTACCTCGCTGCGTGCCGAAGTTGGAACTCTGGCAACCTCGTTGGCTAGCAAGATCGTCGACGAAGCGCTTGAAAACGATGAGCGTTCAGCTCGCGTAGTCAACAAGTTCCTGGCAGATCTGGAATCCCAGCAGAACGCGGGTGCATCGAACTAATGGCAGGTGTATCGAGCGAGTCACTGGCCGCGGCACTGACGTCGTTGGAAACCAAGCTTGCACACGCGTCCTTGGAATTGTCAGCTGAGCTGTTTGGCGCCGTCGAGGTTCTTGACGGCAACGCCGGCCTGCGTCGCGCACTGACTGACCCGGCCCGCGGAGCTCAGGACAAGGCGGGGCTTGTAGCCTCGCTGTTGCGCGGAAAGGTTTCGGCAACTGCCGAATCCACCGTTGCAGAATTGGCCTCCTCGCGCTGGAGCTCGGCACGAGACATTGGTGATGCACTGGAAACCGTGGCGGCAACTGCCGCCATCGCGGTTGCCGAGCGTCAGGACGGTTCCGCTGGCCTGGAGAGGCTCGAAGAAGACCTCTTCGCGTTCATCCGAGTTGTTGGATCCAGTCATGATCTGCAACGTGCACTCGATGATCCACAGGCATCGACCGAAGCCAAACGCGCCCTGGCGCTGCGTCTTCTGCCGAACGCCAGTGCCGCATCCGCATTGTTGATCCGCCAAGCTGTCTCGGCACCGCGTGGGCTCAAGCCCATCGCGTTGCTGGAGCGCTTCGTGGAATTGGTGGCAAAGCGTCAGGAACGCTGGATTGCTTCGGTGAGCGTCACCCGTGACCTCACCACCGAGCAGCTGGCGCGCCTGCAGGCAGGCCTGAACAACCTCTACGGTCGAGAGTTGAACATCAACGTCGAGATCGACCCGGCACTAGTCGGCGGAATCCGCGTAAAGGTGGGCGATGAGGTTGTTGACGCAACTATCGCTACCCGCGTGTCGGATCTGCGCCGCAGGTTGGCAGGCTAGACAGTACCTTCGGGTCTGTCTTGCCAGCCAGTCACCATAGACTGAATCAAATTTCGGTTACCGCTACGATTCACCGCGGTAATCACAACTTAGGAGAGCAGGGACTGCAGATGGCCGAATTGACCATCAACGCCGACGACGTCCGCAATGCCTTGAATGAGTTCGCAGCGTCCTACGAACCGGGCAAAGCAGAGCGCACCGAGGTCGGCCGCGTAACTACGGCAAGCGACGGCATCGCCAAGGTGGAGGGTCTTCCCTCCGTCATGGCGAATGAGCTGCTTCGCTTCGAAGACGGCACTCTGGGCCTGGCCCAGAACCTTGACACCCGCGAGATCGGTGTTGTCGTCCTTGGCGACTTCGCCGGCATCGCCGAAGGCCAGCGCGTTGAGCGCACCGGCGAGATCCTTTCGGTTCCGGTTGGCGACGCCTTCCTGGGCCGTGTGGTTGACCCGCTGGGTGAGCCGATTGATGACCTGGGCCCGATTGCTTCCACCGCACGTCGTGCGCTGGAAACTCAGGCTCCTGGCGTGACGCAGCGTAAGTCGGTTCACGAACCGTTGCAGACCGGCATGAAGGCCATCGACGCAATGATCCCGATCGGCCGTGGCCAGCGTCAGCTGATCATTGGTGACCGTCAGACCGGTAAGACCGCTCTGGCCGTTGACGCGATCATCAACCAGAAGGCCAACTGGGCTTCGGGCGACACCAACAAGCAGGTCCGCTGCATCTACGTGGCAATTGGTCAGAAGGCATCGACCATTGCTGCAGTGCGCCAGACCCTTGAAGCCAACGGTGCGCTGGAATACACCACCATTGTTGCTTCGCCGGCATCTGACCCGGCCGGCTTCAAGTACCTGGCACCGTACGCCGGTTCGGCCATTGGCCAGCACTGGATGTACGACGGCAAGCACGTTCTGATCGTCTTTGATGATCTGTCCAAGCAGGCCGAAGCTTACCGCGCCGTATCGCTGTTGCTGCGACGCCCACCGGGACGCGAGGCCTACCCAGGCGACGTGTTCTACCTGCACTCTCGCTTGCTCGAGCGTTGTGCAAAGCTCTCCGACGAACTCGGAGCAGGCTCGATGACCGGTCTGCCGATCATCGAAACCAAGGCAAACGACGTTTCGGCATTCATCCCGACCAACGTCATTTCCATCACCGACGGCCAGATCTTCTTGCAGTCGGACCTCTTCAACGCTAACCAGCGTCCGGCAGTCGACGTGGGCATCTCGGTGTCCCGTGTTGGTGGCTCGGCGCAGATCAAGGCGATGAAGAAGGTTGCCGGTACGTTGAAGCTCGAGCTGGCCCAGTACCGCGACATGCAGGCATTCGCCATGTTTGCCTCGGACCTGGATGCCGCTTCGAAGCAGCAGCTGACCCGTGGCGCTCGCCTGATGGAACTGCTCAAGCAGGGACAGTACGCACCGTTCCCGGTTGAGGATCAGGTTGTCTCCGTGTGGGCCGGTACCAAGGGCTACCTGGATGATGTCCCGGTTGAAGACGTTATGCGTTTCGAAACCGAGTTCCTGGCTCACCTGCGTCACCGCACCAACGTCCTGACCGTGATTGCCGAAACCGGCAAGCTCGAGGACGAGACCGTGGAATCGCTCAAGTCGAACATCGCCACCTTCAAGGCTGGCTTCTTCGGTGAAGGTGACGACCAGCTGGTCGCCGCCGGTCACGAAGAATTTGATGCTTTGGCTGAAGGTTCTGTTGACCAGGAAAAGATCGTCAAGCAAAAGCGCTGACATCTCCTTTGATTAGTGGTTGCCGCGCCACCTCGCGCGGCGCGGCAACCTCTACAAAGGGATAAGGAAAGGACAAACATGGGAGCCCAGATTCGGGTCTACCGCCAGAAGATTGCTTCGACCTCGTCGATGCGCAAGATCTTCAAGGCGATGGAACTGATCGCCTCTTCCCGTATTGGCAAGGCACGCGCGCGTGTCTCGGCATCGCTGCCGTACGCCAATGCGATTACCCGTGCTGTTACTGCCGTCGCGTCACAGTCAGAGGTTGATCACCCACTGACCACCGAGCCGGAGTCAATCCGTCGCGCGGCGGTCTTGGTTTTGACCTCGGACCGCGGACTCGCCGGTTCCTACTCCGCCAGCGTCTTGAAGCAGGCAGAGCACCTCGCAGAACTGCTCCACTCAGAAGGCAAGGACGTCAAGACCTACCTGGTCGGCCGCAAGGCTCAGGCGTACTTCGACTTCCGTGGACGCGACTTCGCGAAGGTGTGGACCGGTGGAACCGACGCCCCGGAGTTTGAGACCGCACGCGAATTGCGCGAAGTCCTGCTCAAGGACTTCGCCGATGATTTCGAGCTGGGAGGCGTGGACGAAATCCACGTTGTTTTCTCTCAGTTCAAGTCGATGGTCGTTCAGGAACCGACGGTCATTCGTTTGCTGCCGCTTGAGGTTGTCGAGGAGGAGTCTGAGACTCCTGCCGACGAGCTGTTGCCGCAGTACGAATACGAGCCGGAGCCGGAGCAGGTGCTTGATGCACTTCTCCCGCGGTACATCGAATCGCGTATCTTCAATGCCATGTTGCAGGCTGCAGCTTCCGAGCTCGCACACCGCCAGCGTGCCATGAAGTCCGCTGGCGACAACGCCAACGAACTGATCAAGAAGTACACGCGTCTTCGTAACAACGCCCGCCAGGCCGAGGTTACTCAGGAACTTTCCGAAATTGTTGCCGGCGCCGACGCGCTGAACGGCTAACGGAATTTTCCTAACCAGACTTACATCCACGCCATCTACACAAGTGAAGTGAGAGAGAGATGACTGCCCAACTCCACGAGCAGGGTACCGCTGCTTCGACCGGTGCTATCGGTCGTATTGCACGCGTTATCGGCCCGGTTGTCGACGTTGAATTCCCCGCCGACTCCCTGCCCGCTATTTACAATGCTCTTTCCGCTGAGATTACCCTCAACGGCAAGACCACCACCATCACCTTCGAAACCAGCCAGCACCTCGGTGACTCAATGGTTCGCGCGATCTCCCTGCAGGCCACCGACGGACTTGTCCGCGGTACCCAGGTAGTCGATTCCGGTGCACCGATTTCCGTACCCGTTGGCGATGTCGTCAAGGGTCACATCTTCAACGTCTTGGGCGAACCCCTCGACATTGCAGCTTCGGAACTCCAGATCACCGAGCGTTGGCCGATTCACCGCAAGGCACCTGCATTCGCAAGCCTTGAGGGTTCGACCGAAATGCTGGAAACCGGCATCAAGTCGATTGACCTTTTGACCCCTTACATCAAGGGCGGCAAGATTGGTCTGTTCGGCGGCGCCGGCGTTGGTAAGACCGTGTTGATCCAGGAAATGATCACCCGTGTTGCACGTAACTTCGGTGGTACCTCGGTATTCGCCGGTGTTGGCGAGCGCACCCGTGAAGGTAATGACCTCTGGGTTGAAATGGAAGAAGCCAACGTTCTGAAGGACACCGCCTTGGTGTTCGGCCAGATGGATGAGCCACCAGGAACGCGTCTTCGCGTGGCCCTGTCGGCACTGACCATGGCTGAGTACTTCCGCGATGTTCAGAACCAGGACGTGTTGCTCTTCATTGACAACATCTTCCGCTTCACCCAGGCCGGTTCCGAGGTGTCGACCCTTCTGGGCCGCATGCCTTCGGCCGTTGGTTACCAGCCGAACCTCGCCGATGAGATGGGTCTCCTTCAGGAGCGCATCACCTCGACCAAGGGTCACTCGATCACCTCGATGCAGGCCGTTTACGTGCCTGCCGATGACTACACGGACCCGGCCCCGGCCGCGACCTTCGCCCACTTGGACGCGACCACGGAACTTTCCCGTGAAATCGCTTCTCGTGGTCTGTACCCGGCCATCGATCCGCTGACGTCCACGTCGCGAATCCTTGACCCGCAGTACGTTGGTCACGACCACTACAACACCGCGGTTCGTGTTAAGCAGATCCTTCAGAAGAACAAGGAACTGCAGGACATCATTGCTATCCTCGGCATCGACGAACTCGGTGAAGAAGATAAGATTGTTGTTTCGCGTGCACGTCGCATCCAGCAGTTCCTTTCCCAGAACACCTACACTGCTAAGCAGTTCACCGGTGTCGAGGGCTCGACGGTTGCCATCAAGGACACCATCGAGGGCTTCAACGCGATCTGCAACGGCGACGTTGACCACATTGCCGAACAGGCATTCTTCAACATCGGCGGCATGGACGACGTTGAGCGCCAGTGGGCCGACATCCAGAAGTCGACGCGCTAAACATGAGCGAACTCCAAGTCGAAATCGTTGCGGCCGACCACTTCGTGTGGTCGGGTGCGGCGAAACTGGTCAAGGGACGCACCACCAGCGGCGAGATCGGGATTCTTCCCGGCCACGTACCGATGTTGGCCGTTCTAGCTGCCGGCGATCTTGAAATCGATCCGATTTCCGGTTCCCGGTTCTCGGTCCAGGTTGATGGCGGGTTCTTCTCCGTTGACACCGACCGTGTGGTGATCGTAGCGGACAATGCCGTCATGGCTGGTTCCGTACCGGCAGGGAATCGATAGATCCTGCCTTGAACGAACTCGGCATTCCTGTACTCATCGTGTTGGCAGCTCTGCTGCTTGTGGTGATGTTCTTGGGTGCCATGGGAGTGCGCCGCATTCAGTTGCGGCGCACTCTTGGCACTTTTGACGCCTCCATCTCCACTTCCCCCGGGAAGTGGGTGACGGCGATTGCACGGTATGGGGCCGGAGAGCTTGAGTTTCTCAAGCTCTTTTCGGTTTCCCCGCTTCCCGTGCAAAGATTCCGACGCAGCTCGATCCGGCTTAACGGCTGGCGGCGACCTGCAGACGCGGAGATGCACCAGGTGCAGCCCGGAAGCGTCATCGTGATGTTGAGCTATGAAAGCCGAGAAATCTTGGTGGCCATGGACTACCAGACCTATAACGGCCTTTCGGCCTGGCTAGAGGCTGGCCCCGTTGCGGGCGTTGGCACCTGGCGGCAGGACTAAGCAACACAAAAGCATGGGGCGGGATGATTTTTATCATCCCGCCCCATGCTTTTAGTGTTTCTTCTAGCGTTACCACCCGAGAAAATCCGTTGCGCTAAGCGATACGGGACTCCCTCGAGGGAATGTTCAAAGAGTCTGTGAAGTCCTAGAGACCGACAACGCCGGTCGCCTGCGGGCCCTTGGCACCCTGGCCAACTTCGAATTCAACACGCTGGTTTTCTTCCAGAGTGCGGAATCCGTTGGTCTGGATTTCCGAGTAGTGCACGAAAACGTCTGCCTCGGCGCCATCCGGAGTGATGAAACCGAATCCCTTTTCGGCGTTAAACCACTTCACGGTTCCCTGAGCCATGTATATCTCCTCATTTAGTGCGAAAATCTGACCGCTGCACTGTGCAACTGCCATGGGGTGGTACTCAAGTGAGAAGATCACTGACGTGGGTCTGACCCCGCCATGGTCACTTCACACCCGCAGCACTGCTTTGGCGGGTATGACTAACCAACACAAAGACTGAGTCAAGCATCACACACACCCGTGACTAGGGTCAACACCCAACGGCCCGTGGTTACGCAGAAATGTTAAAAATGTTTTCGCCGTTGCGAATGACTTGCTGCAAAGCCAACTTGTGATCAAGGACCAGCAAATCAGCCACAAAGCCTTGGTGGAGTTCCCCTGCCTCGTCAATGAGTCCCAGAACGCTGGCCGGAACCTTGGTAGCGGAGATCAGCGCATCACGCAGATCAACACCCGAATCCACCACGGCACGTAGCACCTCAAGCATGCTGGCGGTGCCGCCGGCCAGAGACCCATTGGAACTCAAGCGTGCCTCACCCCCGGACACCGTGACATCGGCCGGGCCCAAAGTGTAATCGCCATCGGCTAGGCCGGTGGCAGCCATCGAGTCGGTGACCAGGGCGATGGATTCGGCTCCCACGAGGTTGAAGACCGTGCGCACCGTGACCGGGTCCAGGTGCACGCCGTCGGCAACGAGCTCAACGATGATCTTGCCCGCTGCGGCCAGCTCCAGACATGCGGCCACGGGACCGGGAGCGCGGTGGTGCAGGGAGGGCATGCCGTTAAAGAGGTGAGTGACAGTGGGGCGCTCGGTGAATCCGTCGACTCCGGCACTGGCCAATTCTTCCCGGGCAAGATCGAGGGATGCGGTGGTCGTGGGGGCATCGGCATCGGTATGGCCCAGCGAGGGGACAACGCCCTGGGACACCAGCTGCTCCAGCAGGGCATCGGAGCCTTCAAGTTCCGGCGCGTACGTCATGGTGCGCAACTGGCCCGCCGACGCGTTGATCAACTCGTCAACAAAGTCAGCATCCGGATTCGAGAGGAACGCAGGATCTTGAGCGCCGCAACGGGCGGTGGAAAGGAAGGGGCCCTCGGAGTGGATGCCGGCAATATCTCCGCGCTGGGCGAATTCGGCTAGGACCGTTGCCGCGCCGAGCATGTCCGCCCGATTGGCCGTCACCAGTGAGGCCAGGAAGGTGGTGGTGCCGGAGCGATGCAGGTGCTCGATGGCCCGCTGAATGGCGATGGGGTCACCGGAGGGAAAATCTCCACCTGCGGCGCCGTGACAGTGCAGATCAATCAGGCCGGGGATGATGATGGTTCCCTCCGGGCTTTCGCGCAGTTCAAACTCGGCAGCGCCATCCACGAAAGAAAACTCGTGCTCATCACCGGCGAAGGCAATCCGATGGCCCTCAACGGCAATGATGCCGCGGTCGATGTCGAGCCCGGGGGAGAGGAGTCGGCCGGTCAGTGCGTAGCGATGCGGTGCAGAAGTGGCAGTCATGCAACCCAGTCTAGGTTGTGGTGAGCCAAGTCATCATCGTGCCGCTCCGCGCAAATGCGCCCGGCCGCTTCGAACCGACGGGATCGGCCGACATGCGGCAGCGCGGCCGGGGTGCGCCGAAATGTCCCGAGCGACACGAAGGGCCGCGCTAACGCTAGAAGAGTCGTGCCGCCACATCATCGACGCCGCGCATGGCATCGTAATCAAGAATCAGGCAGTCGATGCCACGGTCGGTGGCCAGCGTGCGGGCCTGTGGCTTAATTTTTTGGGCGGCGAAGATTCCGCGCACCGGGCGTAACAACGGGTCGCGATTGAGCAATTCGAGGTAGCGGGTGAGCTGCTCAACGCCGTCGATGTCGCCATTGCGCTTCAGTTCAATGGCGACCGTCGCGCCAGCCGCGTCCCGGGCGAGGATGTCGACCGGGCCAATGGCCGTCATGTATTCGCGGCGGATCATGGTGTAGCCGGCGCCAACCGTCTCGATCTGGTCGGCCAGTAGCCGCTGCAGATCTCCCTCGACGCCGTCCTTAATCAGGCCAGGGTCGATGCCCAGGTTGTGCTGGGAGTCGTGGATGAACTCCTTGATGTGCACCACCAGACGGTCATCGGACTTCTGGTGGGCAACGTGCCAGAGTTCCACATCGCCCTCCGCGGCCTGCTCTTCATCGGGAGCCACCACACGCATTACCGCCGGGGGACTCATCCAGTTCAGCGGTTTGTAGCTACCGCCGTCGGAATGCACCAACACCGAGCCATCGGCCTTCACCATTAACAGGCGGGTCGCTAGGGGGAGATGGGCTCGCAAACGGCCCTCATAATCAACTGAACACTTGGCAATCACTAAACGCACAGAGTGCACTCTACCGGGTTTCGTGCATCGCTCCGAGCGGATGTGCCGCTCACCACGCGGGGAGGGGCACGCGGGTGGTGCCATCGCGTCCCGGCTGGGGGTCAGCGATGATGTGGGGCAGAATTGAGACATGGCCCGCTCCAATCGTCCCTCCCGTTCCTCCGCACCCGCGCCCCGATCTGGCCGGGTCAATAAATGGACGAGACCGGTGGACGATGCTCAGGAGCCGTGGCTGGAAAAGGCTCGTTATGGGGTTCAGCGGCTGCAGGACGCTCCGGACGGGCAGTGGCACGTGCGTCGCATCTCTTCGGTGGGTGCGGCCAAGACCTACACCTGCCCCGGCTGTGGGCGGACCATCGGCCCCGGGACCGAACACCTGGTGGCCTGGCGGGCAGATCACTGGTCCGGAGACGATGCCTCGGCCGCTGCGCGCCGCCACTGGCACCCCAAGTGCTGGGATTCGCGCTCCTACCGCTACTAGCGCTGGTCTTGCCTGACAATAAAGACCTCGCGCAGAATCAACATGATGGCCGCGGCAACGGGAATCGCCATCAGCGCTCCCACCACGCCCAGCAGTGAGCCGCCGGCGATCACGGCGATCACCGCCACGGCACCCGGTACCGAGACAGCCTTTTGCATCACCCGTGGGGAGATGAAGTACGCCTCGATCTGCAGGTAACCGAAGTAGCAGATGGCGTAGATGGCAGCGGTCTGCCAGCCCAGGGTCAGAGAAATCAGCGAGACGAGGATCCCGGCGGTCACCGCTCCAACCAGCGGGATGAAGGCCAGCATGGCGACCAACACGGTGAGCAGGGCCGCAAAGGGCACATGCAGAATACTCATCAAGATCAGTGCGATGGCCGCATTAAGCAGTGCCACAAAGGCCTGCCCGATGACGTAGTTACCCACCGAATGCATGATGGTATCGCCCAGCTCCTCCACCCGGGCGCGGCGCGAATACGGGGCCAAGCGGTAGGCGAAGGTCTTGAGTGCCGGTAATGAGGCCAGGAAGTAGATGGCCAGCACCAGCACGATCAGCACCCCAAACATGCCCTGGGCGATGACCGTGCCCACCCCCAGCACACCGCCAAAGATTCCGCCAACGGCGCCGGAGTCGGAGAAGAACTTACCAATCTCCAGGCTGATGCGATCCGAGAGCTGATATTGCGCATCGAGGGTGACAAAAAATTCCGACTTCAGGAAGTCGTCAACGATTTTTGGGGCACGCTCGATGAACTGCGAGGTTTGCTCGGTGAGTGTGGGGATGATGCTGGAGATGAAACCGGCCACCGAGCCCAGCAGCGCCACCATCGTGATCAATACTCCGACGGTCCGGGTGATGCCGCGGGTGACCAGGAAGCGCACGATGGGATCGAGCCCCAGCGCAATAAAGAGCGCAATCGCGATCCAGATGACCAGTGAGCCCACATTGGTCAGGAGGAAGAAGCCCAGCAGAGCTAGGCCCACACCCACGGTAAAGAGGAAGCCGAAGGCGATGGGGTGGGTCGCCGGGGCAGCTGATAAATCGGCATCGGTCTGGGCCTGGCCGGGGGTGGGAACTGGCGGGAAGCCGAAGTTCGCCGGTGGCTTGATCCGAGTATCGAGAGTGTGTTGGGCGGTACCCAATACACGGCGCCACCAGCGCTGGGGGGCACTGTGCACAGCCGACTCGGGGTTAGTATTCGCCATCGCGGATTCGTTGTGTTCGGGAACCGGCGAACCGGCGGCTTGCGGCGCGCCAGTGGTGGTCCCGTCCTTGTTGTTATTCCCGTCTTGAGTAGTCACAAATTCGAGACTAGTACGCCGGGGACCAGCTGGCACCATTCTTTCGTCGCGGAGCCGTAGGTTGCGGACATGGTGAAGGACACGTCCCCTCCGGGCGTGTTACTACGCACATCTAGGAACCCGAAATCGGTCACACTCGTTAGACTTGAAACGTGCTCGCCGTGGTTTTGGCTGCGGCAGGTGTAGCAGTGGCCGAATTTCGACCCCCCCTTCCGTTAGGTGTAATTGTGCGAAAGATCTTTTCAGCGATCGCTATCATTCTTGGGCTGGCTGCCCTGGTGGCAGGGATCGGTCAGCGTACTATTTGGGCTCCGCCCGAGACGCTGACCGCTTCCGTTGCCGCGGCTCCGGCCGATGCCCCCGTCACCCTCCTCGAGGCAGGGATCGGTTCCGTGGGGGCTCACCCGACGGATATCACCATCACCTCCGATGGCAAATTCACTGCCTCGCTGGTGCGTTCGGCCGATGCACAGGCATGGGTGGGCAAGGCAGCTCACACCAGCATCAGTGGTATCAACGCCGAGACCATGGAATTCGACGTCAGCTCGAAGACCGGTGAAGCCACGGTCCCGAACCCGGCCAAGGCAGATATCGTTCAGAGCACGGAAAACGCAGACAAGACGATGAGCTACCGCTGGACCAACCCCGATGCGGGTTCGTGGACGCTGCTGCTGGCCGCCGATGGCAAGGCCGCAGCGCCGACGCAGATCACGGCCTCGTGGCCCGGCGACACCGCCACCCCGTTCTCGATGCCACTGATCATTTCCGGTGCGCTGCTCCTGATCATTGGTATCGCTCTGGCCGCTGTACGTACCGCGCCTCGTGGCGGCTCCACCGGTGGCGGACGTCGTTCCGTTGACACCGCGGCGGCCACGGCCACCGGTTCGCTTCCCACCGCGGCTGCCGGCGTCACCGAAACACCAATCAAGCCGAAGAACGAACCCGGTTCTCCGAACACCGTGGCGAAGATGGTTGCCGCAGCATCGGTTCTGTCCCTCGCCATCCTTCCCGCCGGTCCGGCCATGGCCGCCAGCGCCACCCCTTCCGAGAGCGCTTCGTCGTCCGTAAGCGCCGCGGCCACACCCAGCGAGGAAGCACCCGAGGTTTACCCGGTGGTCCTCCAGGATCAGCTCGAGCGAATTCTCGGTGAGGTCTCTACCTCCGTGGCGAAGGCCGATAAGTCCAAGAAGGCTGCTGACCTTGATGACCGCACCACCGCGGCTCTGAAGACCCTGCGCACGCAAAACTACAAGCTGCGCAACGACGGAGTGAAGATTGATGGCCCCTCCGCCATCGACACCACGGTGATTCGCTCCGCGGCAGTCCCCACCGACGACGGCGCTCACTTCCCGCGCTCCATCATGGTGGTCACCGCCAAGGACTCGGCCGCTTCAACGATCCCGAGCGTCATCACGTTGACCCAGAAGAGCGCGCGCGATAACTACCAGGTCGCCTTCGCCACCCAGATGCTGCCCGGATCCACGTTCCCAGGCATCGGTGTGGGTGATCCATCGGTGAAGTCGCTGAAGGATGATGCCAAGGATCTGAAGATGACGCCAAAAACGGCGCTCACCCGTCTGGCCGAATTCATGGACGATGAGAAGTCTAAATACGCCGACAACTTCGCCGAGAACGCCTTCCTGACGCTGAACACCAAGGACCAGAACGCCTTGGTCAGCGGCAACAAGGACGGAAAGATCAGCTTCAAGCGCACGGTAAACAACAACGATACCGTCGTGATTTCCACCCCAGACGGTGGCGCCTTGGTATCGGGTAACTTCACCTCGGTGACCACCGCGAAGCCGAAGGAAGACGGCGGTACCATCGGCCTTGACGCGGTGACCTCGAAGATCGTTGATGCCAAGGACACCAAGAAGGGCATCGAGATTACCTACGGCGAGCCGATGCTTGTTTACATCCCGGCAGCCGATTCAAAGGACAAGGTCTCGGTGGTCGCTGCCGAGGTCATTACCAAGGGTGCGAAGCTCCTGAAGTAGTACCAGTGGCGCCTTGATCGATCAGCGGGTCACCCCACAGGTCGGATCGAGGAGCCAGCGAAGAAATGGCGTGGTGGCAATTGGTAAGGGGAACGGAACCCGTACCGAAGGCCACCACGCCTTTTTGTGCCGTGCGCCCGGGGTGCCTCGGCTCAGCTTGTCAGCGGGCAGCGTACGAGTTTTCCTCGTGGCCCGTGCGGGCCTAAAGTAGAGGGATGACCACCAGCATGCCTGAACCCACGCCTCCGTCCTCCCGCGGCGCCATTGATCTGGCTGCCCTCAAGGCAGCAACGCCCGAGCCTGCCGCACCGATCGCCGAGGGCGCACCCACCTGGGTCCGCGCCGTTGATCAGGCGCTCTTCCCGGAAATTGTTGCCCTGTCCAACCAAGTTCCGGTCATCGTTTCTCTCGGTAACCCACGTTCGCCGGGTTCCGTGCAACTAGACGGACTGTTGGCAACGCTGGTCGATGCCAAGGGCGGCGCGCTGGCGCTGGCAACTGTGGATGCGGAAAAGGAACCCGCCATTGCGCAGGCGTTCCAGCTCACCCAGGTGCCCGCGGTTGTCGCACTGATCAATGGCCAGCCCGTTCCCCTCTTCCAGGGTGGTGCCGAACAAGCGCAGATCCAGTCACTGATCGACGAACTGATGTCCCTGGGCGTGCAGCATGGGGTCGCCGGAACCATCCCGCCGCTGGGAACCACGGCTGCCACGGCGGCACCGGTGGCACTGCCCCCACTGCATCAGGCAGCTCTTGACGCGCTGGAAGCCGGGGACCTGATTGGTGCCGAGAACGCCTATAAGCAGGCGCTGAACGAAAAGCCGAATGACAATGAAGCCTCCATCGGCCTGAACCAGGTCCGTCTGCTGATCCGCACCGAGGGTAAAGACCTGGCCCAGGTCCGCAGCGCCGGGGCAGCTAACCCCGATGATCTGGCCGGACAGTTGGATGTTGCGGACATGGATCTGGTGGGTGGCCACGTCGAAGACGCCTTTGCGCGGTTGGTAGCCTTCATCGGTCGCAATGTTGGGGACGAAAAGGAAGCGGCCCGCGCACGCCTCGTTGAACTGTATTCGGTGGTGGGTGTGGGCGATCCGCGCGTTGTGGCCTCGCGTCAGAAGCTGGCCCGCGTTCTGTTCTAGATATTCTCGGCGGCAGGACCCGCCGCACACAACCGATGGGAGGCAGCTCGCAACACCGCGAGTTGTCTCCCATAAGTTTTGCCACTTGGTGCCTGTCACAGGTGCCGTGCTGACAGGGGACTCTCTTACACCGCTCGGCCGAGCTGGCCGAAACCCGTGGAGTTTGGCGCGGCCAGGGACCACGCCGGGCTATACCTGCTGCGCAACCGGGGTCCTTTGGGTGCTTCCCTCGCGTGTGGCGACAAACGAATTAGTCCGCAGGGATGACGGCGAAACCATGTGCCGACTGCTAATTTCATTGGCATGAGCAACTCTTACCTAGATCCTGGTGCACCAGCCCTGTCGATCCGTGAGCTCGGGAAGCGGTTCGGTGCAAAAGTTGCCGTTAACGGCATTTCTCTCGATGTTCCGACCGGATCATTTTTTGGCCTGGTGGGCCCCAACGGAGCGGGAAAAACCACCACGTTGTCAATGGCCACCGGCCTGATGCGCCCGGATGCCGGGCAGATCTGGGTTCACGGCATCGATGTGTGGGCGCAACCGCTCAAGGCCAAGGCGGCGCTGGGTGTGCTGGCGGACGGCGTGCGGCTCTTCGACAGGCTGTCGGGGCGCCAACTGGTGACCTATGCTGGGCTGCTGCGTGGCATGGACCGAGCCACGGTGGATGAACGTACCGAAGATCTCTTGCGCGTGCTGGACCTTGAAGATGCCGGCAGCAAATTGGTCGTCGACTATTCCGCCGGCATGACCAAAAAAATCGCCCTGGCCACGGCCCTGATCCATTCCCCGAGGTTGCTGGTCCTCGATGAACCCTTCGAAGCGGTGGACCCCGTCTCGGCGGCCAACATTCGTGGGATTCTCGCCGACTATGTCGCCCACGGCGGAACCGTCATCGTCTCCTCCCACGTCATGGATCTGGTTCAGCGCATGTGTAGCCACGTAGCTGTCATCGCCAACGGCAACCTGCTGGCTGCCGGCAGCGTCGACGAGGTGCGCGCGGGGATGAGCCTGGAAGACAGATTTGTGGATCTGGTCGGCGGCCGCGGCAACAACGAGGGGCTCTCATGGTTGCATACCTCCTAAAACTCAAGCTCCTACTCTTAGGCAACTCCTTCCGGCGCAGCCCCTGGCAACTGGTTGGCGTGATTCTCGCCGGACTTTATGCCCTGGGCGTGATTGGCATGCTGGTCTCCGCCATGGCATTTTTGGTCGATCGGGAGGCCACCTTCATTTCGATGGTCTTGGTATTGGCCGTCTCGGCCATCACTCTCGGCTGGGCGCTGATCCCACTGGTAGCCTTCGGTGTTGACCTGACCTTGGATCCGGCACGGTTCACGACCTTCGCGATGTCGCGGCCCCAGTTGGCCATCGGTCTCTTGCTGTCTGGATTCATCGGGATCCCCGGACTACTGACGCTGCTGGTGCTCAGTGGCCAGTTCCTCGCCTGGCGCGCAGAACTCTTCACGCTGCTCGCTGGCCTCTTGTGCGGGGTGCTAGCGGCGATGTTTTGCCTGGTGCTGGCCAGATTGACCACCACCACCATGGCGCAGCTCACCGGATCGCGACGCTTCAAAGATGTCGCGGGAATCGTGGTGATCATTCCTCTGATGCTGCTCGGTCCGTTGCTGGTGGTAGTGACCGAGGGAATCGACGGCCTGACGGATTTGCTGCCACGCCTGGCTCAGGTGCTCGGTTGGACTCCCTTGGGGGTTTTTGCCGCGGTGCCGGGTGACGTGGCCACGGGCAATACGGCACTGGCGGTGGGCCGCTTGGCGCTGGGCCTGCTCTATCTGGCCGCAGCGATCTGGGCCTGGGAAAGGGCACTGCATCGGGCCATGGAATCCCCGCGTTCGGCCAAGACCAGCACCAAGGCCGTGGGCATGGGGGCCTTTAACATTTTTCCCTCCACGCCCATCGGTGCCGTAGCCGCTCGGGCCATGACCTACTGGTTCAAGGACCCCCGTTACGGGGCCAGCATCGTGATGGTTCCCCTGCTCCCGGTAGTGATCTGGTTCAGCGCCGGACTCAACGGTGGCGGTGAATTCATGCTTTTGCTCGGTCCGCTTCTGGGTGTGCTGATGGGATTCGCCATTTCCGCCGATGTTTCCTACGACTCCACCGCTTTCTCCTTGCATGTGCTCTCCGGGGTACGCGGGATTCATGACCGTGCCGGTCGCGTGCTGGCCTGCGCCGTGATCGGACTTCCGGTGACGCTCCTGGCATCAATCCTGCCGCCCGTATTATTGGGCCGCGCCGACTTGCTGCCGGCCTCCATCGGCATCTCACTGTGTGCGCTGCTGACCGGACTCGGTGTTTCCTCCGTGGCCTCGGCCCGCTTCACCTACTCGGTGCCGTTGCCGGGGGAGAGTCCCTTTAAGACGCCTCCCGGGGCGGGCGCGCGCATTGCCGTGGTGCAGCTGGCCACCTTCTCCGTTATGGGCGTGCTGTTGGCTCCAGCGGCAGGGCTTGGCTTGGCGCAATACCTCACCGGAAATGATCTGCTGGGCTGGCTCGCTGGTGTGGTGGGGATCGTCATCGGCAGCGTTTTGTTGGTACTGGGCATCCGCATCGGCGGGCGCTGGATGGATCGGCGCGCCCCGGAGCTCATGGCTGCGGTGATGGTCAACAAGTAGAGCGCTTTGGATGGATGCGACCTACCGCACGCTGCCGATCTGCTGGCAAAGGGGGTCGGCCTTGTTAGACTGGTGGACATGAGCATGCCCCTGGATCCGTTCCGCAATGACCCGCACACTACCTCCGGCGGAGGTGCCACCACGATCGAGCGCACCGAGGTCGCCCAGGAAGTTGAGGCGGGAGACCACGAACGCTTTGCGCACTATGTGCGTAAGGAAAAGATCATGGAGTCAGCTCTGTCCGGCGACCCCGTCATCGCCCTGTGCGGAAAGGTCTGGATCCCGGGCCGCGACCCGCAGAAGTTCCCCGTATGCCCCGAATGCAAGGAAATCTACGAGGGCTTCAACGGCGGCGACAAGCCCAAAAAGTAGGGCTTCCACTACGCAATTCATCAGTAGTACCCCCTTGTGCGCAGCTGTGTGCAAGGGGGAAAGTTTTTAGCGCCGTGGAGGTGTATGCATGACCGATACCTTGTTCTCACTTGCAGACAAGCTGCCCATGGAGGACCGTCTTCCTCCCGCGTACCCCGAACGTGCCGCCTGGGGCACGGGTCCCAAGCTGCGTGCCTGGCAGGCCGAAGCCCTGGATAAGTACTTCACCGACAACCCGCGCGATTTCATGGCGGTGGCAACACCCGGGGCAGGTAAAACCACCTTCGCGCTCCGGCTGGCCAAGGTCTTGGTCGACGCCAAAACGGTGAACCGCATTATCGTTGTTGCCCCCACCGACCACCTCAAAAAGCAGTGGTCGGATGCCGCCGGTCGCGTCGGTTTGGCGTTGGACCCGAACTTCAAGAATTCCGATGGACGCCATGGCGATGGCTACATCGGCATCGTATTGACCTATGCGCAGGTCGCCTCCAAGCCACTGCTGCACCGCGCCAAGACCGAGGGCGCCCGCACCCTGGTCATCATGGATGAAATCCACCACGGTGGTGACGCCCTGAGTTGGGGCGAAGGCATCCGTGAGGCCTTTGAGCCGGCCACCCGGCGCCTGGCGCTGACCGGTACCCCCTTCCGCTCCGACACCGCAGCGATTCCCTTTGTTGAATATGCGGAGGGGCCCGATGGCATCCGCCGCTCCAAGGCCGATTACACCTACGGTTATGGCAATGCGCTGCGTGACCACGTGGTGCGCCCGGTGCTATTCATGGCCTACTCCGGCTCGATGCGCTGGAAGACGGCAGCCGGTGAGGAAATGGAAGCCCAGCTTGGTGAGGGGTTCACCAAGGACATCACCGCCAATGCCTGGCGCACCGCGCTGAACCCTGCCGGAGACTGGATCCCCTCGGTGCTGGCCGCCGCGGATAAGCGGCTGACGCAGGTGCGCCGCACCGTGCCAGATGCCGGCGCCCTGGTCATCGCCACCGACCATGAAGACGCCCGTGCCTATGCCGAGCAGTTGGAGAAGATTTGTGGCGAGAAGGTCACCGTCATCCTCTCCGATGACTCCGGTGCTTCCAAGAAGATCGATGCGTTCTCCGCCGGGGATTCGCGCTGGATGGTCGCCGTTCGTATGGTGTCCGAAGGTGTTGACGTGCCCCGGCTATGCGTGGGCGTGTACGCCACGTCGACCTCCACCCCACTATTCTTCGCTCAGGCCGTGGGTCGTTATGTGCGAAGCCGAAAGCGCGGCGAAGTCGCCTCGATCTTCCTGCCCTCGGTGCCGGTGCTCATGGCTCTGGCCAACGAGATGGAAACCGAGCGTGACCACGCGTTGGATCGCCCGGAGAAGCACTTCCAGGACCCGGACTACAACCCCGAAGATGCCCTGGTTGCCGAGGCCAACCGCGAGGAAAAGGCCAGCGATGAGCTGAACAAGGCGAAATTTGAGGCGCTGAATTCCAACGCCTCCTTCGACCGGGTGCTCTTTGACGGCGGCGAATTTGGGACCGGCGGAGCCGTGGGTTCGGAGGAAGAGGAAGACTTCCTGGGTATTCCCGGGCTCTTGGATGCCGAACAGGTGGGGGTGCTATTGCGCCAGCGCCAGGCGGAACAGGTTTCCCGGCGCAAGGTGCGCAAGACGGCGCAGGAGCCGGAGGCCGCTCCGTTGGTTGACCACCGCGCGCTGATGGATATGCGCTCGACACTGTCGAAAAACGTTTCGGCGTGGAGTGCCCGGACCGGCACCCCGCACGGGGTCATTCACACCAAGCTGCGTGAGGTTTGTGGGGGACCGGCCGTCGCCCAAGCCGATGCCGAGCAGCTACAAAAGCGCCTGGCAAAGCTACAGGGCTGGTTCATCGGTAAGAAGTAGCGAAAAACGGCAAATGCCGCTCACCTGTGGTGCGACGAAGTGATCCTCGCGCCACAGGTGAGCGGCATTTTGTGTCCGAGCCACGGGAAGTGGCAGCCTACCCGGGGCCCAACTGACTAGCCCAGGGAGAGGACCGTGACCCGGGCGTCACGCAATTCTTGAAGCACCGATGCCGCGTTTTCCTCATGGACGGCGGCTGTCAGCTGGGAAATGACGGTGGTGTCGAATCCCTGAGCGATGGCGTCCAAGGCCGTGGCCCGCACGCAGTAGTCGGTGGCCAGACCCACGATGTCAACCGCGGTGACGTTAGCTTCGCGGAGCCAATCGCCGAGCAGTGGACCGGATTCATCGGCGGCGTGCGCGTCGGCAGCTGCCAGTCGGCCCTCAAACCCCGAGTACGCGGCGGCAAAGTGGCCCTTGCGGAAACGCTGTCCAATCAATCCGGCCACCTCATCCATTGCCGGATGTAGTGCCGCTCCCGGCTGAGCGGCCAAGCAGTGCTCGGGCCAGGAATTGATGAAGTCGGGCGTTGGCGAAAAGTGCGGCCCCGGATCAATATGCCAATCCTGGGTTGCCAGGACCGCTGAGTATGAATCCGCGCGCTCCCGCACCACGGTGGCAATGGCCGTAGCCACCGCCTCCCCGCCGGTGATGCCCAGGGCACCGCCCTCACAGAAGTCATTCTGAACATCAACGATGATCAAGGCCCTGAGCGGGGCTTGATCAGCTGATTCGGTTACTTCCTGGCTCATGGCATTGTTCCTTTGCGGCATTAAAGTAGTGGGAGATGGCGACGAGAGGGTGCGGGGGACCTAGTCCTCATCGATGAAGCGAGTGGGGATCACCGGTTCCCCGCGCTGCAGACGCCGGGAGGTCCCCGGCATCTCCTTGATCGAGTCACGGTGACGCTTTACGGCGCGACGCACGCCGGAAGCAGCGGTGAAATCGTTGTTGATTTCGCCATTAACAACAAACTGCTCCAGCAAGACGCGGTCGTTGGCGTCGGTCTCGGGAATCTCGCCAATCCCGATCAGTTCCTCGGTGGCTCGGCCACGTTCGTCCAGCTGACGTACGGCGTACTTTCGTCCGCCCACGGAAACCTTGTTCTTGGCGGCCTTGGCAACATCCACAAATTCTCCGGCGTCGTTGTGGCGCGAGACCAGCTTGTAGACCATCGAGGCCGTCGGATGTCCGGAACCGGTGACCAGCGAGGTGCCCACGCCGTAGGAGTCAACCGGGGCCGACTGCAGGGATGCGATGGCATATTCGTCCAGGTCGGAGGTGACCATGATGCGGGTGTTTTCGTTGCCCAGATCGTCAAGCAGCGTGCGTACCCAGCGGGCCTGCTCCACGAGGTCGCCGGAGTCAAGGCGCACGGCGCCGAGTTCGGAACCCGCCACTTCCACGGCGGTGCGCACGCCTTGCTCCACGTCGTAGGTATCCACCAGCAGGGCGGTGCCCACGCCCATCGAATCGACCTGAGCCTGGAAAGCTGCCCGCTCGGAGTCGTGCAGCAGGGTGAAGGAGTGTGCGGCGGTTCCCACGGTCTTGAGCCCGTAGCGGTGTCCGCCCTCCAAGTTGGACGTCGAGTCGAAGCCGGCGATGATGGCCGCGCGGGCGGCGGCCACGGCCGACTCCTCGTGGGTGCGTCGGGATCCCATCTCGACGCACGGGCGCGTTCCGGCAGCGGCAATCATGCGTGATGCTGCCGAGGCAATCGCGGAGTCGTGATTCAGGGCGGAGAGCACAAAAGTCTCCAAGACACAGGCCTCGGCGAAGGTTGACTCAACGATCATGACCGGTGAATAGGGGAAATAGATTTCCCCTTCGGCATAACCATAGATGTTTCCGCTGAACGAGAAATTTTCGAGGTACTTGATGGTGGTCGCGTCAACCACCTTGGTGTCGGAAAGGAAACGCAGCTGTTCCTCGCCAAACCGGAATTCCTTCAGTCCCTCCAGGATCCGGCCGGTCCCGGCCAAGACGCCATAGCGCCGGCCCTCGGGAAGCCGACGAGCGAAGGCTTCAAAAACACTAGGTCGGTGGGCCGCGCCGGAGTGCAGTGAAGCCTGCAGCATGGTCAGCTCGTAGTGGTCGGTAAATAGTGAAGTGGGCTGCTGCCACATGGCCGAGGGCTCCTCGCGACGGGGGAATGGGGGTGGTTGCTTGTTGCTGTGCCGGGTGCCAGTGCCTGGCGTTGGACGCGCTGGTTCTCCACCATGGACGGTGGGTTCCAATAGATCCGGCGTTTCGTTCGTTAGAAGCTACTCTAAACCCGCTGCCGGAACCTTATTGTCAGAACCGAGCGCGTCGTCCACACTTGCTTCACTTTGGATCGTGGACGTCTAACATACGCACAGGCGGACTGTGGACCGGGTTCGAATCGGTGGCACCCGGTCGTAGAATGGAATCATGCCAACCATGACTGCGATGCCCGATGTGCTTGAGCACGTGGAGCAGGCCCAAGCACACCAACTGGATCAGCCCTATATCTTGATCATCTGGAATGACCCGGTGAATCTGATGAGCTACGTCAGCTATGTCTTCCGGTCTTACTTCGGATATTCCGAGGAGAAGGCCGAGAAGCTGATGATGCAGGTGCACCAGGACGGCCGCAGTGTGGTCGCCACCGGTAACCGGGAAAAGATCGAGTCCGATGTCGCGGCCATGCACGGCTTCGGTCTGTGGGCCACCCTGTCGAAAGAGGACGCCGCCTAATCATGGCTCGAGCATTCAAGAACACCCCGCGCGGATTCTCCGCAACGCTGGAAGCCGCCGAACGTCAATTGATGCGCGGCCTGTTCCAGGACGTCATCACGTTGCTGGAACCGGAAGTCGTACCGGACGAGGATCCGTTATGGGCCATGGTGGGGATGGATTCCAATGCCCACCGCGAAGACTTTGGCCCGCCGACCGATCGTGCCACCATGCGCCTACTGCCGGATTCAAACCCCGATGACGCGGACGCGTCGCTGGAGTTCCGCCGGCTTTCCGAGCGTGGCATCCGTGAACGCAAAATCGGAGCGCTCCGCGAAGCCGCCCTATTGATGGAATCGGGCAGCATTCTGCTCAGTGAACAAACAGCCCCACGTTTTGCCGCCGCCATCAATGACGTGCGCCTAGTCTTGGCTGAACGGCTGGGTCTGGAGAGCGAAGAAGATGCTGAACGGATCCACGCGCAGGACGATTGGTCGAAGGCAGAATCGGTCGACGAATACCTTGCACTGGTATATAACTTCGTCACGTGGATGCAAGAATCCCTGATGCAGGCCATGCTGAAATCGCTGTGAGTCCAGCGACACTGTGTCGCGCTTGCTAACGGTTGCGTGAAAAAACCAAGTAGTCTTCGTAGACCATGACAAGTGCGTCCTCCAATAAGCAGCGTCCCCCCGTGAGTCCCCAGGCCAATGCGCCTTTGGGTATTTTTGACTCGGGGGTTGGCGGTTTAACAGTCTCTCGCGCCATCATCGATCAGCTTCCGGGCGAATCGACGATGTATGTGGGAGACACGGCGAATTCACCCTATGGCCCCTTGCCCATTGCAGAGGTCCGCGCCAATGCGCTGGGGGTGATGGACGAGCTGGTTGACGCCGGAGTTAAACTTCTGGTGATCGCGTGCAATTCCGCATCCGCCGCCGTGCTGCGCGATGCCCGGGAGCGCTACACCGCCCGCTACGGGATTCCCGTTGTCGAAGTCATTCAGCCGGCCGTACGCCGCGCCGTCGCGGCTACCCGCAATGGGAAGATCGGCGTCATCGGCACCCTAGCAACCGTGAGCTCACGGGCCTACGAGGATGCCTTCGCCGCAGCACCGCACTACTCCATTACCTCGGTGGCTTGCCCCCGGTTTGTTGAGTTTGTTGAAAACGGCATCACCACCGGCGCCGAGCTATTGGAAACTGCAGCAACCTATTTGGCGCCGCTCAAGGCAGCAGGCGTTGACACGCTGGTATTGGGTTGTACGCACTACCCGTTGCTCACCGGTGTCATTTCCTACGTTATGGGCGAGGACGTCACGCTGGTTTCCAGCGCCGAGGAAACTGCCAAAGACGTATATCGCGCGCTGATGCGCCATGATCTGGCACGCAGCGAAGAATCCGCGCCAAGCCACCAATTCCTTGCAACTGGGGATGCTCACAGTTTTGAGATTCTTGCCCGTCGCTTCTTGGGCCCCGAGGTCCTTGCCGTCGAGCAAGTAAAGAACGTGGCCGCCCACTATCCGACCGGCTCCATCGCGATGATCACTCCGCAGATGCTTGCCCTTTCGAAAGCGAGTGCCTCATGAAGTTGACGATCATTGGCTGCACCGGCTCCTTCCCGGGCCCGGGATCACCCGCCTCCTGCTACCTGATCACGGCGTTCGATGGGACACGCGACTGGAAGATTCTCCTTGACCTCGGCTCCGGGGCGCTGGGCGTGTTGCAGCGCTACGTGGACATCAAGGACCTTGATGGGATCTTCATTTCCCACCTGCATCCGGACCACTGTATGGACCTGTGCGGTATGCACGTGGCCATCCGCTGGGATCCGAACGGCTGGAACCGTGATCGAATGCTGGTTCATGGACCGGCGGCCACCGCGGACCGCATGGCCACCGCCTATGGATTGCCACTGGAGGAGGGAATGCATCCGGACTACGACTTCCAGAATTGGGAGTCGCGGAAGCCGGTAAAAATTGGCCCGTTCTCGATCACCCCGTACCCGGTGCGCCACCCCATCGAGGAGTCCTACGCCCTGCGCGTGGAAGCCACCGAGCCCGTCGCCGACGGATCGATGCGCACGAGCGTATTAACCTACTCCGGTGACACCGATTCCTGCCCCGAGCTCGTCGAGGCCGCGGCAGGTGCCGATATGTTCCTGTGCGAGGCGGCCTTCGAAGAGGGACGCGACGATGGCATCGACGGAGTGCACCTCACCGGGAAGCGTGCCGGGGAAGCCGCCACCGAGGCCAACGTCGAACGCCTCCTGCTTACTCACATCCCGGTCTGGACCGACATTAATACCGTGGTTAACGAGGCGAAGGAAGTTTACAGCGGAGGGATTGCTGTGGCCGTCTCCGGAGTTACCTATGGTGTCTTTTCCGGCTCACAACTGGGCACACCCAAGTCGCTGCCCACCGCGCCGGTCTCCATTGTGCGCTCGGCACCGAACCGGGATTGGCCGGGCACTCAGCCCCTCAAAAAACGTCGGTAGGGCGGTGCGCGGCGCGGATGGGACCTTGACCGCCGCGCACCGTTGGTCGTGGCGACTAGACTTGAAACCATGACTTCAGCATCAACCACAGCAGTAGTGCGCGCCGACGGGCGCACCGTAGACCAACTCCGAGAGATCACCATTACCCGTGGCTGGTCCAAGCAGGCCGAAGGTTCGGCCCTGATTGAATTCGGCAACACCAAGGTGCTGTGCACCGCTTCCTTCACCGAGGGTGTGCCGCGCTGGCTTAAGGGACAGGGCACCGGCTGGGTGACCAGCGAATATGCGATGTTGCCGCGTGCCACCAACACCCGCAACGGCCGCGAATCGGTGAAGGGCAAGATCGGTGGGCGTACCCACGAAATTTCCCGCTTGATCGGACGCTCGCTGCGCGCCGTCATCGACACCAAAGCGCTGGGCGAGAACACCATTGTGCTTGACTGCGATGTTCTCCAGGCCGATGGCGGTACCCGTACCGCCTCAATCACCGGTGCTTACGTCGCGCTGGCGGAGGCCATCGAATGGGCCAAGGCCAAGAAGCTGGTGAAGTCTAACGCCACCGTGCTCACCGACTCGGTAGCAGCGATCTCCGTGGGCATTATCGACGGCACCCCGATGCTTGATCTTCCGTACGAGGAAGACGTTCGCGCCGAGACCGACATGAACGTTGTGGTCACCGGTTCCGGTGACTTTGTTGAAGTTCAGGGTACCGCCGAGGGCGTTCCCTTCAAGCGTGCCGAGCTGGACGCACTGCTGGATCTGGCGCTCATCGGCACCAAGGATCTGGCCCGTATCCAGCGCGAAACGCTGGGGCTCTAAAGATGGGCAGCACCCCACGTTTGGTCTTGGCGACCCACAACCAAGGCAAATTGCGTGAATTGCGCGAGCTGTTGCGTGGACAGGTGCCGGGCCTTGACGTTGATACTCAGGTAGTTGACGCAGCCGCCGTTGGGGCGCCGGACGTGGTGGAGAGCGAAGTGACCTTCGAAGGCAACGCGCTGCTCAAGGCGCACGCCGTAGCCGAAGCCACCGGACTGATTGCGATCGCCGACGATTCGGGTCTGGCCGTGGATGTACTCGGTGGAGCGCCGGGCATTTTCTCCGCCCGTTGGGCAGGAAAGCACGGGGACGACGAGGCGAACATCGACTTGTTGCTGGCCCAGTTGGGGGACATTGCCGAGGAACATCGCGGCGCGTCATTCATCTGTGCCGCGGCTCTGGCGACGCCCGACGGTTTTGATGCGGTGGAGCTAGGTCACCTGAGCGGGACGCTCTTGCACGAACGCCGAGGGAATGGCGGATTTGGTTACGACCCGATCTTGCAGCCCGAGGGCTACGACATCTCCGTGGCGGAGCTTTCCAGCGAGGAAAAGAACGCGATCAGCCATCGCGGACGCGCGTTCCGTTCCTTACTGCCACAAATAGTCAAGGCGCTGGGGGACCAAGCGTCCACGTAAGACCTTGCGCCACCTTAGTGACGTTTGAAGGGCGGCTCACCTCGATGGGGAGTCGCCCTTTGGTGCGTTGCGGCAGAATCGGCGTGCTGGTTTTTTATTCTCTGGACCAGGCAGCGGCTCGGTTGGAATCGTTAACGGGGAGCCTCAAAATAGCGGCGGATTTTGCGGACGGCTGCGCCAGTAGGTATTGCGACGAGGTTTTTGCTCGGGGTCCAGGAATTTAGGCAAAATGACGCTGAAGAGCCCGTCCTCATCACGAACCACGGTGATCAACCCCGCGTGTTTAGCATGGTGATGATTCCCGCAGAAAGGTCCTCCGGAGTTAATTTCCGTGCTGCCGCCACTTTCCCATTCGTCAAAATGGTCGATCTCGCAGTGCTCCGCTGGGACGGTGCAATTTGGATAGATGCAACCGCCATAAATGGCCAGAATCGCTTCCCTCATATAATCGGGGAACAGACGCTGGTCTCGGCCGAGATCCAGGATTCGTGACTTACCGTTCATGATCATGGGGATGACGCTGCCATTGCACAAGGCTTGTCGGAGTTCTGCCGCTGAGAGTTTGTGGCCGCGGCTGGTGATGCCGTTGGTCTTGGCCAGCCCGCGCAGTTCGTCAAGTGTGGCGATGATTAGGGTTTTGGGTGATGGCATCCCGATGGTCTTCTTTCCGCTGGACGGTGCTCCAGCGGATCTGATCAGGTTGATCAGCCCTTGGAGATGCCTTTGCGGAGGGGTGAGCCCGTCAACGCCGTAAGTTGTGGCGTTTAATGTGCTCAGCTGAGCAGCGGTTCCAATGATATTGGTGCCGTTGTCGTTGAATAGGTTGAGGAGATTGCCGATGCCGTCGGCATCTAGCGAAAGATTCCGGATGGTTTCCGGATCGGTCAGCGGTTCACCGGTGGAGGGCTCAACGAGGAAATCGGGGAATTTGGAGGACTCGGTGGTACTTGATTCAGTGGTGGTCCCGCTGTTCGATTCGGTGGTGTTCGACTCCGTGTTCACCGCTTCGTCGCGAACCCTGGCGGGACCGCGGGTGTCCGCGTGACCACTGACGCCCCGAGCCTGCGAAAGTAGTCCGTCACGGTTTCCTGCGTTGCTCCGAGGATTGTCGGTGCTCGCGAACATGGCGAGGATAGCTTCGGTGTCTGCGGGACGAGTGCGCAGCAGAAATTCTCCTAGGCCTCCCATGACACCCCGAAAGAAGAAACCGCATCGTGAACGCAGGACCTCTTCGGAAATGTCCTTGTTTCCCTGGTCGAGAGTGGTTTGGATGCCACTGAGTAGCTTTGCGGTGGTCCGGGGGTCCTCGCGGCGGACCGATTCGGCGACTTGGCCTTCGAACCGTTCTCTTGCGGGCCCGGGATCGGGGAGTTGGCTGATCTGCGGTGTCAGCTTTTCAAGTTTGCGGGCGGCAGTACCGATTGCATGGGGATCTGCTGCACCGTCGGCCAGGTCTTTTGCCAGGGTCGGAAATTGTGGCGGCATGGGCACACCATGAATGTCGGTGCCGGGAAGTAGCCGATCGATGGCACGGACGCGTTCGCGGGCCTCGAAGTAGCCGATGTGCAGGAATCCGGTGAGGAAGTCGGTGGTGTCTTTGAATACGAGCCTTCCGGTGGGAACCGTTCTGGGGTCCGGTGGTAGGTCGGCGTTGCCGCTGAGGTACTTCGTCGGGTTTTGATAAATTGCGGCAATTTCATCGAAGGTCGTTTCGGGAAGCTCATGGGCCAGGGTGTGCCTGACACTGTCGGCTGCCAGGAGTTGCATGTGGGCCGCGGTGCGGTGCGCGTCTTCGGCGGCACGGGCGAACAATGCGGCGCGAACTGGGGAAGAAGAGTGGGCGGCCACCCGGCGGCCCAAATCGCGGACGAGGACCTGAGCCGTCAAAAGTGCGCGCAGTTCATCGTCCAGGGACACCTCGTGACCCTGGATACCGCGGGAGCCCGCGGTGATTTCGATGAATTGGGTGGTTTCCATGTCCATCAGCATGCGCGTGATCGATGCGCCATGGGGCAAGCTCCGCGAAGTTGTGGAAAACTGAAAGTCGAACCTGCGGATTTGGTGAGGTGGAACGGATGCAACCAGCACGGGGCCGAGGGATTCGGCCCGCGAAAAGTAAACGGGCAACCGTCGAGTCGGTACAAAATGATGTAGCAGCGGCCATCGCCGAGGTCCGTTCCGTTGCCCGGTCAGAAGGTGACAGTCGACGCGGTCAAGTTGCTGATTGGCTCGAGGGGTTGTTCCACGACGCAACGGATCGTACCGCGCTACACGTCGCCGCGGCTACGGCTCTTGGGCTGTATGGCGGCATGGGATCCTTCGCCGATGTCGGAACCGCCGCTTCGGCTCACGCGGTTGATGGGTTGGCTAAGGCTCTGCAGAGGGCGCGGACCCTCTAGTCCTGAGCGACGGATTCCTGATTGCTGAAGGCGGCATCGAAGGAAGCATCGGGCAGCTTCCACAGCAGTGAGCGGATGTACGTCAGGGCCTCGCTCGCACCGTGCATGCGATCCATGCCGGCGTCTTCCCACTCAATGGAGATTGGCCCGGTGTAGCCAATGGAGTTCAGTGCCCTGAATGCGTCTTCCCACGGGACATCGCCGTGTCCGGTGGAAACAAAATCCCACCCCCGGCGTGGATCTCCCCATGGAAGATGAGAGCCGAGTACTCCCGCTCGACCGTTGGGGGTCCGCATTCGGGTGTCCTTGCAATCAACGTGGTAGATCCGGTCTTTGAAGTCCCAGATGAATCCGACCGGGTCGATGTTCTGCCACATCATGTGGCTTGGATCCCAGTTAAAACCGAAGGCTTCGCGGTGATTGATGGCCTCCAAGGTGCGAACCGAGGACCAGTAGTCATACGCGATTTCGGAGGGGTGGACCTCATGGGCAAAGCGCACACCGTGATCGTCAAACACGTCCAAGATCGGGTTCCAGCGGTCAGCGAAATCTTGGTATCCGGCGTCGATGATCGATGCCGGAACCGGCGGGAAGGCTGCCACGTAGGGCCAGATCTTTGAGCCGGTGAATCCCACGACCGTATCTACACCGAGTTTGCGGGCCACGCGTGCGGCACGCTTCATGTCCTCCGCCGCCCGCTGTCGCACGCCCTCGGGGTCCCCATCGCCCCACGTGTACTGGCGCACCAGCGACTGATGGCGAAAATCGATGGGGTCATCGCATACTGCTTGGCCGGTGAGATGGTTGGAGATGGCGTAGACCTTGAGCCCGTGGCGGTTCAGAATGTCGAGTCTCGACTGAAGATACGATTCGTCTTCGTCTGCTCGCTTCAGGTCGAGGTGGTCACCCGAGGCCGCGATTTCCAGTCCGTCGTAACCCCATAGCGCAGCGTTCTTGGCCACCTGTTCGAACGGTAGATCTGCCCATTGGCCGGTGAAGAGCGTGACGGGACGATTCGCTGTGGTGCTGCTCATGACGCTGTCTCCTTCGTGGGGCCGTGAACGACTCCAATGGGCGCTGTGGTGGTGAAAGTACTCGTTGTGAACCGCGGGCTCAGATGGCCATGGCCGCGGAATGGTTCATGACGAGGTGTTCAACGGAATCGGCGGAGAGGATATGGGCGATCACCAGCATGCTGGCTCCGCGCACCCCGGCCATTTCTGCCGCGGCAGATCCCACGATCACCAGATGTTGGGTGGCCAGGGGCGTTGAACGGAAATAGACCTGTTCGCGAACACCGGCGATCACGTGTTCACCGGCACTGGCCAATCTGCCGCCAAGAACTATGACAGAGGGGTTCAGTAGATTCACACACATGGCCAGCACGGAGCCGATGTCCCGTCCTGCCTGACGCAGCACCGTTATGGCTGCGGTGTTGTTGTCCTCGGCGAGCTTGCCCACGTCGCCGGCCGTATTCACGGCAAATCCTTGTTCGGCAAGGTTTTTTGCGACCGCGCTTCCGCCGGCCAGTGCCTCCAGACACCCGGTATTGCCACAGCGGCACAGCGTGTCAGCCCCGCCCGGAACCTGCACATGGCCGAGGTCTCCGGCCGATCCTTGGGCACCGCGCTGAAGTTCTCCGCCGCTAATCAACCCCACACCGATGCCGGTGGCGACCTTGACGAACATCAGGTCCTGGGTCTGCGGCCAGGCGAGGGATTGTTCGCCCAACGCCATGATGTTCACGTCGTTGTCCACCAAGACCGGCACGTTGAAGGTTTGTTGCATGGTGCCCGGGATGTCGAAGTCGTTCCAGCCGGGCATGATGGGCGGCTTGGTGGGGCGGCCGGTGGAATGCTCCACGGGGCCCGGTACACCGATGGCGATGCCCGAGAGTGTGGAGACGTCGCGTCCGTTGCGGGCCAGTAGCTCGACAAAGCGCTCCGCCACCCAGTCGAGCACTGCCACCGGTCCGTTGGTGATGTCAACGTCGGCGCGGAGGTGGTCGATGATATTTCCGGCGAGATCGGTGAGCCCCAAGATGGCATGGGCTGCACCGAGGTCCGCGGCGAGCACTGTTCGAGATTCCGGTGCGAAGGCGAAGGTCGATGGGGGGCGTCCTCCGGACGATAGTGCCGATCCAACGGTACCGACGAGCCCAACCTCCAGTAGTGCATCCACGCGTGCGGCAATGGTCGAACGGGAGAGCCCGGTGAGCGTGGCTAACTCCGAACGTGTGCGTGGCTTACCGTCGCGCAGGTACTGAAATAGGTCACCCGAACCGGTGCCACCTGCTGTTGTCTTGAGAGGGATCGTCGTTATTGCCATGGTTCTAGTGAAGCATATTGACGCAGAAGATGTAGTGCCCGTCACAACTAATGAGTTTAAGTTGTCGACTTTTGCTCGACAATAATCAAAAGTCTGTGTAACGTGCATCACTATGAGCCTCGATGAAGTTACCCACCATGCGCCAGGCGGCGGTACGTTGCTGGAAATGCGGGGTATCGAAAAGCGTTTCCCCGGCATCGTTGCCCTGCGCGAGGTTGCCTTTGAGGTAGTCGCCGGCGAGGTCCATTGCCTGTTGGGACAGAACGGGGCCGGCAAATCTACGCTGATCAAGGTGCTGGCCGGTGTCCATCAACCCAACGCCGGCCAAATTATGCTTGACGGCAGCGAAGTTGATTTTTCCACCCCGGACGATGCGATCAAAGCCGGCATCGGAACCATGTACCAGGAACTGGATCTGGTGGAATCTTTGACCGTGGCGGAGAACATTTTCCTGGGTCACGAAAAATCCCGGGCCGGATTTAGTTCGCGAAAGACAGAGCATCAAGGCGCCGCCAAGCTGTTGAGCCGATTGGGGCACACGGAAATTTCGCCAGACATGGAGGTCGGTGAACTCTCCGCGGCGGGCCAGCAAATCGTCTCGATGGCTCGTGCGCTCTCACGTGATGTCCGGCTGATCGTTATGGATGAGCCGTCCGCGGTGCTGGACTCCGAAGAAGTCCGCAACCTTTTTGATACGGTGCGTGCCCTGACGGCCAGCGGCGTCGCTGTCATCTACATTTCGCACCGACTCGAAGAAATTCGGCAGATCGGTGATCGGATAACCGTGTTGAAGGACGGCACCGCGGTGGCATCAAACCTGTTGGTGTCGCAAACCCCCAACGCTGAGCTGATCAAGC
Organism: Paeniglutamicibacter sp. Y32M11; assembly: GCF_019285735.1. Classification (GTDB taxonomy): domain Bacteria; phylum Actinomycetota; class Actinomycetes; order Actinomycetales; family Micrococcaceae; genus Paeniglutamicibacter. Next base: position 2,539,325 of record NZ_CP079107.1, on the reverse strand, counting down.
TCATGACGGGGCGAGTAATCAGCAACATCTTCCCGGCGCTGGTACCCGTGAGCGCCGAGGCACCGAAAATCCTGGAGGTCAACAACCTTGTCGTGACCTCGGGCAGTGAGCCCATCACCCTGAACGTGGCAGCAGGGGAAATCCTGGGACTAGCGGGGTTGGTCGGATCTGGACGCTCGGAAATCCTGGGAGCCATCTACGGCAGCAGCAAGCCCGTCTCGGGCACAGTTCACCTTGACGGGCGCAAACTACGTCCCGGATCCACGGTTTCGGCCGTTAACGCCGGCATGGGGCTCTGCCCCGAGGAACGCAAGAGTCAAGCACTCCTGCTTGATGACACGTTGGCGGCAAACTTCACGTTGGCGAGCATCGGGCGGTATGCCAGCGCCGGATTCACGTCGGGCAAACGCGAATATCAAGCCAGCATGGAACAGATCTCCAGGCTCCAGCTGCGTCCGGCGGACCCACTGCGTGAGGCACGCACCCTCTCGGGCGGTAACCAGCAGAAGATCGTCCTGGGCCGGTGGCTTTCGCATGGCTGCCGAGTACTGCTGCTCGATGAACCGACGCGCGGGGTCGATGTGGGGGCGCGCAGCGAAATCTACGCGCTCATCTCCGAGCTGTCGCGATCAGGGATCGCGATCATCGTGGTCTCCAGCGAACTCGAGGAAGTGTTGGGGCTCTGCCATCAAGTTCTCGTTGTTTCCGAAAACCGGATTGTGCACCGTGCGCCGGCCGCTCAATTGAGTGAACACCAAATTCTTGACCTCGTGATGGAAGGGACAACACTATGAGCGCATCAACCGAGCTTCAGCCGACACGCACAGCCTTCACCCCGCCGCGGCGCAGTGCGCTGAAGTGGTTGCTTGATGCGGGACTGCGCCGGAATATGGGGCTGATCTTCGCCTTGATACTGCTCTGTATCCTGGGCGCTGTCACCGCCGGTGACAGGTTCGCCGACTCCAACAACATGATGACCATTCTTCGACTGGCCGCCGTCACCGGTGTGGTCAGTATCGGGGCGACCTTCGTGATCACCATCGCCGGGATCGATCTGTCCGTTGGCGCCATCTTGGCGCTATCGGCGGTCTGGGCAACAACCGTCTCGGGTCAGGCCTTCGCGGATTCCACCTCGTGGATCTTTATGGCGCTGACGGCGATGGCCGTCGGAGCCGCGGCCGGACTGATTAATGGGATCTTGATCGCCTATGGCAAGGTCGTTTCATTCATCACCACGCTCGCCATGATGGCCGCCGCCCGCGGTCTAGCGGAGATCATCTCGGACAAAAAGACCCAGATCATCACCACCGACGGATTCCTTGAGGCGGTGGGTGGCGACGTCTTAGGTGTCCCGGTCATCGTGCTGATCTTCGTTTTTGTTGCCATCGCCGGCTGGGTACTGCTCAATCGGACCACCTTTGGACGGCGTACCTTCGCCATCGGCGGCAATCCGGAGGCCGCTCGCTTGGCGGGCATCAAGGTTGAACGCCACACCATGGCGATCTACGCGCTCGCCGGGCTGTGCGCAGGCATCGGTGCGTTGATGCTCATGGCGCGGACCACCACGGGCAGTGCCACCCACGGCACGGGTTTGGAACTCGATGTGATTGCCGCTGTTGTCATCGGCGGAACCCTGCTCACCGGTGGGCGCGGATCGATCTTCGGCACGGTACTTGGCGTGCTGATCTTCTCCACGCTGACCAATATTTTCACTCTGAACAACCTCTCGCTCTCGGTTCAGCTTGTGGCCAAGGGCGCCATCATCGTGATCGCCGTCCTGATTCAGCGCCAGCTGGCCAACCGCGCCTCACGTACCTGATCCGCTCCACCCCGTCCAGAACCGCACCGCACCCTGTTTCGAAGGAGAAATAATGTTCAAGCCCAACTCAGGATCGAAGAAAATGCTCGGAGCCGCAGCCCTGCTGGCTTCCTCCGCCTTCATGCTCACCGCCTGCGTTTCCAATGCCCCGGCCGCGACCACGCCCACCGGCGCCGCTGCCGCGGCACCGGTAGCTGCAGGATCCAACGCCGAGGAAGGCAAGAAGGTCACTATCGGCTTCTCCGTTCCGGCGGCGGACCACGGCTTTATGGCAGCGATGACCGATTTAGCCGTTGAAACCGCCAAGGAGTACCCGGACGTCGAGCTGAAGGTCGCCGAGGGCACCAACGACGTCAGTGTCCAGATCAGCCAGGTTGAGACCATGATCAACGACAAGGTCGACGCCATCGTCCTGCTGCCCTTCGACGGGGCGGCGCTCACCCAGGTCGCGCAAAAGGCCATGGACGCCGGTATTCCTGTCATCAACGTCGACCGTGAATTCAGTACCTCCCAGTCATCGAGGGTGACGGTACTGGGGGATAACTATGGTGTGGGGGTCTCGGCCGGAGACTTCATCTGCAAGGAGCTCGACGGCAAGAAGGATGCCAAGATTGGGGAGATCCCGGGCATCGACTCGCTGCCGCTGACCCAGGACCGTAGTCGTGGTTTTAAGGACGCGCTGGAAAAGTGCGGGCTCAAGGTCTCCAACCGGGTCCCGGCCGAATTCACCGTGGAATCCGGCGAGAAGGCAGCATCGAATCTCCTCCAGGCTGCACCGCAATTGGACGCCATCTGGAACCATGACGATGATCAAGGTGTTGGCGTTTTGGCCGCCATCAAGGCCGCAGACCGCGACGAATTCTTCATGGTCGGCAACGGCGGCTCGGCCAACATGATGCGCGAGATCCAGTCGGGAACATCGGTCGTGAAGGCCACCACCGTCTACCCGGCCTATCAGGCAGCCGATGGTGTGCGGGTGGCCCGCCTCGTGGCCCAAGACAAGGCGCTGGGGGACCTGCTAGACATCGAGATCCCACGCCAAATCGTGCTCTACGCGGCAGTTGTTACCAAGGACAATGTCGAAAAGTACCTGCCGACGGCCTTCGAGTCCTAAATTACGACCTGCTGAACCAAACACGACAACCAAACACGACAACCACCAGGAGGATCACATGGCCGGATTGGCCCTCGGCGTTGCAGTGATTGGCCATTCGTTCATGGGCAAGGCCCACTCGCTGGGCTGGCGTAACGTGAACGCCGCCTTCGATACCCCACCCGTGGTGATGCGCGTGCTGGTTGGCACCAACGGCGCCGCCGTTGAAACCTCCGCGCGTCGTTACGGGTGGAAGGAATCGAGTACCGATTGGCGGGCCACGATCCTGCGCGAAGACATCAACATCGTTGATATCTGCACGCCGGGCGCCCTGCACGCCGAAATCGCGCTTTTTGCGTTGGCGCACGGCAAGCACGTGCTGGTGGAAAAGCCGTTGGCCAATTCGGTCCCCGAGGCTCAGGCCATGGCTACGGCCGCGCGGGAGGCGGCCGAGACCGGCGTGGTGTCGATGCTGGGCTTCAACTACCGCCGTGTTCCGGCACTGGCGCTGGCCCGGAGCATGGTGGCCGAGGGGAAACTGGGGGAGATCCGTCAGCTGAATCTGCGCTACTACCAGGATTGGCTCAGTGACGATCAGTCTCCGATGAGCTGGCGGCTGCGCAAACAGGATGCGGGATCCGGAGCGCTGGGGGACCTGGGCTCGCACGCGGTGGATCAGGTTCGATTCCTCACCGGCGTTGAAGTCACCAGCGTCTCGGCCACCAGCCGCACGTTTGTCACCCGGCGCCCGGGTCCCCGCGGAGAGGAGGAGGTAAGCGTGGATGATGCCATGTGGTCAACTCTTCAGCTGGAGAACGGGGCGGTGGCGAGCGTGGAGGCCACGCGGATGGCCACGGGTAGAAAAAATGCCCTGCGGATTGAGATGTATGGTTCGCTTGGTGCCCTGTCCTTTGACCTGGAGTCGCTGAACCATCTGCAGGTGTACTCTCGCGATGCACCGGCGGGGGAGCAGGGATTTAGGACCATCCTTGTCACCGAACCGGAGCACCCGTATCTTGACGGGTGGTGGCCCACGGGCCACGTGCTGGGTTGGGCCGACACCTTCACGCATGAACTACGTGACTTCCTGCTCGCCATAACCGATGGAACCACCGCTTCACCGTCCTTCGATGACGGACTTGAGGTCCAGCGGGTATTGGCTGCCATCGAACAGAGCGCGGCCGCCGGCGGAGCGGGAGTGAGCATGTCCGCCGAACCCCCAGGGGCGCAGCGGCACGGCACGGGTGAGCAACGCGGGGCGGAGGCACTTCTACCCGGTGGGCTCTAGCCGGCGTTGGGTGCGCCCGGGTCTCGTGCGCCGCGGCCGTGAGGGGAACTCTTCACCGGTGCGCGGTGAAGAGAAGTAGAGTCCGCCTTCCTGGGCCAGGGCGGCGAGTTCATCAACCTGTTTCTGCGCTGCGGCACAGAGCGCCGTGAAACACCGTGCGGCTTCCGGGTTGCTGGCGGGGTGATCGCTGTGCAGATAGCGAGGGGACGCGGGCCCTTCGTCGCCTTGGTGATCGATGACAAAACCGTGCCCGAGCTCCCCGGCCACCCGCTGTGCCAGGCGCTGACCTTCGGCCGAGTGGACCAGGGCAAGTTCAGCGGTGCGGAACCCGTAGTCGCCGTTGAGCGAAGCGTAGAAGTCCGCCTCCCACGCCCGTAGGGCAGCGACCAGCTCGACGCTCAGCGCCGTGTCCGTATAGTCGATGGGCTCAGCTATCCACAGCACGGTGTCCGCGTAGTCGACAAACATCCGAATGACCGCTGGCTGCGGTGAGTTGTAGCTTCCCATCGGCTCACTCTAACAAGTGGGCACCCGCTGGTGGGGAAGTAATTGGTGCTGGCTGGATCCGCAGGTGCGATGAGTTGTGGTGAGTTTTTGGCCACATTCATTCCGCCACGCGGGAGGAATCGGCGGGCTTAGGGGAGACTGAAAGGTAATGACTATCTTGATTGCGCTACAGGCCGCACCCGCCGAAGCAACCGACGGCAGCCTGATTACTCGTTTCGCCGACTGGGCAGTTCAGCTGATGGAGGTGATCGGCGCCCCCGGGGCAGCCCTGGCCATCGCCTTGGAGAACCTCTTCCCACCCCTGCCCTCCGAGGTCATCCTGCCGCTGGCAGGATTCACCGCCAGCCGCGGATCCTTCACGCTTTTTGAGGCGCTGCTGTGGACAACGATCGGCTCGATCGTTGGCGCCTACGCCCTGTATTGGGTGGGCCGGGCCCTGGGCCGCAACCGCACGCGCGCGATTTTCGGTTGGTTGCCACTGGTGGAACTCGACGACGTTGATAAGGTTGAGGGCTGGTTTGAGCGCAACGGCGCCAAGGCCGTGTTCTTTGGCCGGATGATTCCGATTTTCCGTTCGCTGATCTCCATTCCCGCCGGCATCACCAAGATGCATCAGGGCAAGTTCTTGGGGCTCACCGCTGCCGGTTCGCTGATCTGGAACTCCATCTTCGTGCTCTCCGGGTACTTCTTGGGGGAGAACTGGCACATCGTTGAGGCCTACGCCGGGATCTTCCAGAAGATTGTCATCGTGGTGGTCGTCCTCTTGCTGGTGCTCTGGCTGGTGCTCAAGATTCGCAAAACACGGGCCAAGAAGTCGGCGGCGCGGGAGCGCGAAACCGCCAACTAGTCCTCTTCGCCGCAGCAGGGCCCTGGCCCGGTCGCACGTCACTGGTTTCGCCATGCGAACGCCAGCGAGGTGCGGCCGGGCTTTTTGCTGCCGCGCTATCTCGGGCCCATGTCGTCGGAATCTGGGCGTGGCGCGAAGCTCTGTGGTGGCGAGAAGGGGTTGACAGGGGAAAGGCTCGGCCCTAGGTTAGTTACATGAGTAATGAACCACATAACCAACTAGGCGGGCGTGGTCGTTGCGTTTCGAGTGAGGTTGGCCGACGTGGCAGTTATTGACGATTCGCGGCCGATCTTCATCCAGATCGCTGAACTGATCGAATCGGAGATCGTTGCCGGAACCATGGCCGAAGAGAGCCAGGTCCCATCGACCAACGAGTTCGCGGCCTACTACCGCATCAATCCGGCCACTGCCGCTAAGGGAGTCAACCTCTTGGTGGAAAGCGGGATCCTATACAAGAAACGGGGAATCGGCATGTTTGTCGCCACCGGCGCCCGCGAGAAGCTGATGGCAGATCGGCGCAGCGCTTTCCAGCATCAATACGTCCAGCCACTGGCCCGTGAGGCCCGCAAACTGGGAATCAACGCGGAGCAGCTCGCCGTGATGGTTCACGAATCCCTGAGCGCCGCGGCAACCGAAGGAAGTGTTCTTTGATGAATGAGACACCGGCACCGGCCATCGAGGCCAGGAACCTGAGAAAGTCCTACCGCGAGTTAGATGCACTTGATAATGTCTCGCTGCGACTCGAGGCAGGGCGCATCTACGGCCTGCTGGGCCGCAACGGCGCGGGGAAGACCACCCTGATGTCGATCCTGACCGGCCAGGGATTGCCCAGTAGCGGAGAGGCACTGATCTTCGGGCGCAACCCCTACGAAAACGATGACACGCTGGCGAAGATCTGCTTCATCCGCGAGTCACAGAAGTACCCTGAGGACTTCAACGCCCGACAGGCTTTCGCGGCGGCCGCGCTCTTCTTCGGCAACTGGGACCAAGACCTTGCCGACCGCCTGATCGAGGACTTTGCCCTGCCGATGAAGCGACGCATCAAGAAGCTCTCGCGCGGTCAGCTCTCGGCGGTGGGAGTGATCATCGGCATGGCCGCCCGTGCCGAGGTGACGTTCTTCGACGAGCCATATCTGGGGCTCGACGCGGTGGCCCGGCAGATCTTCTACGATCGACTGCTTGAAGACTTTGCCGAACACCCGCGCACCATCGTGCTCTCCTCCCACCTGATCGACGAGATTGCGAATCTGCTCGAACACGTGGTGGTCATCGACAAGGGACGTATCCTCCTGAACGAGGACGCCGAATCGCTGCGCGGCTCGGCGGTGGCCGTCACCGGAAGCCGGGAAAAGGTCGACGCCTTCATCAACGGACACCAGGTACTACACCGGGACACCATGGGGTCCCTGGCATCCGTCACCATCCGGGCGCGACTTGGCGATACCGAGCGGGCCATGGCCGCCGAACTGGGGCTCGAACTCTCCGCCGTTCCACTGCAGCAACTGGTGGTACGCACCACCATGGCCGGGACGCACAACCTCGACAACACCGAATTCCTGGAGGTCCTCAAATGAGTCGCATCATCAACGTCGCCAAGATGCAAATGATCAACAGGTGGACCTTCCTGGGGATTCCGCTGGTCATCTTGGTGGGATCCACCGTCATGACACTGGCCATCTGGGCGCTCCTGCCGGCCAGCGCCAGGGAGGGGGAACTCTATTCGGGTTCCGGCCAGGCCCTCATGTGGTATTTCCTAGCTCTGGGCATCCAGTCGCTGACCTATACCTTCCCCTTCTCCCAGGCCATGAGCGTCTCACGGCGGACCTTCTACCTTGGAACGCTGGGAATCTTTGCTGCCTTAGCCCTGGGCTACTCGATCCTGTATTACCTACTGGGTCTGTTGGAAACTGCCACCGGCGGTTGGGGCTTCAAGGGCCAGATCTTCGCCCTGGGGTGGATAGCGGAGAATAACGCCGCGATCCAAATCCTGTTCTACTTCGTGGCCATGGTGCTGCTGTTCATGATCGGGTTCTGGAGCGCCACGGTATACATGCGCTGGAAGGCCACCGGCCTGCTGATCGCCGGCATCTGCTTCGCGGTGCTGGTGATTGGCCTGCTGGCACTGGTGGGTCTCAATGACGCCTGGGCCCAAGTGGGCTCCTGGTTTGCCGCGACGAAGGTGCCCGGACTGGCCCTGGTCATGGGAGTGATTGGCGTCGCGCTGGCCGGGGGATCGTACCTCACACTGCGCCGGGCCAACGCCTGATCAGGGCCGGGGTATTCCCGTGCCGGACGGGGTGTGGCGCAGAGATCAACGATGTCTTTCGTGCCACATCCGGTCTTCCCGGTTCCCGACGCGTGGGGGATCGGCGGTAAGCTGTGGCACGTGGCTCTGGACTTTACAGCAATAGACTTTGAAACCGCCAACGGATTCCGTGGCTCCGCCTGCAGCGTCGGACTCAGCCGAGTCCGTGGCGGAAAGATCGTTGAGGAAGCCAACTGGCTGATGCGCCCGCCGGTCGGATTTGACCACTTCGATCCGCGCAACGTGATGATCCACCACATCACCGCCGACATGGTCGCCAACGCCCCGCGCTTTGGCGAGATTTTCACCCCGATGGCCAACTTCATCGGCACCGACACCCTGGTGGCGCACAATGCGGCCTTCGATCTGGGCGTGATCCGCTCGGGTCTGGAAGTTTCAGAACTTTCCGGTCCGGCGTTTGAGTACGCCTGCACCGTGAAGATGTCCCGCCGCACCTACGAACTCTCCTCCTACTCGCTGCCCTTTGTGGCCGAAGAGGCCGGCTCTCCAATGGAGAACCACCACGATGCGCTCGCCGATGCCCGGGCCTGCGCCCAGATCATGATCGACATCGCCCATCGCCAGGACGTGGATGCTGTAGTTGCGGCTGCCGACAAACTAAAGGTCAAGATGGGCTTCGCCCCCGCCTATGCCCCGGGTGACGCGCTGTCCAAGGCCACGCGCGATGCCCACGGGTGGGCCGCCAGCGGTAATGCGGTCCCGGTACAGCCGGAGTGGGCCGCCTGGCCGCAGGAGGGTGAGGATCGCAGCGGTGATCCACTGGCTGACCCCGCTCACCCGTTGTACGGCGAGATGGTGGTGTTCACCGGTAACCTGCGCATTTCCCGCCAGGTCGCTAAGGACCGGGCGGCGGAGCGTGGTGCTTCCACCGCCAGCCGGGTCACCCGTGCCACCACGGTCTTGGTGGTGGGTGACGGCTTTGTGCCAGAAGATCTCTCCACCGGCCGGTTGACCGGTAAGGCTAAGCGGGTGCTGCGCCTCCAGGAGGCCGGACAACGGGTAGCAATTCTGGCCGAGGGCGAATTCCTGCAGCTGATTGACGGCTTTGACGCCGCCTAAGCGTTGGCTCGTTGGGTGCGCAACTCCCACAGGGTGCCCATTCCCTCACGGGCGAGCTCTCGCCAACTAGCCTCGGGCGGGTAGGCCCGCGCCAGCGTACCGGATATGGGCACGACTGTTATTTCCTCGCCGCGCTGCAGATGTTTGCCGGTTGCCGCGCAGTAGCCGTGAATTCGAGCGCCCGCGGTGGGTAGATTCCCTGCTCATTCGCGCGCGCGCGCGTACGAGCGACTGTCTGATCTACCTCGCCGGGGCCGGAGGCAGGGAGCAAACTGCCCCACGATGCAGCGGTGCCCAGGAGAATGTCTCGAGGAATTGCCCGCGGCCTGTGCGCAGCCCATGGCACCGAGCCCCGCAGCGACCGCCAAACTTTGGGGCGCTCGGTGCGGAGCTCGGGGCGCTAGGCGGTGTCTTACTGTCCGGCGGTGAGGGCTACCCAGCGGTCGTGCATCGCATCGAGGATCGGGTCAATTTCCGATGCCGGGCGGTGAGCCACGGCGTCGGTGCCCTGCACCGCTGCCAGCAGTGTGGTGGCGAAGGCCGCGGTCTCAACATCGGGTTCCTCGCCCAGGGCGTCGAAGAGCGCATCGTAGGAGGCCTGGGGATCCGCGTTTTTCAGCGCGCGGGTCACGTACTTCACGGCCCTCACGAGTCCCGCACCGGCACTGAGGTCTACGGTCTCGCTCTGCTCATCGTCACTGAGTTCAGCGTCATTCGCTTCATCCTCACCAGCGTCCAGGTCGGTAGCAACGGCGTCGATATCTATCTGCGGGGTCTCAGGGTCCTGAACATCAAATTCCTGAACCAGCGTGGCCCAGCGGCTGATCGAGTCGGTCCCGGATTCCAGGGCGGCACGCACCACCAGAGCAGCGGCTGCTGCGGCACGGTGGGCGGCCGGATGACCGTGGGTCAGGGCTGCGGCGTCGGTGGCGATCTTGGCGGTGGTGGCCTCATCCACTCGAGGCAGTAACGCCATGAACGCGGCGCGGGTCAGTACCCCGGTGCTATTGGCCTCGGGGAACAAGGGCCGGCCCACGGAGGCCATGTCCTTGTTATCCAGCGCCAGCAGGTTCTGCGAATCGCCGGTGGCGAAGTCCGGAGCCCCGGCAAAGGCCTCATCGATCCAGCGAGGTTGCGGTTCGGGGGCATCAACGGGGTAGGACTTGTTGACCAGCTTGTACCAGCGCAGCGCGGCCAACCACATGCAGGCAGCCTCATCGGAGGCAACTCCCTCATGGGCCCATTCCAGGGCCTCGAGCAGTCCGTCAAGCAGGTACAGGGCTAGGGTCTCGGTTTCACCGGGTTCCTGGCCGTCACGGGCGTGGGCTGCACCGTCGGCAGCGGCCAGCAGCACGCCAAAAACATGGTCCGAATAATCGGCGGGAAGCGCGTACTGATCAGTTGATTCACTCACGATCCCAGTCTAGTAGTTTTCCGCTGCTTGAGACTGCGAATACCAACGCGTCCCACGGTGTCGCTACTGTGGACTTCATGCGTATCTTGCACACCTCCGACTGGCATCTGGGCCGCACCTTCCACCAGGCTTCGCTGTTGGAAGCCCAGCGTGAATTTATTGACCGGCTCATCAGCACCATCGAGGCCGAGGCGGTTGATGTGCTGCTGGTCTCCGGGGACGTATATGACAGGGCGCTTCCGGGGGTGGATGCGGTGAAATTGTTCGACGATACCCTGCTGCGATTGCGCGAAACCGGCGTGCAAATGGTGATCACCAGCGGCAACCACGATTCTGCCCTGCGCCTGGGCTTCGGCTCGGCACTGCTGGAGCATGCGGGGCTGCACCTGCGCACCTCCCTGGCCACCATGGACCGACCCGCGCTCTTTCACGGGGAAGGCTTTGAGGTGGCCGTTTATGGGCTGCCCTATCTGGAACCGCGGATGGTCGCCGAGGCCCTGGAGGTTACCGAACCCGGGCACCCGCCGGTCATCCACGCGGCCCTGCAAAAGGTGCGTGCGGATGTGGCCGCTCGGCAGGATGCGGCACAACATCCGGTGCATTCCATCGTGCTGGCCCACGTTTTTGCCGCCGGAGGTGCTGCCTCGGAGTCGGAGCGCGAACTGAGCATCGGCGGGCTGGACATCGTGCCCACGAGCTATTTCACCGACTTCACCTATGCCGCCCTGGGCCACCTGCATGGGCGGCAGAAGCTGGCCGACCACATCAGGTACTCCGGCTCCCCGATTCCATACTCCTTCTCCGAGGCCGGGCATTCCAAGGGCGCCTGGCTGCTGGAGCTAGGCCCCGACGGGCTGGGTGAGGTGCGCGGCATCGACTGGCCCGCGGCCAAGGAACTGCGCATCCTCAAGGGCAAGATTGATGCGCTACTCACCGATCCGGCCCACGAGTCGGCCACGGACGCCTGGTGCCAGATCACGCTCACCGACACGCACCGCCCCGCCGGAGCCATGGAACGGCTGCGCACCCGCTTCCCCGACACCCTGGTGCTGAACTTTGAGCCCGAGGACCGGCCCGCGGACGAACAGCATTCCTACGCCGACCGACTGGCCGCAGCAATCTCCCCGGTGGACGTCTGCGCGGGGTTTGTTGACCACGTGAGAATGCGCCCGCTCAACGAAGCCGAGGAAGAGCTGATGACCTCGGTCCTGGCCCAGGTGCGTAGCGAGAAGGTTCAACGATGAGGGTCCATGCACTGCAGTTGGAGGCCTTCGGCCCCTTTGCCAAGCGCGCGTCCATCAACTTCGATGCGCTCTCCGAAGCCGGGATCTTCCTGCTCAACGGGGAAACCGGGGCGGGGAAGACCAGCGTGCTCGACGGCATCTGTTACGCCCTCTACGGCTCGCTGCCCGGGGTCCGCACCGGGTCCAAGTCACTGCGTAGTGACCATGCGGCCCCCGATGCGGCCCCGGAGGTCATCTGCGAGTTCTCCACCGGCGGTCGGCGCTTTGAGGTCACCCGTTCGCCCGCCTGGAACAGGCCCTCGAAGCGCAGCAAAAAAGGTTTCACCATTGAGAATGCCCAGTCTCGGCTGCGGGAGCGCGTCGCCGGGGTGTGGGTGGAAAAATCCACGCGCAACGACGAGGTCGGACTCGTGCTGGCCGAGATCTTGGGCCTCAACATGGAGCAGTTCACCAAGGTGGCGATGCTGCCACAGGGAGCCTTCGCCGCGTTCCTGCGCGCCAAGGACAAGGACCGCGAGGAGCTGCTGCGCTCGCTCTTTGATACCAGCGATTATGCGATGACCGAGCGGATCCTGAGTGAGCGCGCCACTGCCGCCCGCGCCGAGGCCGAGGACGCCGAGCGGGCCCGCAGCGCCACCCTGGCGCAGCTGGCGGCGGACGCGAGCTCCACGCTCTACGCGCAGCCGGACGAGGAGGGGTCCGGTGGATTGCCGCAGGCGGCCCGCGAACACCTAGCCGCGGGGGACGGTGCCGAACTCGGTGAGCTGTTGCGCGCCGAGGTTCGGGGCACCCGCAGTGGGCTGGGGCAGAGCCGTGAGCGTGCCGATGCGGAAGTGGCCGCGGCGCAGAAATCCCATGCTGCGCTCGATGAGCGGGCCACCCGGCATCGGCAGCTGAGTGAACTGGGGGACCTGCGTCAGGCTCACGAGTCCCACGCCGAATCGATCGCCGCACTCGGTGCGCTGCTGGAGGCAGATGCCCGCGCCGTCGGATTGCTGCCCTACCACCAGCAATGTGTTGACGCCCGGGCGAAGGTTGGGGAGGCACACCGCCTGCTCGCCGCGGCAGCAGCCGCGGTTCAGAGCGGCGAAGCCAACGAGCTTTTGCTCGCCCGGGAACCCGATATCGCCGCCGTGCTGGATGCTGCCCGCGGCTCGGAACCCGAGGCGGCCGTGCTCGAATCCCTGGCCGGTCACGGAAGTGAGGCCGCGCAGGCCGCGCGCGCTGCCGCCGCGTTGATCGAGGCGGCCCTGCCCGAGGAGGAGGAATTGGAACAGGTGCGCGGCGAGGTTCTTGTCCTGGGGCAGCGCCTCGGTGCCCTCTCAGCGAAGCAGACCGAACGCGCGGCCCGGATCGAGGTGATCAACGCGGAACTGCCGATGCTGCGCGAACAACATGCGGAATTTGCCGCGCTCACCGAGTCGGCAGCGGCACTTGAGGCCGCGGTGCTGGCCGCCACACAACGCCGTGACGCGGTGCTCGAGCGGACCCAAGCCGAAAAGGCGCAGGCAACGGCACATTCGGCGGCCAATACGGCGCGGACGCACACGCTGGATGCCCGCGAGCGGGTTAATAACCTGATCACGCTGCGGCTTGAACAATCCGCCGCGGTGCTGGCGCAGGAACTGCGCGACGGGCAACCGTGCCTGGTCTGCGGTTCCACCTCTCACCCCGAACCGGCCAGCTTGCCGGAGGGTGAGCTGGTCACCAATGACGGCATCGAGGCCGCCCGGAACCTGCTGGCGGTGTCCGAAAAGGCCCAGGACCAGCGGAATGCTGCCCTGAAGAAGGCGGAAACGGCCCTTGATCTCTGTCGCGGAAAGATCGGTGAGCTCAGTACCGCCGCTGCCGCCACGGAGCTGGCCTCCGCGACGGCGGCGCATGAATCGGCACTGGCCTCGGGCCAGCAACAAAGCGCGGCCGAAGAGAAATTGCACGCCTCGGAAATCGAGCTCGACACCCTGAAGGTCGAAGTCTCCGCGGCCGAAACCGAACGTCAGGTGACGGCCGCGAAGCAGGAAGCGCAAGCGGCCCGGGTCTTGAAGCTGGAGACGCGGCTGGCCAAGCTGGGCAGGGCCGGAGAGTCCCTGACCGAACGCCACGCACTGCTGTTAGCCGGCGCAACCGCGCTGGAAGGCGTTGTCTCCGCCGTGCGGACGTGCCTCGAGGCCGGTAGGACGGAGAATGCCGCGGCAAAACTGTGGGAGCAGAAGCTGGGCGAGATTTCTGTCCCCGATACCGCTGCCTGGCGTGCCCTGCTGTTGGATGATGCTCGACGCACCGTTCACCAGCGGGAGGTGCGCGCTCACAACGATGAGGCGGTGCGCATCAAGACGCTGGCCGAGGCGCCCGGAATCGAGGCGGCCCGGCGCGAGGCCGCTGCCGGAATCGGGGCCCCGGACGATGCCGAGCACGCCGCGGCGGCCCAGGTTCTTGCGGTGGCAACAACCGCCCGTGATGCCGTCTTATCCCGCGACGCCGTGCTCGCCAGCTACGCCCAGCGGCTGGAGGAAGCACTGCACGCCTTGGAGGTGCTGGCGCGGGAGGCTGGTCCGGTGCTGGAGCGCTACGCCACGCTGAAGGGGATTTCCGAGCTGGTGCGCGGAGCGGGGGAGAACCGGCTGAAAATGACCCTGAGCACCTACGTGCTCGCGGCCCGGCTGGAGTCGGTCGCGCTGGCCGCCACCCAACGACTGCTGATGATGACCGGGCAGCGTTATTCGTTGGTTCACGATGACACCCCGCGGGGGAATAACAAATCCGGCCTCGGCCTGCAGGTGTTGGACTCGTGGACCCAGGTCAAACGCGATACCCAAACGCTCTCGGGTGGGGAGTCCTTCATGGCCTCCCTCGCCCTCGCGCTGGGTCTGGCCGACGTGATCCAGGCGCAATCCGGTGGCATCGACATCGAAACGCTCTTTGTTGACGAGGGTTTCGGTTCGCTGGACGCCGAAACGCTTGAACTCGTCATGGACGCGCTGGAGAAGCTGCGCAGCGGGGGCCGCGTCATTGGGGTGGTATCTCATGTCGCGGAGATGAAGCAACGCATCGCTACCCAGCTCAACGTGCACAAGTCGCAGTTCGGCTCCACCGTTTCGATGCAGATCGGGGTGTGAGCTCCGTCGTTGTAAGCCTCGGTTAGGATGGGAGATGTCTGCAAAGGGTTCTGTGTAGCGGGAGGCAGGGACGCTACACGCGTTTCTGTGGAGTACCCGGTTGACCATGACCACTTCTGCCCCCAAGACCAAATCCTCACCCTATGCGGCGCTTCCGCCGCTCTCCGGGTGGGCCTTCTTCCCCCTGGGCTTCTTCGCCCGCCTACCCTTAGCGATGCTCACCATCGGTTCGATGACGCTGATCAGCGATTCAACCGGATCCTACGCCGCCGGCGGCATGTCCGCCGCGATGGTGGGTTTGGGCTCCGCCGTGGGCGGACCGTCCATCGGATACCTTGCCGATCGGTTCGGTCAGCGCCGCGTGCTGATTCCCGTCGCACTGCTACAAGTCATCTTTGTCACGGCCCTCATGTGGTTTGGTGGTGCCGGGCCACTGGCATCTCTGCCGGTGATTACCGTACTCTCGATCCTCGCCGGCGCCAGCGGTCCGCAGGTTGGTCCGCTGGCCCGGGTGCGCTGGATGGCGCTGACCGCTAAGCGAAAATCCGGCGGGAAGGAGCTGGGCGCGGCCCTGAGCTACGAATCAATGGTCGACGAGCTGGGCTTTGTGCTCGGCCCAGCGCTCGTGGGTCTCTTCGCCGCCTTGGTGGCACCCTGGCTCCCGCTGGCCATCGCCGCACTGTTGACCCTGATCTTGGTCCCGCTCTTTGCGGTGCACCGCACCGAGCGCGCGGTGGTGCCGGCGGTGCGCGACGCCGTGAAGGCCAAGCTCACCTCGGCCCAGGCCATCGGGATCGGCATCGCGATCCTGGGCATGATTGGCATGGGCACGTTCTTTGGCTCCAGCGCCGCCGGAACGCTGGCCTTCGCCGGTGCCATGGGCGATGCCAACATTGGCGGGCTGCTGTATGCCGCGGTGGGGTTCACCTCGGCGATCGCCGCGCTCTCGGTGGCCTTCTGGCCCAGCGGCTGGCCGCAAGCCAGCCGCTGGCTGGCCGCCGCCATCTTCATGGTCCCCGCCTCGTTGGTCCTGCAATTGCCCGGCGAGGTTCTGCCGATGATCGGCGCGTTGTTGCTGGTCGGTATCTGGGTCGGACCGATTCTGGTCACGATCTTCACCCTGGGTGGGGAAATCGCCCCGCCAACACGTCTCTCCACGGTGATGACGCTGCTCTCCTCGGGCATCGTGGTGGGCACCGCCATTGGTAATTCGTTGGCCGGAGTGCTGGCGGATTCACACGGTTACGCCGGCGCCTTCGGTGTGTCCAGTGCTGCCGCGGGACTGATCCTGATCTCCGGCATCGGTATGGCCCTGCTGCGCGTCCAACAGCGCCGGGTCATGCTGCGACAGCTGCCCTAGCTCCAAGGAAGCTCCAAGAAGCTCCACCTAGCTCCGGCGAGCCTTCAGCGGTTCCGGCCAGTTCCGGCCAGTGTCATCGGGCGCTGGCTGGGGCTGGCCGCTGTGGTTAACCGAGTTCGGCTTCGATGGCGCGGGCGGCCGCCTTGATTCGTTCGCCGATGTCATTCACATCGATGTGCTCCGAGCCGGTGGAGTACACCACCGCGACCGCCGCCGGTAGCTGCCCGGGCATCATAATCGGGGCGGCCACCGAGGACAGCCCGGGGATCACCTCATCGATGCTGGTGGCGTAGCCCAGAGCGCGAGCGGTGGTGGCGATCTGCCGGTAGCCGGTCTCGTGATTTAGCGCGTTCCACGCATCCTCGGTGAGTGTTGACTGCATGGCGATGCCGGGCGCTCCATGCCCAAAGGGGTGGCGGGAACCGGGACGTTGAACCACCGCCGCGTGCACGTGGCGTGGTTCAACGGTGACCAAGGTGGTGCAATCTGGTTGGTCCCAGACGGCGATGAAGGCACACATTTTGAGCTCGTTGGCCAGCAGGGTTAGTTCCGGCAGGGCGGCACTCTGCAGATCTCGCTGGACGCTAGAGGCCAGCACCGCCAGACCGGGGGCACCGTGCACACGGCCCGACTCATCCCGGGTCACCAAACGATGCGATTCCAGGGTGCGCAGGATGCGGTAGGCGATGGAGCGGTGTACCCCGAGGCCGGAGGAAAGTTCGGCAATGGTCATCGGTCCGCTGGCCTCGGCCAGGATTTCGAGCATGCGGATGCCGCGGGAGAGAGTCTGGGATGCCGGGGCGGGCGTGCCGGTGACAGTCATGGGTTTGGTGGCCATCCTTTGGGATTCGCGCTGTGGTGGCATGGTCGGTGGCTGCAGGTTGTCGTTCGGCCGCCGGTGGGGGTGCGGTGCAGAAGCAGTTCCTTATTAGAACCACTCGTTCGATATTAGAACACTTGCTGATCGAATGCGAGGATTCCAGCGGACCAAACTGAATTCAGGAAGCTGCGATGGTTTTCCCCGCCCCACTGGGACCTCGACGAGAGCGGTGGGCCACGCACGGTTGATGCCTCAACATTGCCACTTTTCCCCGGCAGTCGTGGCCACTTTGGCACGAGCGTCCGATCACCTCCGTCCCGCGGTGGTCATGGAGCATCCGCTGGCGCCCAGCCCCGCGGCCCGCGACTCCGGGGTCCATGACGCGCCGCGCTGAGAACCGGCCGGGAAGCGGCGGCGCTCGGGACCCCTCCAATGAGATGCAATGCCACGGGGCTTGAAACACCACAAGCTCGGAATTCATCGGGTTTACTTCATCGTTGCCAAACCGCCTCGCGCTCAAACACGTCACCACCAGCGATCCAAATCGTCGAATCCAGCAGGCGTGCGGCCGCGGGACGCAGAGCGCGCCCGTTGCGAGCGGAGGACTCGCGAATGCCTCGCCGACTCACGTCATTGCGGTCGGTTGGTAGGTGGCCAGGAGAACTCCCGTGGCGGTGGGGCTGCAGGCGATCAGCTGCATCCGGTGCGCTTTTTCCTCCGGTCCGAACAGGCCGTGGCCGGAACCGAGAACGATCGGGTGAATCATGAGAAACAGCTCGTCGACGAGGCCGTGAGGAAGGAGGGAACGGATGAGTTGACCGCTGCCCATGATGACGAGGTTGCCGCCGGGCTGCTCGCGTAGCGCAGCTACCTGATTCTGGACATCACCGGCGAGCAGTGTGGAGTTCGGCCAGGGGAGTCTGGTTTCGGGGCTGGAGGAGGCAACGTATTTGATTGCCTGGTTGAGGCCGTCCTTGAACGGTCCGCCGACCTCGTTCCAGTGAGTGAGCATGTCGTTGTAGCTGCGTCGACCAAATAGCCAAGCGAAGTCGTGGCCCATCCGCTCGCCCATGGCCGCACCCATCGCCGGGTCGTTGTCCGGTTCGGCCCAGCCGCCGTGCCGGAAACCGTCACGGGTGTCTTCGTCGCTTCGCCCAGGACCTTGCAGGACTCCGTCGAGGCTGATGTGATTCACAACTAGAACGCGCATGGGGTACTCCTCGGATCAATGGGACGCAGGGGTGCTCAACTGACACCGTGAGCTGATCGGTAGCGTCGGGTTGGTGCCGGGGCCGAGTAATCCCGAACGGCGGCAGGCCGGACCCGCCACGTCGGAATCAAACGTCGGCCGGAAAGGTGGTCTTGGTCGTGCCCGGAGCAAACCTCGAGCGGGATCATCAGGGAATCCGTTGGTCGACCAGTGGTTGGCGCGCGGGATTATTGCGCCCTGAGACCCAGGGAGCCCTCGACAACGAAATGCCGGCCCACATGCTCGGGCACATATAGCTGGTGGCCCATCCTTCAACAGTAACGACTGTGACTCGTGATGGCCTCGGCCGCGGGGAGAATAATCCGCAGGACGTTTCGGCTGAAGCTCCACGCGGCTGCTCGGCGCTTCGGCGCGCTAAAGAATTCCTTCACGAAGATTAGGGGCCGGCGGGGATTCGCGGCTCGAGGCGTCGCCGCCCGGGAAATGATGTGAGAGTTATCACCATCATGGGTTATCATGTTCACAGCACACTTACCGTCCGAACGGTCGGTCAACACTCACAATGCGCGAAGCGCCCGACGCTGGAGCTCCTCATGTCTTCCTTATCTCAGACAGCACCCTCGAAACGATCCGAGGAGCGCCGGGTTCTCGCCGGAACCTTGGTTGGCACCACCATCGAGTGGTACGACTTCTTCATTTTCGCCCAGCTGACGGCGACGCTACTCACCCCGTTGTTCCTGGCGCCCCTGGGAGAATCGAACCCGGGTCTGGCCCAGATCTTGGCTTTTGCCATGATCGGCATCTCCTTCCTCTTCCGCCCGTTGGGCGCGATCGTGGCCGGACACCTCGGCGACAAATACGGACGCAAACGCGTCCTGGTTGCCACCTTGATCCTGATGGGGGCGGCCACCGCACTGATCGGCATGCTGCCTACCTACGCCTCCATTGGCGTGTGGGCACCCATCCTGCTGGTGCTGCTGCGGATCATCCAGGGCTTCTCCGCCGGCGGCGAATGGGGCGGCGCGGCATTGATGGCCGTTGAACACGCACCAAAAAACAAGCGCGGATACTTTGGCGCCTACCCACAGATCGGCGTTCCGATCGGTATGATCATCGCCACCGGCATGCTCTACATCCTGCGCACCTCGATGACCCCGGAGCAGTTCGGCACCTGGGGCTGGCGCATCCCGTTCCTGCTCTCGGTCGTGCTCATCGTGGTCGGCTACCTGATTCGTAAGGCCGTGGAGGAGTCCCCGGTCTTCAAGCAGCTGGCCCTTCGCAAGGCCAGCGAGCACACCCCGCTCAAGCAGCTCTTCCAGACCAATACCAAGGAAGTCCTCCAGGCCGCACTGATCTTCATCTCCAACAACGCGGCCGGCTACCTGGTCATCGCCTTCTTCATCTCCTACACCACCAAGGTGCTGGGTATGCCCGTCGCACCGGTGCTGCTGGCGACCACCATTGGTGCCGTCGGCTGGCTGATCTTCACCCTGGTCGGCGGGTGGCTTTCGGACATCATCGGACGACGAAATACCTTTGTCCTCGGCTACGCCATCGTGTTCGTCTGGATGATTCCGATGTTCATGCTCATCGACACCGGGTCCATCTTCCTCTACGGGCTCTCGGTCTTCGTGCTGACCACCGGGCTGGGGCTGTCCTATGGACCGCAGTCGGCCATGTACGCCGAGATGTTCCCGGCGCACATCCGCTACTCGGGCATCTCCATTGGCTACGCACTGGGCGCGATCCTCGGTGGCGCCTTCGCTGCGACCGTCGCCCAGATCCTGCTGGAGGAAACCGGTAAGTCGATCTCCATCGCCCTCTACATCATGGTGCTCACCCTGATCTCGGTCGCAGCCGTGCTGTGGGTGGGGGAGACCAAGGGCAACAATCTGCATGTTGAGGACGTGGACCCGGAACTGCAGGCGGCACACGACGCCAAGCACCACGGTAAGCACGCCTAAACCTCACCACCAACTCCAAGGGGCCGAGCGATTGCCCTCTTCTCCGCGCTGAACCGGCCGGGGGAGAGGGTCGCTCGGCCCCTTTATGCTGCGTCCGCCCGCGCGAGGGTTACCGTCTAGCGGCGGGGAATCAGGGCGGTGAGCTCGTAGTCGGCGAGCGAATCAAAGCGTGAGTAGAACGCGCTGACGGAGTGGAAGACCCTGGGCGTGATGGCGCAGAGCAGCTCATCAACGAGCGGCGTCACCTCCCTGAGGGCTTCCTTCGGTGCCACGGGGACGGCCACGACGATGCGCCCGGCGCCGGCCTCGCGCATCAGCTCGATGGCCGCGGACATCGTGGCCCCGCTGGCCATGCCATCGTCAACCAGGATCACGGTGCGCTCGGCGACCGGCAGGACGCTCTGGCCGACCAGGCGGGCACGCAACTCCTCGAGTTCCTGCCGTGCGGTGATTTCGACCTGGTCCAGGATCGCCTTCTCGAAGCGTAGCTGCGCGGAGTCCCAGACGCCCTCAACGTACTTCAACGAGGTATGTTCGCCGTAGGCGGCGATCGCGGCGAAGGCGATCTCGGTGCGTTCGGGCATCACCAGTCGACGCACCGCCAGGGCATCAAACCGAAGTCCCAATCGGGTGGCCACCTCGGCTGCCACCGGCACCCCGCCGCGCAGCAGGCCAAGGACCAATGCATTGGGGTCTTGAGCATAAGCTGCCAAGCCCACGGCCAAAAAAGTGCCGGCCGCCATACGATCGTCAAAGCGGGTGGGGGCTATATGCTCGGTTGTCATCTCCTAAGTGTGCCCCAGCCACGTCCCGTGCGGTCTCCCAGCCACGATCCACCGGCCCGCGGTCTTTTCCACGTGATGACCGATGATGCCAAAAAAGGCGGCAGAAGTGTTGGTTGCTCGATTGTCCGGGGTCATTGCCCATGGGCCGGGCGCCGCCGGGCGCGCGAAGCCACCATCGAGGATGCTCAGTTCCTTGCTGCCCCTATTGTGGTCTCGCGGGCGGAACCTTCGGACTGGCGGCTCCTTGGAGTGCGATGAGAACTTCACTGAGCGCGCCATCATTGATCCGCACATAGCTCCGGGTGAATCGCCAGACTTCTGTCCTCTAAATGTCATCAAACCGGCGGCGAACGCGGTCCGGACATCCGATCGCCCAACCTTTACGGCGTGTTTTTCCGGTGTGGATGATCCGAACTATCGAAGGTCTTGGTGGAGATGGCGGAGAACGTTCGGGACCTAACATCGGCGCGATGGCAGTGCGCTGGTGATTGTCCCGATGCCCCAGCATGCCCCAGCGCGACTTCTGCCCGTGAGCCGTCCTAGCCACCGGGACGCTCCAATTTCTGACTCGCGCGCGAATGTTGTACTCCTGCTAGTTGCCTCGCGCGCGCGGGGCAACACGACCGCTGCTGAAATCCGGTTCGGGGAGCTAGCATGTGAGCATGAAGCGAACGCGGACCTCGATCATGGTTGCGGTCATGGCTGCTGCCTTGGCCGGATGTTCGACCGGGCCCGGCGGAGCCGATAGCTCTGCTCCCCGCATGGTGTCACCAACCGACCAGCGCGGACCCACCACGTCAAGCACGCCGAACCAGATGACCTCTCCAACCGCTTCGCCGGAGACGAGCTCGCCGGCGTACACGTCACCCGGGCCGAGCTCACCGAGCCCATCGCGTGGAGTTGATGCCAACGCAGCGGTCATCGGCCAATGGGGCGGCGCCACGGAAGGTTCTGAGGTGCTGTGGTTCGCTCCGGAAGGTCGTTTTAATGGCAACGATGGGTGCAACTCGTTATCCGGCACCTGGACCGGTTCCGGGAAGAAGTTCGAGCTGCAAGAGATGACCATGACGTTGATTGGTTGTCTCGGGATGGACACCTGGCTTTCGGGCGCCGCCTTCGTGACGGTAGACGGAGAGACGCTACGGGTCAGCGACAAGAACGGTGTGGAGATCGGCACGCTACCGAGGCTAAACGTCGCCCACTAAATCAACGGATTCTCCTCGGGGGGCCGCGTTTAGGATCGATGCCCATCGGCATGGGGTGTTTCCCGCGCGGTGCGCAGAAGCTGGAGCACTTCGTCCTCGGTGACCTGTGAAAAGTCGACATAGTGTGCGCCAACGGAGGAAAAATCCGGTGGGGAAATGAGCACGATAGCGGCCGACGCCCCGGCCAGGGGATGGATCAGCTTGGACGGTGCCACGGGAACGGCGGTGATGATTTCCCGGGTCTCATATTGAGCCACCACGTCCAGGGCGGCGCGCATGGTGGCTCCGGTGGCCAACCCGTCATCACAGAGCACCACCGTGCGGCCGTTGAGATCGGGGGCGAAGCTGGCAAAGAGCTTGGCCAAGCGCTGGAGCTCGAGCGCGGCGCGTGTTTCCACATCCAGCAAGTCGGCGTGTGGCACCAGATCTAGAGTCTGCCGGTACACCCGCGGCACCACGTATCTCCCGTGCGCCGAACCATAGGAGGCGATGGCCCCGAACGCGAGCTCTTGCTGTCCCGGAACCCCGAGCTTACGAACCGCCAGGGCCCCGAGCTCCGCATCCAGCCGCTGGGCCAGCGCCGCGGCAACCGGCACCCCACCACGGAGGAGCCCCAGCACCACGCATGACCCGTTCACTCCCTGAGCGGTCAAAACCTCGCCGAGCGCAGTGCCTGCCTGTGCCCGATCCCGAAACTGCAGTCCCGACTGCTTACCCATGGACTTAGTGTGATCGGATTCCCGGTGTGAGTGAAGACCCGGCTGGGCACGAGGTCGCCAGAGCTAGTTGTTCGTCTCCGATATCCGATGACTTCGTGCACACCGCAGAGTAGCGTGAGGTCGACACATTTGCGTGCTTTTATACCAGCCAGAGAGTTAGCCACACGCCGTCGAAGGGCCCACCATGTCCAAGTTGATTTACACCTTTCTCGCCTCGCTGGACGGCTATATCGCCGACGAGTCCGGGGACTTCGGGTGGGCGTACCCGGGCGAAGAGGTGCTGGACTTTATCAATATTTCCGAGCGCGATGTGGGTACCTACCTCTACGGGCGCACCATGTATGAAATGATGATCGGCTGGGAAACCGACCCCGAATATGCCGCAGCATCGGAAGGGAACGCGGCGTTCGCTCGGATCTGGCAGGCTGCCGACAAGATCGTTTTTTCGCACACGCTTGAGGCGGTGTCCACCAAGCGCACACGGCTAGAGCGCGATTTTGATCCCGATCGGGTCCGGGACATTAAGGCGTCGGCCGGGCATGACCTCGGTATTTCCGGGGCGGATGTGGCCGCATCAGCATGGAGCGCGCAACTCATCGACGAGGTCCAGATCTACGTGGCCCCGATGCTCGTGGGGGGCGGAAAACGGATGTTCCCCGACGGTGTTCATCAAGCCCTGCAACTGCTTGATGAACGTCGTTTCGACAACGGGATGGTCTTCCTGCGCTACGCGGTGGAGCACTGAGCGCTGAGCGCTGAGCGCTGAGCACGGGGAGCGAAAACGAATGGTAGCGCGGTGGCGGGCCGTGGCCAAGGGGCACAAACGCAACAAGGGGCCAGTTCTTCGGTGATGCATCAACCGATGCGTCACCGAGGAACCGACCCCCGGCCGGATGATCTATCTAGACCTGGTTGCCCATCTTGAAACCGATTTCCTCGCCCGGATCCCCGGTCATGGCATCGCCCGGAGCGCGGGTGTAGGAGAAGCCGTCGGCCCCGACGGTCACTGCCATCTCCGAGCTGTCGGTGCGCTTGTGGACCTCGCGGACGTTGCCGTCCAGGTCAAGGACCTTCGAAGCCTCGGTGTACCAGGACGGAACAACGGGGTTGCCCCACCAGTCGCGACGCTGGTTATCGTGGACATCCCAGGTGATGACCGGGTTGTCCGGATCCCCGGTGTAGTAATCCTGGGTGTAGATCTCGATGCGGTGATCATCCGGATCCAGGATGTAGAGGTAGAACGCGTTGGAGACGCCGTGGCGTCCCGGGCCGCGCTCGATGCGATCGGAGATGCGCAGGGCACCCATCTTGTCGCAGATCTGAATGATGTTGTGCTTCTCGTGGGTGGAGAAGGCCACGTGGTGTAGGCGCGGACCATCGCCCCCGGTCAGCGCGGTGTCGTGCACCGTGCCCTTGCGCTGCATCCAGGCCGCGTAGGTGGTTCCCTCTTCGTCCTGAATGTCTTCGGTGACGCGGAAGCCCAAGTCCTCGAGGTACGCCCGGCCCCGCGGAACATCGGGGGTCACCTGGTTGAAGTGATCCAAACGGACCAGTTCACCGGCGGAGTACAGGTCGTAACGCATGTGCAGGCGTTCCACGTGGGTGGTCTCGAAGAAGAACTCGTAGGGGAAGCCCAACGGATCCTCCACGCGCAGTGCATCGCCGATGCCGCGGACAAAGCCATCCTTGCGACGCTCGGTCCGGCAGCCCAGTTCCTTGTAGTAGGCCTCGGCAGCGTCAACTTCCTCGTTGGAACGCACACGGAAGGCCATGGCCTTCAGCGCTGCGACCGGACCCAGGGTCAAGACCAGGTTGTGGTGGATGAACTCTTCGAAGGAGCGCAGGTAGATCTGCGTGTCATCCTCGTAGGAAACGTGCAGGCCCAGGACATCGACGTAGAACTTACGCGAGGCGGCCAGGTCGGTGACCACGAGTTCGGCATAGGCGCAGCGCAGGATGTCCGGGGCCGGAACCGATGGGGTGGGAATGGGGTTTGCTGGTGACTTCGTCATAGTGGGTTCGCTCCTTCGCGAAAAAATATTGGGGGAGGGGGAGGAAACTAGGCGCCGAACTTGGGGGTGTGAACCTCACCGAGAGTGATGTGCACTGCCTGCTGGTCGGTGTAGAAATCGATGGAGCGGTAGCCGCCCTCATGTCCTAAGCCCGAGGCCTTCACGCCGCCGAAGGGGGAGCGCAAGTCACGCACGTTGTGGCTGTTGAGCCACACCATGCCGGCCTCGACGTCCTGGGCGAAGTTGTGCGCGCGCTTCAAATCGTTGGTCCAGATGTAGGCGGCCAGACCGTACTTGGTGTTGTTGGCCAGCTCGAGGGCTTCTTCGTCGGTGTCGAACGGGGTGATCGCCACGACCGGGCCGAAGATTTCTTCCTGGAAGATGCGCGCATCCGGAGCCACATCAACAAATACCGTGGGGGCGACGTAGGAGCCGTTTTCCTGGCCCTCGGGCAGATTCTCCGGGCGTCCACCGCCGGCCACCACGCGGCCCTCGGACTTGCCGATCTCCACGTAGCTCATGACCTTGTCATAGTGCTCCGGGTGGACCAGCGCGCCGACCTGCGTGGCCGGATCGTGCGGGTCGCCCACGGTGATGTTCTTGGCGCGGGCCGCATAGGCCTCCACGAACTTGTTGTAGATCGGGCGCTGCACCAAGATGCGGGAACCGGCGGTGCAGCGCTCGCCGTTCAGGGAGAAGACACCGAAGAGGGTTGAATCGATGGCCGCGTCGAAGTCGGCATCGGCAAATACGATGGCCGGAGACTTGCCGCCCAGCTCCATGGACATGCCCTTGAGGTTCTCGGCACAGTTGCGGAAGATCAGCTGTCCGGTGGAGGACTCGCCGGTGAAGGAAATCAGCGGGACATCCGGGTGCTTGACCAGTGCGTCGCCGGCTTCCTCGCCGATGCCGTTGACCAGGTTGAAAACGCCGTCGGGCAGGCCGGCATCCTTGAAGATGGTGGCCCACAGGGAGGCGGAGAGCGGGGTGAACTCGGCCGGCTTGAGCACCACGGTGCAACCGGAGGCGATCGAGGGGGCGAGCTTCCAGGATTCGAGCATAAACGGCGTGTTCCACGGGGTGATGAGTCCGGCGACGCCGATGGGCTTGCGGTTCACGTAGTTCAGCTGGGATCCGGGCACCTTCAGCGCGGTGTCGTGCTGGGCGACGATCAAATCGGCGAAGAAGCGGAAGTTCTCGGCTGCCCGCTGGGCCTGGCCTCGGGCCTGGGTGATCGGTAGGCCGGTGTCGAAGGTTTCCATCTCGGCGAGGCGGTCTTCGGCGGCGACCACCGCATCGGCGATCTTGTAGAGCACCTTGGCACGCTCGCGGGCCTTCATCTTCGGCCACGGGCCGTTCTTGAACGCCTCGGTGGCCGCAGCGACGGCCGCATCGATGTCTGCCTTTTGGCCGGCGGCAGCGGTGGCGTAATTGGTGTTGGTCACCGGATCCAGGACGTCAAAGGTTTCCCCGCCGATGGAGTCAACGAATTGCCCGCCAATGTAGTGCTGCAGGTGGGTCGGGAGGTTCTCGGGAACGAAGTGCTTGCTCATATGTTCTCTCCTTGCTGGTAAGTGTGCTGGCGGCGGGTGATCCCGCGCCGGTTCTTTAGAGCGGTGAGGCCGGAAGGCTGGCCGCCGCGAGGTAGGCGTTGAGTGTTCTGGTGCGGTGGGCCCGAGCCGCCTGTTCAATCTCGGCGGCCGGGGCCTTAGCCTCGATCAGATCCAGGATCTGTTCGTGTTCCTTCACCGATTCCCTGGCGCGGCCGGGGATGTGGGTGAACGACGAGGAGCGCATGAGCGACATCCGGTTCCACCCGCGGTGCACCAGATCCAGAATGTGCGGATTGGGGCAATGCTGGTAGAGCACCTGGTGGAACTCGTTATTCAGTTCGGTAAATCGGGTGGCATCAAAATCGAGCAACAACTCGCTCATGAGCTGGTTGATGGCGCGGGCCGCGGCCAGCTGCCCGGCATCAACAAACGGGGCACTCAGGGCCGTGGCCGCGCCCTCGATGATCGCCAGGGTCTGCATGGTGTGCAGATACAGAGCGGCATCGGTAGTCACCACGGTGGCTCCGACATTGCGTTCGAAGGTCACCAGACCTTCTGCTTCCAGACGCCGGATGGCTTCGCGCACCGGGACCACCGAGCAGCCAAGTTCCGCCGCGATGGTACCCAGCACCAGTCGGTAACC
The DNA here is from genome assembly GCF_019285735.1 of Paeniglutamicibacter sp. Y32M11. GTDB lineage: Bacteria > Actinomycetota > Actinomycetes > Actinomycetales > Micrococcaceae > Paeniglutamicibacter. The sequence continues at coordinate 2,512,341 of NZ_CP079107.1, read as the reverse complement.
GGGGGTGAAGGAACCCTCGGTGATCCGTTCGTGTAGCAGCCGGTAGGCCGACTCTGATTTACTCGGGGCCACGGCGGTCTAGATTTCCGGTTCGCCGTCGGCGACCCATGCGTTGTACTTGGCTTTCCATTCCTTGTTCATCGGGAACAGGCCCTTGATCTGGTTACCGTTTTTCACGTTCAGGAACACAAAGGTGTCCTGGCGTTCGGATTCAACGACCTCGTCGGCGATCTCCGCTGCCAGGTGCGGCGGGATGACCAGAATGCCATCGGCATCGGCAATCACGATGTCCCCGGGAACGATGGTGGTGCCACCGCAACCCACTGCCACGTCGGTGTCCCACGGCACGTGCTTGCGCCCGAGCACCGCGGGGTGTGCCCCGTTGTGGAAGGTGGGGATGTCCAGGGCTGCGACGGCGTCAAGGTCGCGGACTCCGCCGTCGGTGATGATGGCCTCGGCACCACGCACCTGGGTACGCATGGCCAGGATGTCGCCCAGCGTGCCCGAGCCCTTTTCGCCGCGGGCCTCCATGACGAGAATTTCACCGGGCCCGATGTCGTCGATGACGCGCTTCTGGGCGTTGTAGCCGCCACCGTGCGTCTTGAAGAGGTCCTCGCGGTTCGGTACATAGCGCAGCGTGCGGGCGGTGCCGATGACCTTTTTCATGCCCTTGGTGGCCTGCAGCCCGTCCACCGAAACGTTGTTCAGCCCGCGCTTGCGCAGCGCACCGGAGATGGTGGCCGTGGCCACCGACAGCAACTTGGCCTTGACCTCATCGGTCAGTGCCTCCTTGCCGGTGATCGGAGAATCGATGCCGGCTGCGGCGGCGGTGCCGAAGGCGTCAACCTTGTCCGCGTCGGTGATCTTTGGCTGGTTGCCGAAGGCAGCGAACGTGGCGGTGCCTTCCACCACGGTGGTGGCCAGTCGACCGGTGGACAGTCCGGCTGCCTCGTCATCAACCTGGACCTCCACGAGGTCACCGGGCACGATGACCGAGGAACCCGCCGGAGTGCCCGTGAGGATCACGTCCCCGGCCTTGAGTGTCATCTGCTGGGAAAGGTCGGCAACAATCTGTGCAAAGGAGAAGATCAATTCGGCAGTGGAGGCGTCCTGGGCGATCTCGCCGTTGACCCAGGTGCGGATGCGCAGAGCGGTAGGGTTCAGGGCGGCTGCCGGCAGGAGAACGGGGCCCAGTGGGGTGTAGCCGTCACCGGACTTGGAGCGGATATTTGATCCCTTGTCGGCGTACTTCATGTCATACACGCCCAGGTCGTTGGACGCGCTGACGTGTCCAACGTGGCTCCACGCGTCCTCGACGGACACGCGGCGGGCGTCGGTGCCGATGATCAGCGCGATTTCGCCCTCGAAGGCGAGCAATTCGGTACCGGCCGGACGTTCGACGGTGGCGCCGGAGGCTGCCAAGGAGGAAGAGGCCTTCATGAAGTACGACGGGAAGGCGGGGGTGCGTCCGCGCTGGGCGGCCCGTGAGGAGTAGGAGAGATGAACGGCAAGGACCTTGCCTGCAGCATCGAAGGTGCTCTGGTCGACCTTGACCAATTCGGTGGCTGTGGCTTCTTCGCTCACGGGTTCCTCCTGTTGTGTATGAAATCGTATACGATCCAGTGTGATGCGGATCTCGATGGATGTCAAGGCGTGGGCTCAAAGTATTTTCGATGCGTCCGGCCCGTGGCATGGTGAGCCTCGAAAGGTCGTGGCATCGGGGGCGGGGAAGGTCTCGAAAAAGTTTTTCGATTTTCTTTTCCACCTCGCGTCACGATCCAGACGAACATGTGTCTTAGCTAGTGAAAGCGGGTAGATGTAGCTCATCTCCGCTCAGGCACAACGCGCAAAAGACGAGTCTGCCCCTGTGGAGAGACATCGAGGATTGGCTGGGTGCCGATCAAGCGACGTTGGCGAGGTGGTCTGCCCGTGGGTGATCTCGACTCCTTGGGGGAGACGAGAACTTCGGCGAAGACGCTGGGGACCTTGGGGGTCCCTTGATGTGGGAAACGGCGGGTTCTGGGTTCCTTGGGGGAATCCGGAACCCGCCGTTTTTGTGGGCGGCGGGTTCCGCAGGCCAAAGTATCGGTGCTTCATGGCAGTGTGTGCAGCAACCATCGTTCCCGTTGTAGCCCAGGAGCCAACAGCCATGCCAGAGACCACGGAATACTGCCAGCCATGGTGCGAGGATCACGGCGGCGGTACCTGCGGGGCCGCGTTTGTGCTCTATGAAAAGCCCGCAACACTTCATAGCAGGGAGACGCTGGCCGGGATCGACCCGGAAGGGATCGGCGGCGGGATTTCGGGCTGCAACGACCTTGAGCTTTCGGTGGGCAGCGAATTTCTCGATGACGAGGACCACGCGCCAGTACTGTGGTGCACCCTGAACCTCGCCCGGATTGATAGCACCTACCGTGGGGAGGCGACGGCATCGTTCCAAACCAACGCCGCGGGCATGAAAACCGTCCACGCGCAGCTGGGACGGTTTCTGGCCCTGGTCCGCAGCGGGGACGCGCACCTGGCCGAGCGAGAAGCGGGCGTTGCGCCGACCCACGTGGACTGGGTTGCCCGGCACCGGGGCCAACAGCACCCGGACGACTGTCAGCCGTGGTGCGAGGTCCATGGTGGCGACGGCTGCCGTCTGACCAAGACGCTGGGGTTATCCGCCGGATCCGGTGACGAGAACCTGGTCTACGGGGATCTGGGTGCTGCGGCGGGGGCGGCCAACTTGCTGGCGGCACGGGCCGTCTATACCCCCGGCGCCGAGGGTAGTCGCGGTTGCTTCTACCTCGCCCTGGATTGCTGGAACACCGTCGGTAACGATCGGGACGAGCACCGCACCGACCGGGCCGCATCCTTGCCGGTGACGTTGCCGGCCCTGAAGCGCGCCCACGCTCGGCTCGGGGAGCTATTGGTGCAGGTGGGGGCGGGCCGCTGAATCAGGATGCGCCCGGCCCATGGCCGGACGCGGGCATGAGGGCGAGGGGCCATACACGGAGTCCGGGTTTACTTCTCGCCCAGGAACTCGACCGCGGCGTTCTTGAACTCCCGGCTGGTCACGGCGTTCGCGTGGTCACGGCCCGCTATCCAGAGCACCGACTTTTGTGTTCCCCGAGTACTCAAGAGCTCGGTGAGTCGGGGCATGGTGGTGGCCAGCGCATCACCGTCTCCCGCCACGAGCAGGGTCGGCATCGAAGGGACCATCTGCTCGGGCGCAAACGGTTCGGTCTTGATGGCCAGGATCATGCTCATCAGCGAGAACATATCGTTGGACTCCACGGTCATCGCCATGCGCAGCAAATCCGCCGTGGATTCGTCGACGATCGATGTGCCATCGGCCAGGAACCGTTGGGCGGCATCAACATCAAAGGCGGCCAGCGGGTCAATGCTGGCCGGACCGCCGAGCACCAGACGGTTCACGAGCTGCTGCTGTGTACCGCCAAATTCCCACGCCAGGCGGGCGCCGAGGGAATAGCCAACGAGATCCACACCGCTCAACGCGTCGTTCGGGGACAGAGCCGTGACCCCGTGGTCCATCAGCAGTTGGAGCAGGTCCGCACGCATGCGGCTGGGAGTGTAGGCATCAAGATCCTCGGGCGCCGGAGAGGTGCCGTGGCCGGGTAAATCCACGGCCAATACCTTGCGCCCGGCCTCTGTCAGACTGCGGATCCAACCGGACTTAACCCAATTCAGCACGCTGGATGAGGCAAAGCCGTGAAGCAGGACCACCGGGCGCAATGCCGAGGGGGTGCCCGGCTCATAAACGCTCAGCCCCAGGGCGTTAGCTGTGCCTTCAACAAGGTGGTTGTGTGTGGTGTCCATGAGGCAGATCCTTTCAGATCTTGATGAGCAATGCGAGTGTGGAAGGTGTGTGCCCGCTGTGGATGCGGGTTTGATTTTCCGCGGCCGCGGTGGTCGCTAGGCGTGCTCGGCCGGCGAAGCTCTCATCGGCTCGATCGTCCTAAAGTGCTCAACCACCGGGAACGGCTCGTAAAAGCGGTGTAGCAGGTGCTTCCACTGCAGGTAATTCTGAGAACCGCGGAAGCCGACGGTGTGCGCCTCCACGCTCTGCCACAGGACCAAGAGCAGGAAATGGTGTGGTGTCTCGATGCTGCGCGAGAGCTGCAGTCCTTCGAAGCCCTCGGTGGCGGCGATGAGCGGGCGCGCGCGTTCAAACGCGGCCATGAATTCTTCTTCCATTCCCGCGATGACTGGCAGCAATGCGTGTTCGGTGATCATGCATCCAAGTCTGCACCAACCCGGGTCACCGAAGCGAAATTGTGCCGCGGACTCTGGTGTTCGCGGCACAATACCGCGCCCACCCGCCGCGTCGAATCGCACGAAGCTTTGGTGGGCGCGGCTTTTCGTGGGTCAGTGCTCGGCGGCGCCCGACTCGAGCAGGGTCTTGAGTTTGAGCAGGTCCTTGCTCATGGCTCGGCGCATCATCGGCGTCATCAAGAATCCGGCAATCTTCGAAAATCCTGCCGGTTCACCGGTGTTGGTTAAGCTCATGCGCGTTCCGGTGCCCTCATCGCTGAACGTGTACGTGGTTTGCATCGGGAAGGGGCCCTGTGCGGTGCGCATGACTAACGTGGTGTCGGGCACCCATCGGACGAACTCGTAGGTGTAGTTCAACTCGCGCCCCATGAACCGGGCGCCAAAGTCCACGAGCGTGCCAACACCCAGCGGCGGTCCACCGCGGTGAGTGGCCGTCCCGATGTTGGCATACCAGGTGGGGGCGTTGGCGGGATCGGTGGCGAACTCGGCCACGACGGTGCGCGGACGCTGGATCAGGATCTCGCACCGAACGTTGACCATGGGTGCTCCTCGATTTTCCGTGCCGATCAGCGGGCCGCAACGTCTCGGCCGGTGAAGGCCATCAGTCGCTCGAGGCTGGCGGCCGATTCGTCGACCAACGTTTCCTCCGCAAAGCTGGTTCCGCGCATCTGCGGGCCGATGGTGTTCCGCGCTAGGGACAGCACGTAGTCCGAGAGTCCCGGGGTCACGTCTAGTTCCGCTCCGGTGGCAGTGGCCAGATCCCAGGCGTGAACCAGGAACTCGAGGTTGAGGATGTTCGCGACGGTGGTGGCGGGTAGTTCGGCGAAGCCCATGTTGATGGTGCCTTCCAGTCCGCGCTTCGTGAAGGCCTCGAGCGTTGCCTGGGCTGCATCGGCAACGCGTGCCTCGGCGGTGGCGGAGTCGTTATCAACATGATCCACGCCCAGCGCCTTGCCGATGCCCACCACGGAACCCACGAGGTGGTCCACCAACTGGGAGACCGTGAAGTTCTCACACGGAGTGGGAAGAGCGGCATCGGTCGCCTTGAGCTGGTTCAGCACACGTTGAACTATGGCCAGCGTTGCCTCGGCACTATTGAGCTCGTTGATCGGATCCGGGAGCGCCGCCCATTCATCGGGCCCAGCGTCCCCATCGGTACTAAAACGGACCAGACGATCCATAAAGTGGTTCCAGCCCTCGACATGGCCCGCAACGTCCTCGGCGGCCAGACCCTCGTGCAGCAAGGTCAGCGTGATGCCACCCTCGGTCGGCTCCAGGGTAATGGTGAGCGTTGAGGGCGAGGACTCGGAACCTTCCCAGCCCCAGCCGATGACTAGGCGGCGCCCGGGCTCGATTTCCTTCACGGTTCCGGCGACGGAGTGACCGGGAGTCATCGTCCAGCGGTAGTCGCCACCGGCTCGCAACTCCATACGCGCGGCGACGGTCTGCCACCGGCGCAGGCGTTCGGGCGAGGTGACGAGGTCAAAGGCGGTGCTAGGGGAAACCGGGAGGAATACTGATTTGCTGATGGACATGAGGGGGTTCTCCTTGAGAATGATATTTAGGATGTCAGGCCCGTGGCTTCGGTGACCAGTAGATCCAGCTCCGAGGTCCAAAAGGACTCCAGTGCGCTTCGCAGGCCGCGCATCCCCGCGGGGTTAAGTCGGTAGTACCGATTGCGGCCAACTTTCCTCCCCTCAACCAATCCAACCTCTGCCAACAAGAGCAGATGTTGGGAGATGGCCGAGCGGGTCACGGGGAACTTCTGAGCCAATTCGCTGACGGTGCGCTCGCCGTCGGCGAGAATCTGGAGCAGGGCACGCCTAGGCGGTTCGGCGGTGGTTTCCAGAATGTCAGGCACAGGAAATACGTCAGCGCTCACTAACGCATTGCGCAAGAGGTTGAGCCAGAGGTTGCGCAAGAAGTTGATCGAAGGAGGGCGAAACGCGCCGTGGATGGGCGGAGGATGCGCGGTGAGGTGGCTGCTGGTGCAGTCCGATGACTGAGCGCAGGGGCCAAGAAATGATGGCACAAAGGGAGAGTCCGATCCGGGATGATCCTGCGGTGGTTTCCATCGCGCCGGAGCGGGCACTCCGCTGGATATTGGGTGTGTTGTCGGTGGCAGTTTCGCCACCGGCAACGTGCCGTGGCTAGCTGACGCCCAGTTGGAACCAGCCGGCCCAACCGGTTCTTCCATCCCACCAGGTGCTGTAGGCCTTGGAGTCGGAGCCAACAGCAAAAACATCAAGGTGCTCGGTGATGCGGGAGATGGCGGTGACCGTGCTGCCCGGGGCGCCAATGCCACCGCTGACGTTAAACCAGCCAGCCCATCCGCCAGGGTCATGCCACCACGTGCTGTAGATGCGGTTATCGGTGCCCACGGTGAACAGATCCAGCTGATTCGAGTACCGGGATACCGCGGTAACTTGCGATCCGGGTGAGGCGAGACCGCCTGAGACCTGGAACCAGCTGCCCCAACCGCCGAGCGCATTCCACCACGTGCTCACGATTTTTTGGTCCGAAGCCACGGTGAACAGATCCAGCTGGTCACGATGGCGAGCCACCACATTCACCGTCGAGTCACTGCGGGCAAGCTGAGACCCGATCCGGAACCAGGAGGACCACCCGCTGCGTTCATCCCACCAGCAGCTCCAGATGCGATTGTCGGTGCCCACCGTGAAGAGGTCCAAATGGAAGGGGTACCGGGCGATCGCCGTGACGGTGGCCCCGGCCGCGGCAATACCGCCGGAGACGTGGAACCAAGTGGACCAGCCGCCGGACGCATCCCACCAACAGGACATGATTCGGCCATCGGCGGCCGTGGTAAACACATCCAGGTGTCCGGTGAGCCGGGAGACCACGTTGACGGTGGAGCCGGGCCGCGCGATTAATCCGCCGGCCAAAACGAACCAGTTGGACCATCCGCCGGACGCGTCCCACCATGCCGAATAGACCCGATTGTCGGTGCCAACGGTGAAGAGGTCCAAATGTCGGGCGTAGCGGGAAACCGCGGTGATGGGGGAGCCGGGACCACCCGGGGACGCCACGCCACCGGAAATCTGGAACCAGCCGCTCCACCCGGTGGAGGCATCCCACCAGTCGGTGACGGTGCGTCCATCGGTACCCGCGGCAAAAACGTCAAGGTGCTCCGGGTACCGAGCCACGACGTTGATGGGTGTGCGAGCGCGGGCCGTGAGTGTGGTCAGCGGCGCAATGCGGTTGATAATCACCTGAGCGCAGATCCGGCAAAACGGGACCGAAAGGTTGCGCATTTTGCAGTCGTACTCGGGGCGGTAGGCCCCGCAGTGGTAATAGTGCGCTCCCTCGAATGTTCCCACGGTGCCGTTGGGCACGGTGCTGGCCCGGGAATCCACGGCCGCACAATTGGGATTGGCCATGGTGGGCAACGCGGTGCTCGCTGCGACGGCCCAGCCCCATTTGAGCGTCGCACGGTTGGTGTTGATGGTGACGTTGGGTTCCCCGGGTTCGGACGCCGGGTGGTGGTCGTGCCCGGTTTCGGCGCCCCCGGCGTAGTAGGGATATTCGTCGGCCAGGCCAAAGGCGGTATGCCCCGCCTCGTGAATGCCGATCTCCGAGGCCCCCGAGGCCAGCGAGAAGGTGCCCACCGAGCCGCCGGAGCCGCCATAGATGGTGGAATTAACCACCAGTAGCGCCAGGGTGAATTGTGGGACTTGGGCCGCGGCGACGGAAAGTACCGTGCTGGTATTGCAGATCAGGAGCCGACGGATGCCGTTCCCGCCGAAGCTGGCATCAAAGTAGGTGCGGGCGCTCGCCCCGGTGCCGCCTCCGGAGACCGGATCATCTGCCCCCGTGTCGGTGGAGGAAACATTAACCCGGAAAATGTTGATGGCGCTGGCCAGATCGGTAAACGGTGCCGTGCCCAGCAACGCGCTGACAAACGCGGAGCAGGCCGTGTTGAAGGCACCCTGTTGGCCAGTTTGGAATCCGTCGCCCAGCAGCACCACGTTGAAGGCTCTATTTGCCGGTGCCGAGCCGCTGATCTGGGTCGTTCCCATGATGGTGCCATCGGCGGTAGTCATTCTGAATCTCCCTGAGGCTCGAGGGTAAAGACGCCAAGGACCGTTTCGGTGGGCTCGATTGGTGCCGGCGGGAGCCCCGGTTCAACCTCGCGGTCCGCTGGTGGGGTGCTCACGGAAAGGAGTGCGACGCTTGCCGCGGCCGTGGGCGCCGGCAGGATCACGGTGAAGGCGCCGCGTGGTGCATCGGGGGTAACGCGGACGATGGGTTCACCGGCGGTCTCGGGGAAGACCTCCAGTGTGTTCTGAAGGCCGCTCACCGGGACGCGGGCGATCTCCCGTTCTGCCGTATCGCGGATGACGGCGAAGTGGCCATTGCGGGATTCAAGAGGTGTTTCGGCTCCGGTTAACGCCATATTTACCCGTTGTTGGGAGATGAGTCGAACCGCGTCTCCCTCGTATTCGAAGATCAGTCGCATGGCCCCGGTATTGCTGTCAGGGCCCGGTTCTTGGGGCATGTCATTCACGCTTTCACTGCAGGAAGTCGGCATCCGAGGTGGAATGCAGACCGGTGGTGAGCTCAGTACATCCGCGGTTCTCGGGCCAGTCAAGGCTCGTCATGGCCGAGTAACGAGTCGGTAATGCCCGTGGTTCTGCGGCGTGTCATGCTCTTGCGGATGGCGCTGGTTGGGAGTAGCCTCACTTATGGTCAAAGTGACACTAACTAGGAAGGTGGATCGCTTGCCGTTTTCGAATGTGGCAGAACGCCGCGAGCAACCGCCAACACTTGCCGTGTCCACGGTGATATTTTCGCTACGCGATAACGAACGCACCGGGCGCAAGAGCCTCTGGCTACCACTGGTGCGTCGCACACGCGAACCCTTCCGTGGCCAATGGGCATTGCCCGGTGGCCCGCTCGGGGCCCGGGACTCACTGCTGGACGCCGCGGCGAGCAACCTGCGCGATACCACCGGATTGATCCCGCGCTACCTTGAACAGCTCTACGCTTTCGGGGACCTAGACCGTTCGCCCACCCGCCGGGTCGTCTCCATCGTCTACTGGGCATTGGTCCGCGAGGATGATGCGCACGATCGAGCCACCTCGGTGCTGCTGGATGACCCGAATGTCGCCTGGTTCCGTGCCGATGACCCGCAGGTCCTGGCCGAGATGGCCTTTGACCATCGGGAAATCATTGAGTACGCGCTGTGGCGCCTGCGCAACAAGGTCGAATACGGCTCCATCGCCCACCGCCTACTCGGCGAGCGCTTTACCCTGGCCCAGGTCCGTGAGGTCTATGAGGCCGTGCTGGATAAGGCCCTTGATCCAGCCAACTTCCGCCGGCAACTGCGCACGGCGGCCAACATCGAGGAAACCGACGAGTTCCTCTCCGGCGGCAAACACCGCCCCCCACGCCTCTATCGCTACACCGGCACACCTACCCACCGACTTGAGAGCGAGTCCATCGCATGAGCAGCATCAATTCCACCCTGCAGAGCCTGAAACTCGTTTCCCCCGAGGCCAGCTGCAACACCGATCTGTCCAAGGGGCCGTGGCTTTTTGACACCGGTGCACCGGCCTATGGGCCCGGCTCCTCGCAAGAGGATGTGGCGCCGGTTTCCACCCCGCGCCAGGGAGAAATTCCCGCCGAGTACCGCGAAGCCTCGGATGCCGAACTCACCACACGCATTCTTGCCGCGAAAAAGACCCTCGGTGATTCCCTGGTGGTGCTCGGGCATCACTACCAGCGTGATGAGGTGGTGGCGTTTGCCGACTTCGTGGGGGATTCCTTCCAACTGGCCAATGCGGCGCTGACGCGTGAAAAGGCCAAGTACATCGTTTTTTGCGGTGTGCACTTTATGGCCGAGACCGCCGATGTGCTCTCCACGCCGGAGCAGCAGGTCATCCTGCCGAACCTGGCCGCGGGCTGTTCGATGGCCGACATGGCCGATGAATCCTCGGTGGAGGAATGCTGGGAACAGCTCATGGATCTCTACGCGGAGGAATCGGAGGCCGACGGTAAGGCCGCCGTCATCCCGGTGACCTACATGAACTGCTCGGCGGCGCTGAAGGCCTTTGTTGGCAAGCACGGCGGGATCGTCTGCACCTCCTCGAACGCCGCCACGGTGTTGGAATGGGCGTTTGAGCGCGGTCGTCGGGTGCTCTTCTTCCCGGACCAGCACCTGGGACGCAATACCGCCAAGGCCATGGGCGTTCCACTGGAAAAGATGCCGATGTGGAATCCGCGCAAGGCGCTGGGTGGCAATGACGCTGCCACCCTGCTCGATGCCAAGGTCATCCTCTGGCATGGCTTCTGCTCGGTGCACAAGCGCTTCACCGTGGCCCAGATCGAGAAGGCGCGCGCCGAACACCCCGGGGTGCGGATTCTGGCGCACCCCGAATGCCCGATGCCGGTGGTAGACGCGGCCGATGAGGCCGGATCCACCGACTACATCCAAAAGGCCGTGGCCAATGCGCCGGCCGGTTCGGTCTTCGGCATCGCCACCGAAATCAACATGGTGAACCGGTTGGCCGCCGCGCACCCCGAACACACCATCTTCTGCCTGGACCCGGTCATCTGCCCCTGCTCCACCATGTACCGCATTCACCCCGGCTACCTCGCCTGGGTGTTGGAGGCACTGGTGGATGGGGTGGTGCTGAACAAGATCACCGTGGCCGATGACGTGGCGGCCGACGCGAAGGTGGCCCTGGAGCGGATGCTGGCGGCCCGGCCGTGAATGCCGCGAATTTGAGCGCCGGGGAGCTAAACGGTGCGGACCTGATCGTCGTCGGCTCCGGTGTCAGCGGTCTCTACGCGGCGCTTTCGGCAGCTGCCCGCGGACGCACGGTTACGCTGCTGACCAAGGATGCGCTGGAGAATTCGAACTCCTGGTACGCCCAGGGTGGGCTCAGCGCCGTGGGCCCGGAGGGCATCGCCGCGGGGGACTCGATCACGAGCCACGTGGCCGACACGCTGACCGCCGGCGCGCAGCTGAACGATGCCGAGACCGTGGCGCTGATGTGCTCCTCGGCCTGGGCGCATGTTCAGGAACTGGTGAGCGTCGGCGCGCACTTTGATACCGACGCCAGCGGTGAGTTTGCTCGGGGTTTGGAGGCGGCGCACAGTCACCCGCGAATCCTGCATGCCGGCGGTGATGCCACGGGCCGGTCACTGGCCAGTGCGCTGATCACCGCCTGTCGCCGACAGGAGGCCGCCGGCGGGCTCACCATCCGGGAGCATGTGTTTGTCACCCAACTGATCACCGCAGCGAACCCCCATGCCGACCCGTCCCAGGCTCACGCCGCCACGGATCAGGCAACCAGCAGAGTCATCGGCGTGCGCACGCTGGGGCCAGAGGGGAGCCGTGAAGAGCTGTTCGCCCCCGCGGTGCTGCTGGCTACCGGCGGCTCGGGGCAACTATATGCCGCCACCACCAACCCGGCCGGTGCCACCGGCGACGGTGCGGCCCTGGCCTACCGGGCCGGCGCGGCACTCGGGGATCTCGAATTCATCCAGTTCCACCCCACCTTGGTGAGCCCCGGCGGATTTATGGTCTCCGAAGCGGTGCGCGGGGAGGGCGCGATCTTGATTAATGAACACGGCGAGCGCTTTATGCAAGAGATCCATCCCGATGCCGAACTGGCACCACGCGACGTGGTGGCCCGCGCCATCCACGCGGTTCGAGCCAACGGCGGCACCGTGCACCTTGACGCCCGCGCGGTCGAAGCCAAACACGGGCCGGGGTTCCTGGCCCGCCGCTTCCCCTCCATCACCGCGGAACTGGGGAAGCTGGGTTATGACCTGGGCCTGGAACCGGTGCCCGTCACGCCCGCCGCGCACTACATCATGGGCGGGATCTTGACCGATGATCTGGGTGCCTCCACGCTGCCCGGGCTTTATGCCGCCGGGGAATGCGCCAACACCGGTGTGCACGGGGCCAACCGCTTGGCGTCCAACTCGCTGCTCGAGGGCTTGGTCTTCGCCTGGCGGATGGTGGTGAACCTGCCGATGACCCCCGAGATCGGCGACCTTGCCAACTCCGAGACCAACAGGGCACTCGCCAAGGTGATAGTCGCCCCGCCCCGGCGTTGGACCGAGGGAAAGGCAGAATCGTCGCCGGACTCCGAAGCGGACGAGCTGCAGAACCTGGCTCAGCTCCAAGATCTAGCTCAGCGCTACCTGGGCGTGGTGCGCACCGGCGATGGGCTGAGATCCGCGCTTCGACAACTTGAACGCTGGCAAGTGATCCCGCATGATCGCAGCTCCCACGAACTGGCCAACCTGCTGACCCTAGCCACCTTGATCGCCACCGCCGCGCTGCATCGGGAAAATTCCCTCGGCGCACACTACCGCTCCGATGCACCTGAGCCACCGCTACCGGTGGCAGGTCACCTCCAGCGCTTCGCCCAACAGGCACCCACCGCGCTTCAAGAATCGCTTCAAGCACAGCAAAGGATCACGACCCTTGTCTGAAACCACCACCCACACCACCACCCACTCCACCTCCAATCCCGGCGCGGACATCGCGGTGCCCGGCATTAACATCCAACCGGTACCGGCCCGCGTGATTCAGAAGATTGTGCTGGCGGCCCTGGAGGAAGATAACCCGCGCGGAGATCTCACCGGGAACACACTGATCCCCGCGCACACCACCGCCACCGCCGCGGTCATCGCCCGCGAATCGGGCATCTGCGCCGGGCTGGACACCTTCATCACCGCGATGAAACTCACCGATCCCGCCCTCGAACTGGTTCCGGCGCTCGCCGACGGGGACAGTTTTGCGCCGGGGGATACGCTGATCACCGTCAGCGGTCCGGCCCGCTCGCTGTTGGCCGGAGAACGCGTGGGATTAAACCTGCTTCAGCGCCTGAGCGGCATCGCCACCGCCACCGCCGCCTACGTTGCGGCCGCGCAGGGAACCGGCGCCCGGATCGTGGACACCCGCAAGACCACCCCCGGGTTGCGGGTGCTTGAACGCTACGCGGTGCGCTGCGGTGGCGGCTTTAATCATCGGGATAATCTCTCCGAGGCCGTGATGGCCAAGGACAATCACCTCGCGTTGCTGGGCACCGGATCGACGCTGACCAACGCGTTGCGCCGGGCCCGTGCCGCGCTGGGGCACACCGTGCACTTTGAGGTGGAGATCGATTCCCTGGATCAGCTCGACGCGGTGCTGGCGGCCGGAGTGGACACCATCATGCTCGATAACTTCACGCTCGCCGATTTGGCCATCGGGGTGCGTCGCATTGCCGGTGCGGCACTGGTGGAAGCCTCCGGGAACGTTAAGCTGGAGACCGTGGCGTCAATCGCCGCCACCGGGGTCGACGTCATTTCCTCCGGCGCCCTGACCCACTCGGTGCGCGCCCTTGACCTCGGCCTGGATATCAGGATGGAAGCAAACTAACGTGATTTACCTCGATGCGGCGGCCACCACCCCCGTGCGCCAAGACGTGCTGGACACCATCATTCCACTGTTGACCCACGACTATGGCAACCCGTCCAGCACCCATGAAATGGGCCAAACCGCGGCCCGTGCCCTCAACTACGCGCGCGAAACCGCCGCCGGCGTGCTGGGCGTCCGCACCGGGGACATCGTTTTCACCTCCGGCGGTACCGAGTCCAACAACCTGGCCATCAAGGGGTTGGCCCTTGGTGCCCCGCGCGGACGCCACCTGATTCGCTCGGCCATCGAACATCCCTCGGTGACCGAGGCCTGCGCCTATTTGGTGCGCCACCACGGTTTTGAGCTGGATATCGCCCCGGTGGATGCCCACGGCCGTGTACAGCTGACCGCCTTCAAGGCATTGCTGCGCAGTGACACCACGCTGGTGAGCGTCATGGCGGTGAACAATGAGGTGGGCACCATCGAACCCATCACCGAGCTGGCGGCCGCCGCCCATGACGTCGGTGCCCTGGTGCATGTGGACGGTGTGCAGGCGGCCGGTTGGTTTCACATGGGGCAGATCGCCGCACAGGCCGACGCCCTGAGCATTTCGGGGCACAAGATTGGCGGGCTCAAGGGGGCCGGGCTGCTGATGGTACGCGGCAAGCTAGCCCTTGAGCCGCTGATCCATGGGGGAGGGCAGGAGCGGGAACGGCGTTCGGGCACCGAGAATGTGGCGGGCGCCGTGTCCACCGCCACCGCGTTATCCCTTGCCGCGCGCGCCAACACCGAGGCCGCCGCCCAGAGTTATGGCGACTACATCATTTCCGCGGTGCTCAAGGGACTGAATACCGATGGGCGGATTCGTGCGCGGCTCACCGGGGATCCGGTACACCGCGTGCCGGGCATCGTCTCCTTCGTTTTCCCGGAGACCGGGGGCGAGACGGTTCTGCTGGAACTGGAGCGTCGCGGGGTGATCTGTTCCTCCGGTTCGGCATGTTCGGCGGGGTCCACCGATCCCTCACCGGTGCTCATCGGTATGGGGTACAGCGAACAAGAGGCGCACACCGCGGTGCGCCTGAGCTTTACACGCAAGGTCAAGGAATCCGAGGTGGCCACCGCTGCCCGGGCCGTGGTGGCGGCGGTGAAGGCCATCGCCGGAGACTGAGCCGGTCAGGCGCCCCGATCGTGTGTCGACTCGTCGGGGCAGTTGTCGGCGTGCGACGGCCCGGGACTGGCGCACGCTCGAACGCATTCGAATCTATGTTCTAGTATCTCACGATATCACTGACCCACGTGCGCCAGTGACAGAGCTAGGTGGGAACGCGCCAGACCATAGGATCGGGGCGTGGTCGAATGTCTTCTCGGTTGGATCTACCTCTCCGCAACGCGTCGCGGGTCCCTGGCATATTCGGACCAGCTACCGGGGTAGAGGCGGCCGCGTCCGAGCCCGACGTGTTCGAGGGCCAGCAGATTGTGGCACGCGGTGATGCCGGATCCGCAATAGGAAACGACGGCAGAGCCGTCCTGGACCCCGGCGCGCGCAAACGCCTCACGTACCTCGGCGACCGGCAGGAGCCGGCCAACGGAGTCCAGGTTTTCTCTGCAGGGCACGTTCACCGCGCCGGGAATATGCCCGGCTTGGGGATCCGTGGGGAGCTGAAGGCTACCGTCGAAGCGTTCGGTGGTGCGGGCATCAACCACGATCCCGGTCTAGGCAGCGAGGTCCTCGGCATGCACCAGAGATGCTTCGGGCCAGGGCGCCGGCGTGAAGTGCGCCGGCACAGGATGTACCGATTCACGTTCGAGTGGACCATTCCATGCGGCAATGCCGCCATCGAGCAATGCTGCCCGCTTCCCGAGTGCCCGCAGCATCCACACCAACCGTGCCGCAATGACGCCCCCTGCATCGTCGTAGGCGATGACCGTCGAGTCATCGCCCACCCCCAGTGAAGACATCCCCCGGGCGAAAACCAGCGGAGAGGGCAGAGGATTGAGCCCCCGCGCGCCGGACTCGCCGGATAACCACGTATCGAGGTCGACAAACACGGCGTTGGGGATGTGCCCCCTGTCGAATGCGTCCCGCCCGGAGGATCCATTGAGGTACCAGCGTGCATCGGCAATGATCACCTGACGGTGGTGCCCGTGTAGCCACGCTCCGTCAACAAAAGGGGGAATGATGCCGGGGTTGGCTTGAATCGCGTCCATGCCTCACGATATACAGACGGTCAGCCATCTCAGTAGCGACGTCTCAAATATCGAGATCGCCCCATGAGCTTCCCGACGGGGGATGCGAGCGCGGGCATCCGCGTTTCCGATGAATTGCACCGCGGATGCGCATCGGGGACATGCGCCGGGCTTTCCGCACCACGTGGCGCGATTTAGCGCACGGAGCAATAAATCCGCAGCGCACTCTCTGGTCCCGGCTTCGGCATCGCGAGTAGTCTGGCGCATAGGGGTCAGGAGGTAGAGATGTCCAAGCGCAGCGATGCCCGTATTCGCGAACTGCTCGCCTCCATGGCCTCGATCTCCAGCGATCTCTCCGTCACCGCCATCACCCACCGCGTGCTTGATGAGGCAATGGCCATCTACGGCGCCAGCTCGGGCCTCTTAGAGCTCACCAGCTCGTCGCACCAACAAGGACACCTCGCCAAGGGCAAGGATGCCGCCGGTTTAAGCCAACCGGCAGGTAAGGACGAAGCCAAGCGTCTGCGCCTAGAACTGCGGACCCGGCAGGAAATTTTCGCGCTACTCACCCTGGGACCTAAAAACGGTAAGGACCGTTACTCCAAGGCCGATCAGGAGCTTGGCGCTGCGCTCGCCGGAAGCGCATCGGTCGCCCTGGAGAATGCACAGCTCTACCAAGATGCCGCAGATCGCGCCCGCTGGCTCAGCGCCTGTGCACGCATTGGCGGTTTGCTGGGGGGAGAGTCGCGCCACCACACCCAGGGGCTTAACGAGGTGGCGGAGCTGGCCAGCAACGAATCGCGCGCCAGTTATGCGTTGCTGCTGACCCCCATCGAACATCAGGAGGGAACCGGACCCGGTTACCGGATCTCCGGGATTAGCCAGAACCTCCCGGACGGTCTCGTGGGAAGGGTGTTGCCGGAGCAGGGGGAGAGCAATGAACTGAACCTGGCGTACTCCACGCCCCTGCTGCTACCCACGCCCGACGCCATCCTGCCCGCCGGCCTCATCCCCACCGGTGCCCACACGCTGCTGGTAGAACTCAGTGCCCGCGCCACGCACTACGGAATCCTGCTGATGATCCGCGAGGAGGGCAGTGATGAGTATGGGCCGGTCGACATCCAGATGGCCGGGATCTTCGCCGATAACGTCGCCCAGGGACTCGGGCTTCTCCAGATGCATCACCTACGCGAGGAGGTCCTGCTCTATCTGGAGCGCGAACGCATCGCCCGGGACCTGCATGACATCGTCATCCAACGCATCTTCGCCGCGGGTTTGGGCATCAGCGCGCTGAGCAAACACCTACCAACCCTCGCGACCCGGGAACGCGCGGGGGCCATCGCCGGGGAACTGGACACCACCATTGCCGAGCTGCGTGCCACCATCTATTCGCTACAGGCCACCGTGGGGGCTAGCGAAAGTCCCAGCTCCCGGATTCTGCGAGCCATTCGCTTGGCCGCCGAACCCCTAGACTTCACCCCACGGGTGCACCTGGGAGACGGAATAGATGCACTGGTACACCAGAGCACGCTCACCCACGTGCTCGCGGTGATCACCGAGGCCCTGAGCAACGTGGTGCGCCATGCCCATGCAAGCGCCGTGGAACTGAGCATCGAACCGACCTCTTCCACGCTGCACCTGCGTATCCACGATGACGGAGTGGGACTTGGCGCGGTGCACCACGAAAGCGGACTGGCAAACATGCGCCAACGTGCCGCCGAACTCGGAGGAACGCTGGCCGTACACTCAACGCCCGGGCACGGCACCACCCTGAGCTGGATCATCCCGCTGCCAGCACCGCCAGCGCCGGGCAGAACGGACTAGGTACCACCGGCGTCCGGACCACGCACCGGATGGGTCACAAACACCGCTGCCTGGGTGCGCGATTCAAAACCCAGCTTCGCCAACATCGAGGAGACGTAGTTCTTCACCGTCTTCTCCGCCAAGCGCATGCGCTCGCCGATCTGCCGGTTGCTCAGTCCCTCACCCACCAGTTCCAGCACGCGGCGTTCCTGCGTGGTCAGTTGGGTGAACCGCGGGTCAAGGTTTTCGTGGGTAATCAACCCGGAGATGATGCGGGCCTTGAGCCCCGGGGTGAACAGCGATTCGCCGCGAGCCGCCCGGCGCAACGCGTTGATCAGGTCATTGCCGGCGATCTGCTTGAGCACGTATCCCATGGCGCCGGCGAGTACCGCCCCGCGCAGGGCTTGTTCGTCGTCGTAGCTGGTGAGAATCAGGCAATTGAGCGACTCATCAATCGAACGCACATCGCGGCAGACCTCGATGCCTGTGCCATCGGGCAGCCGGGCATCAAGCACCGAGACATCCGGGCGGAGCGCCGGGATCTGTTTGCGTGCCTCACCCGCGGTGCCGGAAGTACCCACCACCTCAAAGCCCTCACCCTCAAGTAATTCGCGCAGGCCGCGGCGGACCAACTCATGATCATCAAGGATGAAAACACGGATGGGTGAATCGGGGTCATTGTGCTGCAGCGGGCCCGTTGCCTCGGCAATTCCGTGATCCTGACCCGGATCCTGAGAAGGGTCTGGCAGCGGATGAGGCGCGGGCGCCGCAGTACCGACGTTCTCCATGGTGCCCCCCCATTGATGGTGCGTGCCGCAGCAATCCTGCGCTTTACTCCATTCTTGGCCGCCGAACCCGCCCCGGACAAGGGGCCAAAGCCCCGTGGTGGAAAATAACTAAGAAATACCGCAGCGCAGGGTGGTCCGGTGCCTAGGCCGGAGGGGTGAATCCGAGCAACGAGCGAACCCGGGCGTACTTGGCGGCCAACCGCTCGCGCATTTCGGCCGGTAACAGGGCCGTCCGGGCGGGGTCGGTGTTATCCGCCAGATCCGCACGCTTCACCGCCAGGGCCGTGGGATTCGCCGCGATGCGCGCGCAATAATCTTGTAGCGATTCGCCGTCGATCTTGGTCACTGCTTGCACCGCCTCGATTACCGTGGCCGGGATCCCGGCAAGCGCGAGTTCGGCGGCGCTCACGTCGCAGTCCTCCAGCACGTCGTGTAGCCAAGCTGCGGCAATGGCCTCGGTGTTGCCGCCGTGTTGCGCAACGCCAGCGGCAACACGTTCGGGATGGGTGATGTAGTCGATACCGGATTTATCTACCTGTCCGGCGTGATTGATCCGGGCGATATTTTCAGCGATCCGGACGAATGCTGTTTCGGTCATTTTGTCCTTTGTTGGTGGGCAGGAGTGAGGTTATTTCCCAGCGTACAGACCTCACCGGTGATCTTGATCGACGCCCGGCGTCGAGACCCGGCGACCAACAGCGCTTAGCGCGTGGTGAGCCACTGGTGCCGGGTGATGGCATATTCAACATCTCCTGCTTCGTCCCCGTCGATGCGCACCGGCCAGTCGGCGGTAAAGTGGCGGATCAACCTCATGCCGGATTTTTCCAGCACCCTACGTGATGCCGTGTTCACCACCATGGTGCTGGCAATAATTCGGGTAACCGCCACCGAATCCACGGTGAACCCATGGTTGATCAGTGCCCGGGCTCCCTCGGTGGCAAATCCCTGAGACCAAAACTTGTGCCTGATTCGATAGCCAAGCTCCGGTTCGTCGATGGGTCCACCGGGCTCCGGGCGCAGGTGAAACCAGCCGATGAACTCCCCGGTTTCGCGCATTTGAGCCACCCAGAACCCGAAGTCAGCCCCGGCGCGGTGGTAGTTCAGGTAGGCGGGCAGGTAATCATCGATGAGTTCGAGAACGGGCGTGGGTACCGAGTTGGAGATGAAGCGCATGACGCGTGGATCCGAATCCAGCTCTACCAACAGCCCGGCATCCTCATCGGTAAATTCTCGCAATATCAGGCGCGGGCTGCGCAACAGGATCTTCATGTCTCCAGTGTGCGCTCCCGCAGCCCGTCCCGGCAGAGTCGCTACCGGACTTAGGGATCCGTGGAAGTCTGCGGAATCGGGGCGCAGCTATTCCTTTACCGCACCTTCGAGCATGCCCCGGATGAAGTGGCGCTGCATCAGGAAGTAGAGAATCACCACCGGTAGCGCGACCATGACCGCTGCGGCCGCCAATAGGGCGGTGCCCTGGGTGTATTGGCCCTGGAAGAAGGCCAGACCCAGGGGTGCCGTTCTAAACTCGCCGGAGGGTGACATCACCAGCGGGATCAGGAACTCGTTCCACGTCCACATGAACATCAGCACGATCATCGTCGTGATTGCAGGGCGCCCCATCGGCACCAGAATGGAGACCAAGATGCGGCCCTTCGAGGCCCCGTCCACCCGGGCCGCATCCATGATCGAGGGACTCACGGATTTGAAATAGGCGCGCATCCAGTACGTACCGAAGGCGATGGATTGGGCGACCTGGGGCAGTGCCACAGCCCAGGGGGTATCGGTGAGTCCGAAGGTCCGCAGATCGAAGAACAATGGGACGATGATGGCCTCGGAGGGCACCATGATCCCCAAAAGGAACAGATAGAACAGTACCTGCTCGCCACGGAAGCGCATGGTGCCAAAGGCGTAGCCGGCCATGACCGAAAGGACCAGCGCGAGGGACACCACGATCACCGCGATGAGCACCGAAGTCGCCATGTACGTCCCGAACCTGCCCTGGACCCAGGCCTGGGCAAAGTTCTCGGGGTGGAAGGCACCGGCCCGGGCGGCAGCGGCGTTGGCCGGACCGAACGCCGTAACCACGATGGAGAAGACCGGGGTGAGCACCACGACGGAGAAGAAGATCAGGATGGCGTAGTTCAGCGTGCGTTCACTCGGCGAAACCCTCATGCGCCACGCTCCGAGATCCGGTTAACGGCCAGGGTGATCAGGAAGATGATGATGCTCAGCGTGACGCCGATGGCCGCGGCGGAGCCCACCTGTCCGGTCTCAAAGGCCCTGCGGTACACCTCATAGCTCGGCACCGTGGTGGAGGATCCGGGCCCGCCCGCGGTGGTCATGTAGATCAAATCAAAGGTCTTCAGCGATGCGACGATGGTCAGGGTGAGCGCCACGGTGAGCTCGGCTCGCACCGAGGGAACAATGATGAAGATGAATTCACGCACGGCCCCGGCGCCATCGAGGCGAGCGGCTTCGAAGAGCTCGGTGGGGATCTTGGCCATGCCGGCGAGCAATAGCACCGTGACCAGCCCGGTGGAAACCCAGGAGCCGATCAACCCGACGGCGGGCAGTGAGAAAACATAGTCACCGAGCCAGGCGCGGGTCAGTGAGTCTAATCCGATGGAGCGCAGGGCCGAGTTCAGTAACCCATCGGGAGCATAAATCTGTTTGAACGCCACCGACACCACGACCATCGCAATGACCTGGGGCAGGAACACTAGGGTGCGGAAAAGTGAGAGTCCGCGGGCCTTGGAGCGCGTCAGGACCGCCGCCAACACGAGTCCGATGCCGCAGGGAATCACCGCAAAAAAGATGATGAAGGCCAGTGCATGGCCAAAGGCGGCGCGCAGTCGATCGTCGGTGAATAGCTCGGTGTAGTTACCGAACCCGACAAAGGTCGCCAGCGTTAACCCATCCCAAGCGAAGAGGGAAAGGTGTACGGAACGGGCCAGTGGGTAGAGCATAAAGGCCGCGTAGAGAATGAACGCCGGGGCGATAAAAAGGTACGGTGTGGCCGCGTGCCCCCGGCGCCCCGAGGCGTTGCGCGGGGCGCCGGTTGTTCTACTTTCCTTGGGTGAAGCCCGCATAGTCAGCTTCCATGGCCTCGGTGAATGCCGGTGCGTCCAGTTTGCCCTCGAGCAGTCCCTGCAGCGAGTCGCCGAGGGTGTCTCCCATGGTGGGTGTCGCGTAGTCAAGGTAGGGCAGCAATACCCCGTCGGTGGTCACCGATTCGAAGGCGGTGAACACATCCTTGAGCGCCCCGGTTTCCGGCGCATAGGTGGAGGTGTTGAGCACCGGCAGGTTCCCGGTGTCGGCCAAGATGCCCATGGCCTCATCGTTGGTGATGAAGTCGATGTAGGCGGCAGCCAGGTCGGGGTTTTTGGTTTTGGCCGTCACGGTGAACGGCAATCCGGTGCCTCCGGTAGTTTGTGCTCCGTCCCCGGCCGTGGCGGGAGGAACAAAGAACCCTACGTCCTCGCCCATGGCATCGGCCAAGTCGGCGGCCATCCACGATCCGCCCATCAGGAATACGCCTTCGCCCTTGGTCAGCTTCTGCCATGCGGCGTCGTACTCGGTGCCGTTCACCCCCTTGTTGAAGTAACCCTTGGCGTTCCAGTCCGCCAGGGTCTGTGCCGCGGCTTGATTTTCGGGAGTTATCCACGAGGCACCGGCATTGCCGAAGCCGAGCTTCTCGATCTGCTCCGGGGGGACCTTTGCGCCCTGAATGGGGCCAAAGACGTGACCTGCCGGCCACTTCTCGATGTTGCCCAGGAGCAAGGGGGTTTCGCCAGCCTCCTTGGCCGTGACGATGGCCGATTCGAACCCTGCCCAATCGGCCGGGAGCGTCAGGTCCAAGGACTCGAGCTTCTTCTTGGAGTAAAAGACGCCCACGATCTCTCCGACCTGTGGCAAGCCGTAGATCGAACCCGAGCCGAAGGTCGTGCCGTCAGTAGAATACTGCGAGTACTTCAGCACCGAGGCGGGATATCGCTCATTCCAGCCGTAGGCATCGGCCCAGCCGTCCAGTGGCAGTAATTGGCCGGCCTTCACGAATGCGCCCATGGTGTTGCGAGCATTGTTGGCTTGGACCACGTCCGGGGCATCGGTGCCAGAGAGGGCTAGCCGCAGAGTCTTGCCCAGATCCTCGAAGGACTGGGAATTACGTTTGATGCTCACATTGGGGTATTTCGCCTCGAAGGCGGCATTCAGCTTGGTCATTTGTTCGTTCTGCCCGCCGCGGACCTCCTGATCCCAGACCGTGAGCGTGACATCGCCCATTGACGCTACGTCCTTGTTGATCGCGGCGCCCGTGGCGGGGGCCGAAGGGGCTGGAGCCTCGGAACCTGGGGTGCACGCAGCAAGAGTTAATGCTAGGGCCGCGGCGATCAGGGTGCCGGTGAAGGTTTTGCCTCGGGGAAACATTTTTGTCCTTTCAAACGGTGTCGGTGACCCAGATGCGCCAGGTTTCGGTGGCTGGTGCTGGTGCTGGTGCTGGTGCTGTTGCCGGTGGTGGATTATGTCTCTGCGGCCGGGCGCAAAGGCTCGTTGGGACGGTAGTGAGCTTCGGCCTCGGTCAGCAATCCGAAGGTGGCTTCGGCACGGCGCACCGCGTTGAGCTTGTGCTGGGACAGGACCTCGTCGAGAAATCCGTAGCGCTTGGCGATGGCTGCACATTCGGCATTTTCCCTGGCTCGCAGTTTTTTGGACGCCCACCAGTCGGAAATATCTCCCCAGCCGGGCGAGGCCAGGGATCCGCCGAAGTGGCTCACCGCCAAAGCCGAGCAGAGCGTGGAGAAAAGCAGTCGCTGCTCGAGCGGCCATCCGGCCAGGGTGCCAAGCACGATACCGGCTGAAAAGACATCGCCGGCGCCCGTTGGATCAATCGCAGGCACCGGGAGACTGGGCACCTGCGCTCGTTCGCCGGTAGAGGCGTCAACCGCCATGGCACCGTCCACGCCCTGGGTGATGACCACTAGCGGTGCGCGGTCAGCCAGCGCACTCAGCGCGGCTTCGGGCGAGGAGGTGCGCGAGTAGGCCATGGCCTCAACATGGTTAGGCAAAAAACCGTGGCAGAGGTCCAGATCGCTGAGCATCGCGGTATCCCACTTTTCGGTGGGATCCCAGCCGACGGCGGCGAAAATCTTGCCCTGATCCGGGACGGAATCAACCCACCAGGGCTGCTCGTTGCCGGGCAATGTCAGCTCGGTGATCATGGCCCGCGAGGTGGGCGGGATGCCGATGAGTTCCTTGTCGCTGATGGGAATCGGGTGGCCATGGGTGACCATGGAACGGTCCCCGCCGCGGGCCAGAGAAACGGTGAGTGCCGAGTGCCAGCCGGAAAAGATTCGTGACCGGCTCAAATCGATGCCCTCCTGCTCCGCCAACAGTGACCAGGACCAAGCACCGTAAGCATCGTCGCCGAATCCCGCCGAGAGGCCGGTGGACAGACCCAGCCTGGCGGCAGCCACCGCCAGATTCGCAATGCCGCCGGGCACCGAGCCCATGCCTTCGGCCCAGACTTCGGTGCCGGGTCGCGGCTCGGTGGGCAGGCCGGTGAAGATGATGTCGAAGAAGAGTGATCCGGTGAGGAATAGATCAAGCTCGGGGCCGGGCTCTGCTGCCGTCTCCAGCACGTGGCACCTCTTCGTTTGTCTTCTCGCGGACCGGGTCGGTGTGCCCATGGCTCTCGCGGCACGGAGCATCGGTGAAACACACCTTGGCTTGGACGCTAACACGCATAGGGGAGCGGTACAAGCAATTGAAAGTGCTCGGTTTTGCTCACGTGCGACTGCTACTCTGGGGCCATGCTCATCAGCGTGTCGCAGTGCAACATCCTGTTCAGGGTCCGGGAGACCGGTGGTGTTTCTGTTGCGCCACTCACTGCCGACGTCGTGAAAAGGCCTTGCGTAAGCAGGTGGGAGCCGAACAGGTGCGCTGCCACGTCCTGTACTACCTCGGATGCCACCGGATTGGTGCGCAGTTGGGGTGCAGATCCACACCACGTGAGGGCCTTCAAAGACGCAGGAAGCGAAGTGATTCTGGCATGAAACTCACCATTATCGGCGGTGGCGGGTTCCGGGTACCGCAGATCTTTGAAGCGCTTTCGGGGGACAACGATTCGGTGCGGATCACCGAGCTGTGCCTTTTTGACGCCGATCCCCAGCGGGTGCTCACCATCCAAGCGGTGCTTAATCAAATGGTGTCCTCCCTGCCTCGCCCGCCGCGAGTCACCACCGCCAGTGGATTGGATGAGGCCATCACCGGGGCCAGATTCATCTTCTCCGCCATGCGCATCTCGGGTACCGCAGGGCGCATTATGGACGAACGCATCGCCCTGAATCTCGGTGTGCTGGGCCAAGAAACCACCGGTCCCGGCGGGCTGGCCTATGCGTTGCGCACCTTGCCGCACGCCCGCGACCTCGCGCGGCGGGTGGCCAGACTCGCCCCGGAGGCGATCGTCATCAACTTCACCAATCCCGCCGGCATTATTACCGAAGCCATGCGTGAGTCACTGGGCGATCGCGTGGTGGGCATCTGCGATACCCCCATCGGACTGATTCGACGCGCCGTGCATGCCATCGGGGCCACCGATCGCCAGGTCGACTTCGACTACGTGGGCCTGAACCATCTGGGGTGGTTGCGCAGCCTAGTGGTGGATGGGGAAGACAAATTGCCCGCGTTGTTGGACGATGACGCGGCGCTGGAGTCGATCGAGGAAGCCCGCCTCATGGGCTTGGACTGGATCAGGGCGCTGGGCGCGATACCCAATGAATACCTTTACTACTACTACTTTCAACGTGAGGCCACCGCGCGGCTACGCGGTTCGGGGCAAACCCGTGGCGAGTTTCTGCATGACCAGCAGGGACATTTTTACGAGCTAGCTTGCGAGCACCCTGATAGCGCCCTGGAGCTGTGGCAGCGGACCAAACATGAACGTGAGGCCAGCTACATGGCCGAAAGTCGGCCCGAAGATCAGCGCAGCAACCGGGAAGCCTCGGATATTGAGGGTGGGGGGTATCAACAGGTCGCCCTAGACCTCATGACGGCGTTACTCGGCGGAGCACCAGCAACCATGATCTTGAATGTGGCCAATCGGGGTCTGGTGCCGCAGCTGCCCGATGAAGCGGTGATCGAGGTTCCATGCAGGGTAACGAGTGCTGGCATTGCCCCGATGAACATTGCTCCTGTCACCGGGGAAATGCTCGGGCTATTGCAGCAACTCAAGGCCGTGGAGCAACTGGTGATCGCCGCAGCGAAGGACAAAAGCGAAACTCTGGCCTGGAGGGCGCTGGCCGCACACCCGTTGGTGGATTCAATCTCCGTGGCCAAGCAGCTGCTTCAGACCTATAAGGAACAGATTCCAGGAGTGGCCGAGGTTTTTCTGACACCCTAAATATCCTAGGTGCCGCAGCGCGCGCTTACTGATCGAGCCTTGCATGGTGCCCAGCGGTGAGACGCGGCCGGCGAACAGTTTGCCGGTGTTATGACCCTTCAGCATCGGATCGAATCGTGAGATCAGGGGCCCGGGCTGTCGCGTCTGGAAATAATGTTCCCGAGATCGTTGCGAGGTCACCCACGGCCTAGACACCGAGCTGCTGGGACCCCTGGCTAACGAAGGGCCCTGATCACCTCGTGCTGCATCCCGGACATCCGGAAAACTGCCAATGCGTGGCCCTGCAGCGCAACCTGGTGCTTGTCCGTGGCTCGGTATTGCTACGAGTCACGGACAAGCGAAACTGCTCAACTACTCCAGTTCGGACGGCGCGAAAGCGACAACCGGTCTTAGGAGACCACCGAGATGCTGACGTTTCCGGCCTCAACCTGCCAACGGGAATCGAGCCGTACGTTGTCCAGTAGTCGGCGGTCGTGGGTCACCAGTAGCAATGCTCCCTCGTAGGCTTCCAACGCCTCCTCCAGCTGTTCGATGGCCGGGAGGTCAAGGTGGTTGGTGGGTTCGTCCAGCACCAAAAGGTTAACCCCGCGACCCTGCAAAAGGGCTAGGCCAGCTCGGGTCCGCTCGCCCGGAGACAGATCACGCACCAACGATGCGCTCTGGTGGGCCTTGAGCCCAAACTTGGCTAACAAGGTCCGGGCCTCGGCCGGGGACATGTCCGGGACGGCCAGTTCAAAGGCATCACCCAGCACGGAGTCTTCCCCGAGATAACTACGGGACTGATCAATCTCGCCGATGGCCACATTAGATCCCATGGACGCTGAGCCAGCATCGGGAGAAAGATGACCCAGCAGCAACTTCAGCAACGTGGATTTGCCGGCACCGTTGGGGCCAGTGATCCCGATTCTGTCGCCCGCGTTCACCTGAGCCGAAATCGGCCCGAAGGTGAAATCGCCCAGTGTGATGGCCGCGTCATTCAGCGTGGCGACCACGGTAGAGGAACGCGGGGCAGCAGCTATTTCGAATTGCAGCACCCATTCCTTCCGTGGCTCGATGACCTCGTCCAGCCGCTTGATGCGGGATTCCATCTGGCGGACCTTCTGGGCCTGCTTCTCGGAGGACTCGTTGGAGGCTTTGCGACGCATCTTGTCGTTGTCGGGGTTCTTCTTCATGGCATTACGCACGCCCTGGGATGACCATTCGCGCTGGGTGCGCGCGCGGGTCACCAGGTCGGCCTTTTTATCGGCGAACTCGTCGTAGGCCTCACGAGCATGGCGCCGGTTGATGGCGCGTTCCTCGAGGTAGGAGTCATAACCACCGTCGTAGACGGCGACCTGGTTCTGTGCCAGATCCAGCTCAACGATGCGGGTTACGCAGCGGGCCAAGAATTCGCGGTCGTGGGATACCAATACGACACCGGTGCGCAGAGAGGAGACGAAGGACTCGAGCCGCTCTAGGCCTGCCAAGTCAAGGTCGTTGGTGGGTTCGTCAAGCAGCACCAAATCGAAGCGCGAGAGCAATAGCGCAGCCAGCGCCACGCGGGCCACCTGGCCACCGGAGAGCGCGGTCATCAACGTGTTGATGGGCAGGGTGAATCCGAGCTCGGCCAGCGTCGCCGGTGCTCGGTCCTCAAGGTCGGCGGCACCCGATGCCATCCAGTGATCAAAAGCGGTGGCGTAGGCGTCATCGCTGCCCGGTGCACCGGATCCCAAAGCTTCGGCGGTTGACTCCATGGCCGCGGTTGCCGCGGCACAACCCGTGCGCCGGGCCAGATAGCCCTCGATGGTTTCACCCTCGATGCGTTCGTGTTCCTGAGGCAGCCAACCGATGAAGGCTCCGTCGGGGGCGCTGGAGATGGTGCCGCCTAGGGGTTCGTCAACACCGGCAAGAAGCCGCAGCAGCGTGGACTTGCCGGCCCCGTTGGCACCGACCACACCGATGACGTCCCCGGGGGAAACGGTGAAGCTGAGGGAAGAGAAGAGTGTGCGGTGGGCGTGGCCACCTGCAAGGTCTTTGGCCACGAGTGTTGCTGTCATTCCTCCAGTTTAGTTTCCCGCAGGGTATTGATGGGCATCGTGCCCGTCGGGCGGGTGCTTCGCGGGCGTTTAGCGCAAGTAGTCGGAGCTCATCCAACCGGTCTTGCCACCGTGTTTCACCTTGATCCAGACGCCAGAGCTCTTCCCTGCCAGCTGTACCTTTGACCCTTTTTTGACGGTCTTGATGATGGATTCGCTGGTGGAGGGCCCGGTTCGCAAGTTCAGATTGGCGGTTGTTATTTTGGTGCCCTGAGCAGATTTGCTAGTTTTTGGGGTCTTGGTTGATGCCTTGCTGACGCCGTAGTAATGCTCGAGGGACTTAAAACCTGCCATGGACTTTGCCTGTGTTACACCGACGAAGCGGAAATGCCATGGCTCATATTTGTAGCCGGTGACGGATTCTTGGCCCTCGGGATATCGCAGGATGAACCCGTATTTGGGGGCTTTCTTGGCCATCCACCGTCCAACCTTGGTGGTGGCAAAGCAGTCACGCAGGGCGCAAGCTCGGCTGGGATTTCCCACGTCGATGGCCAGGCCAGTCTGGTGTTCGGAGGTTCCCGGACGAGCTGCGATCCGAAGTGCATAGTCCAGCCCGTAGGCTCGCGTGTATTTCTCGAGCAAGCCAGCCTGAACCGAATAGGACCGATAGCCGGAGGTCAGCCTGATGCGCACACCGTCTTTGCGCGCGGCGGCCAACAGTTTTTTGTAGGCGGCAGCAGCTTCGGGGCGCAGCCGGACATCAGTGCCAGAGATGGTCCGCAGTTTGGGTGTGTATTTCCGTGGCACCAATGGATAGACCTTATTGACCAGCACGTTGATCTTTTCAGGATCGCGGGGAGGTGCAGGTTTGGAGGCCAAAGGGATGAGCGGCAAATGAGAGGAAGAGCTAGGCAGTAGCTGATTCACCGAATTTTGTGCAGTTAATGGCGCGGGAGACGCGGTCGCCATAGGGGCAGTGACTAGTGCAAGGCTGAACGATGCGGCCGTAACAGCCACCCAGATACTAGGCCGTTTGCTCATTTTTCTATAACTCCACTGCTCGTAGGTCTCTGGCGCACGGCCATCTTCTCGGCGGCCGGACGTGGGGTGTTATTGCTGGTGTTCTGCCCGGTACACGTGGACTAACGCATTTGCATGTCCGTGTCCGATACCGTGCTCAACCTTCAGCCAGTTCACCTGCTCAAGGTGCTTCTGTCCAGAAACTGTTCCCAGCAACGTCATCCAGTGCTCGATCGGGTGACCGTACTTAGTTTCAATGGACGGGAAATAGGATTTAGGACCCTTTATCGGTTCACTCATGGCATTTATCCAACCGTATGATCTTGACGCAATCAAGGGCCTTTGTCCGGCGCTAGTCCACGCGACCAATGGCCAGGAGCGGGCGAAACGGACGAGGGCGACGCTGAGTAGCAGGATTTGTAGATCAAACCACGCGCAGACCGCAGCATTACCGACAGTGACTTTGGACCCTACCCGAAGTATCAGCACACGAGCACGATGGAGATACAGCCGAAGCGGCAGTGGGTCGCAAGTGATCCGGAGCGCTGGCGGTGCATGAAAGGGCAAACTTCGCGATTTCGGGTCATCCGTTAATCGGGAGCTGAAGAGAGACAAAAGGAGATCTTGACCATGAAGCGATGGACTGCATGGCAAAATTGGGTCGCCGTGGCCGCTGGTGTCTATACGGTCGTGGCCATGACGTGGACAACCGCAGTCGGATCATCGAACGCGTACATGCTCACCGGTGGTGTCGTTCTGGCGGTTATCGGAGCCATCAACCTCGCAGCACCGGGCATGCCCGCGGCCGAATGGATTCAGCTGATCGTGGCAGCACTGGTGATTGCGTCACCGTGGATGGGTAATTTCGCAATGAACACTCCAGGCGTTGCATGGAATACCTGGATCCCAGGAGCCGTGGCACTGGTTGCTTCGGTGATGGCCGTTCAACCCGCAATGAAGGTCTACCGCGAGCATCACCCCATGGGTTCGCACTAGATCCTCAACAATTTGGGGCTCGGTCATTGACCGGGCCCTTGTGCTGTCCGCCGACCATCGCGGGCTCTTGCGCCGTAGGCTGGATGGATGAAACTTCGTACCGAGACGCCTGCGGACCGGCCTAACATCCATAAGCTGACAATTCGCGCCTTCACCAACCCCGATTCCGTCACAACGCCCGGTGAAGCTGGGTTGCTTGCCGAACTCTACGCGTGCGACGGGTACCTGCCCGAGTATTCCGTGGTGGCAGAGGTTAACGGACACATCGTTGGACACGTGATTGCCACACGTGGGTGGCTCGACGGGGACATCCCGCTGCTGGGTCTTGGTCCGCTGTCGGTGGACCCTGCGAGCCAGAAACAGGGAATTGGTGCAGCACTTTTGGCGGAGATCCGGCTCCGGGCCACGCAGAATGGTGAACGCGCCATCGTGCTGCTGGGGCACATCGAGTACTACACCCGTTTCGGATACGTCCCGGCCATCCCCAGCGGAATCATTCCTTCCGATAGTTCCTGGGGCGACTACTTCATGGTGCTTAATCTATCGACAGCGCCGCTGCCGAAGGGCAAGTTTCGTTATGCGGAACCGTTTGGGGTCTAGAGACTGCGTTGCCGGGCAGGTGCCGGTGAAACAGGAATGGTCCCGCCCTGCCGGATGTTCGGCGAGGCGGGACCAAGGAAGTCAGGTTTGCTGACTGCCTTAGCGTGCTTCCATGTGCAGGCGCAATTTGGTGCTCAGCTCTTGGAGCGTTTCGAACTCCTCAGCGGATAAAGCCTTGCCGATCAGGGCATGGATGCCCTTGATGTGCTCGCGGCCCACGGCCTTTTGCAGCCTAGCGCCCTCCTCAGTCAGGGTGAAGAGTACCGCGCGCTGATCGGTGGGGTCGGGATGGCGGGAAAGCAGGCCCTTGGACTCCAAACGTTCGGCCATGCGGCTCAGGCTCGGCTGGGAAATGAGCAGGTACTGGTTCAAATCCGTGAGTCGGCTGGATCCCGAGGGGCAGCGCGAGAGATTGAAGAGCACGTCGTATTCCTTGGTGCTCAACGCCTTGAATTCCGGAAGCTTCTGAATTTCGCGCATCACGGTTACCTGTGCCCGGAAGAGTGCCTCCCACGCGGCGGTTGACGAACGCAATGAAGCTGGATCGTTAGGCATTAACGCTCCCGGCCGCTGTGGTTTCGGCGGCGAGCTTCGCATCGCGGGCAGCAACGCGGTTGGCGTGGGTCGGCGGTGCCGGGTGATCAGCCGGAGTGCGGGATTCAAGTTCCTTCCGCAATGTTGGCAACACCTCTTCACCGAAGAGATCAAGCTGCTCCAGAACGGTCTTGACCGGCAGGCCAGCGTGGTCAACGAGGAAGAGCTGGCGGTGGTAGTTGCCGAACGCCTCCTGGAAGGTGAGGGTCTTTTCGATCATTTCCTGCGGTGAGCCGACGGTTAGCGGGGTCTGATCGGTGAAGTCTTCCATCGATGGACCATGGCCGTAGACCGGTGCGTTGTTGAAGTACGGACGGAATTCATTCTTGGCATCCTGCGAGTTCTTACGGATGAAGAACTGTCCGCCCAGGCCCACCATGGCCTGATCCGCACGGCCGTGGCCGTAGTGCTCATAGCGTTCGCGGTAGAGGTTGATCAGCTGCATGTAGTGCTCCTTCGGCCAGAAGATGTTGTTGGCGAAGAAACCGTCTCCGTAGTAGGCAGCAATCTCGGCGATCTGCGGGGTGCGGATCGAGCCATGCCAGACAAACGGAGCCACGTCGTCGAGCGGACGCGGGGTGGAGGTGAAGTTTTGCAGGGGTCCGCGGAACTTGCCTTCCCAGTTCACCGTGTCCTCATCCCAAAGGCGGCGCAGCAGGTTGTAGTTTTCTATCGTCAGGTTCACCGAGTCCTGCATGTTCTTCCCAAACCATGGGTAGACCGGGGCGGTATTGCCGCGCCCGAGGACCAGATCCACACGGCCGTCGGCCAGGTGCTGGAGCATCGCGAAGTCCTCGGCGATCTTCACCGGATCATTGGTGGTGATCAGCGTGGTGGCCGTGGAGAGGATGATCTTCTCGGTCTGCGCGGCGATGTAGGCCAGCGTGGTGGTGGGGGAGGATGAGAAGAACGGGCGGTTGTGGTGTTCGCCGATGGCAACGACGTCCATGCCGACCTCTTCGGTCTTCTTGGCGATGGCCACGATGTCCTTGATGCGCTGGGCCTCGGACGGCGTCTTGCCCGTGGTGGGATCGCGGGTGATGTCGCTGACTGAGAAAATACCGAACTGCATGGGTGCCTCCTAGGGCCATTGGACTGTCGTTCTGTAATCAGTATGACAGATTTGTATGCGTTTGCATGTAATAGCACTCACGGGCCCGGAAAAATTCCCGCTGTTTCACTATGGTTTGCATCACACGGCACGCTGCTTCGCGATAGGCTCCCGCTATGGACATCCAACCGCCAAGGAACCCGGAAATCGCCAAGCAAATACCGGTCCGTTGGCGCGCGGTGGCGGGCATCGTCGGATTCCTCGCCATCGTGGAACTGACCAGCGGCATCCTTCAGGGCTACTACACCCCACTGATGACCGATATTGCCCGACATTTGGGCATTCACGACGCGGATGTGAACTGGTTTGAGGCGGCTCAACTGATGGTTTCGGCCCTCGCCGTGCCCCTGCTGGCCTCACTGGGAGATATCTTTGGGCACAAGCGGATGCTGCTGCTCTCCGCCGTCGTCACGGCACTTGCCTCATGGGCGGTGGTGTTCTCCGGTTCGTTCACGACCTTCCTGATCGCCTGGGCGTTGCAGGGCTTTTATGCTGTGTGGCTGCCGCTGGAAATTGCCATCGTCTTCTCCCGCGCCCGCAAGCTGGGTGTACCCGGTCCCATGACCCGCCGCGCCGCTGGCCTGCTGGTGGGTGCCCTAGAACTTGGGGTGATCGCCGGCGCGCTGGCCGGTGGCGCGCTCATCGGCGTGTTTGGTGGGAATCTCGCCTTAACGATGACGATTCCCGCTGTTGCCACCACGGTGTGCATTGGGGCGGTGGCCCTGGGGGTGCCAGATGACGGGGCGCGCAATGGGGCCAAGATCGATGGTGGAGGATTCGGTTATCTGGCGGTAGGACTGTTGTTGCTGACCAGTGGTCTGAGCTTCCTACGGATCAACGGGCCGGCAAGTCCGCTGGTCTGGGGCTGCCTGGTGCTGGGGTTGCTTGTTCTTTATGTGTTCTATCGCCACGAAAACAAGCAACGCGATCCGCTGATTGACTTCAAGGTGCTCTTCGCTCGCTCCATGTGGCCGGTGCAACTCACCGCGGGACTCTTCGGAGTTTCGGTCCTCGGCGCGCAAATCCCGATGAGCACCTTTGCCCGCACCGACCCGGCGGTCAACGGCTACGGGCTGGGCCTGAGTGCTTCGGGAGTCTCGATCATCATCGGTGCCTACGTGTTGGCACTGCTGATCGGGGCGTTGCTCTTCCCGCTTGCGGCACGCCGGGCCGGTACCAAAAGAACCTTGATTGCCGCCAGCTTCTTGGTGGGTCTCGGCTACCTGCTCTTCCTGCCACTTCATGACTCACTGACGCAGGTGCTTATTAACATGATGATCGCCGGCATCGGCTCCGGTGCGTTGGTTGCCGCACTACCCGCGGCGGCCGCGGCCGCCGCGCCCTTCCACCGCACGGGCATGGCCACCGGGCTGACCAACGCGGTCAAAACCATCGGTGGCTCCTTCGCCTCGGCCATCTTTGGTTTGGCGCTGATTGGACAAGTGACCGGGGCACTCTCCAATGGAGCGGCCGAGAACTTCGCGGCTCCGCTGTCCGGATACATGGTGGTGTGGGTGATCTGCGGCGGAACCGCGATCGTCTGCGCCGTGATCCTGTTTGCCGTCCCGCGCGATGCGTTGGAGGACGCTCGTTCCTGATATTCGTGCGCGGCATCGTGATTGTGCCGAGACACCGTGCGGTTTGGCGGTCGGGAGAAGCGGCGATCGGCGGCTGAAGGCTCAGAAGAGCGGGGGCTGTTCGCCCTGCCAGTGGTTGTTGCGGCGGGGCAGCTGTTCGGGGTCCTCGAACGGGGCAAGCTTCACCCACGGCACACCGTTCTTCATGACGACCTCAAAATCGCCTTTGTCGGCGCCGCGGTGCTCGGAGGGGCAGAACATCCCCAAGTTCCACACGCTCGTGGTTCCGCCATCGGACCAGGGCTCGATGTGGTGGAGATCGCAGTGCTCCGGCGGGACGGTGCAGTCAGGCTTGATGCAGCCGCGATCGCGGGCACGGATCGCCTCCTTCATAGACTCGGGCGGGAATCGGCGCTCTCGCCCGTAGTCCAAAATCTGGCCATCACCGCCGAGGACGATGGGAATGAATCCAAACTCGGTCAGGCGTTGGCGCAATTCGGTGACCGAAATTTCCAGTCCGTGTGCGCTCCATCCGGCGCCGCGGGCCATACCGAGGAGCACTTCCAGCGTGATGTAGACGAAGAGCTTTGAGGTCGGTAGGCCGGTGGCACCCTTGGCCGAAGGCCTCGGGGTGCGCATGAGATTCAGCAGAGTTTGCAGGTGCCGCTGGGCTGGAGTTGGCTCCTGGTCGATGGTCGCGGATTCCAGCGGCGGTGGGTCATCGAAGGTTTCCGCAGTGGCCGGGTGTTCGAACCAATCGGGACCGTCTGGCGCTTCTGGTGGCGGGAACAAGGAATCCTGAGTTGGGTTGTCGTCGGTGCCTTTGGCTGGAGGAGAGCCGGGTGCCGGTTCAGGGTGAGATTCGAGGTTCTCAGGGGTTGCATTTACGGTGTCGGTGTCGGTGGTCGTATCGGTTTCGGTAGAGGTCTTTGCGTTCTCTGCCGTGCCGGCCTCCTGGTAGTCCCGGCCGTCGGCCTGAGCAGCCGAGGAAGTGTGATCTGGGACTGTGGCTGGGACTGGGACTGTGGATGCCGCGGCGATGGCCTTACGGTTTCCGGCCAGCGTGCGAGCGTTGTCGGACTCGGCGAAGTGGGAAAGGAAAACCTCTGCGTCGGCATTGAGCATGCAAGCGGTGAAGTAGGTGAAATACCGGGTGCGCTTGGTAACGGAGATGCCGGTCTTGTTACGGATTTCCTTGGGCGTGGGGGTGGAGCCGGCTTCGTCGAGCTCATCGCTGATCTGCTCGAAAAGCTTGGTGGTGTTCTTCGTATCTCCCTCAGCGAGTGACTCTGCCACCCGGGACTCAAGAAGTTCAGAGAGTTGTGCGGCGGCCGGTGGGGACGGTGCGTGGGTCATCCGGGAGCAGGGCAGCACCGGTGACGAAGGCAGTGGGGTCTTCGGTGATGCTCCGCAGCTGAGTGAGGGTGTCGGCGGGTAGCTCGTTGACCAGCGTTATTCGGGCCAGTTGCGCGACCTTCAGCTGTGCGACGGCGACGACGTGCTTGGCCTGTTCGATGGTGATTGCGGCAAGCAGGGCCCGGGTGGGGGACACGGGACGGGCTGCGATGCGGGCGACGAGGACGTCGATGCCGCGGATGGTCTCGAATAGTGCGCGCAGCTCATCGTCCGGGGTCGGTGTGTACCCCGGATCGTCGCTGTGGCCAGCGAGGTTAGCGATGAGCGTGTCCGTCTGCATTTCTCCAGTGTGCGGGCGCCGTGGTCCCGGCGGGGGATGGGTGCGCGGGGTTGTGGAGAACCTCGGCGGTCATGATCTGCCGGGCCGCGAGAGGGTTGCCCAAGGCCAGTGGTACGTAATGCACGCGATGACCTCTCGCGCGCGTGCGCGTGCGCGCGCGCACACCAGAGGACTCGACTAGGGGATAAATCAGGGTGGCCTCGGGGCAGACCCCGAGGGATTTTGCTGTGCTGGGGCGTGGGCCGGGGCTAGCGTGAAAGGCAGAGGAATTGCGGCGAGGATGCACCTCCCTCAGCAGGCATTCTCATCGATTCGAGGGCGGGGAAGCAGCATGATCACCTTAGAGAACCTGAGCAAGAGCTTCGGGTCCACGCTGGCCGTTGACTCGCTGAGCGTTGAGGTAGCGGCGGGGAAGGTCACCGGGTTTCTGGGACCGAACGGGGCGGGGAAGACCACCAGCATGCGGATGCTGCTGGGCCTTGATGCACCCAGTGGCGGGCGGGCGCTGATCAACGGGGTCAGTTATGGCCAACTGGCGGCGCCGCTGCGCACCGTCGGTGCACTGCTCGAGCCGCGGACCGGGCACCGCGGGCAGCGGGCGGATTCGCACCTATGTGGGTTGGCGCGCAGCAATTCGATCCCGGTGAGCCGGGTGAGAGGAGTGCTCGAGGAGGTGGGGCTCGCGGAGGCGGCGAAGCGGCGCATCGGAACCTTTTCGCTCGGCATGCGCCAGCGGTTAGGGATCGCCGCCGCGCTGCTGGGGGACCCGGAAGTGCTCATCTTCGACGAGCCGGTGAACGGGTTGGACGCCGATGGCGTCGCCTGGATCCGTGGCCTTATGCGCGCGAAGGCGGCGAGCGGGGCGACGGTGTTTGTGTCCAGTCACTTGATGAGTGAGATGCAGTCCACGGCCGACCATCTGGTGGTGATCGGGCGCGGGAAGTTGCTGGCGGACGAGTCGATGGAGAACGTGTTGGCCGCCAGTGCACAGAACTCGCTCATCGTCGCCTCCCCGCAGGCGGGCGAACTTGCCACCGCGCTTCAGCGGGCTGGCTACACGGTGGTGGCCGCCTCAGAGGGCCGGCTTAAGGTCATCGGCGCGAGCCCGGAAGTGGTTGGTGGCATCGCACACACGATGGGTGTGCGGATCAATGAATTGGGTGTGCGCCAAGCGTCGTTGGAACAGGCTTACACGGAGCTGACGGCACAGAGTCTTGACTATGTGCCAACACGGATCGGGGAATCATCATGAAGGCGAAATCGACGTTGGCGCTGGCTCGGCTGTCCCATCGGAGAACGGGCGAGCCGGCTGTAGGGGAGTCGGCGCAGCTGCCGGGAGCGCGGCCGGGGTTCGGAGCAGCCATCGCCTTTGAGCTGACCAAATTGTGGGCGGTGCGCTCCACGCGCATCACGCTGGCGGTGATGGTTCTTGGGCAACTTTCCATGGCATGGCTGCTGAGCTTCTCCGCAAAGGCCAGCGGGGATAACGGTTATGAAGCGGTGATGCCCGCCCCGTTCATCGCCCTGGTGTGCCTGAATTTGGCTCAGTTGTTCATCGCCACCGTGGCGGCCCTGAGTATCACCTCCGAGTATTCCAACGGAACGATCATCTCCTCGCTGCAGGCCGTGCCGGTGCGC
Source organism: Paeniglutamicibacter sp. Y32M11 (assembly GCF_019285735.1). Lineage (GTDB taxonomy): Bacteria > Actinomycetota > Actinomycetes > Actinomycetales > Micrococcaceae > Paeniglutamicibacter. The sequence continues at coordinate 2,475,263 of NZ_CP079107.1, read as the reverse complement.
ACCCGGCTCCTGGGGGCCAAGGCGGCTGTGCTATTGATGCTCGGCTTCGTTTCCGGTGTGGCACTGGTGGGCGCCGGAACGCTGATTGCCGCACCCGTAGCCGCGCAGTACGGGCGCTTCACCATCGGTGAGCTGTTGCTGGCCTTAGTTGGCGGCGGGGTGTATCTGGGGCTGCTTGCGGTCATGATGCTGGCCATCGGGGTCTTGTTACGTAGCACCGCCGGGGCCATATCCAGCGCCTTTGTTCTGCTCTTTGGGTTGCCGCAGATCCTGCCGCTGTTCGCCCTTCACTGGCTGCAAGCTCTGGTGTCCTATCTGCCGACAACCGCCGGACAGGTGCTGGGCACCGGGGTGCTCGAGCCCTATGGCACGGGAACCGCGGCCCTGATCTTGGTAATTTGGGCCGGTGTTCTGCTGGGAGCAAGGATGTGGGTGTTTCATCGTCGGGATGCTTAGAACCGGCGGTAGTCCATCCGCAGGGGTGGATTTAGCCGTGGCGCATGTGCTTCCACCAGGTCAGCGGGTCGGCAACCTTAAAGCGACGACCGGTCATCGAGTCGGGGACAATGCGCACGAACTGGTCCTTGGGGCCAGATTCCCAGGGGAAGAGCATGAGATTGAAGGAATCGAGTGTTTCCTCGATCCCCGCGAAGAGTTCGGCCCGACCCTGGATCATGACCGACCAGGCGACACCAGTTTCCGCGTTGACGCCGTCCGCTTGGAAGGCAACGTGGGGTTGGGCGCGCAAAATTTCTAGTTTTGTCCCGGGGCCGGTGCGGAAAATGACCGACCCATGGTCCACGGTGAAATTGATGGGGAAGATCTGTGGCATGTCATCGTGACTGACGGCAAGATGACCGAGTGAAACGGCTCGAAGCAGCTCCAGAGATTGGTTCGGTTCAAGGTTTTCGACGTCCGTGTGTATCTGTTCCTTGTCCATGTCTTGAGCGTACGTCGCGCGGGGCACCGTGGCCAGAAGTCCGAGGGTGCAGTATTCGTTCGCCTTGGCCGCGGGGCTCTTGCCGGTGCGCATCCTGTAGGGTCAAAGTCCAGCCCCCAGTGGCACCGTGCCTGCGTCGAAGCGGTGATCCAGACAGTGATCCAGGCCTAGGTCGAGACGGTGGTTGGGGCAGTGACCGCCGAAGAAGTCGCCGAGGCTCGGCAGGACCAGTTTGTAGGAGAGAAATTCCTTGGAGTACATCACCAATGTTTTTGGCGCCACCATCGACATCGCCAATGCCAGAACGACGTTTAGTGATGAAGATACGTGGGTGGGCGGGCTGATCTGGGGTCACCCGGAGGAGAGTCTTTTTATTGGGACCGGGATCATCGATGGTCCGGTCAGCATGGAAACCTACATGCTTGATGCGGCTCCGGACCGGGTGGATGCCGGCTGGGAGGACGTCTCCGAGGTCAGTTTTTGGGCATCCGGCATTGAACCGGTGATCGTGGCCGGAACCGAAGATTTTATTGCAGGAACGTCCCCCGCCTTCGCGGCGCGGATCGATGAGGCCGGTGAAGGCTGGTATCGGATCCGGGTGCACGCGCTGGGACGTGATGTTTTGGCCCGGGAGTGGACCGAGGCCGTGGTGGAGCACTATTTGGTGCTCGCCTGGAAGGCGCCCGAAGCCGCGCCACTGGTGTACCGAGTCGGATCAAATATCGCTCGGGAAGCCATCGAAGCCCACGGTCTGGGCGGGCTCCGCGGCCGCTAGCGCCACTAGCGACCACGCGGGCGAAGGATCGTTGCCGCGAGGATGCGGACGGGGCTAATCAGCCTTGTGCTTGGCCCGGAATCCCTCTTCGACTTCCTTACGCTCCTTGCGGGTCAGTGGGATCATGCCGGTGGCCGGATTGATCAACTCGTCCTGTGCCTCGTCCCGTGAATTGGCGGAGCTGGCGGGAGTGGCGGCGCTGGTGCGTGGACGCGAGGGACCTGCCGTGCTTGGCGCCGGCGTCGTCTCGGCCTCGTTCATGGCCCGAAGCAGTTCGGGTGTCGGCTCGCTGGGCTGACCCGCGACCTGGGCCGTGGCGTTGACCGTCACCGCGGCGGCTGCCCCAGGACCGGACCCATCGGGAGTCGAATGCTTCGCGGCACGGCGGGCGGCCCCGCGTTCCTTCGCACCCTCAATGAGGAAGTAGAGCACCGGAACCAGGATCAGCGTCAGCGCTGTGGAGGAGACCAACCCGCCGATGACCACCACGGCCAGTGGCTTGGAGATGAACCCGCCACCACCGGTGAGTCCCAACGCCATCGGGATCAGGGCGAAGATGGTGGCCAACGCCGTCATGAGGATCGGGCGCAGACGCTGCCTGGCGCCGTGGTGGATCGCATCGGTGAGATTCATTGCCGGATGCCCGGCGTGGGGCTTGCGGTACTGGTTGATCAAATCGATGAGCACAATCGCGTTGGTGACCACGATGCCCACCAGCATCAACATGCCGATCAGCGAGGGCAGGCCCAGCGGCACGCCCGTGAGCAACAGCAGCCCGATGGCGCCGGTGGCGGCAAACGGGATGGATACCAGCAGGATCAGCGGCTGGATCAGCGACTTGAACGTTGCCACCATCACCACATACACAATGGCGATGGCCGCCAGGAGTGCCAGATAGAGCTGGGCGAAGGATTCGGCCTGTTCGGTGGCGGCGCCGCCGAGTTCCGCGGTGGTGCCCTCGGGCAAATTCAGCACATCCAGCCGCTGGGTGACCTCGGTGGACACGCTGCCCAGGTCATTTTCCCCCGGGGTGATGGATACCGTGGCGATCCGGTCCCCATTGGAGGAGGTGATGGTGGCCGGGGTTTGGCTGCGTTCCACGCTCGCCACCTCACCGAGGGTGATCGTACCTCCGGGTACCGGCAGCTTCAGTTGACGTAATTGGTCAAGATCGGTGAGTTTGGTGCCCTCGCCGATCAGCACGGGGAAATCGGTGTACCCCAGGCGCACCGTGCCGGCGGGAACCGGGGAGATGGTGCCGGCGCTCAGGGCGCCAATCTGGGCCTCGGAGAGCCCTGCCGTAGCGGCCTTGGTCCGATCGATCGTGATGGATACCTGCGGGCCGGCGGTGGAGAGGTTATCGCTCACGGACGTGGCGCCGGTGATGCCGGTCATGGCCTTGCGGGTGAGATCCGTGGCATCACGGAGCAGCTCCGGGGTGGGGGCGCCAATCTGCACGGTAATGTCGGTCGATCCGCCCATGCCGCCCTCCGACGCGGAGAGGGAAATTTCACCCTCACCAGCCAGCGGATCGATGACCGCGCGGGCAGCGGCCTGGATCGCTTCCTGATCTTGATCGGCATCGGTCATCACGGTGAAACTGGCAGTATTGCTGCCACCGGTTTGGAAGGCAGAGAATCCACCCGATGGATTCCCGGCGGTCAGCTGGACGTCCTTCACGCCGTGAACCGTACGGAGGGCTTCCTCCACCGGAGTAGCTGCCTTCATGGTGGTATCCAGCGAGGAACCGGCAGGGAGCTTCTGGGTCACGGAGAACGTGTTTTGCCCGGTGCCGCCCAAGAGGTTGGTGGGCACCAGCGGGACCATCAAGACGGTAAGGCCCAGCAGCACCACCGCGGAGGCCAGAGTGATCACCGGATGGCGCTGGGTGGAGCGCAGCACCGGGGCATAACCACGCTGTAGCCAGGATGCGGCTTCCTTCTTTTCCGCCGCGAGCCTGGCGGCCTGAACATTCTGTGCCCCGGGTCGGCTGTGACCTAGGAACCAGTAGGCCAGCACCGGAACGATGGTCAGCGAGACCAAGAGGGAGGCTACGAGGGCGATGGTGACGGTGAGGGCGAAGGGGCGGAAAAGTTCCCCGGCCATGCCGCCGACCAGAGCCACGGGCAAGAAGACCGCCACGGTGGTCAGCGTCGCTGCGGTCACGGCGGTGGCTACCTCACGCACCGCATTGAGGATGGCCGTGGATTTTTCTTCGCCGTAGCTCAGATGCCGTTTGATGTTTTCGATGACCACGATGGAGTCATCCACCACGCGGCCGATGGAGATGGTCAGCGCGCCCAGGGTGAGCATGTTCAGCGAGTAGCCGCCGGCGCGCAATCCAATAAACGTCACCAAGAGGGAGAGCGGGATGGAGATGGCGGTGACCAGGGTGGAGCGCACCGAGAGGAGGAAGATCAGGATGACGATCACCGCGAAGCCCAGTCCCAGCAGTCCCTCCACGGTGAGGTCGTGGATGGATTGTTCGATGAACGGGGCCTGGTCAAAGACCGTGGTGAAGCTGGCATCTGCCCCGAGCTGGGTGCTAAGTTCCGGAAGCAGCGCCGCCACCGCGTGAGAAATGCCCACGGTGTCCCCGGCTGGCTTCTTGGTGACCGAGACGGCCAGGGTCTCGACGCCGTTGGTGCGGGTGATGGAGGTGGCCGTGTCATCGGCCAAGGAGATCTTGGCCAGCTCGGAAAGCTCACTCACGCCGGCAGAGCCCCGCACCGGAAGGGACTTCACGGCGGCGAGTGAGTCGATCTGCGAGCCGGAGGTCACCGGCAGGTCCAGGCCATCAGTGTTCATTCGGCCCACGGGCATCAGCCCGGAGCCTTCCTCGATGACGGTTTTCAGATCGTTGATGCTTAATCCCTGTGCGGCGAGCTTGGCCTGATCCGGAAGCACGGCAATATGCTGGGCGGTGCCGCCGGAAACTTCGGCGGTACGCACCCCATCGAGCTTGGAAAGTTTGGGCAAGACTAGGCGTTGCACATCCGAACGCAGGGCATTGATGTTCTCCCCGCCGGAGACCGCCAAATAGACGATGGGGAAATCGGAGATGGAGCCGGCGAAGGCGGTGGGATCAACGTCTTCGGGAAGAGTGGACTTGATATTGGAGATGGCCTTGTCCACCTGGGCTCGGGCGCGGTCAAGATCCGTGCCGTAGGCGAAGGAGAGCGAAATGGTGGTGAAGCCGCTTTGGGAAGTGGAAGAGGATGATTCCAATGCCTCTACCGCCTGCAGCGCACCTTCAAGGGGCTGGGCCACCTGCTTATCGATGACCTCCGGGGTGGCGCCACTCTGGGTAGCCACCACCGAAATCCGTGGGAACTCGAGCGCGGGAATGAGCTCCTGCTTGAGCTGGCCCATGGTGATGACGCCGAAAACCGCGACAAACACCGTGATCAGGGCGATGAGGGCGCGGTTGCCCAGGGAAAGTGCGGCCAGCCGATGCATCTGCCATCCTCGAAAGAGTTGATTGTTCGCTATTGCGCTCCTCTCCACTCTAGTTGGCGTCGGAGCTTGAAACATGCACCGCAGGGAGTACTTTTTCCCCCGTGCCGCGGGCACCACAAGGCGCTGCACGGGGAGTGAGAGTGCGAATTCTGGGCGACTGCGTACGGTCGCGAGACGTTGGTAAACCCAAAAAGAGCTGGACTGGGCCAGTGAGTCGTGCAAGCATGGAGGTCCGTACGGGCCCAGCACCATGATCGGTGCCGCGAGCCGAGACCGAAGAACAATCACCTCAGCTGTTAGAGGAGACGTCATGTTCACGACATCACGCGAAGCATCGGAGCTGCAGTTTAAGCCCGCCAATGAGACGACCATGCCGCCGGAGCATGCACCAACGCCCGAGCCGCCGCCTGGACCGTCCACGACACCGGAACCTTCGTATCCACCGGAGCCGAGCACGGTTCCAAATCCGGGCCCTTATCCGATGCCGCCTGGCCCCGTTCCGGATCCCGGTGACCCGGTGCCCGACCCATCGCCAGTCCCTGGCCCGGATCCGATGCCCCATCCTGATCCCACCACTCGCCCGCCGAGTTGAGAATGGGCGCGAAGCCGCTAGCGAGCTGAGTCGTCGCGAGCGCCCGTGATTCCCCCAAGCGTTACCTAGCAATCTCCGGCGCCCGCGACGGGCGGTGGTTTTTTGGCACAAGCACATGCTCAGCCGTCAAACCTATTCCAGCACACCACCGTCGGCCCGCTAGGTGCGCCCCCAGGCAATGTGCGATGCGGGGCGGTGATGCGCTGTTGGCGAGTTTACCGCCGGTGCACTGCGGCGCGAAAGCTGCTTGGTGCCCACAAACCACGATATTGATTCGTAACGACCGGCCGTGTTGGGAAAAGCGATATGCTTCCGCCGCGCCGGAATCATGACCCGCGTGTGAGGGCCGGTGGAACCGGTGTCCAGGTGCCTGCGGATGGTCTGCTTAGTGCAGCAAGCACCGTACCGTACTCCCGCTTTGTGCGGGGGCGCGGGTGAGCAGAAGATTTTAGGGACGTGTAGTTGATGACGGATCGAATCCGATTTCGCGTCCGGGACGCCATGCATTCGCGCCACCCCGGGCCCACCCAAGCGAAGATGGCCAAGGACACCGGCATGAATAAGGATGCGTTGAGTAGGGCGCTGAACGGGCAGCGAAACTTCAGCGCGACGGAGCTGGCGGCCTTGGCCAAGACCTTGAAAGTCTCGCTGAGCTGGCTGATTACCGGGGATCCAGGCCCAGATGGAAGTACAACTCCTCATTCGGTCGATTCGCCGGGGCGAATCGACCGGCTGGCTCAGGCCATGGCTTTTCCCGCTGGCGCGTATCGGGAGGTGGGGCTGTCTACCTCCGCCGTGACCAGCATCGGTGATGGAATCTCCGCAGAACACGCTGCAAGGATGGTGGCACGGAAACTGCGCACGGCGCTCGGGCCGCGGTTTGTTGATGATTTGGCAGGTGCCGTGGAGGGTGCCTTTGGTATCGGGGTATTTGTGGTTGCCGAGGGGCCGGCATTTGATGCACGGGCGATGAGTGATGCCAACGTGACCTACATCGTGGTGCGGGCCACCGGGGCGTGGTATCAGGCCAATCTGGTGCTGGCGCGCGAGCTGGGTGAGTTGTTGGCCGAACGGCACACGGACCTCGCCGTGCGGGGACATGCCGCGGAACTTTGGGCGCGACGTTTCGCCATGGAACTGCTCCTGCCCGAAGCCCGCCTACGATCCATCGACTTCAACCGGCAGACTCCGCGGGAACTGGCGACTTTCCTGTGGGATGCGGGGGTGTCGGCCAAGGCGCTGGCCCGGCGGCTGTCATCGTTGGGCATCCACCGCGGGCCGGCCATGGTGCATGCCGACGAAGGCACCTTGCAGCTGCTGGTGTGGCAAGATCCGGACTGCCTCAGCCACCGCCGAGCCGGAGCTTTTCGAGCCCCGCGGATCCCCGCAGACCTCTATGCCGCCCACCTGACCGCAATGCGTCAGGGGTTGGTGGATGGAACATCGCTGGCCTGGATGCTTGACACTCCACTGGCCGAACTCTGAGCAGGCCAGCCACACACCTGTACTTTGCGGGTGCTGGGCCCCTCGCCGCGGGCGGCTTCTGGGTGCCGACTGGCCTGCATGGGCATTGATCCCGCACCGGCTAAGTGGTGCTCGCAGCGCCCGTGCCCACGCTCGCTGGAGAGGTTCATTCCGAGCTGTGCTATGAGGCGCAGTAGTGGATTGAGAAGGACACCCACCGATTTTCGATAGATTGGTCGCGGAGATCAGGCCGGTTGCAGTGGTGGCGGGTTGGGGCGTTGAAATAGTGGTCATGAGCGAAATGGCCCAGACACGACTGCGTGCATGAAGAGATTTCACGTCTGGGGCGGAACCGTGCGAATGCTGCGGTGACCCCGCGCCGGCTCAGGACTCGGTGCTGATGACCACGGTGATTTCGGCCTCGGGAAGGCCTTCGTCAAAGGCCACGATCCGCACCAGCTGTTCGGCACCTAAGGCCATGGCCCGCGCGTTGACGAATCCTCCCTGGCTGCGCCGCAGGGCGGCAACCATTGGCTGTAAACCTCGTTGACAATGGTTGAGGCTAGGGATGCTGCTAGGTCATCAAGCAGTTCCACGCGAACCCCGCGCCTCCGCGCCCGTCAGGCGGCTTCGGAGACGCCCGGGCCCACCGGTGCCCCTCCCCGGATTTGGTCGCGCAGTTCGGCTTCGAGCAAGAGGAATTCGCATCTATTGGTTTCCGTGATCTCGCCGCGCACAATGCTCTCGATCGCGGGGCGGGTGCGTTGGTCAAGGTCCGTGGCCCATTCTCCGCGGGCGACCTGCGCCGCGTAGGCGTTGGCCAGCCGGGTTTCGGTCTTGCGCTGGGCCGTGGCGGATTCTTCGATGGCACTGCGGTTGCGTCCGAGCATGGAGCTGACGACGGTGACGGTGACGGTCCATACCAATGGCGTCGCCATCATGACAACGGCGTCACGCAGACTCATGCCGTGCAGCGCCAAACCAATGGTGGACCACCAAGAAGGCGGCGGTCCCGAGCCACGCCAGAGCCGCGCGTTGGTACAAAACGACGGCGACCAGGAGCGTTCGCAGGGCTCCGGTATGCCATGCCGCATACCCCGGATGGACCCCCCGGGGGCAGCCCGGATTGCACCAGGGCGGCCATGGCCGTAGTCCCGATGATCACCATCGTTGTTGCACGAGTGCCGAGCCTTCCGGTGGGGTAGGGCGCGGCAAGCACACTCACCGCGAGAAGGCAAATCGCCATCGCCAGGATTGTCGGGAAAACGGTGGTCAGCGGCTCAAGGTTCGCGAGTCCCAGAAAGATGTGGGCTAGCGGGAAAGGGATCGCGAGGGCAGGGACGAGGGGTCGGGTGATGGAGTTATCCATTTCCGCTTCCACCACTTGACCAGCACAGAGTTACAGTCGTGCCGTGCCCTGGCGCCGAATCAATGCGGGCTTCCCCGCTGTCCTTGCGCACGCAGCCCAGGATCGACTCGGTGATCCCCAGCCGTTCGGGAGGCACCGATCCCGGGTCGAACCCGGTCCGTCGTCTTTGATGTGGATAGAGCAAGTGTCGAGCCAAGGGTGATGACTAGGGCTCGTCGTGAAAGCAACGGCTATTGCCCCGGGTCGTCGTGGACGGGTTCCATACCGTGAAACCGATGGCGAGCCGTATAGTGTTTTTCCCAAGTTGGGAGCATGTTTTCGACACCCCTAGTGCCAGAAGAGCCCCGGGGCGGCAATCTCACCGATGCTGCCCTATCGGGGGCTTTTCGGTCTTCCTTCCGCTGTAGTGATGCCCAGTATGCTCCGTGCCGAAATGGGGTGTAAAAGAGCGTCAGAGTGTGCGAGGCGTTGTACAAGGTTTCCCCAAGGTTTTGGCGATTTTTGGTACCCCACAGTTCACGAGTCCAAAGCACGGTTGCGCTGCCGCAGTTGAGCTACACATGTTGTGTTTGCGGCGAATGACCATTGAAGAACTTACTGCCAGCGCCCGGCGGGGTCATGTAGTGATCCGTTGGCTTTTGGCGCGGTGGCCAACGGGGCCCAGTTCAACATCGAACCGGAAAACGTGGATCGCACAGTTCATTTTGCTTCGCGTTTGCTTGAGGCCGGACGCGCCTTTGCGCGTGAAGCGCTGAGGCTGCGTGATTACGTTGTCATGGGTTGTGTCATCATCGTGAGCTGAAGGCTGGTTGGCGCTGATGCTTGAGAAGAGGTTTACATAAAGGGCGGCGGTTCCGGGAAGGGGGGCAGTCGCAGTCCAAGACCTGCCGAGATACTCCTATGAACGGTGCAAAGCAGACGGGCGTTGGTCGAACGAAAGTTGGCGGGGTATTCCGAAAGGAATACCCCGCCGACTCAGCCACTTCCATGCGAGAAAATCATGCATGGAAGGCTAACGAAAATTTACTTCGCTATGGTCTTGCTTGCGCTCGTCTTTGCCACCGTCTTGTAGCCGGCCTTTGCCCCGGAGATGGTGACAGTGATCTTCTTGCGTCGATCGGCCGTGGTTAGTTTGTAGGTTGACTTGGTGGCCTTGGAAATTGCTTTGCCGTCGCGCTTCCACTGGTATTTCAGGGCAACAGGCCCTGGCTTCCAGGTTCCTGCGTTGGCCTTGAGCGTGGCTCCGGCCTTCGCGGTGCCGGTGATCGTCGGGGTCGGGGTGCCACTTAGGGCCAGCAGCGCTACGGTCTTGGCGGTGCTGGTTTTAGATACCGTCTTGTAACCGGTCTTTGCGCCGGTGATGGTGACGGCGATCTTTTTACCGGTATCGGCCGTGGTTAGTTTGTAGGTTGATTTGGTGGCCTTGGAAATTGCTTTGCCGTCGCGCTTCCACTGGTATTTTAGGGCAACAGGCCCTGGCTTCCAGGTTCCTGCGTTGGCCTTGAGCGTGGCTCCGGCCTTCGCGGTGCCGGTGATCGTCGGGGTCGGGGTGCCACTTAGGGCCAGCAGCGCTACGGTCTTGGCGGTGCTGGTTTTAGATACCGTCTTGTAACCGGTCTTTGCGCCGGTGATGGTGACGGCGATCTTTTTACCGGTATCGGCCGTGGTTAGTTTGTAGGTTGATTTGGTGGCCTTGGAAATTGCTTTGCCGTCGCGCTTCCACTGGTATTTTAGGGCAACAGGCCCTGGCTTCCAGGTTCCTGCGTTGGCCTTGAGCGTGGCTCCGGCCTTCGCGGTGCCGGTGATCGTCGGGGTCGGGACGGATGTAAATGCGGCAGTTGCCTTCAGGGTGTAAGTCTTACCCCAAGTACCGTCGCTGGAGGACCCTGCGATTGAGATGTATGAGCGTCCCTTGGGCAACGAGATGGGCTGCCCGGCAAGCCAAACACCGTTTGCATGATTTGGCTTGAGATCGAAATCGAAGATTCGATCATCCTCGCCGTTGAACACATCCACGTCGTAGGAGCCGTAGCCGCTCAAACCTGCGGGGTACTTCAGATCCAGGCTGATCCTGCCAGCCGATGGCATATTGACAGCGAAGTAGTCGTAATCGGACCCCTCGGCGCTCAGGGACGAACCGGAATAAGTGGTGCCCAACTTGATCGCATTTGCGGTGGCGGTGTCCTGGTTGAATTCGGTTTCGACGTTTCCTGATGAATGGGAAGCGCCCAATGTGTAAGTCTTGCCGAGGGAATTTCCGTACCAGGGTCCATCAATTTGAATGTATATACGTCCCTTGGGAAGGTACATTGCCTGTGATGCAAGCCAAGTGCCATTGTGGGCGTTTCCCGGGACGGCGAAGCTGTACAGATTTTCTTCGGAATCGTCCATAACCGTTATGTTGTAAGCGGTCTGCGTGCCGAGGTTAGCAGGGAACTTGAAGTCGAGTTTTGTGCGACCGCTATATGGGATGTCCAATGCGTAGAAGTCTTCGTCTCCTGTGCCACCACGGAGGATGGAACCCGAGTATGTGGTGCCGAGCTTGATGAGGTCCGCGGCCGAGGTTGAGTTATTCGGTTCGGTTTCTACGACGCCAGCCGCGTGGCTGACATTGAGCGAGTAAGTTTTACCCCAGGTTTCCCAGCTATCGGATCCACGCACCCGGATGTAGGCTCGGCCCTTCGGCATGAATGTACCTTGTGATGCGAGAAACGATCCATCGCTTGCATTTGCCGGGACGTCGAAGAGGTATTGTTCTTCTCCGTCTACATTGTAGACGAAGACCTCGTAGGCCTCACGGGTGCCCAAATTTGCCGGGAATTTGAGATCGAGCTTTGTCCGCCCGTTGCTGGGAATGTCCACCGCGTAGTAGTCGTCGTCGCTACCGGAAGATGTAAGTGACGACGCAGAGTAGGTTGTTCCCAGTTTGAGAACATTGGCCTTCCCATCATCATCGTTGAATTCGGATTCGGCGTTTCCAGGGGTGTGGCTGACATTCAGGGTATATTTCTTCCCCCATGTCTTGTCGCCTGATGACCCGCTGACCTTGATGTAGCTGCGGCCCTTGGGGAAAAACGTTCCTTGAGCTGCTAGCCATGAACCGTTGTTAGCGCTTGCGGGAACCTCTAATTCGTAGAGTGCATCTCCGTCGAAGTTGAGGACTTCAAAATTGTAGGCTCGTTCGGTGCCAAGATTCGCAGGGAACTTGAAATCAATTTTCGTACGACCAGCACTGGGGATATCGACGGCAAAATAGTCTTCGTCCCAGTAGTCCTGGTTATACGATGTGCCCGAATACTCGGTGTTGAGTTTGAGAACGGTGGCGGTGTCTGAGCTGCCGTTATCTTCAATCTCGGTTACTGCTGCATGTGCGGGGTTGACCGCGACGATGGGCAAAAGCGAAGCCGCTGCCAGGACGGCAAGAGAACGGCCCAAGTGGCGCCTCCATGCCGGAATGCCCGACGACTTGTGTGGGTTTTCCATAAATCCTCCGAAAATGTGCGAGTGATGGTGATTGGAATTATGTTATTTTCATGAATCTCTCTGCGGGGTTAGCGACGAATGATCCGTGTCAATAAAATACGGTGCACAAGCAATTCCAATACGTCGTCAAGCGTAGCAAGAAAAATGCAAATTACGGTGACTATTGCCGCTTATATGACCAATTCAAATGCCTGAAGCTGATTTTTCGATGAACTTCGAACGCCACGAAAAGATTGAAGAATATCCACGCAAATTCTCACCACGCCAATAGAAGATATTCGAGATAGGACGCAGTTCCGCGGTATGGGCATTGGCTTCAAGCTACTGACTGCCCGAACTGGTGAATGGTGTTCCCCGGCGGGTGGATCGTTGCCGCTGCTCAACTGAGCGGAAAGATTGCGCTATTGGGGCCGCTGTAGTTTGACGGGGATTACGCGGGCGACGGATGAAACCTGCCTGTGTTCTTGCCCTGGATCAGCAATCGGCGCTCATCCCCGGCGAGGCCTATAGGGGTGGATTCGGTGGTTGTCTCGTGCAAGGACGGACATTCCTGAGGGTGCCGCAGGACATCGAAATTCCATGCCGGGCACCCACCGGACAAGCGGAACGCAGTTCAACTCGATGTTGACGAGGAGATACATGTCCATCCGAAATCCACGTGGCATCGACCCGCTGATCCGCACGATCGGCGAAACTATTCCGCCGCAACATGGACCGGAGCCCCAACCACCCGCGGCCCCGCCGCCGATGCCAGAACCGCCCTATCCGCCGACCCATGGTCCGGCCAAACCGCCAGGGCCCCGGCACCCGAACCCGGGCCCTACGAGCGGCCACCGGCTCCCGGGCCAATTGTTGACCCGCCGCTTTTCCCGGATCCGGCCCCCGACCCCGATCCGATGCCAAATCCCGATCCCACGGCTGGGCTACTGAGATAGCTCGGTGGAATCCCTGTAGATCCGGTGCACGCAAGTGCTTCGGGTCCCGATCGTGGTGACAGGCTGATGCTGTCAGCCACCCGCGATGCTCGGTTTAGGTTCCCCGCCGGGATACGTGGTGGTGAACCTCGCGACTTAAGCCGCGCGGTTCACCACCGAGTAGTACCTATCAAGTAAGTTCTTGTCCTGATCCCGTAGTTCCCCGAAGGGGGCAACGTCTGGTGCACCCAAGATCAGGGTTTTTTCGAAAGCCACCTGTAGATGCCCGTTCTCCATCGTCGCTCCCTCAAGGGAGACGAAGTTTTCTCTTGCGCCGAACGGGCCCAGATGGACCGTCACGTAGTCTGCATCACCAGTGGAAACATCCATGAAGATGTTGCCAAGGGTCCCGATCTTTTTACCGTGCGGTCCGTAAACGACGCTCTTTGCATTGCGCAATACATAAACAAATCCGTGGCCAAACATCATTTTCCTTACCGGTCTTGGCATATCTGTCGTCCAGTACGTGTGGGCTGCCCACTGCCGGGATCAGCACGCGACTTTATTTCCGTTTCCCGTTCCGGGTCAAGCGAAGCATTGGATTCTTGACTTTTCAAGCCTCGTTCGGGGATCGGGCTGGAGAAGGCTTGAGTTTTCCGAAGCGAGGTGATTCAGACTGAAGGTATTCCTTTGTGCCGTGTGGAGCGGCAGTCGGATTGTAGGGGGCACTGCTGTCGGTCAATTCCTCCCTGGCATCGAGGACCACCCGGGAAAGCCCGCCTTGCGCGAAACAGCGTCGTTGACGTTCCGCGCCCGTGCCCGGGCGCAATAATCGGTCCAACCACTCGGTGACGTACCGGTATCGTTATTCACGGCCAAAGTCGACGTTATGTGTTCTAGTAGTGTTTCAACCGTAGCCCGCGTAGTGACTCGATGGCGGATACCGGATCACACTTCGGCCCAGCGAGACGATGCTATGCCGATTGCCAGAGGGCAAGATCGAGCGTTTCTGGCATCAGGCTGTCACCGACCGGTGCCTCATCCCGGCTGGCTTCCACGAGCGCCTGCACTATCAACGCCAGCAGCACCGAATCGTGGGCCCTGAGTTGTGCATCGGCCACCCGCACCTCAACCATCGGGTACTTGCTGGAAAGGCGTGCAGCCCAACTGATATGCCCGGAATCCAAGACCACATCCGAGGCGAGTAGTGCGGCTAAACGTTTTTAAGAGCCGCGAGCATTTTCAAAATAGGGCTGGATTCCCTGAATTGACCATCGGCGAAATCGAATGGTCCTCCATGACGCGAAGCCCGTGTCTTCTCCACGCCAGTGGGGCGATTTGCGCATTGCTGTCCAAGAAACTTCCCCCGTGTTTGCGCGGCGGATCCGATGCCATCCATCACACTGAGCGAAGAATGTTCCCGTTCACCTATTCCAGATAATCATCTCGCCCTGGCCCGAGCAAGGGTGCGCGGGCGCCAAACGTGTTTAATGAAGCCTCGGTCGCATGCGCCGTTGCTATATCGCCAACGAAATAGATCTCCAAGATGCCTGCCAACGCAAAAGCCCGCCAGCCCCTGAGGGGCCAATTTTGGGAGTCGTTGCAACAACTGGTGGCTAGGCTGCCAATAGTAGTTCACGCAGGCGCCCGGTTGAGGTCTCCTAGCCGAGCGTCTTGCGTGGTCGTCCGTTGAGCAGGTTAGCGACCCGTTCCAATTCTTTGGGTCCTTGAATACTGAGGTCAGTTCCCTTGGGGAAGTACTGGCGCAGTAGTGGAGTGGTCCCCGGATGTTGGACCCTCGCTGCCAGGGGCTGGCCGGGTCGCAGAAGTAGACATCCATGTCGGTGGCCATGGAAAAGGTCTTGTGCGTGGCCAACTCGGCGCCCTGGTCCAAGGTCAGGGATCCCCTGAGGATTTCGGACAGTCCGCCCATGGCCTTGAAGGGGCCGTCGCGGACGGTTTCGGCGGTGTGGTCGCCGTCGAGGTGGGCGAGCAAGACGTAACGGGTGGTTCGCTCGACCAAGGTCGCGATCGCCGGCTGATTCAGTGTCCCGGTGATCGGGTCGCCTTCCCAACGACCTGGCACGGCACGGTCCTCGACCTCCGAGCGACGCTCGGAAATGTTGATCATCGGATCCCGGAACCGGCTCGTGCGCTTCTCCGGATTGGTGCGTGTCTTCCGGTGGGCGCGGCCGGTGCGCAACGCCGCGGGCTTGGAAGTAGAAGGACCTGATAGATCGTTGCGGCGCACACGTGGAACTCCAGCCTGTCGGGGGAGCAGCTTCCTAAGCCTGTTGCTGATTTGCTCCGGTGACCAGCCTAGGAGCAACTTGGCTTCGACGTATTTTCGCAAGGTTCCCTCGCAAGCGAGTTTGCTGGTCTTGGGGCGTGGCCTTCGTTTGGCCACTGCCCGGCGCGCGGCGTATGGCTGGTAGCCGTTGGGTCGGTGTCGCGGGCGATCTCCCGGGTCACGGTCGAATCCGGCCGGCCCAGCGCCCGGGCGATGGCGCGCATCGAGGAGCCGGCCGCCAACTGGTCACGGATCTGTTCACGTTCCGGCAGGAAAAGGTAGCGTGCGCTGATTGGCTTTTCCGGTGCTGCAAGCCCGGGAAACGGAGCGATGAAAGCCTAGCCCTCGACTGGGATGTAAGTAGTCACCCCATATTTGCAGTCGACAATGCGGCCATCTGCGTGAATGCGTATGTTTTTGGTCCTGCGGATCGCCTTCTCCCAGTCCCGGCCACTGCGGATATCTGCACCCGCACCTGCGGCTGCTTCCTTTTGGGACGCCCCTGTGTTGCGCAGCCGCAGGTATTCCTCCCGCTTCCCCGCGTGCGACACCACCGCCAACACACGGGCCTTGCGCGTCCAGTGGAAACAAGTTCCCAGGGGGATGTCGACCTCGCGCGCACCCACCGAAACACTTCCACGGCGGTCCAAGGAGGAGAAGAATGCATCCTTTTTGATTTTGGGTGTATTTGGTTTTCTTCTTTCCTCTGGCACTACTGCCCGACGGGTTGGCGCCAAAAGCGAGTGCGCGGGCCCACTGATAGCACGTGTTGCGATTTAACCCGAGCTCCGTGGCAGCTGCAGATACGTTCCCGGTCCGATCCAAGACGCTGAGGAATCCTTGGACTCCTTGGGCGAGTACTTCCGTGGAGTCGAAGGCTTCCTGTCAGTTAGCGATTTCTTCGTTAAAGACGACACGGTCGTCGCAACTCCCAACGATCTGGGTGTTGCAACGACCGCTAGAACTCGCCGGGGATGCCGGGCTCTTGGGCGCGCACGACTAGGCGAGCTTGAGAACCTTATCGGTCTCGGCACGAACCTCGGCGTAGAGCGCCGGGTTCTCGTTCAGTTTCTGGCCGTAGGACGGGATGATGTCCTTGAGCTTGGTCTCCCAGCCAGCGAACTGCTTCGGGAAGCAGCGGCCCAGCAAATCGAGCATGATCGGCGTTGCCGTCGAGGCTCCGGGGGAGGCGCCGAGCAGACCGGAGATGGTGCCGTCGGCGGAGGTGATGACCTCGGTACCGAACTGCAGCACGCCGCCCTTCTTGGCATCCTTCTTGATGACCTGGACGCGCTGTCCGGCGGTGATCAGCTCCCACTTATCGCCAACTGCCTCGGGCAGGTACTCGCGCAGGGCGTCGTCCTTCTTCGAGCGGGACTTGAGCACTTCCTTGATCAGGTAAGTGGTCAGATCCAGGTTGTCCTTGCCCACGGCCAGCATCGGAAGGATGTTGTGCGGACGGATGGACAGCGGAAGGTCCAGCAATGAGGAAGTCTTCAGGAAGTTGGTCGAGAAGCCGGCGTAGGGGCCGAACATCAGCGAACGCTTGCCGTCAACAAAGCGGGTGTCGAGGTGCGGAACGCTCATTGGCGGGGCACCAACGGACGCCTGGCCGTAGACCTTGGCGTGGTGCTGGTTGATGATTGCATCGTCGGTGCAACGCAAGAACTGCCCGGAGACCGGGAATCCGCCGAAGCCCTTGATCTCGTCGATTCCAGCCTTCTGCAGCAGACCCAGGGCGCCACCGCCGGCACCCACGAACACGAACTTCGCCTTGACCGAGCGCTTGACCTTGGAGGCGTTGTTGCGGACGGCTATTTCCCAGCCCGCGCCATCGCGCTTGATGCCGGTGACTCGGTGGCCGAAGTTAACCTCGACGCCCTTGCTGGCAAGGTCCTTGGTCAGCTGGCGGGTCAGTGAACCGAAGTCCACATCGGTGCCGGAGGCAACGCGGGAGGCTGCCACGCGCTCGGATTCGTTGCGGCCATTGGCCACCAACGGAGTCCAAGACTTGATGGTGTCCAAATCCTCGGTGTGCTCAATCTCGTTGAACAGCGTATTCGGCTTCAGCGCCTCATAGCGGGTCTTGAGGTATTTGGCATTGTCGTCACCGATGACAAAGCTCATGTGCGGCAGCGCATTGATGAAGCTGCTCGGATCTCCGACCTGCTTGTTCTTCACCAAGTGGGCGAGGAACTGGCGCGTCACCTGGAACTGCTCATTGATACCAATGGCCTTGGCCGGATTGACGGATCCGTCCGGGCCTGCCGCGGTGTAGTTCAGTTCGCACAGTGCCGAGTGACCGGTGCCGGCGTTGTTCCAAGGGGAGGAGGACTCGAGACCGGCCTCTTCCAAATTCTCGAAAAGTCCAATGCTCCACCCCGGCTCCAATTGTTTGATCAGGGTTCCGAGCGTTGAGCTCATGATGCCGGCGCCGATTAGTACGACGTCGAAAGACTGACTTGTGGATTCAGAAGGCACGAGGGGTTCTCCATTGAAAGTTCTTCTAGACTCTACGCAAGACTAGCGCCAAACGAGGGTGTCTAAGAAATTGAAGCCTTGACATCCCCGGGGTTAAGTGTTCAGCCTCACGTCGGAGAAGACTTCATCTAGGACGGGCGAAGACGGGTAGTTCTTCACATTGTCGTTAAAGGCCAGGGCCGAAATCGGGAAGACCAACGGCAGTGCTGGCAGATCGCGGGCCAGCGTCGTGGAGATTTCCTTGTAGGCGTTGGTGCGTTCATCGCCCGTAGGGATCGAGCGGGCCAATAGCACCTGAGCCTTGAGCACCGGGGAGTCATAGCCAAATTGTTGAGTGGGCGTGGAGAAGAGACCGCCGATGAAGTCGTCGGGGTCTCGATAGCCTCCGTTGAATCCCAAAAGGTGCAGCCCCGCAACTTCTCCGGAACGAACCTTGGAGACGTAGCCGTCGTTCCAATCCACGGGAACGGGCGCCACCATGATGCCGACGGCCGAGAGCTGCCGGGAAATCTCGGCATAGATGAGCTCGGGCAACGGTAAGTAGGCGCGCGAAATATTCAGGGGGTAGAGGAACGGGATGGGTGTGCCGTCATAACCGCTGGACTCAATCAGTTCCTTGGTGAGGCGGGTATCCGGACCGTAGTAGGTTTCCGAGGGGGCGATCCCCAGGGATGCAGGCAGAAAGCTGCGGGCCTCCTTGGTACCGGAGATGTAGAACTGTTCGATGACTTTCTGCCGGTCGATGGCATGCGCAAGGGCCCGACGGAATTCGGACTTGGCGAGCCACTTATTGGTCCGGTTCATCCCCAGGTAGGTGACCGAGTATGGATCGCGTTGCACAATGAGTTTGCCCTCGCGGACCAACTCGCGCAGACCGGTCAGCGTGACCATGTCGAAGCCGTCGATTTCCTCGCGACCCAGAGCGCCCAAACGCCCGGCGGGAGTGCTGATTTCCTTGAAGGTCACAACGGTCGGTGCGGTGGGGTTAGCTGCCATTAAATCCGTGTTCCAATAATCCGGGAAAGTTCGCAGCGTGACGGACTTGTCCTTCCACGAAACGAACGCATACGGACCGGTGCCCACCGGCTGGCTCGAAATATAGGAGTACCGGCCGTTTTCTACCGGCTTAGTGCCCAGGGCCTGAGGTGAGGCGATGGCCAGACCGGGAAGCGAGAGAGCCTCGATGAGTCCGGTGATGGGCTGGCGAAGGGTGAGCACCACGGTGTAGGTGTCGGCGGCCTTAATGGATCCGAAGTAGCTGGCGCTGCCGCCGCTGCTGGCTCCCACAAACGGTTGGGCCTTGAGCTGATCGCGCAGCGATTCCAGCAGCGCGGTGGCACGGGTGTGCTCGGCAAGTTCTTCTGGATCAACGATCTTGCTACCCGATGCATCGGCACTTGGCTTGGACTCGGGGATAGTGGATGGCAGTTTGGGTATTTCTTCGTGGTGCCGAAAGACCTGATGGAAGCCCTGCTCCGAGCTGGCTCGTGCATCGCTGGGTAGTGCCATCCAGTGCTCAAAGTTTGCGACCACGGCGGCTGCGTCGAAGTCGGTGCCGTCGTGGAATTTCACGCCCCGGCGCAAGATGAAGGTGAACTGAAGGCGGTCGGGACTCACGATCCAGTTGGTGGCCAGCTTCGGGATCGGGGCGCCAGTCTCACGGTCCACGCCAATGAGACCTTCATAGATCTGCCGCGTGATCCGGAACGTCTCGTTATCCCCGGACAAGGAGGGGTCTAGATTCATCGGCTCGGCGGCCGTTCCGAAGTTGAAGCTCCGGATGACGGGGGCGGTGCTCGTACCCGAGGTTGAGGGAGCGGGCGAATTCTTGGGGTCGCAACCGGTCAGTGCCAATGCGGTGAGGCCCATTCCGCCGACCAAAAAAGCTCGGCGGGTGGCACGGCGTGGTTCCGGGCAGTGCGGCTGGCTTGGCACCAAAGACTCCTCGTCAGTGTTTTGGGCTCCATGTTAACGAACAGGGCCCCCGGGATCACCCGGGGGCCCTGCGCGAATCCATCAATATCCGAGAATACCTTTGGATCTGTAGTGCGAGCGGGGGGACTTGAACCCCCACGTCCGAAGACACTGGAACCTAAATCCAGCGCGTCTACCAATTCCGCCACGCTCGCAAGGCAGTGAACCGCTTTCGAAGTTCGGCAGGAATTAGTCTAGCGCAGAATCAGCGTCGAGTTTGCAGCTTTTGGGCTGTGGGCGAAACTCTATTTGGGATCGAGACCCAAATCACGACGCAATTTGGCGACATGCCCGGTGGCACGCACGTTGTATTGCGCCAATTCAACGCGGCCACTTTCATCGATGACAAAAGTTGAACGAATGAGCCCGTCGTAAACGCGTCCATAGTTCTTCTTTTCGCCCCATGCGCCGTAGGCCTCGGCGACGGCGTGATCCTCGTCGGCCAAAAGCGGGAAGGTGAGGTCCTGCGCGTCGGTGAACTTTGCCAGTTTGGCAGAGGCATCGGGTGAGATCCCGACAACCTGGTATCCGGCCGCGGTCAGTGATTCTAAGGAATCCCTGAAGTCACAAGCTTGCTTAGTGCAGCCCGGGGTGGAAGCCGCCGGGTAGAAGTAGACGATGGTCTTCTTTCCGCGCAGGGAAGCGAGGGAAAGCTCTTTACCTTGTGCGTCCGGAAGCGTGAAATCTGGGGCTGCATCACCGGGGGACAGTCGTGTGGCTTCGGCGGCAGTGTTTTCGCTCATGGCTAGGGATGCTCCTTGTTATCTTGGCTCTCACCGCGGGTTGGGTCCGCGAGTGCGAAGGATTGTTGGTTGGTCTTCGTGTCGAGCTTATCCAAGACGGCGGAAACTTTGGGTGCTCCGTGACTGGGTGGCGCGGGGGTTCGAGAGCGACAGCGGGTGCACTTGATGGCAGAGTGGCAATTAACGTACAGTGATTGATTGAACTCAATCACTGAGGTTGAGGCTGAAGACAGGAAGCGTCATGGGGAAAAAGTCATCTCGCCGGGGAGGTTTTGCCCTGCCTGAAGAATTAGTCTCGCAACGGGTCGCATTCGCGGCTTCGGGGGCTGCCGGTGCCCATGCGGACCAAAAGACTCGAGTGCATCGCACCGGTGCCACCAATAGAGTGGGTTCGCGTTCGGCAAGGACCCGAGCGGCAATTCGCAATAGCGGCTGGTGAGTGCTCGAAGGACGTTCAGCGTGTAGCCATACGTGGCTCCGAGGCAGGGTGGGGCCGGAGAAAACAAAAGACCCGATCTGTCGAAACAGATCGGGTCTTTCTCACTGTGCACCCCTCGGGACTTGAACCCGAAACCTACTGATTAAGAGTCAGTTGCTCTGCCAATTGAGCTAGAGGTGCTTAGCCGCTTCAGTCGGCGTTCCATGCGGAACCCGTCCTTGCGACGCAGATAATCATAACCAGAAAGTGCCCCAGAAGAAAAATCGGCGGGTTCTTCGCGAAAGCGATCCTAAAAATCCCGAAATGTCGGTGTTTTTTGAGAATCAGGATGGGTTTTCGCAGGGTTTTCTCGGAAATGACGTTAGAAGCAGTTTTGTGACGGTGCACACAAGGTGGCTCTTTTTGGTCAGGTGAGCGCGTGAGTGGGTGTCCGAGAATCCGTATTGCTTTCCCGCCAGCGGGGAGCGGCTTCCAGGTTCGCGTGAATCCTTCGTCATTCGCCTAGTCGCGAGAACTCGCAGAATGATCTCGCGCTGTTGACTCGAGTCCTGAGTGTGGGGGTCTTGACTGTGCCGGCGCTGTTGGGGGTGCCGTACGTACTCGTTAGTGTTTTATTGGGCCGCGTGGATTTTATGAGGCCAGTGCCGAGGCGGGGTTGCGCGGACGATATGTGCAGCTTTGACCGACGGAGGCATCGCCGTAGTCGAACCCAATTCACGACGGTGTATTGGCCGTTGCCTCAAAAGCATGGTCAGCGCGTCACGGTAGCTGACGCTCGGGAAGTCGAGGGGCGCCTGTCGACAAGGCGGCGCGATGGATTTCTAGCTCCTCGTGCTCCGGCCCAGAATTCACCGGGTCGCTGCGGCGCCCTTGGAACTCGTGCCCCGCGTCACGAGGACGTGCGGGGAAAACAAAAGACCCGATCTGTCGAAACAGATCGGGTCTTTCTCACTGTGCACCCCTCGGGACTTGAACCCGAAACCTACTGATTAAGAGTCAGTTGCTCTGCCAATTGAGCTAGAGGTGCGCTGTTGTTTTGCGAGGAGTTCGTGGCTCCCGCGCTCTGCAACGACATGAAACTCTACCAGCTTGTGAGCCGAATGCAAACCGAGGGGGCTCATTGCGAGTGAGGTCACAAATATCGGCCTGATTTGGGCCGTTGAGCCATTTGTCAGGTGGCCTAGGCCACGATTCTTCCTCTTCGGGAAAGGGGAGACATGTTCGGTGTTGTGTTTGGGCGGGGCAATTCGCCGACCTAGGCTAAATCACATGAAGCCATTTCGCGTTGTCTCATTCCCCACTGCCGAACTTTTGGAAGCTGTTGGTCCATTGCCCGACGGTCTGCGGGCAGGCGTTTGGGACATCCAAGGGGAACCCGAGGGAATCGAACTCGGAGAAATCGACGTGGCGATCCTTCCCTACATGGCCAGCGTCGCTAGTTTGGCCGGCATTCGCCGTGCCTCTAATCTTCAACTGGTCCAAACACAGACCACCGGATTTGATGGCGTTCATGATCTCGTTGGTCCCAACGTTTCTGTATCCACTGCCGCTGGAGTCCATGCAGCGGGAACGGCCGAGCTGGCCCTCGGGTTGGTTTTGGCCTCCCTGAGGGGAATTGGAGAATCGGTGAGGGACCAAGCGGAGAGACGATGGAACCCTCGTCGGTGGCCCGGGCTGGCCGACCGCAAGGTGGCCATCGTGGGCGTCGGTGGCATCGGGGAGGAGATCCGTAAACGTTTGGTCCCCTTCGACGTTGAGTTGAGTCGCTTCGGCACCCGGGCGCGCACGGATGACCACGGTGAGATCTTCGCCATCGATGACCTTCTGCACCGGGCCGGGGACATCGAGGTGCTGATCCTGATCGTCCCGCACAATGCTGGCACGCACCACCTGATCAACGCCCAAATACTCGCGGCATTGCCCGACGGTGCCGTCGTCGTTAATGTCGCCCGAGGCCCGGTGGTTGACACCGATGCGCTGGTGGCCGAGTTAGAAACCGGACGGATCAGGTGTGCCTCGGATGTCTTTGACCCTGAGCCGCTTCCGGCAGAGCATCCAATATGGCAGCTGCCCAACGCCTTGGTCATTCCCCACAATGGCGGCAATTCGGGGGCCTTCCTTCCTCGCATGGTCAAACTACTCAAGCGTCAGGTTGCCGCATGGGGCAATGGTGAACCCGGTGAAAACTTGGTGGATGCTCCAGCCTCTGGCGCCGAGGGCTTAAAAGACTCATAGAAAAGGGTGGCGGCCTGTCCCCGGTTCAAAAACCGGGAACAGGCCGCCACCCTACATATTTGAGGAACTACGCCTTTTTGCGGGTCAGGAAGCCCCAGATAATCAGGACCAGTAACGCGCCTCCGATGGCCAGCAACCAGGTGGAAAGGTCCCAGAAGTCACCGATTCCCACCTTGAAGATGGCGGATCCAATCCAGCCACCCAGGACGGCACCGACAACACCCAGAAGTAGGGTGGCGAGCCAACCGCCGCCCTGCTCGCCCGGCTTGATCGCCTTGGCGATGGCTCCGGCTATTAGACCCAAAATAATCCAACCAATGAATCCCATGACGATCTCCGTTCGGAAGAAGGCTCAGTCTTACATCATTCGCGTTCGCATCACTATGGTGATGCTGAACCGAGACTACAGCTCCCTGTTCAGGATGAAAAGGGGCTGTGACCACAGCGCTAGGAATTCACGCCAAGGTCGAGCGAACGAAAGTACCTGTATAACGGAGCCGTCAGGGCGCGTCCCCAACGACAGGGGGTGCATTCTTCGGCCGGGTCACGTTCTGTGAGCCACGATATGGCACCGGTTCGGGACGGCGCATAAACCGCAACACAGACCGAACCACCAGAATGATCATCACGGCCAGGCATGCGACCACCACCACGAGGCCGGCCTTTGAGCGACGCCGTAAGCCGGCCGGGTGATGAGAATCTCGTTGAGTGGTGTGGATGAATGGTGTGATGTCTTCCATCGTCCGCTCCTTAGTTAACGGTGGAGGTGGTGGTTCTTCGCCGGTGCCACCAAGAGGTTCGCCGAGCCCGCTTGACGTTTTTTGCTAGTGACTTGCTGGCGGAGTGGGCACGAGCGCGCCATTGGATGATGCGGACCGCCCCCACGATGGACACCACCAACGAGCCTGCGAGAGCAGCGATCGGTAGCGTGATGTCCAAGGCCAATTGGCCATGGAAACTCGGGAAATACACCGTGACGTGATCCTGATTTTGAATCATGAAGATGATCAGCAGAATCAGCAGCAGTACCGCGCCGACGGTGAAGGTTCAGATAACTCCTGCGCGGGTCCCACGCGCGGGTTCACTGCGTTTTGAGTTGCTTGTGGGCGGTGGGGCTTGAATCGGTTCCACCGGATCTGGACTCATGATCGTTCTCGATTCACTTGCGGGTGGCGGCTCCTGCGGTCCTTCGGCTTGCGACGAGGCCTAACTGAGGCCTTAGGAATCAAGCTACGCTCCGGCCGATACCGATTCAAGAGTCAGGTGAAGCTAGGCGCGCAACAGGTTCCGGGCACGAGTGATCCATGGGTAATACCTGGGCCTAATGCGGCTTGAGGTCGATAAGTCGCGGGGGAGTGTTGGTGCCCCACGAGTCAGTTGAGAAACGAAAGGTGCCGTGGTCCAGTTGTAAAACTGGACCACGGCACCCGTGGTGTTTGAGCTGGTGGGTCGCTAGACGGCTTCGGTTACCGTCGGATCCAAGCGGTCCATCAGTGAATTCATGAAGTCGGCAAAGTCCTTAGCGTCTTCGTCCTGGGCCAAGATGCCGGCGGTTCGCGGACCTGCCGTGGTTCCCGGAACGTTCACCGAGAGTCGCGCGGGAACGTTGAATCGGTACACGCGTCCGGTGCTGGTGCCCACCTCGTAACCACCATCCAGGACCAGAGCCACGTGGTAAATATTGGTGGTATTCACCGAGATCGCCCGCTCGGAGGGGCGCAAGGTCTGGGGATTGAGGGGGCAGAGGATGAGTTCTGCCGGTTCACGACGAAAGCCGATGACCTTCAGACCAGCGGAACCGGAGGTACCGGTCGCTGCCACGAGGTTGTAGCTGCCGAAGTTGGGGATCTGAGTATCAAACGACTCGTGTAAAAGCTGCTTGAGAACATCGTCACTGGAATCAATGTTGAGGGTCTCCATGGGATCCAGTCTATCCAATGGATGTTTCGAACAAGTGTCCCGTATTCGCGCGGCGAAATATGTCGGTTAACCGTCATGGGTTCCGCCGTGATTCAACGCGGTCATACAATCAAGGACATGAGCCAGGACACAGCACCAGATATCAAGCCTCGCAGCCGCGTCGTGACCGACGGCATCCATGCCGCTCCGGCCCGTGGCATGTTCCGCGCCGTGGGGATGGGTGATGACGATTTTGCTAAGCCGCAGATTGGCGTTGCCAGCTCCTGGAACGAAATCACCCCGTGCAACCTGTCGCTGAACCGTTTGGCTGCCGGTGCCAAGGAAGGTGTTCACGCCGGTGGCGGGTTCCCGATGCAATTCGGCACCATCTCGGTGTCCGATGGCATCTCCATGGGCCACGAGGGCATGCACTTCTCACTGGTCTCCCGTGAGGTTATCGCCGACTCCGTTGAGGTGGTGATGCAGGCCGAGCGCATTGATGGTTCGGTCCTGCTGGCCGGTTGTGACAAGTCGCTTCCGGGCATGTTGATGGCAGCAGCCCGTCTGGATTTGGCCTCGGTCTTCCTGTACGCGGGGTCGATCATGCCCGGTTGGGTCAAGTTGGAAGACGGCAGCGAAAAGGAAGTCACGCTCATTGACGCCTTCGAAGCCGTGGGCGCCTGCGCCGCTGGCAAGATGAGCCTCGAGGATCTCACGCGCATCGAAAAAGCCATTTGCCCCGGTGAGGGCGCCTGCGGTGGTATGTATACGGCCAACACCATGGCGTGCATCGGTGAGGCGCTGGGCATGAGCCTTCCCGGCTCGGCCGCCCCGCCCTCGGCCGACCGTCGCCGCGATATGTTCGCCCGCGCCTCGGGCGAAGCGGTAGTGAACCTGCTGCGCAAGGGCATCACCGCCCGCGACATCATGACCAAGAAGGCCTTTGAGAACGCGATCGCCGTGACCATGGCCTTCGGTGGTTCCACCAACGCCGTGCTGCACCTTTTGGCCATCGCCCGGGAGGCCGAGGTTGATTTGACCCTGGCCGACTTCAACCGCATCGGAGACAAGATCCCGCACCTGGGGGACCTGAAGCCCTTCGGTCGTTATGTGATGACCGACGTGGACAAGATCGGCGGCGTGCCGGTGATCATGAAGGCCCTGCTGGATGCGGGCCTGCTGCACGGGGACTGCCTGACGGTGACCGGCAAGACCGTTGCCGAGAACCTCGCGGCAATCAACCCGCCGGATGTGGATGGCAAGATTCTGCGCGCACTGGATAATCCGATCCACAAGACCGGTGGCATCACGGTGCTACACGGATCGATGGCCCCCGATGGGGCGGTGGTGAAGTCCGCAGGATTTGATGCGGATGTCTTTGAGGGCACGGCACGGGTCTTTGACCGCGAGCAGGGTGCGCTTGCGGCCCTGGATGCCGGTCAGATTCACGCCGGTGACGTGGTGGTCATCCGCTATGAGGGCCCCAAGGGTGGTCCCGGGATGCGCGAAATGCTCGCCATTACCGGCGCCATTAAGGGTGCGGGTCTGGGCAAGGACGTCCTGCTGCTCACCGACGGTCGCTTCTCCGGTGGCACCACCGGCCTGTGCATCGGCCACGTGGCGCCCGAGGCCGTGGACGGCGGCCCGATCGCCTTTGTGAAGGACGGGGACAAGATTCGGGTAGACATCGCCGCACGCTCCTTCGACCTGTTGGTTGATGAAGCGGAACTCGAAGCGCGCAAGGTGGGATGGGCACCGCTGCCGGCGAAGTTCACCACCGGTGTGCTGGCCAAGTACGCCAAGCTGGTCAACTCGGCCTCCACCGGCGCATACTGTGGCTAAGAAGTAGCTTTTTTGATGGGTGGCCGCCGTCACGGCGTCCACCCATCGGACACCTATCTCATATAGTGAGATATACGGCGTGGTTGTTTGACTCCGACTCCGGCGGCGACCAAAATGGGAACATGCAGATCCGCACCGAAGTACTACTAGTTATCAAGCGCTGAGCTTGAGCCCCTCCGCAACACGGAGGGCTTCGGTGACGCGCTAACCCCAAACGCCGCAAGGTGCCATTTGGGGTTTTTTTATGTGCAGGGTTAGTAAGAAGAGATAGAGAAGGACATATCCCCATGAGTAACGGAACACCCGTCAGCCCAGGGCTGGCGGCCAAACCCGCCAACCGAAGCAAGGATGCCGCTGTCTCTTCCGTCGTGGAAGCGTCGAGCCTGGTTCTGGGCCCGAATAACATCATTGCTCCCACCGAGATGCTGGGCTCACATGCCATCGTGCGCTCACTGGAAGAATTGGGCGTCAAAGACGTCTTTGGGTTGCCGGGCGGGGCCATCATGCCCACCTATGACGCGCTCATGGACTCCACCAAGATCAACCACGTCTTGGTTCGCCACGAACAGGGCGCGGGCCATGCCGCCCAGGGTTACGCCATGGTGACCGGAGAGGTCGGGGTCTGCATCGCCACCTCCGGCCCCGGCGCCACCAACCTGGTCACCGCCATTGCCGATGCGCACATGGACTCGGTGCCAATGGTTGCCATTACCGGTCAGGTGCACAGCGCCTTCATCGGTTCGGACGCGTTCCAGGAAGCCGACATCGTGGGCATCACCATGCCCATCACCAAGCATTCCTTCCTGGTGACCAAGGCCGCCGACATCCCACGGATGCTGGCCTCGGCCTTCCACATCGCCTCCACCGGCCGTCCCGGCCCGGTGCTGGTGGACATCACCAAGGATGCCCAGCAGTCGATGATGGAATTCTCCTGGCCGCCGAAGATCGATTTGCCCGGCTACAAGACCGTGGTGCGTGGACACAACAAGCAGGTGCGTGAGGCTGCCAAGCTGATCGCCGCCTCTTCCCGTCCGGTGTTCTACGTCGGCGGTGGTGTGATCAAGGCTCACGCCGCGGCAGAGCTGAAGGAAATCGCCGAGCTGGTCGGCGCCCCGGTGGTCACCACCTTGCAGGCTCGCGGCGCCTTCCCGGACTCCCACGAACTGCATGTTGGCATGCCCGGCATGCACGGATCGGTTTCGGCCGTTACGGCGTTGCAGCAGTCGGATCTGCTCATCACCCTCGGCGCGCGTTTTGATGACCGCGTCACCGGTGTGCTGCACACCTTCGCCCCCAACGCGAAGGTCATCCACGCGGATATCGACCCGGCAGAAATCTCCAAGAACCGCACGGCGGATATCCCGATCGTCGGTTCGGTCAAGGAAATCATTCCGGAACTGGCGGAGGCCTGCCGCGCCCGCTTTGCCGAAAGCGGCGCACCGGACCTCACCGCCTGGTGGAGCACCATCGGCCGGCTGCGCGAGACCTACCCGATGGGGTTCACCCCCACCAACGACGGTCTTTCGGCACCACAGAACGTGATCCAGCGGATCGGTGAGCTCACCGGCCCTGAGGCCGTGTATGTTGCCGGCGTTGGTCAGCACCAGATGTGGGCCGCCCAGTTCATCAAGTACGAGCGCCCCCACGCCTGGCTGAACTCCGGCGGTCTGGGCACCATGGGCTACTCGGTTCCCGCGGCCATGGGCGCCAAGGTCGGCAATCCAGACCGCGTCGTCTGGGCCATTGATGGCGACGGCTGCTTCCAGATGACCAATCAGGAGCTCGCCACCTGCGTGATCAACAAGATCCCGATCAAGGTAGCGATCATCAACAACTCCTCATTGGGCATGGTGCGCCAGTGGCAGACCCTGTTCTACGATTCCCGCTACTCCAACACCGATTTGAACACCGGTCACGGAACTGCGCGCGTCCCGGACTTCGTGAAGCTTGCCGACGCTTATGGTTGCGTGG
The DNA here is from genome assembly GCF_019285735.1 of Paeniglutamicibacter sp. Y32M11. Taxonomy (GTDB): domain Bacteria; phylum Actinomycetota; class Actinomycetes; order Actinomycetales; family Micrococcaceae; genus Paeniglutamicibacter. The sequence continues at coordinate 2,446,393 of NZ_CP079107.1, read as the reverse complement.
GCCTGCGCTGCGAACGCGACGAGGACATCGACGCGACCATCCAGCAGGCGCTAGCCATTAACGACCGCCCGGTGGTCATCGACTTCGTGGTTTCCCGCGACTCGATGGTCTGGCCGATGGTCCCCACCGGCGTGAGCAACGACCTGATCCAGATTGCTCGTGGCATGACGCCCGAGTGGGAAGAAGAGGACTAGAAATCCCATGGCACGTCACACTCTTTCCGTACTCGTCGAAGACGTACCGGGCGTATTGACCCGCGTGGCAAGTCTTTTTGCCCGCCGCGCCTTTAACATCCACTCGCTGGCCGTTGGCCCCACGGAGAACAAGGGAATTTCCCGCATCACCGTGGTCGTCGACGCCGAAGGTGACCTGCTCGAGCAGGTCACCAAGCAGCTGAACAAACTCATCAACGTCATCAAGATCGTTGAATTGATGCCCGAGGCTTCGGTGCAACGAGACCATATCCTGGTCAAGGTGCGCGCCGATGCGGCCACCCGCTTGCAGGTTACCCAGGCCGCAGACCTCTTCCGTGCCTCCGTGGTGGACGTGTCCACCGATTCACTCATCATTGAGGCCACCGGCAACGCCGACAAGATCAACGCGCTGCTGGCAGTGCTTGAACCGTTCGGCATCCGCGAGATCGTCCAGGCAGGCACACTTGCCGTTGGACGCGGCTCCAAATCGATGTCGGACCGCGCCCTGCGCTCCGTCTCTGCCTAAAACGCACCCCAGCTTCACACTGATACCAAGGAGATACCACAGTGACTGATATGTACTATGACGACGATGTAGACCTCTCGATCATCCAGGGCCGCACCGTTGCCATCATCGGCTACGGCTCCCAGGGCCACGCCCACGCACTGAACCTGCGCGACTCGGGCGTCGACGTCCGCGTTGGCTTGAAGGCCGGCTCCAAGTCGATCGCCAAGGCCGAGGCCGAGGGCCTTCGCGTGGTCTCCGTCGCCGAGGCAGTAGCCGAAGCCGACCTGATCATGATCCTGACCCCGGACCAGGTCCAGCGCCACGTCTACAAGGACGAGATCGCCGGAAACCTGCAGGCCGGCGACGCCCTGTTCTTCGGCCACGGCTTCAACATCCGTTACGGCTACATCACCCCGCCGGCCGACGTTGACGTCGCCCTGGTGGCCCCGAAGGCACCGGGTCACACCGTGCGCCGCGAATTCGAAGCAGGCCGTGGCATCCCGGACCTGATCGCCGTGGAGCAGGACTTTACCGGTTCAGCCAAGGCTCTGGCCCTGTCCTACGCTAAGGCCATCGGCGGCACCCGTGCCGGCGTCATCGAGACCACCTTCACCGAAGAGACCGAGACCGACCTCTTCGGCGAACAGGCTGTTCTCTGCGGCGGCGTGTCGCAGCTGGTGCAGTACGGCTTCGAGACCCTGACCGAAGCCGGCTACAAGCCGGAAATCGCCTACTTCGAGGTACTTCACGAGCTCAAGCTCATCGTTGACCTCATGTGGGAAGGCGGCATCGCCAAGCAGCGCTGGAGCGTTTCGGACACCGCCGAGTACGGCGACTACGTTTCGGGCCCGCGCGTGATCACCCCGGAGGTCAAGGAGAACATGAAGGCAGTTCTCACCGACATCCAGACCGGTGCTTTCGCCAAGCGCTTCATCGAGGACCAGGACGCCGGAGCTCCGGAGTTCAAGGCACTGCGCGCCAAGGGCGAAGCTCACCCGATCGAGGCCACCGGCCGCGAACTGCGCCAGCTCTTCTCCTGGAAGACCACCGATGACTACACCGAAGGTTCCGTCGCCCGCTAAGCCACGCCTGAGCGAGTGGCTGCCGGTAGGTAGTTCATGACACTTTGCCCGTCCCGACTTTTGTCGGGGCGGGCTTCGTCGTTGGCGCAGCGATTTTCCACAGTGGGACTGCGGATAGGATTTCTCCGGATGCAGTCGGGCGTCGAGCACTGCACACAGCCCCGAACGGAATAGGGTTTCACGGTGTGGTCCACAGGTGCGAGGAAATCCACAATGACCATAAATGACCAAAGTAGGGCCACAGAACCTGTTTACGCGATCGCAAATGAGGCCGACATTAGAGCCTTGCACAGGAAACAGCATCGCCGAAGACGAGTCGGACCGCAACAAATATTGGTCAATAGCTATTAACCTGTGGGGACCTTGCTTGCGCTGACCGTGCAACAGGTCGCTGGCAGGTCAGGAGTTGGTCGGGCGACGCTGCGTAAGCTCGAACACGGTGAGCTAAACGTGGGATTTGAGCAATGTCGTGATGTTGCTCGGATACCGGGATTGGCGCCGCAGCTCAAATCGGCATTCGACCGTTATGAAACCGACGTGAGTCGCGCGCGGGCCAATGGACAGTTGACTATAGCGATCCGCATTGACCCAGATCTTTCAAGTGCTGTGCGCAACGTCAGAGATGCTTTCATCTGGCGCGGAGCCCGCCTAAAGGGCCGTGTTCTCCCACTTCGAAGGACTGCTGAAAATTCCCAAGGCGGCCTACTTGACGACTGACATCGGGCGCCACAGGTAGGGGTTTGGCAAAGAAAAGCGCGAGCAGTTCACGGGATTTGTAGACTGCCCAGGCTCCAACATGAGATTGACGATCATTACTTCAGGGGGTCGGGAGTCGCACTGCTCAGTTTTGGTGCTGCTCTCTACTGCTCTTCAGTTAATGCTTCCGTAAGGCCTGGCCTTAACACGTCTATCTGACCTCCATTCCGATCGCAAGTGTCTGCGGAAGGACGTCCAAGGTAGACCAATCCTGACTAGCCGCCGCGAGCTTCAGCAGCTCCTTGAGTTGTTCTACCGGAGGTGGAACATGTCCTTCGCCGACAAACTGAAGGAAAGGGACGATGTCGTTCGAGGGATTCACCTTCTCAATGAACGGAGACCAGTGGGCTTCCATATGCAACGCATCTCCTGTGTTCTGCACGTACAGCACATGATTCCCTCGTGGCTGCTCATAGACTTCTACCAGGTTGGTCACCGTGTCCGGCATTTCCAGATGTCCGCTTTCGGACTTTTCTAATTGCCAAGCCATGCTAGCCCAGCGCTCGACAAATGCCGGAACATACCTTGCGATGTTGGTTTGCGGGTTCAGGGGGATGGCGAGCGAACTCGGATGCTGAGCCGAGTAATAAAGTGCTGCGTAACCGCCACCGGAAGCACCAAAATAGATTGTCCGGTTGCTGCCACTAATTTTCGCGAAGACTTGTGCAAGTACCTCTTGCAAATCCGGTTGACGGGAACTTCCGGCGTACCAAGCCAGACGCAGCTTGTCGTCAATATGCAGAGTTGGATCGGCCACAAAAAGCCGATTCACTGCCACATCCTGAGAGAAGGACTTGCCAAGGAACACGGGCAGTCGCGTGATCTTGGGGCCAAGGGCAGCATGGAAGAACACAGTAGTGGTGGCGTGGCCCCGGTCTTCATACCTGAAATCTATCGGGAGCCCGCGGTGCATGATGGTGAAGAGTCCGTGGGGAGTCGTTGGATCCACCAAGAAATCATTTACTGATTCGAAGGTTTTTGCTGAATCGGAAAATACACGTAGCGGCATTCCTAGAACACTAGGCCCTCGGCATTGACCATCGATTAACCTCAGGTGAAATCGCGGCGCATAAACCGACCCGCCATTCTTTCGAGAGGCGGCTCAAGAACGCACCAGCACTCTAGCCGGAGTTTTGTGGTCTAGGATCCTCAATTCACAAGCGTCATGAAGTTCAGTTTCATGGAACCAAGTTGAACTGACGATGAACACTCAATGAGCGGATAGGAAATCAGGGCGGTTTATTGAATTCGACTGTCAACGGACTGCTAACCTCAAGAAAATCGACTTTCCCTGAGCTGAAACTGCAAGGATCCCCCGCCAGAATGAATATCCCGTTATACCCCCGTGGTTTTTTCTTCGCTCGCAATGAGATTGACTTGCCGGTGGATGTGAGCCATTTTTCCCAGCAGTCGACGGTGCACGGGTCATTCTGGTTCTCGCCGGAAACGGAGTACGCCGTCCTTGAATTCGGGCGGTTCGCCTTCGTGCTGCTGGGACATGCGCACTATGTAAACCTCGACAAATCCGTAAGTGAACTTGCCGATGTTTTGGAGCTGGTGGCCAGGGCATGGAAAGGCAAGGAAACCAGAGGGGTGGAAGAACTACTTTATGACTTGGCAGGGCGATACGTTCTGTTCGTCCTGGGTGAAAACACGGCTTTTGCTTATCAGGATGCCCACGGAATGCGTTCGGTCTACTTCAATGACGATGCCTCGGTACTGACTTCCCACGAACGAATGATTGCGGACATCACCAAGGCGCCAGTGGGAAACTCGCGCCTTGCCGAATTGCCGTTGGCATTGCGATGGAGTAAGACGAGATATACCGGGATCAGGGCCATGCTTCCAAACCACCGGCTGGACATGATGTCCGCGTCGCAACAACGCTTCTTCCCCACTTCCGCCAACCCGTACGTTGAACTGCCGGTCGCGGACCGGGTCTCGATGGTCCAAGACCTATGGTCTGAGCAACTCCGCGTATTAGCTAGCAAACGCACGCTGGCCCTTTCAATGACGGGCGGACTGGATAGCCGGACATCCTTGGCCATGGCCAGAGAAGTCTGGGGCTCGATTCGAGCATTCACCTATACGGCCACACCGCTACAGGACAATGCTTGGTCCCGCTCCATTTACAAGGACGAAGTCATTGTGCGGCAGTTGCTGGATGTGGTGGACGTCCACCATAGATTCCTACATCGCGATGAAGCGATTGACTTCACTTCCAGTGAGCTCGGGATCATCGAAAAGAACTCTGCAGGACAGCACGGGCGGTGGCTGCTCAAGTTATATCGGGAGCATGTTTCGGGGGAGAATGTCGTCCACTTGCGGGGTAATCTCAACGAGACGGCAAGGAACTACTTCCATCAGTTCACTGACCCAGTAACTCCGATGAATGGACTTCGGAAGCTGCTCAAGGAGCAGATCCTGCAGCGCAAGCCGAGCGTTGGCGATGAGCTGCAACACGTCATGGACGAGCTTGAGGAAGAATTCGAGACATTCGGAATAGCGCTAGTCGACCCGAGCTATGAACCACTTGATCTCTACTATTGGGAAGCCCGCCAAGCACGGTGGTTCTCGGAAGTTTTCAATGAGACCGACTGGGCATTCGATACAGCGATCCCTTTCAACCACCGCCGCATCATCGATCTGGCATTGTCATTCACGTCGCAGGAACGGAAGGAGGGATTCCTCTTTCGCGAGCTGATCAACCTCAATGCTCCCCTCCTGAACTTCTACGGTGTTAATGACACTGAGAACCTCTACGAGCAGGGTCGACGCGTGAAACAGAAACAGGAACCTGCCGCCCACATCGACGGTCCAGTGAAGAAGATTTGCCTGTACGACTCAACAAAAGGACTGACAGGAGAACTGCCCTACTTGGGGCAGCTCTATATTCCTGCCGACCAAATCAGGCGGGGGCACTCTTCGTCCGTTAGCTACGTCGTGGCAGAGCTCAGTGATGCCGTGGGGAGCGTTGACATCAGAATCCTGATCGACAACAGCTACGAGAATATGCGAGGCGCCCAATATCTTGAATTGGTAGCCATGCTGGATGACAAATTGGTGGCACGACACGATCTGGCGTTTTGGCCCGAACCTTTTACTATTTCAATCACCGATGTAGCTCCAGCGTCCCGGTTGACGTTGCGAATAAATTCGCTGCGTGAAGTCCCCAAGCCCTCATGGGAAATGGCCAGCAGGACCAAAATCCGAATCACTTCTCGACCCAGTACTCGGCCCGGGCGCAAAATACTCACCGATAATCCCTTTGCCAAAGTTGAGGGCTAGCCGGGTGTCCGCAGACGAACTCAGTATGAAAGCGCAGAACACCATGCCAGAGAACACCAGAATGCAGGCCGAGGATTTTACGCGCCGGGCGGCTGTACTTCCGCTGAAGCTACATCGCGAAGTACAAGGGCTTTCCGCCGAACTGCTAAAGCTCTACGAGCGGGAAGAGAAACTGCTCAACATCATAGATAAGCGGGACCGCCAAGTGAAGCTACTTTCAGGCGGCAAAAAACTGCCACAGGTGCCCGACGCCAGTGAGCTGCGAGCACAAACAGAATCGGAGCTGGCAAAACGTCTGTTGAAGGCAGAGCGCGAGCTTGAAGCCATGCGTTCGCGCTACGAGGCGTTGAGCAATTCGAAGCTCGGTAGGGCACAACGGTGGTACTGGAAAAAGCGAGCGGGGAAATAGAGAACCATGGATACCAAGAGCCTGAACAGCCGACTTGCCCATATTGAGGCGCGTACGAAGCAGCTGTCGAAACCAGTTGGCTTCCCCCGAGAATTCGATATGGGCAATCACTTGGAATCGCGCTACTACCAAGGTGCACTGACCGGCGAGCATCCCTACTTCGAACCTGTGCGCTCGTTGACGGAATACACCCAACGCCGACAGTACTTCAACGAATTGAACCATAGCGTGACCGAGGAATACTCCCAAAACATCAATAGAACTGAAACCGGGGGGCAACGTTGGCATAGGCCGTTCGACCTGAACATCGGGATCATCGCCGACGAATTCCTCTATAAATCTTTCTCCAGCACGGCGAACTTTGTGCCGCTGACCCCGGCGAACTATAAAGACTATGCCGATCAACTGGACTTGGTACTGGTTACTTCTACATGGCGCGGCTTGGACCGTGAATGGGTTGGTGCATCGCAGCGAAGCGGAAAGATTCGTCGGCTGCTGGAAGATAAACTCATTCCCTTTTATCAGGAACGGGGGATACCGGTGGCCTTCTACTCCAAGGAGGATCCTCCGAACTACGATGTCTTCCTGAGCACAGCCAAGGTGTGTGATTACATCTTCACCAGTGCCGTTGAAATGATCGAGAAATATCGTGCGGTATGTCCGAGCGCACGGGCCATCGGAGTCCTTTCTTTCAGCGTGGACTTCCGCCACCATAATCCGGTGGGAAGTCGGCGACACAGGATCGAAGACATCATCTTCGCCGGTTCCTGGCACAACCACAAATACACCGAACGCCGCGAATCGGCCATTGAGATCTTCAACGGCGTCATTGCCTCGGACCGGAAGCTGCGAATCATTGATCGCAACTGGGAATTGGAAACTGAGAAGTACCTCTTTCCTGAACGTTATTTACCCTACGTTGAGCCAGCGGTGGACCATGACGAGCTGCTAAGAATCCACCGCACCAGTGATATCGCCATCAACCTCAACTCGGTGGTCTCGAGTTCAACGATGTACGCCAACCGCGTGGTGGAACTCCAAGCCATGGGCTGCACCGTCCTGTCGAACTATAATGCGGGAGTCAACGACCAGTTCCCGAACGTTTTCATGCCCGAGAGCAGCTTTGACGCTGCGGACATTATTGCCTCCCTGCATGGTGCCCCCCTGTATGAAAACCAGATGACTGGACTGAGGAACGCTTACACCGATCACGTGAATTTCGACAGGATGCGCACGTTGCTGGGCACCTGCGGATTGGCGGATCTGGATGGTGACTCCAGGCGCATCTCAATTATTGGCGAACCCGGGGCTGTCCTGCAGTTCAAGAGCGAACAGTCCTTCGCCGGAGCGTTGGAAACTCACGAATCCACCGACGCCGCCCGTCAGGCCGGCGTGGATCTGGTCTGCGATATCGATCCCGGCTTTGAATATGGCCAGCACTATCTGCAGGACCTGGTAAATGCAACCAAGTACGTGGACAGTGTTTCGATCCACAAATCGGCACCGGGCAGTGAGAACGGCGGCCACCACGACTTCACGAATGATCCGGCCCCGGCGCACGGATCGTTGACCTGGATCAACCAAGATGCCGGAGCCAATGCTACATCCGCATCCAGCTACGCCATTGACGATTTACAGCTGGGCGATCGGCTGCGCGAAAGGATCGAGACACGGACCGCTCAGCAGCCGAAGCTGAGCGTAATCGTCCCGATCTACAACAACGGACGGCATCTGGAGTTCAAGTGCTTTGAATCGCTGCGCCGCAGCTCTATATTCGACCAAATGGAAATCCTGCTAATCGACGACGGATCCACCGATGGACAGACCGTGCGCACCATCAGGAAACTGGAGCGGGACTACTCAAACGTGCGTGTCTACCTCCACGAGGAGGGCGGTTCGGGAAGTGCTTCAAGGCCGCGAAACCTAGGTTTGGCCATGGCCACTGGCCAATGGGTAACCTACTTGGACCCCGACAACGAGGCCTTGTCGGATGGATACGCAAAGTTGCTGAAGCTGGCCGTCGCCAATGATTCAGAATTTGCCATCGGCAACATGATTCGCAACGCAGATCGTCGCAAACTGGTCAACTACGTTCGTATCCTCCGCCGCCAGATCCTTGGGAACGAGATTTCTGAAGACACGTACCAGGTCGACCCGAGTATCTTGTCAAAGATCAACTACACCCCGATGAGCATCCAAGCACTGGTGGCGAATACCTCGTGGCTGCGTTCGCTGGGTATTGAGCAACCCGTGGGAGCGGTGGGACAAGATTCCTATTTCTTCCAGCAAATGCTCTACTACGCCACGAAGATCTCGTTGCTCAACGAGCCGATCCACGCCTATTTTGCCGTGGTCTCTAACTCAACCGTCAACACGCTGGGCACCTCGTTCTATCGCAAGTACGTCCCGTTGGAGAAGTCCCGTGCCGATTGGCTACGGCAAATCGGCATGCTGGAAGATTACAAGCAACGGCGCCTGGAAGGCTTTGTGAAGGGCTGGTATCTGGAAAAGCTTCAGCGAGTTGCCGAGCACGAGCAAGAACCCTCGCGTCAGTTGATAGCCCAGTTAGCCGGATACTACGGCGAGCACGAATGGAAGGACGCGGAGTTGCGCGAGTTCTTTTCAGCCAACGAGACTTCCCTTTCTGCCGCACGCGGCTGAAGAACTGCAATGACCCTGCTAGGCACGACGGCCAGGGTCCAGGACAATTGAGACTTAGAATCATGGATTTCGAAAAACTACGCACCGCACTGTGGCACCTGCGCAAGGGCGGGCCACGGCAGCTGCAGACATGGCGGCGGCGCCACGGACTGGGGCTGCAGCCCGAGTCTGGCACGTCATATGGCCGGGAACAAGGGCACGGGCGTCAGGCCGGCAGCGCCGTCAACCTCGGGCGAGCAAAAGCCGAGCTCAATGTTGCAGCTATCCTGGATGAATTTAGCGCCCAAGCCTGGGGCCCCGAATGGAATCTGCTCTTGCCAACTCCGACAAATTGGCAAGAAGTGCTCGACGGTGGCCAAACCGACCTATTGTTTGTCGAGTCGGCCTGGGCCGGCAACTCCGGATCATGGAGCTACCACCTGACCGGAACGAGTGCCCCACGACAACCACTGGTGGAGATGGTGGCAGCCTTCCGCGAAAAAGGTATCCCCACCGTGTTCTGGAACAAGGAGGACCCGCCGCATTTTGAGGACTTCCTGGACGCTGCCCGCCTGTTTGACACAGTGCTCACCTCCGATGAGTCCATGATTCCCAGGTACCAACAGGAACTGGGACATCAGCGGGTCCATACGCTTTCGTTTGCCGCCCAGCCCGAGCTGCACAACCCGGTCAGATCGCGTGCCTTAGAAGTGCAGGACGTTGCGTTCGCCGGTATGTATTTCGCCCATAAATACCCCGAGCGGCGTGATCAGATGGAAACGGTCCTCGGTGGGGCACTTGACGCGCAACAGAAGAACGGCGGCAATCTGAGGATCTTTTCGAGACAATGGGGCGGCGAGGAAAAGTACCAGTTCCCGGCTCCCTTCGACGCCGCCGTTGTTGGATCCCTGCCCTATGAGCAAATGGTCGGTGCCTACCAAGACTTCAAGGTATTCCTGAACGTTAACTCGGTCGTCGACTCGCCGAGCATGTGTGCGCGACGCATCTTTGAAATCAGCGCCTGCGGTACCCCAGTGGTCTCCGGTGAGAGCGCCGCCATTGGGCGTTTCTTTGACCCCGAGGAGGTCTTTGAGGTCAAGGACCGGGAAGATGCTCGCGGAACCATTCGAATGTTGCTGCGTAGCCCGGCCCTGCGCCAGCGCTCCGTGCACCTAGCCCAGCGGCGGATCTGGGATCACCACACTTACTCTCATCGCGCGGCCAGCGTGCTGCGGCAGACGGGCATCAGCGCGGCCGTGCCCTCACCATTTTCGATGAATTCACCACGAGTGGTCACAGTGATCGCCGCAACCCGGCGCCCGGGAAAACTTCCCCACCTGCTGCAAAGTGTGGCCAAACAGTTGGGTGTCCACGTCCAGCTGGTGCTCATCGCCCACGGCTTCGAACCTGACGCCGGGCAACTGAATGACATTAGGGACACCGGCAGCATTGGACAGCTTGATGTCCTGGTGGCCGATGGCGCGCTGAGTCTGGGCGAGTGCCTAAACCAGGGAATCGATATGGCTGAAGGTGACTTTATCGCGAAGATGGATGACGACGATTTTTACGGGGTCAACTATCTCAGCGACCAAGTTTCTGCGCTGCGGTTCAGCGGCGCCGATGTGGTGGGCAAGCAAGCACACTACATGTACCTCGAGGGCCTTGATCTGACTCTTCTGCGCAACGAAGACCGGGAGCACCGCTTCACTGACTTGGTCATGGGCCCGACGCTGCTGGGCACCAAGGCGCTGTTCGATGCAGTCAGGTTCACCGCGCGCAGCCGTGGCGAAGACACCGAATTCCTTGGCAATACCCTTCGTGCGGGGGCACGGATCTATTCGACCGACCGTTTCAACTTCCTGCAATTCCGCGGCAAGACCGGTGAGCACACCTGGAAGGCCTCCGAGCGGAGTCTTGCTGCCACCGGTGAGGTGGCCTGGTTCGGAAGGAACGACTCTCATGTGTTCTTTTAGGCCCGGGACTCCCGTTGCCGCAGCGAGCCGGCGGGGGCCGGCCTGAGATGCGAATTTTGCTTTTGACCCATTCCTTCACCCCGGAGATCTCGCCACCGCAACGTCGCTGGAGAGCTTTTGTTGACGCATTTGCCGAAGCCGGACATCGGGTCAGTGTCGTGACCCCAAGGCCACAGTCGCAGGCTCCCGCCGAGGCTATCCAGCAGTCCCGGAACGTGAGGGTGCTGCGTTATCCCGCGCTTTTCCCTGCCACCAGACCTCTTTTCAAGGCGCTGAAGCATGGGATTGATTCGTTGGTGTCTATTCCGTCCTGCCTGTGGGCCGGCCGCCAGGACGTGGTGATAGCCACCGTGCCGGCGTTGCCGACCCTGCTGATTGGTTTTGTTGCCAGTAAGTTGTTGCGTGCCCACTTTGTTGTTGATCTGCGCGACGCGTGGCCGAACCTTTTGCACGAATCTAAGGTGCTTGGCTCCAGCCGGTTGGAACCGGTGGTGTCGCGATTTATCTTATCTTTGCTCAAGAGGGCACGGCTGGTGGTCACCGTGACCCAAGGGTTGGCGGCGGTCGCGCGCAGCCAAGGGGTCAAGAATGTCATCACGCTGCCCAATGGGGTGGAGTTCGGCCGGTATGAAGGCCTTCAAGCGCCTCGCCGGGAGGATTCTCTGGTCCTGAACGTGCTGTACTTGGGCAACCTGGGACGCAGCCAGGGCCTGGAGGTCGCCATCGATGCCGCGGCAGCCCTGCCCGGAACCATTCGGTTGCGCATGGTGGGCGGCGGATCCGAAGCGGAAGCCTTGCAGGAATACGCCGCGCACCGCGGAGCCGCGGTGGAATTCCATCAACCGGTGCGCGGGATCGACGTGCTGAAGATGTACCAGTGGGCTGATACCTGCCTAGTCAGCCTTCGCCCCGATTGGCCGAGCTTCGACTACACGATCCCCTCCAAGCTCTATGAGCTGTTGGCGCTGGACAAACACGTGACCGGGCTGGTGCGCGGAGAGGCGGCACACATCATCGAACAGGCGCAGGCCGGTGCCGTGGTGGCCCAGTCCGCCGAAGCCTTGGTCTCCCACCTGCGTAGTCTCGGGGCAAATCGCGGTTCGCTGTTGCGCACCGGAAGTGCGCGCATATGGGTCAAGAACAACGCCGATCTAGGGTCATTGGGCATGAAGTACCTGGCTGAACTGGAAAAACTCACCGAGAACGGGCGATAGCTTGAAGGATACAGAAAAGGTTCGTGGAATCCGCCAGAACATCGGCAATGCCGCACGGTTGAGCATGCAGAACCTGCACGATGACCCGGAGTTTTTCATGCTCCAGATACTGCGTAAGTTCGGGACCCGAAGTGCGCTTAATGGCGCGCTACGTCTCTACACGCAGCGCGGGAAAAGACCGGTGACCGTGGCGATGGCGGCACTCCTTCGCGAGGACAAGGATGCCTTGCGCGCAACGATCAAGGATTGGCTCGAGCATGGCGCCCTTAGTGACGGGACAGCCGCGAGGCTGGCTAATACCGCGATTGCCGCCTCCTTGTGGGAAGAAGCAGCCTTGGTGATCGACAGGGTTAAGAGCGTGCGGGGTGCCGCGGCACGGAGCGCTGCCAGACTTCACTGGTCCCTTGGGCGCATCGACGAAGCGATCGCAACGCTGGAGAAAGGCGGCCGCGGTGGTGGTCGCCAACTGGCCCACTACCGCAGCGAAAGAGACACCTTCGAAGGGCTGTTGCCCATGTTGGAGGACAAGACGCGCTGCTGGGACATCCACGGAGAACCCCATGTCCTTTACGTAGCCACGAACTCCCTTCCGTACACCTCCAGCGGATATACCCAGCGCACTCACTCACTACTCAAGGCCCTGCAGGCCCAGGGTGTCAGGGTCTCTGCCGCCACCCGGCTGGGGTACCCGGTCAACGTGGGAAACATGATGGCGGGACCACGGCAGGAAGTCGACGGTGTGACGTATCGCCGGCTGCTGCCAGCCAAGCAGCGTTTTGACGTTACCGGGCGTATCCAACAACAAACGCTGCTGCTTGCTGGGTTGGTTGAGGAATTACAGCCCACCATTCTGCACACCACCACAGACTTCACTAATGCTCTCGCTGTGCGTGCGGTGGCCAAGGCCTATTCGCTGCCTTGGGTCTACGAGGTCCGTGGGCAACTGGCAGACACCTGGGCTTCGACCCGTCCGAAATCTGCCGGGTCATCCCGCCGCTACAAACTGTTCCGCAAACGTGAGGGGGAGAACGCCAAGGCCGCGACTGCCGTCGTCACGCTTGGTGAGGCCATGCGAAAAAATCTCATGGAAGCAGGCGTAGCACCTGAACGGATCCAGGTGCTACCTAACGGGGTTGGAGGGATGTTCCTCAATGAGCCCATGGATCGGACGCGCGCGCGACAAGAAGTCAATCTGGACCCAGCACTCAGCTATGTAGGTACGATCAGCAGTCTGGTTCATTATGAAGGGCTTGAATTATTGGTCCGCCTCGTCGCCCGGATGAAGGATACTCACCCTCACTTGAGACTGTTAGTCGTGGGGGACGGCATTGAACGCGAGCCGCTCATCGAATTGTCAAAAAAATTGGGCATAGCTCATAAGTGCATCTTTACCGGCAGAGTTCCACGGGAGCGGGCGCATGTTTATCACGCTGCCTTGGATGTCTTCATGGTTCCCCGTCGCGACCTTGCAGTTACTCGCGATGTCACCCCGCTGAAGCCGGTGGAAGCGATGGCCTGTGGAGTCCCCGTAATGGCCTCGGATTTGCCGGCATTGTCGGAATTAATTTCGCACGGAAAAACCGGCGTTCTGGTTCCTGCTGAGGAGCTGGAAGCCTGGGTCGAAACCTTGAGTGAACTGTTGGCAAACAGCGACCGCCGGCTAGAAATTGGCGCGGCTGCCCGGGAGTTCGTACTTCAGGAGCGCACCTGGGAGCGGAGTTCGGCAGTTCTTAAGCAAATTTATTGGTCTAAAAGAACTCGCAGTTAATCGCCTGTTCACGGGAGGTTCCTAGCCTGTGGGATGAAGCGCGCTAGCGCATCCTTGAGAACCAGATTGCACCAGCACCACTGGTGTAGATCCCCGAAGACCGAAGGAAGTCGCCTGAGTGACTGACATTCAAGAAGTTGCAGTAATTGGACTGGGATACATTGGACTGCCCACCGCAGCGATCCTTGCATCCCGAGGAATCCGGGTTCACGGAGTCGACGTTAATCCTCGGACAGTTGAAGCAGTCAACAAGGGCGAAGTGCCTTTCGTGGAACCGGAGCTCGGCGCCTTCGTGTCGGACGCTGTGACTCGTGGATTACTCACGGCCTCGCTGACCACCCCCGCTGCGCAGGCTTTTATCGTTGCTGTACCTACGCCATTCAACGACGACTACAGTGCCGATCTCTCGTACATCAAGCAGGCAGCCGAGGGTCTCGCCCCGCACCTGACTGGCACCGAATTGGTCATCCTTGAATCAACATCCCCGCCCGGAACCACCGAGCGAATGGCAGAGTACATCAAAGCGGCCCGCCCGGATCTTGATATTTCTAGATTGCTCATTGCTCACTGCCCTGAGCGAGTTCTTCCCGGATTCGTGATGCAGGAACTGGTGTCGAACGACCGCATCGTTGGTGGGCTCAGTGCCGAGGCCGCCGAAAAGGCTAAGGCCCTCTACCAGACCTTCTGCGCCGCGGAGATCCTCACTACCGATGCGGCAACCGCCGAAATGGCAAAGCTGGTGGAGAACTCCTTCCGCGATGTGAATATAGCGTTCGCCAACGAGCTGTCTATCATCTCCGACAAGCTTGGTATCAATGTCTGGGAACTGATCGAACTTGCTAATCGCCACCCCCGGGTTAACATCCTTCAACCGGGTCCAGGCGTCGGGGGTCACTGCATTGCGGTGGACCCATGGTTCATCGTCTCGGCAGCTCCGGAGGAATCCCAGCTGATTCGCAGGGCTCGCGAAACCAACGACGCGAAGCCCGATTGGGTCATCTCAAAGGTCAAGGACGCAACGGCCAAGCAGTCGTTTAATGGGCAGGTCTCGCTGTTGGGCTTGGCCTTTAAAAAGAACATCGATGACCTGCGTGAATCCCCGGCGATCAATATTGCTCGGAAACTGGCCGAATCTCACCCGCAGATTCAGTTCCTTGCCGCCGAGCCGCACATCAAGGAGTTGCCTGTTTCCCTGGCAGCTCTACCAAACCTAAAACTGGTCAGCACTGATGAAGCATTGCAACGTTCGAGTGTAATCACCGTGCTGGTTGATCATGACCGATTCCGGGACGTTAACCGCACCGAGCTGCATGGCAAGGACATCATCGATACCCGTGGACTGTGGCGCTAAAGTGCCCGCTGGCAAGGAGGAAACTATGCGTAAGAAGATCATGCCGATTTACGGCACTCGACCCGAAGCAATCAAGGTAGCCCCGATCGTCAAGGCACTCCAGAACAACGACGTCTTCGATTGTGTTGTGACAGTGACAGGGCAGCACCGTGAGATGCTCGACCAAGTCAACGCGATATTCGAAATCACCCCAGACTATGATCTCGATGTGATCGAACCACGCCAATCTCTCAACGGAATCTTGGTTAAGACGATCAAGGGACTGGATGAGATATTGGAGCGTGAACGTCCTGACGCCGTGGTGGTGCAAGGCGATACCACCACTTCGACGGCCGGTGCCATTGCCGCCTTCTATCGTGGTATTCCGGTGGTGCACGCCGAGGCGGGCTTGCGCAGTGGCGATCTGTACTCTCCTTTCCCAGAGGAGGCCAACCGTAAGCTGACCAGCCAGATAGCGGCCCTTCATCTGGCTCCAACCTCTATCAGCCGGGAAAACCTGCTTCGCGAGGGCATCAACCCGGCAGATGTAGTTGTCACAGGTAATACGGTGATTGACGCGCTGCTGGAAGTGGTACAGGAGCACGCGGAGTTCACCGACACAGCGCTCTCTACTCTTGTAGCCTCCGGCAAACGGATCGTGCTAGTGACTACTCATCGTCGGGAAAATCAAGGTGAACCGATGCGCGGCATTGGCCGGGCGCTGGCCCGTCTCGCCGCAGCCGAGCCGGACGTTGAATTTGTCTTGCCCTTACACCGCAACCCCGTGGTACGTGAGGCGCTATTGCCGCAAATTGAGGGCAACGCTAACATTACCCTGACCGAACCACTGAGCTACGGGGAGTTCACGCAGATGCTGGCTGCCTCACATATGGTGCTTACCGACTCCGGGGGAGTCCAAGAAGAAGCGCCGAGCCTAGGCAAGCCGGTGCTGGTGATGCGCGAGAACACCGAGCGACCCGAGGCCGTCACTGCCGGAACGGTGAGACTCATCGGTACAGATGAGGAGCGCATTTATAGCTCAGTTCTGGAATTGTTGAACGATGGTGGTGCCTATGCAGCGATGGCAAACGCAGTGAACCCCTATGGGGATGGCTTTGCCGCTGCTCGCACCGTCGCTGCCATTGGAGAATTGCTGAATGTCGGGAACCGGTTATCGGATTTTGTCGGGGACCGTATCCAGGTTCAGGATGCTCTTCTGGTCACGAGCCCAGCGGCCTGACTTGGTCACGGCAGGGCACTAATGAATCCCGTCCCGACATTTGTCGGGGCGGGTTTTCTCATGTGAGGGCAACGTGCTCCGAGGCGCTGGCTCAACGCACCGGTAGACTCTCTTAGCATGGACACCCTGCCCAAACTGCCCACAACCACCATCCATGCGATCTTCCTTGATGTGGATGGCACCTACGCCGATTACGGGGTAGTTCCCGAAGCTCACGAGCGTGCGGTACGGGCGGCTCGTGCCGCCGGACACAAGGTGTTTCTCTGCACCGGTCGACCACTGTCAATGCTGCCGGCGAGCATCCTCGCGGCAGGGTTTGACGGCCTGGTGGCCAGTGCCGGGGCCTATGTGCAAGTCGGTGACCGGGTACTGATGGATCGACGTTTCTCTGAGGAACAGGCGAGTAGGACGATTGCGGCGCTTGATGCTCATGATGCCATCTACGTGTTGGAGTCCGCCGAATTTCTCTACGTTCGACCCGCGGCCGAGCAGCGGCTGCGGGACATCGTTGGATCCCACTTCGCTGCCCGCCCTGATGGACAGAGTGATGGCGCCTCGGCCATCCTAGGAACCTTACGTCTGACACCCGCGCCGGCCTCGTACGCCAAGGTCTCGATGTTCGACGCTGCGGCTTCTGTCGCCATGATCGCCGCCGAGATCGGAAACGATATTGCGGTGGTGGAGAATTCGATTGCCGATACCCACCGGCACACCGGTGAAATATTCCTCCGGGGTATCAGCAAGGCGGATGGCATTGCCGTGGCAATTGAAGATCTAGGCATTAGCCAAGCACACACCATCGCCATTGGCGACGGGGAAAACGACCTGGAAATGGTCGCCTACGCCGGGATCGGTATTGCCGTCGAGGGGTCACACCCGGGATTGGTGGCGCTGGCCGACCGCACGACACCCCCACCAAGCAAGGATGGAATCGCAGTGGCTTTTGCCGAGCTCGGCTTGTTCTAAGGAGAAAAGGCTTTGGACCCGTGACGCTGTTCCATTCCTGCCGCTGTGGGCGGAAAATGGCCATGAGTAATGAATTTCATGTTGTCCAATGTGGGAAGGCAATCATGGGCAAGGAACAACCGAACGTCGGGGGAGCTGGACCCATTGTTACAGGTGTCCTTCCCAAGCAGCCGCGCCGCGTGGTGCTAGAGGCCCGGTCGTTGGCCGAGTCGCTCGGGTCGGCTCTGGTTTTCGCCTACGTGCAGCCGAACAGTTACCTAGTCGAATGGGAACTGAAGAAGGACATCGTCGGTACCTCACTTCACCCGGGTGACATCGATGAAGATATGGAAGCTGATGCGGCAGATGTTTTGCATGTGTTGCAAAGCGCCATGGCCGGTTCGAAGGTTGAATGGTCCTTGCGTGTGCTAGCGGGGGATCCCGGTAAGGCGTTAGCCAGGCTCGGCAGCGAATTGCATGCCCGCTTGATTGTGGTGGGGACCCGGCACAAGGGAGTGGGGGCGCGTGTATCTGAGTTACTCAACGGAGCCACGGCGTCGCACGTGGTATCTCACCAATTCCTACCCGTGGTGGTGGTTCCTGTTCATCATGACGAGCGGTGACGTTTCGGAACACGTCGAGTTTCACACACCTAGCTGGCTCCATAATGAGTGACGGCATCATGGTGGTTCCTCCTCAGTTTGCTAATGAGAATCATTCTTAGCTAGTCTGTTTGGTGTGACTCTCATACTTGTAACATCGTTAGAAGCGCATGCCCGTGACAAGGCCCTTGATGCCTTGGTGCGTACGTGGCCACATGCCACGGTAATTCGCCACGACCTTCTGGAGGGCGAACGAGTCTTGAGGCGTATATCCAAGAGTTTTCTCACTCTGGAGCGCAGTGAGATACCACTGGAGCACGGGTGTCTGACCTGTACGGTCCGCTTGGATGTTGTCCCCACCGTGATGCGCCTTGTGGATGAGGTGTCCGGGGATATGATCATCGGACTTCCGCCGAGCGTGAGCGCAGCAATGGCCATGGAGCTGCTGGAGCCGCGATTGCTGTCGCGAGGAATTGTCGTTGACTCCATCTGTCTGGCCGTGGACCCCTCGGCGCTCGAAGATCAGATGTGGGACTCCCGAACGCTCTGGCAGGCTGGACTAAGCAGCGTCCGTGGCGATGATAGAACATCGGGAGAATTCCTTGTCCACGAAATCGCCTATGCCGATACTGCGTTGTTGGTTGAGGGGCTTTTTGCGCACCTCTTCGAAGCACAAGCACCTGGTTGCCAATCCGGTGGTGAATTGTTCCAAAGAGGAACCCAGCTGTTGGGGCACTTAGGGCCGCATCTGAAAGTTCTCCATCCCGAACGTGACATTATTCTGGGGTCACATCTAGCCGCCGCAGCGCGACGGCGCGCAGCGGCAGGGAACCCTTGCGTAGATTCCACGGGTCACGCCGCGCAGGAGTCCCGGTCAAGCGCCGTGGAAAATGACTTCACTACCGTAGAACTGCGAGCAGCGCGCCCGCTGCATCCCGCACGGTTATTAGACGCCATGCACCACATGGCCGAGGGTTGCATTTGGCTGAGGGGAACGCTTTGGATTGCCAACTCACCCAGCTTGAAAATGGTATTCGGTGGTGCAGGTCCGTTTGTCTGGATTGAAGCGCGGGGGCTTTGGAAGACCGAGACGGCACGTACACACATTGCCCTCACCAGTGATAGCAACAACGCACCTGAACTGACCGAAATGCTGCGCCAGTGCGAGCTGACCGACGCTGAAATGCTTCAGTCCACGGAAATGTTCGAGGATGTTCTAAAGCTCGGAGACCTTGCCTGACACGAGAACAGTAGTCATGGTCGGCTCACTTGAAGATTTTTACCCTTCAACAAAAGGAAAGAAAAATGAAAGTACGAAACTCGATTAAAGCGCTCAAGCAGATTCCTGGTGCGCAAGTGGTCAGGCGGCGCGGGAGAGTCTTCGTGATTAACAAGAAGAACCCGCGAATGAAGGCTCGCCAAGGCTGAAACTGCGGATAATTCGGCGTGCTGTTTGTTCCTGGCTGAACCACGGACAAACAGCGCGCCCATTGTTCGTTTTGCGGAGATTCCCTCGTTTTGCCTGCTGGCTTAGATCGTGGCGATTGTCGTGTGGAGGCCGTAACGGATGACAGAGGACCAAACACCAAGTCAAATGTAAGTTAAATCGTTCCAAAGTCATATATGAAGTTGTCAGTATTTTCGTTGCTGCCGACGAGTTCACATATATGGTTAAGCGTTGGCCACCGATCGTCTTGCCAGGAGCTCCGAATGCAACGTAAACACCTTGGAATTGTGCTGTCCCTTGCCGTGGCACTGGTTGGTGGGCCAAGCACTATGGCTTCGGCAGAGTCGTTGGTCCCGAGCGCTGCTGTCGAGATCTCGATGGCCACAGCCAAACCGATCAAGCAATCGATTCAGAACCTGAACCTGCGCTCCAAAGCCAGCCCGGCCTCGCCGTCGCTGTTAGTGATCCCAATCAACACGAAACTGAGAATCCTTGCCGTCAGTGGCAAGTGGAATCAAGTCACCTACGAATCGAAAACCGGGTGGGTTTCTGGAGATTTTCTCAAGTCCGTTCCGGTAGCCTCCGTGAAGGTTTATAGCTACGCGAAGGCGTTCACGACTATTAAGGCGAAGGCTGCGAGTAGTTCGGCGAATGTGGTGTCGATTCAGCGTCAGACTAAGGTTCAGGTGCTGGGGACGACCGGTTCGTGGTCGAGGGTTTCGGTGTCGGGTAAGACTGGTTTTGTGCCGTCTTCCGCGTTGAGCAAGAGTGTTCCTGCTGGTGTTTATCGTTGGGTGAATGGTAAGCAGTCGGTGTTGAAGTCCCCGAGTATTTCGGGTGCGAAGTTGGTGACGTTGGCCTCGAATACGCGGGTTTCGTGGTTGCGGACTTCGGGTTCGTGGCAGCAGGTGCGTACGAGTGCCGGCATTGGTTGGATTCAGACGCAGAAGCTTTCCACTGCTGTGATCAAGCCGCCGGTGAAGGTTTATAGCTACGCGAAGGCGTTCACGACTATTAAGGCGAAGGCTGCGAGTAGTTCGGCGAATGTGGTGTCGATTCAGCGTCAGACTAAGGTCCAGGTGCTGGGGACGACCGGTTCGTGGTCGAGGGTTTCGGTGTCGGGTAAGACTGGTTTTGTGCCGTCTTCCGCGTTGAGCAAGAGTGTTCCTGCTGGTGTTTATCGTTGGGTGAATGGCAAGCAGTCGGTGTTGAAGTCCCCGAGTATTTCGGGTGCGAAGTTGGTGACGTTGGCCTCGAATACGCGGGTTTCGTGGTTGCGGACTTCGGGTTCGTGGCAGCAGGTGCGTACGAGTGCCGGCATTGGTTGGATTCAGACGCAGAAGCTTTCCACTGCTGTGATCAAGCCGCCGGTGAAGGTTTATAGCTACGCGAAGGCGTTCACGACTATTAAGGCGAAGGCTGCGAGTAGTTCGGCGAATGTGGTGTCGATTCAGCGTCAGACTAAGGTCCAGGTGCTGGGGACGACCGGTTCGTGGTCGAGGGTTTCGGTGTCGGGTAAGACTGGTTTTGTGCCGTCTTCCGCGTTGAGCAAGAGTGTTCCTGCTGGTGTTTATCGTTGGGTGAATGGCAAGCAGTCGGTGTTGAAGTCCCCGAGTATTTCGGGTGCGAAGTTGGTGACGTTGGCCTCGAATACGCGGGTTTCGTGGTTGCGGACTTCGGGTTCGTGGCAGCAGGTGCGTACGAGTGCCGGCATTGGTTGGATTCAGACGCAGAAGCTTTCCACTGCTGTGATCAAGCCGCCGGTGAAGGTTTATAGCTACGCGAAGGCGTTCACGACTATTAAGGCGAAGGCTGCGAGTAGTTCGGCGAATGTGGTGTCGATTCAGCGTCAGACTAAGGTCCAGGTGCTGGGGACGACCGGTTCGTGGTCGAGGGTTTCGGTGTCGGGTAAGACTGGTTTTGTGCCGTCTTCCGCGTTGAGCAAGAGTGTTCCTGCTGGTGTTTATCGTTGGGTGAATGGCAAGCAGTCGGTGTTGAAGTCCCCGAGTATTTCGGGTGCGAAGTTGGTGACGTTGGCCTCGAATACGCGGGTTTCGTGGTTGCGGACTTCGGGTTCGTGGCAGCAGGTGCGTACGAGTGCCGGCATTGGTTGGATTCAGACGCAGAAGCTTTCCACCAAGCCGGTTGCGAACACTCCACCAAAGCCCGCACCGGTCACCTACTCGTCACCTAGATGGACCACAGACTTTCTGAATCTGCGCACCAACCCGACAACCAGTAGCGCATCACTCGGAGTCATCCCACGCGGTGAAAAGGTCCTGTACGGGCGCTCTTCCGGCGGGTGGTCCAACGTGAAGACGAGCAAGGGCACCGGCTGGGTCAGTTCGATCTATCTCTCGACCGCGGGGCCGAAGCCGCCAGTGGTGAAACCCACCCCACCCCTGATTGAACAACCGAGCTACACCGCACCACGATGGACCACGGCCAACCTCAACGTACGGTCTGGACCGGGAGCCAGCAACACGTCCATCGGAGTGATCCCCCGAGGCGAGAAAGTACTTTATGCCCGATCCTCGGGAGGTTGGGCCAACGTGAAAACCAGCAAAGGAATCGGGTGGGTGAGCGAGCTCTACCTTTCCACGGTTGCTCCAAAGCCTGCCGTTGAAGTCCAATATCGGTGGGCAACGGCTAATGTCAACCTCCGCACCGGAGGCTCCAGCATCAACCCCGTTATTGGCGTCGTGCCTGCCGGGGAGAAGGTCACCTATCTGAGATCCAGCAATGGATGGGCCAACGTCGTGAGCAGCGTCGGTACCGGCTGGATGAGCGAGGAGTTCTTGGCTAAGACCGAAAGTGTGGGACTCCAGCCCGATACCATCGCTGTGAATGCTGCGGTCAAGGCCCGATTTGGCAGCTTCGTCTACGGATATGGCGGTGTCCGCGCCGGATCCGTGGGCCACAGCAGTGGTAGGGCCACCGATCTGATGATCAAGGACTACAAGAGTGCTCAAGGGATCAGCAACGGAAATGAGGTAGCACGCTTCCTCATCACCAACCGTGAAGCGCTAGGGATCGACTATCTCATCTGGCAGGACAAGATCTGGCTGGGCCCGAGCCTGGGCTGGCAAGAGTATTCAAAGTCGGGCAAATACGGGACCCAGTTCACCAACAATTGGAACGATACGACACGGCATATGGATCATATCCATGCCGAGACTGATGGCGATTCCGGAACAGGTGCACCGCTCATTGACTGATCACCGTACTACCCTCCGAACAGCACTGAATGTCGGCAGGTTCATCCTGCGCGTGTATTGAGCTCGCGCAGGATCGCGGAACGGACCAGACTGCTTTGTATAGATGAGTCGATGGGATGCCCCGACACCAACAATCCGTGAGCGATGGTTTCGGCCTTACGTTCGGCCCGACCGATCATTTCGTCGATTTCGCGCTCGGATAAAGCTTCCACGTATTCCCGGATCAGTCGTTCATGAGCAGAGTCATCGTGTGAGCTGGCCAATTCAATCGGGGACATGGATCATTTCTTCAAACACAAAATGTTCGTCTTCCTGGCGGAATCGATGTGACGCAGATGGTCGATCCCTGATTGCTGAGGTCAAGGATATGCGAGGTAATCGGATGGTAGAGTGGAAGACCTTTTGCGCTCCGTGTCGTTAAGGAGCGATCTCGATGAAAAAACGTAATATAACTGTCCTAACCTGCGTCGTGATATTCCTTCTTGGTGCTAGCCTCGTCGGGAGCACCATTGAATCCCGAATTTCTCGAGAAACTATGGAAACGGGAGTTTCAGTCGAATCTTCTACGCCTTTTGAACGAATTAAGAGGCAAATGGAAGATCATTCTCCTTCCGCGGATTTGTTGGTGGTTTCACACCGAGGCCAGTGGCGCGAGGCACCTGAGAATTCCCTCCCAGCAATTGACGAAGCCATCAAAGATGGTGCTGAAATTGTTGAAATTGATGTCCGTCTTACGAAGGACGGCATACCGGTTCTGATGCACGACGTTACGATTGACCGCATGACGAATGGGACAGGTAGGGTAAATTCTATGACTCTGGCCGAACTGAAGTCCTTTCATCTGCGTGCGGCTAATGGCGGTGGATCTGCGACCATTACGCGTCAAACGATTCCGACCCTCATGGAAGCTATGAACGTGTCCAAGAACCGGGCAATGGTAAATTTGGACAAAGCTTGGCCGATTCGTGAAGAGGTTCTGTCGGTTTTAGATTCCACAGGAACAGTCGACCATGGGATCTTTAAGGGCAGTCCGACTGTAAAATCGGCGGAGGAATTCATGGCCCGAGACAGTCGCATTCAATATATTCAAGTTGTGAACGATGCCAGCGCCTGGAAAGCCTTGGCTTTCGAAGGACGTCAGCCTGTAGCCATTGAAGTTCTCTTCAATTCTCCAAATGATCCACAAATTCAACCAGACTACTTGGAAAGGCTAGGCGTCCGGAGCCGATTGTGGATCAACGCAATTTCGAATTCGTTGTCAGCAGGAAACACTGATGACGCATCGATGCGCCCTGAAGCTGATCGCGGTTGGGAAAAACTGGTCTCGAAATATGGAGCAAACATAATTCAAACTGACAACGTCGAAGCGATGAATTATTGGCGCGGGGGCGGTTCTGTTGAGCTCTGGCGCAATCTAGGTGGGGCTGAAACGGTCCGCACAGAGGGAACAAAAGTCGACGAATGATTTGGTTTTCTTTGATAGGTGCGCGCGATCGGAAGACTTGCGGCGAGTTGGACAATTCGGAGGCAAGTCGAGTCCTGCGCCTTTTTCGCGCATAGATCTACAACTTGAAGCGTCGAAGGGAATTGTGTGTCGTACAAGGCAGTTTTTTGACGGTCATTTGCAAATCTAGAATTATGCTCCTCCGGCATCGAAGATAGTCCGTATAATTTAGAATGGGTTTTCGGTGATACGAACCAACGGTTTCCGGGGCCATGTCGGTTTTTGAGGCGACGGTCTGGAGACTGGTAGGCCTTGTTCGCAGACCATACATTCTTTTCTAGTCGAGCATGACTTGAAGATCTACCGTATGCAGAAGTTGAAATTCGCACCCCGGAATAATCGAGGTGACGATAATCTGTATCTAGTTGCTCGTGTCTATTTCACCGAGCACACTTCGCACAGGAAGTACGTTCCCGTCTTCCCACCCGCAAACCTTGAAGAGGACCACACGAACATGAGCTTGATCCGTCTAAACGACGTCAGTCTTCGATTCGAAAATATCCAGATTCTGCGCGAAGCATTCTTCAAGCTCGAATCTGGTGATCGTGTCGGGCTTATCGGCAGGAACGGATCGGGCAAGTCAACGCTTCTGAAGCTCGTACTTGACCAAGTGGAACCGGACACCGGCACGGTTGCTGTGGAACTGGGAACCAAGATCGGCTACTTCTCCCAGTTCTCAGAGCTCAACGGGGCATCCACTATCTCAGAAGTCCTCGACGAGCTGTTCTCTGAGGTTAAGTCCATAGAAACAGAGCTGGCGGAAATTGACGGTTCAATTGCCGCTGACCCCAGCTCTGATGAAATGGAGCGGCTGATCAATCGACAGTCCGAGCTTTTCGAATCCATGGATCGTCTGGACGGTTGGGACTACCCGCGTTCCATCGACACGGTGCTGACCAAACTTGGCTTCGACGAGGCGCACCGCGTTTGCCCGATAGATTCACTTTCGGGCGGTTGGCGTAATCGCGCCGCGTTAGCAAAAATTCTGCTAGAGGATCCAGACGTTCTACTCCTTGATGAGCCGACTAACTTCCTTGACGTCGCAGGCGTTGAATGGCTAGAAAACTGGTTCAAATCCTTCAAGGGCGCCGCGATCATTGTTTCGCACGATCGCAAGTTCTTGGACTCTGTTGTAACCCGGATCATTGAAGTCGAGAACTTTCACCTCCACGAATACCCGGGAAACTTCGCCCAGTATGTGGTCGCAAAACAGTTCAAACTCAAGAGCCTCGAATCTCAGTTTGTCCACGAATCTGAGCTTCTTGCTTTCGAAGCTGAAGGTATCTCGGACCGTCGCGAAGCAGCCAAGGCCGCCACCAAGGGCTTGGACAGTAAGCTTTCAAAGATCAAGAAGTCACGCGCCCCGCGTCCGGTGGATAAAATCATCACCGAAATTTACAGTGGTCTGCATATTAAGGACACGCTGTGCCGGGTCGAGGGACTAACAAAGTCTTACGGTGAAAAGACCCTTTTCAGCGATCTAAGCTTTGAGGTGCGCCGCGGTAATCGACTGGTGATCTTGGGGGCAAATGGTAGCGGTAAATCCACACTGCTTCGTGTTCTCACCGAGGAAGAAAAGCAGGATTCGGGATACGTCACCTGGACTAAGGGAGCGGCAGTAGTCTCCTACAACCAAATTCTAGAAGAACTTGATCCTGCCGACACCGTGTCTCATGCGGTTAATGCCATGCCCGATTCGTTGGCATTCAGCGCCACGAAGAAATCGGTTAACCGTTTCCTGGCCATGTTCCAGTTCTCGGAAGCCGACCTGAAAAACAAGATCGGCAACCTGTCTGGCGGCCAGCGTTCCCGGGTTGCCATGGCCATGTGCTTACTCTCGGGTGCCTCGGTGTTGGTTCTTGATGAGCCAACTAACCACCTGGACATGTCCAGCACCCAAGTTATGGAACGGGCTTTGCTGCACTTCCCAGGTGCCGTGGTGGTGGTCAGTCACGATAGGTTCTTCACGGAAAAGATCGCCACCCGCCATCTCGTGTTTGGTGCGGGAAACGCGAAGCCGGGCGAAGTGTTACTGCGTGGCGCATAATGATCCGCAACAAACTTGATGTGGCACGCGGCTAGCGCCATTGCTGATCGAGAGTAAGCCGACTGGCTTTTGATGGGGGAACTTATGTAGCTAGTCCTTTGCAGCTAGGAGAGACACAGTGGCCTTTATAGCTAGCGCCAAATTGGAGCAACCCCTTTGAAGACGTAAGACGTAGTTGATGCCGCCTAAAGCTTTGACTGCCAAATTTCCAACAAGGGTTGGAGGTTGTGAAAATGCTCACACAAATGGTGCTCGGGCTCGTAACATCGCGCAGTCGAGCCGGGAATATACCGGGCTGGGTTATATTCTGGGGTCTCTGGCTAAGTCGTTCCTTAGCCATGCATCCAGCCCACTGTAATAGCAAAGGTGCCACCCCGTGTCTGTAAACAAGCCTGTCGTACTCTTGGCAGAAGAACTCTCGCCCGCAACCATTGCGGCCCTGGGGCCCGATTTCGAAATTCGCCAGACCGACGGTGCGGACCGCTCCCAGCTGTTAGCCGCCATTGTCGACGTTGATGCGATCCTCGTACGCTCTGCCACTCAGGTGGATGCCGAAGCTATCGCAGCAGCAAAGAACTTGAAGATCATTGCCCGTGCCGGAGTCGGCTTGGACAACGTGGACATCAAGGCCGCTACCCAGGCCGGTGTCATGGTCGTGAATGCACCGACCTCCAACATCATTTCTGCGGCAGAGCTGACCGTGGGCCACATTGTGTCCCTGGCACGCCGCATTCCCGCCGCCAACGCATCACTGAAGAGTGGCGCGTGGAAGCGTAGTTCCTACACTGGTGTCGAGCTCTTCGAAAAGAAGGCCGGCATCATTGGTTTGGGGCGAATCGGTGCACTTGTTGCAGCACGCTTGCAGGGCTTCGGCATGGAGATTCTTGCCTACGACCCGTACATCACCCCGGCGCGCGCACAGCAGCTTGGTGTCACCCTGGTAGACCTCGATCAGCTCTTGGCCGAATCCGACTTCGTGACGATCCACATGCCCAAGACCCCGGAAACCATTGGCATGCTTGGCAAGGAAGCCTTTGCCAAGATGAAGAACACCGCTTATGTCATCAATGTCGCCCGTGGCGGATTGGTTGATCAGGATGACCTATACACGGCGCTGAAAAACGAAGAAATCGCCGGCGCCGGAATTGACGTCTTCGTCAAGGAGCCGAGCACCGATCTTCCCTTCTTCGAATTTGAAAACGTAACTGTCACCCCGCACCTGGGTGCCTCAACCGAGGAAGCACAGGAAAAGGCCGGCGTTTCGGTGGCCAAATCCGTTCGTTTGGCACTGGCCGGCGAACTTGTTCCCGATGCAGTCAACGTTGCCGGCGGCATCATCGACGAAAACGTTCGCCCGGGTATTCCATTGATCGAAAAACTGGGTCGTGTGTTCAACGCACTGACCGTTGGCTCCCTAACCAACATCGATGTTGTAGTTGCCGGAGAAATTGCTTCCTTGGACGTGAAGGCTCTCGAGCTTTCGGCTCTTAAGGGTGTCTTCATGGATGTCGTTTCTGATCAGGTGTCCTACGTTAACGCTCCAGTGCTGGCCGAGCAGCGCGGGGTTACCACTCGACTGGTCACCACGCCGGATTCGCCAGAATACCGCAACTTGCTCACGGTCAAGGGTGCATCTACAGAAGGCACTCAGCTGGCAGTTGCGGGCACGCTGACCGGTCCGAAGCAGATCGAAAAGCTCGTTGGCATCAATGGCTATGAGATTGAGATTCCGCTGACGGATCACATGATTGTGCTTCGTTATGCCGACCGCCCGGGTGTCATCGGCACCTTGGGTAACGTGCTGGGTGAGCAGGGCGTGAACATCGGTGGGATGCAGGTAGCCCGCAAGGAAGAGCGTGGCGAAGCCTTTGCCGTGCTGGCCGTCGATTCGGCACTGCCCGCGGGTGTCCTAGACATCGTGCGTGCAGCTATTGGCGCCACCGTCGCCCGCGAAATCAACCTCGAGGACTAATACTCCTAATCTGTATTACAAGTGTGCCCAGCATGCCGCCTGATGTCGTCTCGGATTTCTTTCGAGAGCAGCATCCAGGTTGGCATGTGGGGCACATTTTTTTGTGCTCTCGCCAGTGATGTTCTAAGAATCTAACTAGGCTTGGTCGTTCCTTCGGGCTACCTTTCGTTAAGCTCGAGAATCCATCTTTCAGCTAAGAACTTCATCGGCGGAACACTCAGAAAAACGATGCCTGGCCAGCGCGTTTCTCAAACAGCTCCTTGGCACCGCATAGGATTGGGTGATGATGTCTCAGAGCGCAATATTCGTTGATGCAAGTTTCTTGTTAGCTATCGGGGGACATCGCGCTGCCGGAACGACGCTGCGCGCTGCCTATACCGTGAACTACGAAGCTCTGGTCGAAGGGATTCTCAAGACTGCCAAGGAATCTAGCGGCCTGGAAAACTTGAGAATCTACTGGTATGACGCAGCAAAAGACGCCATATTTACCGATCAACACAAGCGCATAGGTCTGATACCCGGTGTGAAGGTGCGGCTGGGCCGGATCTCCTTTAATGGGGAGCAAAAAGGCGTTGACCTAAAGCTGGGCCTTGATTTGGTGGGCATCGCCCGCAACCGTGCCGCATCCGTTGCCTTTTTGGTATCCGGCGATGATGATCTCGCAGAGGCAGTGGAAGAGGCCCAAGACTTGGGTATGAAGGTCGTCCTGATCGGTGTGGAGAAGGCCGATCACCGATTGGGCGTTGCCTCCGTGGCCGAGCACCTAGCTCTTCGTGTGGACAGCATCATCACATTGCCAGAAGATCTGATCAAATCCGCATTTGTGAAGGCCGTGACATGGGATCCAGAACATGCCAGTCAAACCGCGACGATTGCCCATGCGCCGATGGCCGTTATATATCCCACACCTGTTATCGAAGAGCACGTGTCGGGCCCGAAGCCTGGCGCCCCGAGAGTGCCGACGCCGGCGCTATTAAATCAGCGTCCCAGGTTTCAGACTCCAATCCAGCCAGCGGCTCCGGCACCCGCCGACTACCAGTTGGTGTATAGCTCGACCCAGCAAACATCTGGTTTTGCTGGGGGCACAGGTAGTGAATCTGGCACCATGGACGTTGCCGCCGAAGTCGGTAGCAGTGTGGCAAAGAATTGGCACGCGAGCACGACTCAGGCCGAGTTGAAGGATCTACTGGCCGACAGACCCCTACTTCCCCCGGAGATCGACAGAGTGCTACTCAAGGATTGCGCTCAGCGGATCGGGGAATGGAAGACGGACCTGCAGGATGTACGCCGTGCCTTGCGTATCGCTTTCTGGGACGAGCTCGACCAGCTCACATAAAGTACTCGAATGGGCGGGTTAGAGCGAATCTACGATAGATTTCTCTAGTGACTTCTGAGCAGACTCCGTTTTTCATCACCACCGCCATCTCTTACCCGAACGGTGTGCCCCACATTGGGCATGCGTACGAGGTAATTGCTACTGACGCCATGGCGCGCTTCAAGCGCCTTGACGGATACGACGTGTTCTTCATGACCGGCACGGACGAGCACGGGCAGAAGATGCTACAGACCGCCGAACGCCAGGGGATCACGCCGCGCGAATTGGCACAGCGAAACTCGGATGCATTCCAAGCAATGAACGACGAGCTGGGCATCAGCTATGACAGATTCATCCGCACCACGGATTCTGACCACTATGCCGCGGCTCAGGCCATCTGGAAGCGGATGGAGGCCAACGGGGATATCTATCTCGACAAGTACGCCGGGTGGTACTCCGTGCGTGACGAAGCATTCCATGCAGAGGATGACACCGAAGTTCGCGAAGACGGCCAACGGTACGCGAAGGAGACCGATACCGAGGTCACCTGGACCGAAGAAGAATCATACTTCTTCCGTCTCTCCGCATACCAGGACAAGCTGCTTGAGCTCTACAAGGCACAGCCCGATTTTGGTGCCCCGCACACTCGCTTTAACGAAGTAATTCGATTTGTCGAACGTGGCCTCGAAGACCTCTCGATTTCCCGAACCACGTTTGACTGGGGAGTACCTGTTCCTGGAAACAAGGACCATGTCATGTACGTCTGGGTTGATGCTCTGACCAACTATTTGACCGGTACCGGGTTCCCAGACATCGAATCCGAATCGTTCAAGAAGTACTGGCCGGCGGACGTGCACGTTATCGGCAAGGACATTTCACGGTTCCACGCGATCTACTGGCCAGCTTTCCTTATGTCGGCAAAGCTGCCACTGCCCAAGCGCGTCATGATCCACGGTTTCTTGCACAACAACGGCGTGAAAATGTCCAAGTCTCTGGGCAACGTTGTAGCTCCTGCTGACTTCGTCTCACAGTATGGGCTGGACCAGGTCCGCTACTTCTTCCTTCGTGAGGTACCTTTTGGAGCTGATGGCAGCTACAGCCATGAGTCCATTGTTGGACGCATGAACTCTGACCTAGCCAACAACCTCGGCAACCTTGCCCAGCGGTCACTGTCTATGGTCGCGAAGAACTGCGGGGGAGTAGTCCCAACGCCCGGCGAATTTACTGATGCGGATCAGCAGATAATGGCCGAAGCTGGAAAACTCTTGGAAATTTGTCGAGAGTCTTTCTCCCGTCAGGAATTTAGCAAGGCGCTTGAAGCCATCTGGACCGTTTTGGGCGACACGAACGCCTACTTTGCAGATCAGGCACCTTGGGTACTTCGCAAGACGGACGTAGCCCGTATGGAGACCGTTCTCTATGTGACCATCGAGGTACTGCGCCGAGTTGCCATCTTAGTCCAACCAGTGATGCCGACTGCTGCGGGCTCGCTGTTAGAGGTTCTAGGTCAGGCCGAGGGTTCGGCCCGTGAGTTTGTCGGGTTCGACAACGCACTTGTGGCCGGCACGGAACTGCCGGCACCTTCACCAATTTTCCCGAAGTTCGAAGAATCTATGCCCTGATTTGAACTACTTTACCTGTGATGTATTAATAAACGTAAGAAAACATTGAAATAATGTAGTTTCAAGAAGTAAATATTATAACAAACAAAAGTGAGGCTGATTATGAAATTTTTGATCGTAGGAGATTCTCATGCGCAATATTTCAACATAACAAATCAGTTACGAGTAGTAAATCACAGCCTTCGTGGGATTAACGCGGTAACAAAGGCCGTCTCGGCCGCCACCGTAACGGGCGTAGGCAGGCTCAGTTCAACCCTCGGCTTGGGTAGCGATATTCCGCGTTGGTTGGAGTCGTACGAGCCGGACTTCGCGGTTTTTAATTTGGGTCAGGTTGATGTCGAACTCGGTGTTCCTTTTCGTCAATACGTCCTCGGTGACGAGGAATCTGTAGAAGATAGACTGAAATTCTTTATATCGACATACGTTGATTATTTAGATGGCTTGGATATTGATTCAAATAAAATAATAGTAAAAGGCGTCAATCTACCTGTATTATGCTACGATCGAGCAAAGTCCGTAAAATATATAATGCGGATTCTTACGGAACGTTTCGCTGACACAGAAGTTGATAAAGAGCGACGTGCGTCGGTGCTGAAGAACCTGACGGAAACCTATACATCTGATGTCATGAGGACGGATCTTGCGTTGCACTACAACTCCATGCTTGCGAGTGCGTGTGCCGAGCGTGGGTTTGGTTATTTCGACATCAATGAGCAGCTGATGGATGAAAAGCTCGGCATGATTGATCCAAGATTTATTCCATCAAAATTCGATCACCATATCGTTGACTCGCTAGAGGTTCGCTCAATGCATTGGAATTGGTTGATCAAGACGGCAAGAAACAAGTATTGGCATTAATGCTTCTTGACAAGAAGCGAAAGTTGGCATTTCTCGTTTCTTGTAATTAAAACATTGCAACCAAGGCCCACGAATATAGTGCGCCTCAGTTAAATTGATCGTCGTATATTATTTATATAGAATTCGAAGATATAAAGCAAAGTTTTTGGAGGACTAAAGTTTTGAATAATTTGGATAGCAGGCCGTTGGGGCGAGTCGTAGCGCAAATGGCTAATAGGACGGAAACTAAAGATCTATTTACCCGGTTCGATGTTTCAAACGAGGCGATGTCGGCACGTCTTCCGATTTTGGGTTCTAGTGTGTCTATTCGAGTGGTGCCGGACGTCTTGGGGGGATTTATTGTTGGTGTGGTAGGCCTAAATTCGGCATCAACCCGGTGGGTTCACGATACCCTCGTAATTTATTCAACGGTTCTATTCGCGCCGGATGGCAAAGAGATTCAGGCAATTTCTAGGAGCGTCAGTCTTGAAGGCGTAGAAGCCGCCGTTGTCGATGCGGCAAGACTTGTCGTGTCGTTGCGCAAGCAAGAAGAGGCGGGAGCATTTAGCGGGGGAGACACGGTTAGTATGTATTGGTCGTCCGGTACTCTTAACTTTGGAGACTGGATTGGCCCACATTTAATTCACTCCTATACCGGTCGGCAGCCCGTGCAATCGAACCGAATCGGCCTTCCATCCCGCACGCTCTATTCCGTAGGATCGATTCTGGGATGGATCAAACGAAATAATGTTGACGTTTGGGGGAGTGGCCTCATTAAAGCATTGACTCCAGATGAAATCGAAACTCGAGCGAAGCTAACTGGTGTGAAAATTCACGCTGTTAGAGGTCGTTTAACTAAAGCGGAATTGATAAATACGTTGGGGTGGGATGTTCCGGACGTATTTGGTGATCCAGGGCTTTTACTTCCAGACTTTGTCAAGCCGGATGATTCATTGCACGGTGACGTTGTATGCGTCCCTCATTATGTTCACCGATCTGCCGTTTTGTCTGGGAATCCAAAGATTCGTGTTTCCGACGTTAGGCTTCAGGTGAGTCACGTAGCGAAAGAGATTGCGGGAGCATCAGTTGTCATCTCGAGTTCGCTACACGGTCTAATCGTTGCCCAAGCGTACGGTGTCCCTTGGGTATGGCTTGACGTCGAGGATCAGCAACTAACAGGAGGTGACTTTAAGTTTAATGACTTTTTTTCATGTCTGGACAGCTCCAAGGTTTCACGCGTCACGGTCAGAAAGGAATCGCTGAGTACTCTTGATTTCGACAAAATCGCCAGAATGGCTAGCCTGCCAAAACTGAATATTGATCTGCAGTTGTTGAGAGATTCATTGCCTGTTCGACCGGCTAGCCAGCCGGTTCAATTCAGATCTTCAAACTTATCAGGTGTCTAAGCTGAAGTTACGTTAGACAGAACGCCAGGATGCCCGGATTCTCGGGGATCCTGGCGTTCTGTGTCTGGGTTGCGTAGCTACTTTCAGTGGTTTTTGGTGTGCTGGTCGATGAGGTCCATGGCCCGCTGCTGGTGAGGCGTGGGCAGGGAAAGCAGTTCTAAGGTCACCTCGGTGCCCGGGACGCTGCTGGTGTTTCGCGTCCGGGTCGCCAAATCGCGTCAGCTAGAAACTCGAGACGACTGGTTTCGGCTCGTGCCAATGGCTTTGCCGACACCCTAGTCGCATGTGCCATTCGAACATGAAAGAGGTCCGTGCGTACGGTACAATTTAGTAGTTCGAAAAGACTTACATCACTGAGTGCGCAGTCATACAGCTCTATGCAACGCTGGAAACTAGGGACAGTTCGGCTTGTCGAGCCAACTTGCTGGGCTAGGAGACAGATCCTTAACTATCACGCAACAGACTAGTTCTGTGGCTTATGTCGACCAATTGAAAAGGATATTTTATGCAACTTTCAATAAATCTTCCCATGAACAAGGCCAAGCAAGTACGCAGGCAAGTTCAATCGATTGTTAAATCGCAAAAAGAAAGTCAACAAAAGCGTCGAAATATAACGAAGTTTCGTCAGCATAATTTACGTTCTGATCTCCTCATACTCCCTGCCGGCGGAAAGAGTATGGTATTCAGGATAACCGAACACCTTAATTTATCACAAATAAAACGTGAAACGCTTGAAAAATTTGAAAATCTTCTCCATCAGCAGTCCATAGAATATTGGCAGTTTGAGAAGAAGTTCGATGAACCGAGCACTTTACACCTCTCCGAATTGGATCGCGAGAAGCTTCTTCATTTGATTCGGACACGTCCTGAGTTCAACCATTGGTATTTCCAAGCGATTGGGATTAACGGTAAAATTCAGTCCGAGCCGAGTCTCGTGACCAACTTGTCAAATCGTTGGAAAATGTCAGGAATGAAAGTCTACGAACGAGTCGCTTTCGATTCGGAATCGAGCTTCAGGGCTGGTTCTTCCCAAGGTATAGAGTTCAATTTCTGGCAGCATGGCGAAAAGTTTGCAGAGGAACCTATTGAAGGCGCAGAAGGCCAAAAGGTTGTTTCGGTTCCAATCTGGAATCCGGTTGCGACGACGCTACCAGATTTCCGCCATGATCAGCTATCTTTCGAGGCAGCTCTACGAAACGCACAATCGAAAAGCTCAACGACGATCGACTTCGAAGTTGACGCGGTCTTCACCTGGGTCGATGGCTCCGACAGCCAATGGCAAATGAAGAAGGCGGAAGCGCTGCACATACTCGATGAAGATCAGTTTGTAGGCAATGCGGTTTCAGATGCCAGATTTGCTGATCATGATGAACTTCGATACAGCCTACGGTCTATCGAGCAATTCGCTCCTTGGATTCGGAAAATTTGGATTGTGACGGCAGGCCAAAAACCCGAATGGCTAGATACATCTAATCCGCGAATCGAAATTGTAGATCACTCAACGATTTGGCCCGATGAGATAGGATTACCCAATTTCAATTCACATGCAATCGAGTCAAATTTGCATCGCATTCCAGACCTTGCAGAACATTTTCTCTATCTAAACGATGACTTTATTTTGTCTAGAACAGTTTCTCCAGAAACTTTCTTCTATGGAAACGGAATGTCAAAGGTATTTTTCTCCAAGGCTTTAGTTGAGTTCGATGAGGTTTCGGAGCTTGATAATGCGTCAACTGTAGCTGCCAAAAATGCCCGAACTGCACTCCTTTCTAGAGGGTATACATCATTTAGCCGCAAGTTCTTTCATACTCCAAACCCCCTCCGAAAGTCAGTTATTGAAGCGGCAGAGCGCGAGTTTAGTGAGGAGTTTAGAACTACGCGCGCGGCACAATTTCGAGAAGCAACCGACATTGCTGTTGCTGGTTCCTTCTACTTCAACTATGCGCTTGCAACGGGAAACGCAATACCCGGTGAAATCCGTTATGACTACATTGACCCAGCAACTAGAGACGGACGTTCAAGGTTTGCAAAACTCATTCGACGACGAGATAAGGATTGCATAGTCATTAACGACGGCTCCACGCCCGAGTCTGATGAGCAGCGCATTGAAACAGACGCCTTTATTCGAGGAGCCTTGCAGCGACTCCTGCCGGCAAAGAGCACTTTCGAACTCTAGTGGGATTACGCTAGCCAATAACCAGGTAGGGCATTCACCTCAATTCCCTGTTGATTCAACGTTAAGGTACATAAGTGCGAGTAGTTTCTATTATTCCGAGTTTCGGAACCGGCGGTCTAACTGGCGCCGTTCTCAATAGATCGATTCTATTATCGGCTACCGAGAATGATGTTTGTATATTTACTTACGAATTTGCTATCAACTATCGTGATGTCGTTGATGATCTCAAATCACAGGGTAAGTTGAAGGACGATATTGTAGTCGTTAATCCGTACGATTATTTTTTTGAAAAATATAATGCTGATAATGCTGATAATGCTGATAATGCTGATAATGCTGATAATATCGCGGATTTGCGACCTAAGGCCTACCGCATAGAAAGCAAAACCCTAAGCGGAAATTTTATTCGCATAGGTTACGATATTGAAGGAGATAAAGTATGGCGATCATTTACTAAATCAGGAAATAAACGCGAATTCCGCCTAGAAATACTTGATCGAGTTGGACGGATAGTTCAAGTGGATCATTTCGATTCGTCAGGATTTAGGCGCCAGTCGGACGTTGTATCTAATGATATTATTGTTTCTACAAAAATGTTTTCTATAAATGGATTCTGTTTTTTGCGAACAGAATTCAGTGAAAAAGGCCGCATTGTTGGCGTGCAGGCTTTCAGCCCTACTTCTGAAAAGGTTAAAGTTTTCAAAAGTATTTGGGACTGGAGGCGGCAATTTTTCAAGGAATTTGTGGCGGCTGCGGGTGATGTACTCATCTTGTGCGATGGTAACAACGTGCCCGGTCAATTCTTAAGGCTCAAGAGCACCCGCCATAAAATAGTTGCTGTCATTCATATGAACCATTTGGACGATAAGGGTAAACTGAAAAAACAGTATGAGGCCTACTTCGAAAGATTGTCCGAATTTGATGCAGTGATAGCTCTGACTTCCGAACAAGCCGCTGACCTGCGGAAATTTTCGGGTGGAACGGCGAATATTGTTGTAATTGGTAATCCACTGCCAGTGGCCTCGATTCTTGATACTCAGCGTACGAGAGATGCCGTCATCGTGTCCCGTCTCGTCGGGGGCAAAGGTCTCGACGAAGCTATTCTGGCTGCCAAATTGGTTGTCGAATCATATCCCGGTTTTAAACTGGATATTTTCGGAACAGGACCACTTGAATCGACGCTGAAGAGTCTCATTAGTGAACTTGATTTATTGGGAAACGTACGATTGTTGGGCCAAACGAAAACACCACTCCAAGAATTTGCTTCGTCTAAAATTTCTCTCTTTACCTCGCGAAGTGAGGGGTTTGGCTTGACTATTGCGGAGTCCCTAATGATGGGTACCCCGGTAATATCGCTCCCATGCTCCTATGGTCCAAGTGAGCTTATTCAGACCGGTTACACGGGTAATCTGCTACCTAATCGAGACATGAGGCCTTTCGCCGACGCCATACTCGAGTTGATACATAACCCTGCAAAGCAACGTGAGTTTGGTGCGAATGGAGTAAAGTGGATCGAGGCGAATTTTGGTTCTGAAACTATTCACAGTAAGTGGATTGATATTATTCGTCGAATCAGAGCCGACGCGTAACTAAATATTAATTTTTGCCTGTCGTGGTCGACTTGTCTGTATCTCGTTCTCCGAGTTGTTCGTTTGATCGATTGTTAAGTTTTATGCTTATTGGTTAAAAAATAAGAGTAGGTTTGTTATTTTAATGGTAATGAATAATCCGGGGATAGTTTTGTATACAGCATTAAGCAAGGGGATCTCTTGATGGCCAAGAAAGATGAATCGTCGCTCCATGGGGGGAGGAACCGTGGCTTCCAACGTTCCCTTGCACGCTTAGCTCCCAAAAGGAACATTCTCCCGGCCTCGTTGCGAGTCTTGGTTGAACGTAAGGTGCAAGAGGTTGAAGCCAAACTTGACATCCGTCAGCCTGAGGTTCGAGATATTGAATTCGTTTTCGATGACGGTGCTTTCCTCAACTGGAGGGTTGCGGCAGGGGCCACCGCTATAGTATTGACACCCAGAATTCCAGATCCGGAAGAGCGGATCGAATCCGCGGTAGGGGATCCTGGCCCTAGCCATGGGTTTGTGGACTTGCGGAGTTTGGAGCAGGACTCCTACGAGATTTCGGCGAAAGTTGGATGGCGACGTGTTTCGATCAGAGCTATACGGGCCGAGTCTCTAGAATTCACGCGAAACGAGGGAGTAACCAATGGAAGCCGTTGGGTTATTCAGCACGAAGAATCCGGTGCTGTAAACCTATTGCGTATCAACGAATTGGACATGGCGCCCGTCGTTGTTTCTATTGATGCGGGGCTTGGTGTTCTGAACTTAGCGGTTGCGCCTCTCGTGGGTACTGGATGGCGGGTCCAGCTCAAACGCCGTCGAACAGAGGTCATGACTGCTAGTGGTCCGCCATTGTCGGAAATCGGCCTACGGCAGGAATTTCGGCTTTCGACGCCGGAATGGATCAAAGCTAACCTTGCTCTTGACGGTAAGGAATCAGCCTGGGATGCATACATAACTAACGTTGAACGGCCGGTGTCCCCAATTCGACTTCAGTGGGGCGGTAGCAGCTCAACCAAGCCACGAGAAACCGTTAGGTTCCGTTACACATCCTCGTGGGCGGTAATCGGAGAAGTTATTCAGATGAGACCCTATTGGACCTTAGATCAGCACTTGGCTGTTGCTCTCGTGAGACTGAAGAATGACGAAGGAACTCACCTATGAAACTCACCTATGTACTTACCACTTCCGACGCTCGCGCTGGAACTGAGCGAGCGTTCGCGTTCCAGACGCGCGCTATGGCGGAGCACGGACACGAAGTTACAGTAGCAAGTGTCTATCAGGCGCCTGATTCGGGCTTTGATTTTGGCGACGGTGTACGTACAGATTACATAACTCAGCTTAGTGCGCGAGAGGGGCAGGCGAGTTTAGTTATTCCGCGAGAATGGGACGATCAGTTTTGTAGCGCTACTGACTCTGCGCTGTTCCAGTACTTCAGTGCTTGTACTGCAGATATCATCGTCACCTCTACCCCGGCATTGACGGTATTTGCACTTCTGGCCTGTCCTGCATCAGTGAAAGTCGTCCAACAAGAACATCGAAACTCTATGGCTCGGGGATCTACTGCGGAACCTATTCTGCGACATTCTCCTCGGGTAGATTCGATAGTTGCGCTTACCGAACGAAACAAGGAATGGCTTCAAAATCAATGGGGTTCGCGTGCGCCGCGTGTGGACGTTATTCCGAATGCACTGCCGAACATTGGTCGCCCTAGGAGCAGTGGTACTCAGAAGGTTGTAATGGGTGCGGGTCGACTGGTTAGTGCAAAGGGATTCAGTACCTTAGTGCGGGCCTTTTCAAGAGTTGCCGATGAGTTCCCGGATTGGCGTCTCCGGATTTTCGGTGATGGTCCAGGACGAGAACAGGTAATTGCGACCGCACGCAATTTGGGAATCGCCCGCCAAGTCGAAATCTTCCCCCCCACGGATGAAATCGAGCAGGAATGGGCTCGGGCTTCGATTGGAGCGCTTGCCTCTGTTTCGGAAGGGCTTCCACTCGTGCTACTGGAGGCGCGCGGGGCAGGACTGCCCTTGGTTTCTTTTGACTGCGAGACTGGACCTCGCGAAATTATCGAGCATGGTAAAGACGGTTATCTCGTTCCAGTAGGTGATGTCGGTGGCTTCGCCGAAGCCCTCAGGATTCTTATGGGCGATGAAGGCAAAAGACTCCAGATGGCAGCGAGGGCCACAGAATCCCTACAACGATTTGCACCGGATGTGATTGCGACGCAGTGGGAAACCCTTTTTCAGGAGCTCGTGAAACGTCCACTATCAGCTCGTCAATTACTTGATATCGGAAACGAGGGTGCTGAGAATGGGGGCCTGAAAACAAGCGGTGTTTCCGAAAAAGCAATTAGTGGGTCCTCTCCGAGCTCTCGGCTGCTTCGTTCGAAGGCCAGCAGTGTCGATTCGAATGAACTGAATGAAGCCAGTAAAAACGGGAATTCTGGTGACTCGAGTGTTATAGCTGTCACTCTCAGTGAGATCCTTCCGGAACGGGCTCGTGAGAATAATCGCCAGCGTTTGGAGGAGATGTTCGAAGGGAGCCACTTGCGCTGCCGAGCATTAAAGTCAACAAGGGGCATGTCATGGGGCGTTCGGATGGCGGACCGAAATGCGGTGCTCGAGCATCTCGTACAGACCAATCCAAGTGACCTGGAGGTGCGCCTTTATGCGGGTCGTACCCGTTTGGATATGGATGGGGTGAGCTGGCGGACCGACCGCGATGAAGTGGCATGGGCAGATGTGAGTCGGCTTTTTATTTTCCATCATTTCGGGGTGAATGGAACGCGACGCCATGTTGGCTTTGCAGCAGGCATAACTCTCGAATTTTGGGACCTTGATGAACGGAGGCCGGATCTTTATCGGGCTCCACGAGTGAATTTCGAAGTTGATCATCTGAGTTCCGACCAATTCAACCAACCTCTCTTTGCACTCTGGGTACCATCGCTCAGTCGTCCTTTGTGGTCTAGCGTAGAATTTCCCGTAGATGTCGTATACACCTGGGTGGACGGATCAGATAAGGTCTGGCGGCAAAAACGAGACGCGAATTCAGGGGAAACTGTACCTTCGACTTTAGCCGGCGGTGAGCTTCGATTCCGAAATCGAGATGAGTTACGGTACTCATTGCGCAGCTTGTATGCCCACGCGCCTTGGATTCGCCATATCTACTTGGTTACAGACGGGCAACGTCCTGCATGGCTGAAGGATCATGAACGCATCACTGTAGTTGATCACCGCGAATTGTTCCCAAATAGTGAAGTGCTCCCTGTGTTTAATTCGCACGCGATTGAGACAGTATTGCACCGTATTCCAGGGCTTTCCGAGCACTTCCTGTATATGAACGATGACGTATTTTTGATGAAGGATCAACAGCCGGAAAAGTATTTCACGTCGGTCGGGCAAGCTCGATTCTTCTTATCATCGACAAAGATTAACGACCTTGGGTTTCGAGCTGAACCGCATGAAGCAGCTGGAATGAATAATCGAAGGCTAGTCGAGCGGGACTTTGGAGTAACAATTACTCAGGGAATGTTGCACACCCCACATCCGCAACGAGTCTCAATGCTCGAGAAGTTATGTGAACAATATTCCGAAGAAATAAGTACGACACGAGCGCAACGATTCCGGAGTGGAAGCGACATCTCACTTATCTCGTCGTTGGCACAGTACGCTGGCTATATGGAGGGTGCCTACATTCAAGGGGAGTTGAACGTAAGTTTCATCCCTTTGGGTGCTCCGGACACTCTGAGACGGCTTTCTCAAATGAAGTTCACTAACTTGGATTGTCTGACATTTGGCGAAGCTGAGAGTGATCCGAATCCTGATTACACACAGGAGATCGCCACAACGTTCATGAAGTCCACATTCCAAATTCCGGCTCCGTGGGAGATTTGAGCGGTTACTGAGATGGAAGATTGAGCAGTCACGGAAATCATGCCGCCGACAAGACGGTGGCATGATTTCCGCAAGACCTTACTGTGGTTGACGCTACACGCTGGAAAACATGCACACCTGGTTCACCCGTTCCGTATAGTGAGTATTCGACGCTTTGGGGATCACCCATTAGCCGAGATTCTTCACAAAGGTGCCGGTTGGCTGCTTCATAGCCTCAGGAGGTTGCGCTCGTCCGGCTTCTTGGTGGTGGCATTCCGACTATGCGGTAACGTTCTGGGCCTTTATAGGCAGCCCTATCCGATCTTGTGGAAACACGGGTGGAGAGCAAGTTGCCGAATAGCGTCAGAAGGTACGTCTGTTCTGGCTTGATGGTACTGCTGTTCTGGGAACACGGTACCGTTCAAGGACCTTTTGCGATCCTCTGATTTGGTCGCCACACAACACGGTGCGGCGAATCGATCAGAGGAGAAATCCCTTGGTGGATTATCAAGCCATAATGTCCTTGGTGTTCAAAGGCCTCACTTATGAGGAAATCAGCGATTCGGTGGGCTGTTCACGTCGTGATGTCTCGGCCGTGAAGAAAACCGCCACCACCGCCACCACCGCCGGCATCACCACCGAAAGCTTTCCAACGATGACCGTAGCAGACATTGAGTAGCTCTTCCCGGACGGGCGCAAGACCGTTTCCTAGGACTATGCGGACCCGCATTTCGTTTCAGTCGTCGAAGAGATGAAACACAACCGGTACTTCACCTTGCAGCAGGGCTGGGTGAAATACCTCGGCTCAACCAGCGAGCAGAAGAAATACAGTTACTCCTAATACTGCGCACTATTCAGCCGGTTCGCCGCCGTCAACGACGTCGTGGCCACCCTGCAACACGAACCGGGCAAAGCAATGTTCGTGGACTGGGTCGGCCCCACGCTACCGGTGGTGGACACCGTGAGCGGGGAAGTCAGCAAGGCGTACTTTTTTGTTGCTTCGCTACCGTATTTGCCAAATAGCGCCTCTTAGTAGTGATGTTCTAGCGACCCGGTAATGCTTCTTCTGGGCAGGGGGGTAGTGCGTTTCCGGCGAAGCGGTAGTGCGCCCAGAGGTTTTTCCGTATTTGCCAAGAGCCCGTCATCGGTTCTTGGCCAATACAACAAAAGCTCGATGCGGTACCACTTCGCCAGAAAGTCAGTACCTGCAACGCGGCGGGTGCGGTACCAAGTCGTCAGAACATAGGTACCAACAGACGCTATTCAGCACAAGTCTTGGACACGATGACTTGATGACGCGCCAAGACGGAATCACCCGCTCCGTCGGGAACCAATTCGTTAAGTCTCGGCTGCGCCGACGGCCGCGTTGGGCATATTTACCAAGAAGAATTGTCGCTTCGCAAATGTCGTTATTATCGTAGCTCAGCGCCAGATTTCCACGGGAAGTAATTTTGTAGAAATCCACGGATCATGGTCGCTTCGGTCTCGTCGCTTGCTAGTCGAGACGAGACCTGATTGAGGCAAAAGACAGTCGGTTCGTCCCAGAGGAGCAGCCGTGAGAGTTCAACATCGGCGCGCACGGAACTAACGTCAACATATCTGTAGCTGATGTCGGCAGAGACGGCCGTACCGATAATATTGCCAAAATGGTGCGCCAAGTTTGAAGGTAGGGCAAGGTCGGAACGGTGGCGAAATTTTTTGACGATTGTTTCGTCCAAATCTCTGCGGAAGTGATCGGCTGCCATCTTGAGCGTACTTAAACGCTGCGCGTGAGCAGTGTGCTTAAATTTCTTCTTCGCTACGTATCCGAATTTCTCTTCCAGAAGCCGTTTGTTATTGAAAGCGGCCCAGTTGCTGGGGAGGTCAGTTATGGATGGATCTGCGGGGACAAGATTATCACTTTCAAAGTATTTACTTTTACCATCTTTGGTGAAGAAGGTTTCCGGTGTACACCAGTCTCCTAAGAAAACATCGTCATTAAAATATAAGAAATGTTCACTTAATCCAGGTATTCGGTGAATATTTGCTTCTATAGCGTGTGAATTAAATGTTGGAAGATCTAGATCTGTATCAAATATTTCTGCGTGCGCAACTACAGTGATCAGAGGGTTATCCTGATCCAACCATTGAGGAACCTGGCCGTTCGTAACGATGTAAATATGATTAACCCAAGGAGCGAACATCTCCAAAGATCGAAGAGAGTATTTTAACTCTTCTCTGTCTTGGAATCGGACGATATCGGAAGACGTTGGTGGGGCATTTGACCCAAACTGGGCCAGAGCTTCGGCATAGTCTTTTTTCCACTTGGGATCCTCGCTATTCACCCACGTGTAGACCACGTCTATGGGATATTCAAAGGAGGAACCTAACCTATTACCCGTTGTCTCAGTTCCGTCAGATACGGGGACGCTAATGGCCCTAGCCATATTCTTACGCAGCGAATGGGCAAGAAGTGATAAATGCAGCTCTCTTTTCAAGCTGGACGACTCGAAGATCATGCCACTTGCGTCGAAGGCAGCCATCGCATTCGCAAACGAATCGTTGATGATATCGAAGGTAGCCTTACCGTAGGCTGAGCCTTCTAGATACTCGCACCCTGCTGTATCCAATATAGAACGGACAAAATCGGCAGATAAATTTCTGATCTCACGTATGGACGCAGCTCTATGGATAAGCGGTGTATTTCTCTGAGAAGATACTGTTCTCAAGCGGTCTACGAGCCTGTACGAGGAATGGGCGATCTTCCACACCGGAGATGGAAGTATTGATGCAAAACGTCCTCTCCATCCATTCACTACGATGTTCTTTCCATCCGTCCAGGGTTATGCCGCGCAAAAGTCCGTCATCTACACGGTGGGCACTTCAACGAGAGTCCGGTGAAATAATATCATCGATCGAAATACGCTGTGTATCTGAGTAGATCTGGTTCCAAAGTTCGAACGGTGTCTCAAAAACTCCGGTTTGGTGGATCTGTCTACTTTCCTTTCACATGATCGATGAAGAATGGCGCTGGGACTGCATGGATCTAGAAAACGTTCGTCCTTGCTTTTGCATTCGAAGAAACTGAATCGCTTACGGTGTGACGACTCCCGTTTCGTAGGCAATGACAACCGCCTGAACTCGATCGCGCGCACTGAGTTTGGCCAAAATATGGCCAACATGGGTTTTGACGGTGGCTTCGGATAGAAAAAGTTCCGTTGCGATTTCGGGATTTGATCTGCCATTGGCGATGAGTGAAAACACTTCATGTTCTCGTCGGGTCAGGGATTCCACAGCCTTTACATGGGCACTGTCAGGGAGCGTCGTACTGCGAAGCATTGGCGCGACGTGGTCTAGGAGCCTGCGAGTGGTTGAAGGGGCAATGACCGCGTCTCCACGGTGCACTGTTCGGATCGAGTCCAAGAGTTCTTCCGGGGGAGTGTCTTTGAGAAGAAAGCCACTAGCACCAGCCCTAATGGCCGACAGTGCGTACTCATCAAGATCGAATGTGGTGAGGACGATGATTTTTGGTCCAGGAACGTCTTTAGCTTTCCCTGCTAGTAAATGTTCGGTAGTTTCAATCCCATTCATTTCGGGCATTCGGACATCCATGAGAATGACATCCGAGCAGGCAAGGGCCAAGGACGAGATCGCTTCTCGACCATTCGAGGCTTCGGCGACGACCTCTAAGTCGGTCTGTGAATTGATAAGCATCCTGAATCCGCTTCTAACTAAAAGCTGATCATCGACGAGTGCAACCCGG
Source organism: Paeniglutamicibacter sp. Y32M11 (assembly GCF_019285735.1). Taxonomy (GTDB): domain Bacteria; phylum Actinomycetota; class Actinomycetes; order Actinomycetales; family Micrococcaceae; genus Paeniglutamicibacter. The sequence goes on along the minus strand of NZ_CP079107.1, from coordinate 2,401,712 downwards.
ATGGGATTATCTTTAGGCAAGTCTCTTATTCCTCGGTGTAGGGGATAAATACGTTTGCACGAAAGCCGCCACCGGCCTGTGGTCCTGCATCAACGCGCCCGTCATAGAGTGCAACGCGTTCGATCATGCCTCTTAGTCCTTGGCCGGCATCAGAAGACGTTAGCGCTCCGGCGCCCCGTCCATTGTCAGAGACCTGCAGGTTGAAGCCCCGGTTGTCCCATTGAAGTGTCACTCTCACGGTGGTTTCTGGGCCGGCATGCTTGAGAACGTTTGTCAGTGCTTCCTGCACCGCTCGGTATGCGGTGAGTTCTGCACCGGCGGGAAGTTGCCGTCGGGCGCTGCCTCGCTGTTCAAATATGATTTGGAGGCCGATTTTTCGGGTGGCTTCCAAGAGGGCGGGAATGTCAGTGAGCGTCGGCAGGGGGCGGGTGGATGCTTCGTCATCACTTCGCAAGACACCGAGCAACCGACGCATCTCTCTCAAGGATTCACGGCCTGTTTGCGAAATGGTGGCAAGAGTTTCTCGCGCGATGTGAGGATCTTGTTCACTGGCATAGCGAGCGCCGTCGGACTGTGTAATGATCACCGATAGGGAATGGGCCACTATGTCATGCATTTCTCTGGCAATGTGGCTGCGTTCATCCGCAGCAGCGAGCAAACGTTCTTGTTCCCGCTCAATTTCTAATCGACGGGCCCGATCTTCCAGTGTCTGCATCGTCAAGCGGCGGGTGCGGACCAGATCCCCGAACGTCCAAGCGACGAGAACCACCAATCCTAGGCCAACAAACGAGGCAACGCTCTCGTACAGCGATTGTGAACTAGCTAAATATGAGTAGCGGAAGCTGCCTAAAAGCGCTCCCACAAATCCTGCCGATAGCCCCACTATTGACTGCCATCGTTTGCCGAAGGCGGCTAGCGTATAAACAGTGATCGGAACGGCGACCTGCGAGGGCATCATCTGATCCATGGTGAGAACTTGGAGTAGATGAGCAAGCACAATCACTGTTGCGACAAAACCCAAATGGTTTCGACGCCAAATGAGCGGAAAGGTTTGGGCAATGGCCAGGACAGCGGCGAAATAACCGTATCCATTGGCAGAGAAAGCGACTCCCGATATGACGCCAAAGACGAGAAAAATAAAAAGCCCGAAGATGAGGTCCATCTTGGCTGGATGCTCTCGAATCCATTTGTCTATGGTGCGGTGCGGCGTCATTCGTTTCCTGGGTAAAAATCTTGGAGGAGTCTCTCGCAACAAGCCTACGGTGAATTGTCACGCGGTTACTCATGCCAAGGCATGAGATTTGGAGGTAGCGTCACCACCGTTGACCATATTGTGAGACGGGTTGCTCACATAGTGATACGAGTCGATAAACTCATGTGTCATGAGCGAATCCTTGAATATTGCCGTCATTCCAGGTGATGGCATTGGTCCTGAAGTCATTGCCGAAGCAGTTAAGGTCTTGCAGGTGGTCACCGTAAACACCGGTGTAAACCTGAAGTTGACCAACTACAAACTTGGTGCCGAACACTGGCTTGAGACCGGTGAGACGCTCCCCGAAGAGACACTCACCGCCTTGCGTTCCCACGACGCTATCCTCTTTGGCGCTGTGGGTGCCGCACCGGGTGACAGCCGGATCCCCTCGGGCTTGATCGAGCGAGAGATGCTTCTCAAGCTGCGCTTCAGTCTTGACCACTTCGTGAACCTGCGCCCC